>NZ_KB849417.1:0-1019 GCF_000368405.1 Acinetobacter sp. NIPH 817
ACGGATTACTTTAATTCAAAGCTCTATAAGTCAACTTTTAAGAAGTAATACTATATTGCCTGTGAGTTTAGCCACCGCCTAAGGGCGGTTTTTTTATGGGTAAGAATAATGGATTCTACAGAATACTTTTGGCTTACTCGGAAAAAAGAACCTAAAACTAAACCTAAAAGCTGGCCACTGCCAAAGCCTACACAAAAATATCTAGAGGCAGAAGAAGAATTTACTGAAACTTTAGATAATCTGGAAATTAAATATGAAAAGAAATTTCAGTTTAAGTCTACTAAGCACTGGCGGTTTGACTTTCATTTAATTGAGTATCGAATACTAGTTGAAATTGCGGGTGGTCCATGATCTGGCGGTCGTAAGGGCAAACTTAAAAATAAAGCTTGTAGTCTTGATCGTTACGATGTGGCTGAAGAGATGGGCTACACCGTAGTTCGCATAGAGACAGCTTCAAGATGCCGCATTGATGAGTCTGGACCTTTGCAGTTACGGACTGAATACGCTAGTGAATGGCTAAAAAATTTAAAGAGGCAAATATTTAATGGATCAGATCAGACCATTTCCTCCAACTGATTTTATTGACCAAGCAGATGAAGAGGAAGCAATTCGCATAGTACCTGCGTCTGATTTAAAAAATTGGGTAGTTGCTAATTTTCTTACACTTGGTGGACCTTTACATAATCCAGATCATGACCATATCGCTGAGATGCTTCATGACAATGAGGAGTTTTTGGCTTTTGCATGGGCTTCTACTGCTTATACGAGAGCTAAGCGCATGGTGCTCGGCCAATGTGAAAAGGTTATGTTTCAACAAGGCGGCTGGAAGAAAGCCCGTCAAGAGCAGCAAATGCGTGATTGGTTCGGTTTTGTTCCAATTTACTTAATCACTATCGATGCAAGCTTTTGTGAAAAGGCAAACGATAACGAGTTTTGTGCTTTGTGTTTGAACATGAGCTCTATCACATTGGTGTAGAGCGAGATTCGGACGGTGAGATTATTTACAGCGATCATACTGG
>NZ_KB849418.1:0-146622 GCF_000368405.1 Acinetobacter sp. NIPH 817
ATCATTAAGAGAATTGAAGAACAACTTGTGTGGATTTTTACTGATTGATTAATCGAAATATTATCATTGATTGATTGGTTTAAATTACTCGAAGTTTATTTGAGCGAAATTTAAGTCAGAAAATTGATGAGCCAGAATTGGCACCTTGTCTTTAATAAGGTGCAAAATGATTTTTAACTGAAGAGTTTGATCATGGCTCAGATTGAACGCTGGCGGCAGGCTTAACACATGCAAGTCGAGCGGGGTGATGGTGCTTGCACTATCACTTAGCGGCGGACGGGTGAGTAATGCTTAGGAATCTGCCTATTAGTGGGGGACAACATTTCGAAAGGAATGCTAATACCGCATACGTCCTACGGGAGAAAGCAGGGGATCTTCGGACCTTGCGCTAATAGATGAGCCTAAGTCGGATTAGCTAGTTGGTGGGGTAAAGGCCTACCAAGGCGACGATCTGTAGCGGGTCTGAGAGGATGATCCGCCACACTGGGACTGAGACACGGCCCAGACTCCTACGGGAGGCAGCAGTGGGGAATATTGGACAATGGGCGGAAGCCTGATCCAGCCATGCCGCGTGTGTGAAGAAGGCCTTATGGTTGTAAAGCACTTTAAGCGAGGAGGAGGCTACTTTAGTTAATACCTAGAGATAGTGGACGTTACTCGCAGAATAAGCACCGGCTAACTCTGTGCCAGCAGCCGCGGTAATACAGAGGGTGCAAGCGTTAATCGGATTTACTGGGCGTAAAGCGCGCGTAGGCGGCTAATTAAGTCAAATGTGAAATCCCCGAGCTTAACTTGGGAATTGCATTCGATACTGGTTAGCTAGAGTGTGGGAGAGGATGGTAGAATTCCAGGTGTAGCGGTGAAATGCGTAGAGATCTGGAGGAATACCGATGGCGAAGGCAGCCATCTGGCCTAACACTGACGCTGAGGTGCGAAAGCATGGGGAGCAAACAGGATTAGATACCCTGGTAGTCCATGCCGTAAACGATGTCTACTAGCCGTTGGGGCCTTTGAGGCTTTAGTGGCGCAGCTAACGCGATAAGTAGACCGCCTGGGGAGTACGGTCGCAAGACTAAAACTCAAATGAATTGACGGGGGCCCGCACAAGCGGTGGAGCATGTGGTTTAATTCGATGCAACGCGAAGAACCTTACCTGGCCTTGACATAGTAAGAACTTTCCAGAGATGGATTGGTGCCTTCGGGAACTTACATACAGGTGCTGCATGGCTGTCGTCAGATCGTGTCGTGAGATGTTGGGTTAAGTCCCGCAACGAGCGCAACCCTTTTCCTTATTTGCCAGCGAGTAATGTCGGGAACTTTAAGGATACTGCCAGTGACAAACTGGAGGAAGGCGGGGACGACGTCAAGTCATCATGGCCCTTACGGCCAGGGCTACACACGTGCTACAATGGTCGGTACAAAGGGTTGCTACCTAGCGATAGGATGCTAATCTCAAAAAGCCGATCGTAGTCCGGATTGGAGTCTGCAACTCGACTCCATGAAGTCGGAATCGCTAGTAATCGCGGATCAGAATGCCGCGGTGAATACGTTCCCGGGCCTTGTACACACCGCCCGTCACACCATGGGAGTTTGTTGCACCAGAAGTAGCTAGCCTAACTGCAAAGAGGGCGGTTACCACGGTGTGGCCGATGACTGGGGTGAAGTCGTAACAAGGTAGCCGTAGGGGAACCTGCGGCTGGATCACCTCCTTAACGAAAGATTGACGATTGGTAAGAATCCACAACAAGTTGTTCTTCATAGATGTATCTGAGGGTCTGTAGCTCAGTTGGTTAGAGCACACGCTTGATAAGCGTGGGGTCACAAGTTCAAGTCTTGTCAGACCCACCATGACTTTGACTGGTTGAAGTTATAGATAAAAGATACATGACTGATGATGTAAGCTGGGGACTTAGCTTAGTTGGTAGAGCGCCTGCTTTGCACGCAGGAGGTCAGGAGTTCGACTCTCCTAGTCTCCACCAGAACTTAAGAGAAGTTCGGATTACAGAAATTAGTAAATAAAGATTTAGATCTTAGTTTATTAACTTCTGTGATTTAAGTATCACGGTATTAAGCATGACCTGACGAAGGCGTGTTTATTCATTAACAGATTGGCAAAATTGAGTCTGAAATAAATTGTTCACTCAAGAGTTTAGATTAAGCAATTAATCTAGATGAATTGAGAACTAGCAAATTAACTGAATCAAGCGTTTTGGTATATGAATTTAGATTGAAGCTGTACAGTGTTTAAGTACACAGACAACAGATAGTAGCGATGAAGAATCGCACGGACAACTCTCACTTGTAAGTGTTGACGACTGTTTGGGGTTGTATAGTCAAGTAATTAAGTGCATGTGGTGGATGCCTTGGCAGTCAGAGGCGATGAAAGACGTAATAGCCTGCGATAAGCTCCGGGGAGGCGGCAAATATCCTTTGATCCGGAGATTTCTGAATGGGGGAACCCACCTACTTTAAGGTAGGTATTGCAACATGAATACATAGTGTTGCAAGGCGAACGAGGGGAAGTGAAACATCTCAGTACCCTTAGGAAAAGAAATCAATTGAGATTCCCTTAGTAGCGGCGAGCGAACGGGGATCAGCCCATTAAGTTATGTGTGTTTTAGTGGAACGCTCTGGGAAGTGCGAACGTAGAGGGTGATATTCCCGTACACGAAAGGGCACACATAATGATGACGAGTAGGGCGAGGCACGTGAAACCTTGTCTGAATATGGGGGGACCATCCTCCAAGGCTAAATACTCCTGACTGACCGATAGTGAACCAGTACCGTGAGGGAAAGGCGAAAAGAACCCCTGTGAGGGGAGTGAAATAGATCCTGAAACCGCATGCATACAAGCAGTGGGAGCCGACTTGTTCGGTGACTGCGTACCTTTTGTATAATGGGTCAGCGACTTATATTCAGTAGCGAGGTTAACCGTATAGGGGAGCCGTAGAGAAATCGAGTCTTAATAGGGCGTTTAGTTGCTGGGTATAGACCCGAAACCAGGCGATCTATCCATGAGCAGGTTGAAGGTTGGGTAACACTAACTGGAGGACCGAACCCACTGTCGTTGAAAAGCCAGGGGATGACTTGTGGATAGGGGTGAAAGGCTAATCAAGCCTGGTGATAGCTGGTTCTCCCCGAAAGCTATTTAGGTAGCGCCTCGGACGAATACCATAGGGGGTAGAGCACTGTTTCGGCTAGGGGGTCATCCCGACTTACCAAACCGATGCAAACTCCGAATACCTATGAGTACTATCCGGGAGACAGACTGCGGGTGCTAACGTCCGTAGTCAAGAGGAAAACAATCCAGACCGCCAGCTAAGGCCCCAAAATCATAGTTAAGTGGGAAACGATGTGGGAAGGCATAGACAGCTAGGAGGTTGGCTTAGAAGCAGCCACCCTTTAAAGAAAGCGTAATAGCTCACTAGTCGAGTCGGCCTGCGCGGAAGATGTAACGGGGCTAAAACTATGTGCCGAAGCTGCGGATTTGACTTTTAGTCAAGTGGTAGGGGAGCGTTCTGTAAGCCGATGAAGGTGTATTGAGAAGTATGCTGGAGGTATCAGAAGTGCGAATGCTGACGTGAGTAACGACAAAACGGGTGAAAAACCCGTTCGCCGAAAGACCAAGGGTTCCAGTCCAACGTTAATCGGGGCTGGGTGAGTCGACCCCTAAGGCGAGGCCGAAAGGCGTAGTCGATGGGAAATTGGTTAATATTCCAATACTTCTGTGTAATGCGATGAGAGGACGGAGAAGGTTAAGTCAGCCTGGCGTTGGTTGTCCAGGTGGAAGGAAGTAGGCATGCATCTTAGGCAAATCCGGGGTGCTCTATGCTGAGATCTGATAGCAAGCTGTACTTGTACAGCGAAGTGGCTGATACCATGCTTCCAGGAAAAGTCTCTAAGCTTCAGTTACACAGGAATCGTACCCGAAACCGACACAGGTGGTCAGGTCGAGTAGACCAAGGCGCTTGAGAGAACTCTGCTGAAGGAACTAGGCAAAATGGTACCGTAACTTCGGGAGAAGGTACGCTGCTGACGGTGATGACCCTCGCGGTCTGAGCTATTGGCAGCCACAGAAACCAGGCCGCTGCAACTGTTTATTAAAAACATAGCACTCTGCAAACACGAAAGTGGACGTATAGGGTGTGATGCCTGCCCGGTGCTGGAAGGTTAATTGATGGGGTTAGCGTAAGCGAAGCTCTTGATCGAAGCCCCAGTAAACGGCGGCCGTAACTATAACGGTCCTAAGGTAGCGAAATTCCTTGTCGGGTAAGTTCCGACCTGCACGAATGGCATAATGATGGCGGCGCTGTCTCCAGCAGAGGCTCAGTGAAATCGAAATCGCTGTGAAGATGCAGTGTACCCGCGGCTAGACGGAAAGACCCCGTGAACCTTTACTGCAGCTTGACATTGAACTTTGACCTTACTTGTGTAGGATAGGTGGGAGGCTTTGAAGTTGGAACGCTAGTTCCAATGGAGCCGTCCTTGAAATACCACCCTGGTAATGTTGAGGTTCTAACTCTGCCCCGTAATCCGGGGCGAGGACCATGTCTGGTGGGTAGTTTGACTGGGGCGGTCTCCTCCTAAAGAGTAACGGAGGAGTACGAAGGTGCGCTCAGCGTGGTCGGAAATCACGCGTAGAGTATAAAGGCAAAAGCGCGCTTAACTGCGAGACCCACAAGTCGAGCAGGTACGAAAGTAGGTCTTAGTGATCCGGTGGTTCTGTATGGAAGGGCCATCGCTCAACGGATAAAAGGTACTCTGGGGATAACAGGCTGATACCGCCCAAGAGTTCATATCGACGGCGGTGTTTGGCACCTCGATGTCGGCTCATCTCATCCTGGGGCTGAAGCAGGTCCCAAGGGTATGGCTGTTCGCCATTTAAAGAGGTACGCGAGCTGGGTTTAGAACGTCGTGAGACAGTTCGGTCCCTATCTACCGTGGGCGCTGGAAATTTGAGAGGATCTGCTCCTAGTACGAGAGGACCAGAGTGGACGAACCTCTGGTGTACCGGTTGTGACGCCAGTCGCATCGCCGGGTAGCTATGTTCGGAAGGGATAACCGCTGAAAGCATCTAAGCGGGAAGCCTACCTCAAGATAAGATTTCCCTAGGACTTTATGTCCTCTAAAGAGCCGTTCGAGACTAGGAAGTTGATAGGTTGGATGTGGAAGCATAGTGATATGTGAAGCTGACCAATACTAATTGCTCGTGAGGCTTGACTATACAACACCCAAGCAGTTGTATATAAAGCATCAATCGATTCATTAATATGCAAAGCAACTTGATTTAGTTATATGCTTAGCTAAAATGAACAAATAAAGTAAGATTCAATCAGCCCATCTGTAAAGATTTGGAAAACGCATCGGCATATTAAGACCAATGCAAGTATCCATACCAGTTGTGCTGGCGACCATAGCAAGAGTGAACCACCTGATCCCTTCCCGAACTCAGAAGTGAAACCTCTTAGCGCTGATGGTAGTGTGGGGTTTCCCATGTGAGAGTAAGTCATCGCCAGCTCATTATTCAAACACCCCGACCCCGAAAGAGGCCGGGGTGTTTCCTTATGGGAAATTAATTAATAAATTGATTTAAATGCAGTAAGACAATAAAAAAAGGACTCTATATGAGTCCTTTTTTTATAGAGGAAGGAAATTTCGAATCCGTTCTAAGTTAGAAATGGGCTTCTAAACCGACATAAGGACCTTTAAATTCAAACTTAAGATCATTGTTATCATAATCCTCTAAATCAATATTAAATTAATTAGACTATCTTTATAACTGTCTGCGTGCATGTTTTAAAGCAGTGCGAAGACCTTCTTCTAGAGTAGGGTGATAGAAAGGCTTCTCTAGAATGTCATTTAACGTCAATTCTTCACCTATTATCCAGCTTAATAAATGAGCCATATGTTCTGTTGCTTCTGTAAATAATTCAGCACCAAGAAGTTTTTGATTTTCTTTCTCTATATAAACCTCAATCGCACCTCTGTTTTCCCCAAGAACTATAGCTCTTCCTTGCCGTTCATAAGAGGCTTCACCTGTAATAAAGTCTATACCATTGTCTTTTAGTTGTTTATAACTTTGCCCGACGATTGCCATTTCAGGATGACTGAATACAATTCCTAATGGGGTAAGCGTCTTAACTGAATTAACCTGTGGATAATTCAAACAGTTATAAACAACTTTTTTCCCTTCATGTGCTGCCTCATGTTGCAGTGGTGTTGAGGTATAAGCATCACCAACGATAAAAATTGGATATGTATCTAACTGTTTGGTTTTTGTATTTATAGGTAATAACTTAATATCTTTAAAAGAGTTATCAATATTTTCTAGTTTTAGAGTATCAATTAAACTTGTACGGCCTGTTGCTGCTAAAACATATTCAACTTTGAGAGTTTTCTCTGTTTCATCAAGTTGGTAAGTTAATACAGCGTTTTCTTCACTGCATTTAACTTCATTTGGTAGAGTTTCGAATAGAATTTTTAACTCTTTACCTAGCTCTTTTTGTGCAAGTTGTTGAAGCCTAGGACTAGTAAGTACCCCAATCCGTTTACTGCGAGCAAAGATTGTAGTTTCTACACCTAAACGATGCATTGCTTGAGCAATCTCAAGGGCGATCACACCACTTCCAATGACAGCGATAGATTTAGGTAGTGTTTTTAACTCAAATATTTGATCTGTTGTTATAAGACGATTACCAAGTTCTTTCTTCCAGGTTTGATCATAATTAGGAGTTGAGCCGACAGCGAGAATAAAACTTTTTGATTGGTACTGTTGCCCATTAACTTCTACAGTTTGTGAATCAATAAAATGTGCTTTACCAGAAATTTTATGTTCTGCAGGCCATTGTTCTACATCTTTTAATGTTGCTTGTTTAAAACGATCACGTAAAGTTTGTACGTGCTGCATCACTTGATCTGTATTAATTTTTGAAGATACCTCCAAAGCAACCTCTTGAGCATTTTGAATGTCAAACATACGGTTTGCTGTAGAGATGAGAACTTTACTTGGCATGCAGCCTACACGAGCACAAGTGGTATCCCAGGGTCCATCATTTATAATTAAAATCTTATGGGTATGTTTAATTGCTTCTTTATATGCGCTAATACCAGCAGTACCTGCGCCAATAATAATAATATCAAACATTATAAAGCCCAACATCTATAAATTTTTCATTTAATAAGTTACACAATAAAACATAAAATAATTTATGTTTACAGAGTGCAGTGAATATGATTACACTTATAATATAAATAATTAATAAATCTTATACCTTTAGGAAAGATTGGGGAAATGAAAATTATGTATAAAAAACAACTTACCTTGAAGTTGTCCGCTATTGCTGTATCAATTATGTTAGCAAGTTGTGGTGGGGGAGGTGGTGATGGCTATTATCAAAATGGTTCATCAAATAATAACTCATCTGGAAGTAATGGTAGTGGAACACAGCAAGCCAATGCCACAGCTTTAAAGATAGAATTAGATAAATTATCAGTTGCAGCGACAAATGATACTTTAACAGTTACTGTTAGAGCTTTAGACAAAAATAAAGGTGGTGTTGCTGGTGCTAATGTTACTTTGGCATTAGTTGATCCAACAAACAATGTGTCTATAGAAGGGGTATCAACTCAAATTACAGATGCAGCAGGTAATGCTGTATACATTATAAAAACTCCAAAAACATCAACTTCAATAAATGAGTTAGTTAAAAATGGTTTTAAATTAATTGCATCTACAAATAATGGTACGCTTACTCAAGAACAGACGGTAACAGTGACAGGTAGCAATAGTACTGTCGAGGCTGATACTACAAGTATTGTATTGTTTGATGCTACAAAAACTTCTTTAAATGTTAGAGGAGATCAGACAACTGTTACATTAACGGCTGTAGATGCAAATGGCTCAACTTTAGCAAATCAGGCTATCACGCTTAGAGTTAAAAATTCAGTTTTAAACGGTGTCAAATTTACACCTAATGCAACACAAACCGATGCGAATGGTCAGATCACATATACTTTATCTTTTAGTGAAAATCAAAGATATTCCTCATATAGTGCAGCTCAATTTGTGATAGATGATTTAGTTCTAGAAGCGAATTTTGGTCAATCAACAAAAATTTATACTTATAAACTCGATGTTGTTAATTCCGATGTGCCAGTTGCAGTAGGGGCAATTGCTGTAGCATATAATCCGACGACGATGGAAGATACGAGTGAAGGGGTGTATTACTATAAGAATATTTCGGTACAAGTGACTGATGTGGATGGTAAGCCGATACCAAATCAAGACGTAACAATGGGAGTTAATGCTCTTGCTTACTATAAAGGGCGATTTGGTTTTGTTGATACTTCTAATCCGACGGATGGTAAACCTGATGAATATCTCCCAGTTATTAGATCAATGTGTACTTCACCAGTTCAAGCTGTAAATGCTAATGGAGAAGTTATTAATCAATTAACTCCACTTAAAAAGGATTCTACTGTACAAGTTGTATCGTACATTAATAGTGCAGGCACCGCCGCAACGAATAATAAATATACAACAGATGCGAATGGTCGTTTTGATCTTAAGATTCAATATCCTAAAATTTATGCATCGTGGTTAACTGTGCAGTTAACGGCTAAATCTACAGTTTCGGGAAGTTTAATCAAAGGATCTACATCTTTAACTTTAGGTTATTTAACTAAAGATGTCAGTCTTAGCGATCTTAATGGACCAAATATAGAAAGCCCATATGGAATAGATCCAAATTGTACAAATGGTAATTAATATAAAAAGAAGCAGCATTTAGGCTGCTTCTTTTTTTAAATGTGTGTACCCATAGTTACTCCAACCGTAGGTTTTACTTGCATTGAGGAGCATGCTGTAAGAATTAAACAGCTTAAAAGAGCGAATATAAATTTATTCATAAAAATTAATAATTGATTCAAAAAAGATTTAAATACTTTAGATCAATATTATTTTTAGTTCTGTTGAATTCGTGCAGAGATATGCAAAATAAGTTATCAAAAAACCCTACTTTAAGGAAGAAATAGGGTTTTATGGAATATTAATTTCTTAAAATTAGTCGTCTAATAAATCCATCTGTTTTGCTATTTGATATAGATTATTTGAACGGTTTCCTGTGCGGCAAAACATAAGTACAGGTTTTGGCAACTCATTGTAATGATTAGCAAAAGTACGTACATCGAGTTCCGTAATTTGTCCAGCTACAACAGGTTGATAAACATAGTCTAGACCTACTTGGCGTGCTGCTTCTTCAATTTGAGCACTTGTAGGCTGTTCTGGGCCGCCTTCCATATCTGGTCGATTATTGATAATCGATTTAAATCCTTTTTCTACAACTTGGCTAACATGCTCTGGACCAATTTGACCTGCGAAACCAACATTATCTGACATTTCGTCACTCCAAAATTTAACAAAACCTCTTATGCTGTATCATAGCATTAAGCTTAACCTGAGATACAAGACACTAAAACGTTGTTCCTACATAGATAAAACTTATGTCATAGAACAGTTATAGATTTTTAAAAGGCGATCAGGATGTTTTTTGTAAATTCATTACTTCGACTATAATGCCACGGAGCACATATGCACGCTTATACGGTTGAGCCTTTATATGTTCCATGTGATCAGGAAGTGATCGCAGCTGATTTTTATATTCCAAAAACAAATAAGAAATCTGCAGTAATTATTATGGCGCATGGTTTTGCTGGATTGCGTCAATTTAAACTCATCCAATATGCTCAGCGGTTCGCCCAAGCAGGTTATGCTGTTATTTTGTTTGATTATCGATATTGGGGTGGGAGTACTGGCAAGCCTAGAGAAATGGTCTCAATCAATTCACAATTAGAAGATTGGAAGACCGTTATTCAATATGCTTCGACCTGTAAGCTTGTAGATAACCGAAGGATTGTACTGTGGGGAACTTCTTTAAGTGGCGGATATGCACTAAGCCTAGCTTCTGAATTAAAGAATATTCAGGCAATTTTAGTACAAATTCCTTATGTAGATGGTGCTGAAACTGCCAAGCTCTATCCTTTGCAACGTTATCCTCAAGCATTGAAGTTATCGAGTCAGGATTATATGGGATCAAAGATGGGGCTTAATCCAAAGAGGTTGCCTGTGGTTGATCAACATAACTTATGCTTTATGCCTACAGCAGATAGTTATTATGGCTATCTATCGATTGTGAATCCTGACTATTATTGGAGCGGGGAAGTCCCAGCTCGCGTCTTCTTTAATTTGATGCGATACCGTCCAATTCAGGTTGTACGTCAGATTAATATTCCGGTTTTATTTATTGCAGCCCAAAAAGATTCACTTATTCCTATTGAGTCCAGTCGCGAAGCTGCGACAAATATTGCACCTTTTGTGAGTTATCATGAGTGGGATATGAAACATTTTGATATCTATCACGGTTCATGGTTTGAAAAAGCAGTGATAACCCAATTAGAATTTTTACATCAGCATATAGGAGTGATGTAAATGATTATTGTATGTGCATCGTGTGGTGCTAAAAACCGAGTTCCGGAAGAAAAACTTCCTGAGCAACCAAGCTGTGGGCAATGTCATCAGCCATTACTACCGCTTGCACCTATTGAACTAAATGAGCAAAATTTTAGTAACTACATCACGAATAGTGATTTACCTATTCTCATAGACTTATGGGCAGAATGGTGCGGACCCTGTAAAATGATGGCTCCACATTTTGCGCAGGTCGCAAAACAGAATCCAGGCGTTATTTTTGCCAAGATTGATACCGAAGAATCTCCTCGCTTGAGCCAAGCTTTTCATGTGAGAAGTATTCCGACACTTGTCTTAATGAATAAAACGACAGAGGTCGCGCGTATTAGCGGTGCATTACGTGCGCCTGAATTGCAGCAGTGGCTCGATCAACAACTTCAAACGAATTTCGGGAGCTAAGGTGTCAGAAGCTTATACCAAACCAGAAGGAATTTTATCCTTACAAACGATTGCCATGCCAGCAGATACAAACTGGAGTGGTGATGTGTTTGGTGGATGGATTGTGTCACAAATGGACTTGGCTGGAGCAATTCACGCAGAACGTTTCAGTCGTGGCCGTTGTGCTACGATTTCCATTAATCAAATGACCTTTTTGGTTCCGGTAAAGGTTGGCTTTGTCATTAGCTGCTATACCAAAATCTTAAAAGTTGGAAATACTTCTATTCAGATGCAAATTGAAGTTTGGGATAGTCATGATGACTCTCGTGAGCCAATACGTATTACTGAAGGAGTGTTTACCTTTGTAGCAGTAGATGTAAAGGGTAATAAGCGTCAAATACCTGAAGAAGCAAGACAAAAGTTTTTAGATACTCAATAAAACGTATAAAGCCTGAATATCAGTATTCAGGCTTTAATTTTTAATTTAGATAAAGAAATCATTTTTAGAATTAAAACATCGTATTGGTATTTTTGCTTTGCTCAGGAATATTTTGTATTACATCCCAATGCTCTACGATTTTTCCACTTTCGACACGAAATATATCAATAATCGCTCTTCCTCGATCTTTTTCATTTTCAGTCGAATGGACATGTAAAACGACAAGATTACCTTCAGCAATCGCACGTTTAATCTCATTTTTAGCTTGAGGATTGTTTTGAAATTTTTCAGTGAAGAAATTAACAAAAGGTGCTTTCCCATCTGGTACATTCGGATTGTGCTGAATATATTGTTGACCAATATAACGGTCTGCATATTCTTTGACTTTATGTTTTAAAAAGACGCCTTCATAAAAGTCGATGACTATTCTTTTGTTTTGAGCGCTTACTTTATCTATCGCTTCTGATTTGGTCGAAGTTAATTTACTGGTTTTAACGTGAGGTTCAGTCGCATGAGTCGTTATTGTTGTAAATATTAAACTGGTAAATAAAGAGGAAAGAATCAGTATTTTTTTCATTTTGACCTCAAGATACAAAAAATAATTTTTATATCTTGAGGCAAATAAAAATCTAAAAATACTTTAGATTAGTTATTATTTCTTACGTTTAGGTAACCATGCCCACAGCATCTGGCACTGGATTGGTTCATTGCCTGCATCATCAATGACTGTAACCGGAATCACAAGTTCACCTTTCTCATTAGCTGCAATAAACTTTTGCTGTTCAGCAGACAATGTTGCTGTAGCAGTCAAACCACCTTCAACCACTTTTAAATAATCTACATGCAATGATTTGATTAATAAAATGCGGTTATCAGGAATATGTAAACCCGTTAGAAAACCTGTTGCAGTTTCTGCTAAAAGAGCCATCGCCGCAGCATGTACTCCTTTAATATGATTCTGCATGTTTTTCTGGTTTTCTAAACGGACTGTAACGTGGTTTGAGTCTACTTCCAGATAGCGGATATTTGCTGTACCAACCATTGGCACGATACGACCAAACGCCTTGCTCCAAAGCGTGCTCCGAATACCTTTAGGGAATTTTGAAGTCGCTTTTACCAGTTTTGATAGACGATTGGATTGAGACATGGAATTACCTTAGCTTTGAATGTCACGAAAAGAGATTAATCTTTAAAGTTATTAAACTGTAATGGCACACCAAATTGCTGTTCACGTAAAAAATTCATGACTTGTTGTAAAGTGTCACGCTTTTTATCTGTTACACGAATTTTGTCGCCTTGGATAGAAGATTGCACTTTAACGCCACTTTCTTTAATGGCTTTATTAATTTTTTTTGCAGTATCTGAGTCAAGACCGTCTTTAAGTTTAATTACTTGTACAAAATTTTTGCCTGAAGCAGCAGCTTTTTGTGGATCAAGTGCTTGTACATCAATTTTACGTTTATAAAAGTGATTTTCTAACATGTTGTAAACTTGTTCACACTGGAAATCACTTTCTGTACTGATTTTAATTTCTTTATTTTTTTCGTTTATTTCGACTGAAACATCATGACCACGGAAGTCAAAGCGTGTTGCAATCTCTTTTTGTGTGTTTTGTACAGCATGATTAACCTCAAATAACTCTAATTCAGAGACAATATCGAAAGAAGGCATAGTTTAGACCTTTACAAAGTGAAAGAATATTTGAGATGCTAAGAGGGTTTTCTTCATTTGCCAAGTGTTGTTTACATCAAAGGAGTGCACAATGATCCGTAAACAAGAAATTACAACATTTGAATTCCCAGAAAATGCTGTTATCTGGGATGTCCGTGATACTAATGCTTATGCAGAAGGGCATGTTAAAGGTGCGGTGAATCGCCCGATTAATGATTTGAATGCTGATATTTTGAACCAGGTCTCTGCGGGTCAGCCGATTTATATTTTATGTGGTGGTGGTAGCAAAGCTCCTCGTGCAGCTGAGAAACTAGAAGGATTGGATGCCTCGCGTGAATATGTCGTGCTGATGGGGGGGACACGTGCAGCTCGTGATGCTGGCTTGCCTCTAGAGCAGGGCGCATAAAAAAAAGCACCCTAGGGTGCTTTTTTATTGAAGAGAACTATTGCGGTTTGTGTGGTTTGAAATACGGCTTTTTAGGTTTTACTTTTTTTTGAAATCTTTGCGGATTCAGTTTTTGTAATAAGCTGTCCGGTACTGGGCAAGCCTCTCCTAATATCTGGGCAACCAAGATCTCGCTGCATAGCGGAGCAAATAGAAAGCCCTTAGAACCAAGACCTGCAAAAGTAGCAATTCGACTATTCTCAAGCATTTTTCCAACAAGAGGAAAATAATCTAAGCTTTGTGCACGGATAGATGCACGGCCTTGCCATGTCGAAGTGGATGGTAACTTTTCTGCATATGCAGGGAATACACTGTGGATTAATTCAAAGTTATGCACATGGTCTTCGGGAAGCACATCTTCATCTTCACGATTTGGGTAAAAAGATGCACCTAAAATCATCTGTGAAGCATCAAGTTGCATGCAATACCCACCATAGCTATAAGCTTCATTTAAAGGCAGGGGAGCAAAAGAATTATTAACCCAACTCACTTGTCCGCGTATTGGTTTTAACTTTGGATAGCTTTCAAATAAAGCAGCACTTCCCCGAGCACAGCACACAACAACATGGTCTGCCTCAGCAATAACCTCATTATCAGTATGCAATTGCACTTTATTTTCAAAAGGAACCAGTGCTGTGACATGGGCAATTTTTAGAGCAATTAAAGGGTGTTGTAAAATTTCATCACGTAGTTGATGTGGTGAAACAGAACCCGCTTCGGTTAGTGAAATGCTAAAATATGCGGTTTCAAGTGAGTTTGTTGAGTGGGTAACAACTTCTGCTGGATATTGGTTTACAAGATCGAGAAGTTCATCCGCATTTTTCAATGCGATTTGTTGTATTTGAAGTGGACGGAATGCTTGAAAATTTTTATAAAAATTTAAGGCATGTTGCCAACTTAAAGTCATGAGATGTTCATGGCTTTGTTCAATCGGACATAGTTTAGGATTAAGCAATGCCAAAGGGTTTCCAGAAGCGCCAGATAATGCTTCTATTTGCTCGTATAAGGTGACTTGATGCCCGCGTGCTGCAAATGCCCACGCCGTAGTTAAACCTGCTACACCAGCTCCTATAATCGCAATATGCTGCTGTTGATTATCCAATAGCTGAACTTGGTCTGATTGTGAGGATTCATCATCAGATTGAGGTGGATTCCAGATTGCTTTGAGCATTTCCCGTTTATGCCGAAAACCACGTGGACGAGAAATACTAACACCATGCGCTTTTAGCCCACGTTTTAAAACACCCGCGACACTAAAAGAGGAAAATGTGCTGCCATAGTCAGAAAGACGAACAATATGGTTTAAAACGTTTTGTTCCCACAGCTCTGGATTGCAAGAGGGCGCGAAGCCATCTAAAAACCAAGCATTTACTGCTTTAGTTTTAGCTATGCTTGGGAAAATGTCTTGTGCATCTCCTAGCCATAGGTCGATGCTAAAACGCTCGTTAGGAAAAGTTAAGCGATGACATCCAGCAATAGGGAGCGGATATTGTTCAATTAATTGCTCTGCAAGTGGTTTAAGCTCATCCCAGACATTTAAAGCACGAATAAGGTCAGCTTTACTTAATGGAAATTTTTCAACACTAATTGCATGTAAATGACTTTGATTATCTGGACGAACTTGTTGCCAAAGTTGCCAAAGTGCAAGAATGTTTAAACCCGTACCAAAACCGGTTTCTCCTACACTGAAATATTCAAAATCTTTTAGATGGGCTAAGCGTTCTGATAAGTCATTACCATTTAGAAAAACATGTCGTGTTTCAAGTAAGCCATTATCTTTAGAGAAATAGACATCACCAAATTGTTTGGAAATGGGAACTTCGATACCATCGATTAATTCCCAATCCAGTTCTGCTGTTTGGATACGGTTTGATACGTTCATTTGGTTTAATAGATTGCTTGGATTTACCACTGACGTCGACGTTTTGTATGGATATAACTAGCGATAAAGAATCCTAGCAATACGCCACCCGCTAAGGTAACCGCGCCATATAAAAACATTTGCGCACTACGTTCGCTTTGTAAGACTTGAACCTGAACAGAGAGGCTGTCGTTTTTTAACTGTAGCTCTTGGTTCTGAGCGAGTGCTTCAAGATTGGCATGTTCTAACTGTTTTAAGCGAGATGCCTGATCTTGAACTAAAGCTTTGATTTTCGCATCTTGCTGTTGTTTATTCTTTGCAAGTTGCTCAGCCGTGAGTGGTTTTGTTGCGGTCGACACCGTTGTAGAAGCTGTTGGAACTGGTTGATTCGCAGCCTGAGTTGAAGGCGCACTTGGAGGAGTCGTTGCTGGTGTGGCAGCAGGTTCAACTGCACTAGCAGTTGAACAGATCAAACACAAGCCAAGAAAGCTTTTGATTGCAGGGTGCATATGATTACCCTTTTGGAAATGCTTTATTAAACGGTTTTACATCAATATGAGCGTAAATGCCTTCTTTGAGAAATGGTTCTTCTTTTAACCATTCGTCTAATGCTTCGCGACTGTCGAATTCAACAATCATGGTACTACCATAGAAGCCTGCTTGTGGATCATTAGGATCTTTTGGCATAGCACCTGCTGTAACAAGACGACCTTCATCATCAAGTTTTTGTAAACGTTCGATATGCTGAGGGCGTATTGCTAAGCGCTTCTCTAGAGTTCCTTCGTTATCGGTACAGCTTAGAACAAAAAAAGGCATGTGATCGTATCTCTGTAATCAATCAGGAATCATTTTAAGCTTCAGGTGACTTAAAATGTTTACGTAAAATAATGAACTGAATAATGATAAATGAAAACATCACAATCATGTCACCAAATGCAGTGAATTCACCCCAATATTTTCCGCCGTGAAATAAAAATGCAAAGAACACATGCAAACAAGACATCACCACAAACATGACTGCCCAAGCGAAATTTAGATTTTTCCAACCTTTTTCACTTAACTCTAAAATAGGATCAAATAAACGTCGTATGAGTGGCTTACGATCTTTACCAAACCAAGGTGAAACCAAGAATGCGCCTGCAAAAACCAAATTCAAAATTGCAGCTTTTAGACGAATATAGAAATCATCACTTAGCATGAGCGTGATGCCACCAAAAATCACAGTCATAAACAATACAAACCATTGTTGTTTATCTAAACGGAATTTTTGGAAAACAAATAGGGCACCATATACCACGAGCATTGAAATAATTAGACCAGTAGTTGCTACAAGAATATTATTATTATCTGCACCGCCAGCAGACCCGATCAGTTTAAGTAAAGGATGCTGTGCGTTAGCTGGATCAACTGTTTTATATAAATAGAAGAAAATAATTAATGGAACAAAGTCCAGAAGTGCTTTCATGTTAGAGTATCTGATCAGGTTTGGTGAATGGCATAGTATAAAAGATGCAAGGCATAGATTTACATACACATAGCAATATTTCTGATGGAACTTTGTCTCCGGAATTACTGGTGCAAGCTGCTATTGATGTGAATTTGCATACTTTGGCTTTAACTGATCACGATACAATGGATGGATTGCAGCGAGCTAGAATTGCAGCACAAGGTCATGATTTAAAAATCATTTCTGGTACTGAGATTTCGAGTCAGTGGTCACGCCCAACAACTAAAAAAAGTTATGGCGTACATATTGTTGCTTTAAACATGCAAGATGAAGCCCCAATTTTAGAAGCATTAGAACAACAAAAAAGAGTTAGGGCGCAAAGAGCTAAAGTCATTTGCGATTTATTAGAAAAATGTATTGGTTTTCAAATTTATGAAGATGTTCTTGCCAAAGTTGAAGATCAGGCTGACCGTGTGACAAGAACTCACATTGCTAAAACATTGGTCGAGAAGAATATTGTAAGCCGTCCTCAACAAGCATTTGATCGTTTCTTAAAAGAGGGAAGATGTGCCTTTGTTAAGTTTGAAGGGTTAGGATTAAAAGAAACAATTGATGTGATCCATGAAAGTAAAGGGCTGGCGGTTTTAGCTCACCCAACTCGTTATGATTTATCTGCAACTAACATTCGATATTTAATTGAATTGTTCGCAACTTCAGGTGGAGATGCAATTGAGCTACCTCCACCCATGGAAACGTTATCTACTCGCCAGATGGTCGATCGGATGATTGAGCAATATCAATTAGCTGTATCGATTGGCAGTGATTTTCATGGTGAAAATATGCCATGGATTAAATTGGGAAATACACCTAAACCAACGGTTAATCAACAAGGTATTTGGGAACGTTTTCTCTAAGAGACTTTAGAGCAAATTGTTATCTTGAGCCTGAATTGGTGGTGGGGTAGGTTTACCCAAAGTTCCTAAAAGCTCAATTTCGATACTACGTACCATCGCATCTAAAGGTAAATCATTACTTTGAGTCCCAAACGGCTCTTCAATTTCCGAACTTAGTGCATCAAGTCCTAAGAATGTATATGCCAAAATTCCAACCAGAAGCGGTGTCGCTAAACCAAGCAAAGAACCCAGACTAAACGGCAACATAAAACAGAAAAAATAGACAGTACGATTGAGCAAAACTGAATAGGCAAATGGAATAGGTGTATTAGCGATTCGGTCACATCCAGTTTGTACGACACTTAAATCTGAAACATTTTTATTCATCTGTGCATAGATGATGTCAGAGATTTCACCCTCTTTAAGCGCTTGTAATAATTCCCAGTGAATAAGGCTCAACGTGTACTGAGGGGCATTATTTTGCTGATAGAGTTGGGTGAGTGCTTGCTGGCTCATACCACTGGTTTGTATTAACTCAGTTGGGTTCGCAGTCTGACGACGTAAGCGATCACGTAATACATTAGCAAAAACAATCACATGCTGAATAATACGCTCTCGACGAGCTTGAGTTAAAATACGGCAGTCACGGTCAAAATGGCGCGAAGTTGCAATTAAAACACCCCATAACTTTCGCGCTTCCCACCAACGGTCATAACATGCAGTATTTTTAAATCCTAAGAAAATAGAAAGTACGACACCAATGAGCGTAAAGCCCACCAAAGGAATTTCTGGAAAGCGGTACAGATTGATATATTCCACGCCACCAATGATTGACGAGATCAACATAACAACACCTAGAGAGGGAAGAATTTTAGGTAAAATCGTTCCTCGCCAAGAGAATAAAACTTTGAAAATACTAGGTTGATCACGAACAATCATTTTATTTTAAGCATCACTATTTTTGTTTTGATCTTCTAGGCTTAGTTAAGCTTTGTCAATATTATTGAACTGATATTGTTGCGGGGTTGAGCAGTTGTTGTTCAGCAAATGAAAAGCTTCCTTCCGGGGAGATAATAAAATGATCTAGGAGCCGTATTTCAACAAGTTGGCAGGCATGTTCGAGTTGCTGAGTTAAGGTAATATCTTCGGCAGAAGGCTGCGCTGAACCAAATGGATGATTGTGTGCAATAACGAGTTGGCAAGCATGTTGTTGTAAGGCGTATCGTAAAGTTTGATTGACCGAGACCGCACAATGCTGCATTGAACCAAAAAATAGCTTTTTAAAATGAAGCTTTCTTAATTCTGGATCTAGACACAGCACGGCAAAGACTTCTTGTTTTTCACCTTTTAATTCATAGCATAAATAATCTAAAACTAAATCAGAAGAGTGAAGACTAAGATTATTCTTGTGGAAATGATGATCGAGATAACGCCGTCCAAGTTCTTTAACTGCCAGTAATTGAGAGTATTTCGTTGCTCCAATTCCATTAAATTGAGTTAATTCACTTAACGATGAATCAAACACTGCATTTAGGCTACCAAAGCGTTGAATGAGTAAACGTGATAATTCGACTGCTGAATGTTGCCTTGAACCTGAGCGAAGAAAAATCGCCAATAGCTCCGCATCAGAGAGACTTTGAGGGCCTTGTTGCAATAACCGTTCTCTTGGCCGCTCTTGTTCGGGCCAATTTTTAATAGAAGTATTCATATTCCCCAGCATAATTCGCTTAAAATTTTATTTTGTTTGCCCAATCAATCTTGGGTCTGCGCGTATTTAATGCTATTGTGAGCGCCACTGCAACAGTAAGGTATCCTGTTCGTGAGCTTTGATCTAAGTGTTATTCCTCATAAAAACATTGTTTTAGCTGTTACTGGCGGAATTGCTGCCTATAAAAGTGCCATCTTAGTCCGCCGTCTCAAAGATTATGGCTTTGATGTGCGAGTGGTGATGACACATGGTGCTCAGGCATTTATTACACCACTAACTTTTCAGGCTCTTTCTGGTAATCCTGTTCATACTGAACTTCTAGACCCTGCGGCTGAAGCAGGTATGGGACATATTGAATTAGCGCGTTGGGCTGATTTGTTACTGGTCGCACCTGCAAGCTGTGACACATTGGCTAAATTTGCGAATGGTTTAGCAGATGACTTACTCAGCACTGTGTTTTTGGCAACAAAATCTCCTGTCTGGGTAGCTCCAGCCATGAACCAGCAAATGTGGGCTGCTAAAGCAACTCAGCGAAATTTACAAACTCTGGTTGAAGATGGCGTACATGTAATTATGCCAGACGCGGGTGAGCAAGCGTGTGGAGATGTCGGGTTAGGACGTATGCCAGAGCCAGAAGAAATTGCAAGGCAAGTCGCTGGGTATTTCCATCAGGCTCAACGTGCAATTGCTGAAAAATTTGGGTTGTTGGCAGGTAAGCGAGTTGTTATTACCGCTGGGCCAACGCGTGAAGCGATTGATCCTGTTCGTTATATCTCGAACCACAGTACTGGTAAAATGGGATTTGCTTTAGCTGCTGCTTGTTACGCTGCTGGTGCACAAGTGACTTTGATTGCTGGGCCTGTAAGTTTGGATACACCGAATGGTGTAAAACGTGTAAATGTTGCCTCTGCAAGACAGATGTTAGATATCAGTATGGACTCGTTAGAAACAGGCTGTGATATCTTCATTGCAACCGCCGCAGTCGCTGACTATCGCGTAGCAGAAGTTGCCGAGCATAAAATTAAGAAGGCAGGGGATGAGTTGAATGTTTCCCTTGTAAAAAATCCGGATATTGTGGCAACCATTGCGGGTCAGGAAAAACGCCCATTTATGGTGGGCTTTGCAGCTGAAACACAAAATGTTGAAGAATATGCGGCAGGAAAGCTGGTCGCTAAAAAACTAGATATGATTGCATGCAATGATGTATCACGTGCAGATATTGGTTTTGCTTCTGATGAAAATGCGATGACGGTTTTCTTTGCTGAAAACTATCACATGAAAAAACGTGAGTTAGAGAAAGCATCTAAGCAAGAAATTTCTCAACAGTTGGTTGAAGCAATTTCGGATGCATTGCGCCGTAAATGATATATGTTTTAAATAAAAAAACCGCGAATTAATCGCGGTTTTTTTATATGTCTTACTTTATCTAACTTAAGGAATGTCATCTTCAAATTCAGGTTTAACCTGAACGATGAAGTCCTGACGATTAAGACCACGCCATAAGGCAAAAGCTGTACCGATATAAATTGAAGAGTAAGTACCTACAAAAACACCAACAAACATTGCCACAGCGAACCAGTGTAAGCCATCACCACCTAAGAACATCATTGCTAGAACGACTAGCAATAAGGTCATTGATGTATGAATGGTACGACGTAAAGTTTCGGTTAAAGCAATATCGACGATTTCACGAGGAGTCGCACCGCGAATTTTACGGAAATTTTCACGGATACGGTCTGACACTACAATGTTATCGTTAAGCGAGAAGCCAATAACAGCAAGTACCGCAGCTAAAACTGTAAGGTCAAACGGCCACTGGAATAATGCAAAAGCACCAATAATAATGATGATGTCGTGGAATAAAGACATCACGGCACCCATCGCGAGTTTAAACTCGAAACGGATCGTCACGTAAATCAACATTAAAATAAGAGCAAGCGCAACAGCACCAGCAGAGCGAACATAAAGCTCGTTACCTACTTGACCACCTACAGAGTCTACTTTATGAACTTCTGCGGTATTATTTGGCAACTGTACAGCCTTGGTGATGGCATTTGTAAGGTCTTCAACCTTAACTTCTTGTACTGGCATGCGGACAAGTAAGTCTTTATTACTACCAAGTGTCTGTACTACAGCATCTTTAAAACCAGCTTTGTCAAGTGCTTGAATAACTTCTGACTGATTGGCTGGTTGAGCATAGTTAAGCTCAGCTGAAACACCACCTGTAAAGTCCAAACCTAAGTTAAGACCTTTAGTCGCAATAAAGAAAATACTCGCTAGCGTAATCAGGATCGAGAAGATTGCCGCAGGTTTAGCAATCTTCATGAACGGGATGATTTTTGCATCATCCGGACGTCCATATTGTTTTGAATCTTGTTGAGTCACTTTAGTCATCATCGATCTCCTTAAATGCTCAACTTTTTCAAATTACGGCGTTTACCATAAATGATTTGTACAATTGCGCGAGTCACTGTAATTGCAGTAAACATCGAACATACGATACCAATCATTAACGTTACGGCGAAACCTTTGATCGGACCTGTGCCAATTGCAAACAAAATGAAAGCAACAAGGAACGTTGTTAAGTTCGAGTCAAAAATCGTGTTATAGGCTCGATCATAACCGGCCACAATGGCCTGTTTGGGCGAGGCTCCCCAGAGCATTTCTTCTCGAATACGCTCACATATCAGTACGTTCGCATCGACAGCCATACCAATGGTAATAACGATACCCGCAATACCCGGTAAGGTGAGGGAAGCTCCAATCCATGACATGACTGTTAAAATCATTGCCAAGTTAACAACAAGTGCAAAGTTCGCGATTAAACCGAATACACGGAAGAAAACCACCATCCAGATTGCAACAAGCAAGAAGCCGATTTGAGTTGATAATACGCCTTTATCAATATTTTCTTGACCAAGACTTGGACCAACCACACGTTCTTCAACAAAGTACATTGGCGCTGCCAAAGCACCTGCACGTAGCATTAATGCAAGTTCTGATGCTTCTTGAGGAGAACTTAAACCGGTAATACGGAAAGTTGAACCTAAAACGGCTTGAACTGTTGCAGCATTAATAACTACAGATTCAGTGTATGGAGTACGAACTTCTGTTTGTGCACCAGTTTTAGGATCTGTGACATAAGTAATTTTTTGCTTATTTTCGATGAACAATACCGCCATGCGTTTACCAACAGCATTACGAGTTGCATCGGACATAAGCTTACCGCCAGCACTGTCGAGGGTAATATTTACCTCGGCACCACCAGAGTCTTGGCTAAAGCCAGAACTTGCATTTTGAACACGCTCACCAGTTAAGATACGGTTACGTTGCAACAAAAGTTGACGACCGCTATCTAAAGACTCATAAGCAAAAACTTCTGTGCCCGGAGGTAAAGGTTGACCATTATATTTACCTGTATATGAGTCAATATATTGATCATTTGAGTCAGAAACTAAACGGAATTCGAGGTTTGCAGTACGGCCTAAAACACGTTTAGCTTCAGCTGTATCTTGCACACCTGGTAATTCAACAACAATACGGTTGCTACCCTGACTTTGTACCAATGCTTCTGCAACACCAAGTTCGTTAATACGATTACGTAATGTTGTTAAGTTTTGGTTTACCGCATATGACTGGATTTCCTGACGACGTACATCTGTATAAGTAAGCTTTAAAGTAGAACCTGTAGAGCTTGCTAATGCCTGTTGAGTATATTCATTCCCATTACGACGTAAAAAATCCATTGCTGCATCACGGTCAGCATTGTCAGCAAATTGAACAGTGATTACATTGTTTGTTAATGCAAGACTATTAAATTTGATTTTGTTTTCACGGAACTGACGACGCAAATCGGTGGCAGAGGTTTCCATACGCTGGGCAACGGCTTTGTCCATATCTACTTCAAGCAAGAAGTGGACACCACCACGTAAGTCCAAACCAAGTTTCATTGGTTTTGCGCCAATCTTTTGCAGCCATTCCGGTGTGGTTGGTGCAAGGTTTAGGGCGACAACATATTGATCACCTAAGTCACGGCGTAATACTTCTTTTGCTTTCAACTGTGCTTCAGAAGAGCTGACACGCAAGAGGGCAGCATTATTTGTAAAAGTATTATCGTGACTTGCAATATTTGCTGTTTTTAAAATTTGCTCTGCTTTTTGCACCACACTTTGATCAATTTGGGTACCAGCTTTGGCACCGGAAATTTGAACGGCGGGCTCATCCGGATATAGACTTGGCAGTGCGTATAATGTACTGACTACCAGAACAACCAGAATCAGTAAATATTTCCATGCAGGGTAACGCATTCGCTTTCTTCTTAAATGAAAAAGTCGTGCTAAAGCACGACTGTTTTATGATTAAAGGTTATTTAGAGTGCCTTCAGGTAATACTGAAATTACGCTGGCACGCTGAATTTTTACTTCTACACCACGGCTAAGTTCAACAACTGCATAGTCACCTTCAATTTTGGTCACTTTGCCCATTAAACCACCAGCGAACACAACTTCACTACCTACACCTAAGCTTTCGATTAAAGAACGGTGCTCTTTAGCACGCTTTGCTTGAGGGCGCCAAATTAAGAAATAAAAGATTGCAACGAATACAACAATCATCAAGATGTTTGGCAAAATACCTGTAGTTGGGCTAGCTGCCGGTGCTGCATGTGCAGCAGAAATTAAAAAGCTCATTTTGATTTCCTAAAGTTAAAAATATGAGTCAGATACCTGACATAATCCTAATTCGTTTTGCAATTTACCTTGTCTTGAGGTTGAGCGCAAATCGGGCTTATTCATCAATCGGACATGGTGGAACTTCTAAACCACGACGGGCATAAAAGTCCTCAACAAATTCATCAAATGTGCCATTCTCTAATGCATCACGCATACCTTCAGTTAAACGTTGGTAATAACGTAAGTTATGAATGGTACCGAGCATAGACGCTAACATCTCTCCACATTTTTCAAGATGGAATAGATAAGCACGGGTAAAGTTTTTACATGTGTAGCAATCGCAATGTGGATCGAGCGGACTCTGATCATGACGATATTTACTATTACGAATACGTACCAGACCATCAGTGACAAAATAATGACCGTTTCGCGCATTACGGGTTGGCATTACACAGTCGAACATATCGACACCACGGCGCACCGCTTCAACGATATCTTCTGGTTTACCAACGCCCATCAAGTAACGCGGTTTGTCTTGTGGCATTTTGCTTGGTAGATAATCTAAAACTTTGATCATCTCTTCTTTAGGCTCACCTACAGATAAGCCGCCAATCGCATAACCATCAAAGCCAATTTCAAGAAGGCCATTTAAAGACTCATCACGTAAGTCTTCATACATACCGCCTTGAATAATGCCAAATAACGCATTCTTATTTTTGAGTTCATCATGATGATGAGTTTTACAACGTTTTGCCCAGCGTAAAGAAAGCTGCAATGATTTTTGTGCTTCTTCATGCGTTGCAGGATATGGTGTACATTCATCAAAAATCATGACGATGTCAGAGTTCAATACCTGCTGAATTTCCATAGAAATTTCAGGCGATAAAAACACTTTTGAACCATCAATCGGCGAGCGGAAAGTAACACCTTCCTCTTTGATTTTGCGCATTGCGCCAAGACTAAAAACCTGGAAACCGCCAGAGTCAGTCAAAATTGGCTTATCCCATTTAATAAAGTTATGCAAACCGCCGTGTTCTTTAATCACTTCAAGACCCGGACGCAAATATAAATGGAAGGTATTTCCTAAAATAATTTGTGCCTGAATGTCTTCGATATCACGCGGTAGCATACCTTTGACTGTGCCGTAAGTCCCCACTGGCATAAAAACTGGTGTTTCAACAACACCATGCTCTAAAGTTAAACGACCACGACGGGCGCGCCCCGACTGACCTAATTTTTCAAACTTCATCTAAAAATCCTGAACACGAGCAGAGGCGAAGAAACAGTTCGCTGCTAAAAAGAGAGCTATTTTCCTTGATTCTGCGATGTAGTTCTACTACTAAATGTAGCTGGCTATAAAATAGATAAAATTTTCGACAGGTTAGGGCCTATTTTTTTCCTATTAAAAATTAGGTTTATAGTCAAAATTTTCACTAACAAGACTATCCTTAAAAGGACGAATCGCTTTCTTGGATAAAGTTAATGTATTGATGAGATTGTTAGGGAATACTTCAATCTGATTGTTGAACAACTCGACATTACGATTAAAAATGCTAATCGCAGCACCCACATTTTCGTTTTGTTCCTGAATATCATCCATCATCTTGCTATAGAGTGAATCGGCTTTAAGCTCAGGGTAGTTTTCAACAACAACATTTAAGCTACGAATCAGTTCTTTGCTCATTTTCTCGATTTGTTGGAGCTGAGAAATATCAGTGTTATTCACATTTAAATTAAGAATTTGCTGACGTAATTCAGTGACTTTTTCTAATGTCGATTTTTCAAAATGAGTATATTGATTAAGTGTTGTCTCAAGCGCTTCTAAAGTCTTTACTTTTTGACGTTCGAAATTGGCAACCTCAGCCCAAGCACGTTTAGTCGCATTAAAATAACGTACGATGGTATTACGGATGTGAACGCCCCAGACAATCAGTACAACAAAAATCCCCAAGAAAATAAATAAACCAGTCATGGTCAGTTCCTTATTGTTATTCCCTCAGTTTACTTTTTAACTTCTCATTTTTTAATGAGATGACAATCAAGTAATACGAGAGATTTATTTAATTAAATTCAACATTAATTGCTGAAATTTTTCATATTGCGGCATGGTCATGGTACGCAAGTGCCCACGCAATGCTGAAACATCATGAATTTCACTTTGCTTACTGGTGGTCTGAAAAAGATTTTGTTCCCCCAGATAACACAAAATTTGTTCTTCGTGATGATAAATTAAATCACCTTTAAAGTGCTGAAAAAAATCATTTAATTTTAAAGTTAAGCTCGGGCTGACTTCTTTGGCTAACTGGTGTTGATTAACCCCAAAAATATTAAGTTCTTGGTTAATTAAAATATCGCTACTTTGCCATTTACTGCTGTAGGGAGTAAAAAAACGAGAACGTTGATTGCTAACAGCAATACCCAAAGCTGGTATTTGAAATATAAAAGCGCCCCATAAATCTTTATGAATTTCTTTTATAATTTTTTTATCGCTATTTTGATCTTGAATAATAGGGATTTCATTAACGTAATGATATTGAAACAGCAAGACTTGATGATCGGTTACTCCATCGTTCCATGTCGTCGAAGCAAATTGAGTAATTTCGTTAGACTCAGTCCCTCGGTTAAACAGCGGGAAGTGTTGTTTTAATTTACTCAGAACTAAAACTGGCTGAGCATGAATGGGAAGATAAACTGGTAACTGTTGAAACTGTAAACCGTAACGCAAAATCACCATACGTTGTTCTAGATAACGGATAACTTGCGTTAATGGTTCTTGAGATTGATAGAGTAAATAAGCCAGAAATCCTGTTAAAAAGGCGCCTAAAAAGCTCCAAATATATTGAATATGTGGATGAAGAAAATAGCCAAAGGCCAATATTGTGATGCTGCAAATGGTGAGTAAATAGGGGAGCACATTAAAAAAGCGAAGGTTGTGATCTTCACGCCATGGATGTAAAGCATCTAAAAGATCTTGGGCTGAATGAGAATTTTGTCCAGCATCCCAAAGTCGAGCAATATTACGAAAAACCTGTGTATTTTTCTTACGTCTTATATGAAGAGCTTCTTGTACAGTATCGATTGGCATGGAAGTAATGAGTTCATTATCATAAAGAGCTATTTCTAGATTATCTTTTAAATTGAAAGAGATAAAGACCAAATATTTTTAAATTTGGAATTTATCTTTAAAAATTGATGCTTGATTTTCATCGATAATTTTTTTCAACTCATAAAGCTAAACTCATTATTTTTATTGTAAAAATTTGAGCTGGGTTAAACCTCGAATCAACTTGTAAGATTTAACCCCGCCTTGGTTTTTAAACTTCTAATTTATCAACCAGCATTGCATCGCCATAGCTAAAGAAACGATAGCGGCTTTTAACTGCATGTTCATAAGCAGCTAAAATATTGTCTCGATTTGAAAGCGCTGATACCAACATGAGCAGAGTAGACTCTGGCAAATGGAAGTTAGTAATTAAACGATCTACAATGCAGAACTCATAGCCTGGATAGATAAAGATTTGCGTGTCACCAGTCCAAGCCGCGATTTTACCGCCATGAGCTTGAGCTGCACTTTCTAAAGCACGTGTTGCTGTTGTACCAACCGCAATCACTTTATTGCCGCGTGCTTTAGTCTCCAAAATTAAATCGATGGTTTCTTGAGGTACATCACACCATTCACTGTGCATGATATGGTTGGTAATGTCATCAGTGCGGACTGGCATAAACGTGCCAGCTCCCACGTGTAAAGTCACAAAAGTTTTTTGAACATTTTTTTGTTCTAATTTTTCTAAAAGTGTTTCATCAAAATGTAAGCTTGCAGTAGGTGCTGCAACACTGGCAATTTTTTCTGGGTTATGGAAAACCGTTTGATAGCGTTCAGTGTCAATTTCTTCTGCTTCACGGTTAAAGTAAGGCGGAATAGGTAACTGACCATATTGTTCAAGGACAGGCAAAATTGGCTGTGAAAACTCAACCACAAATAAATTTTCGTGACGACCACGTACAATCACAGGAATGTTATCTGCACCGACATAAAGCTCAGCACCTGCTTTAGGCGAGTTGCTCGATTTAATATGGCAATACGCTGTGGTGTGATTCAGCATGCGCTCAACCAAAATCTCGATAGCACCGCCTGTAGAGCGTTTTCCTTTAAGTCGCGCCTTCATGACTTTAGTGTCATTGAGCACTAACAGATCACCTTCTTCGAACAGGTCGATAATGTCTGTGAACATGTGATCGTGATATTGACCCTTTGAGTCTAGGTGTAACAATCGTGAAGCACTACGTGATTCAAGAGGGTAACGGGCAATAAGTTCATCAGGTAATTCAAAGGAAAAGTCAGACAGTTGCATATTTAGAAAAAAACACCGCAAAAATTGGGCCTAGTATAAACTTTTTAGCTTTTTTATGGCTGTGCTTATGGCTTAAATCATGAAAAATGTTTAAGTGATCTAAAAGTGAACGATAATATTCACTTAGGGTTTGACAAGTTTTACAAACGCGCTAATATACGCAACACAAACATACTTCCTCTCCCGAGGTGGTGAAATTGGTAGACGCGGCGGACTCAAAATCCGCTGTCAGAGATGACGTGTCGGTTCGAGTCCGACCCTCGGGACCATATTCAGAATCGTAAGATTCTACGAAAACCCCTAAGTTAACGGCTTAGGGGTTTTTTGTTGGCTTAATTTTTATTGTAGAAAGTTTAGAAAAGCTTAGATACTATTGTGCGTCAAGACTTTATAATAAATTGATGTGCGAGTGATTTGAAAATGAATCAGAAAATAGAAGAGGGATTAGAAGATTTTAACAAATTAAGTAATAATTTAAGGAGTAAAATTAATGAATTTAGACAAAATAGTTATATTAATTATATTCAGTCTGAAGCAAGGGGAAATGATTTATTAAATGCAATAGATGAATTTAAAGACTTATCCCTATCAACATTTAATAATTTAAATGAAAAAGAATTTATATTATTTCTTAATGAAAATATTAGTGGGCTTTTATCTAATGCAAGTAGGAAAGATGTTGAAAAAATAAAGCAGGATAAAGTCAAAGACTTATTTTATTTGGATGATGTTCTAAAGGCTGATTATGATTTTTATTTTAGCGAAATTGCTGGTTTAACCTCATTAACACAAAGATACAGCTCTCTACGACTTTTGTTTGATGATATTTTGTTTGATAATTTTAAAGGGAAAATTGTAGAGGTTAATAAGGAGATTCTTGGGTTTAGAAGGTCTAAAAATATTTTAGATAATTTAATGACTGAAAATATTTATGATATTGCAGTTGCTAAGTATAAAAAGCTTGAGAAAAAATATAGAAAATATTTTTATCGCTCAGTTCCCATAGTCATAATAATAGCAATTTTAACATTTTTAAGTAAGAAATTATTAACTGAAAAGTTTGGAATTGATGAGTTTTCATATTGGGTTCTTAAAATTTCAATTTTATTATTAGGAATTACACTAATTAGCTATTTTATAAAGCAATCCTCACACTATCAAAGGTTGGCTGATCAAAACTATCAAACCCAAGTTGAGCTACAAGCTTACCCAAGTTTTATGGAAAGCGTTCCTACAGAAGAAGCAGCCAGTGTACGAAGAGAACTTGCACTTAAGTACTTTGGTCGAGAAATTGATGGGACTGCTCATAAAGACATGAGCAATTTAATCTCAGACCAAATGAAAAGTACTACTGAAATGGTTAAGGCCACAACAGAAGCTATTAAGAATTTAAAAGGATAATTAGGCTAAAGATACAAGCATAAACTCTTAAAAATTAAGAAAAATATAGATTGTTATTAGTATCTTGGATACTATGTAACCAACTTTACTTTAATAATAAAATGAGATTGGTGACATCATGGAAGTTGATTTAAATCGTATAAATTTCAATGCGAAACAAAGTAAATTAGGGAATTTGTTTTTAGGTTTTTTGAGGGCTTATTTTTAGATGGTCGTGTGCGTTTACAGGAAATTGAAGCCTTAATTAAATGGGTAGAACAATATCCAGAAGCTGTAACAGTACCTCATTTTGAACCGCTTTATCAGGTTTTGCTTAAAGCAGCTGAAGACCCGCAGTTCTTATTAGCGAATCACCAAGAAGTTCAAGCACATTTAGATTTATTTAAAAACTCAAAGTACTTTAAAGAACATACTTGTGATATTCAAAGATTACATGGCGTATTAGCTGGTCTGGCATGTGATAGTGTTTACACAGATGACGAAGTTTTGGCTTTAAATGCGTGGTTGGATCGTCATGATTATCTGAAAGATGATCCTATTTATGAGGAAATAATCCTTGTTTTGAATCCTGTACGAATTTTAAATCAGGTAAGTGGTGATACAAAAGAAGTACTCCGTTTAACATTAGCCAAATATATTCAAATTAATAATTTTGGTTTACCTCAAGTTAGAGTATCTAGCTCTAAAGATAATAAAAATCCTGATTTCTATCATGGAAATATTGAAATTATAGGGAAAACAATTTGTCTGACTGGCGCATCTGGACAATATACAAAGGCTGAATGGAAGGAAGCTATTGAAGCCAAAGGAGGTATTTTCACAGATAGTCTCACTAAGAAAGTTGATTATTTAGTGATTTGTAATAAAGGGAACCCTCATTGGGTACATATGAGCTATGGGCGTAAGTTTGAACAGGCTTTGAAATGGCAGAAGGATGGTGCAAATATCCGTATTTTGACTGAAGATGATTTTGTGAAGGTTTTGGAGAACTAATTATGAAGCATAAAATTGTAATGATTATTAAAGATGGATTAACTCATGTTGAGTGTACTGCATGTGGTACTAAGGACACGTTTCAAACTTTCGATGATACTTTAAAGTTTAAACAGCAAACTCTTGCCGGAGATTGGGAATTAAATATGACACAATCTATGACATGTCTAACTTGTAATAGAACAACTCCATTTTTTAATTGGAGAACACAAGATTATTATTACTAGGTAAAGATAAATATATTTAGAAAATAAAATTAATCTAAAAAAAATTGTTGGTGGCTTCTACTAAAGGGGATGTTCTATGAAGCGACTTTGGTTTTGTACTTTGCTAGCGGTATTTATGACAGCACCAGCTTATGCTGAAGAAGTAGGTGCTACTTATAAAGACTTTAATAATGGCTGCGGATCAGGAGCAAATGAAAAATTTGTACCTGACCAAATACTTGGAATTGATATCAGACAAGCATGTGCCAATCATGATAATTGTTATTCTAAGTGCTTAAAAGGAGGGGAAAATTACGGAAAAGAAATTTGTAAAAAGGATAATGAAAAAGAAGATAGAAGAGCAATCTGCGATCAAAGGTTTAAAGAAGAGATTGAAGAGATCTGTAAAAAAATAAGCATGTTTGATTTAGGTAAAAAGCAATTGTGTACCTTGATTAGTGATATTTATCCAATTGCTGTAAGGGTTGGAGGGAAACCTAGTTTTAATGGGATTCAGGTATCTAATCAAATGCTAATGTATCTGGAAAATAATCAACTCAAAGATAAGGATATAGAAAAATTAGGCCAAGAAATTAATTCACTTAGTCAAATTAATGGTATTCAAGAAAACACGATGATTTTATCAATTGAAAATGGTAAGCCTGTAGCGAGTTTAGAAGGAATACCATCTGAAGTTCCACCTAAGTCTGATAATTTAATGATTCAAAGAACATTGAAATATGGTGATAATATAGATCTATCGAAGGCGACAATTAATCAAAAGCCAATAACGATAGAAATGATTCAATAATCTTCTAATAGTTTTCATTATTTAATATAGCCTTTTTAATAAGGCTATATTAAATATAAATAGTGCAAAATAATTAAACTGCTTAAGATCGAACCAAAAATAGTACCTATTAATATTGGATATAACCACATAGCTCACCACCATCGAAATGCTTGTACAAGGTCGGGCAATTTCCAGATGAAGAATATAATTAAAATAAGAAAAGCTACTCTCCAAAAACCATATTTTTCCATAGCACTCTCTATACTTTTTACAATTGATGATATAATTTCAGGCATGATTTAATCCTTGTTGGGTAAGGGTTGAATACAGAAACCTCAAGGACCACGAATTTTTGGGGTTTTGTTTTATCTGCTAAATTTAATCCTGCTAATTTCTTGAAAACCTGTGACTTAAAATGTGAAAACTGTTTTGACATGTTGAACTAAAATAATTAACGATAACGATGTGAAAGTTTTTTATTGTGTATTTTTACACTCAACACAAAGAGTTACAGAACCATAGCGCTGACGCTCAACGGGAATATCATTTCCACATTCTTCACATTCGGTAAGGGAAGAGCGGCTAAAGTCTTTAGGTTGAATTTAGAGTTGTTTAAGTTGTAATTATTAAAAATTTAAAAATGAGTTTTCTCTTTTTTAGTATGATTCTGAACTCGCATTTCTAACATCTTACAACTCTTTACCTTCAAACATTTGTTGTATTTTCCTCAAGCATACCCACTTTATGTATCTGAAAACCTTTAATTGAAACTTCACATTTCTATTTTGAAAAGAACGTTGCTCTTTTAATGTACTGTGTTAAAGTTTGTAGTAGATCATAATGATTATAAGTACATTTTTTAAGAGCGGTTCCGACCAAAAACGACAAAATCTGTGAGGCGGGCAATGACATTCCAGCGTTTAGAACTAAATCAGGTTGAGCAGTTAAGTGCTTGTAGGATATCTCTGTTACTCGGATTAAACGCCGAGCAGAACTACATTGAGCAATTTTTCCGGTTTAGTCTGCGTCTTTTAAATTGTAAAAAAGCCTTATTGACTTTTAATCAGGAACCTTACTTTTGGCATCGTTGCCCAGAGGGCATGACGGCAATCTCGTTTAAACCTTCGAAACATTTAAAACAGTGCTTTGCTAAACAACAGATCATTAATCACTCACATCCTTCTTATCAAAACTTAACCAACTATTTAAAAGAACTAAACATCGAGTGCAGCAGGGCATTGGCAGTGCATCTTTTACATCCTGATAAAACGTCTATGGGCTTTGCTGTCTTTTTTGATGATGATGCAGCTACATTTGAAGATGACGATATTCAATTGCTGCTCGATTACTGTTCTACTTTTATGCAGCAAGTCGAATTGAAGTTTAACTATGAAGAGTTAAACGAACTCTATGAACAACAAGTTGCGATTAACTCAAGTAAAACTAAATTTTTCTCGATTATTTCACATGACTTACGAGCGCCGTTTCATGGGTTGCTCGGATTTTCTGAAGTACTGGCCAAAGAACGTGAAACGTTAGATGAATCTAGTATTCAAAATATTGCAGATTATTTATATGACACCTCACAATCGACCTATAACTTGCTTGAAAGTTTACTAACATGGGCGATGGCAGAGGGTGGGCGTTTTGTTTATCACCCAATTAACTTTAAACTTAGACAAGTCAGCAATATTGTTTGTGATGTTTTGCGTACTTTAGCGTTGAAAAAAAATATTGAACTAGTCAATGATGTTCCAGATGATTTAAATATCTATGCCGATATCAATATGATGACCTCTGTAATTCAAAACTTGGTGTCAAATGCGCTGAAATTTACCGATATTGATGGATCCGGAAAAGTCTTTATTGAAGCTAGGCAAGCTGACAAAAATATAGAAATAACCGTGCGAGACACTGGTTTAGGCATGACCGAAAAACAAATGACAAATTTGTTCCATCCACGTATTACAGCCAGCTTTAAAGGAACCGCAGGTGAAAAAGGTGCGGGCTTAGGTTTGAGCCTTTGTAAGCGTTTTGTCGAAATTAATCAGGGTAAAATTGATGTTAGCTCCAAAGAGGGTGTAGGAACGACATTTAAAGTTTTATTACCTTCGGCTCAAGAAAGTCATGAGGCGCTTACCGAACATCACTCTTCATCGGAAGCAAAATTAGTCTAATCCCTTTTCCTACCACTACTCGAACTGCTATAACTAAAAACAGAGTACGAGGAAAAGAGCTTTTTATATGAATGCGGAGCAGTTACAAAAAACATTGCGTGCTAGTCAGTACGCAGAACAAGTTTTAGGTTTGCATCAAGCTGTTTTAGAACAAGATTATCAAATAGATCAATTTGCTGCACCGCTCTCGACCGAACAGATTTATCAATTTGTACAAACCACATTAGATGGAATTGGTGATGAAACGCTTTGGATGCGTGGATTGCGTATTTTACGTAGTCGATTAATGTTCCGCTGGATCTGGCAGGATGCCAATCAGCTTACCGATGTTGTCACACTTACTCGCGAACTTTCTGATTTTGCCGATGCCAGTATTTGTGCAGCAAAGGATTTTGCGCGTCTAGCACTTGTGGCGAAACATGGGGAACCGTTAAGTTATTCTGGCAAAGTCCAAGACTTGATTGTGGTTGCCATGGGTAAACTTGGTGCTCAAGAGCTTAACTTGTCGAGTGATATCGATTTAATTTTTGCCTTTGATGAGCAAGGCGAAACCAATGGCCGCAAATGTATTGATGTACAGCAGTTCTGTATTTTGTGGGGACAAAAACTCATTTATTTACTTGAGCACATTACCGCAGATGGTTTTGTGTTTCGGGTTGACATGCGCTTACGTCCTTGGGGAGATGGCTCGGCATTAGCAATTAGTCACGCAGCTTTAGAAAAATATTTAAGTCAGCATGGTCGTGAGTGGGAGCGTTATGCGTGGATTAAAGCGCGTGTTGTGACGGGAGGTAAAGAAGGACAAGACTTGTTGGAAATGACACGTCCTTTTGTATTCCGTCGTTATGTCGACTACACCGCTTTTGCCGCGATGCGTGACATGAAAGCGATGATTGAGCGTGAAGTTTTACGTCGTCATATTGAGGATGATATTAAACTCGGAGCAGGCGGTATTCGCGAAATTGAGTTTATTGTTCAAGTCTTCCAGCTTATTTACGGCGGCTCTAAACGTGAGCTTCAAGACCGTCAGTGTTTAGTTAGCCTTGAGCACATTGGTGAAGCAGGTTTGTTAGAAAGACAAGCTGTTTTTGAACTTGAGGATGCTTACCTGTTTTTACGGCGTGTTGAACACGCAATTCAAGCCCTCAATGACCAACAAACTCAGCTATTGCCAGAAGAAGTGGAGCTAAGGCAACGCATTATAGATACCTTAGGTTTTACGAGTTGGGATGAATTTATTGATGTTCTTAACGAGAAACGTCAAAAAGTTAAAGTTCAATTTAAGCAGCTCATTGAAGATACAAGTTCAAATGCTGCAACTGAAAACTTTGGACAGTTAGAACAGCAGTTAGATGAAGTGTTGGATGATAATGCGAAAAATCTAATTCATGAATTCTGGCACGGTCACGCACTCAAAAAATTACCTTCAAATGCTGTCCAGCGTTTAAAAACATTCTGGCCTCATTTAATTGAAGTAATCTTACAATCTGAACAACCTCAAACTGCACTTTTGCGCTTAATGCCGCTGATTGAATCAGTTATGCGCCGAACCGTGTACTTAGTGATGTTGATTGAAAGTAAAGGCGCATTGCAACGCTTAGTTAAAATGGCGACCGTAAGTCCGTGGATTTGTGAAGAGCTAACGCAATATCCAGTACTGCTTGATGAGTTTCTATCGATGGGCTTTGAGTTGCCAAAGCGTAGGGACTTAGAAGACTCATTACGTCAGCAATTGCTCCGCATTGAAATTGATCAAGTTGAAGACCAAATGCGAGCACTTCGACTGTTTAAAAAGAGCAATGTACTCACTGTTGCGGCAAGTGATGTGTTAGCTGAAAGCCCGCTAATGAAAGTGTCCGATGCATTAACCGATATTGCTGAAGTTAGTGTGAATGCAACACTTCACTTGGCTTATCAGACCGTAGCAAAGCGTCATGGTTATCCATGTGATGTTGATGGAAAACGTTGCTCACTTGACTACAAAGCATTTGCTGTTATTGGTTATGGCAAAGTGGGTGGGATTGAGCTTGGCTATGGTTCTGACTTGGACCTTGTCTTTATTCATTATCTAGATGAACAAGCAGATACGGATGGAACCAAGTCAATTAGTGGCTTTGAGTTTGCGATGCGTGTCGCTCAAAAGTTTATGTCACTCATGACCACTCAAACCCTAGATGGTCGTGTCTATGAAATTGATACGCGGTTAAGACCTTCAGGTGAGGCCGGTTTATTGGTGACAAGTCTCAAGGCCTATGAACACTATCAGTTGAAAAGTGCATGGCTTTGGGAGCATCAGGCATTAGTACGTGCCCGCTCTATTGCAGGTGACGAGGTACTTTGCCAGAAATTTGAAATATTTCGACGCGAGATATTGACTCAATCTAGAGATGAGGCTTATGTTCGTGAGGAAGTGTTGAAAATGCGTCAGAAAATGAAAGACCACCTAGGTTCGTCTTCTGAACAAAAAAAACATGGTATTTTTCATTTAAAACAGGACGCAGGTGGTATCGTCGATATCGAATTTATGGCACAGTATGCTGTACTTGCATGGAGCGGGACGAAACCCGATCTCGCCCATTATTCTGATAATGTAAGAATATTAGAAGATGCTGCTAAAGCAGACTGCTTATCCAGTGAAGATGCCACAGCATTAATTCGAGCCTATCTTAGTGAACGTGCCGAAAGCCACCGCTTAGCCCTTGCAAATCAATCCATGCAAGTCAGCGCAGCGGACTGGCGTAGTACCCGTGCGGTCGTTTGCAATTTATGGCAAAGATTAATAGACCCAACCGCTTCGGTTGAGTTGGATAGTGAATGATTTTATAACAATTTGGAGTGTTCCATGAATTTGGCTGATCGTGATGGTTTTATTTGGCAAGATGGAAAATTAATTGATTGGCGTGATGCAAAGATTCACGTTTTAACCCATACATTACACTACAGTATGGGCGTATTTGAGGGTGTTCGTGCTTATGAAACGCCTAAAGGTACTGCCATTTTCCGTCTTCAAGACCACACAAAACGTTTGTTAAATTCAGCAAAAATTTATCAAATGAAAGTGCCGTATGATCAAGCCACGCTTGAACAAGCACAAATCGATGTTGTTCGTGAAAATAAATTAGCTTCTTGCTATTTACGTCCATTAATCTGGATCGGTTCAGAAAAACTTGGTATTGCTGCAACAAATAACACGATTCATGCCGCAGTTGCAGCATGGGCGTGGGGTGCATACCTTGGTGATGAAGCAATGGCGAATGGTATTCGCGTTAAAACTTCATCATTTACTCACCATCATCCAAACGTGACGATGTGTAAAGCAAAAGCATCTGGTAACTACACGTTGTCAATTCTTGCTCATCAAGAAGTTGCACATTCTGGTTACGACGAAGCAATGTTAATGGATCCACAAGGTTATGTGTGCCAAGGTTCTGGTGAAAACGTATTCTTAATTAAAGATGGCGTTTTACACACTCCAGATATCGCTGGTGGTGCGCTTGATGGTATTACACGTCAAACAGTAATGACGATTGCTAAAGATCTTGGTTATCAAGTTGTTGAGCGTCGTATTACACGTGATGAATTCTACATTGCAGATGAAGCATTCTTCACAGGTACTGCTGCGGAAGTAACGCCAATTCGTGAATACGATGACCGTCCAATTGGTACAGGTGGCCGTGGCCCAATTACTACTGAAATTCAAAAGACTTACTTTGATGCAGTTCAAGGTAGAAATCCGAAATATGAACACTGGTTAACTTACGTAAAATAAGTTAATCCGTTAACATAAAAAGGCGAACATAAGTTTCGCCTTTTTATTTTTGGCTTCGGGAGCTTTTATGCATATTGTCTATGTCTCTGATGGTAAGGCAGGGCACCGTTCACAAGCATTAGGCTTGTTTCAGGCAATGCAAAGACAACAGCCAGAAACAACTTTTGAAGAGATCCTTATTTCTGATTTGCCAATTATTTCTTTAATTCAGGCGCTTTTCTCTTCAAAAAAATCGTTATTAAAAAAAACACCTGATTTTATATTTGGCGTGGGAAGCCACACACACTTTCGTGTCTGGTTACTCGGCAAAATTTTTAGAAAAGCCAAAACTATTATATTGATGAAACCTAACTTACCTGTGGTTTGCTTTGATTATGCTGTTATTCCAGAACATGACGGTATTCATGCTGATAGCCATGTGATTGTCACACGTGGGGCATTAAATCCAATTCGTAATGAAAACCGCCATCAAAAAGACCGAATTTTAATTGCTTTAGGTGGTTCATCTAAACGACATCAATGGAACCAAAACAAAGTATTAAGCAGTGTTGAAAAAATTGTTGAGAATAATCCAGCCGCTGAGATTATTTTGACAACTTCACGCCGTACACCAGCAGAATTTATCGATATTTTAAGACAGCAAAGCTTTGCTGGGCATTTACAAATATTTCCAGTTGATCAAACACCTCAAGGCTGGATTTTTGAAGAAATGCAAAAAGCAGAAGCAGTTTGGGTAACAGAAGACAGCGTGTCTATGATTTTTGAGGCGCTTACCGCAGGTTGTCGAGTCGGTGTAATGGCAATGGACCGGTTGAAAGATGACCGGATTACCCACTCAGTTGATCAAATGTTAGAATCAAAATTAATTTCACAGCAGACTTGTGTTGTACAGTTACCACAACCTTATGCTTTTAAAGAAGCAGACCGTGTGGCAACATATCTTTTAGCGAAAAATTAAATTTTTTATTTTGAGTAAATAAATGAAAATATTGCATATTGCGAATTTTGGCTTTAATAAACAAGGCGCCCATTTTTACTGCACAGACCGTAAAATTTCTGCCGGATTAATTGAAAATGGCCATTTCGTTTATGATTTTAGTTTTCGTGACATGGCTCGTATGGGAACCATTTTTAAAACAAAAAAACTGGGTGCCAATTGGGCTAATAAAGAAGTTCTAAAGGTCGTTAATAATATTGAACCTGATCTAGTGCTGATTGGGCATAGTGACTTAATGAGTCCAGATGTTTTAAGACAAATTAAAGAATCTTACCCAAATACTAAAATTGCATTTTGGTATGTTGACCCGCTTTATCTTGAAAGCAAACTCGACTTTGTTAAAGCATTCTCGCCATATTTAGATGCTATTTTCTGTACAACCGGTGGCGAATATCTACAAAAATTAAAACAGCCGCATTTAAGCGTAGCCTATCTGCCAAATGTGGGTCACCGTAATGTAGAAACACTACAGCAATTTTCAAATGTGAATACGGATAAAACCTTTATTTTTTGTGGCGTGGTCTATAAAGAACCTGAGCGTGAGAAGTTTTTAAAGGACTTAGCAGATGCGTTGCAACAAGGCCATGTGAACTATCAATATTATGGTTGTTTTGAGCAACCGGGTGTTTACGGTAAAGCTTATTATAAAGTTCTATCTGAAACAAAAATGGGACTTAATTACTCACGCCGTAATGATGTAACTCTGTATAGTTCTGACCGTATTGTGCAGCTAACTGGTAATGGTTTACTCACTTTTAGCCCAAGAATTCCAGGCTTTGAGAAGCTCTATACTGAACAGGAAGTGGTTTATTTTGATGATCAGTTTGACTTGGCCAAGAAGATCCAGTTCTTTGATCAAAACCCAGATCAGGCTGAAAAAATAGCGAAAGAGGGTTGGGAGAAAACACGTAGGTCTTTCAATGCTAAACGCATCACCCAATTTATGGTTGAAGTGACATTTAAGCAGCCCCTTTCAGAAGATTATGAATGGTCACATGAGGTTTATGCATGATGTGGTTTTTGTACGTTGCGGTAGGCCTATTAGTACTTGCTGCACTGTTATATGTGCTGGGTAATTATACTTTCTGGCTTCCGTTCCGTTCGAACAAACTACCACGCATTGTGATGTTGCATCAGGTTACACCTAAAGATGCAGCCTCTGGTATGAACATGCCGCCTGAAAAGTTTGAACAACTCTTACAGTTGTTGACACGTAAGGGAACTACTTTTTGTTTTGTCTCTGAGCTTGAACAATATCGTAATCAAAAAAATGTCGTTGCTTTAAGTTTTGATGATGGCTTTATGGATAATTATCTTTATGCCTATCCATTACTTAAAAAATATAATGCAAAAGCAACCATTTATTTGGCAACTCAAATTGAAGGAATCGAAAAGCTCACTCATGATCAAATTCATGAAATGGCGAATTCTAGTTTGATTGAATTTGGTGCGCACACGCAACACCATGTGAACTTACTTAAGCTTGACGATCAAACGGCTTACGAAGAAATGCTTCAGTCTAAACAAGATGTTGAAGCATTAGTTGGAAAGTGCCCGAGCTTTGCTTATCCATTTGGTCGATTTAACGAAAAGCACCAGAAAATGGCTCAAGAGATTGGCTTTAAAAACGCTGTATCGACTCGTAAAAAAATCGAAGCCTATGAAGCTGTTAATCAATTTAATATTCCACGTGTCAGCACGCATGGTGCCATGAATGCTTTACAGATGCGTATCGCCCTTGCTAAAGGACGTTATAAGTTATGAATAAAATTCCATGTAGTGTCTATATTGTCACTTTAAATTGTGGTGCTTGGTTAGAGCGAACTTTGCAAAGCGTTAGTGAATTTGATGAAGTTATTATTTTAGACTCTGGCAGTACTGATAATACTTATGAAATTGCACAGCGTTTTGAAAATACGCAAATCTCTCATCAAGATTGGCAAGGTTATGCTGGGCAAAAAAGTTTGGCTTTAGCAAAATGCCGAAATGATTGGGTACTCAATTTAGATGGTGATGAAGTCTTATCTAACGAGTTAAAACAAGAAATTGTTGAGACCATTCAGCAGAACAAGCTTGATGCTTTAATCACACCGATTAATGATGTTTTTTTAGGTGTTCCCAACAGCAAACATACTAAAAAACATGCAAAGGTGCGCTTTTTTCGCAAGTCTAAAGGGCGTTACGACCTTGCCAATAAAGTCCATGAAAATGTGATTGTAGAAGGTGAATCTCAGCGTGCTCAACATGATATCTATCATTATGGCGAGTCGAGCATTTTCGTTAAAGTCGAAAAAAATAATCAATATTCCAACCTCAAAGCACTAGAGAAATACCAAAAAGGAAAGTCTCCAAGCGTTGCAAAATTGGTTTTGGTAATGCCTGTGACTTTCATGAAGTCTTATTTTATTCGTCGTAGTTTCTTAAATGGTTGGCGTGGTTTCGTAAATAGTATGATTAACGCGTTTTATGCTTTTCTAAAAGAAGCCAAACTATTTGAACAAACCATGAATAAAGATAAAAAATAAGTAGGCAAGCTATGAAAATTGTTCAGGTATTGGCGACTAGCGGTGGAGTTGGTGGTTTAGAGCAGCACACTTTTAATCTTGTTAATGAGCTTGCTTTAAACCATGAAGTACATGTGATTGCACATCCTTGCTATGTAGAGAAGTTTAGCCAACAAGTACATTTTCATGCTGTCGATTTTGCACGAAGCCGTTGGAATATTTTTTTACTCTGGCAACTTAAAAATCTCATTCAGCAAATTCAACCCGCTATTGTTCATGCACAAGCAGGAAAGGCGGCTGAGTTGATTGCCCGAATTAAGCCATTTTTATCTGGCCCGAAATTTGTAACGACTGTACACGGCACGAAAAAGAATAAATCTGCCTATTTAGCAGGTGATGCGGTTATTGCAGTGAGTCAAGCACTCACGCAAGGCATTCCTGAGTCTAAAGCACACGTGGTTTACAACGGGGTCTATCCTCAACCCGTACTTACAGTTGAAAATAAAGAAAAGTTACTTCAATCGATTCAAAAGGATTTTTCTGAGCTAGATGCAAGCAAAAAAGTTGTTATGTGTATTGGACGTCTAGAGCCAGTAAAAAATATCAGTTTATTGATTGAGTCGATGCAACAGATTGATGCCAATTTATGGGTTATTGGTGATGGTTCACTTCGAGCAAGTTTAGAAAAACAAGTCAGTGAATTAAACATGCAAAATCGGGTCGCTTTTCTTGGGTTTAGAACTGATGCTCGAGATCTGGTGCAATTAGCAGATATCGTGGTTTTGTCATCAGATCGTGAAGGTTTTCCACTCGTCATGGTCGAAGCTTTACAGGCCGATAAAGCAATGGCTTCAACCAAAGTGAACGGTGTGATTGAGTGGTTGCCGGAGCAATATCTGGCAGAAATTGGAGATGCACAAAGTTTAGCAAAAGCGATTAAATGTGCGCTTCAACCTGAAGCTCAACACGACTTTAGCCCTTTATATGCAAAAGCCAAGGCTGAACTGACTGTACCAGCCATGGCTGAGCAGACGCATAATATTTATAAAGGCCTGCTGAAAACTTAATTATTCTTCGGTGTAAGGCGGATGGCATCAAGTACCACAAAGTTATCTTCGACATTAATGGTATGACAACCGTCATCTGCTTGATTCCAGTCTGGTAAAACTACTTCTAGTAATTTTTCTTCATAAGCTGTCGGGCTAAGCTGAGTAATTGCCTTTAATTCGATATTACCACCATAACGTTTTAAAGAATCTTGGCTTGGTCGAACCAGTTGTCCTTTATAAATAAAAGGTTTACCCGCCATACGGAACTGCTGACTACCTCGACACACTGGATTCATTGGGTGTTCTTGCCAGTTTGGATGTAAAATATCTTCGGTAAAGAATAGATCTAAACGATCACCAAATTTCTTACAATCACGACGCGTTGAAGTAAAAAGATACCATAAGCCTTCATGATAGAAAGGGGTGCTGTCGACTGCTTCGATATTCTCGATCAGATTAGAATGCTTTTCCCATTTCAGTGGAAATTCAGTACATTTCCAAAGTTCAATCGTCTTATTGGCAGAAGTTTCTGGGATCATGTACCAAGTATCTTTTACTTTGAATATACAAGGATAAGAAAGGTGATAGTCGAGCTTTAAGATTGTCTCGGGTGGTGTGTAGGTGCCATCTTTAAAAACTTCTAAAACTGAAAGAAAACCTACAGGATGTTCGTCATCAACTTCTTCAAAAAAAATGAAATGACGGCCATTTTCATAAGCATAAAAGCTATCTGCAAATGTAAACTTTTTAGGGGAGTGGATCTCAAAGAGAGAATCTAGTTGCTCAAGTGTAGTAAACGGTTGTTCTAACCAGCCAAAACGCATATACCAATGAGAGTCAAAAGATTTTGCTTTTTTTGCTTGTTGGTATTTATACCATTTTTTTTGAATCAGGCGATTTAGCATTAAATTTTACACTCGATATAACTATAATTAGATAGACTATCCCTGACTCATTTTAACATTTGAATGAAATGAAAAAATATTTAATCAGTATTGAATCTGCTAATAGTGAACGTTTAAAAAAGTTGTACTCTCAAGCAACATTTTACAAATATCGCGATGAATTTAAGCAGTTTGGGGTAATCGGTAAGAATTTAAGCGTCAGTGAATATTTTCAACAAGGTGTAGCAGGCAAGAAAAAACCGATGACGCCTGGCGAGCTTGGTTGTGCCATGTCTCATATTGCTGCACTAAAAGATTTTTTAAACTCCGATGAAGAATATGCAATTATTTTTGAAGATGATGTGATCGAACGTTTTGAAATTGATTTCCAAGACTTAGAAAAGCACATTCATTCTTTGAATCTAGGTCCGTGCTTTTTCCTAAGCTTGGGCGGTATTCAAATGAAAATATGCAATCGCGTTCGTGGAAAATTTTTATCAGAAGAGTTGTATAACCAAAAAATTCTAAAAGTTGATTATGACTATCTCGAAAAACTAGCCTATGCGTATGCCTATGTTGTAGACCGTAAAATGGCGCAGATGTTGGTTGATTATCATCAGCCGATCAAAATTTACGACCATTGGCAAGATCTTGTTGGACGAGGTGATTTCAGTTTTTATGTCAGCTTTTTATTCGATCACCCGATCATCGAAAATAATGATGCGTTAAGTTATTTAGAAAAGGAAAGAAGCTTAATTACTCCTATTTCACAAGATGATAGTGATTTGTTACGTTACCTAAGAGTTAAACTAAAGAAATATATACTTAATAAATATATAATTTAGTCGTTTTTTTAAATTTTCTTACTAATTTTATGACTAAGCAAAAAAATATTATTATCGGGTCAGCAACTGGATACAGTGCTGACCTCATTTCTTCTTTTGTATATTCTTTGGAAAAGACAGACTTTGATGGCATTTTGACTTTAATTATCTATAAAGAGCAAATGCCAGAGTTTGTTAATGCATTTTCAAATATCAAAAATTTTAAAATTGAATTTAAAGTTTCAACGATTGGGAAATTTAAATCGAAGTCAAAATACTCAGGTATTTACAAGTTTAAGTTTATAAAGAATATTCTTAAGAAAATTATTGGATTAACTGTAAATGAAGCAGTTCCTGATTCAAAAATAAAAGCCCTTAAAATCACAGGCTATCCGCATGTGAGTCGCTTTTTTGAATATAAAGAAGTTGTAGAAAGTCATCCTGATGCTTCACATGTGCTGCTTAGCGATGTGCGAGACGTTTTTTTTCAGGGTAATCCTTTTAAAGATCTCGGCAAAGGACTCTTTGTTGGTATGGAAAATCCAGATTATACGATAGGCACTGAGCAATATAATCAAAAATGGATTATCGATGCGTATGGAGATGGTTTTTATAATAGTGCAAAAGATGAGCAGGTTTCGTGCTCAGGCGTCACAATTGGAGATATGAACTCGATTAAAGTCTATATAAATAAAATGATTGAAGAGTTCTGCAAACAGCCATATCAAAAAATGTCTGAAAGAATCTATGATCAGGCAATGCACAATAAATTATTAATTACCAATGATTTAGCAGATGTAACTCGCTGTCAGCCATTTGATTCTATTATTGTAACTCTTGGATTATATCCAATAGATCAAATTACGATTAATGATCAAGGTCTTATTATCAATCGTAACCAAAAGATCATTCCTATTGTCCATCAGCATGACAGACATCCGGAATTGATACAGTTATGCGATAACTATATTGGGAAATAAATTTTAGGATTATCTAAATTTTATGAGGGAAAGCGGATATTAATTTTTATCCGCATTTCCTTTTAATACCATATAAATCAGCGCAACAAAAATAAGCAATGCACCTGCTAAGCTACTTACGCAGAAATAAAGAATACGTTGATTTGTAGTGATGTTAAATAATTCATTTGCAAGGATATAGCGCATGAAAAACCATTGCGCAAGAGAGAATACAATTACGATTAAAGCATGTCGACGTACATCAGGGCGCATTGCCATAATGAATCACCAAGGGAGAAAAAGTGCTGATATTATGCCATTTGCTCACTGTCATCTCAATAGAGTCTAAATTGAGTCAATTGTGTAGAAAAATTAAAATTATGAATAAATTGTGAATTTTTATTAACATTAATAAACCTCGAATTCCATTTTTTATCTGAAATTTTCTAGTAAATTTCTGTACTTATTTGGATATATGTTTAATGCAACCTGTTGATTTTGTAATGATTTGGGTGGACTCAACCGATACGAAATGGCAGCAACAATATATATATTATAAATCCAAAGAAACTCAAACAAAGGCGGTTGAACTTGTTGATCAATGCCGCTATCGCGACTGGAATAATCTTCATTACTGGTTTCGATCTGTTGAGAAGTTTTGCCCGTGGGTTAGAAAGATCCATCTGGTGACTTGTGGTCATTTCCCTGAATTTTTAGTCAAAAATCATCCTAAGTTAAATTTGGTCACACATGATCAAATCATGGAATCAAACTGTTTACCGACATTTAACTCACATGCTATTGAAATCAATATTTATAAAATTGAGGGACTAGCAGAGCATTTTGTTTATTTTAATGATGATACCTTTATCAATAGGCCCTTAGAGCCTGAGTTCTTTTTTAGAAATGGTTTACCTTGTGATGGTATGCGTTTACAGCCACTTATGGTCGTAGGTGAAGAGAACTTTCTAGGTGCAGTTGCCCTAACGGATGTTGCGATTATTAATAAACATTTTGATAAGCGAAAATTACTTCATAAAAATCCCTATGCACTTTTTAACTATCGCTATTCTATGAGTAGTAATTTGGGTAATTTTTTAAGTTTATATAACCGAAAATTTTCAAGTTTTTATAGTACTCATTTGCCTCAACCTTTTTTGAAATCGGTATTTGAAGAAGTTTGGAAAACTGAAGAAGCTTATTTAAAAGAAGTATCAAGTCATCGATTTAGACAGCCTTTAGACGTTAATCAGTATCTTTTTCGATTGTGGCAGTTGTGCTCATCCCGTTTTTATCCTGTCAACATATTTGAGCGTGGACAAAACTTTAATTTAAGGCTACAAAATCTCCCTGAAATTAATCAGGTTATTAAGAATGAGCAACTTCCACAAATTTGTCTAAATGATGATGAACACGTGGTCGATTTTGAAAAGCTTAAAACAGAAATCATTCAAATTTTTGATCAAAAATTTAAAACACTCTCAAGTTTTGAAAAAGAAATATCCCATTAAAATTTGAAAATCAATGAATAAAAAACCCTGCATAAGCAGGGTTTTTTAATTTGAGAATCTAAAAATTATTTAGATTCTTCAGCTTTTGGCTTCTCACGTAAGCGGATGCCCAAGTCACGAAGCTGATTTGCTTCAACAGGAGCAGGTGCTTGAGTAAGTGGACATTCAGCAGTCTTCGTTTTAGGGAATGCAATAACGTCACGAATAGAAGTCGCGCCAGTCATTAACATTACTAAACGGTCAAGACCAAATGCCAAACCACCGTGAGGAGGAGCACCGTAACGAAGTGCATTTAATAAGAAGCTGAATTTTTCTTCTGCTTCTTCATCAGAAATACCAAGCGCTTCGAAAATCGCTTTTTGCATTTCTAATGTATAAATACGTAGAGAACCACCACCAACTTCAGTACCATTCAATACCATGTCGTAAGCAACAGAAAGTGCTTCACCTGGATTGCTCTTCACTTCTTCTACACTTGATTTTGGTAGAGTGAATGGATGGTGAACAGAAGTCCATTTGCCATCGTCAGTTTCTTCAAACATTGGGAAATCAACAACCCAAAGTGGAGCCCACTCACAAGTTGCAAGATTCAAATCATGGCCAATCTTCACACGAAGCGCGCCCATTGCATCATTTACAACTTTAGCTTTATCAGCACCAAAGAATACGATATCGCCATCTTGCGCACCAACACGTGCCAACAATTCAAGTACGATCGGTTCAATGAATTTCACGATTGGAGATTGAAGACCTTCAATTCCTTTAGCGAGTTCATTCACTTTGATGTAAGCCAAACCTTTTGCACCATAGATGCCAACGAATTTGGTGTATTCATCGATTGCACTACGTGGCAATGACGCTGCACCTGGAACACGTAAAGCAACAATACGGCCTTTAGGATCTTTTGCAGGACCCGCAAATACTTTGAACTCTACTTCTTGCATTAAGTCTGCAACGTCAACGAGTTTCAACGGAATACGCATATCAGGTTTGTCTGATGCATAGTCACGCATTGCATCTGCGTAAGTCATACGTTGGAATTTATCGAATTTAACGCCAAGAAGTTCATCGAACATCTTCACAGTCAGGACTTCCATTAAGTCCATAATGTCATCGTCACTCATGAACGATGTTTCAACGTCGATTTGAGTAAATTCTGGTTGACGGTCAGCACGTAAGTCTTCGTCGCGGAAACATTTCGCGATTTGGTAGTAACGATCAATACCACCAACCATCAACAATTGTTTGAATAATTGTGGTGATTGTGGAAGTGCATAGAAACTACCATTTTGTACACGACTTGGTACTAAGTAGTCACGCGCACCTTCAGGAGTTGCACGTGTCAAAATAGGTGTTTCAACGTCTAAGAAACCATTATCTTCGAAATAGTTACGAATAAGATTGGTCAATTTAGAACGGAAGCGTAAACGATCCAACATTTCAGGACGACGAATATCTAAGAAACGATATTTCAAACGAATTTCTTCAGAAATATTGGTATTTTCATCATTTAAAGGGAATGGAGGTGTTTCTGAAGCGGCAAGAACTTCGATGTCTTTACCCAAAACTTCAATTTGACCACTCACCATATTGGCATTTTCAGTACCTTCATAACGGCGACGAACACGACCTGTAATTTTTAATACATATTCAGAGCGTGCTTTATCTGCAGTTGCAAATGCTTCTGGAGTATCTGGGTCAATAACCACTTGAACGAGACCATCACGGTCACGCATATCAAGGAAAATAACACCGCCATGGTCACGGCGACGATGTACCCAACCGCATAGTGTAACGGTTTGGTCGATTTGGGCTTCAGTTAAAGAGCCGCAGTAATGAGTTCGCATCATGATGAAAAATATCCAAACTATATTGGCTGAAAAGACGGATGCGTAAACCGCGCACCGTCAAAAAAATAAGTTTTCGATTATGCCCTGTTGCATGGTTTGCCACAAGAACTAGATCAAAAAACCGCGGAAATTAACCTGAAAATGAGCAATTTGGCAGCAAATTTTCTGATTCATCCCATTCTTTGTTGTCGATCTAAAAACAAGAATAATAAGCATCCTAAGCTAAAGGTACTTAACCAACCTTGCATAAACTCGTTGATAGAACGGCCTGTAAAATAATAGGTATCGGCATGCCAAACCTCATGGGGTATGTAACGTGCATAATCCCAAAATGAAAATAAGCCTTAGACTGTAGATAGAATAAACAGAGACCACGCGAAAATTTTAATTTTTTTACTTACTTTCCAGTGTTGTTTGTAGCGCTGGTAATAGTGAATACCCATCCAACCAAGAAAAGGTAAGGCAAGAGCAGAGGAGCCAAGTTGTAAAAGACGGTGCAAAGGGTAGGGATGACCAAAAAAATGAATAGTCGTAGCTAATACATCTTTAAATACAAACGTTCGAAAGTCTGAATGTGTTAAACCATCCCAAATCAGATGAGTTGCTATACCGACAATGAGTGCAAATATAACTCCAATAAAAAATATAAAAATACGTTTTAAAGAGCTGAGGCCAAGATCATGTTGCACACCAAAAAAACGGTACACCACTGGACGATAAAGAAAATACCAAACTGCACAAAATACGAGGCCTAATGCAAGGTTGGGATAAATCAGACCTTTCCATTGGTGCGTCAGCATGCTGGACTGAACTGTAAATAAGCGGTAAAGATCGGGTGTCATACTCCCAATGGCTAACGCGCCAACCGGTAAAGTGTTTTGGCTAAGCTTAGATAAGGGAGGAGCTATAACGGCATGAGAGATGGTAAAAGGCATTAGAAATCAAAAATTACTCACTTCATTTAGTTGACCAGTCTAACTAATCGTCGAATCAGAAATGTTTTTTATTGCAAAACAAACGAAATGTTATAATATAACAAAAATAAAACATATCGTGATTCGGGACACATCCAATGCAGTTTTATAAAAATATTTTGACCTTATCCATTTTAGCTGTCATATCCGTTCCTTCGTTTGCAGCAGAAAGTGAAAATGTTGAAAAGTTAGAAACTATTCGAATTAAGGCTCATCCACTTGAGCAAACTTCACAAGATTTTGCTGTTGCAGATACTGTTGTTGATCAAAAGCATTTATCGCAAGGGGCCGCCACTATTGGGGATGCGCTGAGTAGTGAAGTCGGAATTTACGCGAATCAGTTTGGGGCTGGTTCGAGTCGTCCAGTCATCCGTGGACAAGATGGGCCACGCGTTAAAGTACTCCAAAATTCATCAGAAAATATTGATGTCTCGACCTTGTCTCCTGACCATGCAGTAACTGTAGATCCTGTGCTTGCGAAGCAAGTCGAAGTGATTCGAGGCCCTTCAACTTTATTGTTTGGTGCTGGAACTGTGGGTGGTTTAGTTAACGTAATTGATAACAAGATCCCTACGCAAATGCCTGAAAACGGTTATGAAGGACAAGTTGGCTTACGTTATAACACTGGAAGTGATGAAAAACTGGCGAGCGCTGGAGTAACTGTTGGCTTGGGTAGCCAAGTTGCTTTACGTGTTGAGGGGTTAACACGTGATGCGAATAACTACATTGCGCCAAATTACATTCATGAAGGTGAAAAAGAGCGCCGTGTAGACAATACTTTTGCTCAGGGCGATTCAGTTAATGTCGGATTGTCTTGGATTTATGACCGTGGTTATACGGGTATCTCTTATAGCAACCGTCGCGATCAATATGGCCTACCGGGGCATAGTCATGAATACGAAAGTTGTAGCGCTCATTTAACAGGTACACCACATTTGCATTGTGGAGACCATGAGCATGAAGATGGTGAAGAAGCTCATGATCATGGACAAGAAGAACATGGTCACGAACATGGTGGTCCATGGATTGACTTAAAATCTGAGCGTTATGATTTTAAAACTGAGTTAAATGATCCGTTTGCAGGCTTCCAAAAGTTACGTGCACAAGCGAGCTATACCGACTATCAACATGACGAAATTGAAGAGGGAGCAATTGCAACCAGATTCCAAAACAAAGGCTATGATGGGCGTGTTGAGTTAGTACATAACCCAATTGCAAGTTGGGAAGGGGTGATCGGTGCACAGTTAGGCCAGCAAAAACTGAATTTAACTGGTGAAGAAGCATTTATGGCACCGACCACTACCAAAAAGTGGAGTGTATTTGCTTTAGAACATAAACAATGGAAAGACGTACACTTTGAGCTTTCTGCACGAGCAGATCAGCAAGAAGTTGATGTAGATGATAACTCTAAACAAGATTTTGATGGCTCGGCATTTTCCTATGCAGGTGCTGCGAATTGGGAGTTTGCACCGAACTACAAACTTTCTTTTGTCGCTTCACATCAGGAACGTTTACCTTTAGCTCAAGAGTTATATGCCAATGGTGGGCACTTTGCGACAAATACTTATGAGTTAGGAAATGATCAACTCAGTAAGGAAAAATCGAATAATGTTGAGTTAGGTTTGCATTTTGATAATAACAAACTTGATTACCATCTTCATGTTTACCATAACTGGTTTGATGACTACATCTATGCGCAAACCCTTGACCGTTATAAAGACTTCCGTTTAGTTCAATATACTCAAGATAAAGCACGTTTCTATGGTGCTGAGGGTGAAATTGGTTATCAAATTACCCCAATGTACAAGATCAGTGCCTTTGGTGACTATGTACGCGGTAAAATTGATGCAGAGGGTAACGCCCCACGTATTCCAGCGGGACGTTTAGGTACTAAAGTTGATGCAGATTTTGGCGATGGCTTTAGCGGTTCTGCCGAGTACTACCATGTCTTTAATCAAGATAAGATCGCAGCTTACGAGACTGAAACTGAAGGCTATAACATGCTCAATCTTGGTCTGGCATATTCTGGACAATATGGTGCAAAAACAGATTATCGTGTTTATATGAAAGCGAATAACCTGTTAGATGATACGGTTTATCAGCATGCTTCGTTCTTATCAAATATTCCACAAGTTGGACGTAATTTTACGGTAGGTGTTGATTTTAGTTTTTAAGGCTTTAACACGAAACTAAACTTGAAAAATCAATCCAAAAGACCTAATTTGAAACCATCAAGTTAGGTCTTTTTTATGCGTATTTTTCAACGAATTCATCAAAAAATAAATTGGTCAGGGCGTCGTTATATGGCGATATTACTTTGCGTTGTTGCTATTGCATATATTGCATCGGCAATTTACCACACAGTAAAACCATTGCCGCAAGGGATTAACTTTAGTGGCAAGCTTAGACATGCTGATGTCAAATTTTTAGCAGATAAAACCTACCTTGATGCAAAAGGGCAACAACAGGTTGATCAGCATATCTTTGATGAAATCTTGAAAATGATTGATGAGGCAAAAACCACAGTTGTGGTCGACATGTTCTTGTTTAATTCGGAAGTGGGTGACTCAAAACTGAAGCAAAGGCCATTAATGCAAGAGTTAACCGATGCATTAGTAAGTAAAAAAAGACAGAATCGCCAAATCCAGATTGTATTAATTACTGACCCAATTAACTCAGTATATGGTGGTTTAAGCCCTGAACATTACCGCCAGTTACGTCAAGCGGGTGTTGATGTGATTGAAACCAATTTAGCTCCTTTACGTGCTTCTAATCCGTTCTGGTCAGGCTTATGGTATATCTGCTGTCAGAATGTTGGAAATAACCCTGAAAAAGGCTGGTTGCCAAATCCATTTGGTGAGGAAAAAATTACACTGCGCAGTTATTTGAACTTATTTAACTTTAAGGCGAATCACCGTAAAACTGTAGTTGTCGATACCGATGCTGGTTGGAAGTCACTGGTGACTTCAGCAAATCCGCATGATGGTAGTTCTAGACACTCAAATGTTGCATTAGTTGTAACAGGAGCGACAGCCGCAGACGTTTTACAATCTGAAGCCGCGGTTGCGCGAATGTCAGGTAGTAGTTCTCCATCGCTCATTTTAGGTGACTTTGAAAAAGACGTAACCAAACCTCAAGTTCAAGTGTTAACTGAAGGGGCGATTTATCAATCTGTATTGAAATTGATTAACTCAGCTAAGCCGAAAGAGCATCTTGATTTAAGTATGTTTTATTTATCTGAACGCAAGATTATTCAGGCTCTAAAAAGTGCTCAAGAGAGAGGGGTTATTGTCCGAGTTTTACTTGATCCAAATAAAGATGCATTTGGCCGACAAAAAAATGGTATTCCAAATCGTCAGGTAGCTTCAGAGCTACATGCTGCGGGTATTCCAATCCGTTGGTGTGACACACATGGTGAGCAGAACCATAGCAAAATGATTTTGAAATATAATGCCCAACACGCTGAGTTAATTGTAGGATCTGCTAATTTTACGGCCCGTAATTTAAAAAATTATAACCTTGAAACAGATATGTTGGTTATGGGTAATGTTCAAGATCAAGTCTTTAAAGATGCGCAAGATTACTTCAATACCTCTTGGTCAAACCTACAAAGTAGGCAGATGAGCGTGGATTACGCGAAGTATGCAGATGAGTCTAAAGTGAAGTATTGGATTTATCGTTTTATGGAATGGTCAGGGTTGTCGACTTTCTAATTCTATTTTTTATATAGACGTTGAGGCTATATGTTCACGACGGAGTCTTAATTAGTTTGATTCTAAACTTGCAGCTTATTCGTTGCCAGAATTTTGTACAAAATTGGCAAGGTGATTAGCGACATGGATGTCGCCGTTTCACTGTGTTGCAGGGAAGCAACATCAGTGAAACAAAGGTTTTTGTCACTTTTGACCTCTCAAAAGTGAGGCATTAGCCTATACAAAAGACATTAGAACATCACTGTAAGTAAAGGCTGTGCCATAAGTCCGATTTAAGGCGCTGGCGGAATCAACTGATCCAAAGTCTTATCATCTAACTTTTCTAATTCACTCAAATCAGTCTTAATTTTCCACTGCGATTCATCATCTACAGGATTTGGTAAACGAGCCTCAAGCCAGTCACAGACTACATCTGGGTTAAATTCAGGATGGTTACACTGAATAATCCACGATAAGAAGTCTTTCGCTTCACCGTTCATATAAGGCGGTGGAGAAACAGGGAAGAATAAAGTCGGTAGACGTTCATTCGTCGAGAGATAGTTTAAAACATGTCCTAATTCTTGAACTGTTTGCCATGCTAGCGGATGTTCTACATCAATACTGAACTTAAACCACCAAGCATGTTCGCCATCTGCTCCATGAGCCATGATACGGGCTTCTTGTACGGTTGGAACTTTGCAAAAAAATTGATGAAGACGTTCAAAACTGATTTCAGACACAGCAATTGACCTAGTTTGAAAAATGGTAATGGTAGCACAGATACAGATTCTTCATATTTTCTTTATAGTCATTACAAACAATATCAATCAAAGCGGTTTTATTCATGGTTTCTCCTTGACTCTCTTTTAATCTAGCTTCAGATCAAGATAAAAGGAAATAGGTCATGAAAAAGCCAATCGTTCTTGTACTTTCAACATTAATGTTGGGTATGTCAGCTACTGCGATGGCCGATACAAGTCATCGTTGGGACAATAATCATGGTAAAAACTATGATCGATATGAGCATCGTGATGACCGCCGTCATGACTACCGAAATGATCATCGCGCTCCACAGTGGTCAAATGCCGATCGCGGTAAGCACTATGGTCGATATGTAGCATTTAAGCGTGGTGATCGTGTTCCAGCAGAATACCGCAATAGTCGCTATTATGTTTCAGACTGGAGATCGCATCGTTTGTATGAACCACCACGTGGATACCGTTGGGTTAAAACACCGAATCAATATTTACTCGTAGATTCAAAACATCAAATTTATCGTGTCCGTTAATTTTGAAATATAGAATATATAAATGGCCTCAATATTGAGGCCATTTTTTTATGCTAATTCATCATCTTGAGGCTGAGGAGGCTTTAAAGGCGTTGGTGTTTTTGCATGTTTCTCTTTCATCACTGACGGATAATTCCAAGATGCAAAACGAACAACCAAGATAGACAGAGCTAAAATAAGAATCGAGCCGGTAATAATGACTTGGTCCATATCCGCTTTATGGTCATGTTGAATATCTGAAATGAGTAGGCGGGTTAAGGCCGTAATCGCAACATAAATAAGAAAGCGTACAGGCATATGATTGGTTTTAAAGTAAATTCCAACCATCGCCCCAAGTTCTAAGTATATAAATAATAATAAAATATCATCAATTGAAGCATACTTTTTGACAGTCAAAATTTCAAAAACAGTATTGGCTGCGGACCAAGCCACCATACATCCAATAATAAACAGGGCTAAATAGTGGAAGGCTTCTACGGCGTAATGACCAAAACGGTCAAGTATTCGCTCGTATTTTTTAGGATCAGGCATAGTAAGATCTTTTGTTTGTTTCTTAATGTTTAGAAATTAAACAAATTTCATGCCAATGGAAATAGTAAATACAAAATAAAAAAGCGCCTGAATATTCAGACGCTTTTTCATAAAGAACTTAATTAAGCTTGATTCGTAAAGTAGTCTTCACTGAAGCCCATAATTAGGTCAGAACCCGCTTTAATTTTAGCAATACGTGCATCAATATCCGGCAAGATACGATCAGCAAAGTATTGAGCTAAAGCAAGTTTGTTTTGATAGAAGTCACCAGACTTATCTTTTGCTGCCGCTGCAATTTTTGCAAACATATAAGCGAAGCTGAGTAAGCCAACTGCATGTAGATAATCAACAGCAGCAGCATTCGGGAAGTCTACGTTTTCAGCAGCTTGTTCAATAATAAACTGAGTGATTGCTTCGATTTCAGTTGCAGCATCTAAAGTTGCATCTTTAATAAAGTTCAAATCGGTGTCTAAGTCATTTGCAAAGTCACGAATTTCAGTGATGTATTCAGCAATGAACGCACCGCCACATTTAATAGTTTTACGACCAATTAAATCTTGAGACTGAACGCCATTCGTTCCTTCGTAGATTTGAGCAATACGAAGATCACGAATACATTGTTCCATACCCCATTCACGAATATAACCGTGACCACCGAACACCATCTGAGCATCTAAAGTTGCTTGGAATGCGGTATCTGTGAGGTAAGCTTTAGCAATTGGTGTCAAAAGCGCAACGCGATTATTGGCTTTTTTCACAGCTTCAGCATCAGTTGAGAATTTAGTGATATCGAGCTGTTGACCAACATAGACTGCAAAAGCACGTGATGCTTCATTGTTTGCACGTACGTTTAACAACATACGACGAACATCGCCATGAACTAAAATGCTGTCAGCAGGTTTATTTGGTGATTGAACACCAGCTGCACTACGACCTTGTAAGCGGTCAGTTGCATATTGCGCTGCATTTTGATAAGCAAATTCAGATGCGCCTAAACCTTGGATACCCATTGATAAACGTTCGTAGTTCATCATGACAAACATGGCAGCAAGACCTTCGTTTTCTTTACCAACAAGGTAACCTTTTGCTGCATCAAAGTTCATCACACAAGTTGCGGACGCTTTAATCCCCATTTTGTGTTCGATAGAACCTGGGCCAACGAGGTTACGTTCACCTAATGAACCATCTTCGTTTACCAAATACTTTGGCACGATGAACAAAGAAATACCGCGTGAACCAGCAGGAGCATCTGGCGTTTTAGCAAGTACTAAATGAATAATGTTTTCTGCTAAATCGTTGTCACCGCCAGTGATAAAGATTTTAGTACCTGTGATGTTATAAGTACCATCTTCATTAGGTTCTGCTTTGGTTTTAATAATACCTAAGTCAGTACCTGCATGTGGCTCGGTTAAGCACATCGTGCCCGACCATTCACCTGAATAAATCTTTGGTAAGTAAGTTTCTTTTTGTTCTTGAGATGCATAGCTGTTTAAAGCCATGCCTGCACCCACAGAAAGAAGCGGGTAGAGCATAAATGATGGGTTAGTTGCAAATAACATTTCATCAGAAAGAACGGTGAGCATTTTTGGCATGCCTTGACCGCCCCATTCTTCATCGGCACCTAAGCCAATCCAACCACCTTCTGCATATTGACGGAATGCATCTTTAAAACCAGCTGGTGTGAACACCTCGCCGTTTTCATAGCGAGCGCCTTCTTCATCACCGGTACGGTTTAATGGATGAGTCACGTTCTGAGCAAATTTAGCCATTTCTTCTAAAATTGCTTCAGCTGTTGCAGCATCTACATGAGCGAGTTTCTCATTAGACTGCCAAAATTGTTCTGCTTTAAATACATCATTTAAGATGAATTTCATATCAGCTAAAGGAGCATTGTAAATTGGCATAATCGTTCACCTTTTTTGTGCACATTGGCCTGTGCTAGATATCCTGTAAAACGAAATGGATATGGAATTTAAAGTGTAAATTTATCATTGATTTTATAAAAAAAGGACCGTCAAAACTGAGCAGTCCTTTTTTGTTTTTTAACATTGCATATCGCAACTAACTATGGTTAGAAAGCGAAATGTTCAGCGTCTAATGACATCAATGGATCTAGACCACCTGCAATCACGTCTACATGAGAACGTACGCGTGGCAAGATTTTCTTGAAGTAGAAGCGAGCAGTTGTAACTTTCGCGTTATAGAAATCAACATCGGTCGTACCTTCTGCTAATTTCTCTTGTGCAACAAGTGCCATACGAGCCCATAGATACGCTAAAGTGATATAACCTGAGAAGTAGAGGTAATCTACAGCAGCAGCACCTACTTCATCTGGGTTTTGCATTGCGCGCATACCAATTTGCATAGTGAGATCGCCCCATTCTTTGTTAAGAGCTGCAAGCGGCTCAACAAATTCTTTCATGGCAGCGTTGTCTTTATTTGCTTCAACAAATTTGTGAACAATTTTGGTAAAGTCTTTTAGCATTGCACCTTGAGTTTGCAATACTTTACGGCCTAACAAATCAAGTGCTTGAATTTCGGTTGTACCTTCATACAAACATGAAATACGTGTATCACGTACGATTTGTTCCATGCCATGCTCAGAAATAAAGCCATGACCACCGAAGACTTGAACACCGTGCTTAGCAGACTCAGAACCTGTTTCAGTTAAGAATGCTTTTGCAATTGGAGTCAATAAAGACAAGATGTTGTCAGCAAACTTACGCTCTTCTTCTGTTTCGCCTTTTTCAACGATGTCAGCATATTGAGCAAGTAAGTAAACAAGTGCACGACCGCCTTCAGCAAATGCTTTTTGAGTTAAAAGCATGTTACGAACAGCAGGGTGAACGATAATTGGGTCTGCATCTTTTTCTGGAGCTTTAGGACCAGAAAGCGAACGCATTGCTAAACGTTCTTTTGCATAAGTTAACGCACCTTGGAAAGATGATTCAGATGCTGCTAAACCTTGAACCGCAGTACCAATACGTGCTGTGTTCATGAAGGTGAACATACAGTTCAAACCACGGTTTTCAGGTCCGATCAAGTAACCCTTAGCTTGGTCAAAGTTAATGACACAAGTCGCGTTACCATGAATACCCATTTTGTGCTCGATAGAACCACAACGAACCGCATTACGCTCGCCCACAGTACCATCTGCATTTACATGGAATTTAGGAACGATGAATAATGAGATACCTTTGGTACCTTTCGGCGCACCTGGTAAACGAGCAAGAACGATATGAATGATGTTCTCAGCCATGTCATGTTCACCAGCAGAGATAAAGATTTTCTCGCCAGAAATTGCATAGCTACCGTCAGCATTTGGTTCTGCTTTAGAACGGATAATACCTAAGTCAGAACCTGCATGAGATTCAGTTAAGCACATCGTACCTGTCCAAACACCTGAAACAAGGTTTGGTAAATAAGTATTTTTTTGTTCATCAGAACCGTGATGTTCTAATGTACGTACAGCTCCGTGAGACAAGCCAGGGTACATACCCCAAGACCAGTTTGCTGTACCAACCATTTCAGAAATTGCAATACCTAAAGAGTTAGGTAAAGCCTGACCACCGTATTGTTCTTCTGCTGATAAAGACGGAAAGCCAAGTTCAATATATTTTTGATAAGCTTCTTTAAAGCCTGTTGGAGTGGTAACTACGCCATCATTCCAAGTACAACCTTCACGGTCACCAACTTGGTTTAAAGGAGAAAGTTCATTTTCGCAAAAGTCTGCCGCAGCCTCTAAATATTGATCAACCAATTCACGGCTTACGTTACCTTGGAAATCAGGTAATTTTGCATAGTGTTCTTCAGCATTTAATAATTCATGCAAAACGAATTGCATATCACGTAAGGGCGCTTTGTATTGTGGCATATCGGGTTCCTCAATACTGGTGAAACCAGAGTTATAATCTTAATCTATGAGAATGTGCCATGAGGCACCTTGGACTATTACATCGTGCAACAACTTGCATAACTGCACAAGCACCTCAGGACCTTTACTTTGTGACTGCAAAGTCAAGAAAAAAATACTTAAACTAGCTAAGTGCTTTGAGTGTAAACACTTTTGGTTATGTTTATATGATACAAATAGTCAAAATCGTAAATAGTTATGTATAAGCAAAAGGCGCCTATAGGCGCCTTTTGTTTCATGATTTTTAGAATTATTTTGCTTGAACTGATGCAGGAGCAGGGGCGTTCACTGATGGTTGAGGGCGTTTCGGTTCAAAACGAAGGTTACAAGTACCTTCAAGTGTCTTATCTCCAACTTGAACATTTACTGCTTGTCCGTTGGCCTTACCATCACATGCTTTTTGGATTTGTTCAAAGCGAGCTTGACGTTCTGCACGGTGTTGTTCCCATGCTGCTTTTTGCTCTGGTGTGAATTCACGATGTTTCATACGGTGGTGGCCTTCACGTGGGCCATCTTGCATCATGCCACGCTCAGGTTTGGGCGGTTGAGTCGTCGATTGACACGCCGCTAAACTTCCCATTGTTACAATTGCCGCACTGAATAATGCAATTTTTGCCGTCATTTTCATATTTAAAGCCCTTTAATGTTGTGTTTTAAGATGGCTTAAAGATTAGATAATAAAGATGTAGAAACAATGGAGAGTTTTTCTTTTCGTTGTTGGTTACAATGCCAAATATAGCGTAAAAATGAGAGAGTGCTTTTGAACGTTCTACGTGTTCCCATTGCATTACGGTTGTTTTTGACAGTCTTGCTCACCACATTGCTTATTGCGACTGCAAGCTTGAGCGTTTTGCACTGGACAATGCAAAAGAACTTTGCCAAATACGTGGCTGACGTTGAAATGCAGAAGCTCGACCGCCTTATAACCAATCTGGGCGATGTCTATACGGTGTACCATGATTGGGGGAATGCGATTCAGGCACAGATTTTACAAATCGAAGGAACCGCGGCTCCCGATGACTACGATCGTCTCTCGCAGTGGTGGCTTCGTCGTCAATATGACATTGCGATACAACAGCATTCTTTCGATGAACATGCCCTTATTAATATTTCACCGCAAGTTGCACCGACAAATAAAAATACTATTTTTAGTGATGAAGAATTAAGAACGCTTGAGCAAAATTTACCTTCTCAATATCAACCCTTTGAAGGATTAAGATTCCCCTTAAGTGCAAACCAATTTCGCTCAAGTGATGATAAAAATAAATCAAAGAAAGGGAGCTTAAAAGATATTGAAACTCAAAATGGTAAAAAGCGTTTTATTGCTTTGCCTGACCGTTTGGGTTTGAGTTCTCGTTTATCTTTATATGATGCACGCCACCAGTTTGTTGTAGGTGAACCGCCTTCTTCAGATCAGATGTCATTTCGTCCGATTATCTTAAACAATCAAGTTGTGGGATATTTGGGTTTAAAACCTGTTTTAGATAAAGAAGATGCTTTGAGTATTAATTTCTTTAGTAACCAAAAGCGCTATTTACTCTTAATTTATGCTTTAACCTTACTTTCAAGTTTAGTTGCGGCGCTCTTGATGGCGACTTATTTTAAAAAGCCGATTCAGCGTTTATTAAATGCAACCAATGAATTAACGAAAGGAAATTATCAACATCAAGTTGTGATTAAACGAAATGATGAGTTGGGCGATTTATCAACTCAATTGAACCATTTAGCAGAAATTTTACATCAGCATGAAGAGTCACGACGTCAGTGGGTGGCAGATACTTCTCATGAGTTAAAAACGCCGCTGGCTGTATTACAAGCACAAATTGAAGCAATGCAAGATGGGATTCGAAAAGCAACGCCTGAACATCTAGATGCGATGATGCGTCAGGTTTCAAGTCTGAAAAAACTGACCCAAGACCTTGCAGACTTGGCACAGGCAGATGCCCAGCAGCTTAAGTGTTATTTAAGTTCTGTTAATCCATGGGAAGTGGTATTACAGGAAGTAGAAAACTTTAAACCTAAACTTGAGCAGGCTGGTCTCGAAATTCAGGTTGAAGGAACAAGTTCTCCACTGTTATTAGACCGTGATCGTTTTAAACAGATTATTGTTAATTTAATTAGTAATAGTATTCGTTACACAGAAACAGGTGGCAAAATCCATATTCATACAGCTCAAACTCCGCAGGAGTGGACATTGTATGTCGATGACAGCCCATTTGGTTTAAACGATGAGCAGTTATCTCGTTTAGGTGAACGTTTCTATCGCGTAGATGATTCGCGTACGCGTAGTACAGGTGGAACAGGGCTAGGTTTGGCTTTGTCTTGTAAAATTGCGCAGGCGCTTAGTGGTACACTCAGTTTTGAACATTCACCTTTAGGTGGTTTACGTTGTGTGCTCACTTTTAAAAAGCAGAGTTAAATATAAAAGGAAAAATATCTCATGAAACATGTGATGTTGGTTGAAGATGAAGTCGAATTAGCTCATTTAGTGCGTGATTATCTTGAAGCTGCCGGTTTTGAAGTAAGTATGTTTCATGATGGTCAAGATGCCTATGCGAGTTTCCAACAACGTAAACCTAATTTAATGGTTCTGGACTTAATGGTTCCACGAATGGATGGTTTGACCATTTGCCGTAAAGTTCGTGAACAGTCAGATTTACCGATTATTATGGTGACTGCTCGTACCGAAGAAATCGACCGCGTCTTGGGTCTCAACATGGGTGCTGATGATTACGTATGTAAACCATTTAGCCCAAAAGAACTTGTTGCTCGCGTACAGGCTGTTCTGCGCCGTTTAGAGCGTAAAGCAGAACCTGAACAAAATGATTCTTTCAGAATCGATAAAGCTCAGCAAAGGATTTGGTATCAACAAAAATCATTGAGCTTAACGCCAACCGAATTTCGCTTACTTGAGCTATTTTTAGAGCATGTAGGGCAAGTATATTCACGTGCACAATTATTGGATCATATTAATCCAGATAGTTTTGACGTTGCCGACCGTGTAATTGACAGCCATATCAAAAACTTGCGCCGAAAAATTAGTGAAGCGGCTGAAACTGGTAACCGTCATGAATGGATTCAAGCTGTTTACGGTGTAGGTTACCGCTTCGAATATCCTGAAGAGTAAAACACTCGCGAAAGTTATTCTGTGGATAACCACAATGTTATCCACAGAAAATGTGGATAGTTTTAAAGATTTTATGGATAAATAATAATCTTCGTATGATTTGGTACGAATTGCCAAATCTCATCTATGTCTGCATTTCTAACTGCAATACATCCTAATGTCCAATCCTTATGTGGCATATAAGTCGAGCTAAACGGCATAGATAAAAAGGATTTTGGAACTGATCCATGAATCATGATATCTCCACCTGTTGGTTGATTATGTTGCTTGGCATAAGCAATATCTTTCGTATCTGGATAGGAGATATGCAAAGATTTATAGTACGCACTTTGTGGATTGCGCCAATCTATAGAATAGATCCCCTCAGGTGTTTTTCCATCATTTTCAAAATTTTTGTGTCCTTCAGGGTTAAAGCCTAAACGAATAGGATAACGACGAATCACATCCTGATTACTCTTGAGCAGAAGTACGCGTTGACTTTTAAACACTTCAATTGAGGTGACGGGCTTTGTCTTGATGAGTTCTAAGATCTCTTCGTTTGAAAGTGCTTGATGACTTGGCGTAAAAGTTGGTAAATATTTTTCATATTTATAAAAAGCGATTCCGAGTGGAATCATAAGAAGTGTACAAATAATGATAGGTCTAATTTTCATATATTATTCTTTGATGCTTAAAAAAACTCTCTTAAGCCACTACCAAAGCGGCTTAAGAGAGATTTAGTCTTTAAAGTATTAAGAAGAACAGCTGACTGCTACGTCTGGTACGTCACTTGGTAACGGACCTAAGTCTTGTGGCTGTTCGAGCTCTGGTTGTCTTGTATATGGCTGATCAAGCAGCTTAAACAAACGGTCTACTTCGCTAAAATCATCTCTTTCCGCTGCTTCAATAGCACGCTGAGCCATGTGATTACGTAATATATAAATCGGATTTGCTTTTTGCATGTTTGCATCAAGTTCATCGGTATCTTGATGTTCACGAATACTTTGATATTGACTAAGAAACTCATCAAACTGTCGAATATCAAGGCAATCATCTCGTAGAGTCTTATATTCTTTATTTTGAAGTCGGATAAAGCTCTGAGTGTAATCGAGTTGTTCAGTTTGTAAGATTCTTAAAAACGCAAAACTACAATCAAGACTGTCTTTATGAAAATGGGGAAGTCCCATTTTTTGACATAAACCAGTTGTGTAATGTTCAATAAAAGTCGGTTCAAATTGTTCTAAGCAACGCGCTAACTCTTCTTTGAACTGATCCTTTTGTTCAGGTTCAGCAAGTGGAATCAAGTTGTTTAACCACGTCCATAAATTCCAATGGCCTATGCTTGGCTGATTTTGATAAGTATAACGACCTTGATAATCTGAGTGGTTATTAATCCAGTTTGGGCGGAAGCGTTCCATAAAACCATATGGACCAAAATCGAGTGTTGAACCTGTAATATTTAAGTTATCGGTATTCATTACGCCATGAGCAAACCCAACCAATTGCCATTTCGCAATCATGATTGCAGTCCGCTCAATTACTTTTTTAGCAAAGGATAAAATAGGATTCTCAGTTTCTAGACATTCAGGATAATGCCATTCAATACATTTTTGAGTGAATTCTGACAGTAAATCTGGAGCGTATTGATTGATCCATTCAAAATGTCCTAAACGGATATGACATTCAGATGTTCTGAGCAGCATTGCGCCTAACTCTAGTTTTTCTCGCTGTACCCCTTGAGTAGAGGTCGTAAAACCTACCGCGTGACTAGAAGCGACGCCTAAAGCATTTAATGCATGCCCAGCTAAATATTCACGAACCACAGAGCGTAATACGGCTCGTCCATCTCCCATTCTTGAATAAGGGGTAGGACCTGCACCTTTGAGATGTAGGTCGATGGTTTGACCCTTTGTATTGAGTATTTGTGCAATCAGTAAGCCACGACCATCACCGAGTTGTCCTGCCCATTGTCCAAATTGGTGGCCAGCATAGACCATCGCCAGAGAAGGGAATTCAGTGAAAGTACGCTGTCCGCTACAGATTTCAACCCATGCATTTTTTTCGTCTTCTGACCATTGCAGTTCATCTGCCAAAGCGGCATTGAAATGGCCTGCTTTTGCACCACGCAAAGGAGATGGCTGCTGAATATGGAATAATTTAGAAGGAAGTGAAGGGTAGAGCGGATTAAATTGCATGGGCTTGGCAAAATAGAGAGAGCGGATTTCACTATACCATAGTTAAAAAGCAGGCATAAAAATAGCTCCCGAAAGAGCTATTTTTGATCAGAATTTATTTTAGTCTGACACCACGTTGGTATTCTTTTTAACACTACGCATAAGTGTTTCTAAGCATTCACGGTGATGACTTAAACGGTGTTCAAGCAATTGAAAATCAACTTTAAGCTTGTGATCCATTCTATGAATCTTTTCAGCCATTGCTGCTTTTTTCGCTTGTAACTCTTGTTCTTTAAGTTTTGCCCAATCATTTAAAGTATGGGTAAATGCTTCGTATTCTTGTGCAATACGTTGTTTCATTTGACTAATGTCAGCATTTACATCATGACCATAGATAGCAAGATCTTGCTCGGCATATTTAAACTTCATCGCTAGTTCTGCTTTTTTAATATTAAAGCTTGGAATACGACGTAAATTTTTAGCTAAACCGAGTTTAGAACAAGACCATATCAACCATTTTGTTGGGTCATATTGCCACCATTTCACACCGTTACGATAATCGTATTGGAAGATATGATGATAGTTGTGGTAACCCTCGCCCCAAGTGGCGATAGCTAACCAGAAATTATCACGTGCCGAGTTTTCGTCTGTATAAGGACGTTTACCGAACATATGACAAAGTGAGTTAATAAAGAAAGTCACTTGATGGCTAATGATTAAGCGTAAGAGACCACCTATGAGGACTACACCCCATAAATCGCCAGTTGCCCAACCAATTAAACCTAAAATTCCAACATGAACTGCAACTACGAGTAAACCGTAGTATTTATGCTGGAACATAACCAATTTATCATTGAGCAAGTCAGGTGCATTTTTAAAGTCTGGCTCAGATGGCGAATGATCGCGGATCATCCAACCCATATGGGCATACCAAAAACCACGCTCAATTGAATATGGATCTTCATCGACATGATCAACATGTCTGTGGTGAGTACGGTGACCAGATGCCCAGAACAAAATACTATTTTGTACGGCAAAAGTTCCACCGATCATTAAAAGAATTTTAAGCGGTAACGACGCTTCGTAAGCTCGGTGAGCCCACAGGCGGTGATAACCAGCAGTAATCCCCATACTACTTAGAGCTAAAAGAAAAAATAAGCTTACCCATGCGCTTACACTAAAATCATAATAATACGCGTAAATCGGGATTATGATTGCGGCAAGAATTGGTAAACCAATTAAGGTAATGCTAGCGGTCCAGTTAATTGGGGCTTTGAGTGGGGCGGAAGTCATATCCGGCAGCGCTCCTAGAATCCTTGTCAGACAAGGTACAAAGACAAAACGACATAGCAAAACCAATCATCAAGATATATTGCTATTCTATCCTTCATATTAGCACGTGCTTAGTGAGAATCACTAGCATTATTGTACAGATGTATTGAAAGAACGGTAACAGAATTAAACTATGTCACAGAGTTTTTCAAGTAGGAGAAGTTGTTTAATGAACGTACAACGATTGAAAAAAAAGAACAGCATTGATATTGCAAGGAAATTATCATTGAAGTGTATCTTGGTCACAATCAGTCTTGTATTAGCCGCATGTCAAAGTGCACCCGATCAAAATACAAAAAAAGTCCAAACAAAAAAAACAGTTCATCATGTTCAATCGCCTGTTGTAAAAAAGAGAGTGAGTGCTGATGGCATTCAAGATATTGATTGGCAGATTACTCAGATCAGTGGTCATAAGGCAAAATTCTTTACACAGTGGCCAACTCTTTCTTTAAATTCTGCTATCAAAACAGTATCAGGCCATACTGGATGTAACGCAGTTTTTGGTCGTTATACATTTGATTTTAGTCAGCAAAAACTTGACATGCAGGTAAATGCAGGACATTTAAGCTGTGATGGTGCTTTGGCCCAAGAGGCAGAGCTAGTGGATGCTTTGCAACGTATTCAACGCTTCCAACTCGTAGGTAATACGCTATATCTGCTTGATCAGAGTGGACAACGCCTTATTCAGGCGCAAAAGAAATAAAAGGTGGTTTTACCACCTTTTTTATATTTATAGTGCTTGTAACATCGTGGTTGGAATATCTGTAATTAGCCCTTGTACATCTAAATCCCTAAGCCTTTTTGCTCTTTCGACATCATTCACTGTCCAGACACTAATATTTAAGTTGGCCTGTTGTGAAAGCTGAATCATTTCATCTGTTGCGAGTTGATCGTGCCAGCCAATATGACAACAACCATATTGATGTGCGAGTTCAATTGCTGTTGCTCCAACTGGAAGTTCGACTAACAATCCACGTTTGAATTGAGAGTTTATATCGCGTAAGGCAGTTAGAATCTGAAGATCAAAACTTGTGATGGTGACGACTTTCTCAAAACCTTGTAATTCAGTCTCAAGCTTTTGAACAATTTTTTCTGCTAAAACCATGTCTCTTACAGCTTTCACTTCCACTTCAATATGATCGAAGTTATCAAGCAGGTTTAAAACGCCTGTGAGAGTGGGTGTTGGCTCTGAATTTGGCCAGTCAGGCCAGTTTTGACGATGATCAAATGACAGTGCTTGAGCCAAAGTGGATTGCTCAACAATTTGGTTGACTCCAGCTGTACGTAAAAAATTATCATCATGGATTACGACCAACTCTTGATCTTGAAGTTGACGAATATCAAATTCGACACCACGAATACCTAAATTTTTTATGTGCTGAAAACCGCCTAGTGTATTTTCAGGAGCTTCTTTGCGTGCACCACGATGACCAATAATGCGCATAATTTTCTTCTATCAACTATTTTTAATGATGGCCTCTTTAAAAAGAGCAGAGACCATGTTTAATCTAATCTATTTTTAAATAATCTCATTAATATTTTTTTGCCAAAGCACTTCTTGTCCACCTTCAGCCCGTTGTAAAGCTCGAGATGCAACAAATAGCCAATCAGATAACCGGTTAATTAGCTGTAGGGCAGTTGTCTGAATATTTTGATCACGTGCTTGTACAGACATGAGGGAACGTTCTGCACGACGGCAAACGGCACGGGCCTGATGAGCATAGCTACACGCTAAAGAGCCAGAAGGTAGAATAAATTCTTTAAGCATAGGCAAGTCTTCATTCATACGGTCAATTTCTTTTTCAAGAAACTCAATACAAATAGGCTGAAGTAAATTGTAGTTCGGAATACAAACCTCGCCACCTAAGTCAAATAACCAATGCTGAATCAGGCTCAGGCTTTTGTCCCACTCAGTTTTGTTGGTCACTTGACTGGCTGTAATTTGAGCCCGTAAAACCCCAATGATGGCATTCAGTTCATCGACATCACCAAGCGCTGCAACCCTTAAATCATCTTTGGCAACACGAGAGCCATCGCCTAAACCTGTTGTACCTGAGTCGCCTGTGCGTGTATAGATTTTGCTTAAACGGTGTCCCATGATGGATATCCTGAACATAAAAAAGGGGATAATGTCGGTCAGAACATTACCCCGAAACTGGAGTTAAGAAAATATTTTTATAATTAGAATGAAAAATTAATAACGGAAAGTGACCCCAACAGAAGCTTGGCGACCACCATTGATATACCAGTATTCTGGAGAGAATGAAGATTGGGCATTGTATACTGTCTTATTACGGACATCACCAATGTTCTGAATATTGGTAAATAGTTTTACGTTTGGGTTGAGATTCCAAAAAGCGTTTAAATCAACAGTTGCGTAACCCGGAACTTTAACTGAGTTTATTGTATTGTCCGCATTAGCTTTTGAACGTGCGGTTAATGATGCATTTACACCATAGACTCCATCATCATAACCTGCTGTGAATGTTATAGTTTGATGAGGGCGATAAGCAACATCATAACTCTGACCTGTTAAGTTATCCGTAGCGCGGCTTTTAATATATGAATATTCAATATTTGAGAAATATTCATTCAGCTTCCATTTGAGTCCTGTTTCTCCACCTGTTATACGTGCTTTATTTAAATTTACGTAAGTACTCTTATCATCTATCTTGCCAAAGCTAATAAGATTTTTGATATCTGTGTAATATGCAGACATATAAACAGAGAGTCCATAAGCTAATTTTTGGTCAACACCAACTTCATATGCCGTACTTTCTTCAGGTTTTAAATTAGGATTGCCTTGAAAATTGAGTTGATAATAATAGCCATATAACTGTTCAAGGGTTGGGGCTTTAAATGCTGTTCCCATATTTGCATAAATACTTGTAAGAGGTGCTATTTGATAACGTGCTGCAACCTGACCAACTGTATGAGTGCCGAACCAATCGTTATCTTCTACTCGAACCCCAGCTTGAGTATGAATACCATCACTATTGTATTGATGTTGGATGTAATATCCGGTGGTATCTAATTTTTCTTTATTGCCAATGAATGAAGCTGAGCTGTATTCACTACGATTAGTATCTATACCAGCAAGTAAATTTTGAGTAGTAGTAAAATTCCACTTAGCATTGATATCCCCTTCATTCGCCTTAGCATTGTAATGGGAATCAGGATCTCCTAAATAAGTCTGGTTATTTTTAGTGTTTGAATATCGGGCATTTAAAGCAAGGTTTGGATTAATATTGTAACTTGCTAACCAATTGATGAGCTGATTTTCAAATTCTTTTTGTGAAGTGTTGTGGTAGTAATCACTAGTATAGTTATTTGTTCCTTTATTTTGACTGATGGCTAAACTTGTTTTGAATACCTCATTATCATATCCAATTTTTGTACTATATCCTTTTTGATCATAAGGTGCTTTTTCCTTATCATCCTGAATATCCAAAATAGAGGTTCCATCAGTTTCTAGTCTCTGTCCACGTATTTGAGCATAGAAACCTTGTGGTGAAACAATATCAGCACCTACAATAGCTTTATAAGTATTATCTTCTCCATATATACCGGTGACAAAGGCATTATTTTTTTTAGGGGTATTACTGATCAGTTGAATAGCACCACTAATCGCATCACTACCATATTGTACAGAAGCAGGTCCTTTCAAAATCTCAATTTGGTCTACATCTGTCAGATCCATGAATTCTGGTGTAATAGGACCTAATCCATTCTGGCTATTGATACGTGCACCATCTTTAAGCAATAGAGTATGTCCAGTTCGACCACCGCGTAAAGATAAGTCTGCAAGCTGGCCAATTCCCCCTGATTGTTTTACATAAATAGATGCATCTTTTTGTAATACATCAGATAAATTTAAAGCAGGATTTTTTTCAATTTCTTCTTTAGAAATTACTGAAATACGCGCTGGAACTTCACTCGCTTTTTCAGCACTTTTTGAAGCAGTCACTACAATTGGATCAAGTTGAGTTGCGTTCGTTGTATCTTCAGCAAAAATAACAGGTGAAAACCCCATCGCAATAGCGATAGCCCCTACCAGACGAGTAGGTTGAAAAGTCTTAGACATAACATGCTCCATACATTCACCCCACGTGAATGATCGGGTAGATAGATGAAACAAGTAGGTCTCCGGACTTCAGCGCCATATTTAATTTATGGACATATTCACCTTCCCACATTACTGCAGTGGTGTAAGTCGATATCGACTTAAAAAATATGCTTTACATTGTTACCGTTGCGGGGGCAGTGCCGGACTTTCACCAGCTTCCCTAAAGCATTAATTGCTTACACTTGCTTCCAATTTTACGCAGTATAAAGTGACGATTTATTTCATACAATGTCATTTAGCCCAATTCCCAGAGAACTTTTACGCAAGGGGCAAAAATTGCATTACAATGGCGTTTATTTTAAGAAATGGTTGTAGTTTAGGCAGATCATGAGCCCATCAAACCAAAAACGTACACGAGCAAAAATCTGTGGAATTACTCGCTTTGAAGATGTTCAGGCAGTTGTTGCTGCTGGAGCAGATGCGATAGGTTTTGTTTTTTTTCCGCCAAGTCCAAGACACGTAACAGTTGCGCAGGTTCAAGAATTAGCAAAAGTAATTCCACCTTATGTACAAATGGTTGGTTTGTTTGTTAATGCAAGTGCTACTGAAATTCACGATGTACTTGATTGTGTTCCCCTAGATGTATTACAACTACATGGCGATGAAACTCCTGAACAATGTCAGGAAATAGCTCGCCATTGTAAGCGTCGCTGGTATAAAGCGATTCAGGTTAAACCTGATTTAGATGTAATTGCTGAAATTCAAAAATATCAGATGGCTGGTGCCAGTGCTGTATTGCTTGATGCGTGGCATCCTGAGCTTAAAGGGGGCACAGGGCATCAGTTTGACTGGTCTAAATTTCCAAAACTTGATATTCCTTTAATCTTGGCAGGTGGTTTAACCCCTGACAATGTCATTGACGCTATTCATACTACCGGTGCTTTTGCAGTAGATGTGAGCGGAGGCGTAGAGTCCGCAAAAGGTATAAAAGACCAACAACTCATTGAACGATTTATGCAAGGAGTCCAACGTGGATCAGCAAAACAATGTGATTGACTATACACAGTACCCAGATGCTGCAGGGCATTTTGGTATCCATGGCGGACGTTTTGTGTCAGAAACTTTAATGGCGGCATTAGAAGATTTAGAAAATCTCTATTCCCGCATGAAAAATGATGAACAGTTTCTGGCAGAATTCGACCGCGATCTCGCCTACTATGTAGGTCGTCCTAGTCCACTTTATTATGCTGAGCGATGGTCAAAAGAGTTAGGTGGTGCGCAAATTTATCTTAAACGTGAAGACTTGAACCACACAGGCTCACATAAGGTAAATAACACGATTGGTCAGGCGTTATTGGCAAAGCTTTCTGGTAAAAAACGTATTATTGCGGAGACTGGTGCAGGGCAACATGGCGTAGCAACAGCAACGATTGCAGCACGTTTAGGTCTTGAATGTGTTGTTTATATGGGTGCTGAAGATGTTAAGCGCCAAGCCATGAACGTTTATCGTATGCGTTTATTGGGAGCGACTGTTGTACCTGTACAAAGTGGTTCTAAAACGCTGAAAGATGCCATGAACGAAGCGATGCGTGACTGGGTAACCAATGTTGATACGACTTACTATGTCATTGGTACAGTTGCTGGCCCACATCCATACCCTCAACTCGTTCGTGACTTCCAGTCGATTATTGGCCGTGAAGCACGTAAACAGATCTTGGAACAAGCAGGTCGCTTACCAGATGCATTGGTTGCATGTGTTGGTGGTGGTTCAAATGCAATGGGCTTGTTCTATCCGTTCCTAAACGATGCCAACGTGAAAATGTATGGTGTTGAAGCTGCTGGTTTTGGTATTGAAACTGGTAAGCATTCTGCGCCGTTAAATGCAGGTCATGTGGGTGTATTGCATGGTAACCGTACTTACTTGATGAGTGATGAACAAGGTCAGATTATTGAGACACATAGTATCTCAGCAGGTCTTGACTATCCGGGTGTTGGTCCTGAACATAGCTTCTTGAAAGATATGAAGCGCGTAGAATACGTGCCGATTAATGATACAGAAGCTTTGCAAGGTTTCCGTGATTTAACCAAAATCGAAGGGATTATTCCTGCACTTGAAAGCTCACATGCGATGGCTTATGTCTCTAAGCTTGCGCCAACAATGTCTAAAGATCAGATTATTATTGCGACTGTTTCAGGCCGTGGTGATAAAGATTTAATGACTGTTGCACGCATTGATGGCGTAGAAATGGTCGAGATGTAAGAGAACTATAATGCCAAGCTTGTTTATGGTGATGTTGGGCGGACGCCATGCCCGCGCTAATACAGAAGTTCATGATGTTGTCATGGCTGTAGGGGATACTTTGGAAGAAGTTTATCCTCAACTTAAACAGGCTTGGTTTGGTGAGGCTCAAGGGTTGCATATCGATGCTTGGGCCAAGCTCTCAGGAGTTAGCTATCAAGGGCAAAATTATCAAATTCATTTTACAGATGCTGCTCCACAACCAGATGATTTAAAATTATATTTAATTAATTTGGGTGGATATGATGCGCGTGAATTCGGTGAGCTTCATCGTTATGAGTTTGTGGTTGCACCCAATGCGGTCATTGCCAAACAATTAGGTAAACAATTTATAGATCAGCAGTGGCAAAAAGCACATACAGATCGAGTTATTGATATTGATGACTGCTTAGCAATAGATTGTGTAGCAGGGCGCTATATTCATTTAATAAAAGGCGATTTTGCTGCAGCAACTTGGGAAAATACGTATTTGACCGTGGTATAGGTCATTTGAAATCTAATATTCATATGGAAGTGGGTAAATGGATTTAATTCAAGAAAATGGGCAGCCTCGTTATGGGCGTTTTGAATCTGTACCGTCCACCATTCATGTACAACATTATATTTATAAAACGCCGTATGGTAAGGTCTTAAAAGGCTGGCGTAAGCAATTAAAATATAAAAAATTCAAATTCTGCGGCATTCAACATAAACACTATAGTATCGGTCTGGCCATTGCAGATATTGGCTGGGTTGGGCACGGTTTTTTCTATATTTATGATCATGAAACTCAGCAGGTCATTGAGTGGAATGCAATTCAGCCTTTGGGGCATAAAACCTATCTTGATGAACAGCCATTGTTTAATCAAAGCTATTTTTCTAAATCGCCTTATCAGTTTGATATTCAGCATGCCAATGGCGTGCGGTACATTCGAGTCACGAAATATGCTGAGATTCAACTTAGCGCTCGAATTTTTTGTGCTGGAACAGACATATTAAGTTTATGTACGCCGACAGGTATCAATGGTTGGACCTATACTCAAAAGCAGACCACGCTTGCTGTAGAGGGGATGTTTATTAATAAACAAAACCAAATCGTACAATTTGATGAAAAGACTTTTGCATCGCTAGATGATACTTGTGGTTTTTTGCGACCTGAAACAGCTTGGTTCTGGCTTTCATGTAATTTCTGGGATGAGCAAGGGCGGCGTATTGGTTTAAATTTGGCTTCAGGTGTTAATGAAAGCTTTGGTAATGAAAACTGCTTATGGATTAACGGCGTTTTATTTCCGCTGACTGATATTTTATTTGAAAAAGTAAATGATGAGCTTTGGCAAATTAGCTCTCTAGATCAAAAACTTAATCTACAGGTCCATATTGGTTGGTGCCGATACGAAAATATTAATTTAAGAATGATTGGAAGCCAGTTCAATCAGTGGCAAGCTAAAATTAGCGGCACGATTGAGCATGAGGCAACCGATATAATCAATTGCAATGAGCAATATGGTTTACTAGAACAACATTATGCAAAATGGTAACAAGCAGGTTATAAACCTGCTTGCCAAAATGCTTCACCAGCTGCAATAGGATCATTCGTTTTTTCGAGTGTTTCAATCCAGACTGAATATTGACGAATGACCGGATGCTGACTTGGGTGGAAATCTTTTTTAAACCAATCTAAATATTGGCTTTTCATAGCGGTTAATGTGCCATTTTTACCAAAGAACCAAGGTAAGCCTTTAAGGCTCATTAAGAGACGTTCTCTAGAACTAAAACCATCACATTTCAACATGATGTTAGTGCGATAGAGCGTAAAACCAAACATCAATACTGTCGTAAGAACCAATACAAAACGACGAGTCGACTCAGGAACCTCACCCACTTGTTTCATGACATCAAAAGCAACATCACGGTGCTCCATTTCTTCAATGGCATGCCAAGCAAACAGTGCTCGAACATATGGGTGAGCATTTTCCAAAGTTTTTTTATTGCTATAAAACGTTTCTGCCATTAGGGCAGTTAAATGTTCAGCTGCTGCTGTCATTGCAATATTGTATTGCGGTGAGCGTTTGGTGAGTTCAAAACGAAAAATTCTTTTCAGGGTAGCTGTGAATTGGTCAACCGGCATACCTTGTTCTTTCATGAGCTGATTCATTTTGTCATGAGCAATACCGTGTTGAGCTTCTTGTTTAATAAAGTCCACAACTCGTTTTTGTAGTTCTGGATCATCAATTTTGTCACGGAACATACGAACGCATTCGATAAAATAACGCTCTCCATCTGGAAAGGTTAAGCTGAGTGCATCAAACATACGAGTCAAAAAAGGATCATTATTAAACCAAAAGCGAGGCGCTTCGTTTAAGTGAAAATCTAGATCTTTACGAACCACTGGCTCGACTTGATAAGAAACATGTGCGTTCATATTTTATTTCTCGCATCTAACTTGTTCACTAGTATGTCGCGGCTGGTCGGCTTTGTTTTGACAGTTATTGCCAATTTTTATACAGTTTGCGACAAGATGGCATTAAAAAAAGGATGAGCCATGCAGGATTTTACGATTTCAAATGGGTATTTTTACCTTTGGAATACTTACTTAAAAGAAAGGGAAATGGATTGGCAGGCATTAAATCTGACGGATGTTCAGGCCCGACAAGTTCAAAATATTTTAGCTTCGTCTATTGATTCTCAATCATCTTTAAATTTTTTTCTTGAGCTTTTAGAGCTAACAGAATCTCAACTACAAGTTTCCAATTTAGCTTTGGAAATGGCCACTTGCATTACACCTGCTAATTTTGGTGTATTGGGCTATATGGCATCCCGAAGTGGCAGTTTTGCAGAGGTTCTTGAATATATTATGAAGTTTCATCGTCTGGTGATTGACGGTGAGCAAGTGGTACCTATGCAAATTGAGCAAGATGCTTCAAAAATTCGTTTGTATTGGCCGTTGGTTGATGACAGCAATATCATACTTTGTGAATTGACTTTGGCCGCGATGGTACAGCTTGCTAAACAGATCGCCCCACTACATGATTTTCTCTTGCAACAAGTTGAGTTCGTGCACCGTGCACGTGGTCCGTTAGTGCACTATCAGCGTTTCTTTCAATGCAAATTATCATTTGAAAAACCTTACTATGCATTAACTTTTGCAAGTGAGGGACTAAGTATTCGTCCTCAGCATGCAGACCCAACCTTAATGCAACTTTTAGTGAAACAGGCAGAAGAAGCATTAGCTCAGCGTAAAATACATACAGATTTAGCTCAGCAAATACATTGGATCGTCCATGAGTATTTTAAGCAAAGGCAGCAGGCCCCTAAAATAGAAGATATTGCCATCGAGTTGAATATTTCAGCACGAAGCTTGCAGCGCCAACTACAGTCATTAAACACTTCATTTAAATTAATTTTAGATGCAGAGCGTATGAAGCGCTGTGAGATATTACTTAACCAAAATGCCAGCCTCACTTTAATTGCTGAACAATTGGGATATTCGGACCAGTCAGCACTTGCACGTGCCCATAAAAATTTGACAGGACAAACCCTATTAGCAAGAAAAAGACAATTACAGCTAACAAATAAAAATGCAATAAAATAGCCTTTCTGTGGCGATTTTCTATTTGGATGACGATCTAATAATGGCCCGAAAATAGGAAGCTTTGATCATTGAGAAAAGTTTCAAAATATTGATAAATGTACGCCATGGGTTGTATGAATCATACAATCGAATATCGCCATAACGTTAGACCTGTTCAATGGACAAAAAATAGCGTTAAAATGCGATGTTCTTGTATTTCTACAAACAACTCCTCAATTTTAAATAATTCAAGGAAAGCACAACCCTATGTCACGTCTTGCCACTCGTTTTGAAAAGCTTAAGTCCCAACAACGTAAAGCGCTTGTATCTTATGTCATGGCGGGTGATCCACAACCGCAAGTAACAGTTCCGTTACTGCATAAAATGGTTGCAGCAGGAGTAGATGTCATTGAGCTTGGTTTACCATTTTCAGATCCAATGGCCGATGGTCCAGTAATTGCGCTTGCAGCTGAACGTGCGCTTGCAGCAGGGACTAACACATTAGATGCTCTTCATATGGTAAAGGAGTTCCGTGAACAGGATCATGATACACCTGTTGTTTTAATGGGTTATCTGAATCCGGTTGAAGTGATTGGTTACGAGAAGTTTGTTTCTCATGCGAAAGAGTGTGGTGTAGATGGCTTATTACTGGTGGATTTACCGCCAGAAGAGTCAAAAGATTTTGGTGCTGTGTTGAAGCAACATGACATGGATCAAATCTTCTTGCTCGCACCAACTTCTACAGACCAACGCATTCAGCATGTGGCAAATCAGGCAAGTGGATTTATCTACTATGTTTCACTTAAGGGTGTAACAGGAGCCGCAACACTAGATACGGCAGAAGCTGCTGCACGTATTCAAAAAATCAAAAATGCCACTGATATTCCAGTAGGTGTTGGTTTTGGTATTAGTGATGCTGCTTCAGCAAAAGCAATGGGTAGTGTTGCTGATGCGGTGATTGTAGGTAGTGCTTTCGTTAAAAATTTTGCAACGTTGGCAGCGGATGACGCTGTTGAACAGACGGTGAATAAAGTCAAGGAGCTTCGAGCAGCGCTCGATGAGTTAGTATGAATCAAGAAGTGAAATCAGGGAAAGTTCTTAGCCCTTCGACACCATGGACAAAACGTCCGGTTCCAGGTATTGAAGTCGCAAATGAGCAACAAATTCTCAAAGCAACATTTACTGAGCCAACGATTGAATGCCCTGAATGTCATGCTCTAGTGACACGTACAGCAATCTCTTTCAATGCGTATGTTTGTCCGCAGTGTGATGAACACTTACGTATGAAAGCTCGTGATCGTTTGAACTGGTTCTTCGACAATGTAGTAGTAGAATTAGGGCAAGAATTTAGCGCGAAAGATCCGTTAAAGTTTGTCGATACCAAGCCATATCCAGATCGTATGCGTGAAGCGCAAACCAAAACTGGTGAAACGGAAGCCTTAATTGCCATGCAAGGTAATTTAAATGGCGTAGATATGATTGCATGTGCTTTTGAGTTCGACTTTATGGGCGGCTCTATGGGTACAGTTGTAGGCGACCGTTTTGTTCAGGCTGCTGAACTTGCTATTGAAAAACGTCAACCATTGATCTGTTTCGCAGCTTCTGGTGGTGCACGTATGCAAGAAGGCATGCTGTCTCTTATGCAAATGGCACGTACTTCAGCGGCGATCCAAAAGTTAAAAGATGCAGGTTTACCTTATATCGTGGTGTTAACACATCCTGTATATGGTGGTGTAACAGCTTCTTTAGCAATGTTGGGTGATATTCATATTGCTGAACCTAAAGCGATGATTGGCTTTGCTGGTAAACGTGTAATTGAGCAGACTGTACGTGAAACGCTAGAAGAACCGTTCCAACGTGCTGAATATTTGCTTGATCATGGTGTAATCGATCAGATTGTTCATCGTCACGCTTTACGTGATACTGTATCTCGACTTGTATCGAAATTGATGAACTTACCTTGAACCAACAAGCTCCACTTTCAATAGACTCTTTAGATACATGGCTCAATTATTGGAGCCATGTTCACGTTACAGGGATAGATCTTGGTCTGGAACGTGTAATTCCTGTTGCAGAAAAGCTGGGTGTAACTCAGCCTACTGCTAAAGTTTTTACAGTAGCCGGAACGAATGGTAAAGGCTCAACTACAACCACACTGGCCGCGATATTAAACGCACAGGGTTATAAAGTTGGGTTATATCAGTCACCGCATATCTATCGCTTTAATGAGCGAGTCAAATTAGGTGGAGTTGAAGTCGATGATCAAAGTCTGATTGATGCTTTTGTTCAAGTCGATCAGGCTCGTCGCGATTGTGATTTAAGCTTATCTTTTTTTGAAGCAACCACTTTGGCTGCTTTTGTCATTTTTAAACAACAGCAATGTGATGTATGGGTGCTTGAAGTTGGTTTGGGCGGGCGCTTAGATGTCGTCAATGTAATTGATCCCGACGTTGCAGTTATTACTAATATTGGCCTAGATCATACTGACTGGTTGGGCGATACTATCGAAAAAATTGCTTTTGAAAAAGCAGGCATTATTCGTCCAAACATTCCGGTTGTCTTTGCCGGTGAACAAATTCTACCTCAAGCAATCAAAGATAAAGCAGAAAGTACCCAAGCAGACTTATATACCGTTAATCGTGATTATTTTTATAAACTCGCCGATGATGGACAAAACTGGTACTTTGCCTCTGAAGGAACTACTTTAAAGCTTCCCTTAGGTCATTTAGCCATTGAAAATATTGCGGGAGCGGTTGCCGCTATTTTAAATAGCGGACTTGAAATCTCTCAGTCAGCATTAGAAAAAGGTATTCAATCTGCACGTTTAGCAGGACGTTTTGAGCAGCGTCAAGTGCAGGGGAAAACGGTAATTTTTGATGCCGGACACAATCCACATGGTGTTGAATTTTTGTTAAAGCAATTGCGAAATTTCTTAGAATACAATAAACAGTACACAGAAGTTGTCGCAGTATTTTCAATGCTGGCAGATAAAGATATAAAATCAGTAGTCGATTTATTGAAACCTACTGTTTTACATTGGAAAATTGCTGAGTTGAATGTGCCGCGTGCTGCACCGATTCAGCAACTCAATGATGCCTTGCAAGGCCAGACAGTACAACAATATGGCAATATCAAAGAGGCTTTTAAATCAGCGCTTGAGCAAACAAATAACAATCAGCTGATTTTGGCCTGTGGTTCGTTTCATACTTTAGAAGCGATTTGGGAGTATTTGGAAGAATGTCAATGAATAACAAACAACGCTGGATGGGTGGTGTTGTTTTACTGGGAGGTGGTGTTTTATTGGCAGCATTACTTCTAAAAGGAAATGAGGAAATAAAACAGGTTGAAGTTCAGCCACCCGCATCCACATCGCCAAAAACTCAAACTAAGCCAAAGCAAGCAACCGAAGGACAAATGGTACAACTACAGCCTCTAGCGGTTGATGTTGAAACAGAAAAGCGTTTGTTAGAAGAACAGCGCCGTTCGCGTGAAAAAGCGGTTGCTGAGCAAGAAGCACGTGCAGCTGAGTTTTTAGCAATGCAACAGCAAGCAGAAGCTGATGCTGCTCGTAAAGCCGCAGCAGAGTACGCTGCGATTAATGCACGTCGTACAGCTGCTCAAGAAAGTTCAGATAATATTCCACCAGAGTTAGTGGGTGAGGCGAAAGCTAAAAACCAGCAAACTAATGTGGCAAATAAAACAACTGATACTTCAAAAATAGATGCAGACAAAAAAGCAGCTGAAGCAAAACGCCAAGCGGAAGCTGATAAGAAAGCAGCTGAAGCAAAACGTCAGGCAGAAGCTGATAAGAAAGCAACTGAAGCAAAGCGCCAAGCAGAAGCTGATAAGAAAGCAACTGAAGCAAAACGTCAGGCAGAAGCTGATAAGAAAGCTGCTGAAGCAAAACGCCAAGCCGAAGCCGATAAGAAAGCAGCTGAAGCCAAACGACAAGCAGAAGCTGATAAAAAAGCCTCTGATGCTAAACGTAAAGCAGAAGCTGATAAAAAAGCTGAGGCTGAAAAAGCGCGTGAATTGCTGGAAAATGGTGATAAAAAGTGGATGGTGCAAGTTGCATTGGCTGCTAACCAAGCAAATGCAGATGCAGTTGTTTCTAAATTACGAGCTAAAGGCTACAAGGTAACTACGAGCCAAACTAGCAAGGGAATCCGTATTATGGTCGGACCTGCGAAAGACCGTGATACAGCAGATGCGGCCCGTAAGAAAATTACTTCTGATTCAAGTTTAAATATGAAATCGGCTTGGGTCATTGATTGGGTGCCATTAGATCAGCGTTAATCTGATCTAAGGTTTATTTAAGATGTAGTTAAGATGGATTCGACAATTCTTGTTGAATCCATTTTACATTTTCAGGGGTGAATAAACGGTCAATGTTCTTCCAAATAATATGATAACCGTAACCACCTTGTTTCATTTCCTTAACCGCATCATCAATCGCCCAATTTTCAAAAATAATACGATACATCGCAACGCTGGCGCCTGTACGGTCTGAACCATGGTAGCAGTGCAATAAAACGCGCTGATCATTCTGCTTGGCAATTTTGATTTGCTGCATAACCTCTAATAGATCTTGTCGGTTAATTGCCCATGTGTTGATAGGAATATGCACAAGGTTAAAATTTTCATTTTTAAAAACTAAAGTATCTGCGTCTTTGGCCCGTAAATTAATAATCGTTCCAATTTGATGATTCTTTAATTCAGAAATCATTGCAGTATCAGGTTGTTCACTACGATAAACATTCTTACTAATTTGATAAAAGTTATGAGTCTGAGAAACTAAGCTTCCCCAATCTTGTGGTCGATGCTCATGGGCGATACTTTCATGCTGCATACATCCTTGTAAATTTATACAGATGAGAAGGGTGATGAGCGATATTTTTTTCATGTTTGATACCGATTAAGCTCATAAGGATCATGAGCACAAATTATTTCAATCGTTGGCTCATGTTGAGCTAAATGCTGTAAGCGTTTGAGATTAACAAGGCGTTGCTCATTATCTTCTGCAAATGTTTTTTCCAGCACATTGAGTGATCTTAATTTATTTTTAGGGTTTAACTCTAGATGTGAGTAGTAAGCATCTCCACAAAATAATAGCCATTGATTTTGTTGCTTTATGGCAATACCACAATGGCCAGCTGAATGCCCCAATAGAGGCACCATTAAAATTTCATCTTGGAATAGAGGAAAGCCTTTTACTTTTTCGAGGTTGAACCATGCTTCACCTTGCTGGTATTCAACAAAGTTCCAGTAGCGATGATCTTTATATTGATTGGTTCTATAACGAAGTTTGCCCTTAAAATTTGGAAGTTGGGCTGCGTTGTATTCTGCAGCTAAAACATGCACAGTGGCATGTGGAAAATCTGAAATTCCACCTGCATGATCAAAATCAAGATGAGTGACAAAGATGTGTTGCACATCCTTCGGATTAAACCCCAGCTTTTGGATTTGCTGAATGGCACTAAACTCAAGGTTAGGCTCAATTTTGCCTAAACGTTTAACTAATGAGCCTAGACGTTGTTTCATATGTAAGTAATCTTGCAAGCCAAAGCCTGTATCAATAAGTACTAAGCCTCTATCAGTTTCAACCAGAAGGCAATGACAGACGACTTCAGCTCGAAAGCCCTTTTGTCCAAAGAGTGGGGCACAAACTGGGCACATGCTGCCACACTTTAAATGATGAATTTTATAGATCATGATTTTTATTTTTTATACCGAAACGCTTCGAGTTATAACTGATCTGAGCAGTAAAAACCATGTGTATTCAATACATAAATAAAAAGCCATCGCGTTGGATGACTTTTTAAGAGTGGAATATTTACTTATTTTGCTTAAGATTTACTACGCGGTTGGCTTGTTTTGAAACCTTCTGATTCTTGCCTACGCACTTCGTTTGTCTTGTAGGGAATTTTTAAGATGTGTGCCTACGCGCTTCGCTTGTCTTGCGTTCGGAGCGAGCATTGCTCGCTTTATCCTCACTCAGGCTGTGGTGTGAGGCGTAAATAAGGCTTAACCGCTGTATAACCTTTAGGAAAGCGTTGTTTAATCTCTTCTTCGTCTTTAAGTGATGGCACAATCACTACATCTTCGCCTTGTTGCCAGTTCGCTGGTGTAGCTACTTTATGCTTGTCAGTTAATTGTAATGAGTCAACAACACGTAAGACTTCATTAAAATTTCGACCTGTTGAAGCAGGGTAGGTAATAATTAAGCGAACTTTTTTATTCGGATCAATAATCACTAGAGAACGCACTGTGAGTGTTTCACTGGCGTTAGGATGGATGAAACCATAAAGCTCAGATACTTTACGATCTTTATCCGCAATGATTGGAAAATTTACCGTTGTGTTTTGTGTTTCATTAATATCGTTGATCCAGCCCTTATGAGACTCTACATCGTCTACTGACAAAGCAATCGCTTTAACATTACGCTTCGTAAATTCATCTTTTAATTTTGCTGTGTAACCTAACTCTGTTGTACATACTGGCGTATAGTCGGCTGGATGTGAAAATAAGATTCCCCAACTATCCCCTAAAAAATCATAAAAATTAATTGGGCCTTCGCTCGATTCTTGTTGAAAATCGGGGGCAGTGTCTCCTAATCGTAGTGTCATGATATTTCCTCAATTGCTCATAATTTGTTATTCGATTGAATGAATATGCAGCATTTACTTTATGATTAAAATTATTGTTTTTATATTTTATTATGAAATTTTTATATAAGTGTAAATATATATGACTAAAACTCATTATTTTAAGTGCTTAATCAATGTAACTTTAAGGTAAATTTGCTAAATTAGATTTCTCGGAAGTTATGCTTAATAGATGAGCGTTAATGGTGCTTTTTAGGTGCCAGATACATTAAGGGGGGACTAGATGAATGAAATACCATTCATCTAACTATCAGATTTTTTTTAGGGGTTTTGTGCAAACCCCTTGTACTTCAAATTTCTGGCACCATAATAAACGACTGAGAAAAAGTTTATTCATTTGACCAAGCAAGATTTAGAGAGTTTATCCATGTTGGCAAGTCTGATCGGAGGTATCTTCGGTACAAAAAATGAGCGCGAACTCAAACGCATGCGCAAAATTGTTGAGCAAATCAATGCGCTCGAGCCGACGATATCAGCTTTAAGCGATGCAGACTTATCTGCAAAAACTCCAGAATTCAAACAACGTTATAATAATGGCGAAAGTTTAGATAAATTACTTCCAGAAGCGTTTGCAGTTTGTCGTGAAGCAGCTAAACGTGTAATGGGCATGCGTCACTATGACGTTCAGCTTATTGGTGGTATTACCTTACATGAAGGTAAAATTGCCGAAATGCGTACCGGTGAAGGTAAAACCCTGATGGGTACTTTGGCGTGTTATTTAAACGCATTAAGTGGCGAAGGCGTTCATGTTATTACAGTGAACGATTATTTGGCACAGCGTGATGCTGAGTTGAACCGCCCATTATTTGAGTTTTTAGGTTTATCTATTGGTACGATCTATTCAATGCAAGGTCCGTCTGAAAAAGCGGAAGCTTATCTTGCTGATATTACCTATGGTACCAATAACGAATTTGGCTTTGACTACTTACGTGACAACATGGTGTTTTCTTTAGCAGAAAAGAAACAACGTGGTTTGCACTATGCAATTATCGATGAAGTTGACTCAATCTTGATTGATGAAGCACGTACACCATTAATTATTTCTGGTCAAAGTGAAGACTCTTCGCATCTGTATTCTGCAATTAATTCGATTCCCCCTAAATTACATCCGCAAAAAGAAGAAAAAGTTGCAGATGGTGGGCATTTCTGGATTGATGAAAAGCAGCGTTCAGTTGAAATGACCGAAATTGGTTATGAAACTGTTGAGCAAGAGCTTATTCAAATGGGACTGTTGGCTGAAGGTGAAAGCCTGTATTCAGCAACGAATCTGAGCCTTGTTCATCATGTGTCTGCTGCTATTCGTGCACATTTCTTATTCCAACGTGATGTTCACTATATTATTCACGATGGTGAAGTTGTGATCGTTGACGAACATACTGGTCGTACAATGCCGGGTCGTCGTTGGTCAGAAGGTTTGCATCAAGCAGTTGAAGCGAAAGAAGGTTTGGAAATTCAGCCTGAAAACCAGACACTAGCGACCACAACATTCCAGAATTATTTCCGTCTATATAAAAAGCTTTCAGGTATGACAGGTACTGCTGATACTGAAGCTGCGGAAATGAAAGAAATTTATGGCCTTGATGTTGTGATTATTCCAACTCATCGCCCAATGGTACGTAATGACCAAAACGATTTAATTTATTTAAACCGTAACGGTAAATACGATGCGATTATTCAGGAAATTACCAACATTCGTGAGCAGGGTGTTGCACCGATTCTGATTGGTACCGCGACCATTGAAGCCAGTGAAATTTTATCTTCTAAGTTAATGCAAGCTGGTATTCATCACGAAGTGTTAAATGCAAAACAACATGAGCGTGAAGCTGACATTATTGCTCAGGCGGGTAGCCCGAATGCAGTAACGATTGCAACCAACATGGCTGGTCGTGGTACGGACATTATCTTGGGTGGTAACTGGAAAGCGAAACTTGCCAAACTTGAAAATCCTACTGCTGAAGATGAAGCACGTCTGAAAGCACAATGGGAACAAGACCACGAAGATGTATTGCAATCAGGTGGTTTGCACATCATTGGTTCTGAACGCCATGAATCACGCCGTATTGATAACCAGTTACGTGGTCGTGCGGGTCGTCAGGGTGACCCTGGTGTTTCTCGTTTCTATTTGTCTCTTGAAGACGACCTTATGCGTATTTTTGCAGGTGACCGTGTAGTCGGAATGATGCGTGCAATGGGTCTCCAAGAAAATGAAGCGATTGAACACAAAATGGTGAGTCGTTCAATCGAGAATGCTCAGCGTAAGGTTGAAGCGCGTAACTTCGATATTCGTAAAAACTTATTGAAATACGATGATGTGAATAATGAACAACGTAAGATCATTTATTCACAACGTGATGAAGTATTGGCTGAAAATACTTTAAAAGAATACGTTGAAGAAATGCATCACGAAGTGATGAAAGGTGTGATTGCTAACTTTATTCCACCAGAGTCAATTCATGACCAGTGGGATGTTGAAGGTTTGGAAAACGCTCTACGTATTGATTTGGGTATTGAGTTACCAATTCAAGAGTGGTTAGATCAAGATCGCCGTCTAGATGAAGAAGGTTTAGTTGAGCGTATTAGCGATGAAGTAATTGAACGTTATCGCCAGCGCCGCGCTCAAATGGGTGAGGAATCAGCAGCAATGCTTGAACGTCATTTCGTTTTAAACTCTCTTGATCGTCATTGGAAAGATCACTTGGCTGCAATGGATTATTTGCGTCAAGGTATTCACTTACGTGGCTATGCGCAAAAAAATCCTGAACAGGAATACAAGAAAGAAGCCTTCAACCTGTTTGTAAATATGTTAGGTGTTATTAAAACTGATGTTGTGACTGATTTGTCTCGTGTACATATCCCAACACCAGAAGAACTTGCAGAAATGGAAGCTCAACAGCAGCAGCAAGCTGAATCAATGAAGCTTTCTTTTGAACATGACGATGTGGATGGTTTAACTGGTGAAGTTACACTTTCTCAAGAAAACATGAATGAGTCTAATGATCAGCAAGCTTTCCCTGTTCCAGAAAGCCGTAATGCACCATGCCCATGTGGGTCTGGACTAAAATATAAGCAATGTCACGGTAAGATCTAATCTGCCTTAAAGGAAAAAGCAGAACTATTGTTCTGCTTTTTTTATGTTTGTAGTAAGCCTGTGAATAATGTTTGCAGTTTTAAGCATTAAATGCTATTTACTTCTCATCCAGAGTGTATGTTGGAAAGACAATGAAAAAAGTATTACAACCTTTATTTTTAACTGTTCTTGCTGTGCCTAGTTTTGTTTTCGCAGCAGAAGCAGCTTCAGCCCCTCAAACGACAACGGTTGATAAAGTACTTGCAGCAAAAGGCCCAACTTCGGCTCAAGCTGTAGTGAAGCAAGAAAATACTACAGTGATTAGCCCGCGTACAGGCATTCGCTATACGTTGGGTAACACAGGTAATCGCCCAATTATTTTACAAACGACTGCGATTGCTCCGGCAAACTCAGCAAACATTAATCGTATTGTAGCAACTAACCCTGCTTTATCTGTGAAGAGCCAAGAAAAAGCAAAAGTTGCACTTATTGGTGAAGCTGCTGTTGCTGGACCAGCTGCTGTTGCGGCGAGTAATGTAACAGCTCCTGCTGTATCAAATAGCATTGCGCCTTCGAATCCAGCATCAATAAATTAAGATCATATATTTATAAAAAAGCCGGTTCAATTTTGAACCGGCTTTTTTATATAAGAATTTCTAATTTTAAATCTGATTATTCACATCATCATTTTTCGTTTCACGAATGAGTAAGAATGCGATGAGTGATAAAAGTGATGCCGCAGTAAGATAATAACCAACTGCATATAAACCATAAGTTTCAGCAAGCTTAGTTGCAATAAGTGGCGCAAATGATGCACCAAAAATGCCTGCTAAGTTAAACGTTAATGCTGAACCTGTGTAGCGAACTGAAGTTGGGAAAAGTTCAGAAAGAACTGTACCAATCGGACCATAGGTCAATCCCATAATCGCCAAGCCAGTACACAAGAAAAGGAAGACGATTAATGTATTTCCAGACTCTAACATGCTAGAGAAGAACAAGCCGAAAATCGCAGCAGCAATACAGACCCCAATGGAGGTTGTTTTACGACCAAATTTTTCTGCAAAAATAGCTGATAAAGGAATGAATGCAGCAAAGCAAAGGGTGGCAAAGAGCTGAAGTTCCAAAAACTCACCACGTGCATAACCAAGCTTTGTGGTTCCCCAGTTTAAGGCAAAGACAGTAGTAAGATAGAACACGACAAACGTACAGATTGCTGCAATCGTACCAAGAATAAGCTTACCCGTATGTTTAGTGATAACTTCTTTAAATGGAATATTAACTTCTTTTTGCTTATCTAAAACTTTTTGGAATGCTGGAGTTTCATGTAGTTTTAAACGGATATATAAACCCACAATCACTAATACAGCACTTGCAATAAATGGAATACGCCAACCCCATTGCATAAATGCTTGCTCAGGAATAGTTGCACTCAATAATAAAAATGAACCGGTTGCCAAAATAAAACCAATTGGAGCACCAAGCTGTGGGAACATGCCATACCATGCTCTTTTACCTTCTGGGGCATTTTCAGTCGCGAGTAATACTGCACCGCTCCATTCACCACCTAAACCCAAGCCTTGTCCTAAACGGCATACAGCCAATAGTAAGGGTGCGAAGATTCCGATATGTGCATAGGTAGGAAGTAAACCAATACATACGGTTGAAATACCCATGGTTAGTAAAGCTGCAACCAATGTGGCTTTCCGACCAATACGGTCTCCTAAATGACCAAATATTGCTGCACCGATGGGGCGGGCAATAAAGGCAATGGCGAAGGTTGCTAAAGATTGTAAGACTGCGGCACTGCCACTACTAGCAGGGAAAAACAAGTGAGGAAAAATAATAACGGCAGCAGTTGCATAGATATAGAAGTCGAAGAACTCAATGGTTGTACCGACTAAGCTTGCAAACAAAACCCGTGTTTTTGAATTAGTGGCTACTGCTGGAGCAGCAGTCGCAGAAGTTGACTCCATATAAGACCTTATATCAGCTAAAATTTATTTTTAATTTACTATTCCTTTTAAAGACGTATTTTTTCTAAAAGAATAGCGTGAAAGAACATCATCCATGACTCTTTCAGGATCACTGAATAAGAGTGAAAAATGAACTAAACTATGTACCAATAGATCGCAAGAAAATGTGCTCCTGCACCTAAAAGCACAAAAATGTGCCAGATCGCATGGGTATATCTTACCTTTTTTAACGCGTAAAACAATGCTCCAACCGTATAAGCTAAGCCGCCAATGATCAAGAAAATCAATGCATCTTTACTTAAATACGTGCGCATGTCATCCATTACAAACACAGCAAGCCATCCCATTAAAATATAGGCTAGCAAAGAAATTTTTTGAAAACGATGTATAAAAACTAACTTGAAAAGTGTACCAATTGCAGCGATGCTCCAAAGTGCAACCAACAGATAGTGAGCTTTTGTAGTAGGAATTGCGATGCTTAAGAACGGGGTATACGTTCCAGCAATTAAATAATAAATAGCTGTATGGTCAAGCTTCTTATACCAGTAGCGTAGATTTTGTGTTTGAGCAAAATGATAGAGTGTAGAACTGGTGAAAACTAGAATGAGACTAAATGAATATACCCACAAACCTATCCACTGAGCAGTTGAAAGATAAGATCCCTTTATAATTAAAAACATAGAAGCTATAACTGCCATAATAATACCAGCCCCATGGCTGTAGGCATTAAATAGTTCTTCTTTTGGATCGTAAGTTTCCAACACAGATTTACTCATAAGTTTAATTTTTTTGATTAAAAATACAAATGTATAGAAATACAAAACAGTCGTAAAGTTATTTTATTTTTAATCCTAGACCCTTTAAACTTCTATTTTATATGAGTCTTCATTTTTAGGTATATCCGTGTCGGTTTTCTCCTTTGAGCAAGAACAGCAATTCTTTCATGAAATCAAGCAAATGCTTGACCAACAAGCTTTTGAGCGATTGATCTTAAGCCAATATAAAGGAGAGTTGGCTCAGCTGGAAAAAATTACTTTCCGCGTTGTAGAACTACATGGTCAAAAACAGCTTTCAGCTTTATATCACCATACTACCCAAGATGTGACTAAAAATTATTCATTTGAACAAGGCTTGCAGCAAATTGAGCAATTGATCATTCAGTGTAAACAAGCAAACTTATTTTCGACTACTCAAGAAATTCAACTTAAAAAAAATAAGAAAAAAGCCATGCTTAATATGGGGGAAAAACAGGCAGTAAATGCGACTCAAACGATTCAGGCCCATGATCGTGAAAAGCAACGTTATGTACAGCAGGGGAATGCATTTTTAAAAGAGCTGGGTATTACCGATGAAAAAGGCCAAATCATTCCAAGCATGGCACGTAAATGGAAACAAATTAATAAATTTATTGAAATCTTTGCCAGTGCTTATGAGCAAATTGATGCATCTCAACAAGAGTTACGCATTGTCGATTTTGGTTCGGGCAAAGGTTATTTAACTTTTGCGTTATATGATTATTTGCAAGAACAACATAAAACACCATTAATCACTGGTGTTGAATTACGCCCGAATCTGGTTGAGTTTTGCCAGAATGTTGCAGACAAAGTGCATTTTAACCACTTAGACTTTTTTGAAGGTGACGTCCGTAGTTATCAGCCAGAAAAATTAGACGTTATGATTGCCTTACACGCGTGTGATATTGCAACTGACTTTGCCATTCATACTGGAATTCGTTTAAACGCTTCAATGATTATGTGCGCGCCATGTTGTCACAAAGAGTTACGCCCACAATTACATAGCCCAGAAGTTTTACAACCAATGCTACAGTTTGGTATTCATGCTGGGCAGCAAGCCGAGATGCTGACTGATACTTTACGTGCGTTACTTTTAAAAGCATATGGCTATGAAACTAAAGTTTTTGAGTTTGTATCGCTTGAACATACCAGCAAAAACAAAATGATTTTGGCGACGAAACGCAAAAATGTTTCTGAACCTGATGCCAAGATTATGGCTCAAATCCAAGCATTGAAAGAAATGTACGGTGTTAAAAAACAGACTTTGGAATTGTTATTACAAGATCAGTTGCTGATCGAAAATATTGGCTGCAAGTGCTAGGACGGTGAGCGGATGTATAAAATTATAGCGGGTAGTTGGGAACAGCTCGAAAAAGATGCGAAATACATCCGTGAACAAGTCTTTATTCAAGAACAGGGAATTGCGCCTGAAGATGAGTGGGACGAGTTGGATGTCACAGTTTTGCATTTTATTGTTTATGACAAAGAACAGCCTATCGCTACAGCACGTCTGTTGCCACAGCATAGCGTAGGGCGTGTTGCTGTTTTAGTGCCTTATCGAAAGCAGGGTATTGGTAAAATTTTAATGCAGCATATCATTGACTATGCGCGTCGTCATAAACTGCCTTATTTAAAGCTTTCAGCACAAACCTATGTAACAGCTTTTTACGAAGCTTTAGGTTTTCAGGTGCAAGGTGAGGTTTACCAAGACTGTGGCATTCCACATATTGATATGATTTTAGAATTAACTTGAGACTTCTTTTTAGAAATCTCAAGTTGGATTTATTTCATTGTATTCCAGCTTTCAATTGCCTGTAGCCCTGTTTCTAAGCCGACTTCATAGCTATAACGAAGCTTTTTCGGGTTAGTAGTTAAACGGCCAGCCATATTTTTAAGAGGTGGTGGGCAAACTTCTAAAATTTGCTGTTCTGGATTTTCACCACGAACAAAATCGACCGAAGCGTTATAACGAGCACAACGGCTACGTAAGCTGTTTGCAAAACCATAATGATGTTTAAACGCGTATTTCGCTAGGAATTGATCGCCTCGACTACTCGCCTTAAAGTAATTTTTCGGGCGTGTGCGTAAAACCAATAGTTTCTTTACGTCACTTTGCTGAGCCGTCCAGCGAACGGGTAGGGCATCTGCAACGCCACCATCAAAATAAGGTTCACCCATAATATCGACGGGATGACGCGTTAACACTGGAATTGAACTAGAAGCACGCAGTGCGTTTAGTAAATTATCTTTACCAGCACGAAGATATTCCGCATGACCTGTTTTTGCATGCGTCAACACCATATAAAAATCTGGATTTTTAGCGAAAAGACTCTGTTGATCAAGAGGGTGCTCTTGCTCACCAATTTCCCACATCCATTTTAAATCAAGTAAATCACCGCCTTTAAAAAAGCGTTTGTAATCGATGAATTCAGGACGAAGTGAATGATCAACATAAAACGTTAGAGTGCGGCCTTGCTGGCCTGCCAAGTAGTTAGCCACATTGGTCGAACCAGACGATACACCAACGTATAAGTCAAAAGGATTGAACTGTTGTTGTAAAAATGAGTCAAGTACACCACTGGTAAAGGCACCACGCATGCCTCCACCCTCTACAACCAGCGCGTTGCGGGAAAAATCTGTCATTTGAAAAATATCTAATTACTGAGTTGAGTGCTTATGTTCTTGCATATCCATTTCAGGCATATCGTCATGTTGAGCGTGTTGCTCTGTAGAGTGTTCAGCTTTTTGCTGCATTTGCTCTTGTTGTGCTTTGCGCTGTGCTCCTGGCATATAGTCAGGTTCATTACTCATTGCTAAATAGAAAAAGCCAAGGAAAATCGCACTTAAAACACCAACGATCAGAACAAATTTCCAGCCTAGAACTGCTGACTCGGAAGAATTTTTATCGGACATAAGGATTTCTCGAATGTGCTATAGAAGCACAAAAATGAAGTCTATTTATAGCATATTTAGGTAGTAGGCTGAAATCTTAAAGGTCATAAAAGAAAAACCCATATAAATAAAATATATTTATATGGGTAAGGTTTATGCAGTTTTTAAATATTCAGTAAGTCTAAGTTATTGAATATTTTGTTTCTGCTCAGCTTTGGTTTTTAACAAAGTTGGAGGTGTAAAACGTTCACCATATTTGGCAGCCAATTCTTCAGCTCGTTTTTGTGCTTTATCAGTGCCATATTGATTTAGGAATTGAATTGCTCCTCCTGTCCAAGGTGCATAACCAATTCCAAAGATAGAACCGACATTGGCATCAATTACAGACTCTAATACGCCTTCTTCATAACAACGTAAGGTATCTAACGCCTGTACAAACAGAATGCGATCAATCATATCTTGCTCGGAAATATCATGATCTTTTTCCCAGCGGTTTAAACCTTTCCAAAGGTGCTTTTTACCATTTTCTGGATATTCATAGAAACCAGCGCCAGCCGCCTTACCTTTACGGTTTAGCTCATGAATCATGGTGTGAACGACTTCGTCTACAGAGGTTTTAGGTAAATCTTTTCCTTCAGCTTGCAAGGCTTTACGTGCTTCACTTGCAACATGCTCGGTTAAGGTTAAAGACACTTCATCTTGAATAGCGAGTGGGCCAACTGGCATACCAGCTTTCAGTGCTGCCATTTCAATACGCGCTGGATGGACGCCTTCGGCAAGCAAGCGCATACCTTCCTGAATGAAAGTACCAAATACGCGACTGGTAAAGAAGCCACGGCTATCATTGACAACAATCGGTGTTTTTCCAATTTGTTGTACAAAGTCGTAGGCTTTAGCAAGAGTCTCTGCGGAGGTGTTTTTACCTTTAATAATCTCAACCAACTGCATTTTGTCGACAGGGCTAAAGAAGTGCAGACCGATAAACGCTTTATCATCTTTACTTGCTTGAGCTAAACCCGTAATTGGTAGGGTGGAGGTATTCGATGCAAAAATTCCACCTTCAGCTAAATATTGTTCAGCTTCTTGAGTAACTTTGGCTTTGAGTTCTTGGTTTTCAAATACCGCTTCAATAATTAAATCACAGCCTTGAAGATCTTGAGCTGAAGCAGTAGCCGTAATGAGCGATAAAACCTGATCACGTTTTTCTGCGGTCATGCGGCCTTGTGAAACACGTTTATCTAAGAGTTTTTGTGAGTAAGCTTTGCCTTTCTCAGCATTTTCAATAGATACGTCTTTGAGTACAACTGGAATGCCTTTAATGGCTGTTGAATAAGCAATGCCCGCACCCATCATGCCCGCACCCAACACACCCACTTTACTGGCTTGCCATTTTGCAACATCGGCAGGGCGGCTCGCACCAGACTTAATTGCATTTAGACCATGCCAGAAAGTGCCGATCATATTTTTAGAAATTTGGCCTATTGTAAGCTGAGTAAAGTAGCGAGACTCAATACGTAAAGCAGTATCTACATCGACTTGAGCGCCTTCAACTGCGGCAGCCATAATCGCTTCAGGGGCAGGGTAACAACCTTTGGTTTTGTCTCTTAACATGGCTGGTGCAATCGCAAGAACTTGTGCAACTGCTGGAGTTTTTGGATCACCGCCCGGAATTTTATAACCCTTCACATCAAAAGGCTGCTGAGACTTTGGATTGGCCTTTATCCAAGCAATTGCTTTATCTAAAAGCTCTTGTTCATTTTCAGCAGTATCGTGAATTAAACCTAAAGATTTTGCTTTATCAACACCGAACTGTTTGCCTTCCATTAAAAATGGGAATGCATTTTGAAGCCCAAGCAGACGTACCATGCGTACAATACCGCCGCCACCCGGTAACAAACCTAAAGTAACTTCTGGTAGGCCAAATTTGCTTTTCAGGTCATTGATTGCAATACGGTGATGGCAACTTAATGCGATTTCCCAACCGCCGCCAAGTGCTGTGCCATTTAATGCAGCAACAACTGGAATCCCTAGCGTTTCAATTGTACGTAAATGACCTTTTAGCTTTTCAACCATATTAAAAAAGTCAGTCGCATGTTCCGGCTGAACTTGAATCAGCTCATCTAGGTCACCGCCTGCAAAGAAAGTTTTTTTAGCTGAGCGAAAAATAACACCTGAAAGTTCTGTTTCTGTTTTAAGTTTCTGAGTCGCTTCATCGAGCGAGTCACGGAACTCGGCATTCATGGTGTTTGCAGATTGACCAGTTGAATCAAGCGTTAAAATGACAATATTGTCGGCATTTTTTTCGTATTGAATTGCACTCATCTTTTATATCCCTAATTTTTATACGCGTTCAATAATGGTGGCAATACCCATCCCACCACCAACACAGAGCGTCGCTAAACCGCGCTTTTTATCTTGTCGTTCAAGCTCATCAAGTAGTGTGCCTAAAATCATGGCACCTGTTGCGCCTAAAGGATGGCCTAAAGCAATCGCACCGCCATTTACGTTGACTTTTTCAGCAGGGACGTTGAGCTCATTAATAAAACGCATAACAACAGCTGCAAAGGCTTCATTGACTTCAAAGAGGTCAATATCATCAATAGTAAGACCAGCTTTTTCTAAAGCTTTACGTGCAGCAGGAGCAGGGCCTGTCAGCATGATGGTTGGGTCAGTACCGACTAGTGCAGTCGCCAAAACTTTAGCGCGTGGTTTTAAATTTTGTTCTTTTACCGCTTTTTCAGAAGCCAATAAAACTACAGCTGCTCCATCAACAATACCTGATGAGTTACCTGCGTGATGAACATGATTAATTTTCTGTGCTTCTGGATATTTTTGCAAAGCGATTGCATCAAAGCCCATTTGCCCCATCATTTCAAAACTTGGGTTGAGCTTCGTTAGACCTTCGAGTGTGGTATTGCTTTTAATAAACTCATCTTTATCTAAAATCACCACGCCTGCGTGATCTTTTACTGGTACGACAGAGTGATTGAAATAACCATTTGATTGAGCTGCTGCTGCTTTTTGTTGTGACTTCACAGCAAAATTATCAACATCTTCACGGCTATAGCCATCTAAGGTTGCAATAAGATCGGCGCCAATACCTTGCGGAACAAATGATGATTTAAGGTTTGTTTCAGGATCTAACGCCCATGGTCCTCCATCGGAACCCATTGGGATACGTGACATTGATTCAACGCCACCAGCAACCACTAAATCTTCCCAACCAGAACGAACTTTCATGGCTGCCATGTTGACGGCTTCCAAGCCTGAAGCACAAAAACGATTGATTTGAACCCCAGCAACGTCATCATTCCAACCAGCTGCAATGGCTGCAGTTTTGGCAATGTCACCACCTTGATCACCAATAGGAGTTACGCAGCCTAAAACAATGTCGTCGACTTTAGATGTATCGAGTTGATGGCGCTGCTGTAATTCATTTAATAAAGTGGTGAGTAAGGTAATTGGTTTTACTTCATAAAGAGAGCCGTCTTTTTTTCCTTTTCCGCGTGGGGTGCGAATGGCATCAATAATATAAGCCTCGCTCATAGCAGTTCCTTTTTTATTGCTTAAAATTTATTTGTGTTTTGAGTGTACTGGTTTTAATAGCGAGTGCAATGACGATAAGCGCACCAGTCAGGTGATGATTTTTGCCAATAGAAATACAAAAAAGCCCAAGTTGAACTTGGGCTAAATGTGAAACTTAAATAGATTGAAGAATTAGTGATAACCGTGTAGCTGGCGATATAGGCCAGGGGTTACACCCGTCCATTTTTTAAATGCGCGGTGGAACGTACTGGTTTCACTAAAACCAACTTGTTGAGCAACGTCTTCAAGTGTTAATTCAGGGTTGAGTAATAAGTGAATTGCAGCATCTCGACGTAAGGCATCTTTTACACCTTGATAGCTTTTACCTTCGGCAGCCAAGCGGCGACGTAAGGTTTGAGGAGATAAATACAACATTGATGCAACGTCATTAAGCGTTGGCATTTCTTCACCAATCTGGCTTTTGAGCACTTCACGAATACGAGAAGTTAGCGAGTTAGTATTTTTGAATTTTACTAAAAGCTGAGCAGGTGCTGCTTTTAAGAATTCTTCTAGCGTTTTTTCATCTTGGCGGATTGGCAAATCAAGATAATCAGCCGCAAAGGTTATTTCAGTGCGTGGTGCATCAAACTGCATGACTGGTGCAAAAAATAATGCATCATATTCATCTGCATGTGCAGGACGTGGGTAGCTAAAATGAACACGCTCTAATGGCAAACGGCGTTCAATGAGCCATGATGCTAGACCGTGCCAAATCATAAGCATGCTTTCGGTAATGAAATGATCTGGATCTAAAGTTTTTGGAATGAGTGGAACTAGACGTGCTTCATGCTTATCACGCTCTAGGCTGACAGACCATTCATCGCCAAATAATTTGTAAAATTGAGATGACAGTTCAAGGGCTTGGCCCAATGTTTTTGCGTGAATAATCAACTGACACATAATGGCAAAAGTGCCCAGACGACGTGGTTGTACGTCAAATCCAACGTGTTCATCCTGTGTGACCATCCACAACATTTTTATAAAACGAGTGTATTGTTCTGGTGAGATTCGAGCTTTAGGTTGACGTAATAATTCCGCTTCAATGCCCACATGTGAAAGGAGCATTTCAACATCCATGCCAAGGCGCTTTACGCCTGTCAAAGCCGCATTCACGAAGTGGATGCTAATCGTATCGCGACTCATATTGAATCCTTCAGTCTCTTTGATGTTCACTTTAAATTGACCTAAATGACCGTCTAAAAAAATAAATTGGCGATTTACAACAGAGTAAAAGCACTTTTTACATGTTAAATTGCCGAAATGATCAAGGTAAATGGCTGAACATGACATTGTTTTAGAATATTTGCTTAACTAATATAAAAGAAAATATGAATAATAGTGGTTAAAAAAACGATGACGACAGCATTAAATGGACTTAAAGTTCTCGATTTCTCGACACTCTTACCCGGACCTTTTGCCACAATGTACTTAGCCGATATGGGAGCAGAAGTCATCCATATCGAATCTCCATCGCGTCCAGATTTAATTCGGATCATGCCACCCTATGCAAATGGGCAAGCAACCGCACATAGTTATTTAAACCGAAATAAACAGTCAATTGTTCTTGATTTAAAAGATCCTGCAAGTATCGAATTAATTAAAGCCAAAATTTCCGAGTTTGATATTGTCATAGAGCAGTTTCGACCTGATGTTATGCGCCGTCTAGGATTAGATTATTCAACACTTGCCGAAATTAATCCTCGCTTAATTTACTGCTCAATTACAGGTTATGGACAAACAGGAAGCTATAAAGATAGAGCAGGGCATGACATTAACTATTTAGCTTTAGCTGGTATTGCTGGATATAGTGGCCGACAAGACAATGGTCCGCCACCACTTGGTATTCAAGTTGCAGACATTGCAGGTGGTTCACTTCATGCAGTGATTGCTATTTTAGCGGCGGTGGTTGAACGCGGGCGTAGTGGACAAGGGCAATATATTGATATTTCTATGACTGATTGTGTTGCTAGCTTAAATAGTATGGCTGCATCAGCCACACTCGCTGCACAAGTCGAGCAGGCTCCAGAGCATGGAATGCTCAATGGTGGGATTTTCTATGACTATTATATGACTCAAGATGGTCGTTATCTTTCAATAGGTAGTCTTGAGCCACAGTTTATGTCTGGTTTGTCCGTAGCTCTTGATTTGCCTTTATTATTACAAAAAGGCGCTTCTTTGGATGTTGAAGATAGAAAGGAAGTTAAACAAGCGATTCAAGAAAAAATTAAAAGCAAAACATTTAAAGAGTGGCATGAAATTTTTGCAAACCTTGATGTGTGTGTAGAACCTGTTTTAAGTCTCACTGAGTCATTAAACTCGCCCTTAGCACAACAACGTGGATGGATTGTGGATGTTCCTTTGCAGAATAATACAGCAGATACAGAACCACAGTTGGCTTGCCCAATTAAGTTTTCAAGATCAAAAATGAGATATTCCTTTATAGGTCAAAAACTTGGTGAAGGACAATGGTAAAGAGCTGAGGTTATTTCTTAGACACTGTGTATTAAGATTATTATTAGATTAATCAATTGATTAACATTTTGAATAATTTCTTTACATAAAATTAGCGTACCCTTTATAAACAAAGACATAAAAGGTATGTAAACATGAAAACACATAAATCCTTGATGGCTTCCTGTTTATCCGTTTTATCAATTACTCTTTTCATACAGCACGCACAAGCTGCTGCTGCATTCGACCCAAATAGTCCGTGGATGTTGGGTGATTGGAACGGTCAACGCACCGCGTTACAAGCACAAGGTTATGATTTTTCTTTTGGATATACCGGCGAATACGCCGGTATTTTAGATTCAAAAAATACATCAACGCATGGTAGTGCTTATACGGGGCAACTTGCTTTAGGAACTCATTTTGATTTAAACAAAATTTTAGGGTGGCAAGATACTGAAGCTCAAATCACATTAACTTATCGTGATGGGCAATCACTTTCTGAACATTCACCAGCTTTAGCGGGGCACTTAAGCTCGGCACAAGAAGTGTGGGGGCGTGAGCAAACTTGGCGTTTAACCGATTTGTGGATCAAGAAAAAATTTCTTGACCAGAAGTTAGACGTGAAAGTTGGTCGTTTTGGTGAAGGTGAAGACTTTAATAGTTTTGACTGTGATTTCCAGAACTTGGCGCTTTGTGGTTCACAAGTCGGTAACTGGGTGGGCGAACAGTGGTATAACTGGCCAGTCAGCCAATGGGCAATGCGCGTTAAATATAACTTGCAACCCGATTTATATACGCAAGTAGGTGTATATGAATATAATCCAGAAAATCTGGACCGAGGCAAAGGCTTTAACCTAAGTACCGATGGCTCTCACGGTGCAATTATTCCAGCAGAAGTAGTGTGGTCACCTAAATTAGGCGCTCAAAGTATGGCTGGTGAATACCGTTTAGGGTATTACTACAGCACTGCTGATGCCGAAGAAATTACAAATAAGGCTCAAACATCTCATAAGCAAGGGGTGTGGGTAACTGCAAAACAAAAATTATTCCAGCCGGTTGATCAAACAGACCGTGGTTTGACTGGGTTTGTGAACCTAACGTTCCACGACTCTGATACCAACAAAATTGATAATATGCAAAATGTAGGCTTAGTCTATAAAGGTTTGCTCAATCAACGTCCTCAAGATGAATTGGCATTAGGTGTTGCACGTATCCATATCAACGATGATTGGAACGATGTCCAAAATAAAGAATACGACACTGAATACAATACCGAGCTTTACTACGGTATTCATGCGACAAACTGGCTAACTATCCGTCCAAATGTGCAATATGTTCGTCATGTTGGTGCATTAAAAAATGGTGATAACACTTGGGTAGGCGGTATTAAATTCTCAACTGCATTCTAAGCGTAATTACTCTGAAAACGGATTGTCGAGGGCTAAATCATTGATTGAATAATCCTGACCTTCCGTTTTTTCTTTATGCCTGAGTTTTGTTTTAGATGTATTGATAGGCCGATTTTTGATGAAAAGCTTGGCCTATCTTTCCGATAAAAATGATGATTGATAAGAGGTGGTTTATGACTCAACCTACTTCAAGATCAGGTTTAACGACTTTTACCGTAATTATTATTGGGTTATTAGCGTTATTCCTGTTAATTGGAGGTATTTGGCTCGCTACATTAGGCGGTTCAATTTACTATATTATTACTGGTGTATTACTCCTAATTGTTGCATGGCAACTCTATAAGCGAGCATCTACCGCATTGTGGGTGTACGCTGCTTTAATGCTAGGTACCATTATTTGGGGTGTCTGGGAAGTTGGAACAGACTTCTGGGCGCTTGCACCTCGTTTAGATATTTTAGGTATTCTTGGTTTATGGTTATTGGTTCCAGCCGTAACTCGTGGAATCAGCAACCTTGGATCAAGTAAAGTTGCCTTATCTTCAACTCTAGCAATTGCAATCTTGTTGATGGTTTATTCTATCTTCAACGATCCGCAAGAAATTAATGGTGAAATCAAGACACCTCAACCAGAAACTGCTCAAGCAGTTCCAGGTGTAGCAGAGAGTGACTGGCCAGCGTATGGTCGTACTCAGGCAGGTGTACGTTATTCTCCGTTAAAACAGATTAATGATCAAAACGTAAAAGATTTGAAAGTTGCTTGGACTTTACGTACTGGCGATCTTAAAACGGATAATGACTCTGGCGAAACGACCAATCAGGTTACACCGATTAAAATCGGTAATAACATGTTTATCTGTACAGCTCACCAGCAATTAATTTCAATTGATCCTGCGACAGGTAAAGAAAAATGGCGTTTTGATCCGAAGCTTAAAACGGATAAATCGTTCCAGCATTTAACTTGCCGTGGTGTGATGTACTACGATGCAAACAACACAACTGAGTTTGCAACGAGTCTTCAAAGCAAGAAATCTGACTCTACACAATGTCCGCGTAAAGTCTTTGTTCCTGTGAATGATGGCCGTTTAGTTGCGGTGAATGCTGACACTGGTAAAGCATGTACTGACTTTGGTAAAAATGGTGAAGTGAACTTGCAAGAGTTTATGCCATATGCTTACCCAGGTGGTTACAACCCAACATCTCCTGGTATCGTGACTGGTTCAACAGTTGTTATTGCTGGTTCGGTAACCGATAACTACTCAAATAAAGAGCCATCTGGTGTAATTCGTGGATACGACGTTAACACTGGTAAACTCCTTTGGGTATTTGATACAGGTGCAGCAGATCCAAATGCAATGCCGGGCGAAGGTACGAATTTTGTTCATAACTCACCAAATGCGTGGGCTCCTTTAGCATACGATGCCAAACTTGATATCGTTTATGTTCCAACAGGTGTAGGTACTCCAGATATCTGGGGTGGCGACCGTACCGAGTTGAAAGAGCGTTATGCAAACTCGATGTTAGCGATTAATGCTTCAACTGGTAAATTAGTGTGGAACTTCCAGACAACCCATCACGATCTATGGGATATGGACGTACCATCACAACCATCTTTAGCTGATATCAAAAACAAAGCTGGCCAAACTGTTCCTGCAATCTATGTATTGACTAAAACAGGTAACGCCTTTGTTCTTGATCGTCGTAATGGTCAACCAATTGTTCCTGTAACTGAGAAACCAGTTCCACAAACAGTTAAGCGTGGACCACAAACTAAAGGCGAGCATTATTCAAAAACTCAGCCATTCTCTGACTTGAACCTAGCTCCACAAGATAAATTGACTGATAAAGATATGTGGGGTGCCACTATGCTTGATCAGCTCATGTGTCGTGTATCTTTCAAACGTCTAAATTACGATGGTATTTATACGCCACCATCTGAAAACGGTACTTTAGTTTTCCCTGGTAACTTAGGTGTATTTGAATGGGGCGGTATGTCAGTTAACCCTGACCGTCAAGTTGCTGTGATGAACCCAATTGGTTTGCCATTCGTTAGTCGTTTAATTCCTGCTGATCCAAACCGTGCACAAACTGCAAAAGGTGCGGGAACTGAGCAGGGTGTACAACCGATGTACGGCGTACCTTATGGTGTTGAAATTAGCGCATTCTTATCTCCGCTTGGTTTACCTTGTAAGCAACCGGCTTGGGGCTATGTAGCTGGCGTTGATTTGAAAACTCATGAAGTAGTATGGAAAAAACGTATTGGTACAATTCGTGACAGCTTACCGAACTTGTTCCAGTTACCAGCTGTGAAAATTGGTGTGCCTGGTTTAGGTGGTTCAATTTCTACTGCCGGTAATGTCATGTTTGTTGGTGCAACTCAAGATAACTACTTACGTGCGTTTAACGTTACTAACGGTAAGAAACTTTGGGAAGCGCGTTTACCAGCGGGTGGACAAGCAACACCAATGACTTATGAAATCAATGGTAAGCAATATGTTGTGATCATGGCTGGTGGTCATGGTTCATTTGGTACGAAAATGGGCGACTATTTAGTGGCCTATGCCTTACCAGATAACAAATAAAAAGCTTTTATAGAAAGGGCCTGGATTTATCCGGGCTTTTTTATGTCGATTTATATTAAAGCTTATCAATAAAACCGTTATTAAATATGCAAAAAAAGCATTTTATTGATGAATGAAAGCTCGCTATGCTATCCGCCTTAATAATGAATCTACTAGCCATACGCCATGTATTTATATACCGATTTCGACCAGCAGCTGGTTAATGAACGAGTTGCTCAGTTCCGTGATCAGACTGAACGCTATTTAGCTGGCAAACTTTCTGAAGATGAATATCGTCCGTTACGTTTGCAAAATGGTTTATATGTGCAACGCTATGCGCCTATGCTGCGTATTGCTGTGCCGTATGGCTTAATGAATTCTAAGCAATTACGTAAAGTTGCTGAAGTTTCAACTGCTTATGACCGTGGATATGCACACGTATCTACCCGTCAAAATATCCAGTTGAACTGGCCTGCACTTGAAGATGTGCCAGATATTTTAGCTGAACTTGCAACTGTACAAATGCATGCCATTCAAACCAGTGGTAACTGTATTCGTAACACCACAACTGACCAATATGCAGGTGTGGTTGCTGGTGAAATTGCAGACCCACGTCCAACATGTGAATTGATTCGTCAGTGGAGTACATTCCACCCAGAATTTGCATTCTTGCCACGTAAATTCAAAATTGCTGTTTCTGCACTTGAAGAAAAAGATCGTGCGGCAACTGCATTTCACGATATTGGTGTTTACATCGTGCGCAATGAAGCGGGTGAAATCGGCTATAAAATTATGGCTGGTGGTGGTTTAGGCCGTACTCCAATCATTGGTAGCGTTATTCGTGAGTTTTTACCACGTGAAGATTTAATTGCTTACTTAGAAGCGGTTCTACGTGTTTATAACTTGCATGGCCGTCGTGATAACAAATATAAAGCACGTATTAAAATTCTAGTTAAAGCATTAACGCCTGAAGTATTTGCACAGAAAGTTGAAGCTGAATTTGAACATACACGTGAAGCATTAAAAATTCAGCCAGAAATCTTGAAAAAACTGGATGAAGAATTCACTCCTTTTGATTATCAAGATTTGGCAGATGAAGACTTTACAGCTTTATTTGCTGAGCATCCAAAATTCAAACAGTGGTTCAACATCAACACGCATGCGCATAAAGTGAAGGGCTATCGTATTGTTACGATTTCTCTAAAACGTGCAGGTATCGCACCGGGCGATATGACCACTGAAGAAATGAACTTTATTGCAGATCTTGCTGATAAATATACTTTCGGCGAACTTCGCACGACTCACGAACAAAATATTGCTTTGGCAGATGTGCCTCAAAAAGATTTGTTCGATGTATGGCAAGCGCTTGAACAGCAAAATATGGCACGTGCACATATTGGTTTTATTACCGATATTATTAGTTGCCCGGGCGGTGATTTCTGTTCACTTGCAAATGCGAAATCAATTCCAATTGCTGAAGCAATTACACGTCGTTTTGATGACTTAGATAAAGTTTATGATCTTGGTCATTTAGATCTAAATATCTCTGGTTGTATGAATGCTTGTGGTCATCACCACGTAGGTAACATTGGTATTTTAGGTGTAGATAAGAAAGGCGCTGAATTCTACCAAATTACATTAGGTGGTAATTCTGACCATGATGCATCAATCGGTGACATCTTAGGGCCATCATTTGCAGCAGATGCTGTGCCAGATGTAATTGAGGAAGTATTAAATACTTATCTTGATTTGCGTACTGAAGGTGAGCGTTTTGTTGATACATATCGCCGTGTAGGAATTCAACCATTTAAGGAGCGCGCATATGCTTAATACAGCTCTACCAGTGCTTTATAAAGATGGCACGATTGCAGATAATACTTATCAAATCATTGCTGAAGATGGTGTTGTTCCACAAGGTGATGTTGTTGTAACAACAGCTCAACTCGATCAATTGGCAAACATTCAAGACAAAAAAGCTTTGTATGTGACCGTAAATGATTCACCTGAAGAGCACACATTTCCATTAGGTGAACTTGATGCAATCTTCATTGAGTTTTCAGGTTTTGGTGATGGTCGTGGTTATTCATTCGCTGCACTATTGCGTCGTCAAGGTTTCCAAGGTGAATTGCGTGCAACTGGTGATGTGTTTAAGGATGTCTTAAACTACTTAAAACGTTCAGGTTTTGATAGTTTTGTGATTAAAGAAGGTAAAGATGTGCAAGAAGCGGCAGCTGGTTTGCAAGACTTTACTCGTCCATATCAAGCTTCAACAGCCGTACCGCAAGCAAGTTATCAAACTGGTGCTTAAATAACTTTAAAATATAAAGGCTGAACTCTGGTTCAGCTTTTTTTATAAATAATTTTTATATGACTCAACTGAAGAACAATAATGTTAGGTTTAATTTCAAAAATAAATCCCGGTGCTTGGTGGCTACTCTTTGCTATTGCGACAGATGTACTCTCAACATTTTATTCTGCTAAGGGGAATGGATTAGTCAATAAAACAGCTCAAGGTATTGCACTGATTTTATATATTATTTCTTTTGCATGCGCTGCTATTGCTTTGAAGTATATGCAAGCTGGAATCTTATATGTGCTTTGGTCTGGAATAGGTGTATTAGCGACGGCTTTTTTAGCAAAGATTTTTCTTGGTCAGAATATTGATGTGGCAGGATGGGTGGGAATTGGTTTTATTACTGTAGGTTTAATGATTATTGCACAATATTCCAATATCGATGTTTAAAGCCTTATAGAAATATTAAGTATCTCTATAAGGGCTAAATATTGAAAATATTAGGTATTGAGCTGGCAGTTAACCATCCACTTTATACCGAACTGATCGGTAAAAGCGCCGTACAATGCGCCCCAGAACGTTTTTTCTAAAGGCATTTCAATTTGGCCATTAACAGATAAAGTATCAAAAAGTTGTTTTGCTTTTTCTTGCTCATCTTTTTCAAGATTGATCGAGATATAGTGATTATTTCCTTGGGTAAAAAAGCTGTTAGGCGCACAGAACTGATCATTTGTATCTGAGGCCATAAGCACAGTGTATTCATTAATTGGCAGTGAAACATGTAGAACCAGATTTTTGTTGGCTTCCGATAACGTCACACCTTCAGGCGCTGGCATATCACCATAACGGCTTAACATACCGAATTCACCACCAAATACTGATTTATAAAAGTTAAAGGCTTGTTCTGCTTGACCTTGGAAATTGAGATAGTGATTGAGTTGCATTGTTATTGTCCATTGTTGTTTTCGTTTAAAAGAATAAGTTAAAACTTAAAAGTGATTTTGTGGGTCTTTTTTTGTAGTTTTTTCATAAAAAAATCCCACCGAAGTGGGATTTTAAAATAGTTAATTTTAATTAAATAAGTTCAATCGCAACGGCTGTTGCTTCACCACCGCCAATACAAAGTGCTGCAATACCTTTTTTACCGCCAGTACGTTTCAGTGCATGAATCAACGTAAGAATAATACGAGAACCTGTAGAACCTACTGGATGACCTAGGGCACAAGCACCACCATTGATATTGACTTTTTCAGCATCAAGTTTGAAATCATCAATTGGACACATAGTAACCATAGCAAAAGCTTCGTTAATTTCCCAAAGATCAACGTCTTGAGCATTCCATCCCGCTTTTTTAAGAACTTTTTCGATAGCGCCGACAGGAGCGATCGTAAATTCTGAAGGATGCTGAGAGTTTGACGCTGTCGCGATAATTTTCGCAAGTGGTTGTAAACCGCGCTGTGCTGCAACTTCACTTGAAGTTAATACTAAGGCAGATGCACCATCCGAAATAGAGCTTGCGTTTGCTGCGGTAATTGTACCGTCTTTTGCAAAAGCTGGTTTAAGCGAAGGAATTTTGTCGATTTTTGCATTTAGAGGTTGTTCATCTTGATCAACAACGACATCACCTTTGCGACTAGGTACGGTAACCGAAACAATTTCATCTTTGAAATACCCTTCAGTAATTGCTGTTTGAGCACGTTTCAAAGAGCGAATCGCAAAGTCATCCATTTGTTCGCGCGTATAGCCACGAGTATTTGCCATATCTTGAGCAAAAGAACCCATTAAACGACCAGTTTCAGCATCTTCAAGTCCATCAAGAAACATGTGATCCTTAATTTCACCATGACCCATGCGGTAGCCAGCACGTGCTTTTGGTAAAACATAAGGTGCATTTGTCATAGACTCCATGCCGCCAGCAACAACAATGTCAGCACTGCCTGCTTTAATCATGTCGGTTGCTTGCATCACGGCTTTCATACCAGAGCCACAAAGCTTATTAATAGTCACAGCACCTGTAGAATCAGGTAAACCAGCTTTGCGCATTGCTTGACGAGCAGGGCCTTGTTTTAAACCCGCAGGAAGAACACAACCCATAATGACTTCTTCGACATCAGTAGGTTGTAAACCTGCTCGTGCGATTGCTTCTTTAATCGTTACAGCACCTAATTCAGGCGCTGTAAGTCCTGATAGTGATCCTTGAAAACCACCCATGGCAGTACGAGCACCATTAACAATTACGATATCAGTCATTGTTGTAATCTCCGATTGTTCTTTATCTCAAATTAAGAAAACATTAAAACTTAAGCAGTATATTGCAAAATGGGGGAGGGCTTGGATTCTGTATTAGACTGTAGAGTTCTAACAATTTTGAAGTTCTTCTAAGCGTACATGCCCCATTTTGCTAAGAACTAATTTAAAATTTTTAAGCTGATTATAAGAACAATAAGTAAAACTGCCGTTAGACTCTCGTGGAAGTCCGGTATCTCCCTGAAATACGATACTATTTAAATTTTTGCCGAATTTTTGAAATTTCAAAGAGCCATAACGATGATTAAGTTCAATATTGGTTAATATTTCTTCGTCGCTTTCTCTTTGTAGATTATGATTTGTGTCTACAAAGCTTATAAGCCTTGTATCCCAATTACTATTACATATAGACAAATCAACACTTGGGCAAAGTACGACACTCTTATGTCGTAGAATTGCGTCGTATTTGGCTTTTTGTATATGAATTGTGAGTAGTTGAGGTGTGCTTTTAAATTCCATTGAAGCCATAAATTGGTGGTATAAAGGAAGGGCTAGGGTGAACGTAATCATAAGAATTGCGAGCGTTATAATGAGTTCCATCAATGTGAAACCGGGAGATTTAAACATTAGAATTCCTTAATATATAAAGAAATATTTTGATTTTATGCGTTCTATCAATGATTTATATGACTTTTTATAATGAGGAAACACAAAATTAAATAAAGGTTATCAGGACGCTAGAATACTGGTAAAATCACCCTAAGCGAAAGAAAGAAGTTGTTCATATTTGCTAGTTGAGTAAAAAATTACCGAATTACAACGGAAATTGTAAGTAATTTTGTCAATAATTTACTTGATTAAAATTATCAAGCACTTGGAAAGTCTATCAAGTGTTTGTATGATTCAAATGTGAATAGCTTAAAAATAATACTGGGGTGAAAATATCTCAGGGGCCAATAAATTTAGGCTGAGCTTGAACAACAATTGTTATCTCTGGAGGATATCCATGAAATTGAGTCGTATTGCACTTGCTACTATGCTTGTTGCTGCTCCATTAGCTGCTGCTAATGCTGGCGTAACAGTTACTCCATTATTGCTTGGTTACACTTTCCAAGACAGCCAACACAATAATGGCGGTAAAGATGGTAACTTAACAAACGGTCCTGAGTTACAAGACGATTTATTCGTTGGTGCAGCTCTTGGTATCGAGTTAACACCATGGTTAGGTTTCGAAGCTGAATATAACCAAGTTAAAGGTGACGTAGACGGCGCTGCTGCTGGTGCTGAATACAAACAAAAACAAATCAACGGTAACTTCTATGTTACTTCTGATTTAATCACTAAAAACTACGACAGCAAAATTAAGCCGTATGTATTGTTAGGTGCTGGTCACTACAAATACGACTTTGATGGCGTAAACCGTGGTACACGTGGTAATTCAGAAGAAGGTACTTTAGGTAACGCTGGTGTAGGTGCTTTCTGGCGCTTAAACGACGCTTTATCTCTTCGTACAGAAGCTCGTGCTACTTATAACGCTGATGAAGAGTTCTGGAACTATACAGCTCTTGCTGGTTTAAACGTAGTTCTTGGTGGTCACTTGAAGCCTGCTGCTCCTGTAGTAGAAGTTGCTCCAGTTGAACCAACTCCAGTTGCTCCACAACCACAAGAGTTAACTGAAGACCTTAACATGGAACTTCGTGTGTTCTTTGATACTAACAAATCAAACATCAAAGACCAATACAAGCCAGAAATTGCTAAAGTTGCTGAGAAGTTAACTGAATACCCTAACGCTACTGCACGTATCGAAGGTCACACAGATAACACTGGTCCACGTAAGTTAAACGAACGTTTATCTTTAGCTCGTGCTAACTCTGTTAAATCAGCTCTTGTAAACGAATACAACGTTGATGCATCTCGTTTGTCTACTCAAGGTTTCGCTTGGGATCAACCGATTGCTGACAACAAAACTAAAGAAGGTCGTGCTATGAACCGTCGTGTATTCGCGACAATCACTGGTAGCCGTACTGTAGTTGTTCAACCTGGTCAAGAAGCAGCAGCTCAATAATTTGAGTTCTTGAACAGTAAAAAAGCGACTCGTTAGAGTCGCTTTTTTTATTGCGATTTTTAAAATATTTAGTCATTTCTATATCTCCTTAATAAATAATTACTTTCGATCCTGGTCTAAATTATTTACCAATCTCCTTTTCTTAATTGCTGTTTAGCATCTTGTCTATCTCTACGATGTTGGGCACGAGGTTTCTCTGTTTCATGAATTCCACCTTTGTGAAGTAAAGGGGAAAGAGCCACTTGATTACGGACTTTGATTTTTGGCATTTCTTTAATTTTCATATTTTAACCTTTAATACATAAAACTTGTTTAAGTGTGTGAACAACTTCAATGAGGTCAGCCTGATTTGCCATGACTTCATCAATATCTTTATAAGCACTTGGGATTTCATCAACAACACCACTGTCTTTGCGACATTCAATACCTTGGGTTTGTTCAATAAGATCTTGCTGGTTAAAAAGAGTTTTTGCCTTGCTTCGACTCATCTTACGACCTGCTCCATGAGAACAAGAACAAAATGACTCAGGGTTTGCTTTACCTCTGACGATATAAGAGCGTGCTCCCATTGAACCTGGAATAATGCCTAATTCATCTAAGCCTGCTCGAATTGCACCTTTTCGGGTGATCAATAAACTTTCACCGAAATGTGTTTCACGGCTTACATAATTATGATGACAATTAATAGCCTCTTTGGTCATTTGAAAGGAGGGTAGAAGTGGACGAATCGCTTCTAAAATTAAACGCATCATTTCCTTGCGATTTTCAAAAGCATATTCTTGAGCCCACTCTACAGCTTCTACATAATCATCAAAACTGGTTGAGCCTTCGGCAAAATAGCTTAAGTCTTTATCAGGTACATGACCAAAGCGATGCTGGGCTTCTTTCTTGGCTAACTCAATAAAATAAGTACCAATGACATTACCCAGCCCTCTGCTACCTGAATGTAGCATCACCCATACGTCTTGATTTTCATCAATACATAATTCTATAAAGTGATTGCCACCGCCTAAAGTACCAAGTTGCTTTTGCCATGTTGCATCAAACTGTCGAAGCATTCGAACAAGTCCAGGATGCTTTTTGATAATGGGCTCTAAGCGTTTTTCAAGTGGAATAATGCTAGAAGCTTTTGCTTTAACTTGTTTATGCAAAGCAAATCCGACTGGTACTTTACGTTCGATTGCATCGCGTAAACGACTTAAGTTATCAGGCAATTGCGAGGCCTTTAGGCTTAAGCGAATTGCATTCATTCCACAGCCAATATCTACACCGACTGCTGCTGGAATAATGGCATGTTTAGTTGGAATAACACTGCCTACAGTCGCGCCTTTTCCTACGTGAACATCTGGCATAACAGCAATATGTGAATAGATAAATTGCAGCTGTGCCATTTTTTTGAGTTGTTCGATACTTTCACTATCTATATCTTGAGTGAAAATTTTAACGGGAACACCGTAAAGTGCTTCCTCATTTAATATTTTTTGTATGCCCATAATTTTTCTCTTATTTTTGTCCGAGCAGGCATAAAAAAACCTAGCGAATGCTAGGTCTTAAATTTGAGCATTCGGACAAGTGAAGTGAATTTGTACACTTGTCCGTGAGCTGACATCGTGCCAAATTATTTAATCTGTTTTACCTTGTAGTGTTGGCATGATGTCCTCCTTATTTAAAAGCGCCGTTGAAAATCTGAACGGCATTTTACGCTTTTTTAATCAAAGATCAAGCTTTTGATCTTTGATTTACTTTTAATTACCGATTCTTAGTCTTGCTCTGGCTTCACATTCATTTGATCATAAGCGATCAGTTTAGTTTTATTTTTCCACTTATAACCTAACCAAATAATTAAGAATAATGGCAAACTAATATAAGTTGAAAGTAGGCCTAACCAGTCAATTTTTCCACCTAAAATGGCTTGATAGTTCTGCCCTAAGATGATGATTGAACAGAGAATAAAGGCAAACCAAGGGGCAAATGGGAAAAATTTGGCACGGTAAGCTAAATCTTCTAATTTATACCCTTGAGCAATATAGCCTTTACGGAAACGATAGTGTGAAATCGCAATGCCCAGCCAGACAATAAAACCACACATCCCTGACATATTCAGTAGCCAGTTAAAGACTTGTTTTTCACCAATAAACGTTGTCAAGAAACAAAAAGCGGCGATAAATGTGGTGGCATATAGTGCATTCATCGGAACGCCACGACCATCAAGTTTTGCAAACCACTTTGGTGCACGACCTTCCTGAGCCATTTTAAATAACATACGAGTTGATGAATACATGCCTGAGTTACCTGCAGACAAAATAGCAGTAAGAATGACAGCATTCATTAAACCAGCTGCAAAAGCAAAGCCAACTCTTTCATAGAGCAATGTAAATGGAGAAAGTGCAACATTTTCAGTGGTAGCAGCTTGCAATAAATTTGGGTCATCATAGGCAATTAGCGTGCCGATAATGAAGATACATAAGATATAAAATAATAAGATTCGCCAGAAAATCTGTTTGATTGCAAGTGGAATCGTTTTCTTTGGATCTTTAGATTCACCAGCAGCAACCCCTACCATTTCAGTGCCTTGGAAAGAGAATCCGGCAATCATTGCTACACCGATCATGGCCTGTAAACCACCAACAAAAGGTGCTTCTTTATAGGTCCAGTTTCCAAAAGCTGCGACACCTGGAGTCAGCATGATCTTAATGATCATGGCTAAGCCAATGATAATAAACGCTACAATCGCAATCACTTTTACCATTGAGAACCAGAATTCGCTTTCGCCGAATCCTTTTACTGTCATGGCATTGATTGCAAAAATTACGATAAGGAACAGGGCACTCCAATAGAACCCTGGAATATCAGGGAACCAGAACTTCATAATAAACTGAACTGCTACAAGTTCGAATGCAACTGTGATTGCCCAGTTATACCAATAGTTCCAACCTAAAGCGAAGCCAAAGCCTTCTTCGACATAACGACTACCATATGTAAAAAAAGCCCCAGAAGTTGGATTATGGGTTGCAAGTTCACCTAAACTGGTCATTAAGAAGTAAATCATAATACCAATAAGCGAATAGGCGAGTAGCGCTCCACCTGGGCCAGCATTTGCAATGGTCGATCCAGAAGCAAGGAAGAGGCCTGTACCAATGGAACCACCAATGGCGATCATATTCAGATGACGAGCCCCAAGCTTACGCTGGAGTTTTTCAGGAGCATGTGTTTCGCTCATGGAGATTCCTTACATAGTTTGTTATGCACAGGCATATAACACCTTAAAGCCTTGAAGATCAGTTTTAATCTGGCACTGACCAAAGTGCTTCTCAATTAAGATCGGATAGTTTAAAAAACGGTTTGCTACAATCCATAGCTCACCTGATGCCTTTAAATGTTTTTTAGCGTTTTGGCAGAGTCCTTCACTTGCATCATAGTTGGTATGAATACCTTGATGGAAAGGAGGATTACTGACAATGGCATCGAGTTCTGTTGGAGCGTCTGCAATACCTGTAACAGGCTGCAATCTCAACTGGTCTGAACCTATTCCATTTCGACTAAAAGTCATTTCCGTTGACCGTAAAGCGAAAGCATCAATATCTAGGGCATGAATAATATTACTCGAATTTATTTTTGCCAAATAGCAACTGATAATTCCAGCACCACACCCGAAGTCGGCAATTCTACCTGATTTCACTTGATTAAGATAAGGGAGTAAAACAGCAGTTCCGACATCTAAATGATTTTGGCTAAAAACACCGGGAAGGGCACAAATCGTAAGCTCTTGTTCATTAACCTGAACAGTATAGGTTTTAAGCCATTTTTCTAGAGGTTTAATTTGTTCTGTTTTCTCAATCTTTAAGTGCCATAGCTGACAGTGACGTGCACTATCAAGTTTTAGTACTTTGCCAAAGCTTTGTAATTGTTTGGCCGCTCTTTCTACGCCACCTTTTTTTTCACCGACTAAAAAAACCGATTGATTGGTTTTAAGATGGCTCATCACTACATGTAATATGTAATTTAAGAGTTCTTTAGATTTTGGAACAAAAATAATTGCTTGGTCGAATTCTTGTGAGGGAAACTCAACTGAGAAGTGAGCTTTTGTTCCACTATTTATAAATCCTTGATAGTCGGCATGGTTCCATGTCCAGACTGACGCATCAGTCCCAGCTGGTAATTGACTGACTAAGGCATCATTCGGTGCATTAATTAACAAGATACTACCTTTTAAATAGTCTTGCTGTCTTAATACCACTTCACTTCTAGGATCCATGTACATCTCTCATGAAGAAGAATGCCCAGTGGGAGCTGGGCAGTAATCAAAATTAAAAGTTAGTTATTTATGCGTTTCAGGAAGCACAACATTTAAAATTAATGCGGCTATACCACCTGTTGCCACGCCAGAGCTAAAAATATTTTTAAACAATTCTGGAAGATGCTCTAAAATTTGAGGAACTTGAGCAACACCCAAACCTAATGCAAGTGAGATGGCAATAATTAATAATGCTCGGCGATCAAGGTGAATAGATGAAAGAATATTAATGCCTGATGCAGCCACGGCACCGAACATCACCATAACAGCGCCGCCTAAAACTGCTTGAGGAACTGCTTGTATAACACCAGCTACCGCAGGAAAGAGACCTAATAAAATAAGTAATCCAGCAATCCATATACCTACGTAGCGGCTAGCCACACCAGTGAGTTGAATTACACCATTATTTTGAGCGAAAATAGAACTTGGGAAAGTGTTAAATAATCCAGCGAGTAAAGAGTTTGCACCATTTACTAATACACCACCTTTAATGCGTTTCATCCATTCAGGACCATTAACAGGTTGGTTAGAAAGTTTACTGGTTGCTGTTACATCACCAATGGCTTCTAAAGAGGTCACCAAATAAATGAATGCCATTGGAATGAATAAGCCCCATGAGAAGCTCAAACCAAAGTGCATTGGTGTTGGAATTTGTACGAGAGGTGCATCTTTAATACTAGAGAAATCTAGATGTCCCATAAATCCAGCAAGAATGTAGCCAATCACTAGTGCGATTAAAATAGCTGAGCTTTTAATCCAAACCACTCGAATACGATTGAGTACAATAATAATCGCAAGTACGGTACATGACATAATAAGGTTGTCTGCACTTGCAAAAGTATGGTCTTGCATGGCCTGGTAACCACCACCCATACTAATCAAGCCTTCTTTAATAAGCGTTAAGCCAATTAATAAAACAACAATACCAGTCACCAAAGGAGTAATTAGTCTCTTTACCCATGGAAGAATTTGCGAAACACCCATTTCAATAAAGGAGCCAGCAATTACTACACCGAAAATTGCAGCCATAACTTGGTTGACTGGTGTTCCTGCGGCAACCATTGCACTACCAATACCAATAATAGGACCAATAAAGTTAAAACTTGTGCCTTGAACAATAAGAAGACCTGCACCAAACGGACCAACTTTTTTACATTGTAGAAATGTAGCAATACCTGAAATTACCAAAGACATCGATAAAATCATGTTGGTTTCGGTGCGTGAAACGCCTAAAGCTAAGCAAATTAAAAGGCCTGGTGTAACAATTGGTACAATAATCGCAAGCAAATGCTGGAAAGCTGCTAAAAAAGCGATCAAAGGTTTTGGTCGATCATTTAAACCATAAACAAGGTCTAAATGGTCTTGAGAGTGTTGATTGGACATGGGTGTAGGTCTGCCGCAATTTTGCAAATTGGCGCTATTCTAATCGAGATAACTATCTTTACAAAACGAAATACAGGCTATTGGAAATTTTTTTGTCAATGTCAATAAACTGTCACTACTAAAATCTATAATTTTTCTGTATAATTTGCCCTCAAGTTTCAGGCTTATCGAATTCTATGTCAGATATCAAAAATCTCCGCAATATTGCAATTATTGCCCACGTCGACCACGGGAAAACCACACTTGTCGATAAATTACTTCAACAATCAGGTGCTCTTGGTGATCGCGCTGGTGAGATTGAGCGTGTCATGGATTCGGGCGCTATTGAAAGTGAACGTGGTATTACCATTCTTGCAAAGAACACTGCAATTAAATGGACCGATGCTCGTACGAATACAGAATACCGTATTAATATCGTCGACACCCCGGGACACGCCGACTTCGGTGGTGAAGTTGAACGTGTAATGTCGATGGTTGACTGTGTATTGTTATTGGTTGACTCTCAAGAAGGTCCAATGCCACAAACTCGCTTTGTAACTCAAAAAGCGTTTGCTCGTGGTTTAAAACCAATCGTAATTATCAACAAAGTTGACAAGCCAAGCGCGCGTCCAGACTGGGTGATTGACCAAGTATTTGACTTGTTCGACAACCTTGGCGGTTCTGACGAACAGCTAGACTTCCCAGTTGTTTATGCATCTGGCTTACGTGGTGTTGCTGGTCCTTCTCCAGAAGAATTGGCTGACGACATGACGCCATTATTCCAAACAATCGTTGACATTGTTGAACCACCAGCAGTTGATGCTGATGGTCCATTCCAAATGCAGATCTCTTCACTTGACTATAACAGCTTCGTAGGTGTTATCGGTGTTGGTCGTATTCAACGTGGTTCAATTGGTTTAAATACACCTGTAACTGTCATTGATAAAGATGGTAAGACACGTAACGGCCGTATCTTAAAAATTATGGGTTACCACGGTCTAGAGCGTGTTGATGTTGATTCTGCTCAAGCAGGCGATATCGTATGTATTACAGGTATTGATGAACTTCATATTTCTGACACGATTTGTGATCCGAAAAATGTTGAAGCTTTACCACCATTATCTGTAGATGAACCTACAGTAACAATGACTTTCCAAGTAAACAACTCGCCGTTTGCAGGAAAAGAAGGTAAATTCGTTACTTCACGTAACATCCGTGAACGTTTAGACCGCGAATTAATTCACAACGTAGCATTACGTGTAGAAGACACTGACAGTCCAGACCGTTTTAAAGTATCTGGTCGTGGTGAACTTCACCTTTCAGTTTTAATTGAAAACATGCGTCGCGAAGGTTTCGAAATGGGCGTATCTCGTCCACAAGTAATCTTGAAAGAAGTTGACGGTGAAAAACAAGAACCTTACGAAAACGTTACATTTGACGTTGAAGAACAGCACCAAGGTTCTGTAATGGAACAAATGGGTAACCGTAAAGGTGAAATGACAAATATGGAAGTTGACGGTAAAGGCCGTATCCGTATTGAAGCAACTGTACCTTCACGTGGCTTAATTGGTTTCCGTTCAGAGTTCTTGACTATGACTTCTGGTACAGGAATCATGACTTCAAGCTTCTCTCACTACGGTCCGATGAAACAAGGTACTGTTGCGAAGCGTCAAAACGGTGTGTTGATTTCTATGGTTCAAGGTACTTGCCTTGGCTATGCATTGTTCAGCTTGCAAGACCGTGGTCGTCTATTCGCTAAACCACAGTTAGAAGTTTACGAAGGTATGATCGTAGGGATTAACTCACGTTCAGACGATATGGTGGTGAACCCAACTAAAGCTAAACAGTTAACTAACGTACGTGCTTCTGGTACAGATGATGCTTTAACTTTAGTACCTGCAATTGAATATACGCTTGAACAAGCGCTTGAGTTCATTGAAGATGATGAATTAGTTGAAGTAACACCTAAGTCAATCCGTATCCGTAAGCGCTGGTTGACTGAAAACGAACGTAAGCGTAACAAATAAGTTATTCTTATCTTCGGATGATAAAAACCGCTGATTTCGATCAGCGGTTTTTTTAATCGTTCTATTTAGAATTAAACTAAGCTTAAAATCATATTTTTCTTATCAGAGAATATGTTGTTAAAGTGTGAGATAGTTTTCTTTTTTTTGATAAAAATATTAAATTATCAATATCATGGCGAGTACTATCTAAATCGATAAGATGCCATTGAAAAAGAAAAATATGACGTGTTTCGGCCCCCGACATCTGGAGATGTTTAGATGAGTATTATTCAAGAATTTAAAGAATTTGCCATTAAAGGCAATATGATGGATTTAGCCATTGGTGTGATTATTGGTGGTGCTTTTGGCAAAATCGTGGACTCTTTAGTAAAAGATATTATCATGCCAATTATCAGTGTGATTACTGGTGGTGGTGTTGATTTTTCACAGAAATTTATTGTGCTAGGAGCCAACCCGACCAATCTGCAATCTTTAGATGCTTTGCAAAAAGCAGGTATCAATGTTTTAACTTATGGTAATTTCCTCACCATTTTAATTAACTTCCTAATTTTGGCTTGGGTCGTTTTCTTAATGGTGAAATTATTAAACAGACTTCGTCGTGATAAGAATGAGCCAGAAGCTCCAGCTGCAACTCCTGAAGATATTCAATTATTGCGTGAAATTCGTGATGAGTTAAAAAAGCAAGCTTAACAATATTCTGAATTAAAAAACGGTACCAAGAGTGCCGTTTTTTATTACTTAGTATTTTATACTGGACTAAAGATATTGATAAAATAGACAGGCTACCGATAGGCTCAACTACGTACATTGTAAAAAGGATATAAATAAATGAATCAGCTTTTTGTGTATGGCACTTTATGTCCGAATAAAGCAAATGCTCATATTTTAGAGCAGATTGGTGGTGACTGGACGAAAGCTAGTGTGCGAGGAGTGATCCATATTTTAGATTGGGGACCAGATAAAGGCTTAAAAGCGCTTGAGTTAGATTCGCAAGCGGATTGGGTAGAGGGTTATTTGTTTAGTACGGAAAAACTTGCTGAAAACTGGCAAATGCTTGATGACTTTGAGGGTTTTCAATACCAGCGTGTTATCGCAGATGTGAAATTAGAATCGGGTGAGTGCGTTAAAGCCTGGACATATCAACTGAATGCACAGGCTCAAGCTTCTGAAGAAAATACTTAAATTAATCGAATTAACGCAAGCTACCCATTCTGAATTTAACTTCTAAAAGATGATAGCCAAATTGGCTTTTGATTGGGCCTTGTAGCACACGTTCAGCAGCTGTAAAAACAACTTTGTCAATGACAGGCACTAATTGCCCTTTTTTGACTTCACCAAGTTCACCACCACGCTTTGCCGAGTTACAGGTGGAATATTGTTTAGCAAGCTTGGCAAAATCAGCACCACTTTGTAGCTTCTTTTTTAGCTGTTCGGCTAAGTCTTTATCTTTGACTAAAATATGTCGGACAATTGCTGTTTGCATGTTGTCTTCCTCCAAAAAATTAAGGCTTTCTCAGCTTTTTAAGCGGTTGGCACTGTGGGCAAAATACGCTGGCACGCTGACCAAGTTTCAAGTTTTCTAATGTGGTTTCACAGTTAACGCACATTTCTCCAGCACGACCATAAGCAAGTAATGTTTGCTGGAAATAACCATTTTCACCCATGGCATTGCTGTAGTCGCGTAAAGTCGAACCACCTAAATCAATTGCTGACTTTAGAATTCGTTTAATTTCGACAACCAATTTCTCAATCTGTTGCATACTTAAATCACCAGCAGGTTGTGCTGGGTGAATGCCAACATTAAATAAGCTTTCAGTTGCATAGATATTGCCTACACCAACGACTACATGATTATCCATAAGTGCAATTTTTATGCCGACAGCCTTATTCTTGAGTTTGGAAGCTAAATATTCTGCATGAAAGTCAGCACTTAAAGGCTCAGCTCCCAAAGTATCTATGAGTTTGCCTTGAGTTTCAGGATTAAGCCAAAGGATGCAACCGAAACGACGAGGGTCATGATAACGTAACTGCTGATCTTCAAATTGAATAATCAGATGATCATGTTTTCTTAGTTCATCATGTGGCTCGGTCAGACGAAAGCTACCTGACATGCCTAAATGCCAGAGCATTTGATCTTGTTCAAACTCTGCCAAAATATATTTTGAACGTCGATTTAACCCAATGAGACGTTGCCCAACGAGTTTTTGAATGTCATCTGGTATAGGCCAACGTAAGCTCGGATTACGTACTTCAACATTTAGAACTTTTTGATTCAATAGAGGAAATAAACTGGTTTTGGTTGTTTCGACTTCGGGTAACTCAGGCATGCCAACTCGCAGAATTAACAGATATACTGGATTAATCAAGTATAACGTGTGGTATGTAATATTTCAGAGATTACTATGTCAGATATTTTACCATTAAGCTGGTTTCAACGTGAAACCTCAGAAGTAGCTTATGACTTAATTGGCTGCGTATTATGTAAGCGACAACCTGATGGTCAAGTCATCCGTTGCACAATTAGTGAAACAGAAGCTTATTTGGGTGTTCGTGATAAAGCTTGCCACAGCTACAATGACAAGCGCACAGCACGAACAGATGTAATGTATCGCTCTGGCGGTACGATTTATGTCTACTTAATTTATGGCATGTATGAAATGCTCAATCTGATTACTCAGACAGAAGGTATTCCTGAAGGGGTAATGATTCGTTCTGCATTTTTAAGTGGTGCTTCAACAAAAAAAGAATATAAGCTTCTAGCTGGACCCGGCAAATTGACACGTTATTTAGGTATTGATCGATCTTTAAAAGGCCAGACTTTGGGTGAAGAATCTGGTTTGTGGGTGGAAGCAGCATCAATACAGCCAGAAGTGGTATTGACGCCACGGATTGGAATTGATTATGCCAAAGAAGCAAAAGATTGGCCTGAACGATATTGCTGGAAAGACCATCCATCTTTGAGTCGATAATTCTAATCTGGAAATCAATTTTTAGATATCGATGAAGAGTGTTCTAGATTTACAACAATGCAGATCGAATTCTATATCCAGACAAGACACCGCTTTTTGTTATGATAACTACAATATAAATAAAGGAAATAAGCATGTCCTTATTACGCTTAGACCGACTTCATTACTGTATTTTGATGAGTATGGGCTGCATTTCTAGCCCACTTGTTTGGGCAGAAGACTTAACCCAAGACGTGACTGTATTGCCAACGTTACATGTGGAAGCAACGCGTACTGATACCACCTATTTGCAGACGCCGGCTTCGGTTTTTCGAATAGATGCACCTCAAGTCGATACTTCTTCACAAGTAAATTTAACCGAAGTTGTAAAGGGTATACCGAGTTTACAGCTTCGCAATCGTGAAAATTATGCACAAGATTTACAGTTATCTATGCGTGGTTTTGGTGCACGTTCAACTTTTGGTGTTCGAGGCATTCGCCTGTATGTGGACGGTATTCCTGCTACGATGCCAGATGGACAGGGTCAAACGTCTAATATCGATTTAAGTAGTTTGGATCATGTTGAAGTTCTAACGGGACCTTTTTCATCGCTATATGGAAACTCATCTGGCGGGACAATTTTAACGTCTACTAAAGAAGGGCAAGGGAAGGACTCAATTGAGCTGAGCTATTCGGGAGGCAGCCACGATAAAAGCAGAGCAGGACTCGTGCTACAAGGCGGGGCAAAGGGCGCGAATGAACCAAGCTATGTTATTAGTTCATCATATTTCGATACGGATGGTTACCGAGAACATAGCGGTGCAGAAAAAGTATTAAACAATGCAAAGCTCAGTTGGAATCTTGATGATGGTAGTAAAATCAACTGGGTGACCAACTATGTCAAAATCCATGCAGACGATCCGCAGGGCTTGACCCGTGATCAGTGGAATGCCAATCCGAAGCAACAAGTCCCATTTTTAAAGCAATTTAATGTCCGTAAAGATATTGAGCAGACTCAAACGGGTGTGACTTGGTCTAAACCGATTAATGACCATAATGAGCTTTATGCGATGGCATATTTAGGTAATCGCCAAGTGACTCAATATCAATCTATTCCTAAGTCAACACAAGATGCGAATGTAAATCATGCGGGTGGAGTGATTGATTTTGAGCGTAATTATTATGGTGCCGATTTCCGTTGGACAGGTAAAGAGTTGCTTCCAAATACCACTGTAAGCGTTGGTGTTGCACTTGATGCAATGGATGAAGACCGTAAAGGTTTCGAAAACTTTAATTTAGTAAACGGTCAGCCTTCTTATGGCGTCAAAGGTAATCTACGCCGTGATGAAGACAATACTTTGTGGAATATTGACCCCTATTTGCAAGCTTCATGGCAGTTCTTACCAACATGGCGTTTAGATACAGGTGTACGCTATAGCAATGTCCACTATAAGTCGGAAGATAACTATTTAAGCAATGGCGATGATAGTGGTAAGACTGATTATAATAAAGTTTTACCTTCTGCTGCTTTAAGCTGGCAAATTATACCTGAGCTTATGGCCTATGTGAGTTATGCCAAAGGCTTTGAAACACCAACTTTTACTGAAATGGCATATCGACCAGACGGAAAAAGTGGTTTTAATTTTGATTTAACGGCATCAACAAGCGATACCTATGAAACGGGCTTAAAATCACAAAACTATTTAGGTGATTTTACTTTGGCGGTATTCCAGACTAAAACCAAAGATGACATCGTTTCTGCAGGTAGCTCAAATGGCCGATCAACCTTCCGCAATGCAGATAAAACCTTGCGTGAGGGGGTAGAATTTGCATGGAATAAAAAGTTGTGGAGAGATTTAACAGCGACTGCAAGCTATACATATTTAGATGCAACTTTTGATGCTGATATTCCAGCTTTAGGGAATATTGCTCAAATTCCATCAGGCAATGTCATTCCGGGAATTGCCAAAAACCAAGCTTATGCCTCTTTGGCTTGGCAGCCGTCGCACGGTCTATATGGTGGTGTAGATGTACAGTATATGGATAAAGTATACGTGAATGATACCAACAGTGACGCAGCACCGAGCTACAGTGTAACCTCAGCTAATGTTGGTTATGCATGGGTAAGGGGCGATTGGAAAGTGAATAGCTTTGCCCGTGTCGATAACCTATTTGATAAAAACTATGCAGGTTCAGTGATCGTAAATGATGGTAATGGACGCTACTTTGAACCAGCGGATGGACGTAACTGGAGTGCAGGTTTACGTGTAATTAAGCAATTCTAGGAATTAAAAATGGCAAAATTATTTGAAACGGTTAACTTTGGTTCACTACAACTGGTCAATAGAATTGTAATTGCTCCGATGTGCCAATATTCGGCAACAGATGACGGTGAAATTACCTATTGGCATGAACAGCAATGGGCAAATTATGCATTGTCTGGTGCAGGGCTCTGTATTGTGGAGGCGACTGCTGTACAGCCTGAAGGTCGAATTAGCTATGCTGACCTTGGACTGTGGAATGATCAGCAACGTGACCAAATCAAAACGTTGTTAGCTAAGGTTCATACACTTTCACCGATGCCATTTGGAATTCAGTTAGCACATGCAGGCCGTAAAGCATCTACTGAAAAACCGTGGTTAGGTAAAGGTCAGATTGCAAAAGAACAGCCTCATGGTTGGCAAACGGTTGCTCCAAGTGAAAGTACCTTTTCAGTGCATGATGTAGCGCCCCATGCTTTGACCATTGCTGAGATTAAACAAGTTCAACAAGACTTTGCAGCAGCAGCAAAACGTGCGGTAGAGGCTGGATTTGAGTTGATTGAAATTCATGCGGCGCATGGTTATTTACTACACCAATTCTTATCGCCAATTGCCAATCAGCGAACTGATGAATATGGCGGTTCTTTAGAAAACCGTATGCGTATGACCCTTGAGATTCTTCAGGCAATTAAACTCGCTGTACCAGAAGGTTATCCTGTAGGTGTTAGATTGTCTGCGACCGATTGGTTAGAAAGTATTGAGCATTGGAATATTGAGTCTACAGTGGGTTTATCAAAAGCTTTAGAGCAATTGGGCGCAGCATACGTGCATGTGTCTAGTGGTGGTTTGCACGAGCATCAATCTATTACGATTGGGGCGGGCTACCAAGTTCCTTTTGCTGAACAAGTCAAAAAGCATGTGTCTATTCCAGTCATTGCTGTAGGGTTAATTACTGAGCCAGAACACGCTGAACAAATTTTGGAAAACCAGCAAGCCGATGCTATTGGTCTTGCTCGTGCAATGTTATATGACCCAAGATGGCCTTGGCATGCAGCCGCCGCTTTAGGTGCAGAAGTTAAAATTGCACCTCAGTATTTGCGTTGCCAACCTCATGGATTAAAACAGCTTTTTAACTCTTTTTAATTGTATTGGGCAAAGTCATCTTTGCCCATTTTTCTTTCGCTAAGTGAGGACGGTCAGTGGTTTTTCAGGTTATTTTACCTATCTTGATATTGCTATTGATGGGCTATGTTTGTGTTGTCATCAAATTGGTAACACCTGAACAAATCAGGGCACTTAGCGCATTCGTAATTAAAATCTCCTTACCCGCATTTTTAATTCACTCATTGGCGAATAAAAATTTACAAGATATTTGGCATCCCGCTTATTTTATTGCTTATGGCGGAGGGTCCTTAATTTTATTTTTCTTGGCTTTCATTCTCTATCGAAAATATTTTAAAAATAGCTTAACTCATAGCGCCGTCATCTCGATGGGTGCATCTATGTCCAATACTGGATTTATGGGAACGGCTATTTTGACCATGCTGATAGGTAATCATGCTGCGATCTATATTTCTTTAACACTTATTATTGAAAATTTATTGATTGTGGCGCTCATGCTGATTTTGGCCGAAGCGGGTTTACATCAACAACAAAATCTTTTACCGCTTCTAAAACAAACTTTTTTAAATTTACTCAAGAATCCTGTAATTATTGCTATTTTGGTTGGGATGGGATGCATTCTTTTAGATGTTAACCTTCCTACAACGCTTGATCAATCACTAGAGTTACTTGGGCGTACAGCTTCACCTTTGGCTTTGTTTGCCATTGGCGGAAGTCTAGTAGGTATTGGAATTACAACAGTAAATACAGAAAGTGTTTTGTTGGCGATATTGAAAGTTATCCTCATGCCATCCGTGATTTTTTCACTCTTTTTGATCACTCCCAATGTAAGTCGTGAAATGCTTTATGCAGGAACATTAATTGCTGCTTTACCAATGCCGATTGCTTTTGGAATTTTTGGACAAGCCTATGGCTTAAATGAAAAAGCATTAACACCGCTTATGATTAGTACGATTGTTGGTTTTATTGGTGTTAGCGGGCTGATTGCTTTGTGGTGGTAAAAGAAAAGCCCCATGAGGGGCTTATATCATTCATTATTTTTTCGGTGCTGGCTGTGTTGGAGCATTGGCAGCCTGTTTGCTCTTTTCTGCAATAATCTTATCAACCGAAGCTAACGATTCTTTAGCATTTGGAACATTTTGATTGGCAAGTTCAGTAAAAATCTTTTTTGCTTGCGGTAGATTTTGCGGAATGATATTGCCATTTGCCATCATGGTTGCTAAAGCCATAGAAGCAGGTGCATAACCTTTTTGTGCAATTGACTGTAAAGCCTCAATGCCTTGGCGTTTCATTAAAGGATTTTTATTTTCAACCCCTTGGCTAATATCGTAAAGTGCTTTGACCTGAATCGCAGGGTAGTTGCCTTTTCGAATTAAAGGTGCCAATTTTTGCAGGGCGATTTGATGTGACTGCGGTTTTTTCTGAGCAAATAAAATCGTCGCAATTTTTACAGTTGCATCATCAGAACCTTGAGCAGATGCCTTTTGAACATATTGACTGAATTTATTGCTATCTTTAGCAACGCCTAATTCACCAGTCTCATAAATTTGTGCAAGCGTATAACTTGCTTGGGCATAGCCTTTATTTGAAGCGTCTTCATAGTATTTAAGGGCTTTAGAAGAGTCTTTTGCTGTACCTTGGCCCATTTGAGTCATATAGCCTAAGTTATAGATAGCTTGGGCATTACCTGATTGAGCTAAGCGTTGCATTTCCTGAAATGCAGCAGAATAATTTTTTGCTGCATAGAGTTGTTCAGCTTGTTTGAAAACATCGGTTTTCGCAGCAGTCGCTGTGTTATCAGCTGCAAAAATTGATGCACTTGAAAGGGTGATTAGGCTTGCGATTAGTAATTTCTTCATTTCTTTTTAACCTTTTACTTCGTAGCTACATCAATCCATTGATGCATGAAAGAGTTTCAATTTCTCATCATAAATATTGATTGATGAAAGTAAACAGCCGATTTGTATATAAAGCACTGCACTTTGGGCAAATTGTGGAGAAAAATACCCACCCACATTCATAAAACGGAGTGGGTAATATTGTTATTTTGCTGACTGAAGTAGTGCTTCAATTTGCTTGGCATCAGTTGGTACGCCAGAGAGTCTTTGGCCATCTTGCAAGAACAGGGTAGGTGTTCCATCGATATTTAATTTTTGACCTAAAGCGATATTTTTCTGAATTGGGCTTGAGCAACTCTTGCTACTCGTCGGCAATTTGCGATTAAGCATGTAGTTTGTCCAAGCTTCTGACGGATTTTTTGAACACCAGATTTGATTTGAAACTTTTTCAGCATTTGGATGCAAACTGGTGAGAGGATAAAGGAATACATATACCGTTACGTTATCAACCCCAGCCATATTTTGTTCTAGACGCTGGCAATATGGGCAATCAGGGTCACTAAAGATATAGATCGTACGTTCGCCTTTACCTTTTACATATTTAATGGCCTGATTTAATGGCAAACTTTTAACGTCAATCTTACCCAATTCGGCAATTCTTTCTTCAGTCATATTTTTTTGTTGTTTGATGTCGACTAAATTACCAACAAAGAAGTACTTCGCATCTTGGTTTGTATAGACAATGCGGCCGCTTGTATACACTTCATAAATGCCTTGTACAGGAGATTGATAAACACCTTTTACAGGCAAATCGGGATAATTCGTCTTAAGATTTTGTTCAAGTGTTTTAACATCAGCGTGAGCAGAACCGAAAATAGCCAGACCCAACATGAGTGTAGCAAGTTTAGTTTTCATCTTTTTTCTCTTGAATTACAACAGGGCTAATGATGGCATATAAAGCTTAAAAAATTGACGTTCTAATATAATGAAATCATTAGTGTTTTGTATCTATAAAAAAGCCCACTAACTTAGCAGTGGGCAGTTTTAACTAATAAAAGTTATTATTGTGGTCTTGCTACGTCGCCACTTAAAGCTTCTGGTAACTCAAGAACTTGAAGCCCTAACTCTTGAAGAGCAGCAGGTTTAGCTACAACTAAAGCAACATAGCCTTCATCATTTGCAATACTATTAACGACTTCTACATCGTTATTTAATTGAGTTGCTGAAGCTGGTGCTTCACCTGTACCTTGCACAAGATGTAACCAGTGTTTTGGTTTTGCTTTAAACCAAAGGCGTGCCACAATTTCCTGGCCTAAGTAACAGCCCTTGTCATAATTGACGCCTTCACGTTGATGTAAACGTAATTCCTGTGGTTGGAATTCATGTTCAGTTGTCTGTGTAATCCAAGCTTGACCAGTCATAATGGCTTGTTTTTGCCATTCAGAAATATCAGTTTCAGTCGTCGTGAACTCAGTTTGATGATTCACTACTTTTGGGAACACAATGCCTTGTTCGCTTAAGGTCATTTTTGAAAAGGCGCCATACTTTTTAATGTGTTTGGCAAATTCTTCAGCTTGATCTTGAGTAACTACAATTTCAAAACTTTCAGCATTAATTTTCTTTAGCCATAAGCCAAAATGAATACGACCTTTAAGATCACAAATAGCTGTATAGCGAGTTGTATTTTCAGCTAAACGTTCAGTATCTACAGTAACTTGGCCTTGTAAAAACTTTTGTGCATCTACACCGTTTAAAGCATATGAGGAGAAAGCGAGCAGACTCATGATTAATCTCAAGTTCAATATGTTTCTTTATGATTGCTGACTATTTTGCTCCATTTTTACTAAAAAATCAGCCATAGTTTTCGTAAATTGATTTTGTTCTGCACATCGCTTTTTAGTTTGAAAAAACACCAAAAATATACGTTTGGATAAATTGAAAGGTTTAAGCTAATAACGATAATTTCAATAATTTTAGGAAAATTAAAATAAGGAGAATACGATGACAACAGGAACAGTAAAATTTCATCGTGTGTTTAAGGCTCCAGCCGAGCGAGTCTATCGTGCATTTTTAGATCCAGATGCTTTAGTAAAGTGGCTGCCACCTCATGGTTTTACTGCCAAGGTTCATAGTTTTGATGCAAATGTTGGTGGCTCATACAAAATGAGTTTTACCAATTTTTCAACAGGTTTAACACATGCTTTTGGTGGAACATATGTGGAATTAATTCCAAATGAATTAATTCGCTACAACGATCAATTCGATGATCCAAATTTACCCGGAACTATGCAAGTCACTATTACATTAAAAACGGTAATGGTGGGTACAGAAGTGCACATTACACAAGAAGGAATACCTGAAGTTATTCCTGTAGAAGCCTGCTATTTAGGATGGCAAGAATCACTATCTTTACTCACATTATTAGTTGAAGCTGAAATTCCCGACCAATAAAAAGTTATTTTTTAGAGCCACATAGAAAAGTGAGTAGATTTATTTCTGCTCACTTTTTCTTTTTGAGCTTTATTCTAAATGAATAAAATATAGAATAATTTTATAACTTCAAAATATGAACAATATGCAGAGAAAAACGATGGATATACATATTAAAAGAATTTATGAAAAGGCCGACCCTAGTGACGGTAAGCGAATTTTGGTTGACCGCCTATGGAGCAGGGGAATTAGTAAAGAGAATGCTCATTTAGATTTGTGGCTAAAAGAAGTGGCTCCTTCAACTGAACTTAGAAAATGGTTCCATGCTGCAACGCCAGATCATTGGGAAGAATTTAAGCAGCGTTATTTAAAAGAGCTTGAAACCAACTCCGCAGTTGAAGAACTGCAAAAGATTGTAGATGAGCATACAGTTACGTTTTTATATTCAGCAAAAGATGTTGAAAATAACCATGCAATTATTTTGAAAGAATATTTATTAAGTAAAATCTTAAAATGAATATATAAATTTTTTTTTGGTAAAAGTCTTTTATTTAAAACTTTAAAAAATGAGTTGTATCTCGCATAATATACTTTTTGAGATTTTTTTCATGTCTTTGCCAAACTGCCCAAAATGCCAATCAGAATATACTTACCAAGATGGCGACTTATTGATTTGTCCTGAATGTTCACATGAGTGGAAAGAAGGGGAAGCATCGCTTACCGAAGAACAAGAAATTATTAAAGATGCGAATGGAAATGTATTAGCTGATGGCGACAGCGTCACTGTAATTAAAGACTTAAAAATTAAAGGTTCATCTTCAGTCGTTAAAGTCGGTACAAAGGTAAAAACGATTCGTTTAGTTCCAGATGCAAGTGATGGCCATAATATTGATTGCAAAATTGATGGCATTGGTCAGATGAAATTAAAATCTGAATTTGTAAAAAAAGCTTAAACTGTTAATTATTATTACATTTCAGCAGAGATAGATGTTTATATCTCTGCTTTTTAAATTTCTAACATCATTCTAATTTTATTACGAAAAAGTATAAAAAATGGGCTATTCAAGGAATGTTTGCGGCTTTATATTGTTATTAATAACAAAAAACTTTCGTCCAGAATAATAACGAAAGTCATACCCACACCAACAAAAAAATGAGGTTTTTATGGCAGGATGGTACGAAATTTCACAAGCGAGTGATGGACAATATCGCTTTATCCTAAAGGCAGGTAATGGTGAACCTATTTTAAATAGCGAGCTATATAAGGCAAAAGCCTCTGCTGTAAATGGTATTGAATCAATTCAGAAAAATAGTGGTGATGACGCCCGATATGAGCGTTTAACTGCAAAGAATGGGAAACCTTACTTCAATTTAAAAGCTGCAAATCATCAAATTATTGGCACGAGTCAGTTCTATGCAAGTGAAGCTTCACGAGATAAAGGAATTGAGTCGGTTAAAAACAATGGTTCATCAACCAATATCAAAGACTTAACGGTTCAGGCATAAGATTGAGTTAAAAAAAAGCAGCTTTTCGAAGCTGCTTTTTTATTTAGTATTTATTAACGTGCTAACTTAGCTAAAAGCTCTTCTTTCGTTAAATTGCTCGCTTCAGTATCTCGGCGGCCTTTATATTCAAAAGTACCTGCATCAAGACCTTTTTCACCAATAACAATACGGTGTGGAATACCCATTAATTCAAGGTCAGAGAATTTAACGCCTGGGCGTTCATTACGATCGTCAAGTAATACGTCAAAACCTTGAGCTTGAAGTTCTGCATAAAGTGATTCTGCTGCTTCAAGAGTACGTGGTGATTTGTGCGCATTCATTGGAACAATGGCAATTTCAAAAGGTGCAATGGCTTGAGGCCAGATAATACCTTTATCATCGTAGTTTTGTTCAATTGCAGCTGCAACAACACGTGTTACACCAATACCGTAACATCCCATGGTTACTGTAAATGGTTTGCCATCTTCACCTAGAACTTTACAGCCTAAAGCTTCAGAGTATTTAGTACCAAGCTGGAAAATATGACCTACTTCAATACCACGTTTAATTTGTAGTGTGCCTTTGCCATCTGGAGATGGATCGCCTTCAACCACATTACGTAAATCAAAAACTTCGCTAATTTGCGCATCACGTTCCCAGTTTACGCCAACTGCATGTTTGTCCGCTTCATTTGCACCAGCAACAAAGTCAGAAAGAACAGATGCAGCACGGTCAACAATAACAGTCAAACCTTTTTCGACTAAACCTTGTGGACCAGTAAAGCCAGCAGTTAAACCAAATGCTTGAAGTTGTTCTTCAGTTGCAAAAGTAAGAGGAGCCGCAACTAAAGGATGCTTCTCAGCTTTAATCTCATTAAGTTCGTGGTCGCCACGTACAAATAGAGCAACGACAGGAACATTACCTTTTTCATCAGCAACGCCTTGAACCAATAATGCTTTAACAGATTGCTTTGGATCAGCATTTAAGAATTGGCAAACATCATCAATCGTTTTTTGGTTTGGTGTTTCAACCAATTTAAATTCTTGTGTTGGCGCTGCGCGTTCACCAACTAAAACAGCCTCAGCCATTTCAACGTTTGCTGCATAATCAGACTCAGTTGAAAATGCGATGTCATCTTCACCACTAGCAGCCAATACGTGGAATTCGTGTGAAGCTGAACCACCAATAGAGCCTGTATCAGCTTGAACTGGACGGAAATCTAAACCTAAGCGAGTGAAAATACGGCTATAAGTGTCGTACATCACGTCATAAGTTTCTTGTAATGATTCTTGAGTTGCATGGAAAGAATAAGCATCTTTCATGATGAACTCACGTGAACGCATTACACCAAAACGTGGACGAATTTCATCACGGAATTTGGTTTGAATTTGATAGAAATTTACAGGAAGTTGCTTATAACTTTTAAGTTCGTTACGCGCCATGTCTGTAATAACTTCTTCATGCGTTGGCCCAAGTACGAATGGGTTCGTATGACGATCTTTAAAGCGTAATAATTCAGGACCATATTGTTCATATCGACCCGATTCTTCCCAAAGACTTGCGGGTTGAGTCACGGGCATGAATACTTCCATTGCGCCTGAGCGGTTCATTTCTTCACGAACAATCGCATCTACTTTTTTAAGCACACGTGTTCCCATCGGCAGCCATGTATATAAACCAGATGCCAATTTACGAATCATCCCCGCACGTAACATGAGCTGGTGTGAAATCACTTCAGCATCATTTGGGGTTTCTCTCAACGTTGCAAATAAAAAGCGGCTTGCGCGCATGGAAAAAGTCCTAAAAGTTAAGCGTTATAAAAACGCAGATTATACGATAATCGCTGCATTATGACATGAATCGTCGAGTTTGACGCAGCATAAAGTTTTTCAAGTCATCTAGATAAGTGAAAATGACGGGTACAACCACAAGAGTCAATAGGGTAGAGGTAATTACTCCCCCAATCACAGCGTGAGCCATTGGTGCGCTTTGCTCACCGCCTTCACCAAGACCTAAAGCTAGAGGAACCATCCCCATCACCATGGCACTTGTTGTCATTAAAATTGGACGTAAACGAGTTTTACCCGCTTGTAAAATAGCATCGTAACGGCTTACACCCTGATCCATTGCTTTCTTAATAAAGTCGATAAGCAAAATCGCATTTTTGGTGACGAGCCCCATCAACATGATAATACCGATAATCGAAAATAGGTTTAGTGTACTTTTGAACAAGAATAGGGCAAGAAAAACACCAATAAGTGACAATGGTAAAGAGGTCATAATTGCAGCAGGATGAATAAAGCTATTAAACTGAGAACCTAAAACAATATAGATAAACACAATTGAAAGGGTAATGGCTGTTAATGCATATCCAGCAGATTCAGCCATGTCGGCATTTGCCCCTTGAGTATCAAATGTATATCCAGCAGGTAGTTTAAAAGCCTTTTGCATTTTATCGATGTCTTGACCAATGTCACCACTAGGTCGTCCTGAGGTATTTGCCTCAATCAGTACTTCACGCTCAAGATCACGTCGGTTAATTTGTGAAGCACCGAGTTTTTCTTCGGTTGTTGCAACTGCGCTAAGTGGAACTAATATATTTTGCCCAGTCGCATTGGTCTTATTGGAATTGAGATATAGATTCTGCACATCTTGTGGAAGCATACGTTTATTTTCATTTAAACGTACATTCACATCATAATTTTCGCCATCGCGATCTTCCCAAGTTGTGACATTATCACCCGCAATTAATGGGCGAATAGCGTTGGCAATCTGAGAAACAGATAAGCCTAAGTCACTTGCCAGTACACGATTAATATGGACACCTAGAGTCGGCTTTGGTTCTTTCAATGAGCTTTCTAAATCAACTACACCTTTAATTTTTTCCATTTCAGCAATAAAACGATCTGAAATTTTCTGTAGCTCATTTAGGTCAGATCCTTTAATAGAGATCATGATTGGCTTTTGTCCGCCAGAGACAGAATCTTGCGCTGCTGCAACAGAAGTCACTCGAATACCCGCTACACTTTGCAAACGATCACGGAACTCATTGTTGAGTGTATTCAAATCTGAGCTACGTTCTTGTTTTGGCTTTAAGGTCACGCCTAAACCTGCATGGTTTTTACCAGAGTCTACTTCACTGTTGACCACGCCATAAGTAGAAACCACATCGGGGAACTGTCTAATAATTTGATCGACTTGATGTAATTTCGCTTGGGTATATTCCAAAGAAGCATCTACAGGAGTTTCGAACTGAATACGAACTTCACCTTTATCTGGGGTAGGTACAAACTCAGTTCCAATTAGTTTAGACAGTCCTAGTGCAGCAAATAATGAAACAATTGCAATAATGACTGTGATGAAACGGAAACGTAAAGCCAGCTTTAAGAGCTTTTCATAAACATGAGTAAGTCGATCTAACACATTAGAAATATGGTTAAAAAAGCGTTGTAGCCAATTATCTTTTTTCTTAACCGGATCTTTCCAGTGAGCAGAGAGCATTGGATCGAGCGTAAAACTAATAAACATTGAAATTAAAACGGCTGTACTCACCGTTACGCCAAACTGATAAAAGAAACGTCCAATCAACCCACCCATGAAGGCGACAGGTAAAAATACGGCTACAATAGTAAGAGTGGTTGCGAGTACAGCTAAACCAATTTCTTTTGTGCCTTCTAGGGCAGCAGTCACATGATCTTTGCCAAGTTCAGTATGTCTTACAATGTTTTCCCGAACCACAATCGCATCATCAATTAAGAGCCCAATACTGAGTGATAGGGCTAATAGCGTCATCATATTAATGCTGAAACCAAAAGCCCAAATGAAAGTTAAGGTTCCTAGCAAAGTAATCGGTAAGGTTAAGCCTGTAATAATGGTAGAGCGGAAAGAGCCTAAAAATAATAGAACAATTAAAACTGCTAAGGCAGCACCTTCAATAATGGTACGGGTCACATCTTTAATTGAAGCGCGAATTCCTTTGGAGCTGTCGGCCACAACTTTGTAGTTTAAACCCGCAGGCATTTGTGTTTTTAATTTCTCTAAAGTTTGGTAAGTTTTATCGACAACCTGAATTACATTGGCATCGGAACTCTTTAAAATATCGACAGAGACCGCTGTTCTTCCATTATAAAATGCGCTTGATTGTAGTTCGGCTTGAGTATCTTCAATCGTTGCAACTTGCTTTAGAAAAATTGGTGAACCATTTTTATTGGCAATCACCAAATCACCAAAAGCAAGTGGATGAATAACCTTTGATTGAATCTGTACAACCAGTTCAGAATTCTTTTGTTGTAAGGTTCCTGCGGGAACTTCAATATTTTCATTTTTTAGCGTATTAATGACCTGATCAATGCCAATGCCGTAACTTTGCAATTGCTCAGGAAGAATTTTTATTCGTATTTGCCGTTTGGCATCCCCCAATAAATTCACATTACCGACACCAGACACGGTTTTAAGCTGCGGCACAATACGTTTATCTACATATGAACTTAGTTGAGCCAGACTCATGCTATTTGATTCAAATACAACTGACATGATCGGGCTAGAAGAGGGATCGTAACGTTGTACAATCGGTGTATCAATTTCATCACGAAATTGGGCTGTGACCGGAGCAATTTTGTCACGAACATCTTGTGCTGCAAGGGCCGATGAAGTGTCGAGATTAAACTCAGCCACAATCATTGAAAAGCCTTCACTTGAGCGTGAAGTGATTTGTTTAATCCCTGAAATTGTATTGATCTGATCTTCGAGTTTTTTTGTAATATCTGATTCGACAGCTTCAGGTGAAGCACCAGCATATTGCGTAGTCACTACTACGAATGGGAAATCGACGTTCGGAAACTCTTCCACCGTCATACGTTTCCAAGAAGCTAACCCGAGTACCATTAAGCTGAGCATCATCATAATAGTAAAAACGGGGTATTTCACACTGATTCGAGTAAACCACATATGCTATTTGCTACCTTATTTATTTTTTTCGGTTGTAACCGTCACTTTTTTATTAATGTCGGAATCTTCAAATTGAATACGGCTCACTAGATCTGTGCGTTGTAGGCCATCAACTAAAGCAATATTGTCGTTATAGCGCTGTTCAATCACACGAATTTTAACTTTTTGAATGGTTTGATTACGTACCACCCATACAAAAGGATCATGTTGCATATTTTGAATGCTGTCTAAAGGAATCGTTTGGCCTTGCTGAGTGTCATTGCGGAGAATATTTCCATTAATGAAAGCGCCAATGCTTAACGAATCAATTTTTTCTTTAGGAGCGGCAAAGAATTCGATTTGTCGGCTGTCTTGATCTGCAACAGGTGAAATACGTGTAAGCGTCGCATTTAACTGTTTAGAATTTCCCTGAATCTGATATTGAATACTACTACCCACTTTAAGAGCAGACTGCTGTTCAATTGGTAACTTGGCTTGTATTTCAAGTTGGTCTGGATTTACGATTTCAAATAATGTTTGACCAACTGATACAGTCTGACCAGGTTCGACTTGTCGTTTAGTAATGACGCCTGAAATTGGACTAGTAATAATGCCGTCTTGATCAGCCTTACGAGCAATATCAACATTCGCTTGTTGAGCCTTTACACTTTCAAGTTGCCCTTTATAGTCAACCTGACTCTGTTCAAACTCGACACGAGCAATAAATCCTTGATTAAAAAGTCTTTGCTTTCGGTTCATTAAATTGCGTGCAAGTTCAGCTTGTGACTGAGCTGATGCGAGGTTAGCGCGCGCTTGTGCTAATCGTGCAACATTGTCTTGATTATTCAATCTCACTAAAACTTGGCCTTTTTGTACCTGTTGACCAACATTTGTAGTTACAGTCGCCGCCGTGGCACTCACTTGAGCCTGAATTGAACTTTGCTGAACCGCACGGATGGTTCCTGTAAATGCAGTTTGAGAGTCAAGTGCTCCTTCTTTAACTGCAATCAGGTCTTGAGGAATGAGTGCAATTTTTGCTGGGGCTGATGCCGTTGTTTTATTGGTTTCTTGCTGATTACATGCAGCTAAAATCAAACATAAACTAATAATACTCAGTTTAAAAATAGTGGAAGGGGTGAGATGCATCTTGTGCATACAGCATCATCCTATAATTCAAATTTTATTTTGCCCCTATTCTTGATAAACCTTTACAGTTATTCAAGCTTTTTTAAACGTTCGATAATGTTTTCATACTCGCTATTGGTACGTTTATAATTCTTGGAAAGTGTTTCAAGTGTCTGTTTGACTCTGTAAATATTATTTAGATTGTTTTCAATCAAAGTCTTATGTCGTTCAGGAATGACTTCTCTCTTTCTGAAATATTCCATTTCTTGACGCTTAAATAAAATTTTGTCTTGTTGTAACTGGTCGAGTTGTTCCTCTTGATAGTTAATTTGCTTCTTTATAGCAAGTAATGCTTGATCTCTTTTAAGCATGGCTGTCTTACTATTGCTATAAGCATTTTTTAATTTGATATCTAGTTCTCTATGCCGTGCCGATAATGCTCGTTGTCCTGATTGATTTAAATCAGCCTCGGCACTATAAGAGTGGTTTCTTTTAATCACCTGCATATTTTGATCTAGAACTTCATAACCATAACGAATGTGAGCAGGAGTGACAGATGTACTGATATTGGCCGTACCGTGTTGATCATAATAACGATACCAGACCACTTTATAATTATCCGCTAGAGCTAAGGTCGTTGAAAAACAGAGTGAACCGAAGGAAATAATGCCTATAGATACAGACAAGCAATTCCTATAAAAGGCATATTTCATCCGATTATTCATTGAATATCCCCAAAAAAAGAAAGCTAAATTGCTTATTTTTAAATAATTAATCTTTAATATATTAGTTATTATTTAGCTGAATAAAAATATAGTCATTATAAAAAAAATGATAATTTTAATTAAAGTGTGATGAGGTTAAAAGTTATTGTTTATAAATGAGAAAGTAGACAAAAATGCCTCATTGAAAATAGACTGTGAGATATGTTAAAAATGCGTATAAATGCGTAAAAACAAATTTAAGTTAAATTGCATTTATATTTTATATTTATGGGGATGGAAGATTAAATGGAAGATGCATTCCAAAATCTGAAAGTAATGGTAATTGATGACTCAAAAACCATTCGCCGAACAGCCGAAACTTTATTACAGCGAGAAGGCTGTGAAGTGATTACTGCGGTGGATGGATTTGAAGCTTTGTCCAAAATTGCAGAGGCAAATCCAGATATTGTTTTTGTCGATATCATGATGCCTCGTTTAGACGGTTATCAAACTTGCGCTTTGATTAAAAACTCTCAAAATTATCAGAACATTCCCGTTATCATGCTCTCTAGTAAAGATGGTTTATTTGATCAGGCAAAAGGGCGTGTGGTAGGTTCAGATGAATACTTGACGAAACCTTTTAGCAAAGACGAATTGTTAAACGCGATTCGTAATCATGTAAGTTCATAATTAAGTAATTTAAGGGCAAAGAAATGGCACGTATTCTTATTGTTGATGACTCACCAACAGAAACTTATCGTTTTAGAGAAATTCTAACCAAGCATGGCTATGATGTACTTGAAGCATCTAATGGCGCAGATGGTGTAACTTTAGCAAAAGCCGAACAGCCTGACTTAGTGTTAATGGATGTTGTTATGCCTGGGGTAAATGGTTTTCAGGCAACACGCCAGATTACCCGCGATGAAGACACTAAGCATATTCCAGTTGTGATTGTGAGTACTAAAGATCAGGCAACTGACCGAGTATGGGGCAAGCGTCAAGGTGCAATCGATTATTTGATTAAACCTATTGAAGAAAAGCAATTGATTGATGTAATTAAACAATTTCTAAATTAACTCATCCATCCATAAAAACATAAATAACGGGATTATCTGCCCGTTTTATAGGATCGAGTATGGCAGCGAATGGATTTATCGAGTTACTTCGTTTGTCTAAACGGGGTAATAAGAATTACGCTTCAGTTCAAAATGAAGCACAGCGATGGTCAGGGATTGCTTTTGAAATGAGAGGGCAATACTTCGTCGCACCACTTGGGGAAGTGTCAGAAGTTATCTATCCACCGAAATATACGCCAGTTCCAAATGCTCAAAGTTGGGTAAAAGGTTTAGCGAACATTCGAGGAAGATTGCTTTCAGTTTCTGATTTGCCTCATTTTATTTCAGGGCAACGAAGTATATTTTCGTCTGCCCAAAAAGTGTTATGTATTAGTCATCACGACCAGTATGTGGGGTTGGTTGTGGATCAGGTCTTGGGGATTCAGCACTTTAATAAAAAAAGTTTTTTTTCTCAAAGCTTAGACTTAGAGGAAAACCTAAAAGATTATTGCCAAGGTTATTTTCATCAACATAACCAGCATTGGCATGTCTTTTTATTTAGTCGTTTATTGCAAAACCCACATTACATGAATGCATCGACAAAATTTATAAACTAATTTTTTACGCTGTGAAAAACAGAGTATTTTCTGGGGAGAAGCTATGGGCTTTAAGCTTAAAAAGAAAGGCGGCAATCGTGTTGCGTCCGAAAAATCGGGACTCAATTTTATTGCAAAAATCCAGTCAGGAATTGAGCAATACGCCAGTTTATTTGGGGAAAGTGAAAAGTCCAAGCCTATCCTTTATGTAGCGTTGTTATGTTTGGTATTTGCTTTAACTTCTCTCGTTTATTTATTTTATAGCGTACCTCGACATAACGAATTAACACGTAGTTTGGGTGAGTTGCGTTTATTGTCACAAACAATTTCTAGACAGGCTACTGAGGCAACGGCTTCTGGTTCACCTAAAGCTATGAAAGAGTTAGCGGAATCAAATAAACTTTTTGCAGAAAATATCAAAGATGTTGAAAATATTCACGGTACATCTTCAAAAGAATACAAAAAGGTTGCAGTTCTGTGGAAAGCTTTGTCGTATGACATTAACTTGATCTCGTCACATCAAGACGTAATTAATCAGTTATATAACATGAATATCTCGATTAGTGATTCTATTCCAGAGATTCAGGCCGAATATAACTTGATGGTTGATAAGATGGTTCGCGAAAAAGCCCCAAGTAGTCAGGTGATTATTGCTAAGAACCAAGTATTTATTGCAGAACGTATTTTACGCTCTATTAACACTGTTTTGGTTGGTACTGAAAACTCTCAGACCTCAGCACATGACTTTGGTGTGGATATTGAGACGTTTGGTGTGTATTTAAATGCACAGTTAAACGGAAATGCTGAATTGGGTGTTGCTAGAGTTGAGTCTCCGGAAGTACGTGAGTCTTTGGAAGGTATTAAATCTGAATATGATAAAGTTTTAAAATCTGCAGCGGCATCAGTTCTTAAACATACAGATCAGATTGTAAACGTACGTCAGTCATCAGGCGAGATTTTGTCGGAATCTGATGAAATGTTATCTGTATTGGGTGATCTTTCTGAGAAAACACAATATGGTTGGAAGGCCTTTGCTTTAGTTGCTCTTCTCACATTATCACTTCTTGGTTTAATTAGTTCAGTCTTAAAGCTTTTATCACTTCGTAGTAAAGCAGATAAACAACGTGTAGCTACCTTGCAAGAAGAATATGACCGTAACCAAAACGCGATTTTACGTTTACTAGATGAAATCGCTGACTTGGCAGACGGTGACTTGCGTTCATATGCAACGGTATCTGAAGACTTTACGGGAGCGATTGCCGACTCGATTAACTTTGCGATTGACCAATTACGTGATCTTGTATCCCGAATTCATGAAACTTCTCAGGAAGTTGCCCGCTATACGCATGATACACAGAATATTACTAACCAGTTGGCAGAAGCATCAGAGCATCAGGCACAAGAGATTGCTGGCGCATCAACTGCAATGAATGAAATGGCGCAATCAATTGACCAAGTATCTTCAAATGCATCGGAGTCTACCGAGGTAGCAGAACGTTCGGTACAAATTGCTTCTAATGGCGCACAAGTGGTAAACCGTTCAATTGAAGGTATGGACACGATTCGTGAACAGATTCAAGAAACCTCTAAACGTATTAAACGTTTGGGTGAGTCTTCACAAGAAATTGGTAACATCGTATCGTTAATTAACGACATTGCGGACCAAACAAACATTCTTGCATTAAATGCAGCAATTCAAGCATCTATGGCAGGTGAGGCAGGACGTGGTTTTGCCGTGGTTGCAGATGAAGTACAGCGTCTTGCTGAACGTTCAGCATCGGCAACTAAACAGATCGAAACTCTGGTTAAAACAATTCAGACCGATACTAACGAAGCTGTTATTTCAATGGAACAAACAACAACTGAGGTTGTACGCGGAGCGAACTTGGCAAAAGATGCGGGTATTGCCTTGGACGAGATTCAAAAAGTATCTGGTGACTTGGCAAACTTAATGGCCAGCATTTCTGATGCAGCAAAACTTCAGTCTGCATCTGCGAGTCATATTGCGACAACTATGACCGTCGTACAAGAAATTACTTCGCAAACGACAACTGCAACATTCGATACAGCACGTTCGGTTTCTGAATTAGCAAATATGGCAGAGTCATTACGTGAATCGGTAACGGACTTTAAATTACCTGATTAAATTGGGGACGAGGATAGCTGTTTCTATAATAGCTATCCTTTTAAAAAGTATTAAGAACGCTAGGTAAATATTGGGGACACAGCTATTTATCTGGTGTTGACTCTGTCGTTTTTCTCCATTTAGGAGACAAGCAAAAGAAGCCTTTGCTATGAAAGAAATATTAAAAACTTTAACTGAAGCAATGATGCTACCGGAAGATAGCTATTCTCAACAAGATGCTGAATTTATTGATATCTTCGTTGAAGAAATTGAAGAAATTTTTGTTGAATTGCAATCTCTGATTCATGAATGGATGCAATCTAAAAATGTTGCTACGCTGACTGAGATCCGTCGCCATTTTCATACCTTGAAAGGTTCAGGGCGAATGATTGCAGCGAAATCCTCTGCTGAGCTTGCTTGGACTGTAGAAGATACGCTTAATCGGATTATCAATGAGAGTCTCACATTAACTCCTAACATCCAACAATATGTTCAGTTGGTATTTAAGTTCTATTTCTTTAAATTAGTAGATGACTTTAAATCTAAAAAGGAACATGCAGTAGATTTTAGACCTCTTATTTTATTGGGACAACAATTACAACAACAGCAAAGTTTAGAGCCTGCTTTAGAAGAACTTTTATTATTGTCTGATACTCTCACTGCGGAAACTAAGACTGGTTTAGAGGTGAATGATTTAGAGCCGGTGTCAGATAATTTAATTCTAGAAACCACGATAGAAAGTGAACATAATCTTGCTGAAACCTTAGTTTTATTTATGGAAGAAGCGGAAGAGCACTTAGCGACCATTGATCAATTTTTAGAACAAGAAATACATCAGCACGAAAGTTATAATGCGCTCATACGTGCGTTACATACATTGCGCGGTAGCTCGGCAATGGCTCAGGTAGAAGCAATTTTTGATGCTAGTACGAAGGTTGAGCATTTATTCAAAATCTTATTACAAGAAGAACTTTCTTCTCATTCAGAAGAGATATTATTACTCCGTGATTACAGAAAGTTTATTCGAAATTGTTTAGATCTATTAGCTGCACACTGCTCTAATGACCAATTAGATTCTGACCTGAAACAATTCAATCAGGTTTGGGATGCGTATATGGAGCAGCATGGGGAGCATTCAAGCCCACTCATGCCTCCACATGGTCTGGTATCTCAGCTGTTACAGCTCAATGTTTCAGAATTACTTGATGCAGAGCTAGATTTTGAGAAGGGAATTCGTTCTGAGTTTCCTCACTATCTTGAACGATTAAGTGAACAAGCTGACTTGTTACTGCAACATACTCAGTCTCAGGCCATGGTTGGTTTATATGAATATACGAACCAACTAAAAGATAGCTATGATGTATTGCTTGATCGACCTGACTTATTGCAATCAGATTATGTTTTTGAAATTTATCAGAAAGCACATCAACAATTAATTCAGTTATTTGACGCATTAGCTGCGGGTCAACGAGTTAGTATTATTGAGCAACACCAAAATGTTTTGGAAGAGCTAAAACTATATACCCAACATATTCCAAGCCTTAATTCTGAACCATTAGATAATCAGGATGTTGTTGAGTCGTTATTCAGTGTTGATTTAGAACAAACATCACATGAATCTCCGGTATCTATCGAAAGTGTATTAACTGATCATGTAACAATGAGTCAGACTATGCATTTAGATCGCCAGTTCATGACTACTGAGCACGTAAATCGTTATTTTGATCCAGAACTGTTAGATATTTTTCTTGAAGAAGCCGATGAGTTGCTTGAAGGAATGGATACAGATCTTAATATTTGGGTTAATGATCAAGAGAACTTTGCTGCTCTTAATAATCTGATGCGTTATTTGCATACCTTAAAAGGTGGGGCAAATATGATTCAGGCAAATTATATTGGTTTAATTGCACATGAATTAGAAAGTATTTATGAGCGCATAATTCAAAGACAGTTGGTTGCTTCATCTGCTCTTATTGATTTTATCCGTCTGATTCAAGATGATTTAGCTGACCGTCTACAAATAGTACGTGAGCAGCACCTAGATTATGCGGCTTCTTATACAATTCAAGCGCTTAAGAATGCCGGTAAGTTATATGAGTCACTTGGTTCTGTTGTTAAAGAGATGCAAGTTGAGTCTGAAACAGATGTTGTATCAGAATTAAATGTTGAAGTATTACAGCAAGAAGCTATACATGATACTGCTTTAAATCTCGATGAGTTAACTTCTAATTTTGAGCAGATTGTTGAGTCTAATACTCGACTTGTTGAGCACACAGAATTACAAGTTTTTGATGCAGAAGGCTACACAGACAGTATCCAAGATCAGGATATTGATTCTGTTGTCGAGCAGACATTTATGGAGGAAGCGGCCGAGCTTTTAGAGATGGCCGATCATCTATTAAAGCAGTGGTTTGAGCAGCGTACCAATCGTAGTATCTTACTTCAGCTACAAAGAGCAGTGCACAGTTTGAAGGGTGGTTCCCGTATGTTGGGACTAGAAACTGTGCAAGCAATTGCTTATCAACTTGAGAATGCTTTTGAAAAATTTGCGCTTTATCATTTTAGCTCAAATATTTATGACAACTTATTAGAGAGTGCAATTGTCTGGCTAAAAGAGGCAATTTTTAAGCAAAATTATCAACACTTCGATGGCTTGCAGCATAGTTTAGAAAATATTCAGTTTATTGAAACGGCAATTCAAATTCCGAGTAAATTGACTAGAACTGATCTATTTGGCACGGAACCTGTAATGAGTTTTGTGCAAGGTGATGGTACAGAACCACCGCCAATGATGGGTGCATGGGAACAAACCCAGCATCTTGAACAAAATAATGAGATGATCCGTGTTTCAGCAGACTTAATTGAGAAAATGATTGATTTGTCTGGTGAAAATTCGATTAACCGTTCACGCATTGAAATGGATCTTAGCCAATTTGGTCATACGCTTGTGGAAATGGAATTAGCCATTCAACGACTTGCAGACCAGTTACGTCGAATGGAAGGTGAATTAGAAACCCAGATTATTGCAAAACACGGTATTGAGCACTCTCGTTATACCGAATTTGATCCTCTAGAGATGGATCAATATTCTTCATTGAATCAATTATCGAAATCACTTGCCGAATCTGCATCGGACTTAGTGGATTTCAAAAATACTTTATCGGAAAAAATCAGAGATACCGAAAGTTTATTGGTACAGCAATCACGTATTCAGGCTGAAATTCAAGAAGGGCTAATGCGAACACGTTTAGTGCCATTCTCTCGATTGCTACCTCGTTTACAACGAATTGTAAGACAGACTTCTACTGCATTAGATCGACCAGCAGAGCTTTTTGTTAATAATACGGAAGGTGAGCTAGACCGGACAATGCTAGAGCGTTTAGTTACACCGCTTGAGCACATGCTTCGAAATGCAATTGACCATGGTCTGGAAGATCGTGTGCAACGTGAACAAGCACAAAAACCAGAAACTGGACGTATTGAACTAAATATTCACCGTCAAGGTACGGATGTTATTGTTACGTTTAAAGATGATGGTCGAGGTATTGATATCGAGAAAGTCCGTCAAAAGGCCCTATTATCTGGTTTGATTAATTCTGAACAAGTATTAGAACATCAAGATATTTTGCAGTTGATTTTCCATCCTGGGTTAAGTACAGCCGATCAAGTCACTCAGATTTCAGGTCGTGGTGTAGGACTTGATGTTGTACAAAGTGATATTAAAGCTTTGGGCGGACATGTAAGTGTTGACTCTGTTTATGGACAAGGAACAATCTTTACCATACGTGTTCCAACCACAGTAGCTGTTAGTGATGCCTTAATGGTTAAAGTTGCTGATCAACAATTTGCAATTCCGTTAGCTCAAATCGATCGAATTGTTCGAGTTTCACCAACATCATTAGAACAGTATTTTGGAAGTGCACAAGAGTTCTTTGAATTTGAAAATAAACGCTATCCATTACGCTATTTATCTGAATTTGTTGGTAATCAACCTATTCCACGTTTAAGTGGGATGATGTATTCGCTACCAGTATTAATGATTAAGGCCAATAATGGGCAAACAATTGCATTATTGGTTGATCAGCTTATTGGTTCACGAGCGCAGATTGTAGTTAAGCCAATCGGGCAACAGTTCTCTAGTATTGGTGCGATTGCAGGTGCAACTATTTTAGGTGATGGTCAAGTTTGTCTAATTTTAGATGGACAAAATATTGCTCGCCAAATTCAGTCTACTCGTCGACATAAGCCGCTCAATGAGACTGTCTATAGACAACGCGAGTCTGATGAACGCCGTCTCATTATGATTGTAGATGACTCTGTTACAGTCCGTAAGGTAACGACTCGTTTACTCGAACGCCAAGGCTATGACGTAGTCACTGCTAAAGATGGTATTGATGCAATTGAGCAGTTGGAAAATATTAAACCAGATCTGATGTTGCTTGATATCGAAATGCCACGAATGGATGGTTTTGAGGTACTTAACCTCGTACGACATCATGATCTACACCAACATATGCCAGTCATTATGATTACATCAAGAACTGGTGAAAAACACCGTGAACGAGCATTTGCTTTAGGGGTTAACCAATACATGGGTAAACCTTTCCAAGAAGAAGACTTACTGCACAACATTGATGCTTTTTTCACGACACGTGAAGAGGAACTTGCCTAATGAAAAATCAGATAAGTACATCATTAATTAATGAAATGGATCAGCAAGAACTTCAACACTTAATCACTGTTTCAACTGGTTTTATTGATGCATATATTATTGAATGTGATCAGCAAGTGCCGATGCTATTGCCACAAAACATAGTGTTATCAGCTATGGATGTTAAAAATGGTATTAAGCATATTGAGTGGCATGACGTAAAGCTTCCGGTCTATTCATTGCATAATGAAGTTGACTCGCGAGCGGTGGCATTGGTTATTGAAAGTGAAGATATCAGCCAACGTTTTGCCCTCATCTGTAAATCGATGCCAGCTTCAGTTCGTTTACGTATTTCTGAAGTCGTAGATGAAAATGAAGATATACAAGATACTTTACAGAATCCAAGTGTATTTAAATATGTGCGAATGGAGAATCAACGCTACCACGTGCCTAATTTGCAATATATACAAAACACAATTCATCTATAAAAAAAAGGAACTCATTTGAGTTCCTTTTTAATTTCTATTTAGCTAATAAATTTTCTAAAATTTGCTCATAAATATCAGTTAGGGGATCGAGGTCATGCACATCAACATGTTCATTAATTTGATGAATTGTTGCGTTAAGAACCCCTAATTCCAATACCTGTGCACCTGTCGGAGCAATAAAACGTCCGTCCGAAGTACCACCACTTGTTGAAAGCTCAGTTTCAGTACCAGTTACATTTAAAATAGCAGTTTGAGCGGCATTAACGAGTTCACCGATTGGAGTCAGGAAAGGTAGACCAGACAAATTCCAAACGATTTCATATTTTAAACCGTGTTTATCTAAAATCTCATGAACACGTTGTTTAAGCTGTTCAGCTGTCACTTCTGTTGAATAACGGAAGTTAAAAGTAACTTCTAAAGTACCCGGAATTACGTTGGTTGCACCAGTTCCAGCATGAATATTTGAAATCTGGAATGATGTTGCTGGGAAATATTCATTTCCATTATCCCAAACAGTTTGGCATAGCTCTGTTAAAGCAGCTGATGCCTCATGAATTGGGTTAAGTGCTAAATGTGGATAAGCAACATGGCCTTGTTTGCCTTGGACCTTTAATACTGCATTAAGCGAACCACGACGCCCATTTTTAACAATATCACCTAATTTATGAGTACTTGAGGGTTCACCTACCAAACACCATTTAATTTTTTCGTTACGTTCTTCAAGAGTCTCAATAACCTTGACCGTACCATTAACAGCAGGACCTTCCTCATCTGAAGTAATCAGAAATGCGATAGAACCTTTATGGTTTGGATGTTTTGCTACAAAACGCTCAGATGCGACAACCATAGCTGCCAAAGCTGTTTTCATATCTGCCGAACCACGGCCATATAGTTTTCCATCGCGGATTTCAGGTGCAAATGGATCTGAATTCCACGATTCTAATTTACCTGTCGGAACGACATCAGTATGACCTGCGAAACAAAATACAGGCTCTTCAGTTCCGCGACGTGCCCAGAGATTATCTACATCACCAAAACGCATTGGTTCAATATGAAAACCAACTTGGCGTAAGCGGTCTGCCATGATGGTCTGACAAGTATGATCAACTGGAGTAACAGAAGGTTGTTGTAAAAGTTCTAGGCTAAGCGAGAGAGTATCTGAATGGTTCATACCGGAAATTGCGTGCTGATCAGGTGAAATATAGTCCGATATAATAGGCGAATCTCTACGTGATGGGTACGTAAAAATAAAAAAACCTTATCGGAACGATAAGGTTTTTTAGTGATAACTCTAACTTACATTTTATCTTGTGTTTTTTCAGCAGTATTTGTTACAGCATCACCTGCTTTAGAAACATCTTTACCGAAACCCTTAAACGTATTACAGCCTGTTAAAACAACAGCAATCATCACAGAAGCAGCTAAAACTTTTTTCATCATTTTCTCCGTTTAAATTTAATAATGAAGTAAATTTAGATTAAAAAACAATCGGAAAAAGAAACATGACTGTTTAATAGTAAAAACGTTATAAAATGTTTCTAGAAACTTAAATTTCTTGTTAATTATTTAAATTTCTGCAAGTTGGACTTAAATTTTAAGTATGTAGGATGTCTAAACATGTAAAACCGAATTTCCGGACTATTTTTACAATATAAACCGTCTGTCCACCAATGTGCTGGGGCAGAACTAGGTTGTTTATTTGGACATAGCCATTCGTGTCTTTCTAATCGATAAAAAGAAGAATGAGGAATTGTGGTGCCCCAATACCCTAAACGACGCTGTAAATTTATCCATTCAGGTAGGCGCTGTTGTAAATTTAAATCTAGAGGAAGATAAAGCTGACCCTTTAAAACCGAAAAACGTTGTTGAATTTCGAAGTTTAAGGCTTCCGGAAACTGAAATTGTTTGTTCGTAAAGTGATAAAGCTTTTTACTTAAAGTATCCTGACGGTTTAAGCCAATCCATTGTTCTAAATGTAAATCTGCCTCACCGAGATAATATTTTAAGGCTACCTCCCAGTGTTCAATCTCTTGAGTTTCTTTATTTAAAATTAAAAAATCCAGCTCGCCTAATGTCTTTGGCCCCTCAATTTTTTGAATACTATGTCCTAATAATTGATACGGATGATACTGATCCTCTTGCAACCAAAACCAGAGTAGATGTTCAAAGCGTAAACCTAGACGTGTACTTTTAAGCTGAGATAAAAACTGAATTAAAGGCGCTGGGGTTTGATCAAGCTCTTTCAAACGTGGTAAATAATTTTGAAAATGAACTTCCCAAACCTCACTTGGATGTAGCTTAAAATGATGTTGTATATCTAAGCTTTTTGGTAATTGGCAAAGTAAATTTGGACTAGCAATACAAAAAGCGAGCTGTCGAACTATAGGATGTTGAAATTGAAGCCATGGCTCGAAATAGGACGTTTTAACTGAGGCAATATTCATACATTTAATACTCGAAGTAATTCATCCTAATTTCATAACGGATCAACAAAAAATATTAGAAAAACACTTTATACTAACGCTAACAGCAGGTTAAGGTTTATATATGCGAACATTGTTCTGGCGCTCTTTAGTCGTGATTTTTATCACGCTAGGCATTATTGGAGCAATTTTACCAGGTATGCCAACAACAGTGTTTTTGATTCTGGCTGCTTGGGCTGCGTCAAAAGGCTGGCCACAAATGGATAATTGGTTGTTAAATCATCCTAAATATGGTCCAACGCTACGTGATTGGCGAGCTAATGGCACAGTGCCTCGTAAAGCGAAGTGGATTGCAAGCATAATGATGGCGATTAGCGGAATTATCATGCTATTCACTTCAGCACCACTTTTAGTCAAGGTTTTTACTGATCTTACTATGTTCATCGTTGCAGTTTGGTTATGGCTACGCCCTCAGCCAAAATAAAAGATTGATAATCTTTTATTTTGGCGTAAGACAAGCAGTGAAACTGCGCGTAGATAAAAGAAGATTGATAATCTTTTATTTCCAATGCAAGACAAGCTCTTACAACAATTTTTTAATTAAACTCAATGTATTTGAGTTGATATAAGAGAATAAGTTCAATGTCTCAATTTAAGCTCGAAGATGCGGATGTTCTTATCGATTTAGCAAACCAAACATTAACTTTGCCTAAACATAATAAGTTTTATGTCATTTCTACAGGAAAGAATGGAATTGGTGAGCAGGAAAACACGGGTAGAACACCGCGCGGATGGCATAGAGTAGCCAAGAAAATTGGTGCGGAGTCTCCACAGAATGCGGTTTTTATTGCACGTAAGCCAACAGGGGAGGTTTATAGCACTGAGTTAGCTACCCAACATCCTGAACGAGACTGGATACTTTCCCGTATTCTTTGGTTAGATGGCCTAGAAGAAGGTTTTAATAAAGGCGAAGGCCATGACACCATGCAGCGTTACATTTACATTCATGGGACTCCAGACACGCAACCAATGGGAGTGCCAATGTCACATGGCTGCGTTCGAATGCGTAATGAAGAAATCATTGAGCTATTTGATTTAGTTGCTGAAGATGCGTTAGTTTATTTATCTGAACAATCTTTAACCTGAGAGCGAGTTTTATCTAATCTTGATGAGCTGTGTAAATGTGGTAAATATTGAAATAAGTGTTTAAATAAAATACAAAAAATTGTTTTTTACTTAATAATGACTTATTTTTAATCATTCATTCGCATTTTTTTAAAAAGAAGTCGAAAAGCGTTTGACACCTGTTAAAGATTCTCTATAATGCACCTCACAAACGATGAAGACGTTAAGGGCGCTTAGCTCAGTTGGTAGAGCGTCTGCCTTACAAGCAGAATGTCGGCGGTTCGATCCCGTCAGCGCCCACCAAGCCTTTACGTTAAGCTCTCAAGTGCAGCGGTAGTTCAGTTGGTTAGAATACCGGCCTGTCACGCCGGGGGTCGCGGGTTCGAGCCCCGTCCGCTGCGCCACTT
>NZ_KB849418.1:147012-240383 GCF_000368405.1 Acinetobacter sp. NIPH 817
AGGGCGCTTAGCTCAGTTGGTAGAGCGTCTGCCTTACAAGCAGAATGTCGGCGGTTCGATCCCGTCAGCGCCCACCATTGTTTCTTTCAGAAAATTTAATTTCCTAAATTAATTCTTCCATAAATATTTTATGTTTGCATATAAAGTTATTTATTATGTGATCAAGTATGGGTTCAAATTTTCTATTCTAAAAGAATAAAGTTTTACTCCTTTAAGTTATTTTTCTATTGATTTCAATTTTTTAACTTTAGTACTTCTATACTTATGCCTTCGATGGGTTCCTGATCCTCATTAAATTTGTTTTATTCGAGACTAAATATAAGAATTTAATCTGTAATTTATTATCTTCAGCTTAGATCGACTTTATATTTGTACTGATTGCTAATATTTTGGCAAATAAAAAACTGCTATTTTTTGAATAGCAGTTTTTCGACTAAATTACTTTTAATATTCGTTTAGAAGCCATCCACTCGCATACGCAAAATATTCACGTAACCATGCATTATAGCGAGTAGCTAATGGGGTCTCGGCCGCTACTCCATAAACTTGGGTATAGCCCTGTTTCTTTGCAATTGCTTCTGCTCTAGGAATATGAAAATCACTTGTAACAATAGCAATTGGTTGGTTTAAGTTAATGTGCTGCTGTGCTAATAGTGGTTTACTATTTTTTAAATTAAGTTCAGTACTGGTACTTTTATCTTCAAGAATTATTCGTTCTTTTGCAATATGATACTTTTGCTGAAGATAACGAGACATAACTAATGCTTCGCTTTCTTTTTCAGAAAAGTCTAAACCGCCTGTTAAAACAACTTTTGCGTGCTGTTGTTTAAGCGCTAAAGGGGCAGCTGTATCTAAACGTTTTGCAAGAATTGTAGATGGTTGACCATTTTCGACACCGCTTCCTAAGACGATAATTGCTTTTACTGGAGGAATATTATCTGAAGTATCTTTATTTTCTTTAATAAAGCTAAAGAAATAGCCTAAGCCAATTAGCCATATCCAGAAGCATAACCATCCAAAACGCCAAAATGTGTGTAAGCGGTAGTGATAGAAGAAAAAGCGCTCTAAATGATAATAAAATAAAGAATAGAGGCAGAAAAAAACACCTAAAACTACAGGAATAATTGTGCCTACATTAATTTTATTGAGACAAATTAGAACTAATCCATCTAGAAATAAAATCGAACCAATGATTGCTAGGAAAATACGGATCCACTTACTGACTTGCATTGTGCTTAGAGTTGCAATTTAAATTGCAGACAGTGTATGCAAAATCAATCTGAATGCAATAAAAAATCGAGTAAAGCATTTAAGCTATTACTCGGTTTTTGTTTTTATTGACCTTTAATACACATCACGGCGGTAACGGCCTTGTTGTCTTAACTCATCTACCTGTTCTTCACCTAGAATTTCGATAAGTGCTTGATCGACTCCACTTGCCATACCATCAATACTGCCGCATACATAAAGAACAGCACCGCGTTCTATCCACCTTACTAATTCTGCTGCATTCTGACGGATTACATCCTGAACATACATACGTTTTTCTTGATCTCTTGAAAATGCTAAATCAAGGCGTTTTAACATTCCTGTTGTTTGCCATGCCTCAATAGTTGATGCATAGAAGAAATCCCATGCTCTTTGACGCTCACCAAAGATTAACCAGTTTTCATTGTAATCATGACGAGTACGGGTGTGTAATAGGCTCATTAAGCCAGCAATACCAGTTCCGTTACCAATACAAATAATAGGACGGTTGTCATCAATAAGATGGAATGATTCATTGGTACGAATACGTAAAGCAATTTCATTATTAACTTGCGTATGTTGAGTGAGCCAACCTGAACCTAAACCCAGGTTACCAGACGCGTCATATTGTTGACGAACAACCAAACGAAGCACTTGCTGAGAAGGAATACTCGCAATCGAATACTCTCGCGTTGGTAAGTTAGGAAGCTGTTCTAATAAATGGTCAAGATTCGCAAATGGTTCAATTTCTCCAGTTAAATCTTTATTCCAAAGGGCTTTTTCGATCGGAATCTGTAAAGAATCAACTTTTGTATTTTTAAGAATATGATGCTTCTGCAAAAAGTCGTGAATACGTTCAGGGCTATTACCAGGTTGAACTTCAGCAATATCACCCGCTTGCCATAGTGCTTCGTGCTTTGCATTAAGCTCAATATTATAAGCAGGTTGACCTAAGCTATTTGGATTGAGTAGGTCACGTTGTTGCAGCACCCATGTATCAAATACTTTTTCTAAATTTACAGCATGCAAATCTAATTTAGTTGCTTTCGCGAGTGCCTGATTCCAGTTTTGAATATCCGCTAAGTTTGCATTATCAACTTCAATTGTACTAAAAAGGGTATGAGCACCATTAGTTTTAAGCCAGAGGTCTACCGCATGTCCAAAGCTACAATAAGTATCAGGATATTCTTTAGAACCTAACGCCAAAACAGCATAGTTAATGCGTTTAAGATCTAGATTTGCTTTTAAAAGCTTTTTAGCAAAGCTTGTGGCGAGATCAGGTGCATCACCAGTACCATAAGTACTGATTACAAATAAAACCTGCTCATGCTGCTCTAAATCAGACTGTGTGAGCTGTTGTACTGGTTTAACCTGAACAGGTTGATGAGCTTCTTGTAAACTTGTTGCTGTACTCCACGCAAGTTGTTCGGCTACACCTGTTTGAGTTGCATAGGTAATAAGCCAAGGTTTCGCATTTGGATCAATGTATTGTCCAGCTAAAGACTGACGAGCCGCCTGTGTTAATTTTTTCTGTTTACGGCGTTTAAGATAAAGCATCCATCCTGTAACCAAGAACAAAGGCATTGCCAGTGAAGCAAGCATTGCAACAAATTGATAAATTGGTCCAAAGAAACTACCACGATGCACTGGTAACATGCTGCTCATGATCTTTTGATTAAGCTTTTTATCTTCGTAAAGCTCCATCTTTTCGATATTACCAGTTTGATAATTATAGATGGCTTGGTTACGTGCACGCTCATGTTGCGGCGTAGCATCGACAAAGCTTAACTCAACTTTTCCATCATCTTTTTTCGGTAAGCTCAATGTTAGTGTCGAATAATCACGCCCGACCTGACTATTGAAGCCACTCCATGTTTGATTAAGTGCTGTAATGAGCTGAGTATTATCTAATTGAGGCTCTGATTTTTTATCATTATTACGGTCAGATCGTTTGCCTTGTTGCATTCCACGATTTTGAGGAGTAGCGCCATGACCTTGTGGTTTAGGTTGCTCAACGCCCATCACTTTGAACATGCCACTACGCCACCAGTCATAAGACCAATATAGACCTGTACAAGCGAAAAGAAGATAAAAAACAATGACCCATGTACCCACAACAGCATGTAGATCCCAAATAAAATTTCGGCCTTTCAACTTCGGCTTAACAGCGAGCCATTGACGAGCAGAATGCTTTTTAGGCCAGCGTAAATATAACCCACTGAGCACGAAGTAAATTAACATGAGTGCGCATGCACCAGTAATTTGTTTACCAACTTCACCAGCTGTTAAATTACGATGAATTTGTTGTATGAGTAACAACAAATTTCGCCCTTTTACATCTGGCAGAACTTGAGCGTTATAAGGGTTCACCATCATATTATAGCCACGACGTTCACCTTCTTTTTCAATATTCACAACAGAAGAAGAGGTGGGGTCCTTGGCAATCGTAATGCTATTAATTTTAATTTCAGGCTGAGTTGTATTGAAATGTTGATATAGCTGAGCAGGAGTTAATTTTGGAGTATTTTCAGCTTGAACAACATAACTATCAGAATTCACCCATTTTAAAATTTGTTGATCATAAGAATAAATTGCACCTGTTACACCCATAATGGATAAGATGAGGCCAGCAGTAATACCTAGAAACCAATGAATTTGAAATAAAATTTTTTTAAACATGGTCGAAAATGTAAATATGATGGAGATCTTGTAACGAAGTATAGCCGAAGATTGGGGAGATAATATGGATTTTGGAGATAATATTAATTTTCATTATCATTTATTTTTAGCTTATTAAAAAACCTCCCTGAGGAGGCTTTTTATAGAATAGAGAATTACAAGGTTTTTGGTTCACCTACAGATTCTTTTAAGTGAGTGCGAATCGTATTGAAAGAAAAATTCTTAGAATCCATTCGCTTAGGTAGAATGTAAGCACCTTGCTGCTCTTGACCTTTTGGATCTTTTACTTTGAAATTGACCAAAATGAAATCAGGTGCATTGTACCATTCGTAGATATTTTTCCATCCAATTGTACCAACGCCTTCTTGATGGCCCATTTGCTGACGCATCACGATGCCATGAGGTTGTACACCTAAACGAATACCTTTGATTTCCTGTACCGGAAATTCATTCATTTTGCGTTTAACGTACCATTCTAATCCGTATTTACGACCTAGGTAGTAAAGTACTACAGCGACAATAGCAACCCAGCAAAAAACAGTAGAGTAGTTCTTAATAAAAATAAGACCTAATATAGCTAGGGCTAAAACGACACCCATAATTGCCCAAATTTTTGTGCTGATTTTATTAGTGCTGCGCCAGATAAGAAGCTGTGCATTACGTTGCTCAGCTTCTGACACATCATATGGAACAGGCTGAAGCGTATAAGCGTATAAAGTTTTCGCGGTCATAGTGCAAATAACAAATTGTAAACTGTTTTAAGTTTAGCACTAATTGGCATAAGTCAGGAAAGGATATTATGCCAATTTAATACTAAATTCCGAGGCGAATTTATAATGATGCAAGCTCACTGGCATCATTATCAAGATCATGACTTAGTCGTTGTTTTAACATACTAAATCGGTTTAATACACCAAGCATAAGCGAGAGCTGTTGTAAAATAATGAGTGATTTTTGGTCATCTTCATCATTTTGGCTTAGACGTTGACGTATCGTTTGGAGCATATTTTGTGCTGTAAGATCAGGCATTTCGTCTCTTAATAGCGCCCCTTGAATATCATCAAGGGCTTGGTCTAATAGTTTAAGGACGGCTTGATCCTGAATGTTTTCTCGATGTGCTCCAAGTGCCGCGATATAACTTAAAAATGTATGGTTTAAACATAAAAATTCAAAAATATCGGATTTACGAGTCGGGTCAAAGTCTGGTTCGGTCGCTAAAGTTGAAATAAGTGAAGCAACTTCAGCATCTGTATTATGTGCAGCTCGACGTACAATTCGGTAATTTAGCGCATGATTACGGCCTTCATGATATTGTTTGACAACTTCGGCTAAATAATTACATTGAGCTTGCAGTGAGCGTCTGATGTTACGAGGCAAACGTCGAAACTTCCAGTCAGGCCAAATAAAGGTCACCCCAAACCAAGCTAAAGCACATCCCATTAAAGTATCTACAAATCGAGGAATGGCAGCAGCCATCGCTGAACCGTCTAGATTAAAGTTAATTAATGCCAAAATGGTGATAAAGGCAGTTGCCTGCGCATATTGTTTACTGCGTAACTCAAAAAACAGGACTCCACTTAATATCAACATGAATAGTTGTCCTTCTGTCGAAGGAATTAAGAAGATAATCGCAAGTCCAACGACAATACCAACTAATGTCCCAACAATTCGTAAACGTAAGCGGCGCTTGGTCGCGTTAAAGTTGGGTTGGCTTACAAATAGAGCTGTAAGCATAATCCAATAGCCATATTCAATATGGGTCATTTGAATAAATACATAACCAATGAAAAGCACAATCGAGACGCGAATTGCATGGCGGAAGAGTACAGATTCGGGAGTTAAATTCTGTTTTATTCGGATGACAATATCATTCCATCCTTGTAAATCATCGTCTTTTAGCTGGTTTTCAGCTTGTTTAACTTTGTCAGATTGAATGTGTTGTTCAGTTTCCAAGTTGAGTAATTGGGAGTCGATAGACTTTAAATTTTGGTATAAAGCGAAAAGAGCATTTACCCATAAAAGGTCATAATGCTGATCGCGTCTTAGCTTTTCTAATGAGAGGCGTAGGTTTTCAAAACTTTGTTTAAACCTTTTATTATGATTATAAGGTTTACGTTGCAAAATACATTCATTTAACTCTTGGCAAGCTTTACCTTGAACCGCCAAAATTCGTTGGAATCTAAATAAAATATCACTGTGCTGAAAAATTTTGGCTAATTTTTGATAGTCAATATGGGCTGAGTCAGCACGTTCATGAATATCTTGAGCAACAAAATAATAATGTAAGCTTCGGCGTGTATCTTTTTGTCCACGGTCACCTTTTAAACGAGTCAGTAAAGCTGTTTTTAAGTCATTAAAAATCGTAATTAATTTACCGTTTTCTAACGACAGCTCAATCATACTTTGCTGATAGCTGGCAGGAGTCATATCTACATCAAACAAATTTGATTTTGCAAAAAGAAAATCGCCTAGGGATGCATAAGACGCAGCCAGTTTGTCTTGTAGTTGTCGAACCGGAAATAATAAAAAGCTAATAGTAGCAATGAGGCCATACCATGCAGCGCCTGCAACTAAAAGGGCAGGTTGGATATACCAATGATCAAAAAGGTGAACACCTAGCATGGTATAGACTGAAACAACTAAACAGCCATAAGAGATGGTTGCGTAACGACGTCCTAATGAACCGAGTAAAATCCAGCCAATACATGATGCAATTAACCCTAAAGCAAAAGCCATTGGATAGGGAAAAAGTAGTTGTACGGAAGCAGCGGTAACGAAGAACCCAATATAAGTATAAATCAGGTTCATGATTCGCACGGAAAAGCGATCATCAATATCACTTAAACCTGCTGCGACTACACCTAAAGTGAGTGGAATTGTTGCTAATTGATAGCCTAAAAAATAAGGCACGAAAGCAGTTCCTGAAAAGGCTATCAGCATTCGCACGTTATACATAAATGTTGTGTTATAAGTCGCTCTTTTTAGGCGTTTAAACCAAGATTTCAAAGGAAGTCCTTGCTGATCAACCTGAGTGGTAAAGGATTTGTGTATTTCTACACCAATGTTGCACAAATCATACGATAGACAGTGTAAGCTTGTCTGTATGCAAATGATTGAAAAATGAAATATCGTTATGTCTGAACAAACAGCCCAGCGTCAATACTCTATTGGCTGGATTATGCTGCTCGCTTTGCTTACGGCTTTAGGGCCATTATCCATCGATATGTACTTACCTGCTTTGCCACAAATGGCTCATGATTTCGGGGTGAGTACGCAAATGGTGGCAAATACATTACCAGCTTATTTTTTTGGCTTAGCTATTGGGCAATTGGTTTATGGTCCTCTAAGCGACCGTATTGGTAGAAAAAAACCACTTTACTTTGGCCTCGCGCTTTATGCAGTCGCAAGCTTATTTTGCGTATTGGCGACAAATGAATGGGGTTTAATTGCTGCTCGTATTTTGCAAGCTTTAGGCGGCTGTGTCGGTGTGGTAATGGCTCGTGCAGCCATACGCGATAAATTAGATGTTCAAGGCTCGGCACAAGCTTTTTCAAGCATGATGATTGTAATGGGGCTTGCACCAATTTTGGCACCGATGATCGGGGCATGGATTTTAATCTGGTTCCCTTGGCAAGCTATTTTTATTGCCCTTTCAATTGTCGGCGTCATATGTTGGTTGTGTGTACATTTCTTCTTTAAAGAGACCTTAGCAACCGATAAAAGGCTTAAGCTATCGCTCTATCAAGTAGTGACCCTCTATGGGGCTATTTTCAAAGATACGAGCTTCCGTTTACCTATGTTTGCAGGGTGTTTAACAGGAGCAGCGCTATTTTGTTATATCAGCTCAGCCCCAGCAGTTTTTATGGATCAGTACGGACTCAATCAACAAGAGTTTGCTTATGTATTTGGGCTAAATGCTTTTGGCATTATGCTGATGTCATCTTTAAATAAGCACTTAACAACACGTGTTGAAATCACTAAACGGCTAAAGGCGGGTTCGCTTGTCCAAGTAACTGGAGCGATTATTGTATTTATTGCGGGTTTAATCCCAGCAGCACCTTTATGGCTTGTAATGTTAGGGCTATTTTTAGCTATTTCAGGCATTGGTTTAACAGGACCAAATGCAATGGCGCTGGCAATGTCTAAACAGGGGGCTCGCGCAGGGACAGCGAGTGCAATCATGGGAAGTATGCAGTTCGCTTGTGGTCTTTTAGGTGGTGTATTACTTAATTTTCTTATTTGGTCTGCATCGCTTAATATGGGCGTGATGATGGTGTTATTTACACTAAGCGGTTTTATTGTCGTATTAAAAGCGACGAAACAGGTAACAATAAAGCCATTCTCATAGTTTTAAGAGAATGGCCACTTATATATTATTCGTCTAGAAAAACTGCGAAATTTTCAACTGGTTCTCTAGGGGTAATAAAGGTATTTACAATGTGGTTAGGATCAGCATGACCTAACGCAATTGCACATACAAGCTCTTCTTCATCTGATGCACCCAAGATATCTAAAACAACAGGGTGAAAATGGTTCCAAGCTGCTTGTGGGCATGTATCTAAACCACGTGCCTTAGCAGCGACCATCACATTCTGGATCATCATTGCAATATCCATTTTAGACCCGATTCCCATTGTTTTATTTACAGTAAAGAAAAGGCCGACTGGAGCATCGAACAGTTTGAAATTACGTAACTGCTGTTCCGCCATTTTTTCTTTTTCGCCTTTTTTGATTTCGAGTAGGCCATAGAGCCCCCAACCATTTTCACGGCGGCGATCAATAAACGGCGATATCCATTTTTCAGGATAATAGGCAAAGGTTTCTTTATATTTTTCTGCAAGTTCTGGGTTTTTTGAAACTTCAATTTGTGCTGCACAAACACGCTCTACCATTTCATCACGCTTGTTGCCTGTTACTACATAGACTTTCCATGGTTGAGTATTTGTTCCAGAAGGTGCTCGACTTGCGACTTGTAATATATCTTTAATGACTTCTGACTCAATTGGAGTATTTAAAAAAGCGCGGACAGAATGTCGAGAAGTGATAGCTTCATCAACGAAACGAACTTGTTCCAGATTCATGAGTACTCCTATATCTTTTTCTTAAATATTTCATACTTTTTGAAGCTTAATTTCATGCTTTGAAAGTACTTCATTTATAAGCAAAAAATATTAGAAAAGAGATATCCTTACAGGTATGATAATTTAATTAGTTTAGACATATTGTCTGATTAATTATAATTCGAATATGCCACTTTAGATTTAAATAGACAAAATAGTGTGATTTTGTCGGTTATAAAAAATAAAAGCATAACAGGGAGTGGGTGAAAAATATTCAATTGAAATAAAGGTATAATATGTTTAAAAACAGTACAAAACGGATAGTTTTATATAAAATATGACCATTTTTTATATAAAATTTTAATGAAAAATATACACAAAACTTTAAATTTCTGCATAATACCGACTTTTTTACGCAGGTATGATTTCTCCATACTCACGTTAGGAAATAGTGGCTGCAAACAAAATCCTTTTACAAAAAGGATTTAAATGCAGAAATGGAGAAATACACGAGGTATAGGAGCTTTACATGAGTTTACCACTCATCAACAAGCAGTTCATGAAACAAGGATTGGCGATTACCATTGCAACCATGAAAATGAACGTAACTCAAGCAGCTACTGAGTCACAAAAAATACAACAGCTTAGTACAGGTCTAAACGCACTCTTCTTTGATCATGGAGAAAAGGGCGCAGATAATCGCGTTATAGCGATGGCTCGTTACAGTCTTTGAAATTTATATCCAGTTTAGACATTTGTTCAAAAGTATATGTAAATATGCTTATTGGCTTAAATCCAGATTTTGTAAAACTCGTTTAACTGATGGGAATCATTAGACGAGTTTATTTAGCGGTGGTCATTTGTTAGTCTCCAAGTTTGTAGCTGAGTCGATGCATACTGTTTTTCCGAAAGCGGAAAAATTCAGTAGTGCAATGATATTATTTTATCTGAAGGTCGCTTTCTCTCATGCAACCTTCAAAGGCTTAGTATTGGGCATGATGTTGCTTAAACTTGTGACGGTAATTGCTATTCAATTGACATTAAAAGTTTTTTCTTGAATTTACTGAAAAGTCCCGGTTTCTAGGGGCTTTTTTGTTTATTGCAGTATTTTGGCATGTGCTTTTAGCACATTAGCAAGGAACGTAAGCGGACCGAGTATGAATGAACAACTCAATGCCACACTGATGTCGTGGGTAAAATTTTTTAATGACCCTTTATGGGACTTTTTGGTTATTTTCTTGCTAGCTGTAGGTATTTTTTATACGGTCTTAACAGGAGCTGTGCAAATTCGCATGTTCTTGCAAAGTATCCGAGTGATGAAAAGTAGTCGTACAGAAGGGGAAGATGAGCATGGTCTTACACCTTTTCAGGCGTTTGTAACTGGCCTTGCGAGCCGTGTTGGGGTAGGTAATATTGCTGGTGTAGCAATTGCTATCGCAATTGGTGGCCCAGGTGCAGTTTTCTGGATGTGGGTAACTGCTGTTCTTGGTATGAGCTCTGCTTTTATTGAGTCTACGCTTGCTCAGCTATTTAAAGTTAGAGATAGTAAGAGTAAACAGTTCCGTGGTGGACCAGCCTACTATATTACTCAAGGTTTGCGCAGTAAAACCTTTGGTGTGGTCTTCGCACTTGCATTGATCTTTACCTACGGTTTCGTATTTAACTCAGTTCAAATCAACGCGATTGCTAATGCATCTTCACATGCTTGGGGTTGGGATAAAGCCAATGTTATTGCTCATCTAGGTGGCGTTGATCTAGAAATTTCATGGGTTGGTCTTGCGCTCGTCGTTATGGTTGCATTGGCAATTTTTGGTGGTATTAAGCGTATCGCTAAATTTGCAGAGATGTTTGTACCTTTAAAAGCAGGTCTTTACTTATCTGTTGCTCTCTATATTGCAATCAGTAACTATGCGATTTTGCCTGATATTTTAAAGTTGATTGTGACTGAAGCTTTCAACTTTAATTCTGCAGCAGGTGGTTTCTTTGGTGCGGCAGTATCAATGGCAATGATGCAAGGGATTAAGCGTGGCTTGTTCTCTAACGAAGCTGGTATGGGTTCTGCACCAAACGCAGCAGCTGCGTCTGATGTAAAACATCCTGTAAACCAAGGTTTGGTACAAATGCTCGGTGTGTTTGTAGATACTTTCATTGTATGTACAAGTACTGCAATCATTATTTTGGTTTCTGGTGTTTACCAAGATGCAGGTTTTGTCGGTGTTGAATTAACTCAACGTGCTTTAGAAACTCAAGTTGGGCATTGGGGATCGGACTTCCTTGCTGTTCTATTATTCTTGTTCTGTTATTCAGCTGTATTAGGTAACTATGCCTATGCTGAAGGTAATGTGCAGTTTATTAATAACAACCCGAAAGTCATGTTCATCTTCCGTATTTTTGTATTGGTGATGGTGTACTTCGGTGCAATTGGTAGTGTTCCACTCGTTTGGTCTATGGCTGACTTGTTTATGGGTATCATGGCAACGATTAACTTGATTGCAATCGTACTATTAACACCGATGGCACGCACATTGTTAAAAGATTACCGTGAACAATTGAAAAAAGGCATTAAAGAGCCTGAGTTTAAAATTGATAAGTATCCAGAGTTGAAGAAAAAAGTTGATTCAGATATCTGGTAAGTTACAAAAGGCCTCTTATAAATAAGGGGCCTTTTTTATAGGGGATAGATAAAATACTTGAGTCTAAATTTTAAACATGACAAATTAAATAAATTCAATACAGCTTTTAACGATACTAGCAACTAAAATTGCAATCCGAACTTAAACCTCATAGTGCGAATATAGGCCATGAAACAGCTTAAATTGTGGGTTCTCGGACTCTCTATAGTGTTGGCAGGATGCCAGACCACTACACACTTGTCTGCTGCTCTAAAACCGCAAACAACGGAAGCTTATGCTCGCTCTGTTGAACAGCCATTTGCACGAATTAAAAAACAGCAAAAGCGTCCAGTTGTTGCGCTTGTATTGGGCAGCGGTGGAGCACGAGGTTATGCTCATATCGGTGTTATTGAGGTTTTGGAACAACATGGTATTCGACCAGATTTTATTGTAGGTACTAGTGCTGGTAGTATTGTTGGAGCACTTTATGCCAGTGGTAAAAGTCCTGCTCAATTACGTGATACGGCTTTAAAAATGAAAGCTGGTGATGTGCGTGATATTAGTATAGGACTAAAAGGTTTTTTTGATGGTAAAAAAGTAGAAAACTACGTTAACCAGCAAGTAAACAACATGCCACTCGAAAAAATGAAAATCCCAATGTATGTGGTTGCAACTGAATTAAAGCATGGCACTAAAACCGTATTTAACTATGGTAATACTGGGCAAGCCGTAAGAGCATCTGCTTCAATTCCAAGTATGTTTGTACCCACTAAAATTGGTAAATCTGAATATGTCGATGGTGGGTTAGTGAGTCCTGTGCCGGTTGAAGTCGCACGAGATTTAGGTGCTGATGTCATTATTGCTGTTGATATTTTAGCTCAGCCTATTTACACAGAAACCTCGAATGTCTGGGGACTGTTTAACCAGAATATTAATATTATGCAAGGTCGTTTGGCGGCAGAAGAATTACAATATGCGGATGTTGTTATTCAGCCAGATTTAAGAGAAAAAGCGCATATTTTTGATGTGAAAGGCCGTGAAGCCACCATGAAATCTGGCATCGATGCAGCCAATGCCAAACTTTCCGATATTCAGTTTGCTATTGATGAAAAAATAGCTGAACAGAATATGTCTACTGAAGGATTAAGTGCACAAACTCAATAATTTGACGTTAATTATTTGAAAATTAATTAAAAAGCCTGAATAGGGCTTTTTTTTATGTAAGTTTAAATCCTTAATTTTTGGAATAAAAATTTTTGTATATTAAGTATATGTTGGATATGCTGAAAACTCTGATGATCAATATAAAATATTGATGTCATTTTTAAAAAATAATTGATTTGTAATGTATTGAGGCTGACTAGATAAATGATACAGCAACAGGTTAAAAATGGGTTTCCAACATTAGATGATGTTCATGCTGCCGCAGAGCGTTTAGAAGGTTTAGTCGTAAAAACTCCTTTTGTTTTCTCAGAAACCATTTCTAAAACCTTAGGGGCTGAGATGTGGCTGAAATTTGAAAACTTACAATTTACAGCTTCTTTTAAGGAACGGGGTGCACTGAATAAACTGTTGTGTTTATCTGACCAAGAAAAACAACATGGTGTTATTGCAGCTTCGGCAGGTAATCATGCGCAAGGCGTAGCGTATCATGCTCAGCGCACAGGCGTAACAGCAACTATTGTAATGCCGAAATCGACACCTAATGTAAAAGTACAACGAGTGCGTGAATATGGGGCACGAGTCATTTTACATGGACAAGACTTTTCAGAAGCTGCTGCTGAAATGCACCGCGTTGCACAAGAAGAATCTTTAACGATTATCCACCCATTTGATGATGCAGAAATTATTGCAGGTCAGGGAACCATTGCACTCGAAATGCTTGCAGCTGTTCCTGAACTAGACATTTTAGTTGTGCCAATTGGCGGTGGTGGTCTAATTTCTGGTATTGCGATTGCTGCTAAAGCTATCAATCCCAAAATTAAAGTGATTGGGGTGCAATCGGTTGTATATCCAAGTATGGCGAAACTTCTTTGCAATTATCAGCATGCCGTTTCAATGGGCTCTACAGTTGCAGAAGGTATTGCGGTAAAAACTCCGGGTGAGCTTACAACTCAAGTTGCTAAAGAATATGTTGATGACATTGTTGTTGTCACTGAAGACATGATTGAAGAGGCAATTGCGCTGTTACTCAATATTGAGAAAACAGTATGTGAAGGGGCCGGTGCAACAGGTATTGCCGCAATTATGTCTCGTCCTGATTTATTTTTAGGTCATAAACTTGGTGTAGTGCTTTCTGGTGGCAATATTGATACACGCGTTATGGTCTCTGTATTACAACGTCATTTAACGCGTACAGGGCGTATGGTTCGTATTCGTGTTGAATTACCAGATAACCCAGGTGCTTTAGCCCGTTTAACAGCAATCATTGCTGAGCAAGGCGGTAATATTTATGAATTGCGTCATGAGCGCTTTGCCGCAACAAGCCGTGCCAAAGAAAGCGCTGTGAGTGTTGATGTTGAGCTTAAAAGTGCTTCCGACTTAGATTTGCTCATTCAGGCAATGCAGTTGGAAGGCTATATTGTTCGTAAAGAAGAGATTTAATCTCTGATATTGCTGTGTTATAAAAGCCGTATATGGCTCTTAAGGGAGTCATATACAAGGTAATTTAAAAGGATTAAATTGCCAAAAAGGGATGAATTTACAAAAAAACGATCAAATCCTTCAATGAAACGGGAAAAACTGACAATTCTCTAAACTTTGCCCTTCACAATTTTAAGGTTTAGGTTTTAGTATTCCTTCCATTGTAAATTTGAAGAAATATAAGGATATCCACGCTCAATGTTCAAATCTTTTTTTCCATCACCACGGTATTTTTTTATATCTGCGGTTGTTTGGATCGTGCTAAATATGGTGCTCTGGTACTCCGGTGGGAACACATGGGGAACTTTTATTGGGTTTGCTAAAGGCTACCATGATGCACAGTTGCCAATAGGTGTTAGCCGTTTTTGGTCTCCAACCTTCTTATGGTTTTACCTTTGGTTTTTAATCTCTACAGCACTGTTTGCTGGGTTTTGGAAGGCTATATCGAATAATCCATGGCAACGTTGGTCTGTGTGGGGTTCGGCATTTATTTTGTTCAACATTTGGTTTAGCGTTCAGGTTAGTGTTGCTATTAATGCATGGTATGGACCTTTTTATAATCTCATTCAAAGTATGTTAGATCACGGTGGTGGTGACATTAATAAACTTTATATGGGAACGGTTACATTCCTTTTAATTGCTATGGTTGGTGTGACTTTAGCTGTAATTAATTCATTTTTTGCTAGCCATTATGTATTCCGTTGGCGTACAGCAATGAACGAATACTACACAGAGCATTGGAATAAGCTGCGTCATGTAGAAGGTGCTTCACAACGTGTACAAGAAGATACCATGCGTTTCGCATCTGTTTTAGAGGATTTAGGGGTAAATTTTATAAAGGCAATTATGGTATTAATTGCATTTTTACCTATTCTGTTTGAGCTTTCTAAGCAAGTTAAGGTACTTCCTCTGGTAGGAGAAATTGACCATTCATTGGTGTGGGCGGCAATAGTATGGGCTGTTTTTGGTACAGTTCTATTAATGGTGGTTGGTATTAAATTGCCTGGTCTACAATTTAATAATCAAAAAGTAGAAGCTGCTTACCGTAAAGAACTGGTTTATGGCGAAGATTATGAGGAAAGAGCGCAACCAAAAACACTAAAAGAACTTTTCTCGAGTGTTAAGCTGAATTATTTTAGATTATATTTGCATTATTCTTATTTTAATCTGGTCAGTATCTGGTATCTACAATTAGATATTTTATATAGCTTAGTTGTTTTATTCCCATCTATTGCAGCGGGTAAAATGACATTAGGCTTAATTACACAAATAAGCAATGTGTTTGATAAGGTCCGTGAATCATTTCAATATTTAATTACTTCATGGAAAACAATTATTGAACTACTTTCGATTTATAAGCGTTTAAAGGCTTTTGAATCAATACTACATAAATAAAAGAAAACCCGCGAAAGCGGGTTTTTTATAAGTATTGGATTAATGAGTCGCGTTATAAAAATTAAGGATAGGGCCAACTAAAGATTGTTGGGATTTATCTAAGGTGACTTGAATCTCTTTATAGTTAAAAGTGTCTTCATCATCATATTTAGCAATACCATGCGTTTTATTGTTCACTTGTGGAATTTGATAACTAAAAAAAGCCACTTTCTTAGAAGGGTGAACAATATTGATGAGTTTTTTAGGGTCTTTATAGCCACCGAATTCATTTTCAAGACTTTCTTTTAGCAGCTCAGGAAAATAAAGTGTTGCATTTGGTAGTCCACAGCCAACACAAAATGAAGAATCATAGAGTTCTATTGCTTGTTTTTGATCTGTACTCATTATTAGAGCAAAACCAGTCCCATTAGCGCCTGCATTTGCTTGCACATCTTGCCAATTTCTTGGAACGAGCACCAAACCTGTTTCAGGTAATGCAAGAAGCTTGAGTTGTTTTGCATGTTGAGCATCGAGTTTAAAATTAAAATGGCAGCTTTTAGGTGTACAGGTTTCAAAGTCTTTAAGTAAACCATTCTCTGTTGGGCTTTGTGCTGTAACACCATAAAATGGGACTGTAACGCCGTTTAAAAACTTTGCCTCTCCTAGAGCATAGAATTGATTGTCTGCTTTACGTGTTGCAGCAGAGCTATAAAACTTGGGGAAATGAGGTGTAAAGCTTTTTACTTCTGCATAAGCAGATGAAGTTAGACTGACCAATGCTGTGCTTAATAAAAAATTCAGTTTTTTCATTTTAAAAAAGTAATCATTTAAATTTTATATAAACCTAGCATATTCTTTTAAACTAGATGTTAGTCCAAAATTTTAAACTGTTTTAACTTAATAATAAAACAGACCAGCAGAGACATGAAAAATGAAAAAAATGCTTTCAATTTGCTGTTTGACGGTAATGAGTTCTTATAGTTTTGCTCAAGAAATAAAAGGTATTTCATTTTCACACCAAGAGTGGGAAATCTCGTGTAGCAATACGGGTACATGTAAAGCCGCAGGCTATCAAAATGAAGAAAATGGCGATAATCCAGCATCGCTTTTATTAGTGCGTAAAGCAGGGCCAAAACAAGCTGTGCAAGCTGAATTTGCTTTATCAGCCTATGAGCAAAGCTTGCCAGCCAATCAGCTTAAAAATATTCATTTTTATATAAATGGCAAAGATTTAGGCACTGTGACTATAGATGGTACCGATTTGCCATTGATGGGGAAATTGAATAATTCACAAGTCAACGCTGTACTACAACAGTCTAAACAGAAAACTGAAATTGTATTTAAAAATGCGCAGCATCAATGGAAAATTTCCGATGCAGGAATGACCGCTGTGTTATTAAAAATGGATGATTTTCAGAAGCGTATAGGAACAGTTGGTGCTTTGGTTAAAAAGGGTAGCGCCAATGAAACTAAAGTACTTATGCCTGAGCCAAAACTACTTGTTAAACGTATTAAGACTTCAAACAAACCTTATTTAACATTACAGCTTAAAAGCAAGCAGTATCAAGCAATACACCATAGCTTAATGGCAGCTAATCCAAATCCTAAAGAAGACTTTTGTGAAGGAATTTATGATGGGAATAGTGATGGAGCTGAACCACAGAAAATTGAGCTATATAAACTAACCAATAAGAAAGTTTTGGCGACTACGTTGTGTTGGAGAGGTGCTTATAACGAAGGATATGGGGCATGGGTACTCGATGAGTCTTTGACTGGTAAGGCAACGTTTGTGACAGAGACAGCTTCTGATTTCGATAGTGGTATTATTAGTAGTGCTCAAAAGGGAAGAGGCATAGGCGATTGCTGGGCAAGTGAAGAATGGGTCTGGGACGGCAAGAGTTTTGTACACACAAAAGATATGTGGACAGGGATGTGCAAAGGCTTGGCAACAGGTGGGGTGTGGGAGCTTGATCGAATTGAAGCTATTGTAAAATAACACATTGAATATATAAGAATAGTCTAAGGAAATAAGATTTTGAATTATAAAATTAATTTAAAAATGGTTGCTTTAGCAGCTGTATTAAGTTGTTCGGCTATAACCGTTTTTGCTGCGCCATTACAAATTTTGGAATTTAAGAAAGGGCAACTGAGTTCAACAGAACAAAGTCAATTGTGTAAACAAATAAAAGATTTATGCCAGCGAAGCGCGCAATGGCGTAGTCTAAAAACTCCAGACCAAAATTTATGGATATTATCGAGCCGTAATGATATCGCACAGTTTAAAGCTACATCTACAGGTTTTAAATTAGTCAGCAAATGGAATATTGTGACAACAGGAAGCGAAGATGGCTTTCATAAACAATATATATTTCCTAAGCTTTTTCCACTCACTCAACAGCGTTATGCAATTGCAATAATTGATCAGTTTTCTGAAATGTACTCAGGAGGCGGTGCGAATATTGAGCGTGCTAGTTTTTATGAGTTACAAGAGTCAGGTAATGAGCGTTCTTTTATTAAAAATTATCCTTTTAGTTTTAATCGGATGATTCGGGCATGTTTTTCTGAGCAAGATTATGAAAGTTCTCAAGGAAACTGTCACGATGAGGATAGTCTCAGTCTAGATATTCGTCCAGTTAAACCTATGTTGTGGCAATTCCGCTATCGTTATAGTTTAAGCGTATCACCTGCCTCAGATTCAGGTGAAAAATCTTATCAGGGCACTAGAAATTTAAATATTGATTTAAATAAAGCACCAGAACAGCCCAATATTCCAGAAGCATGGAATTATGCGGGAATGGGCTAATTATCAAAGTAATTGTTAAATTTGAAGAAATAGACGATTTACAGAGTCATAACAGGTAACACCACTAGCTCTGTGATACAAAGAACAGATTGTTTATTGGAGCTAGACCCATGTCACGTCAAGTTTATGCGATTGCCCGCCGTAAGTTTTCACATTTGAGCCGTTCAGTTTGTATGGCAGTTGCTGTACTGGGTACAACACAAATTGCGATGGCGGGTCCAACAGTTGATCAGTTAAGTGACTGTTTAGTTAAGGCTACAACGGCTTCAGACAAAACCACTGTGCTTCAATGGACATTTACGGCTTTAGCTGCCCATCCCGATTTAAAAGCATTTAGCAATGTAACACCTGAGCAAAAGGATCAGTTAGATCAAAAACTGGCTCAAGTTTTACAACGGGTGATTGTGGAGCAATGTTCTACCCAAACTAAAGCTGTGATTCAAGCTGAAGGTGTGAAGGCAGTTGGGGAGGCTTTCCAGCAGTTAGGTCAAAGTGCTGGTGAAGATATTGTTAAAGACCCGGCAGTTAAACAGCAGTTGCAAGGCACATTACGCTATATCGATTTAAATAAATTAGTGACTACGTTTTTAACACCAGAGATTTGGAATAAGTTGGGAATTACACGTTAAAAAATCTAGTTTTCTATTTTAGTTATAAAGCCTGCTATTTAATCAGCAGGCTTTATTTTAATTGGGATGAAGAGATCTATTTAGATAGTAATCTTAGCACCTAAGACTTTTACAAACTGAGCTAACCAAACAGGATGTGCAGGCCAAGCTGGTGCAGTCACCAAATGTCCATCTGTAACTGCTTCAGTCACAGCAATATCCGCATATTGTCCACCTGCCAATTTTACTTCGGCAGCACATGCTGGATAAGCTGAGCAGAGGCGGCCTTGTAATACATCTGCCGCTGCGAGTAACTGAGCGCCATGGCATACGGCTGCAATTGGTTTTTTCACCCTATCGAACTCACGCACAATTTCGACAACACGTTCATTCATGCGTAAATATTCTGGTGCTCGACCACCCGGAATAACTATACCTACATAGTCTTCGGTATTAACGGCATCAAAATCATAGTTAATGGCGAAGTTGTGGCCACGTTTTTCGCTATAAGTTTGTTCACCTTCAAAATCATGAATAGCAGTCGCAATATGGTCGCCGTTCTTTTTATTTGGGCAAACAGCATGGACGGTATAACCTAAACCAGTTAAGAACTGAAAAGGAACCATGGTTTCATAGTCTTCTGCATAGTCACCGACCAACATTAAAATCTTTTTAGACATGATTTATCTCTCTTTTTAAAATATAAGTGATCTAAATTCTTAATTTAAATTAGCACAGTCACTAAGTAATTTTTTAGGAAAAAAGTGCATTCTTTAGTCGAAGGATGCTTTAGACGGATATAAAAAAGCCCCGATAAATCGAGGCTTTTGTTGAGTTGACGAATGAAATTAACCTATCAACTTCTTCATTAATTCATTTACTTGAGCAGGGTTAGCTTTACCCTTAGAAGCTTTCATGACTTGACCAACAAGACCGTTAAAAGCTTTTTCTTTACCAGACTTGTACTCTTCAACCATTTTTTCATTGGCTGCAAGTACTTCTTTAATGATTGCTTCAATTGCGCCAGTGTCAGTTTCTTGCTTTAAGCCTTTTTCTGCAATAATGTCATCGGCAGATTTACCTTCCGATTCCCACATAAAGCCAAAGACTTGTTTTGCAATCTTACCGCTAATGGTGTTGTCAATAATACGTGCAATCATGCCGCCTAACTGTTCAGCAGAAACAGGTGAGTCAGCCAAATCTAAGCCCGCTTTGTTTAATGCGCCTGAGAATTCGCCCATTACCCAGTTTGCAGATACTTTACCTTGTGCAGCACCGCCAGCAGCAGCCACAACAGCCTCATAGAAGTCCGCCATTTCGCGTGAAAGCGTAAGTACATGTGCATCGTATTCAGTTACACCAAAGTCTGCGATAAAGCGTGCACGGCGTGCAGCAGGTAACTCTGGAAGTGCAGCGCGAGCAGCTTCGATTTGCTCATCTGCAATAATTACTGGTAACAAGTCTGGATCTGGGAAGTAGCGGTAATCGTTCGCTTCTTCTTTCGAACGCATTGAACGCGTTTCCATTTTATTTGGATCGAACAAACGAGTTTCTTGATCGATGCTTCCACCGTATTCCAAAATTTCCATTTGGCGTTCAATTTCAACATTGATCGCTTGCTCAATGAAACGGAATGAGTTGAGGTTTTTAAGCTCACAGCGCGTACCAAACGGTTGACCTGGACGACGTAAAGACACATTACAGTCGGCACGGAATGAACCTTCAGCCATGTTACCGTCGGAAATACCTAACCAACGTACAAGGGTGTGAATTGATTTGATATAGGCCACTGCTTCTTCAACTGAACGCATGTCCGGTTCAGAAACGATTTCAAGTAAAGGTGTGCCAGCACGGTTTAAGTCAATGCCAGACATGCCTTCAAATTGGTCATGAATCGATTTACCAGCATCTTCTTCAAGGTGAGCACGAGTTACGCCAATGCGTTTTGTTGTGCCATCTTCAAGCTGAATGTCGATATGACCCAAGCCCACAATTGGGTTATCCATTTGGCTAATTTGGTAGCCTTTTGGAGAGTCTGGGTAGAAGTAGTTTTTACGTGCAAACACAGATGCTTGGTCGATGTATGCATCGATACCCAAACCAAAGCGGATAGCAAGATCAACCACTTTTTCATTCAAAACAGGGAGTACACCTGGCATAGCCAAGTCGACAAGGCTGGCTTGCGTGTTTGGGTCTTGACCAAATTCAGTCGATGAACCAGAGAAAATTTTAGAATTGGTTGCAAGCTGAGTGTGAATCTCGATACCAATAACGACTTCCCAACCGTCAATCAATTTCAACTTTTGAGCTTCAGCCATTATGCATTCTCCTCAGCAATTGCCGCACGTTGAGTATGGAAATCGGTATTTTGTTGGTATTGATGAACAATCGACAACAGTTGTGATTCTGACCAGTAGTTACCAATTAATTGTAAGCCTACAGGTAAGCTGTCTTTATCAAAACCAACAGGAGCATTAATCGCTGGTAAGCCTGCTAAGTTCACTGCAAGTGTATAGATATCGCCTAAATACATTTCAGTTGGGCTTAAGTTTGCACCAATTTTATAAGCAGTTGTTGGTGCAGAAGGAGCAGCGATTACATCTACACTTTCAAATGCTTTTAAGAAGTCTTGTTGAATTAAACGACGTACTTTTTGTGCTTTCACATAGTAAGCATCGTAATAACCCGCAGAGAGTGCATAGGTACCAATTAAGATACGACGTTGAACTTCTGGACCAAAGCCTTCTGAACGTGAACGCTTGTAAAGATCCATCAAATCAGCTGGGTTTTCACAGCGGTAGCCATAGCGAACGCCGTCATAACGAGACAAGTTAGATGATGCTTCTGCTGGCGCAATCAGGTAATACGTTGGTACATAGGCTTCAGTCATGTTGAGGTCAATCTCAACAAGCGTTGCACCCATTTCTTCAAGCTTTTTCAAAGACTCTTCTACACGAGCTTTTACGTCTGCATCTAAGCCTGCAACGTTAAAGTACTGTTTAGGAATACCAATGCGTAAGCCTTTTACAGATGTGCCATTTAAGTTCGCAACGTAGTCATCAACTTCCTTTTTAACCGAAGTTGAGTCTTTTGCATCGTGACCTGCAATTACATTCATCAGGTAAGCACAGTCTTCAGCAGAGCGTGCCATTGGGCCCGCTTGGTCTAAAGATGATGCGTAGGCAATGATCCCGAAACGAGATACACGACCATAGGTTGGTTTTAAGCCTGTTAAACCACAGAAAGAAGCAGGTTGGCGAATTGAACCACCTGTGTCAGTACCTGTAGCAAAAGGCGCTAAATCAGCAGCTACGGCCGCAGCAGAACCACCTGATGAACCTCCCGGAACATGGTCAAGTGCCCATGGGTTGCTCGTTGCACCGACATATGAGCTTTCAGATGTTGAGCCCATCGCAAACTCGTCCATGTTCACTTTACCTAAAGTGACCAGACCAGCAGCTTTAGTTTTTTCAACAACAGTTGCATCGTAAGGAGAGATGAAGTTGTCTAGAATTTTTGAACCAGCAGTTGTTTTAATGCCTTTGGTACAAAAGATATCTTTATGAGCAAGTGGAATACCCGTTAGAGCAGTTGCATTACCTGCTTTTAAAGCAGCATCGGCAGCATCAGCTTCCGCGAGCGCCTGTTCAGGTGTAACCGTCACATAGCTTTTTACCAGTGGGTCAATTTTAGCAATACGTTGCAAATAATGTTCAGTCAGTTCGCGAGATGAAAACTTCGCTTGGCTTAAGCCCTCAGCAAGTTCACGAATTGATAAGCGATGTAAATCAGTCATGAGTAAAATTTCTTTACATTCAAAATAGGGAAGATGGGTTAATTGAGTAAAAGTTATTCAATCACGCGAGGAACAAGATACAAACCATCTTGAGTTGCAGGTGCAACTGCTTGGTATTCATCTCGATGATTGCTTTCCGTTACCACATCAGCACGTAAAGGTTGAGGATTGTCAAAAGGACTTTTTAAAGGTTCTACGCCTTCCGTATCAATGCCTTTTAAGGTTTCCATCATGCCTAAAATTTTATTTAGACTTTGAGCATATTCAGCAGATTGCGTATTATTGAGCGACAATCGAGCAAGATTGGCGATTGCTGAAACTGTTTGTGCATTTAAATCTGCTGAATGCTGTGCATCCGATGTAGACATAACATCACCTAATCAGTATTAAAAATTTTCAAAATATCGTGCGTTATAATAAGCGATTGACTTGTTCAAATCATCACATTTAGTTTAAAGTTGCCACCTTGCATCCACATGAAAGTTTAACTGAGAACGAACCGTGATTCTAAAACGACTAATTGGCTTGTTTTCGCCGGATCTAGCCATTGATTTAGGTACAGCAAATACACTTATTTATGCACCAGGCCGCGGCATTATATTAAATGAACCAACAGTTGTGGCAATTCGTCACAGTGGTTCACAAAAAATTGTTGCTGCTGTAGGTCTAGATGCTAAGCAAATGCTGGGCCGTACGCCTGCGAATATTTCTGCAATTCGTCCAATGAAAGACGGTGTAATTGCGGATTTTGAAGTGACTGAAACCATGTTGAATCAGTTTATTGGTAAAGTTCACGAAAAACGTTTGTTCCCACCTGCACCTCGTGTAGTTGTATGTGTACCATGTAAATCAACTTTGGTCGAGCGTCGTGCGATTCGCGAAGCAGTATTTAATGCTGGTGCCCGTGATGTTCGTCTCATTGAAGAACCTATGGCTGCTGCAATTGGCGCAGGTATGCCAGTTGAACAAGCATGTGGTTCTATGGTTGTGGATGTTGGTGGTGGTACAACTGAAATTGCAATTATTTCATTGCAAGGTTGTGTCTATGCTGACTCTTTACGCATTGGTGGCGATGTTTTTGATGAGCAAATCATCAATTATGTTCGTAAAGCTCACGGTTGTGTAATTGGTGAAACCACTGCTGAAATTATTAAAAAAGAAGTAGGTATGGCTGTTTCTGATGGCACAACATTAGAAATTGAAGTACGTGGTCGTAACCTTGCAGAAGGCGTGCCTCGCGCAATTACTGTAACTTCTGACGAAATTACTCAAGCAATCTCTGATCCATTACAAAATATTGTAAGCGCAGTAAAATCTGCACTTGAGCAAACTCCTCCAGAACTTTCTTCTGATATTGCCGAACGCGGTATTGTGTTGACAGGTGGTGGTGCATTACTTCGTAACCTCGATAAATTATTAGCTCAAGAAACTGGTTTACCAGTTGTAGTTGCTGAAGATCCTCTTACTTGCGTGACCCGTGGTGGTGGTAAGGTATTGGAATTCTTCGACAACCCGAACCATGACATGCTTTTTGTTGGTTAAGTTTAAGGATTAGGCGGTGCAACCGAATATTTTTTCAAGACAGCCGCCATCTTTCCGCTCGTTCATTATTGCGGTCATTACATGCTTGGTTGTGCTGTTTTTTGATTGGCGCATGCCGTATGTAATTCAGCCAGCAAGGGATGTCTTGTACGCTGCATATAACCCAATTTATGCATTGGCCAGTTATCCAGTACTGTCGAGAGAATGGCTGAATCAACAAACAAAATCTGAAGCACAACTGCGTCGTGAAAATACTGCGATGCAGGCTGAGCTTTTACAAGCTCAGGTTCGTTTACAAAAGCTTTCTGAACTGTCCGCTGAAAACACCCGTTTGCGAGGTCTTCTTGATACTCCATTGATTATTGATGGACGTATGGAGATTGCCGAAGTAATTGGGACAGATGCAGACCCATTGCGTCATATCATCATTGTTAACCGTGGATCTATGGACCATCTAAAGGTCGGTCAAACGGTTCTGGATGATAAAGGAATTATGGGACAGATCATTAATGTATACCCTCATAGCTCACGTGTAATGTTGTTATCAGATAAAGAACATTCACTTTCAGTACGTCTTGAACGCACTGGAATGCGGGCGATTGTTTCTGGTACTGGTGATTTGGGTCGCTTGAAAATGGAATATGTCCCAACGAGTGCGAATATTCAAGTGGGTGATAAAGTGTTTAGCTCAGGTTTGGGTGAACATTTCCCAGCAGGGTACGCAGTGGGTACAGTTGCCAAAATAAGACGTCATAATTCGGGTGAGTTTGCAGAAATTGATGTTACACCAGCCGCACAATTAGCAACAGGGCATCATGTAGTCGTACTTTTCTCGGATTCTTTAGCGAAGGAGCAACCATATGCCGATCGCTAAATTGAAACGAGAAAAACGAAATGATCCATTATGGGGAATTATCCTCTCTGTAATTGTTGGCTCAGTACTCATGGTTTATCCGCTATCCTACGATATTTCAGGTTGGCGCCCATTATTCATGTTAATGATTATGCTATTTTGGGTGGTATGTCAGCCAACATGGTGTGGGGTCTGGTTTGCATTTGGAATGGGAATTTTTACAGACCTTTTGCTTGATGCGCCTTTAGGCCTCAATGCTTTAAGTTTTGTAATTGTGACTTTTCTTACCCGTTTTTTAATTCGCGAGCGCCGTATTTTAACCTTTGGTAATTTATGGACAATTGCAACTCTGGTCATTATTGCTCATTTAGCGTTTATGTGGGTAACGCAGACCATGGGTGGAATTCATTTTTCGATTGCTAGACATTGGCAACCATTGATGACAAGTATCATCACTTGGCCAATCGTCTATTATTGTTTGGCAAAATGGCGCATATAGTTTTAGCATCTAGCTCTCCTCGTCGAAAGGAGCTATTGCAGCAACTGGGTTTGGATTTTGAAATCTATAGTCCGGATATTGATGAGTCTATTCATGAAAATGAGCTGGTTCACCATTATGTTGAACGGTTAGCTAGAGAAAAAGCACAAACTGTATTGAAGCTTTTTCCAGACGCAATCGTTATTGCTGCCGATACAAGTCTTGGGCTTGATGGCCAAATTATTGGTAAGCCTGAATCGAAAAATCATGCCTTTGAAATCTGGAAACAGTTATCTGGACGTTGGCATGATGTGTTTTCTGGATTATGTATAGCTACGCAACAAAAAATGTTAAGTCAGGTGGTGCAAACTCAAGTTGAGTTTCAACCCCTGACTACGCAAGATATGGAAGATTATTGGGCTACAGGTGAGCCTGTGGGGAAGGCCGGTGGATATGCAATTCAAGGGATTGCTTCTCAATATATTCCCCAAATTCAAGGAAGTTATAGTAATGTGGTAGGACTTCCTTTATACGAATTTGCACAGTTATTAAAAAGAGTAAAGACATAAGAGGTTGTTATCATTCTTAATTGAATAGCATTGTCGATGAACACTAGGCAAAGTTAACAGCTTCTCTGACTCTTTAATAAAAATTTTATAATGCTTTGAGTTTATGTATGTCAGAAGAATTACTTATTAATGTCACGCCTATGGAGTGTCGGGTGGCATTAATCGAAAATGGAACTGTTAATGAGCTGTATGTTGAACGTACAGTCAAACGTGGTCTAGTCGGCAATATTTACAAAGGTAAAGTCGTGCGGGTGCTTCCGGGCATGCAAGCTGCCTTCGTTGATATTGGTTTGTCTCGAACAGCCTTTTTACATATCAATGATATGGTTTGGCCTCGTTCACAGCCTACCCCAAATGTTTTTGAACTCTTACATCCCGGGCAAACGCTTACTGTCCAAGTAATGAAAGATATGTTGGGTACAAAAGGTGCGCGTCTGAGTACTGACCTTTCAATCCCTTCTCGTTATCTGGTTCTCATGCCATATGGAAATCATATTGGTGTATCTCAGCGTATTGAGTCTGAAGAAGAGCGAGAGCGACTACGTAATATTATCGAAGGTATTCAATCTGAACATAATTTGCCGGGTAGCGTGATTGTACGTACAGCTGCTGAAGGTGTCGATGAGGCAGAAATTGCACAGGATATGTGCTATCTGAGTAAATTATGGGAATACATTCAAAGAAAACAAATTGATGTTGCTGTCCCTTCCTTAATTTTTGAAGAGCTTCCATTACCTCAACGTATTATTCGAGATTTGGCTAGCGACGAAACTGCAAAGATTTATGTCGATTCGAGAGAGATTCACGCCAAGCTTCTTGAGTTTGTTGAAGAATTTGTCCCGAATATGCAGAGTCGACTCATTCATTATCCGGGCGAGCGACCACTATTTGATCTTTATAATGTAGAAGAAGATATTCAAAAAGCCTTACAAACCCGCGTAGCTTTGAAGTCAGGCGGCTATCTGATGATCGATCAGACTGAAGCCATGACAACGATTGACGTTAATACGGGTTCATATGTCGGTGGTCGTAGTCTTGAAGACACCGTTTTTAAAACCAATATGGAAGCGACTCAAGTGATTGCGCGTCAACTTAGACTGCGTAATTTGGGTGGTATTCTCATTATTGATTTTATTGACATGCAAGAGGCAATTCACCGTGAAGAGGTGATGCGTCAGTTTGAAAAAATGCTTGAGCGTGATCACGCTAAGACCAAAATTACTCAAGTGTCAGAACTTGGGTTGGTTGAAATGACGCGTAAACGCACACGTGAATCGTTAGAACATTTGCTGTGTGAGTCATGTCCAACCTGTCAAGGACGTGGTTTTGTCAAAACAGCAGAGACAGTGTGTTACGAAATATTTCGTGAGATATTACGATATACCCGTGCATTTGAGTCAACGAGTGGCTTTACTGTTGTTGCTCATCCTTCTGTGATTGACCGATTATTAACAGCAGAAGCGCCAGCAGTGGCAGATTTAGAGCATTTCATCAACCGTGTCATTAAATTTCAAGTCGAAAATTTATATACGCAAGAGCAATACGATATCATTTTAAGTTAAAGTTGTAACAAGATATCGCTTAATCCTTGTTACAACTGAAATTTTACTTTCATTCATGAATTTTAAATACTACTTACATACAGTAGCCGTAGACGTTCTCCCTATTTAACGTCTTAGCAAACAATAAGAGGTATAACCCATGAATGTAAGTGAAAACTTAATTAGCAACGGTCTTAAACATGTTTTAGAAAGCACGCCAGTAAATAGCTGCTATATGTTGAATGACCAAGGTAAAGAAGTACCGATCACAACTGCAATGATTCGTTCAGTATGTCATCAGTTACTTAACCAGTGCCGCACAATCAAAAAATAAGGGGCCAATTTAAGCCCCTTAGTTTTCTAACTTGCTGAATGATGTTTCAGCTGCTTCTCTACAATAATTTCTTCAAACCGTTGAATCTCATCTTCTAAGTGAGTCAAAAGGTTTTGCATTTTTGGCAAGGCATTTCGACAAGCTGTTAATCCAACTTCAAGCTTATCTAAATAACTCGTCATAGTAATGTTTAGTGCTTGTCCATCCATGACAATTGAAGCAGGGTAGAGAGCGTCTAATTTCGCGCCATTCCAATAAAGCGGCTCACGTGGTCCTGGTACATTGGAAATGACTAAATTGAACGCCTGACGCTTAGGAAGCATTCCTGACATGATGTTTAATCCTGCCGGACCATAAACAACCGCACTATAGTTTAAAATTTCATTCGCAGTCATGCGGCTAAAGCGTTGCTTTGAATTTTGCATGCTGCGACGAATGATTTCTAAACGTTCTAATGGTTGGTCTTTATGAGTTCCTAAATTTGCCAAAATCATGGTAATCCGGTTACTCATATCAGAGTCATCGGTGCGTAACGAAGCTGGAACCATGGCAATAAGTGGTTTTTTAGGTAAGCTATTTTGACTAATCAAATATTCGCGTAAAGCACCAGAACATACTGCGAGTACAACATCATTAATTGTTACGCCTAACACTTTTGAAATCTTTCTAAGACGACTCAGTTCAAATGATTGGGCTGCAAAACGACGTGAAGCACTCACTCTTTGGTTCAAAATCGACACTGGCGCCTGAAAAGTAGAAACATAATCAGGATTTTTGCCCATTTCTTTAAAAATTGTCTGAGATAGCTCTTGCATGACTTTAGGAGCGATATCGAGTTGAGACTTAATACCGCCTAAAATACTCTTAATTTTACTTGTGCTTGGCGTTGGTACTTTTAGTCGTTTAGTTCTTTTGCTCTCAACACACCATAAAGGAACAACGTGTTTTTCTTCTGGTGTCTTTGAAAGTGATTTCTCAATCAAACGCATACCCGCAACGCCGTCGACCATTGCATGATGGATTTTAAAATACATGGCAAAGCGATTGCCTTCGATTCCTTCAATAATGTCACAAGTCCAAAGAGGCTTAGCACGATCAATTAACGAACTATGTTGCTGTGAAATATAAACCAGAAGTTCACGAATACGGCCAGGATGAGGCAGAGCAATGTGGCGAAAGTGATGATCGATATCGAACTCTTCATCTTCATCCCAAAATAAGCCATTTAAACGGTTATTGAACGGAGGAATAGGAATGCTTTTTGAGCGTTTAATATCTTCAACTAAATCATGTACAAATGTTTCAGGTGCATTTTCAGGAATTTCAAATAAAAATAATCCACCGACATGCATGGGTTGCTGTCTTTTTTCAAGTGACAGAAAAATGAAATCAATTGGGTGTAATGGACGCATAAATCATTGTGCCTCATGCATTTTTCTAAGAAGCCCTTATCTGAGCTCTTATTAGAATTATAGAACCGTAAAATTAAGTATATAGCGTTTAGAGTAGATAAAATATGACTTTGTGTACGGAACATGACATAAAAAAAACCACTGATTTAGCAGTGGTTTTTTGATAACAAATTACTTTTTCATATTACCTGCGTGTAATCCACACTCTTTTTGAGTCGCTTCTTCCCACCACCAGCGTCCTTCACGCTCATGTTGGTTCGGTAATACAGCACGTGTACATGGTTCACAGCCAATAGAAACAAAACCACGTTCGTGAAGAGGGTTATATGGAATCTCCATCATACGGATGTAGCTCCATACTTCAGCACTTGTCCAGTTTGCTAAAGGATTATATTTAATGAGTTGCTTACCTGGACCAGAGAAACCTGCATCAGCTTGTACTACTGGAATTTCTGTACGTGTACCAGGGCTTTGATCTTTACGTTGGCCCGTAATCCAGCCATCTAAAGTCGCAAGTTTTTTACGCAAAGGCTGAACTTTTCGGATACCACAACATTCTTGGTGCCCATCTGTAAAAAAGCTGAATAAACCTTTTTCGTTTACCATGTTTTGAACAGCTTCAGATTCAGGGAAACAAATTTCGATATTGATATTGTAGTGTTTACGGACAGTTTCAATAAACTGATAAGTTTCGGCATGGAGACGACCAGTGTCGAGACTAAAGACACGGAAGGGCTTACCCAAACGTGAAGCAATATCAATTAAGACAACATCTTCTGCTCCCGAAAAAGAAATTGCGATTTCACCTTGCTGGCTTAAGGCAAGCTCTAAAATTTCTCGCGGGCTTTTGGTCGCATATTCGGCTGCAAGAGCATCTACGATATCAATAGTCGGAATAACGGTCATGTGTGTTCCTGGCAAAAGGCTTGGGCTCATTGAGTTATGAAAAATATTCTAATGGATAGTGAATAAAGTGCTTAGCACTTTAATTTCGATCCTTATGAATAAAATTGATTTGATCAATAACAACGCAAAACTGAAAATCTTAGTGGTATGATACAGCAATTTTTAACCAACGTTGGAAGCATTCATGGAAATCGTATGCCTAGATCTTGAAGGGGTTTTAGTTCCTGAAATCTGGATCAATTTCGCTAAAAAAACAGGGATCAAAGAACTCGAAGCAACAACTCGTGATATTCCGGATTATGATGTTTTAATGACTCAGCGCCTTAATATCTTAAAACAACACGGTTTAGGCTTAAATGACATTCAAGAAGTCATTGCCGAGATGGGGCCATTACCTGGTGCAAAAGAATTTGTTGAATGGGTGAGCACACATTTCCAACTTGTGATCTTGTCAGATACGTTTTATGAGTTTGCACATCCATTAATGAAGCAATTAGGATGGCCAACAATTTTCTGTCATAAATTAGAGACAGATGAAGAGGGAATGATTACAGCTTATAAATTACGTCAACCAGATCAAAAACGTGAGTCTGTTAAAGCACTACATGGCTTAAATTTCCGCGTAATCGCAGCTGGCGATTCGTATAACGATACAACCATGTTGGGTGAAGCTGATCATGGTTTCTTATTTGATGCACCTGCAAATGTAATTGCCGAGTTCCCACAATTCCCTGCAATCCACGGCTATGATGCATTAAAAGAAGCAATCCGTTCAGTTTCAAAGCGTAGCATTCCAGCATAAGAGATAAATAATAAAAAAGGCGCTTAGAGCGCCTTTTTTATCGGAATAGTTTTGAAACTTAGAATTTATAGCCAAGTTTTAAACCATAAGCGATTGCGTTGTTGTCAGAAAAGTCTGCAACATATTGATCACTACCAGCTTGTGCGCCAGTTTGAGCTTTAGCATCACCTAACCAGAAATATTTTACGCCGCCAGCAATAAACGTTTGAGGGGTAGGACTATATTGAACACCTAGGCCTACGTTCCAATAACCTTCAGTTGGACCTAAAGTAGTTACAGGGTTACCTGCGCCAGAGTCCCAACCTACAGAAACGTTACCCGCCCATTTATCGTTAAGTTTACGGCCTACACCAGCATTAACAGACCATTGGTCATCAGCATATTCAACTAGGTTAAAGCCATTTGGACGTCCAACAAGATTGCCTACAGCTTCTGAAACTTTACCAAATTTATATGGTTGGATAGAGAAATCTTTCCAGTTTACCCAACGTACATTGGCGAATGCGACTGTATTTGCCATGATACCTGTTTGGAAATCAAGGTTTACAGATTGAGGGGTAGTAATTGTAGTTTTGCCTTCTGTGTTAATAGCCTGAAGTTTAGATGCAGGAACATCTAAACCAGCAAGTACTGAAGTAAGACCAGGGAAATTTAATAAAGATAAACTTTCATTAATATTCACTTTGTGATCAATTTCAGATCGATAAGTTACAGATGCTTTAAGTGCAATTTCAGGAATTTGATAGGCTGCACCTGCTAGCCAACCAGCACCTGTAGTTTCTTTAATATTTGCATCATAACCATTATAAAGGCTATAAGCTTGACCTCGTAAACTTACATTACCTTTAACAGTTTGTAATACAGGACCTGCGTAGAAATTAAAGTTTTGAGTCGGTTGGAAACCAAAAACAAAAGATAAGTTTTGTGTATCAACTTTAACTTTGGTTCCGCCAGTCCCTAAATAGTTGTTTGCCGCAGCAAGAGCACCAGCTAACGTTTGAAACTCTTTACTTGCTAAAACTTGTCCTTTTGCTAAAGTCAAAGTTTGGTCGTTAACAGGTATACCCTTTGCCTCTAACGCTTCTGTTGCTTTTTTAGTCACGATTCCATCAACAGCTGCTGCTGATAAAACAGTATCAGTACCAGGTTGAGAAACGAATACGTTGTTGCCTGAATATTCTGAATCTGAACCAAATGGTTGGTCATAGAGTAGACCGAAAGAGAATTTATCGTTGAGTTGTAGTTTTAACGCCGCACTTGGAAAGTAATAATCATTAGCCATATCACCAATATCACGGCGAGTCGCACTTGTACCCGCTTCTTTACCCGCTACATCTGGGTCTAAAACAGAAATACCAGCTTCAAAGTAGTTACCAGGCTGCAAAAATGCAGACATTGATTGTCCAGAGCGATCCAATGCTGCTGCAAAAACCCCAGTTGCAGGCAGCGTTGCTAAAATCATTGCAGTGCTCAGATGTTTTAATTTCATTTTAATCTTTCCTTGAACTTCAAGACATTTTTTTAAAAGTAACAGAGTTAAACCGTTTAAACTGTGTTGCCTTCAAAGCTTCTAATTACAACTTATAAAAGCTTTGATAACTCCATGTAACAAAAATAGCATAATTACAATAAGAGTAAATCTGTTATATGAACTGAGGAGTACTCACTTTTTATACAAATATTGCCAATAATGAATGAAATATGAAGGAATATTTTCGTTGGTAATTTATTTTAATTGATTGATATTTATATTTTTAATCTATTAGTAAAGAAGTTTGTTTTAGTGACATTTTTGTCACAAATCCAAGAAAAATGGTCAAAGATTTTTTTGTAAAAATATGAATTAATCGATTATGAAATGAGTAATAGTTGTCATTTTTAGTTGATAAGTCTAGTTTCTCTACATCTGTATATTATTGATTAACTTTTATATTCTTAATTTTATAAAAAAGTTTAGCTTAATTTTTTTACCGTTTGATCTATTTTTTGAACGTATTTGGATTTCTTTTTGAAAGTTATGAGCAAGAAAATAACCGAAAATAATAAGCTAAATTCGGCTATTTAATTTTTAGAGCTTAAACACAGCATTAGAGTGGATATAATTTTTCATCAAATTGCTCAAGCTTAGGAAATTTTAGTGGTTCAATCTGGTCCAAGTGAGAGAGATAAATCTCATAGTCTTCGAGAAGGGTTTCTCGTACTTCTTGGCTAATATAAGGTACGTGATAAGCAATGAATGGTGGTAAAACTTCAAAACCGGCATATGCCAAAGTACCACGTTGAATCGGTGATAAATAATTTTCAATTGGGCCGTGAATTGAGTTCTCTCCAAACATGTGTGTTCTACCACCGAGTGTTAAGCATAACATCGCTTTTTTTCCAGACATTCCCCCATGGTTATAAAACCGCTTACCCCCATAAAAAAGTCCAGAGACGAAAACACGATCAATCCAGCCCTTTAAAATTGCTGGAACAGATGTCCAATAAAGGGGGAAATTTAAAATAACTAAATCAGCTTTTTTTACTTTTTCAATTTCTGCTTGAATATCAGGAGCTAGAAGTTGATTTTTGCTGGCATTTCTTTGCTCTAATGCGTAGTTAAAATAATCAGGTTGGTTAAGCTCCAAAAAATCCTCTTTGGACGCAACAGGGTTAAATTGCATTGCATATAAATCTGAAACCTCTACTGTGTGCCCCAATTTTTCTAAGGTTTGCTTGGCTGTACTTTTTAGAGCAGTGGTAAAAGACTGTGGTTCTGGATGAGCATGGACAATCAGAATGTTCATAAGGCGACCTGTATTCTTTTTCAGAAATTGTGCTGTCTCGTGCAATTCAGCAGATTTTGTTTTGAATAACTATGCATCAATTTAAAAGCATGGCATAGTTCATGAACTGACAGTTTTTACCATTTCACGCCATTTTATTTTGCTCATTGGGTTGCTTATGAATCCAGAATTACCCGGAACTTATATTAACTTATTAGTCGAGACTGTTAAGCGATGGGGTGTCTCTGGTGAGCAACTTTTAGATGGAAGTGGAATAGCTTTAGACCAATTAAAAAAGCCTTATTGGTATGTTGAGTTCAACATCTTAAATGAGCTTATTGAACGGGCGATTGAGTTATGCAAAGAGCCAGCATTAGCTGGGTATTTAGCTTTAAACATGACGGCCTCTTGTTATGGTTCAGTCGGAATGGCTGCTATAGTCTCTCCAAATTTAGGAGAAGCGCTGAAAATACTTGAACAGTTCATTGGCTCACGTTGTAAGGTTTTTAAACCAGAATTAAAACAAGAAAATAATGATGTATATTGGTCAATTCATCAGCCCGTCAATGCATTTCAGTTGAGTCCAAATGCCAACATTTTTTTGTTAGTTGGTTTTGTTCAAATTGCAAAAAAATTAACAGGACTTTCTCATTTAGGAAAAGTTGAATTACAAATACCAGAACCGATAGGTTTTTCCCAAATAAGTCATCAACTGGCGGTCACTTGTTTATTTAATCAAAAGTGTAATCGCTGGATATTTCCAAAAGAGTATTTAGCACAACCTGTATTAACGGCGGACCCAATGCTAGCGCCGTTGTTAAATGCACAATGTAAGCGGGATATAGAGAAATTAAAGTTAAAAAGTGGCTGGAAAGGGCAAGTCAAAGAAGTTGCTGAAAAATTGCTTTTGAATGGGGAGATTAAGGCATTGAAAGTTGGGCAAGTTGCTCAAATCATGAATATGTCAGAGCGAACCCTGCAACGCTATTTAGCTCTTGATCACACTAGTTTTACCTTTTTGGTGGACTCACTGAAAAAAGAGCATGCTCAGAAACTTTTAGCTCAAAATAACATGTCGATTGAAAAAGTGGCTTTAATGCTGGGTTATGCCGAGACTTCTCACTTTACCCGTGCATTTAAGCGCTGGATGGGTGTTACGCCTAAATATTTCCAAACCAAACATAAGATGGATGTTTTAAGTTAAAAGGCCATAAATTTATGGCCTTTTATTTATCATATGAATTAATTAAGTAGATTGTTCTGGCTTAGATGATAGTGATTCAATTACTTCAAAATAGCTAGGTGGTGCCGGAACATGACCGCGGTCTCTTAATAGTCGATGCATGCGCGGCAATTTGAAGTAGGGCACCGAAGCCATTAAATGGTGCTCCATGTGGTAATTGACATGAATAGGGGCTACAAAGCTTCTAGCAATCCAACCTGCACGTGTTGTACGGGTATTAGTTAAAGCGGTATTGCTCGTTTGCATCCCTGCGTGTTCGGCCATTGAGCGAATTCTTAAAAATAATGGGAAGGGTGTTAAATAAGCTAGAGGCCATAACCAATAAAACCGTTGTTGACCAAAAGCTTTTAAAACCCCATAGAGTGCTACATTGGTTGCAATGGCTCCACTACTGTTTTTTATAAGACTTTTAGCATAGTCAACGAAGTCTTTATTACTTCGGTCTAGCCAGACTTGATCATTGGCAACAGTCCATTTCATTAAATCGAGATCCATTAACACTCGACCAAAGCTAAACTTTAATCCCGTCATACCTGTTAAGTCGCGTAAGAATTTACGAGTAAGCGATTTCTTGCTTACAGGAAAACCAGAAACTAAAGAAAGGTCTGGGTCATCTGGAGTAGACGTTTTTGCATGATGACGAACATGGTGTACGCGATATTTTTGTAGATCATTCCAGATGGGACGGGCGCATAGCCATTCACCTACAAAGTCATTTATTTTTTTATTTTTGAACAAGCTTTTATGCGATGCATCATGCATCAAAATCGCTAGGCATAACTGGCGACCAGCTAATATTGCTAAGGCAAGCATACAAGCAAGTAATTTACCCCAGCTCGGTAAGTAATCCCACATCATGATTAAACTGGCAAATGTTCCGCCAATAACAGCCCACGTACTTGCAACAGCCCAAGCACCATATGCATCTGAGGGTTGTGTGAGTTCATGTATTTCTTCTCTGCTAAAGAGATCGGTCACACTGACTTGTGCATTCATTTTTATTCTCCCAAATCAGATTTTGGCATTCATCTTTTATATTACAAATATAATCATAAAATTTTAAAAAGTGAAATATTTGTTTGTAAAAAAATAAATCGCCTTTTAATGGGCTAATTCATTTTCATAAAGTTTTTGCCATAGCTTTTGTCCAATCGAATCGAGCTGCTGTACATTTTGAGCAAACTGATTGCGGGCATCTTCATCAACAAATGGAGGGGGTAACAGAGGATCATTCATGAGTAGGGTAATTGTTTCACGTCCTAATAACAAAGCTTGAGTAGCAGCCTCATTTAAGGGTAAATTTTTATAATTCAAAAGCCATTCTTGGATATCTTGACTATACATCTCATAATTTTCTTCAAGCTGCTTCGTATCCCATAAAGAAGGAATTAACGAAACTGTTTTTGAGTCAAATTTTTGAATAATAGAAATTTTGGCTTCATTTTCAAGACCCGCTAAAACGAGTTCTTCACATGTTTTTTCAAAGCTATACGCTAAATTATCTGGGCGTATATAAATTCCAGTTTCAAGCTCTCTAAAACCAAATTGACTTAAAGCATGTTCTCTCTTTTTTAAAGCGGTCCGATCAATACGACCCAATGTCCCCGTAAATACTGCCAGATAATTCTGTTGCCATTCTTTGGTCTGTTTAATGCCATTTTTACGATTCAAAATGACTTTTGCCCAGTCTTTGGTGGATGGCGAAAGTTGATAAATACCGCGCTCGACGCTTTCTATCATGCCTTCATTTAATAGCCGAGTCGTAGCCACACGAATACCGTTGTCACTCATATTAAAAAGTTTAGCGGCAATCAATATTTGTTTAATGGTAAGTTGAGGGTAAGCAGAGGAAAGAAATAAATCGATAATAAGATGACGTGCATTAATTTTGGTATTTTTCATTCAGATAGAATTTTTGATATGAGTTGCATGTAAGAAAAATAATATCATGTTTTTGTAATGTCTTTTTAAGATCATTTCTTAGGGTCAATAGGCGTAAAAATCTTTAGCTATAGAATTAGAAATTTTGTAGTTCTTAACCAAGTTCATCTTTTTACGATAGTTAACCTAAGATTGTCATGATGATGTGATACATTATTCCCCTTTAAATAAACCGCCTTTTGCTAAGGGCAATAACCACAAATGCTAGAAATGATCTGATATTGGGCATGAACTAAGCCAAAATTATGGTTTGTACATGATATAAAACAAATTTTTAGACTTTTCTGGTGATTAACTTTTTGAGCAAGTGATGGAAAATTTTGAAGTTATAAAAGCACTGTTTTTAGGCTTTGTCGAAGGCTTAACTGAATTTTTACCAATCTCGAGTACAGGCCATTTAATTTTATTTGGTCATATTATCGATTTCCATTCAGACGGCGGTCGTGTATTTGAGGTCGTAATCCAGTTAGGTGCTATTTTGGCAGTGTGCTGGTTATACCGTCAAAAAATTATTAACTTGATTAAGGGATTCTTTAGTGGCGATGTAGAATCACGTCATTTTGCGATTAGTGTGCTTATTGCATTCTTCCCCGCAGTTATTATTGGGGTTTTAGCTGTCGACTTCATTAAGAGTGTTTTATTCAGCCCAATCGTCGTTGCGATTGCTTTGATTGTCGGTGCTCTTATCATTTTCTGGGTTGAATCTAGACAATTTGAGCATAAGACAATGGATGCAACTAAAATTACTTTTAAACAAGCGCTTTTAGTAGGTCTTGCTCAGTGTGTAGCTATGATTCCGGGTACTTCACGTTCAGGCGCAACAATTGTGGGTGGAATGTTTGCGGGCTTATCACGTAAAGCTGCCACAGAATTCTCTTTCTTCCTTGCGATGCCAACCATGTTGGGTGCTGCAACTTTTGACTTGATTAAAAATGCTGACGTACTCACCTCAGACAATATGATTAATATTGGGGTAGGTTTCGTTGCTGCTTTTATTGCTGCGCTGTTTGTTGTAAAAGCATTGGTACTGTTTGTAGAGCGCCATACATTACGTGTATTTGCTTGGTATCGAATTGCACTCGGTGTAATCATTTTGATTGCCGCAATGTTCTTTAATTTATCGGCTTAAATAATCTGATGAAGTGAAAAACCTAGAATGTTCTAGGTTTTTTTATGCCTAAAAATTGATTTGAATTGCCTATTTATACAAAGTAAACGTAAGACAGATGTTTTCATTTTAGGTTCATTGTTATATTGATTATTAGATTACTTCTCACAATAAAATTATGCCGAAAAATCATCTTACAGAACATTTGGTCGATGCATTTTTGCACTTGGCTCCAGCAGAAGGACTCTATCCTACTTTTATCTCTAACATTACTTTGATGCGTGTAGATCATTCCACACCTCCTGTTGCCGTGCTGCAAGAACCCTCAATTGTTTTAGTTATACAGGGGTTGAAGCGAGGATATATTGGTAAAGAAATCTTTCAATTTCAACAAGGGCAGTGCTTATTCATCTCAATTGCAATACCTTTTGATTGCGATACTGTTGTTGAAAATAATGAACCCATGTTGGCGATTGCAATAAAATTTGAACCACAAATGATGACTGATCTCATTACTAAAATGGATAAACAACAACAAGTGGTTACTGAAGATGCTCATTCAGAAGATTTAAAATTAAGCTGCGGGCTTAGAGTGATTGACATGAATGTCACCATTTCAGAGGTTGCTCTCAGATTGCTCAATTTACTTCGCTCTAAACAAGATACTTTTATATTGGGTGAGCAAGTCAAAAGAGAATTGGTTTATCGTGTGGTGCAAGCTTCAGGTGGCAATCTAGTCGAGAGTTTATCGGCTATAGCAAGTCGAAATGGCGTGATTTATACCATTTGTGAAATTATTCAGCGTGATTATTATCATAACTTAACGGTTCAAGAGTTGGCGAAACAAGCAGGCATGAGCATCTCGCTTTTTCATCAGACTTTTAAAAAGGTGACGAATTATTCGCCCTTACAGTACATCAAAATTACTCGGTTACATAAGGCTCGTGAATTGATCATGAGCAATAAAATGGGTGTAGCAGAAGCCGCCTATGAGGTCGGTTATGTCAGTGCTTCACAATTTAGCCGAGAATTTAAGCGACTGTTTGGCGTTCCTCCCAAGTCCTCAATTATTTAACGTAGATTAGTATTTTGAAATATAAATCAAACATGGAGCATTATATGACCCTTCCAACAACCATGAAAATTATTGAAATTACGGCTCCTGGTGGACCTGAGGTTCTAAAAGTTCAAGATGCTAGTCTCCCAGTACCTCAAGCAGATGAAGTCTTAATTGAGGTAAAGGCTGCTGGAATTAACCGTCCTGACGTTTTGCAACGTATGGGATTATATCCAATGCCTAAAGGTGTTACTCAAATACCCGGACTTGAAGTCGCTGGTGTTGTGGTTGCTGTAGGTGACCAAGTAGATCAATTCAAGGTTGGTGATAAAGTTTGTGCGCTAACAAATGGCGGCGGTTATGCGGAATACTGCGCGGTAACTGCAACTCAAGTATTACCAATTCCTGAAAATCTATCTTTTACACAAGCTGCTGCGATTCCGGAAACATTCTTTACGGTTTGGGCAAACCTGTTTGATATCGGCCGTTTAAAGAAAGATGAAACCGCACTAATTCATGGCGGTGCAAGTGGTATTGGAACCACAGCTTTAGCGATTTGCCACGCTTTAGGAATTAGAACTTTTGCTACCGTTGGTAGTGAAGATAAAGTTGAAGCACTCTCTAGTTTCACGACAGCAATTAACTATAAAACCCAAGATTTTGAGCAAGAAGTTTTGAAACATACACAAGATCAAGGTGTTGATGTCATTTTGGACATTGTGGGTGGTTCTTATTTCACGAAAAATTTAAATCTATTAAAACGTGATGGCCGACTTGTCATTATTGGTTTTATGGGTGGTCGAATCGCAAAAGAATTTGACTTACAAAAACTGATTTTAAAACGTGCCACAATTACGGGTTCAACGATGCGAGCACGTAATAGCCAAGAAAAAGCAGAGATTGCCCAATCTTTGCATGAGCATGTATGGCCATTATTGGCACAAGATAAATGTTTACCGCAAATCTATAAAACGTATGCTTTTTCAGATGTACAAAGTGCTCACGCATGTATGGAGCAAGGTGATCATATTGGAAAGATCGTTTTAGAAATGAATGCGTAACGCTGTAATCATTAAAGTTTGGGCGAACGACAGGTTCGCCTAAACTGAATTTTATAATTCTAAATTATGCCTATTTCTCTATAAAAATTGCCAAATTCTATTGGCAGTTTGCACCAGTTGCATGACTTCACCTATAAATTGAGTAAGAAATAACAATTGGTTCCAACTTTATTATTTCTTTCCATACTGATGAAAAAGGATAGTAACAATGAATACCGCAAATATTGATGATAAAAATCCTACTCCAGATTTGGCTGAAGATAATGCCTTTTTCCCATCACCTTATTCTCTGAGTCAATATACTGCTCCTAAAACCGATTACGATGGCACGACTTATTCAACGCCGTATACGGGCAATAAAAAAGTTTTAATGATTGCAACCGATGAGCGTTATATCCAGATGCAAAATGGTAAGTTCTTTTCAACAGGCAACCATCCTGTAGAAATGCTTTTACCAATGTTTCATTTAGATAATGCAGGCTTTGAAATTGATGTTGCGACACTTTCTGGGAACCCTGCTAAACTTGAAATGTGGGCAATGCCAAAGCAAGAACAAGTTGTATTAGATACCTTTCAGAAATATGCAGACAAATTAAAAAATCCATTAAAGTTAACTGATATTTTAGAAAATGCAGTGGCGGAAAACTCACCATATGCGGCTGTATTTATTCCGGGTGGGCATGGCGTATTAGCTAAAATTCCACATAGTCTTGAGGTAAAGAAAGTTCTTAAATGGGCGGTTGAACAAGATAAATTTATTATTACATTATGCCATGGTCCAGCTTCATTACTTGCTGCGGCAGTAGATGAACAGCCAGAAAACTATATTTTTAAAGGCTATCAAATTTGTGTATTTCCTGATTCATTAGATAAGGGAGCAAATATTGATATTGGTTATATGCCTGGAGCTTTACCTTGGCTAGTTGGTGAAAACCTTGAAAAACTCGGTGTAGAAATTTTAAATAAGGGCATTACAGGTCAATGTCATAGAGACCGTAAATTGCTAACTGGTGATAGTCCGCTTGCTTCTAATAATTTAGGAAAACTTGCAGCTGAAACATTGTTGGCTGAAGTGAAGGATTAAGTATATTGTTTTATCGAAATAGGGCTTTATTAAGTCCTATTGTAATTTATGTAAATTAAAAATATTTTTTACTAAATGATTCGATAATTAATAAGAAAATATTAAAAATATCTTTATTATTAAAAAATAATTTAATTAAAATAAGTGACTTAAATTAATATTATATATTTAATTTCTATTAAATTAAATCTCTTTTATGGAATTGATAATTAAAATAAATATGAGGCATATGTTGCTTTATTGATCAAGAATGTTATCTTTTGTGGAAAGACTGTTCTTTCTATGTAGGAATATCTTTGTTAAAAAAGCAAAAGAGGATTTTATAAAAATGTCTATGAAAAACACTGTGTTGAAAATATTTTTTTTAATATTTGTTACAGGAGGAGGACTAATAATATCGGGTTGTGAAACTGAGCAAACTTCGCAAAATAATGCAATGGTGGGATATGCACAGGAACATGCAAAGGTACAAGCTGAATTCGCAAGCCAACAACAGTTAAAAAAATCACCTTTACCTGAAGGAAAAGTGATAACTGATGGGTCAGTTCAACAAATTAATAAACAAAATTAATTTTCGACTATTAGTAAGGATAATCAACCTAAAAAAACTCTGAAAAGAAAGTAGTTTCTTTTGTTAGAGAATAACAAATTTATAAAAAATAATGGAAATTTAAAGTATGAAAAAAATAGCCAGTATATTTATACATAGTCTATGGCTATGTATAGGGGGGATGTTGAGCTTGTTAAGTCAACTGACCTACGCCGCGCCCGATATTGTAGCACAAAACTATTCTGCTGCTCGTTCACCTGGAGTTCAATCATGTACTGTAGGTTATGATTTAATGGCAGGTGATATAAGTTATGGACAAAATTTAATTACAGGAGCTTTACCTTTTAGTCTTAATTATAAGGCACCTTTGCGCCAGAATCTTTCAGCTGCACAGGTATTTGTTCAACCTGAAGAAAGCTCTCTGGGGTGGACTGATAACTATCAGGCTCATGTTTTCGTTCAAAATATTCAATCTGTTACTCAAGAGTTTCAGCAATTTACAGCAACTCAGGTGTCATCTAATCCTATTTCTTATAATTTAACTACGTATAATCCAATTACTACATCTAGTTTCTCCGCTAAGGAAATTATAGTTAGGTTACCTGGAGAAAGTGTTGCTACGTTGTTTAAAGAAGAAAATGGCAGTTTTACTCGTTTATATTCAGCTGATGCTATTAGAGAGATGAATAATACAGCACTTACGCAGCTGCCTTGGAGTTCAGATCTGGGAGAATATCAGCTGAGTCGAGTTGGAAATAATTTAATTATTGTCAAAAATGGTGTGAAATATACGATAACTGATACTTCTTATACTTTAGTACCTGCTCAAGATTCTGTTAGTAGTATAAACCTCTATATTGATAATTATGGTAATTTTAGAACAACTACGAGTCAATGGAACACTAATGGATTATATCCAATAGCTATTTCAAATACTGCACCTTATATAAAAAATACTACAACAGTTTCAATGGAATTGTATCGAGTAGCAAAAATTGAAGATCAAGGTCGTGTTCTAAATTTACAATATGATAGTAAAATGAACCTGACTCAAGTCAATGATCAATATAATAATAAATTAGTATTTGAGCGTACATTCCATGACGCAACTTTAGGTACAACCCAAACTATTGATGAATCTCGGTTAATAACTAAAGTTACTTATACGGCTGCTCAAGGTGGCACGCAAGTTGCGAATTTTAACTATAAAGCTTATACATCAAAGGTCCCAAGTACAGGGGTGACGACAACTGTATTTGCTTTAATTAGTTCAAACTCTACAGCTGCAGGAGCTTACAGCTATGTGAATGAGATGACTGAGTTGGGGCCGGTTAAAGCATATGTCGCAAGCCGTGGTAGGACAGCAGACTCAAGTTATTATTATCCAGTATTAAGACAGGTGAAAAATACTTCTGGGCAAATCGTACGGCAATGGGATGTAACTCAAAATTATGTGTTGAATGGAACAAGCTATTCAACTGCACAAACTACACTACGGTCTTATACACCACTTTCGTCTGGAACAGCTCAAGACTTTACTACGGTATATGATGATAACGCTAAAACAATTAATTTAACGTTACAGCTTGCTAATAGCACAGCAACTAGTTCTATTCAAAGTACAGTAAATGCAGATAATAGTTTGACTATTACAGCATCAGGTTATCCATGTTTAACATCTAATGGTACACCTGTGAGTAGCGCTGAGTTTAAAACAGATCGTAGTCGATTAGTGAAAGTTACCGATGCCAATAATGTCGCTACGAGTTATGAATATGATACACAAGCGCGTATTACGGGAATAACTGATGCTGATGGCACCACGTTAAGCCGTAAAACGACATACACTTATGGGCTATTAAATAATAATGGTGTTAATTTATTTTTGACTCCAACGAGCGTTGTTACACCTAATCTTACTATTACTAATGTAGTTAACCCAAGAGGTCAGATTGTTACCCAAACTCAGGCTTCAAGTCAGACTGGAAGTACAAGTAAGGTAACTACTTACGCGTATGATGAGACGACCACAAGTAAACATTTTGGCCGCCTATTAAGTGTTGATGGGCCACGCTCTGGTACAGCAGATAAAATTACTTATAGTTATGATGTTTACGGTAATTTAGCGAGTCAAACTCAAACAGTTAATGGTATTGCACGTGTAACTCAGTATTTGGGATATAATACATTTGGTGAGCCTGAACGAAACTTAAATCCAAATGGCCTTGTAAACCAATTTATTTATAATGCTGATGGAACATTAAAAAGCCAAACTACTGGTGTTGGTGGAGCGACAGGTACGATTACAGGTCAAACAACTTCTTATACTTATAATACTCTTAAGCAAAAAATCAGTGAAACAAACCCAGACGCCGAGGTAACACAATTTGCATATGATCTAGCTGGTCAATTAATTCAAATTACATTACCAAATGGTAACCGTATTCAAAAAACTTACTATTCAATTGGAGCGGTGGCGAGTGAAAAAAGCGTGACCAGTGCAGGCTTAGTCGCTACAGAAAGTTATCAATATTTAGATACCAAAGGGCGAATTAGTAAAACTCAACAAGGCAGTGATTCTACACGTCAATACACTACTTTTATTTATGATAATAATGGTAATGTTATTCAAACTACGACTGCAGCAGGTGTGATTGAAAAATGGAGCTATGATGTACTTAACCGTGTAACAAGTCATACGGATGGTTCCGGTAACATCGATACAAAAGGTTATGATGTTAATGATAATATCGTGCTTTCAAAAGACGCTTTAAATGCAGGAAGTAACCCGTTTAGTTATCGCAATGGTAATGTATTAACTCAAGAAGTGAACACTGATTATGGAACGAAGACTTATAGTTATAACGAAGCAGATCAGTTAATTCAACGTTTACATGGTCCACGTAAGTGTAACTATAACACGCTAGATGAATTAGGTCGTTATAAGGCATTTGTATGTGCTGCAAATAGTGGAACTACAGCCAGTGAATATCAAGTAAATAATAATTACACCTATGACCAAAGCCGTTATGGTCGTCTTGATAAAGTTACAACTGGCGTGACAGGCTATGATGTAGATACATTATATACATATGATGCATATGACCGAGTTACCCAAAAAGGTACCACTAACCAGTTATTTAACCGTTATGCCAATACCCCTGGTAATACCCTCAATGTTAATTATGGCTATAGTACGGGCGGTAAACTGACTTCAATGACCTTACCATCTGGTCGTAGTGTTACCTATAGCTATAGCACAACGGGAATGCTGACGGGTATTAACTTAAACGGTAGTGCGCTTGTTCGTAGTATTAGCTATGACGGAGCTAACCGGGTCACGGGCTGGCAATGGGGAGCATCAGGTAATGCGGGTTACACTCAAAGTTATAATAATGATGGTTCTATAGCGAGTTTAACAAATAAAGATAATGCGTCAGCAGTCAACTATTCATTAGCTTATGCTTATGATAAAGATGGGCGTATTACTCTAGTTACCCGTAATAATGGAACTAAAGATGCTTACACCTATGATGCTGTAGACCGTTTACTTAGCGAAACCCGTACCACAGGTACAGCAGCGACTTACAGTATTAGCTATACCTATGACAAAAATGGCAATCGTTTAACTTTAAATGCTACGGGACAACACATGCAGCCTGCTGCTAGTGCTGCCTATACCTATACAGCTAATACAAATAAGTTAGCGAGTTTTACAAAAGGAGGCGTTGCGCAGACTTTCAGTCATACTGCTAACAGTGAGCTAAGTTATGGTACTTATTTACCGACTTACGATTATGCAGGTCGCCGTAAAGTAGACCGTTCAAGCACAGATTATTATTTCATGAACTACAACCATAAAAATGAACGTAGTTTTAGGGATAAAGTCGTTAATGGTGCTGTGGCTACAATGACTCAATACATCTACGATGAACAAAGTCATTTAATTGGAGAATATGACAAAACTGGAGCATTGGTAGAATATGTATGGATGGGTGATAAACCAGTAGCAGCGATTTATGGCAGTGGTGCGGCAACCAAGATCTATTACATCATTACAGATGCTCAAAATACTCCAAGACGTTTAGTTGATGGCGTAACTCATGCGGTGGTATGGAGTTGGGATTCAACAGCATTTGGTGTAGGTAACCCGACTGGATCAATCACGTTTAACTTACGTTTCCCAGGTCAATATTATGATGTGGGCACTAACCAGTTCTATAACTACAACCGGTTCTATAACCCAGAGCTGGGTCGTTATATGGAACCGGACCCGATTGGGTTAGAAGGTGGCTTAAATCCATATGCATATGCAGGTAGTAACCCAGTGATGAATATTGATCCGAGTGGGTTATCATTGACGCGAATGGATGACTTTATGATGGGAAATTCAATTGTTAATAATTTAAACAATATAGATCTGAATAGAGCGCAATTATCATTTGAAAGAATGGCATCGAATCTTATTAATCAAGTTAGTAATGATAATTATCTAAAAAGTTTAAGTGTTAAAGATACAACTCAATTATCAAAATATTATCATAGTACTTTTTACCCAAATACTGCTCAAATACAACAAAGAGCGGAAAATTTACAGGCTGCTGGTACGGCTATAGATATATTCGCATTGGGATGTGCATCTACAGTGATATGTCTCCCTGTAGCAGGCGAAATCGGCGCGATTGGGGGAGCGGTTGGTGCATATGGCACTCTCCTGGATCAAAATGCTTCGGGCCCACAAAAAGCTATCAGTATAGCTGTACCTCCACTAGTATCATTAGGAGCAGTAAAGTTTATGACTACTATTCCAGAAGTTAAGGGTTTTGTAATAGATGCTTATGGTCTATATGTTGATAAAGTTACGGGAAAAACAATTGATGCAACATATGAATGTGTTAATTCAGACTGGAAGCAAAAAGGATGTAAATAAAATTAAATGATTTAATTAGGAGTAGATTTACAATGATGAAATCATTTTTTATATATAACTCTTCTGTTAAGAATTATATTTTATTAATATTAGGAATATTGATGATGGCATTATTAATTGCTATCTTTTATAAGGGAGGACTTAAAATTGATTTTGTACTTGCGACTATTGCAGGTTACTTTGTTATTTTTTTTGTATTAAAAAATTATAGATTTCCACTTATTCCAGAAGTTAAAGAAGATAGTGATGATCATCTGGTATATGCAAGATGTATATTACTAGTGGTTTTTCTTTTATCTTTATTTGTTTTAATGATTGGGGAATTACTCTGATTTTTTGATGAATAATCTTCTTGACCAACTAATCATTAATGATTAGTTGGTTTTTTTATAATGATTAACTGTATTTTAAATGGTTTTTATTGTTGATTGTGTTGGGTGTTTTTTGAAAATATAGAAAATTATTTAAACTCAAATCAATATTTTTTTATGAAAATATGGTTGTATTGCCAAAAGTAAATTTAAGGAATATTGAAAAATTTATAGAAAATATAATTAGCACATCTTATTTATTATCTTTTTCTATAAAAATAATCTAATAAAAGAACAAGAGGTAGGAAGTGAAAGAGACTTATCTTCTAATATATACAAAATATAAATTTCCAATATTTTTGATATATACATTAATTTCTGCTTTTGGATTATTTTTGCAATATATCAAAGAAGTTTTGTCTATATCTTCTGTTTTGGTTGTATTTTCATCAACTTTTTTTTGCTTATATGCTTGGTTTAATGGAACTTTTACCTTTGTATTTGCTATAGATGTTAATAGTAGTACAGGCGAGGTTTATAGAAGATGGTGTGTAATTCTTTTTAGCTCTTTGTTCTATATGATACTTTAATTGATCCTTTTCTATAATCATTGCTAGCATATCTATTTGTTAGATTATATGTGCGCCCTGCGGGACTCGAACCCACGTCGGTCGCTTAGGAGGCAACTGCTCTATCCAGTTAAGCTAAGGGCGCATAATTTTATGATTATAAACAAAAAAGCTATTGCGAAGGCAATGGCTTTTTTACGTTTTAGTTATTAAAACTTTTGCCAGAGTGGGCAATAAAGATAAAGTTGAATCATTCAATGGTTTCGAACACTTATGTCTTGTAGAAAAACAGTTTAGAAAGCTAAAAAATCACAAAAAATTCATGTTGATCTTTCTATGATCTGAAGCAAAACACGAAAAGGTTTGATGCAAGCAATCAGGTAGGTGAAGTTATTCCTAGAAGGTTCTTTGTTAAAAATCAGATTTGGCTATCGTATAATTCAAAAGGGCATAACATGAAAAAAATTGATGAACAGGACTTATCTAGAATTATTGAAATGGCATGGGAAGATCGCACTCCATTTGAAGCAATTGAGCGAGAATATGGCTTAAGTGAAAGCGAAGTTATTCGTTTAATGAGATATAACCTGAAAACCAATAGTTTTAAACTTTGGCGTAAACGTATGGCAGGGCGTAAAACCAAGCATCAGCAATTACGTTCACCAGAAATTGAACGAGCTTACTGTTCGCGTCAGTATAAATATGCATAACGTCTAGTTTCATTGTCGATGAAATTTTAATTCTTACAACGCGTAATTTTCTAATGATGAATAAAAAAGCCACTGTCTAGACAATGGCTTTTTAGATTTATTTATTCTTCAGGATTCTCAATGGAATCTAACTTTTTAGGATTTAAATAGTCAAAAAGTACGAGCATTGCCGTAATCCAAATAGGGATCATCATTACTGACTCTTTAAAGCCTTGAGTCCACATAATATAGAGAACCACAGCAATAAACGCTAAAACTAAATAATTACTAAATGGCGACCATAACGCTGGAAAAGATGTCTTAATATTCGCGTGCTTAACAAAGCGTCTATACTTCAAATGTGTAATTGATATCATTGCCCAGTTTAGAACAAGTGCACCAACCACAACATACATAAGATGTCCAAGGGCATCTTCAGGTACAAAGTAGTTTAAAAGAACACAACCAAAGATTAATAAAGCAGAAAGCAGAACAGCGGGAATAGGAACCCCCTGTTTATTGGTTTTTGCAAAAACTTTTGGTGCATTCCCTTGTTGAGCGAGACTGTAGAGCATACGGCTATTTGCAAACATCCCACTGTTATAAACAGAGAGGGCAGCAGTTAAGATAATAAAGTTCAGTAAGTGTGCAGCCCAACCAATTCCCATTTGGCTAAAAATCATAACAAATGGACTTTTGTCGAGACCGCCAAGATCTAATTGGTTCCATGGCACTAATGAAAGTAAGATTGCCAATGAACCGATATAGAAAATCAAGATACGGAAAACGACTTGGTTAATTGCTTTTGGAATGGTTTTTTTCGGATCTTTTGCTTCTGCTGCGGCCATACCAATCAGTTCAATACCACCAAAAGCGAACATCAAGAAAGCCAACATATAGAACAGGCCGCTAAATCCATTTGGAAAAAATCCACCATGAGACCAAAGGTTACTAAATGAAATACTTGAACCTACATCTGCTGTAAAGAGCAAATAAAGCCCAAACACAATCATAGAGATAACCGCAGCAACTTTAATAATAGCGAGCCAGAATTCGGACTCCCCATAAAATTTGACGTTGGTTAAGTTAATCGCCGTAATTACGACAAAGAAAAATAAGACAGAAGTCCACGCTGGAATATGAGGCCACCAATAATTAATATATTTGGCTACCGCGGTGAGCTCACTCATCGCCACCAGAACGTAGAGTATCCAATAGTTCCATCCGGTTAAAAATCCGGGAAATTTCCCCCAATATTTATACGCAAAATGGCTGAACGATCCTGCAACAGGTTCTTCAACAATCATTTCTCCCAAGTGACGCATAATCAAAAACGCGATTAAGCCGCCAATGGCATATCCTAAAATAATGGATGGTCCCGCAGATTGAATCACTTGCGCCGAGCCTAAAAATAATCCGGTACCAATTGCTCCACCCATAGCAATTAATTGGATATGTCGATTTTTTAGTCCTCGTTGCAGTGTAGAAGATTCGTTGGTCAAAGGTCTTCACTCACAATGAATAAGTAAATTATTCTAATAGATGGAGTTATTTTAGCCTAGACTACAAATTAATAAGCTGTGACTGAAAAGTAATGTTAAAATATATTTAAAATCATTGGTTTACTTTTAATATTTCAATATAGAGTGAAAAGTGCTCTAAAAAATATAATTTCATATAGACTTTTTTTCATAGATTTTGCTTAGATTAAGTCATTGCAAGCATATTGCTAAATTCTCAAAATATGCTCGCGTCAATACGATTGATGTATAAAGCAGATTGCTATCTCTTGGCCTTAAAACAATTTAAGATGCAGAGAAGGGTAAACAAGAATGCTTGTTTTGATATAGAAGAACATAATAGTAAGGATAACAGTTGATATGAGCTCAGTACCGCAAATTAAAATTCCAGCAACTTATATGCGTGGTGGAACCAGTAAAGGTGTCTTTTTTAAGCTTGATGATTTGCCAGAAAAAGCCCAAGTTGCAGGACAAGCAAGAGATCAGCTCTTACTACGTGTCATTGGTAGCCCAGACCCTTATGGAAAACAAATTGATGGGATGGGCGGAGCCACTTCGAGTACCAGCAAAACAGTTATTCTCGCTAAAAGTACTCAGCCAGATCATGATGTTGATTATTTGTTTGGTCAGGTTTCAATTGATCAGGCTTTTGTAGACTGGAGTGGTAACTGCGGTAATTTGACTGCTGCGGTTGGTTCTTTTGCGATTTCAAATGGCTTGGTAGATGCAGATCGTATTCCGGAAAATGGCCTATGTACTGTTCGAATCTGGCAAAAAAATATTCAAAAAACCATTATTGCGCATGTACCTATCACCAGTGGTCAAGTTCAAGAAACTGGTGATTTCGAGCTGGATGGGGTGACATTTCCTGCCGCTGAAGTTCAAATTGAGTTTTTAGACCCAGCCGATGATGGGGAAGAAGGCGGTGATATGTTCCCTACAGGGAATATTGTTGATGAATTAGATGTTCCTGATATTGGTCGTTTCCAAGCGACTTTTATTAATGCCGGAATTCCAACCATTTTCTTAAATGCAGAAGATTTGGGTTATCAAGGTACTGAATTACAAGATCATATTAATAGTGATGCAGCTGCACTGGCACGTTTTGAAAAAATTCGTGCGTATGGTGCGGTACAGATGGGTTTAATTAAAGATATTTCAGAAGCGGCTGCACGTCAGCACACACCAAAAATTGCTTTTGTTTCTAAACCGAAAAACTACACTGCTTCAAGTGGTAAGTCAGTTTCAGAGACTGATGTCGATTTACTAGTCCGTGCTTTGTCGATGGGTAAACTACATCATGCCATGATGGGAACAGCGGCCGTGGCGATTGGCACGGCAGCCGCTATTCCGGGTACTTTAGTAAATTTAGCTGCGGGCGGTGGTGAGCGTGAAGCGGTACGTTTTGGTCATCCATCTGGAACATTACGTGTTGGGGCTCAAGCGGAACTTATTAACGATCAATGGGTCGTTAAAAAAGCCATTATGAGCCGTAGTGCACGTGTGTTAATGGAAGGTTGGGTACGCGTCCAAGGTGACAGCTTCTAAAAGTCGTTAAATAAGAAAAAGCCTCTCAATCATGTAGAGGCTTTTTTACGTTTGCCTTCAAAAACTCATCACCCACTTTTCACAGTGAATCGTGTATGATGTAGCGCATGAATGCTTCATTACATTCAATAAAATTTCTCTACTGATTTTATCGAGGCGACTGTGTCATCACTCTCTCAAGTTAATGCGGATGTTTTAAAACAAGCTCAACAACGTATTCAACAAGACTTATTGACGACACTGGCCGCGTTCTCAATTCCAGAGCCTTTAAAAAGTGCAGTACACCATGCAGTCATGCTTGGTGGAAAACGTGTGCGTCCAGCTTTGTGTTATGCCACTGCTTCTTTACAGCCAAATCCAAATTTTGCGGCGGCTCGTCGTGCGGCGGTTGCTGTAGAGTTAATTCATTGTTATTCGCTAGCGCACGATGACTTGCCTTGTATGGACAATGATTTGCTTCGTCGTGGTCAACCGACGTGTCATGTTGCATTTGGCGAAGATACTGCTTTACTTGCAGGTGACATATTACAATCAATGGCTTTTGAGGTTTTAGGTAGTCGTTTGTTCGATGAGCAAGGGCAGGGCACCGATGCTGCAATTGTATTAAAACAAATTCAGATTTTAGCTACAGCTACTTCTAAAATGGTCTCTGGACAGGTTTTAGATTTACAATCTGAAGGCAAGCAAATTACTCAAGACGAACTTGAAAATATCCATCGTAATAAAACTGGTGCGCTTATTCAGGCTGCAATTATGATGGGTGCAGTCACTATTTTCTCTGGAACAGATCAAGCAATTCCAAAATTGCGCCAATATGGGCAGACCATTGGACTGGCTTTTCAAGTATTAGACGATATTCTCGATATTACTTCGAGTACTGAAGCTTTGGGTAAAACTGCTGGTAAAGATGAGCAAGTTCAAAAATCAACATACCCAGCTTTAATGGGGCTTGAGCAAGCACAGATTTATGCTAAAGAATTGCATGATCAAGCTTTTGAAGCCTTAGCTCATTTTGGTGACAATGCAAAAGAATTGGTTGATATCTCACAATTCCTTTTAGCACGTACCAACTAATAAAAAATTAAATCAATAATCCTGCTTATATTCATATTCAATGAATAAAGGAGATAAGAATGAATGGTGACCAACTCCATCAAAAAGCAATTGAAATTGCGAGAAATCTTCCATTCAGCCAACAGGCCCACCCATTTGGGCCAGAGTATGAAGTTTTTAAAATCTTAGAAAAAATATTCATCCTGACAACGGAAGTGGCAGGCGTCAAAATGATTAATGTCAAATGTGACCCTTATAAAAGTCAGGAATATCAGGAGCTTTATTCATTTATTATTCCGGGTTATCACATGAATAAAAAACACTGGATTTCGATTACGCCGCATAGGAATTTAACAAGCGATTTACTTCAAGACTTAATTCATGATTCTTATGATTTGGTCGTAAAGAAGCTACCGTTGAAAGATCAGAAAAGATTAAAAAACCAATAATATAAAAAACGGCGACATTGTAGTCACCGTTTTGATTTCAATTACTTATTTGAAGTAATGAAATTAATTATGCTTTCCCATAATACCGCGAATTGTATTCAAGACATCGGCAGGTAAAACCACAGTTTTGGCATTACTTGATTTCGCCATATCTTGCATTGCTTTAACATATTGTTCACCCAAAAGGTAAGCAACTGGAATCTCTTTATCACCGACTGCGCTGGTCACCATTGAAATCGCTTTTTGAGATGCTTCAGCTAAAACAACTTGAGCTTCTGCGTCACGACGTGATGCTTCTAAACGACCTTCTGCACTTAAAATAGCAGCCTGTTTTTCACCATCTGCTTTAGTGACAGCCGCACGACGTTGACGTTCTGCAGCAGCCTGTTCTTCCATAGCAGCTTGCATGGTATGAGAAGGTTGGATGTCCTGAATTTCAACTGTTTTTAAGGTGATGCCCCAATCCGAAATATCATCAGAAATAGCGGCTTTTAATTTAGCTTTAATATGATCGCGTGAAGACAATGCATCATCTAGATCCATTTCACCAACAATAGAACGTAATGAGGTTTGTACAAGGTTTTGAATAGCCCATGTATAGTTTTCAATACCATATACTGCTTTTTCCGGTGTAGTTAAATTAATATAGGCTACAGCATTCATAAGCAATACAGCGTTATCACGTGTAATGACTTCCTGTGATGGAATATCGAGCACAATATCTTTCGTGGTAATTTTATAAGCCACTTCATCTACATAGGGAATAACAAAATTAAGCCCTGGATTTAGCGTAGAATGGTACTTACCTAAACGCTGAACAATCCATTTATAGCCCTGAGGAACAATACGGACCCCTTTAAAAATGGTAACAGCAACAAAAGCCAAAAAGGCTAAAACAATAATAGTACCGACTGGCATAAAATACCCTCTCTTTATCTTTAATGTTTATGAAGTACCGTGGGTTTGAACAATTAAGTCATTACCCGAAATATCAATAACTCTAACTCGATCGCCCACTTTAACAGGAGTGGTGCTCCGACAATTCCACTCATCGGCCCCTAAAATAGGCATTGGAAAACGAACAATAATTTGATCATGGTCTAGACCAGTTTGAATCACCATTCCAATTTGACCAATCGTTGCTTCACGGGGTAATCCCGCTTTAGTTTTATCAATCGATAAGGGTTTAATAAATTTGAACCAAAGAATGGTGCATAGCACTGATAGTATTATCCACAATACAATTTGTGTTGTGAGGCTAATATCTGGAAATAACCAATAGAGAATGCACACCATAATGGCGGCAATACCAAACCAGAGTGCGGCAAAGGCAGGTAGAATCAGTTCAGAAAGAATAAGTAAGATACCCAATACAAACCAGTGCCAAGGTTGTACAACAAACTCCATAAATCTGCTCTTTTATATATCTTTATGATGGGTAAAAGTGACTAATATCACTTTTACCACTGTAGCAGATGATAGGAAATGTGGATAGAAAAAAACCACTTCAATTAGAATTTAGAACGTGGCGCGGGCTTAAATGCTGCTGGAGATTTTTTGAAAGTTGCAATTGCAGTTTCAATTTGGCGAATTTGAGCTTGAGCAGCTTTTTCACCTTCCAAAATTGCCTGATTACTTGATTTGAGGTCAAGTGTACCTAAATGACCCACTTTAGGCTGAATCACAACATTGGCTTGCTTGAGTTCTTCATTAATACTTTGTTGGCCCATAATGTTAATGGTTTGATCTAATAATCCCCACATATTGGCTGGGCGATTACCTGCTGGACGCGCTGAAATATCAACGGCAATCACAATATCTGCACCCATATCACGAGCTGTTTTAACAGGAATTGGACTCACCAATCCGCCATCTACATATTTTTGATTACCAATAGTTGCTGGTACAAACACATTTGGAATACTGCAAGAGGCGCGTACTGCTTGGCCTGCATTACCTTTAATAAAGTCTGCCTTTTGACCATTATCAAGACGAGTTGCCACAGCCGCAAAACGGATTGGGAATTTCTCAATCGGTTTATTGCCAACATTACGGTTAACGTAGTCTTGTAACTTTTGCCCGAGAATAATGCCTTGACGGTTAAGCGTTAAATCACGGATATCAGACTCTTGTAATTTCAGAGCCAGACTTTGCAATTGATAAGGTGTTTGTCCACTTGCGTAGATACTTCCCACAAAGCTACCGGCACTAGTACCCGTTACAATTTTAGGCTTAATTCCATGAGACTCTAAAACCTTGATCACACCAATATGTGAAAATCCTTTTGCTCCACCGCCACCTAAAGCAAGCGCAATTACAGGTTCACGGGCTTTAATTGAGGTAGTCGGCGTTGGTGTTTTGCTAAATTTATCACAGCCAAAGAGTGCTAGAGAGATAAATCCAATACTGGCAAATTGAGCAATTTTCATCTTTAAAAATAATCTATGTCGAGATAAATTAAGAAGGGCCATAAGACCAGATTCGCTCAATTTTTGCTAGGTTTTTTTCACTAGATTTTGTAAAGGTTCGGCAAGCCAATTGTGATTTTTAGGTGAAATTTTTCCTTTATAACGCTCAAAAATCTTGGCGAGATCTTCATCATAGTTACCACTTGGGTCTAAGTGACCTAAGCAGTGAATCGTCTTACGGTCATAATCAAAAGAAAACATCACAATGGGAATATTGGCTTTTGCGGCAATATGGTAAAAACCACTTTTCATTTTTTTTGCTTTTTTACGTGTGCCTTCGGGCGCCATCCCAATCCAGATCTTGTCATATTTTTGAATTGTGGTGACGACTTGTTCTGTCAGTCCATTGGCTGTGTCACGTTTAACAGGAATAACGCCAGCCCAGTCTAACGCTCGCTTAAACGGTGGTTTAAATAGAGCATCTTTACCTAATACCGTAATTTGAATGCCTAATCCGAAAATAGCGAGAAACCCATACCATCCATCAATATTTGAAGTATGAGGCGAGATAATCGCGACTGCTTTTGGAAAATTAGGAACTTCGCCTTCAATTGTCCAACCTTGCGCTAAAAAAAGTTTTTTAAATAGTGCCCGGCTTAAAGCAGTACCACGTTGGGGTACCAAATCAGGTAAATTAGGGAAATGTTGATCCATATTTTTTTAAATTTTAACTTGTCCTAGTTTTATCTTAATCTTTTGAAATATATGCTTCATTGGCAAAATGTAAGAACAACATGACATTTGATGTTATTCCTCATTAAAGAAATAAAAAGTAGGTATATATGTTTCGGCAGCAAAATCTTTATCTTCTGCTATTTTCCTTATATTGGGCACAAGGGCTACCTGTGGGTTTTATGACTCATGCTTTACCTGTTATTTTAAGGGCACAAGGTGTGTCACTCGCTTATATTGGTGTTTTTGGTCTATTAATGTTGCCTTGGTCAATTAAGATCTTTTGGGCGCCCTGGGTTGACCGACATGCACTTTCCCGTTTGGGGCATTATCGTAGTTGGATTTTACCTACTCAGTTTTTGACGGTAGCTGTGCTGTGTATTTTGTCTTTTTTCCCAGTTCAGGTTTTAGATCAGCCTCTTTATTTATTTGCCTTTTTTATTTCGCTTCTTTTAATGAACTTAACAGGAGCAACACAAGATATTGCGACCGATGCTTTGGCCGTCAATTTGTTACAGCATGACCAACAACATTGGGGAAATACATTTCAGGTGATTGGTTCCCGACTCGGTTTTATTGTCGGGGGAGGTGCCGTACTCTGGTGTTTAGACTGGTTAACATGGCAACCCACTTTTTTACTATTAGCGGTCTTGGTGTTTTTAAATACTTTACCCGTTTTATTATTTAAAGAACCTAAACATGCAGCTTATTCAGCTCATCAACTTAAATCTAGCCAGCAAAATTTAGTCATAAAAATTAAAGCCTACTTGAGTTATTTCTCTGAAAATAAAGAGCTTCGTTCTTGGTTAGTTGTACTTATTACTTTTAAAGTAGCAGATGGTTTAGCCGGACCATTACTTAAACCTTTACTGGTCGATATGGGGCTAAGTTTTACTCAAATTGGCGTTTATATCACCATGCTCGGTGCAGTGGCAGCACTGGCAGGGGCAGCAATAGCTGGTGGAGTGCTTAAATACTTCTCTAGACCTACCACTTTAATTATTTTTTCAGTATTTAAAATCATGAGTTTAGCGGCTTATGCCTATTTAGCTTATGCTTACGAACAGAAAATTCAACTCAATGTCTGGGCTATCTATACAGTCAATGCTTTAGAGGATGCATTCTCGGCAATGTTGTTGGTGGTGATGTTGACCTTAGTCATGCACTACAGTCGAAAAGAATATGCAGGTACAGATTTCACCTTTCAGGTTTCAGTCATGGCGACTGTGAGTGGGGGGCTTTATAGCTTGAGTGGTGTGTTTGGAGATGCTTTCGGTTATTTCCATTATTTGATAGCTATTGTCATTATTGGCACTGTTACTTTGCTCCCTATTTCTCTCTGGAAACATGCAAAACTACAAGAAAAATAATGTTAACTAAATGAAATAAAGAAATTTAATATCGATTAAGGAATGATCTAGTCATTATCTACTACCTTTGTCTATGTTTCTAAAAATGTATGTTTTTAGCTATTTAAATGCTCTATTAATTGTGCCATCTTGTTTGGGTAGCAAATGGAAGCTAACTGGAGTAAAAATGGATTTCGTTAACAAGAAAAATCATGTGAATCAATTAAAATGGGTAGAAAAATGTTCAAGTAGATTGGATATTAGCCTAAAGTCTAAAAAAGAATAATGAAATAACGATTTAATCATTCTATAAGATAAGAGAGTTGTGTAGGATTCGTTACAACATGAAGTTAGGGTAAAAATCTGTAAGTCAAAGTATGTTTTTTATGTCTTTGGTTATTGGTTTTGGTCTTGCATAACGTTGAAATTGGTTTTGGTTGCGGTAATAAAATTAATGTAACCAAAGTGGAGGAGAGTTGATTTTTTAGCCCCTTAATTTAATGGCGTAAATCAACTTGGCATGGATAGGCAACATAAAATATATTTTTGGAGTTTTTGATGGATCTATTCCTTAATCGTAAATCTTTCGTTGTTAAAAGTTTAGCGCTTACAGTTACAGCTTTAATGATGAGTGGGGCACATGCTGCGACTTCCGACAAAGCGGAAATTCAACAGCTTCGTAAAGAAGTTGAGGCTTTAAAAGCTTTAATTCAACAACAAAGCCAAGTGCAGCAACAACAGCAGCAAGTACAGCAACAACAACAAGTTCAACTCGCTGAAGTTAAGGCGCAACCAGTTGCTGCACCAGTTTCACCTTTAGCAGGATTTAAATCTAAAGCTGGCGCTGATGTGAACCTATATGGTTTTGTTCGTGGCGATGCTAACTATATTATTGAAGGTGCGGATAACGACTTTGGTAAAGTAGCTGAATCAAAAGGCGAAGCAACTGATAAAATTCGTGCAACTGCTAAAACAACACGTCTTGGTTTAGATTTTACTGCTCCAGTAAATGATGCCAAAGTCGGTGGTAAACTCGAAGTCGACTTTGCTGGTTCCACAACAGACTCAAACGGTTCATTGCGTGTTCGCCATGCTTATGTAACATATAATAACTGGTTATTTGGTCAAACGACTTCAAACTTCTTGGCTAATCATGCACCAGAAATGATCGATTTCTCGACAAACATTGGTGGTGGTACTACTCGCGTTCCACAAGTACGCTATAACTACAAACTAGGACCAACAACACAATTGTTTGTAGCTGCTGAAAAAGGCGATAGCACTGGTCTCACTGGTAAAAAAGATGCAGATGGTGCTTGGGTAAATGACAGTATTAAATATAGCTTACCAGTATTAACTGCTAAAATTACTCAAGGTTATGCAGATGGTAAGGGTTCTGCTTCAGCTCGTGCATTAGTTGAAAACTATAAATCTAAAGCTGGTAGTGACAACCAAACAGGTTGGGGTGTTGCGGTTGGTACTGACTTTAAAGTATCAGATCCTTTAAAACTCTTTGCTGATGCATCTTATGTGGTAGGTAATAGTAATTATTTATATGGTAGCAACAAGGCTTATACCGTAGTAGATGGTGATATCGAGCAAAATAAATTTGTAGCAGTACAAGTGGGTGGAACATATAAGATCTTACCTAACTTACGTTCTACACTAGCATATGGTGCTCAATTCGCTGATGATGGTACTGATTATGCTAAAGCCTATGCAGCAGGGAATGAAAAAGTTCAACAAGCATGGCTTAACGTGATTTATACACCAGTTAAACCAATTGATTTAGGTGTTGAATACGTTAACGGTAAGCGTGACACATTTGATGGTAAGTCTTACAAAGATAACCGTGTTGGTTTAATGGCTAAATATAGTTTCTAAGAGCAATATCTAGTTAAAAGTCAAAAAAGACGGGGTTAAACTTAACCTCGTCTTTTTGTTGGAAAAATTTTGAAATAAGTATTTTTTAAGATTTATGTATTAGATCATTTTTTATTTAAGTCATTTTTAAGTTTCAATTTCTACAGTAAAGCATCATAAAAAGATTGTAGTTCCCCCAAGATGCTGAATTTTTTTTCTACCTTAAAGAATAAACAGATTTCACTGTTTATGTTTAATTTCATTATAGCCATTTGGTTAGGTGCAGTTTTAAATATTGGTTTTTATAACAAAGTACATCTTTTAACTCCATATTTTGGAGTAAAGGCTATTCTATTTTTAGCTGCTACAGTGATTATTGTTGTTGCTGCGTATTATGCGCTTTTACAAATTTTAAACTGGAAATGGACGGCCAAACTTTTTGCAATTTTGTTGGTCTTTATTGGTGGGTTTAGCTCTTATTTTGTAAATACGTTAGGTGTAATCATCTCGCCTGATCAGATTCAAAATATGATACAAACAGATGTATCTGAAGTTTCTGATTTAGTTTCATTACGCTTTGGACTTTGGACCGTTTTCTTTGTTGTTTTACCTATTATTTTAATTACTCAAGTAAAGTTTAAAAGAGAAAAAGTATCCCATTTATTGTTGAAAAAAGTCGGTTCAATTATCGCTTCTTTTGCAATTGTTGGTATTCTGCTTTTTACATATTATGTGGATTTTGCAGCAATATTTAGAGAGCATCGTGATTTAAAAGGCATGATTTCTCCTCAAAACACTATTTCTTCTTTAATGTCTTATTATCATAAAAAGGCACCTAAGAAAAATCTTCCTCTTGTGAAATATGGTGAAGATGCTCATCAGGTCCAGTCAGTACAAAAGAACCTGCCTAAATTAATGGTGCTGGTTGTTGGTGAGACAGCTCGTGCGGAAAGTTTTTCACTCAATGGTTATGCCAAAAACACGAATCCAGAGCTTTCTAAACAAGATATTTTGAATTTTTCTCAAGTAAGTTCATGTGGTACAGCAACCGCTGTTTCAGTTCCATGTATGTTCTCTGGCATGCCACGTGTTGACTATGATGAGCAATTAGCAAGTCATCGTGAAGGCTTGTTGGATATTGCAAAGCGTGCGGGTTATCAGGTGACTTGGATTGATAACAATTCTGGTTGTAAAGGCGCATGTGATCGGGTTGAGCAATATCAAATTTCAGAAAAGTTAAAGCAAAAATGGTGTAAAGATGGCGAATGCTTTGATGATATTTTAATTGATAGCTTAAATGAGTATTTAGCCACTATTCCTAAAGAAGATACACGTCCACGTTTAATTGTTTTACATCAAGTCGGAAGTCATGGCCCAGCTTATTACAAGCGTGCACCTGATGCATATCAACCATTTAAACCGACTTGTGATACTAATGCGATACAGGGCTGCTCTCAAACAGAGTTATTAAATAGTTATGATGACACGATTGTATATACAGATCATGTGTTAAGTCAGATGATTAATAATTTAAAAGAAGTATCGAAATATCAAACAGGTTTATGGTATTTATCTGATCATGGTGAATCAACTGGTGAACATGGTTTATATTTACATGGTTCACCTTATGCAATCGCACCGAGTCAACAAACACATGTACCAATGATTATGTGGTTCTCTGATAAATGGAAGCAGCACAATCTTGCACAAGTGAGTTGTTTAGGCCAACAAACGAAACAAAAGTTAAGTCAGGATAATTTATTCCCAAGCTTATTAAGTTTGTTAGATGTAAAAACTCAGGTCATCAACCCTCAACTGGATATGCTGCACTCTTGTGCCCATGTGAATTAAAGCGAGCCTAGAACATGACAAAAATCTTGATGATTGAAGATGATTTTATGATTGCAGAGTCAACAATAACGTTGCTGCAATATCATCAATTTGAGGTGGAGTGGGTCAATAATGGCTTAGATGGTCTAGCTCAATTGGCCAAAAATAAGTTTGATATCATTTTATTAGACTTAGGTTTGCCCATGATGGATGGCATGCAGGTTTTAAAGCAAATCCGTCAAAGAGCTGTCACTCCGGTTTTAATTATTTCGGCACGAGACCAGTTACAAAACCGTGTAGATGGATTAAACCACGGGGCAGATGATTACTTAATTAAACCATACGAGTTCGATGAGTTACTTGCCCGTATTCATGCACTATTGCGCCGTACAGGAGTAGAAGCTCAGCTTACGAACCATGAGCAACTTTTACAAAATGGCGATCTGGTTTTAAATGTTGAACAACATATTGCAACCTTTAAAGGTCAGCGGATTGATTTGTCGAACCGTGAATGGGCGATTCTTATTCCTTTAATGAGCCACCCAAATAAAATCTTTTCTAAAGCAAATCTTGAAGATAAGTTATATGATTTTGATAGTGAAGTGACCAGTAATACGATTGAAGTATATGTGCATCACTTGAGAGCTAAACTTGGAAAAGACTTTATTCGAACTATTCGAGGGTTGGGTTACCGTTTAGGGTAATCCTCGCTTCAATTTTGGAACTTTATAAAAGTGCATTATTCATTAAAAAAACGACTGATTTGGGGCACCTCAATTTTCAGTGTCATCTTAGGTTGTATATTAATTTTTAGTGCTTATAAGGTTGCACTTCAAGAAGTTGATGAAATTTTAGATACTCAAATGCAATATTTAGCAGAACGAACAGCTGAATATCCATTGAAAACGGTAAGTAGTAAGTTTGATTTTCATAAGACTTATCATGAAGAAGATCTATTTGTAGATATTTGGGCTTATAAAGATCAGGCTCATTTATCTCACCATTTACATCTGTTGGTTGCACCAGTTACACAAGCTGGTTTTTATTCACATAAAACCAGCCAAGGTGTAGTGCGAACTTATATTTTACCTTTAAAAGATTACCAGATTCAGGTCAGTCAACAAGAGCGGGTTCGTGAAGCTTTTGCTTGGGAACTTGCTGGAAGTATGTTCATTCCATATTTAATTATTTTGCCATTTGCGATTTTTGCTCTAGCAGCAATTATCCGTCGAGGGCTAAAGCCAATAGATGACTTTAAGAATGAACTAACTCATCGTGATTCTGAAGAACTGACACCTATTGAAGTTGCGGACTACCCGCAAGAGTTATTGCCAACTATTGATGAAATGAACCGTTTATTTGAGCGTATATCAAAGGCTCAAATGGAACAGAAACAGTTTATTGCCGATGCTGCACATGAACTTCGAACCCCAGTTACAGCTCTAAATTTGCAAACGAAAATTCTAATCAGTCAGCTTCCTGAACACGAGTCTTTGCAAAATTTGAGTAAAGGATTAGCACGTATTCAGCATTTGGTCACACAGCTCTTGGCTTTGGCTAAGCAAGATGTCTCTTTAAGTGTGATTGAACCGACGAAGACTTTTCAACTCAATGATGTCGCTTTAAATTGTGTTGAACAGCTGGTTAATTTAGCTATGCAAAAAGATATTGACCTAGGTTTTGTCCGTAACGAACCGATTGAAATGCATAGTATTGAGCCAACAGTACACTCAATTATTTTTAACTTAATTGATAATGCAATCAAATACACGCCTCATGAAGGAATGATTAATATTTCAGTCTTTACTGCTACAGATGGCGATGCGTGTATACAAATTGAAGATAGTGGTGCAGGGATTGACCCTGAACATTACGATAAAGTTTTAAAACGTTTTTATCGTGTACACCACCATCTAGAAGTGGGTAGTGGTTTAGGTTTATCAATTGTTGACCGAGCGACTCAGCGTTTAGGTGGAACTTTGACGCTCGATCGAAGCTTAGAGCTTGGCGGACTCTCTGTTTTAGTTAAACTGCCAAAAGCTCTACATATTCATGAAGCAAGAACTTGATTTAAGCAAGTTCTTGTTTGATTCGTTTTTCAAACTCAAAGCGGTGAACACAAATTCTATAAAATAAGATATTCACTGCCCAAACGACCCAGCCAGTCCATAAATTGTGACTAAGGAAATGGGCGCCACGCATCATTTGTCCCCAGCCCATTAGAAAGCCTAAGATGATGCCAGCGATGAGATAAAAATAGGCACGTTTAGGCTGTTCAAGGCGATAAACAAAAAAGCCTGTCATTAAAATAAAGCCTGCACTTGCGTGACCACCTGGAAAGCAATGACCATGCGTAGAGGTAAAGTCCCACACATAACTTAAAGCAGTCGGATGAACCATATTCCAAGGGCAAGCGTGAGCAGATTGTGATTTTAATAGGCCAACTACACCGCTACCAATCATGCTCACAAAAAACATATAGCCATATTGCCAGCGATAAAGCTTCAATTTTTCTACTTTGAATGATGCAATCCATAGACTTAAAAATATGACATAAACAGTGGTTATAATTTGTTTTACGATTTCATGGTTAACCCTGACAAGGTACCAATTGTCTCGATTAAAGAAATGACCCGTTGAATCCATCCAAGGGTGAATGAAGTACATATCAATGTTCCCACCCACTGGAAATATGAATAAAAGTATAAAAAAACTAAGGACAAGAAAAATAAGCTGAAGTTGGAAAAATTGTTTTTGTTGATTCATTGCCATGCAACATCAATTTAAATGTGAGTTGAAGGCATTACATAAAATAAAACTTAAATTGTTCTTAAACTAAATTTAATTTCGTGATCAAAATGATGAATGGATATATCCATTCACAACCTGTTGAGCATAAGAAGTTTAAAGTTTTTGCAAATTATTTGGATAGTAATCAATAGGGAACAGGTTTTGTGAATGGAAATGGTTTTGGTCTTGCGTAGCTTTAGACGCTACTCATGCCGAAACAAAAGTAACGTAATTGACTGATGTTATTTGCTATTACAGAAGAAAAGACTCTGTCGTGCCTATACAAAATTAAAACATACCTTCTTCAGAGTTTGCAGAAATTTTGTGAATGGATAAATCTGCACCCCTAAACTCATCTTCTTGAGATAAACGAATGCCAATAGTTGCTTTAAGTAAACCATAAACAATAAAGCCGCCAGCGAGCGCAATAGCAATCGCAAGTACTGTACCAATGAGCTGTGAAGCAAAAGATACACCGCCTAAACCACCAAGCCATTTTTGACCAAATAAACCCACTGCAATACCACCAAATGCGCCGCATACGCCATGTAAAGGCCATACACCCAACACATCATCAACCTTGAGCTTGTTTTGTGTGTAGGTAAATAGGTACACAAACATTGCACCAGCTGCACCACCAATCACAAGCGCACTGACTGGATGAACAATGTCAGAACCCGCACAGATTGCAACTAAGCCTGCAAGTGGGCCGTTGTGTAAGAAACCAGGGTCATTTTTCCCAATCGCATTTGCTGTAATGGTGCCGCCGACCATTGCCATGAGCGAGTTAATGGCAACCAGACCAGAAATTGCATCAACACGTTGCGCACTCATCACGTTAAAGCCAAACCAGCCTACAATTAAAATCCATGAACCAAGCGCCAAAAATGGAATAGAAGATGGCGGATGAGCACTTACACGACCATCCTTCTTATAACGACCAGAACGTGCACCCAATAAAATCACGGCAGCAAGTGCAATCCAACCACCCATCGCATGTACCACGACTGAACCGGCAAAGTCATGAAAAGCTGCACCAAAGGTGGTTTCTAACCACTTTTGCAGACCGTAGTTGCCATTCCAGACCATCCCTTCGAAAAATGGATAAACCAGCGCAACTAAAGCGAGTGTTGCAATCGCTTGTGAACGCATTTTTGCACGTTCAGCAATACCACCCGAAATAATGGCAGGAATTGCCGCAGCAAATGTGAGTAAAAAGAAACAACGCATGAGGTTGTAGCCATGATCACTCGCGAGGCTTGTGCCATCGTGGAAAAAATGCTGGCCATAAGAAATGTAGTAGCCAACAAAGAAATATGCGATTGCAGAGAGGGCAAAGTCAGTCAGAATTTTACTTAGTGCGTTCACCTGATTTTTATGGCGAACCGTACCAAGTTCCAAGAATGCAAAACCTGCGTGCATGGCAAGAACCAAAACTGCACCAAGTAATAAGAAAAATAGATCTACATTTTGCATAGCATGCTCGAAAAAAGTGCTAAATTCCATTTTGGAACAAATCTGGGTCTGTAAATTGCACCAAAATAGATTTAAGGAATCTAAAAACCTAAGTTTGTCGAAACAAACTCAATTGCATAAAAGTGAATATGCAATAAGTGCACCAATTTGAATTAGAAAAGTGGTTTTTGGCGATAAATGGTGCGCCGATTTGGTCAGCATGGGACATTTATGGCGCTTTTTACGTTACAAGTCATCTAATGTGCTGATAAATTGACCTGAAAGAGTTCGTTATTAAAGTTTAAAAAGAATCGTTCATATTCTTAATGATCTGACCAAACTGATTGTGCGACTTCAATAAATGCCTTTACGGCTGGACTGATATGTTTTTTGTTTTTTACTGCAAGACCAATAGAACGTTTAAGGTTCGGTTTAAAAGGGCGCTTAACTACATTTGGATAAAGTGAGAGTAACTCTTTGGTGATGACCATATCAGACACAATGGACACCCCTAATTGATTGTGAACCATGCTGACGATACTTAAAATTTGTGACACATAAAATTTGATGTCTGGTTTTACATTAAAGTTTTTTAAAATTAATTCGACCTGATGTCGACTACCAGCCATCGTCATAATAAAAGGGCAGTTTTCTAGCTGTGCTGGATCAATGTAAAGCTGCTCTGCGAGTGGGTAACCATTTGGAATTAGGGCAACAAAACGGTCTTCAATTAAGGGGAATGTATCGAATCGCTCATCTGGCATAATCAAAAAACCAACCTCGATGCGCCGTTCCAATAACCACTGGGCAACTTCTTTATCTTCACCTTCATCAATATAAATTTCGATTTTAGGGTAGCGCTGCCGAAAGGCTTCTAAAATTTCAGGCAATAGATAAATGGATGATGAAGCCCCAAAAGATCCGATATGTAATGTGCCTTCATTTAATCCATGGATCGCAGCCACTTCTTTTTCTAATGTATTGGAAATACTCAATAGCTCTTTTACATGAGTGAGTAACTGCTGACCTGTTGTAGTCAGCTCAATATCACTTTGAGTTCTTGAAATGAGGTTAATCCCCCATTGTTGTTCTAATGACTTAAGCGCATGAGAAACTGCCGACTGTGAAATTCCCAGCTTTTCTGCTGTAGCAGTAAAGCTTTTTAGTTCAGCAATAAGTGCGAAAATTTCAAGCTGGGTAAATGTCATGTTGTACTTATTATGAGTAAAAACTCATTTTATCATGAGTTTTCATTATCTTTAATATATGAGTAAGCCAAAGGAATTGCCAAAAAATAGCAAGCCCTTCAACCAAACTCGAGTAAAGAAATGAATAGCATTGTTTTATCTCTTTTTCCCTTAGTTGCATTAATTGCATCGGGATACCTGTTTAAAAAATATCGTTTTTTTAGCGATGAGTTTTGGGCTGGGGCAGAGAAGCTCAATTACTATATTTTATTTCCCGCTTTGCTTTTTAGTACGCTATCGACTGCGAAAATTGACTTACAAAGCTTGAGTACAGCCATTATTGCCATGTTGATTGTGGTTTTGGCAGTCACCATTTTCTTGTACCTACTTCGCGTGTTTTGGCACATACCGCCCGCACGCTTTGGTGTACACGTACAAAGTATGGTTCGCTTTAATACTTATATTGGTTTGGCTTTAGTGACTTCGCTTTTTAAAAGTGAAGGAATGGCAATACTGGCGATTTTATTGGCGCTTTGCATTCCACTTGTGAACGTTATTTCGGTACTTGCTTTAACCTCTAAAGAACACATGGCAATTAAACCTGTTTTGATTGCGCTCCTTAAAAACCCGTTAATTGCATCGTGTGTGGTGGGAGCGGCAGTCAATGCACTTCACATCCCGATTTGGGAAGGATTTTCTAGCTTTATTAAGCTTTTTTCAGTGTCGAGTTTGCCACTGGGTCTGTTATGTGTGGGTGCAGCTTTACAGTTTATGCAAATTAAAAAAGACATTGTGATATTGGCGGCAGACACTTTTGCACGACTTTTAGCAGTGCCTGCCTTGGCTTATATGATCTGCATGTGGTTTGGTTTACCAAGCCTACAAACACAAATTTTAGTGATTTTCTTTGCACTACCGACAGCCTCTGCTTCATACATTTTAACTAAGGTTTTGGGTGGCGACAGCCAACTCATGGCAGCCGTGATTAGCTTTCAAACTTTATGTGCTGCCGTGACCTTGCCATTAGTGATTTGGTGGATCTCTTAGGTTATAACTTAGATAAGTCACCTTCTATTTTCTAAAAATTAATAAGCCGATTCTGACTTAAAGAATGCTTTGCTACCTTCCTTATCTGATTATTGCTACACTTTTTCTTTTTCAGGTGGATGAGTATGTCCTTTGATCTCAAAGTGAGCTTACAGCAAAGGTCTGAGCCGTCTGCACAGCAGAAAAAACTTAATCGCCTGATTGATAAAATAGAGCAGCAAAAAGTTAGCCTTAGCACATGGCAAAATGCGCAAGCTGAGATTCAACAGCACATACGTCAAAAACTGATGCCTGTGTATAGCGATTTACATGAAGTGCTATTTCAGCAGCTAGAGCAACTCTGGAATATGTTGCATAGCCATGATTTTTCCAAAGCGGATATGCAACAACTAGATGAAAAAATTGCTCAGCTTGCACAAATGTTGAAGCGCTCCAAAATGCTTTCTGCTGAACAGTTAGAGTTGGTGAAGCAAATCGATACCTTTTATCAGCAACATGTACAAGAGTCAGCAAGAAAGAATAAAAAAGCTCAACCAATAGAATTTGGATATGAAGAAAGTGCTGATCAAAGTTTAAAGTTAGAAGAAGACTTTGAACAATATGCAGCCGAGCAACAACAAGCGCGGGAGCAAGCCAAACAGGAAAGACAGCAACAGAAACGTGAACAAGCTGAGCAAATGGCAGCGCAGTCACTTAAAACAGTTTATTTAAAAATTGCCGCGATGATTCACCCAGACCGTGAGCAAGATGAAACCAAAAAAGAAGAAAAAACTGAGTTGTTCCAACAAGCAAGTCAGGCCTATGAAAAACAGGATTTGTTTTATTTACTCAAACTCCAGCTACAGCTTGAGCAGAATAAAGGGCTAGGTGCTAAAGAATTATCTGCCGAGCAGTTGCGGTTTTATAAACTTGCTTTAGATGCACAAAGTCAGCAGCTTGAAAGTCAAATAGCTGAGATTTTAGATTCTTTTCAGTTAGCCAAGAATGTGAAAGCAGAGCATGTGCATATTAGTGATGTTTATAAAGCTGTCGATGCTGATTGTGCTGAGTTAAAGCAGCAGGTGAAATGGGAAAAGGAGCGTTTAAAGCATATGAAAAAGGTAAGTGGGGTGGAGATGTTGTTGGAGCATGGGGTGCTTTAGTTTAACTCTCTCAGGTAGAGTGGAAGAGATTCCATGTATAATTTTGAAAATTGATTTTCCTATATATAGTATTTATTGTTTAACCTGATAACAATATAGGGAGTTTATACTTTAACTTTAATTTTTTTAAACTTGGAGAATATTAAACTTGGAAAGAGCTATAAGTTTCAGACAATCTTGGATTTCTTATAGAAGTACTAGATTGAAAGAGAAAGAAAGCCATCAGCTTAAACAGGCTAGGGATGGTGTACCAGTTCGATCTTTAAAACATTACTTAGACGTTTTATCGCACTTAGAAGTTTTATCACATATTTTAGATCGGAGTTTTAGGGCTTTTGAAGATCGAGAATACCTAAGCAACCAAATTTATTCGAAATATTCTAGACGAATTGAACTTTTATCTTATTTTGATTTCGAGTCTGAAATTAAACAAGATATTGCAAAGTCAGCCTTGGTTGTATGTCTTAAAAATTTAGAAAAACGTGCATTAAGTGCAGGTATACTTTTATTAATTCTTAAATTATTTCTATTAATATTTTTACCAATTATTTTTATAACCACTCGTAGTTTTTCCATTCAAAAAAATCTCTCTATTTCTGCTTGAGACTTTAGTTATGACCAAACTGTATTCATTTACACGTTTGGGACATATCATTAAAACTCAAACGTGTAGTCCAAAATTCTATTTATAAGGTAAAGAATTTATGGCTAGGCGTAAAAAGTCAAAAGCTAAAAAAAGAACTAAGATTGCTAAACCTCATTCAATCATCATTATTAACGAGCAACCAAAAAGTCCGCGATATTGGCAGCAAATGTTAGTGGTATTGATAGTTCCTATATTTAATTGGATAAAAGAAATTATCCAAACATATTGGAAATAAAAAAATCCCCTCATTTGAGGGGATTTTTTGAAACAAATTACTGCATTAAAGCGCAGCAATCTGCTCCATATTCGCTTTAACTTTCTCTAACTGAGCAGCAAACTCAGCAAGCTTCGCTTTTTCACCTTCAACAACAGCCGCTGGTGCTTTAGAAACAAAGCCTTCGTTTGCAAGTTTGCCCGCGATTTGGTTGTGTTGCTTTTGGATTTTATCCAAGTCTTTTTGCAAACGAGCAAGCTCAGCTTTAGGGTCAATTAAGCCTTTCATTGGTACAAATACCGATGCATGACTAACAACGCTAGAGCAAGACAGAGGCGGTTCTTGGTCTTTATTCAAGAACTCAATGCTTTCAACTTTAGCCAATGCTTTGAACAATGCTTCAATACGAATGATTTGTTCACGTTCAGCGTCAGATGTGTTTTGAAGTAATACTGGCAACAAGCGCGCATTACCTAAGCCTAATTCACCACGAATGTTACGTACCGCACCAATCAAACCTTGAAGCCATTGCATATCTGCTTCAGCTTGTTCATTGATTTTTGCTTGCTCAGGAATAGGGTACTGAGCAGTCATAATCGTTGGGCCGCCTTGACCAAGCATTGGTGCAAGCGTCTGCCAGATTTCTTCTGTCAAATACGGCATAAGCGGATGAGCCAAACGTAAAGAAGCTTCCATTACAGCAAGCAATACACGGCGTACTTCAGCTTTACGCTCTTCTGAAACTTCTGCATCGTTTAAAACTGGTTTAGTTAACTCAACGTACCAGTCACAGTATTCATTCCAGATAAAGTCGTAAATCGCTTGAGCAGCAAGGTCTAAACGATACGTTGCGAACGCTTGATGTACAGCAGCTTCTGCTTTTTGCAGACGGCTCATAATCCATTGTTCTGGAAGTTCCCATAGATCAGGGCGAGCGTCGGTACCAACAGTTTGACCTTCAACATTCATGAGAACGAAACGAGTCGCGTTCCAGATTTTGTTACAGAAGTTACGGTAACCTTCAACACGTTTTAAGTCGAACTTGATGTCACGCCCCGTGTTTGCAAGCGCACAGAACGTGAAACGAACTGCGTCAGTACCATAAGCATTAATGCCTTCTGGGAACTCTTTACGCGTTGATTTTTCAATCTTCGCAGCATCTTTCGGGTTCATTAGGCCAGTCGTACGTTTTGCAACTAAGCTTTCTAAATCAATACCGTCAATCAAGTCTAATGGGTCAAGTACGTTACCTTTAGACTTCGACATTTTTTGACCTTCACCATCACGTACCAAACCGTGAACGTAAACAGTCTTAAATGGAACTTGCGATGAACCATCTTCATTTTTCATGAAGTGTAGGGTCATCATGATCATGCGGGCAACCCAGAAGAAAATGATGTCAAAACCAGTCACCAGCACATCTGTTGGGTGGAAGGTTTTTAAGAAATCATTTAGTTCATCTTTTTTGTCGTCGCCAGTCCAACCCAAAGTTGAGAAAGTCCAAAGTGCAGATGAGAACCATGTATCAAGAACGTCTTCGTCTTGTTTAAGTTCAACGTCAGCAGCGATGTTATTTTTCGCGCGGACTTCTTCTTCGTTACGGCCAACATAGATGTTGCCATTTGCATCGTACCAAGCTGGAATACGGTGACCCCACCAAAGCTGACGTGAAATACACCAGTCTTGAATGTCACGCATCCACGCCATGTACATGTTGCTGTACTGCTCTGGAACAAACTTAATACGGCCATCTTGAACTGCTTCAATTGCAGGTTCAGCAAGCGGCGCAATTTTTACGTACCATTGGTCAGTCAATAATGGCTCAATGATCACGCCTGAACGGTCGCCACGTGGCGCTTTTAAGTCATACGGTTGGATTTGATCTAACCAGCCTTCAGCTTCAGCTTGAGCAACTAATTTTTTACGTGCTTCAAAACGCTCTAAACCAGCATATTCCGCAGGTGCAGTAATAGTTTTAGAAATTTGTTCGCCAGCTTTTGCAATATATTCAAACTCGCCTAAAACTTCGGCATTTTTGTTGAAGATATTAATGATTGGCAAGCTATTACGTTTACCTAGGTCATAGTCATTGAAGTCGTGAGCAGGCGTGATTTTTACACAGCCAGTACCGAAGTCTTTTTCAACGTAGTCGTCAGCAACGATCGGGATTAAACGACCAGTAATTGGCAATACAATGTTTTTACCAACAAGGTGTGCATAACGCTCATCTTCAGGGTGAACAGCAACTGCAGTATCACCAAGTAGAGTTTCAGGACGAGTTGTTGCAACGACTAAATAGTCTTTGCCATCTTGAGTTTTAACTGATTTGTCTTCAAAGAAATATTTAAAGTGCCAAAGTGAGCCTTTTTCTTCTTTGCTTTCTACTTCAAGGTCAGAAAGAGCAGTTTGAAGTTTAGGGTCCCAGTTTACAAGACGCTTACCACGGTAAATTAAACCGTCTTCGTGCAAACGAACGAATACTTCTTTAACTGCGTTTGATAAACCTTCGTCCATCGTGAAGCGTTCACGTGACCAGTCTACAGATGAACCTAAGCGACGAATTTGTTTCGTAATTGTGCCGCCAGATTGTTCTTTCCATTCCCAAACTTTTTCGATGAACTTATCACGCCCCAAGTCATGACGAGTCACACCTTGTAAGCCAAGTTGACGCTCAACAACCATTTGCGTTGCAATACCAGCATGGTCAGTACCCGGTTGCCACAAAGTGTTTTTACCCATCATACGGTTATAACGGGTGAGGGCATCCATAATGGCATTGTTAAAGCCATGGCCCATGTGCAAACTACCTGTGACGTTTGGTGGTGGAATCATGATACAGAATGATTCACCGTGACCAGAAGGTTTGAAGTAACCTTGTTCTTCCCACGTTTGGTACCACTTCTTTTCGATCTCGGTTGGATCGTATGTGGTCGCAATATTTTGAGCGGTTTGAGCGTCAGTCATAGTAGCTTAGATCGAATATGCATAAAAAATTGCACCTATTGTAGCAAAAAAATGCCTCGAAATTAATGTGCTGAAAACAGATAAACGGTTTTGTATTTTTTTCAAAAAACGGTAGATTTATGAAAGATGGATCACAATTTAATCGTGTAGACACACGGCACAAAAATTACAAACGAATTGAAAAAGGATGTTGCTCATGAGTTATGAAGTTTTTTTGAAAATTTCCGATTCAACTTATACCCAATTCGAGACCATTCGGCAGAAATTGCATGATGGGGTAAGTCAAAGTCAGGCAAAACCCTTAGGGGATGTGTTGTCTGACCTTTCTTGTGAAATTATTGAGCAGGTTTTTTCTGTGCTTTTACAGTCAGGAAGTTCAACCATGTCGCCAAAACAACAAGCTGAGTCTGAAAAAGTGGTTCAGCAAGTTTTAGAGACTTTTCGAAAATATATGCCTTGGTCAGTTTCATTTTTTGGAAATGAGCGTCTTTTACCTTTAGTTGATTACATGACATCTCTAATGAAAGAACAGGGCCAACAAGTTTATATTACTTACCCAGTTACCCTACAACTCGTACAACAAGCTCAAAACCTTACGCAGCAAATTTGTGACGGTAATATGCAAAGTATTACAGCGGCTTTTGAAACCTTAATACAAATTGTAGATTTAGGCGTAACAAGCCTAGTACGTGAGCCTAAAAAGCGTTTAAAATTTAATTTAGTTGTCGATAAAACTCTTAACGGAGTGATCAACATGACGACGCATTTAGGCTATAAACGTTTGGAAAAGTTAGGTACACAGGTCGATCAGACCACAGCAACTCATTATATAAACCACTTTTTGGCCTTCATGCATCAAGCAGCATAATTTAAAAAGATAATAGGAACATAAAGCATGGCCAAACTTGATACTTTGCAAAATAAAGTGGTATGGATTACGGGTGCATCTTCTGGTTTGGGTAAGGCCTTAGCAGGTGAGTTGGCTTTGCAAGGGGCCGAAGTAATTTTGACCTCGCGTCGTTTTGAAGAATTAGAAGAAGTTCGTGTTGGTTTGTTAAACGCTGACCGTCATTTGTCAGTGGTTGCTGATATTACTGATGAAAAGCAAGTAAACGAAGCTTATAAGCAGATTTTAAAAGCGAAAGGCCGTATTGATTGGCTCATCAATAATGCTGGCTTAAGCCAACGTGCTTTAATTAAAGACACGACAATGGCAACCGAACGGGCCATTATGGAAGTCGACTATTTCTCTCAAGTGGCATTAACCAAAACTGTGCTGCCGACCATGCTAAAACAAAAGTCTGGCCGAGTTGTATTTGTGTCGAGTGTAGCGGGTTTATTAGGGACTCAGTACCGTGCAAGTTATTCGGCTGCTAAAGCGGCAATTCATATGTGGGCAAATAGTTTACGTGCTGAAGTCTCCGATCAAGGTGTCGAAGTTTCAGTTATTTTCCCTGGTTTTGTAAAAACTAACGTTTCGTTCAATGCGCTAAATGGTGCTGGGCAACCTCAAGGTCATCAAGATGAGGCTATCGAGAATGGTTTAGAGGCAGATGTATTTGCAGAGCAATCTGTAAAAGCATTAATGCAGGGGCAAGAATATATTATTGTTGGTGGAGCGAAAGAAAAACTAGGTGTGATGGTTTCTCGCATGTCACCAAAACTTCTTTATAAAATGATTCGGAAAACAAAAGTAAAATAAAAAAGTGATTTTGCCGTGCTAAATTGGTGGAAAACCCGCATAGAAGGTTCACCATGGATCAAGATTATCACCGTATTTTAGACGTCATTACGCGTTTTCAATTGGTCTTTGACCAGAAAAATTGGGACGCTTTTGATGAGTTATTGGCAGATCAACTTGAGGTGGACTATTTCCAGTTTAGGGGAGAGCCTTTGTGTGTCGTGTCTTGTCATGAATATAAAGGTTCTCGGCAACAAGCTTTATCGCATTTACGGCTACAGCACAATTTGAGTAATCCTCTGATTCGTATTGAACAAGATCAAGCATGGTTAGAATGTAATTATCAAATTTATCGTTTTTCGGAAAATGATTATTTTCATTCATTTGGTCGTTATTATTTTACTTTGGCAAAACAACAAGAGAGTTGGAAAATTACCGGAATTTGCCAACACTTAACTAAAAATATTGGCAATCCGCGCATTCATTTTTCCGCTATGGGGCAGTGCTAGTCTTTTATTGCTGTACCATAAGCAAATACTTCAACCATGCCACCTTGCATACCAAGTTCTGTTGTACTCAGCCGAACTCCCATAATATGGTTAGCTCCTGCGGTATGTGCTTGTTGTTTTAAGCGAACAATGGCTTCACGGCGAGCACGCTCAACTACACTTTCATAACTGGTCAGTCTTCCGCCCAAAACATTCTTAATGGATGCCAATACATATTTAAAGTAGTCATGAGAAATCACGACATTACTACTAATCAAATGACCTAGCTGATCACTCGTTGCAAAACGATTGGTATCAATTCTGATATGGGCAAATTGCTGTTCTTTTTCTTGAAGTTCTTTCAAATGTTTTCGCTCAATATGGCGGCCAAAACCCCAACCAATACTGAAAAGAATCAGAAAAATAATAAGCTGAAAAATAAGATTGTCCATTTTCTACCTATGCACTAAATGGATCTGGTAGATGGGGTGCTTGAGGTTGAACAACCACAGCCGTACCATATACGAATAATTCAGAAGCACCTTGGGCAATATTTGAAGTTGAAAACCGAATACCAACAATTGCATTCGCACCAAGTTGCTGAGCTTTGGCAATCATACGATCCATCGCTTCTTGGCGGGATTCTTCTAATAATTCGGTATAACCTGTAAGTTCACCACCTACAATATTTTTTAAACTTGCCATCAAATCACGGCCAACATGCTTACTACGGACGGTACTTCCATAAACAACATCAAGTTGCTTTACAATCTGGTGGCCCGGAACACTTTCTAAATTACTCAGTAACATTGTTTTTTATCAATCTAAATTCTTAAAGTTTCAAGATAAAAAATATTCACATCAGATGCAATAAAAAAGCCCACCGAAGTGAGCTTTTATAAATTAAGTGATTTAAAACTTATTGCTTTTTAAGTTCAGCACTTGATGGTTGATTAACCACTGTATCTGAAGTATTTGCTTTTAAACCACCACCTAGAGTTTTGTATAACTCGATTTGGTTGTTTAAGTTAGCTTGTTGAAGCAACAATAAACCTTGTTCTGCTGAATAAGATGAACGCTGTGCATCAAGAACCGTCAAGTAGCTATCAATACCAGCACGGAAGCGGGCATTTGACAGTGTGTAGTTGCGATTAGTCGCTTCTACTAGACGTTGTTGAGCTGTTAAACGCTCACCAATATTGGCACGAGTTGCAAGCGCATCATTAACTTCACGGAACGCAGACTGAACTGATTTTTCATAATCAGATAATGCAATTTTCTGATCGGTTTCAGAAATTTTCACATTGGCACGACGCGTGCCCCAGTCAAAGATTGGTAAGTCTAAGCTTGGACCAATTGACCAAACAAAACCACCAGACTTAAATAGATCACTTAAGTCAGTTGATGCATAACCTGCAGAACCCGTTAAGCTAATGGTTGGGAATAAACGTGCTTTTGCAGCACCAATATTCGCACCAGCGGCGCTTAAGTTATATTCGGCAGCTTTTACATCTGGACGGTTGTTAAGCAAGTCACTCGGTAAACCAGCTGTATATACATTTTGTTGAGTAATGCGTTTTACAGGTTGGTTTGGCAACAAGTTTTGTGGAACTGATTGGCCTACTAACAAGTTCAACAAGTTTTGTGCTTGAGCAATCTGTGTTTTGTAGTTCGCTACATCATTACGCGCAGTTTCTACAGAAATCTGTGCCTGACGTAGTGGAACTTCACTGTCGATGCCCACATCAAAACGTTTTTTGTTGAGATTGTAAGAGTCTTGTTGTGCTTTAAGCGTTTGCTCTGCAAGTCTTAAATTCGCTGTTGCGAAAGAATAGTTTAACCATGCTTGAGCAACTTGGCTGATCAGACTGATTTGAGTCGAATCACGTGCACTTTGCGTCGAAAGATAACTATCTAGTGCAGCATCTTTTAAGCTACGTACACGGCCCCAAAAATCGAGTTCATAGGCAGTTACACCCAAACCTACTTGATAAGTAGAGTAGGGGTTATTCGGATCACGGCTTTGAGAAACCTGACGAATTGCACTACCACTTGCTCCGATTGTTGGAAGCTGGTTGTTTTGCGTAATTCGATATTGCTGTTGGGCACGTTCAATATTGAGCGTTGCTGTACGTAAGTCGCGGTTGTTGGCAAGCGCCAAATCAATCACTCCGAGCAAACGAGAGTCAGCAAAGAACTGTTTGTAACCCTGTTCAGCAATAGACGTACCAGAAGCGCTGTTATATGCATAGCTTTCTGGAATATCGGTTTTCACGACTGGTTCTGGGCCGCGCATGCTTTGACAAGCTGACAAAGCAAGCGCAAGTGCAGATACCGCAATGCTACGACCTGAAATAGACCATACTTTTTGCATCACGATTTATGCTCCTGAGTGTTTATGGTTTTTGGTTTGTACTTAAAGATACTACGAATCCACACATAGAATACAGGGATAAAGAAGATACCTAAGAACGTTGCACTGAGTACGCCACCGAGTACACCGAAACCGACTGAGTGCTGACTTCCTGCACCGGCACCTGTTGAAAGGGCAAGTGGAAGTACACCGAAACCGAAGGCAAGGGTAGTCATGATAATTGGACGTAAACGCATTTTTGAAGCATGTAATGTTGCCTCAAGTAGGTCTTCACCTTTTTCCTGCAACTCTTTTGCGAACTCAACAATCAAGATCGCATTTTTTGCAGAAAGACCAATGACCGCGATCATCGCTACCTGGAAGTAAATGTTATTTGAGAGATTTGGATCTCCTTTAATAATCATACCCAAGTAAGTCAATACGATTGCACCAATAATACCAAGTGGTACTACAAGTAAAACCGAGAACGGAATAGACCAGCTTTCGTACAATGCAGCTAAGCAAAGGAAAACGATTAACAATGAAAGCGCATATAAGAATGGAGCTTGAGCACCAGACTCACGTTCTTCAAGTGATAAACCTGTCCATTCATAGTCGAAACCTTGTAAGCCCATAGATGGTAACTTCGCAATAATTTCTTCCATGGCTTTCATAGAGTCACCAGAGCTTACGCCAGGTGCAGGTGTACCTTGAATGTTAACCGATGACACGCCGTTATAACGTTCAAGACGTGGAGAACCATATGTCCATTCGCCAGTAGCAAATGCAGAGAACGGTACCATTTCGCCTTTGCTATTACGCACATACCACTTGTTTAAGTCTTCAGGCATCATACGGCTACCCGCATCACCTTGAACATAAACTTTTTTCACACGACCACGGTCAACGAAGTCGTTAATGTATGAACCACCCCATGCAATACGCATAGTGTTGTTAATGTCAGCAATGCTAACGCCCATAGCACCAGCTTGAGCCTGATCTACATTAATTTGATACTGAGGTGTATCTTCTTGACCATTAGGACGTACCCCTACAAGACGTTTATCTTGTGAAGCCAAACCTAAGATCGTATTACGCGCTGCAATAAGTTTCTCATGGCCTTGACCACTTGAATCTTTAAGTTGCAAGTTAAATCCAGCTGTTACACCGAGTTCAGGCATTGCAGGAAGCTGTAATGGCATAATGTAAGATGCGTCTTTGACGATCATGTTTAATGCCATACCGCGCTGAATTAAAGCACCGATTTGAGACTCTGGTGAAGTACGTTCACTCCAGTCTTTCAACTTAACGAAGCCAATACCAGCATTTTGACCAACACCCGTGAATGAGAAGCCCGAAACGGTGAAAATAGATTCCACAGTATCTTTTTCATTCATGAAGAAGTTTGTCATGGTGTCAATCACTTTACCTGTACGGTCAAGCGTTGCGTTTGGTGGTAATTGAACAAGTGTCATAACCACACCCTGATCTTCTTCTGGTAAGAATGAAGATGGGAGTTTCTGGAACAAGAACACTAGTAGGCCAATCACTACAGCGTAAAGTACGCCAGAGAAGATTTTGCCTTTAAGCATGCGGCTAACACCATTTTGGTAGCTATGCGACATGCGGTCAAAACCGTTGTTAAATCCTCTGAAGAAACGAGCAAAAATATTATTGCTTGGTTCTTTGTTAGGATCATGCTGTTTTAAAATGGTTGCACAAAGTGCAGGGGTAAAGGTTAACGCTACAATTAACGATAGAACCATTGCTGTTACAAGGGTAATCGAGAATTGACGGTAAATCACACCTGTTGTACCACCAAAGAATGCCATTGGTACGAATACCGCTGTCAATACGCTTGTGATACCAATTAAGGCACCAGAAATCTGTTGCATTGATCGTGAAGTTGCCGTCACCGGATCGGTATGCTCTTCACTCATCACACGCTCAACGTTTTCTACTACAACAATGGCATCATCGACCAGAAGACCAATTGCCAATACCATAGCGAACATGGTTAAGGTGTTAATTGAGAAACCAAAGATATTAATAACAGCAAATGTACCTAATACAACAACAGGCACAGCAAGTGTTGGAATAATCGTTGCACGCCAGTTCTGCAAGAACAAGAACATAACAATGAACACTAAAATTACCGCTTCAATTAATGTGTGTACAACACTTTCAATTGAAAGACGAATAAATGGAGTCGTGTCATAAGCCAGTTTATCTGCAAGACCTGTTGGATAGTTCTTACGTAATTCTGCTAAACGGTGTTCAACAGCGTCAGCGGTGTCAAGTGCGTTAGCACCAGTTGCAATTTTAATTGCGAGACCGCCAGCAGGTTTACCATTAAACTTCGAATCGAACTGGTAGTTATCAGAACCTAACTCTACACGAGCAACATCTTTTAAACGAACCTCAGCACCTGATGCTGTGTTCTTTAAGAAGATATTTTTAAATTGTTCAGGTGTTTGTAACAAGCTTTGCGCATTTACTGTTGCGTTAAGCACTTGACCTTGAACCGCTGGTGCACCACCTAACTGACCTACAGCAACTTGTGAGTTTTGCGCTTGTAAAGCAGTCGCAATATCACTTGGTGTTAACTGATAGTTGGTAAGTTTTGCAGGGTCGAGCCAGATACGCATTGCGTATGAACCACCAAAGACTTGTACCTCACCAACACCAGCAACACGGCTAAGTGGTTCTTTAATTGACGAGTTTACGTAATCTTTAATGTCTGAGTCTGACAGGGTATTGTCTGGTGAATAGAATGCAATAACTTGCAAGAAGCTTGCACCAGATTTAGTAACCGTCACACCTTGGCGTTGAACGTCTTCAGGCAAAAGCGCAGTTGCAGATTGCAGTTTGTTTTGAACCTGAACCTGTGCAATATCCGGATCAATACCTTGTTCAAAGTTTAATTGAATAGAAGCTTGACCGTTACCCGCACTGTTAGATGAAATATAACGTAAACCATCTAGACCATTCATTTGTTGTTCAATGATCTGGGTTACAGTATTTTCAACAGTCTCAGCCGATGCACCAGGATAAGTTGCAGCAATTGTAACTGTCGGTGGTGCAATCGTCGGATACTGTGCAATAGGCATTTTAGTTAGCGTGAGAATACCCGCCAACATAATGACTAATGCAATCACCCACGCAAAAATGGGGCGATGAATAAAAAATTGTGCCATTCAATCTACCCCTTATGCATTAGATGCTTTCTGTTCTGCTTGAGGTTTACCTGATTGAGCCGGTTTTGTAGCATTTGGAGCTGCACCTTGAGGATTCGCTGGTTGAGCTTGGTAAGGTTTTGCTGACACTTCTTGCCCTTCTTTAACTTTGGCAACACCATCAACAATCACTTTTTCACCAGCTTTGAGACCATTAGTCACAATCCAGTTTTGTCCTTGAACACCAGAGGTTTCAACAGGACGACTCTCAACAGCGCCTTTAGCATTAACAAGCATTGCTACAGCTTGACCTGTCGGTAAACGCGTAATTGCGGCTTGAGGAATCAGATAAGCATTTGGAACTACACCTTGAACAATCTGCGCAGTTGTATACATACCTGGAAGTAACAGATGGTTCGGGTTCGAGAATACGGCACGTAAAGTAATCGTTCCTGTATCCTGATTTACAGAAGCATCAGAGAAAGCAAGTTGTCCTTCGATTGGATAAGTCGAACCATCTTCAAGCTTCAACTTCACTTTCGTGTTGTTACTGTTGTTTAAACTGCCTTTGCTGAGTTGTTGGCGTAAACGTAATAACTCGGCACTAGACTGGTTAATATCAACATAGATTGGATCTAACTGTTGAATCGTCACTAAAGGATCAGTTTGGTTTGCTGTAACTAAAGCACCAGCTGTTACAGAAGAACGTCCAGATTGACCAGAAATTGGTGAGCGGATTGTAGAATAACCAAGATCTACATTTGCATTCGTTACTTGAGCTTTCGCAGCAGAAACTTGTGCTTCAGCAACATTAACCTGACCAAGTAAGTCGTCATATTCTTGTTTAGATACAGCATTACTCGAAACAAGTTGCTTATAACGGTTTAGCTTGGTACGTAGTGAAGCTAGATTTGCCTGTTGTTGTAAAAGAGATGCTTTTGCATTTTCAAGCGTTGCACGGTTTGTTCGAGAGTCCAGTTCATAAAGAGCCTGACCTTCACGCACATAACTTCCTTCAGCAAACAAGCGTTTTAAAATTACACCACTTGTTTGAGGACGAACTTCAGAAATTTGATATGCTGAAGTACGGCCAGAAAGCTCAACGCTTTGTTCAACACTTTGTGGTTGAGCAACAATAACACCTACCTCAGCAGGCGGCATTTTCTGAGCAGCAGCAGCTTGCTGTTTCTCATCGGAGCCTTTGCCACAACCAACAAGCGCGATACTTGTTGCTAATGCGCAAGCAGTAAGGGCAGGAGCCCAAAGCTTAGCCGACATCATTGTTCCACCTCGTTAGATAAAATCTAAAAATATATTTGTTTTTTACTTAACCTACTTTGTGTTTGTAATAACCAGAGCCAAAGCAGTGCAATCCAAATAAAACCTATGCCCCAACCGGCGAGTACATCTGTTGGAAAATGAACTCCAGCATATATTCTTGAAAGCCCCATGCAGATAAACCAAAGGCAAGAAATCAAAATGATATAAGGAGAGTTAATGTTGGGCTTATGGCATAACATTATCATTGCCAGACAAGCCAGTGTTGATGCATAAACACTGTGTGCACTTGGGAACGATGCACCGTAACTTTCGACAATATGATATACCTGTGGGGGTCTTGGGCGATCAACACACCACTTGAGCAGCCAACCCATGGTGATACTGCCAAGAACTCCCACGCTAATGAAAATAACAGTAATATATTTTTTATACCATGCCTGATATATACACACCAGAAAGGATAAAAAAAGTACAAAAGGCATACCACCTATCCGTGCTAGGAAGATCGTAATAGAGTTAAGATAATCTGAACGATATTCACTCAATATTTGAACGCTGAGAAGATCCAAAGACTGAAGTCTTGGTACAAAAAGACCAAGAACACCTAATCCTAAAAAAATACAACCAATAAAAAGCAACAAATAGGGCATATAAAAAATACCTTTGCTTATTCAAGCAGTGTCCACTACTGAAAGCCGCTAAAAGTGTACTTGCCAGTACACTTTTTTTCAAGCCTGATAGATCATCGTAAATTCATTTTGAAAATTTTTTAACATTTGGAAAAACAATCACAACAAAATTGACGAAAATCACATTTTGTGTACAAAGCAAAATTCTTAGTGGTCTGCTTTTTTTCCGTTATTTGTAGTCGTATTTTCTTCAAGTTCTAGCGGCTGTTTTGGGGGCCAGAAAAAATCGCTTGGGCGAGTCAGGAAATGGGTCATAACGAGTTTGGCTAAAGGTTTCCATTGTTCGAAGCGAACACGACGTGCACGTAGAGCCACAATAATCGTTAAGGTGAAACTAACAAATAAGTTAGTGAGACCAATACATAGCACGCCTAGAAAGGACACGATAATCAGTCCGATGTCTGGGCTGCCGTTAATAGTCATTAAACCTTGGATAAAGTTAGCCGAAGCAAAAGCAATATGACGGATATCTAAAGGTAAACCTAAAATAAACCCTATGGTACCCATACTTCCTAACATAATCCCGAATAAGAAGTTACCCGCTAACGCTCCTAAGTTACGTTCAATATAATCAGCAAAACGGTTGAGGCGATCTTGCCCAAACCAGTTTGCTAAGCGGCGATGCGCTCTTAGGCGTGGACCGACTTTTCGGTAAACAGCCATGTTGTCAAAGTAGCCAGCAATGAGACCCGACAAAAATAAGCAAACTCCGGCAATTGCTGCATGGGGAATTGCTAAGGAAGTGAATGGATTTAGGCTGTGCAACAAATACGTTGCTTTAGTATGGGTTAATAACGGTTCATCAAGATAAAACTGCCAAGCAAAAGTAATGAGTGCGGCAGTAGGAATCGCAATCGAAATATTGCCTAAAATAGCAATAAATTGAGTTCGGATAATATTAATAATAAGCGCTGCTAACTCTGCAATCTGAGCTGTTTTAGAACCTCTACGCTGCTGCACTGTTGCAGCAAGAGCCGCCGCCGTCATTGCGGGTTGCTTGGTAGCAACAGTAAAGTGCAGAACATGAATCAGAATAAAACCTAGAGAATAATTCATACTGAATGTAAAGGCTTGCATGAGCGGAGCCATGGTCATTCGTGCTGCAAGAATTTTTAAAGATGCCATAAAGGCAATAATGACGCCTGCTCCAGCAGCAGCTTTATACATGCCCCAAAAGCCTTTGGTATCAGTACTTACATAATGTTCACCTGTTCGGCTGGCATTTTCAGTCACTTGAAAGGCAATAAGTTCACTGGTTGTGCTGAGTAAAGAGCGAACACTTTTTTCACTATAGTGCGCCTTGGTTAAATCGGAAATAAGGTGCCCTAACGAAACATACTTTCCGTGAGTATTATCTACAACCAAATAAAGTAATAATTCAATACGATCAAGACATTGCTCAAGTAATGACAACAAATAAGTCAAACTTAAACTTACACCAATTCTTTTAGTAGCACGGCGAATCTTTAACACCACATCCCGACATTGTTCCAACATAACAAATGCTTGTGATGCATCGGGAGGAGCAATAACTGCAATCTCATGATCAGAAAGTTCTTGTTTTTTATATTTTTCTATAAATTCAATAATTTCACGATTCTGAACTAGAAACGGGGATTCATATTCCGTTAATTCTGGTTGAGCATTAATAAATTCGGGATAAAGACCAATTCCACTAATTCGATAGGATAAGACAGTGATGGCTTTAATCATTTCATTTTGAATGACTAACTTTTCATCGACATTACTTTGGCTTTGCCCAATAAGACTAAATAAATTTGACCAATCTTCATCAGCAATATTATTGAGCCAGATTTTGTCACTTTCTAAATAGAAAATTTTTCCAATTAATATTTTGAGTTGGCTTGAGTCTTCGATTAGCGGTAAAAAATGTGCTCCGAGTCTTTGTCCAAGCTGGTTCCAGAAACCATCTAAAGACAAAATCCCGCTGTCCGCATATAAGCTGACTTGCTTATAGCGATTAATCAAACGTAATAAGAAAGTTTGTAATACAAAGGGTGCTGTAGGTGTGCGTAAAAGACTTTCAATTAAAGCCTGTATTTTGTTCTTAATTTCATCCGTATCCTCTGGATCGGATGGGCGAACGACATTGACGAGTTCAATCAGTAGATTTTCATCAATGACAGCTTGAGGATCCTCAAGCTGCTTCTCTATTTTTAAAAAAAGTTCTGAAAAATTTACATGCATAGGCAAAATAATATCTATTGTATTCGATGTAACGCAAGCTGAGTTAAGTTAATCAATGCCTGACGATACGGTGTATCGGGTAGGTTTGATAAAGCTTGCAGTGCTGCTTCTGTTTCTTCTTGGGCACGTTGGTTGCAATAATCTAAAGCACCAGACTTTTGTACAATTTCGATGACCTGAGATAATTGGTCTACTCCACCAGTGGCGATACTGCGACGAATAATCGCATGCTCTTCACCTGTTGAGTGTGCTAATGCAGAAATTAACGGTAAAGTTGGCTTACCTTCCATTAAATCATCACCAATATTTTTACCTAATGTTTCAGCATCTGAAGTGTAGTCTAAAATATCATCAATAATTTGGAATGCATTACCAAAATGACCTGCAAACAATCTTAATGGTTCACGATACGCCTCTTGTCCAGCCAGAATAGCAGCGCCTTCTGTAGCGAGTTCAAACAGGCGAGATGTTTTACCGTGAATAATTTTTAAATATGTTTCTTCGGTTGTATCGGGTTGATGCTGTGATTGAAGTTGTAATACTTCACCTTCAGCAATTTCACATGTACCTGTTGAAAAGTCTTTCAATAAAGTCATGTTATTTAAATCGACCAGTAAATCAAACGCACGGGCAATCAGGAAGTCACCGACTAATACAGCGGTCTGATTATTCCATGTCGCATTTGCTGTAGGTCGACCACGTCGAAGGCCAGATTCATCTACCACATCATCATGGACCAATGTCGCGGTATGCAACATTTCAATGATTGCAGCTAAACGTTGTGCGTTTTGCATGTTATCTAAACCACAAGCACGGGCTGCAAGTAAACACATGATTGGGCGCATACGCTTTCCGCCAGCTTCAACAACATGCTTGCTGACAGACATGACTAAACCGACTTTTGAGCTAATTCCTTCATTAATCAAGTGATCCATCGCAGCAAAGTCTGAGGCAACAGGCGCAAGAATGTCTTGCTTGAAATCGATGACCATATGAAGAAAAACCCCGTATTGGTAGATAAGTGGCGTTAGTGTATCAATTAAAGGTGTGTTGCACAGGTAAACAAGTGGCTGATATTAATCATTTCTATTGTCTTTATGCGTTCTTTGTTCTTTATTTAAGCAAAACATGATATTTCCGGCAAAACAATAAATTTAATGACATCAGCATTAATACAACTTGTTCTTGTCGCAATTTGTGTCTGGAACTGTATTTTAATTTTCATTCAGAATCAATGAAAACTGCTAAATTCCAATCTAAGCTGTCTGTTGATTTTGTAAAAAGAGGGGAATAGGAGTCACTGATAAATAGAAAATACTTGTCGTTTGATCAAATTTCACTTAAAATCTGTCGCCTTATATAACCCCAGTGGCGAGCGTTTTAAGATCGATATATCCCTTATCGGCACGTCGACACGGGCTCATTGGAGTACATTATGTACGCAGTAATCCAAAGCGGTGGTAAACAGCACCGTGTAGTTGAGGGTGAAACCCTTAAAGTTGAATTATTGAAAGCTGAATCTGGCGCGACTATTACATTTGATGATGTATTGATGGTTGTAAACGGTGACAGCATTCAAATCGGTGCTCCAGTTGTAGCTGGCGCTAAAGTAACTGCAGAAGTGGTTGGCCATGGTCGTCACGACAAAATCCGCATTATCAAAATGCGTCGTCGTAAACACTACCGTAAACAACAAGGTCACCGTCAATGGTTCACTGAGTTGAAAATTACTGGTATTTCAGGCTAATCACGAGGAGTAAGAGACATGGCAACTAAAAAAGCCGGTGGATCGACGAAGAACGGTCGTGATTCAAACCCAAAAATGTTAGGTGTTAAAGTTTACGGCGGTCAAGCTGTAACTGCTGGTAACATCATCGTTCGTCAACGTGGTACTGAGTTCCACGCTGGTGCAAATGTTGGTATGGGCCGTGACCATACTTTATTTGCTACTGCTGACGGCGTAGTAAAATTCGAAGTGAAAGGTCAATTTGGCCGTCGCTACGTAAAAGTTGAAACTGTATAAGTTTTAGCTTCAAAAAAAAGCCCACATTTTGTGGGCTTTTTTTATGGAATTTAATCTTGTGTATCTTCATCATGATGAATGAAATTCTACAAACAACATGAATAACATAACAAAATATCTTATTTTCTCAATGATTAGCACAGAGTTTGTCGGTTAATATGAGTCTTGAATTAAGAGCTTGCTAAGTTTCATAACTTTGGAAGATGGCAAGTTGTCTTACAGCAACTAAAAAGGTGATGACATGAATATGCTTCGTAAAACTATGTGTGCTATTACACTCAGCGCGTCTGTGCTTGCTCCTGTAATGAGTACTACAGTGTTTGCTGCGCCTGTAGCAGCACCGGAGCAACAGGCAATTGGGAACCTGGTTAATCAGTTATCAGGTTTACAGCGTTTGACTGCCGACTTTGAACAAACAACTAAAGCTAATACAAAAACTGTGGCACAGAAAAAGAGTTTAAGTGCACAGCATATGAACCAGACATTTAAAGGCTCAATGAAAGTTGAGCGTCCGGGGAAATTTTATTGGGAAACAGTAAGTCCTGCTAAACAAACTATTGTAACGAGCGGAAAAACAGTTTGGATCTATGATCCAGATTTACAACAAGCGGTTCGCCAAAGCTTAGATGATCAGGTTGCAGATACACCAGCATTATTACTCTCTGGTAATACCAACCAAATCATGAAGTCTTATCGTGTAACACAACCCGATAAATCTAAACTTTATTTCACATTATTCCCTAAAAAAGAAGATGGGGCATTCCAAAGCTTAACGATTAGCTTTGGAGCAAATAAAGCACCTACACTTATGGTATTACAAGACTCATTAGGTCAAACCACCTATGTACGCTTTAAGAATGTTAAAGTAAATGCTTCAATTCCAGCATCTGTCTTTAACTTTACGCCGCCAAAAGGCACAGATGTTATTGACCAATAATTAGTCCTTCTAAAAAAAGCTACCTTTCACGGTAGCTTTTTTATATAAGAGAAATAGATACATTTTTTAACCCCACCTCGATCGGACGCTTTGTATAGTGATAGAGGTAAATTCATGGGGATTATTATGCGACTTTACGATAAAAAAATTATTTGTATTCTTCCATTAATGGCTGCAATGGCAATTGTGAGTGGTTGCCAACCAAAGTCGGCAGCTAAAGAGGAGCAAGCCGCTTCAAGTGCCAAAGTTAAAGAAACAAAAGAGGCTGCTGTTCCTGTAATTCAGGCAAAAGTAATCCCAGTAAAATTGCCGAAATCAAAAGTTTGCTTAGAAGATGGTTGTACTGAGTATGATTTTCAAACAGTACAGACCAATCAAAAATGGATTAATGATTACTTCACCAATCGTATAAAGAAAGCAGATCCGAATGCTTTTGCAAATTTAGCTGATCAACCAGTTGAAGTACCTGAAGGTGAACCAAGTTCAAGTCAAAGTGCAATCTATGTTCGTTATTTAGGGCAAAACTATAATCTTGCCACCTTTGCATTACAGACTTATTCGTACTCAGCTGGTGCTGCACACGGCATGTCTCATCAAGAATTTGTAAATTTTGACTTATTAAATAAGAAGCACATTACTGTTGCTGAACTTATTCAACCAGATGTTGAAAAACAGTTGGTTGATGCCCTTTATGATGCAAATACAAATTGGCTTCAAGAGCACAATATCAATCGTGAAAAACTTCAATTAAGTGATAATTTCTACTATGGCGCAAATGGGATTGTTTTTGTCTATCCAATTTATGAGTTGGCTTCTTATGCTGAAGGAATGTCTGAATTAACGTTGCCGTATTTTGAAGCGAGTAAATTCATTAAACCTGAGTATTTACCGAGCGTGCCAAACTATAAGTTCTAAAATAGGTGATCTATTCTAACAATTGTGTGAAAGCTATTCGTTATGAAGATGATCACTATATTTTTTAGTGTGAAGGCCTTACACTATAGCCAGTTTTTTACCCATATTATGATTGATTATGATCGACCCTAAGTTACTCAGAAATAATATTGAAGCTGTTAATGCGGCTTTGGCAAAACGTGGTGTTCAATTAGATGTTCAAGAATGGGCTTCTTTAGAAACTCGCCGTAAAGACTTGCAATCAAAAACTGAAAAATTGCAGGCAGAACGTAATGCCGGTGCAAAACAAGTGGGTCAGATTAAAAAATCCGGTGGTGATGCTTCTGAAATCATGGCGCGTATGCAGGCGATTGGTGATGAAATCAAAGCTGCTGAAGTAGCTTTGTCAGAGCTCCAAAATGAGATTGAACAAAAAGCGCTTAGCATTCCTAACTTACCAGATGAGTCTGTTCCTGCTGGTAAAGATGAAGATGATAACGTTGAAATTTCAAAATGGGGTACGCCTCGTCAGTTTGATTTTGAAATCAAAGATCATACTGATTTAGGTGAGTGGATGGGCGGTTTAGAGTTTGAAACTGCGACTAAACTGACTGGTTCACGTTTTAGTGTGTTGAAAGGTTCTTTAGCGCGCCTACAACGTGCTTTAACGCAGTTCATGCTTGATACCCATACTTTAAAGAATGGCTATACAGAAGCTTATGTGCCTTATTTGGTAAATGCTGATTCACTTCGTGGTACTGGTCAATTACCAAAATTTGAAGAAGATTTGTTCAAACTTCAAGGCGAAAAAGAATATTACCTCATCCCTACAGCAGAAGTTCCTGTTACTAACTTCGTTCGTGATGAGATTATTGATACCGAACGCTTGCCATTAAAATATGCAGCGCATACACCGTGTTTCCGTAGTGAAGCTGGTTCTTATGGTCGCGATACACGTGGTTTAATTCGTCAGCATCAGTTTGATAAAGTTGAGATGGTGCAAATCGTTAAACCTGAAACTTCTATGCAGGCACTTGAAGAACTTACTGCACATGCCGAGGGCATTTTGCAGGCACTTGGCTTGCCATATCGCAAAATTTTGCTCTGTGGTGGTGATATGGGCTTCGGTGCGACTAAAACTTACGACTTAGAAGTTTGGGTTCCAAGCCAAAATACTTACCGTGAAATCTCAAGTTGCTCTAATATGGGTGATTTTCAAGCACGCCGCATGAAAGCACGCTACAGAATGGATCAAAAGAAGACCGAATTGGTGCATACACTAAATGGTTCCGGTCTTGCAGTTGGACGTACTTTGCTTGCTGTAATGGAAAATTATCAACGTGAAGATGGTTCTATCGAGATTCCAGAAGTATTACGCCCATATATGGGTGGTTTAACATTTATTGACTAAGCTTTGCATCTAAATTGTGCACGGTTTTTGCTTAATCCAAATCAGATGATTAATGTAGAGGTTTAAGGTGGATATTTTTCCAATCTCTTTAAAGTTGCAACAGCAACGTTGTCTGATTGTGGGTGGTGGGCATATCGCTTTGCGCAAAGCAAATCTTTTAGCCAAAGCTGGAGCAGTAATTGATATTATTGCTCCAGCAATTGAAGATCAGCTTTTATCGTTGATTCAGGCAACTGGAGGGCAGTACTTTGCTGAGACTTTTGCCGAAGTTTTTTTAAATACTCCTTACAGATTAGTTATTGCTGCCACTAATGATGCGCAAGTAAACAAAGCTGTTTTTGAACAATGTGAAGCGCGTAATTTACTGGTAAATAGTGTCGATGATATTCCACACTGCCGTTTTATGGTTCCAGCGATTATTGATCGTTCTCCATTGATCATTTCTGTTGCCTCAAATGGCGCATCGCCAGTTTTATCTAGACAACTTCGTACTCAAATCGAAACGATTGTTCCACATGGCATGGGTAAATTGGCTGAGTTTTCTGGTCAATGGCGTAAGCAAGTAAAAGAAAAGATTACTAACCCCGATGAGCGTCGAATCTTTTGGGAAAACCTCTATGCTAGCCCATTAAAAGAACAAGTTTTTAATGATAATTTAGAAGTTGCAAATGATTTGATTCAGCAAGCCTTAACAGAATGGACTGCACCTAAAGGTGAGGTTTATTTGGTAGGGGCTGGACCCGGCGATCCTGAGCTACTGACACTAAAAGCATTGCGTCTTATGCAACAAGCAGATGTGGTGATTTATGATCGTTTGGTGTCTGCACCAATTTTAGAACTTTGCCGTCGTGATGCGACCAAAATTTATGTTGGTAAAGCCCGTTCAAATCACTCTGTTCCCCAAGATGGTATCAATGCTTTATTGGTTGAATATGCTCAAAAAGGAAAGCGTGTTTGTCGTCTAAAGGGTGGTGATCCATTTATCTTTGGGCGTGGTGGTGAAGAGATTCAAGAGCTGGTTGAGGCGAATGTCACTTTCCAAGTTGTACCGGGCATAACAGCAGCATCAGGTTGTTCAGCTTATGCAGGGATTCCATTAACTCATCGTGATTATGCGCAAAGTGTACGTTTCTTGACTGGACATTTAAAGGAAGGTTCACCTGAACTCCCTTGGAATGAACTGGTTTATGAAAATCAAACTTTAGTCCTCTACATGGGGTTAGTTGGTTTAGAACGCATTTGTGAGCAACTTATTGCTCATGGTCAGCGTGCCAATATGCCGGTGGCTTTAATTTCTAAAGGAACCACACCAGAACAGAAAGTTATTGTTGGAACATTAGCTGATATTGCAACTAAAGTGTCTGAACATCATATCGTGGCGCCGACTTTAACCATTATTGGTGAAGTGGTGAGTTTACGTGAACAGTTAAAATGGCAATAAGTTCATCTGAATTTATTGCTGGTTATTAAAGTCGAGAAAATTTGTGATTCATGTTGTTCTATACGAGCCTGAAATTCCTGCCAATACAGGCAATATCATTCGTTTATGTGCTAATACGGGCGCACAGTTACATTTAGTCAAACCTTTGGGTTTCGAGCTAGATGATAAAAAGCTCAAGCGAGCAGGCCTTGATTATCATGAATGGGCACGTATGCAGATTTGGGACAACATTGAACTGTGCCTTGCAGACTTAAAAGCGAAAGGTGTTGAGCATGTTTTTCCACTCACCACTAAAGGTTCTGCAACTCCACATACAGTCGATTTGAATCGGCCTGTGGCTTTACTGATGGGGCCAGAAACACGTGGCTTGCCTGAGCATGTCCGCTTAATGTTTCCACAAGAACAGTGGATCCGTTTGCCAATGGCTGAAAACTCAAGAAGTTTAAATTTATCTAATGCAACCGCAGTGATTGTTTATGAGGCATGGCGTCAGCAGGGGTTTAAAAATTTAGGATAAGTTATCTAATTTTAAGTAAGAATAAGGCCACAGTTGTGGCCTTATTTGTTTTTAGATGTCTTATTTAGGGAAAACAACACCACTTGCTAAATCATAATTTGTTGGTGAGTTGGTATAGACCGATCCAAGTCGAACTGCAAAGAACCAACCTAATTTACCTTGGTCTTGAATTCGATTTTCAACGAGATATGGCTCATCTGTTTCGGATGCAGCATCTTCAATAAATACTTTGTATTCAATAGGTCCCGTATTTTCACTATCACGCTCAAATAGATAACCATCAATATTAAAGAAGCCTAGATTATTGTTTGCATCAACCAGTCTATAACCTTCAGCTGCCTGCTCTTTAAGAAGTTTTTCAAGTTTTATTGCATCTTCCTTGTTAAACGGAATATGTCGCGGAACTTCAAAATAACGATACGCATAGGTTCCGTTATGTGTACTGCTATTTACGCAAGTAGGTACATAGAAGGTTCCATTCGTTGTGCCATTATTAGTGAACGAGGTGTTTGCGTAAATGAGTTTACAACCTTGTGCACCAAGTTCGTTGAAGGCATTTAAAATTGTTGTGCGAGAGGTATTGGTTAAGAATCGATTAGAATAAGTATAAGTTGCTGGTTTCTTATCATTTTTCACAAATAGATATTTATCTGTATTAGATGTAACTTCTCCAAATGAGAGTTTATATATATAGCCTAAGCTACCTTGTTTATTTAGCTCATTCACCCATAGTAAATAACGGTTTGCTACCGAGTTCGTTTTAACATCAACTGTCTTATAGGTGTATGTATCAGCAGACTTATTGTTTTTAACATATAAGTTTTTATATAGGGCAAAACTGCCGTCAGGATTATCTAAACTTACAGATGGTGTGAGAAGGGCATAGCCTTGACGTCCTTGGTCATTAAGTTGGGTTAATAGATCTGCCCAAGATTCCTTATTATCTCCTAGTCTATAACTTGCTGTTGCCAATACTTGTGTCGGCTTTTGCATGCTTGCTGGTGGTGTTGTTTTTGTGAAGCAAGTATTTATGAGATCAAAGTTTGCTTGCTGCAAATAATTATGTATCGCATTCGGTTCATCTGTAGGAACTAGACAGAATTGGTTTGCATTTTTAAACCCTAGAATAGCTGGCTGTTTTTGCTCTAATTCTCCAGCTACTACAAGCTGCCAATCTACTTTGTTATAGCTTGAGGTTTGTATAGTCTGTGGTGCTCCAATATTTGAAACCAGACTAAAATCTTCAGCTTGGCGGTAACTTGCAACAATGTTACCTGTACAGTTCGATTCATTCTCATAACGTACTGTTTCACTGGTAAATCGAACGCTGTTATCAGAAACCTTAATGACGTTCATTTTTAGAGCAGAGCCGTTAATACAAGCTCCTTTACCCGCTAACCAACTTCCAACAAAGCGATCCGCTACACTTGTTGGTGTTGGTGTTGGTGTTGGTGTTGGTGTTGGTGTTGGTGTTGGTGTTGGTGTTGGTGTTGGTGTTGGTGTTGGT
>NZ_KB849418.1:240484-276370 GCF_000368405.1 Acinetobacter sp. NIPH 817
GGTGTCGGTGTCGGTGTCGGTGTCGGTGTCGAATCATTATCGTCAGACCCACACCCACTTAAAGCTATAAAAATCAAAGCAATGCTGCTTCCTTTTACTATGTTATTCATCACATGAACCCTTTTTTTATTAAAAATGTGAAAATTTAACATTTTTAAAATAGATCAATTATAATGCAGTTGTAAAGATCAAATTTGAAAAAAGGTTCAACATGGCAGCTTATAATCAAATTGAAATATTCGAACAAAGCCAAAAATGGTTTAACCAGTTGCCATTAGAATGGAAAAACTGGCTTGAAGAAAATTTAGAAAAAGGGTGTGGAATTGAACAATTAGTCGATGTTTTAAAAGCAAATGGATTTGAGCCAAGATTTGAAATGAATGATTTAAAATTTCAGACTTTATTGAATCATGATCAAGAGTGGATCATTGAACAAGTTTTAAATGAGGTCATGTCTGAGCAAATAGTAAAAATATTAATAGAGCAGGGGCATGATGGTTTAAAAGTAAAAGAATATCTAAATAATTTAGAAAATAATCAGCTATATAAAATTTTGAAGAAAAAGCATCATCAACTTAAAAAACGTGAATGGCTAATAGAAACTGTAGATCAATTGGCACAGCTAAATTCTGGCTATAGTGAAGAAATTCCTTCAATTACTGCTCCACGGTTCTCTGTTTTTATAAAGGATTACTATAGTCAACATCGCCCTGTGATTTTAAAAGAAGGAATAGAACATTGGCCAGCTTTGCACAAATGGTCTCCGCAATATTTTGCTTCTAAATTTGGCCATCATTTAGTTGAAGTTCAGATGAATAGAAATTTAGATGAACAGTTTGAAAGACATTCTCCATCACTAAAACACAAAATGAAGATGTCAGAGTTTGTATCAAAAGTTATGTCAGTTGATGCCAGTAATGATTTTTATATGACTGCAAATAATGCGACTAACAGCCATCAGATGCTTCAAGAGCTATTTTTAGATATTGGTAATTTTGCAGAAGGTTATTGCGACTTGGCTTTAAAAGATGAGCGTAGTTTTTTATGGTTTGGACCTAAAGGAACATTTACGCCATTACATCATGATTTAACGAATAATATGTTGGTTCAAATTTATGGACGCAAAAAAGTAACTTTAATTCCTGCCTTACAAGTTCCTCATCTGTATAACGATCATTGGGTGTTTAGTGAATTAAATAATGCAAATAAAATTGATTTTGAAAAATATCCTTTGGCAAGATCAATCACTCCAGTGGAATGTATTTTGAATGCTGGGGAAGCTTTGTTTATCCCAATTGGTTGGTGGCATAGTGTAGAAAGTTTAGACGTCTCAATCAGTATTTCTTTTACCCATTTTAATGCGCCAAATCATTATGTTGATCGGTTTCCCAAAGAGGTCTAAGAATGAAAATTGCATCTTAAACCGTTCAGTGTGACAATTGCTCGGCCCATACTGTTTTTCAAATATGAAGGAAAATTGTTACCCTATGACCACACTCCAAACGAACAATGCAGAACTTAATCAAAAGCAGGTATTAATGTTAATGGAATACCTGACGCAATGGTTAATTCGTTCAGGAGTGGGATATAACGACTTTGTGACTGCTTTAAAACCTATTTTCTATCAACAGGCTTTAACTGAGCTAGAGCGTATAGAACAAAAGCCAACTGATTCAGCGGTCAGTTTACTTTCAGGGTTACATCGCAAAGACGTGAATGCATTTAAAAAGGCAATACAGGCTGGGCAACCTTTAACAGAAGCAAAAGTAGCAGAGCCAGTAAGTGTTCCTGCTCGAGTGATTGGCTTGTGGCTTGCAGAGGGATTAGCAGAAAAAATTCCTTTTATTAGTGAAAATCAGATTAGCTTTGAAAGTTTGGTAAAGAAAATTTCAACTGAAAAACATCCAAGATCTATTCTGAACGAACTTGAGCGTTTGAACATTGTGAAAGAAGAAGATGGCCTTGTGATGTTGCAGCAGCGTAGTTTTATGCCTGATGTTGAGCAATTCGAGGTTCGAAAATTATTAACGAATAACTTAGAGGCACATTTAGCTGCCGGAGTTCATAATTTATTTCAGCCAGAAAAAGAGCCCTATTTAGAACAAGCAATTTTTGCTGATGAATTAACAGAGGAATCGATCACTTTACTCAAAGACGCAAGTTTACGCTTGTGGGAAGATCTATCACTACAAATACTTAAGTTAGCCATTGAACGTTGTGCACTCGATGAAGGAAAAGAGGGTGCAACCAAAACTTTCCGTTTCGGAGCTTATCAATATGATGAAAATAACTTATAAAAAATTAATAATATCCATGAGTTTCATTTTGATGGGGGGTCTTTTGACTGCTTGTGGAGAGGATTTATTCGCAGGTGGTGCCAGTTTAGGTGGATCGGGAAATCCGACTAAACCTGGTAAACCAGGTGATTATGAGACACCTGCCGATGGTGAGAAAGGTGACTCAAAAGATAATGAAATCTGGTTACCCGCACCTGTTGAAGATGACTGTAATGGCTTGCATCGTAAACTACAGTTCTTAAATAATGTAACGCGTGAACCCATCGAAAAAGAAACAGTTTTTAAATATGCACAGCAGTTGACTTTAAATGGCACAATTGCTTTGCAGATTACTCAAACTAATAAGGGATTAGAGAAAATACAAGAACAACAACCTGCGTGTTATGTACCTTTAGAACTCTATTTATTTGGAAATACTAAACGTTCTTATCCAGAAAATGAGTGTAAAGAGACCCAAACTTACGAATATCAGCCTAGTGAAACCAAAACTTTTATTGTCAATTATCCTGCATTTGAAGTCATGAATGGTACTTGGAAATATGGTCTAGAAAGCACCTATTTGAAAAATGAGCAGGAGTTAAAACAATGCGAACCTTTAACTATTCAATTTAAAATAAGTGCGCCACCTGAGCCGATTAAAATTAATTAAGATGAGCCACTCATGAGCTATAAAATTTTAAGGGAAGTATGAGTTAAGCCTGTTCTAATGCTTTTTCATCATAAGCTATTTGAGCTGCTAAAACTTGCTCAATATTGGTTTCGGCCCATTCCTTTAATTGGAACGCCATTGAAGCTACATTTTGCCCTAAAGAAGTAAGTGAGTAATCAACACGAATTGGGGATGTATTCTGAATTTTACGCTCGATAAAACCGTCTCTTTCCAGCATTTTTAACTTTTGTGATAAGACTTTAGGGGAGATACCTTGAATATTCTTTTTGAGCAAATTGAAGTGCTGAGTTTCCTCCTCAAGAACATTTAAAATCAATAAAACCCATTTATCTGCAATTTTTTCAAAAAATAAACGAGCAGGGCAATGTTGTTGAAAAATATTATATTTTAGACATTCATTCATACCATTTACCTATAATTTCTTGAAAAAATTACCCTAGTTACCAACTAGTAACTAATTGACACCTAGTTTCTAAAATATATCATAAAGTGGAATTTAATAAAACAAAGGTTTGCTCCCATGTCTAACTCTAATATCGCGGTTGTATATTTCTCTGGTTATGGCCATACAAAAGTTGTTGCTGAAACGTTTGCAAACGAAATTAATGCCCAGCTCATCCAAATTGATCAAGAGGGAAATATTACTGATCAAGATTGGCAGACATTAAATGATGCGAAGGGGATTGTTTTTGGTGCGCCTACTTATATGGGTACAGCGCCATGGCAGTTTAAAAAGTTTGCTGATGCAACTTCAAAAGTATGGTTTACACGTGGTTGGCAAGATAAAGTATTTGCAGGTTTTACAAACAGTGCGAGCTTAAATGGTGATAAGCAAGTAACTCTTATTCAACTGCAAACTTTAGCATCACAGCATGGTGGCATTTGGGTGAGCCTTGGTTTATTGCCAGCAAATACGAAAGATGCAACACGTGAAGATGTAAACAACTTAGGTGGTTCGGTAGGACTTTTAGTTCAATCACCTTCGGATGCAAGTGTGGAAGAGGTTCCGACAGGTGATCTTGAAACAACAAAACTTTATGCTCAACGTGTACAAAGCATTGTAAATAAAATTTTTGGTTAATTTGACCATAAAAAAGGCGCTTTAAGCGCCTTTTTTATTACTCATGCTCGTTATGTTGCGGAGCATTATATTTAAAGCCTTTGGTTTTATAGGCCAAATAACCTACACCAATAACGGCCCAAGCTAAGCCAATTTGTAAGGCAAGCTTATCAATCTCTAACCACATCATAAACACACTGGCAAAACCAAGCGTTGGTATAGCAATATAATTAATGATGTCTTTAAGCGTTTTATTCTTTCCATCTCTTAATGCATAGCGTGAAACTACAGAGAAGTTAACAAAACTAAAAGCAGTTAAAGCACCAAAACTAATTAAGTTAACAATATGTTCAAGATCTAAAAAGCCAGCAGATAAAGCAACCACACCTACGATAAGAATGTTGTAAGTTGGGGTATGCAATTTTGGACTGATATGTCCAAATAATTTCTTGTTGATGACTCCATCTCGTCCCATCACATACATTAAGCGTGATACACCCGCATGTGCAGAAATACCTGATGCCATCACAGCGACTACAGCAAAATATAAAACCAAAGTTTTAAACATCAAACTACCAATCGCAGCGACCATCACAGGTTGTGATTCATCTAAAGGATTGAAGTAAGTGTTTGGGTTGCTTGGGAAATATAATTGGATGAAGTAAGTACTTACAATGAAAATAATACCTGCAAGTAATGCTGTAGAAAAAATAGCTTTTGGTAGCGTTTTTTCTGCATCTTTTGTTTCTTCAGCAAGAGACGATAAAGCATCAAATCCGGTAAAAGAGAAGCAGAGTACAGTCGCGCCAGCAATTAAAGAACTGACAGATGTCATATCGTTCCAAAAAGGAGTTAATGACCACAATGCCGCTTTATCTGGATTTAAAGTTCCATCTGCATATACACCTTGAGTAAGTAAGGTATATACTTGATAAACAAAATAAAAAATTACGCCAAGCTGAATAACAACAATCGTACTGTTAAAACGTGCAACGAACCGTGCACCAAATAAATTAATAACAGTCATAAGCGTTGTTAAACCAATCACCCATAACCAGTTATTTACTTCTGGAAAAAGAGCTCTTAGATAAATATCTGCCAAGATAATATTAACAAGCGGTGACAGTAGATAGTCTAACCAAGAAGACCAACCCACCATAAAGCCAACATTAGGGTGAATTGATTTTTGAGCATACGTATAGGCCGACCCAGAAGAAGGGTAGCGCTTAATCATATGTCCATAACTGATCGATGTTAATAAAATTGCGACTAATGCAAAAATGTAGGAAGTTGGTACATGACCACCACTTCGTTCTGACACTAAACCAAAAGTATCAAATAACGTTAATGGCTGAATGTAAGCTAAACCAATAATAACAATATGCCAAAGTACAAGATTCTTTTGAAGCTTGCCTGTTGGTTTAGTCCCAGATAAATTTGTCAACGGCGTTATCCTCATAATCGTTGATCAAGGATCAGCTTGGTGTTAAGGATCGTTTGAGACGAACGATCCCCCCTACAGAAAAAGATAAAGTGCGCCAATCTATCCTAAATTGATATAAATTGTCAGTACTTTCATCTATTTTTTAGCAATTTTTTTGCCATATGTTTCAAATAAAATAATCAATAAAAATGCTTAGTGATAAAAAAGGTCTGATTCAATATATAAATCAGACCTTTATGGAATTTCTTGGAGTTTAACTTATCGAATTACCAAGCTTTTTCTAAGATATCTCGGATATCTTTTAAGCTTGCTTCTTTCGGGTTGTAAATAATTGAGCCATCATTTAGTGCTTTTTCTGCAACTTCATCAAGCTGTGCTTCAGTTACTTTACCTGTTTCACGTAGAGTGCGTGGTAACTTTGTTAAAGTAAATAGGCGATCACGCATTGCTAAGATAGTTGTAATTGCTCTATCTGCACGCTGGGTTGCGGGCGTTTGTGCATAAATATCTGCACCAGCAAGCGGTAATAGTAACTCACCAATTTTCTGACCATTTACTTGTTTATTATATTCAAGTACATAAGGTAAGAATAAATTCATGCATAGACCGTGGGGCAGGTGAGCAACAGCACCTAAAGCATGTCCTAAAGAGTGAACTAGGCCGACCATTGAATTAGAAAATGCAATACCCGCCATTGTGGAAGCTTGAGCTAACTCTAAGCGGCCTTGTGAGTCATTTGGGTTTTCTAAGACATTAAAGAGATTTTCACTAATCTTTTTAATTCCGGCACTTGCATAAGCATCGCTCAATGGATTGGCAGCCATACATGTATAGGCTTCTACACAATGCGTTAATGCATCCATACCAGTCATTGCAGTTAAATGAGGCGGTAATGTAAGCGTCATGCGTGGATCTAAAATCGCTGCATGTGGCATTAAGTAATAAGAAGCAAATGCTAACTTAACATTCTTTTGAGTATCTGAAACCACGGCAACCATTGTTACTTCAGAACCAGTACCAGAGGTTGTTGGAATCACAAAAAATGGTTTTAATGGTTTCGGTAGGTTGTGAGCACCTGCATATTGCAATAAGTCATTTCCACCTTCAGAAACTAAAATATTAGTTGCTTTAGAAGTGTCTATGACTGAACCACCACCTACAGCAATGATCGCATCACATTTGTTTGCACGATAAGCTTCTGCTGCAAGGCGGACAACCTCTAAACTCGAGTCGGGTGGAACATCATCAAAAACATGACCAATGACAGCATCAGTTGTACTAAATGCAGCTTCAATCGGATTTAATAAGCCATTTGCGCGTACACCCTTATCTGTAATGATAAGAGGGCGTTTTGCACCCAAAGTTGCAAGCTCAAACGGAATATGTTCTAACGCAGCATTACCAGCAATGACTTTTACAGGACAAAAGAATTCGTAATATGGTTTGGCCATGTTATGCGCTCCGCTTGAAATAGGACTTGGCTACTTTTAGGTAAATATTTGCAGCCTCGTTGAATTTTTCTTTTAGGCTAAGTTCGGTTGGGTATTCTTTGACTGCTAGTGAAGCAACCAATTTAGGTAAAATAAGAGCTTCCATTTTATTTAGGCAGCGTACTAAGCGGATAGCAGCAGATACATCACCATCGGCAATCATTCGGTCATTGGCAAATGCTTGAGCAGTACTTTCTTGAAAAGAAAATACCAAAAAGGCATGAGTGACGTGTTTGAATGTAATCGTTAAGTCTGGTTTTCTTTCAGCTCTTTGAAGTAGTTCTAACTGTTTGTCTTCTGTCACTCGAGCAAAAAATGCTGGTCCATTCGGGAAAACATTCATTGAAAGTACAAAGTGAACAGGAAATTTAGATACTTCCTCTTGTATTTCAGTGTCCACTTGACTTGCCATGACCAAGCCACGACCAATAACATCCATCATGAGCTTAACGTAGGCAAGTTGCAGAGTCGGCTTTACCGCTTTTGTCGAAATCACTCGCGTATCCCTTGTTAAAATTATGCGAAAGCAAATTTAGAGTAATTACTCTAATCCATTTTTATTTCATCGCAAAGCGATTTATTCATATTTGACTTTAGGGTCATTAAAGTACCCAGTACTATTAATATACTCAATAAAGTCCTGACAAAGTTGACCAAATGATGGATAAGGAGTCACTAAATCTTGTATACGTACCATTTCTAAGCCTGCATAACCGCAAGGATTGATGGTCTGGAATCCATCTAATGCACAGTCCAAGTTTAATGCTAATCCATGATAACTACGACCACGACGAATTTTAAAACCTAAAGAACCAATCTTACGACCATCTACATATACACCAGGTGCATCGGGTTTGGCATAAGCTTCAATTCCATATTTTTTTAAAACATCTATCATAAATTGTTCAGCAAAACTGACCAAAGTACGTACGTTCCATTTTAGTCGATTAAGATCAAACATGAAGTAAGCAACGAGTTGGCCAGGGCCATGCCAAGTTACTTGCCCGCCACGATCAGTTTGTACGACTGGAATATTTGATGAAATTAGGATGTGTTCTGGTTTCCCAGCTTGACCTTGTGTTAAGACATTATGATGTTGAAGTAACCATAACTCATCAGGCGTGTCTTGATCACGCTCGTTTGTTAAGAGTTTCATGGTTTCAAACTTGCTTTGATAATCTTGTAAATCGTTCCATTGGCGAATGATCAAGTTGGGTTTATCAAGGCTCATTACAATATCTTCCTATAAGTTGGTTTCTGCGGCACCCAGTTAATATCTGCAAGATAGAAGCCGAAAACCCTGTAATTTTAAAGGATTTTATAATAGGGTTTCTAAATATTTGTATTGTTTTTTCACTGTTTGATAACTTAAAAATTTCTCAAAAAAAATACCACAGTAAGAGTGTCTGACTGTGGTATTGATTGAAGAACTTAAAATTAAAGCGCAGTTCTAATCTGCGGGCAAGCAGCCAAGTCAGCATAAAGTGCATGGACTTGTTCTAATTCTTCAAAGCGCAATTGTGCTGTTAAAGAATGATACTTGCCGGTGCGAGATTCTTGAACTTTTAATGTTGAGTGATCGAAGTCTGGGAAATGTTTCACCAAAATATCGACTACAGCAACACGTAATTCTTCACCCGCATCGCCAATAAGTTTAATTGGATAATCCATCGGAAATACCCAAAGATGTTCTTGTAGTTCGCGAGATGGAGTGCGGTCTAACATAAGTTACCTCATGATTTGAAACGCCTGCATTATCGCAGGCGTTTATAGCTCTTTCTATTAAATGGGGCTTGGTTCTGAAATTTCAAGCCTTCAAAACTTAGTCATTTTCCAAGAAAGAACGTAAGTGTTCAGAACGAGAAGGGTGGCGTAATTTACGCAATGCTTTCGCTTCAATCTGACGAATACGTTCACGTGTTACGTCAAACTGCTTGCCCACTTCTTCTAACGTATGATCGGTTGGCATATCAATACCAAAACGCATCTTCAATACTTTTGCTTCACGTTCAGTTAAGTTTTCCAATACTTCACGTGTCGCTTCTTTTAAGCCTTCTGAAGTCGCAGCATCAATTGGAGAAGTGATGTTTTGATCTTCAATGAAATCACCAAGATGCGAATCTTCATCATCACCAATAGGTGTTTCCATTGAAATCGGTTCTTTAGCAATCTTAAGTACCTTACGAACCTTAACTTCGTCCATTTCTAAACGTTCACCTAATTCTTCAGGTGTTGGTTCACGGCCCATTTCTTGTAACAATTGACGAGATACACGGTTGATCTTGTTAATCGTTTCAATCATATGTACTGGAATACGAATTGTACGAGCCTGATCGGCAATCGAACGGGTAATCGCCTGACGAATCCACCAAGTTGCATAAGTCGAGAATTTATAACCACGACGATATTCAAACTTGTCTACAGCTTTCATCAAACCAATGTTCCCTTCTTGAATCAAGTCAAGGAACTGTAAACCACGGTTGGTATATTTCTTCGCAATCGAAATTACCAAACGAAGGTTGGCTTCTACCATTTCTTTCTTAGCACGGCGTGCTTTCGCTTCGCCAATTGCCATACGCTTAGAAATATCTTTAATTTCAGCAACGCTTAAACTAAGTTCTTTCTCAATATCTGCAATTTTTTGCTGGAACGCTAAAACATCCGGACGAACTTTTTCTAAATGCGCCTTGATTTCAGCAGGAGCTTTAGCAATTTGTTCATCTAACCAAGCTGGATTAGATTCTTGCTTAGGGAAAGATGTACGGAATTGAGTACGGTCCATACGGCCACGACGTACTGCATAACGCATGATTTCACGTTCATTGGCACGAATTTGTTCATGTGTGCCACGAATCATTTCAGAAATGATATCGAATAAACGTGGTGTAAATTTAAACATCATAAACACAGTAGCTAACGCTTCTAAAGCTTCGTCTGCTTCAGGGCTGTTACGGCCATGTTTCTCAATAACACCTTTTGTTTTAGTCCATGCAGATTCAAGTTCATTAAAACGAATCTTTGCAACTTCAGGGTCTGGACCAGACTCACCTTCAGAATCATCGTCGCTTTCTGACTCTTCATCTTCTTCGTCATCGTCAAGCTTAACTTCTTTTGCTGGTGTAGCTGGCGCATCATCTTCTTCAAGTTCTGTTTCTTCTTCTAGAACTTCAGGAATATCTTCGTCAGTTTCCGGATCAAGATAGCCAGATAAAATATCGGCAAGGCGACGTTCGCCAGTCAAGAAATCATTATATTCTTTTAATACAACTTCAACAGCATTTGGCCAGTACGCAATTGAGTTAAGGACATCACGGATCCCTTCTTCAATACGTTTTGCAATGCTGATTTCACCTTCACGGGTTAACAGTTCAACTGTACCCATTTCACGCATGTACATACGTACAGGATCTGTCGTACGTCCAGGCTCATTTTCAACCGATGCAAGTACGGCAGCAGCTTCTTCTTCAGCAACTTCATCGGCTGTGTCAGTTGACTCACCGAACATGGTATCGTCAGATTCAGGTGCACGCTCGTGTACAGGAATACCAACGTCTTGAAGCATTTGAATAATGTCTTCAATCTGTTCGCTTTCAGTAATCGAGTCCGGCAGATGATCGTTAACCTCAGCGTAAGTTAAGTAACCTTGTTCTTTGCCTCGGCTAATCAGAGCCGCTACTTGAGAAGTAGGGGAATGCATATCGCTCATCTTTGCTTACTCTTCGTTGAATCTGTGGCAGTGAAAAACCGTGCATGATAGCACAATTTGCTTGAAATGTTTTGGGTTTGATCGGTAACCGTTAAATAAAAAATATCTTTGAATTCACGTCTGTTTTTTGAATATTGGGCTAAAATCATTTTTTTCAAGCTTAAATCATCGAAAAGATCATAGAATTTTTTCTTGATCAAAAAAATAGTTGAGTTTTATAAATACACAATTTTTCGGGTGAAAAAAAGTACAAATATGCAGTTTAATGAAAAAAATATAAATAAAACTTGACATGATTCTGTAAGAGAGATAAATAGCGCCTAGACCCATTCACATTTTTTCATTAGAGGTAGTTTTAGTGTCTTCTACAGATTTTGAACTAGATGATAACTACGGTGATGATGATGATGTCGGTTTTGATGAGTCATCAGGCAAAATCACTGCGAAAGAATCATTAGAAAAACGTAGATTAATTGATGATCTATTGGCTCAACGCCGTTTAGAGCGTGAGTTGAAAGATTTTGATTATGATTTAGACGATGATGATCTTGATGATGAAGACTAATCAAATCTGAATAGGGCATCGTCAGCTTAAATGCTATGCTATCGTAGATTTCTTTTTTATAGTCAGGTAACACAATGAGTGCGTTAGATTTAGACCAATTAAGTGAATATCTAGATGGAGACCACAATGAGTATGGTCTAGATTTCGCTGCAACTCATGGTTTTCTGTGTGCAATTGCAGTAGGCCCTCAGTTTGACCGTTGGTTAGATGAGCTGTTTGATAATAACCATAAAAAGGTTCCTGCTGAAATTATTCAGCAAATCAAGGCGTGGTTAGAGTCAATTCGACAAGATTTAGCAAATGAGAATGGAATTGTATTTCCATTTGAAATTGAAGAAGCTGATGTTGAATCTAGCTTAGGCGACTGGAGTGTGGGATTTGTTGATGCAATGTTCTTAAATGAAGAGGCATGGTTTGCCCCTGAACATGAAGAACAATTAATTGATTTAACTTTACCAATGATGGTATTTAGTGGAATTGATGAAGAAGATCCGCAGATGGAATCTTTCCGTCGTAATGGACAGTTAATGGATGAACTGGCAGAAGAAATTCCGGATAATTTGAATGAATTATACTTGATGTATCATACTCCAAATTAATTTATTAGAAGAAATAATAAATAACGTCCTTTCTAGGGCGTTTTTTATTACCTGAATTTTTTAATAGGTAATTGAGTATAATAATATTTTTACATTAATTTTATTTATATATAATATTTATTGTTATTTTAAGAATTATGCTTTTAATAGAGTTTAATTTACCTATCATCATGTATTAATCCATGATTGATATAAAAATCTTTAGTGTTATAACAATGCGATTTAATATGAATATAATTTGTAAAATTAGTGGCTTGCTCTCAGTAATATTGCTTATAGCTTGTGGTGGTGAAAATAGTAACAGTGTTAGTGAAGCGAAAATTTCACAATCTAATCAAAATGAAGTTACTTATAAATTAATTTCTGGTACAGCATTTTCAACTTCTGCTTTGAATGGTGCAAATGTAATAGCAATTTGTAAAGATGGAATCGGTTTTAAAAATACTGTAAATGTTAATACCGAAGGTAAATGGCAAGGTGAAGTAGACAATAGTAAGTTTCCTTGTCGTTTACAGGTAAAAGCTAATGGACAAAGCTACTATAGTTATGTTGAGCGTGAGGGTAATGTAAATATTAATCCGCTTACGGATATGGTCGTTGCTTATGCCAGTAACCAAGTTCCTGCAACGTGGTATCAATCTGGAACCATGGCTACAGAAAAGTTAAATTCTGCAAATTTTGCTTTGGTAACTGAACTTATTAAAAAGGGGTACGGTGTTAATAATGATGTGGATCTATTTAATGCTGAGATGAAAGCAAATAATCCTATTCATCAAGCTATTCAAGAGTTATTGGAAGCTATTAAGAATAATAGAAACATTAAAGACTATGATGCACTGTTAATGTTAATTAAAGATGGAAATTTATCTCAATTACCGATGAAATCAGATCAAATTCTTGTCAATCCTTTAAATATTAATATAGATACGACGGCTTGCCAACAATATGACTCAGGTATAATCGAAAGATATAATTATTGTACTTCAAATGTTTTGCCTGATTTTAAGGAAGATCAGTTAATTACACCTTTTGGTGAAAAGTGTAATTTAACAAAAGTGGGCGATATGCTCACAGTTAGTAATGGTAAATTGACTATATCTACGTTTATCAATAAAGACGAGAATGATGGGATTCCTTCGAAAACATCTATTGGTACTTTATTTGTAGTCTCTAATCCTGTTTCATCGGCCCAAGAGGATGTTTTATATAATATTGGAATCTCGTTTCTAGCCGATGGGCAAATTAATGGTATAAGTGCTGGTAATGGAAAGGGTGATTCATTGGTTTGTGCAACAACTAGATCACGTACCTGATAACAACGGATTGTATCTTAAATTAGCTTTATATAACTTATTATGAAAAAAAGGGGCATCATTTGATGCCCTTTTTAAGTTTAAAATTATAAACGTTTACGCTTTGCAGCTGCAATTTGCGACTGGCGCATACGGAAACCAGCTTTTTGTTTTTCAGTTGTCTTGTCGATGCAATACACGCATGAAACACCATGTTCATAACTTGTTAAAGCTGACTCTTCTGGAGTTAATGGCCAACCACAAGCATGACATTTAATATTTACGCCTTCCTCAACGCCATGAGTTACAGCAGTACGTCCATCAAATACGAAACATTCGCCTTCCCATAAACTTTCATCGGCAGGGGTTTCTTCTAAGTATTTAAGAATACCACCTTTGAGGTGATAAACCTCTTGGAAGCCTTCTTGAAGAAGTAATGATGTTGATTTTTCACAGCGAATACCGCCTGTACAGAACATCGCAATTTTTTTATCTTTATGTTGCTCTAGCTCTTTTTTGACATATTCTGGGAATTCGCGGAATGTCTCAGTTTTAGGGTCGATTGCACCTTTAAAAGTGCCTGCCTTATATTCATAGTCATTACGTGTGTCGATTAAAATTACATCATCACGTGCAATTAAATCATTCCACTCTTTTGGATCGAGGTAGTGACCCACTAAGTCGCGAGGTTTAACCTCAACACCTAAAGTTACAATCTCTTCTTTAAGTTTAATCTTCATTTTACGGAAAGGTTTGTCAGAGCTATGGGATTCTTTGTATTCCATAGAAGCAAAACCTTCATTAAGCAAAAATTGATAGAGATTATCAATTGCTACACGATCGCCCGCAACAGTACCATTAATTCCTTCACCTGCTACAATCAGAGTTCCACAAAGGTTAATTGTTTTCACTAAGTCTAATAGACGTTGCTGAAGATCTGCAGGATCTTGAACTTCTTTAAATTGATATAGTGCTGCAACAACCCAACCCGCGGTCGCTTGCTGTTCTACAGGTGCAAGCTGTTCTACAGTAGCGTTCATGGAAAACTCCAAATGTATTAAGATATAAATTTAAGGCGCATATTTTAGCGCGAAAATGTGTAATAAGCGAGAAAACCATAAAAAGTATATGGTTTATTTAAGGAGTTTGTTTTGAGTAATGATCATCGAATGCTCTCTCTCACCCCATGTGCAGGGCGTTGTTCAACAGTTTTTGGTGATCAGGTGTGCCGTGGTTGTCGCCGTTTTAATCATGAAGTGATTCAATGGAACACTTATACAGCAGAGCAACGCTTGGCTGTGTGGAAGCGCTTAGATGATCAGTTGAATCAAATCCTAGTACCTATGTTGCCTCATGCGAACTTACAGCATGTAGAGGGATTTATTTTAAGTAAGCGTGTTCGGTTGATGGAAGGGGCGAGTAAAGGCCGCAAGCTTTATCATGCTTTGAAAATATGTGAAAAAAATAAGCATCTGGCACGCGAGAGTGGTTTGGGTATTTCAGAACCTCAAGTCAAAACGATATGGGTTGAATTTGAAAGACGTGTTCTAGCTTTGGCTAAAGCGAGTTATGAGTTGGCTTGGCTCCGAGCTGATGGGATTAGCCATCATTTATTAAGTGTGTTTGATGAAGAATAAGTTTTAAATTGAATTGAAAATACCCCAATAAAAAAGCTGCCAGAAGGCAGCTTTTTTATCATTAATTTTCTTTCGAATATTAACGTTTGATATCGCGCTGAGTCGGGCCAGTGTAAAGCTGACGAGGACGACCGATTTTGTATGGTGCGCTGTGCATTTCTAACCAGTGGCTGATCCAACCTACTGTACGTGCAAGAGCAAAGATTACTGTAAACATTTCTGTTGGGATACCAATCGCTTTAAGGATGATACCTGAGTAGAAGTCTACGTTAGGGTAAAGTTTACGTTCAACAAAGTACGGGTCGTTCAATGCAATACGTTCAAGTTCCATAGCAAGCGCTAATTGAGGATCATTGATATTTAATGCTTCAAGAACTTCGTCACAAGTTTGTTTCATGACTTTAGCACGTGGGTCGAAGTTTTTGTACACACGGTGACCGAAGCCCATGAGTTTAACTTCTTTACGTTTTACTTTTTCCATGAACTCAGCAACGTTTTCTACACTGCCGATTTCATCAAGCATCTTAAGAACAGCTTCGTTTGCACCACCGTGAGCAGGTCCCCAAAGCGCAGAAATACCTGAAGAGATACATGCGTATGGGTTTGCACCAGTAGAACCAGCAAGACGTACTGTAGATGTCGAAGCATTTTGTTCGTGATCAGCGTGAAGCGTGAAGATACGATCCATTGCACGAGCAAGAACAGGATTTACTTTGTAATCACGGTCAGCAGGAGTAGCAAACATCATGTGTAAGAAGTTTTCCGCGTAATTTAAGTCATTACGTGGATAGATGAATGGTTGACCTACTGTGTATTTGTAACTCCAAGCAGCAAGTGTTGGAATTTTTGCAATTAGACGAATCGCAGTGATTTCACGGTGATTGATGTCTTCAATGTCGAGGTTGTTGTGATAGAACGCAGATAATGCACCAACGACACCAACCATGATCGCCATAGGGTGAGCATCACGACGGAAACCATTGAAGAAGCGGCTAACTTGGTCATGAACCATAGTATGAGCACGAACTTTGGCATCAAACTCTGTTTTTTGTTCAGCAGTTGGGAGCTCGCCATTTAATAATAAATAACAAGTTTCAAGATAGTCTGCTTGAGTTGCTAATTGGTCGATTGGGTAACCGCGGTGTAATAAAATACCTTTGTCACCATCAATGAACGTAATTTTAGACTCGCATGCAGCTGTCGCCATAAAACCAGGATCGAAAGTAAAATGACCTTCTTTCAATATGCTGCTGACATCAATTACATCTGGACCTAAAGTGCCACTGTAGATTGGTAAACCAATTTCTTTGCCATCAAGATGTAATACGGCTTTTTTGCCATTTGCTTCAGACATTCAATAGATCTCCTGTCCTGGTGAATGTTGATCTGACTCGAAATCCTAATGTTCTCATGTGCGAATCAGACGGTGTCAAAATTTGCTATAAGATTAGTGAGTACTGAAATTTTGTCAATTATACTTATGGATAAAAAATAACGTTCTCACAGAGAGTTAGTCATCAAGACCCGAGCAAAAAAGTCAGTAAAATCACTGCATCGGGATGGTATAATAAGTCAATTCAATAAGAACGTGCAGAAAAAAAATGAAGTATCAGTACAATTGTAAGCAAATTTTTAAATTAAGATGAGGAATGGCAAGTCGGTAGAAAATGCCAATCCAATTAAAAAAATCATAAAACTCATGGTGTAATTTAAAATTAATAATCAAAAAACACTCTATTTTTATTTAGTTGTAACAAAGAATGTTGCTGTTTTTTTAAGTTTAATTGTATAAAAAATAGCTAATTGAACTGCGTTAAAATAATTATAAATTTTATTTTCAATAAAAATCGCTTTCTCAAATGTATTTTAGATTGACTGATTTGTATTGAATCCAACTAACTTCACTTAGTTGAATTGTAGCTTTTATTGAAAATATGAGCAGTTACTAACATTTTTCTATTTATATGATGAATTTATAACTTTATCTTTAGTCTAAAATTCGCTTATTTAAAAGAAATTGCAGAAAAAATGAAATTAAATAAAAAGTTATTTTAAACAATAACATGATGAAACTCTGTATGCCATTTTAACGGGGTTAATAGGGTGATATCATTGTTAATGATTCTTATTTAATTGTTTTTTGCTTAAATGGGAAAGTGGATTGTTTGTATTTTGATACTTCGCGTTTTATAATTCAGTGTCGTTTATAGGTTAGGCATGAGCTGTGCTTGCCTAACAATGCCAGCTTTCCTTGGAATTAATTCAACAAACTCCGGTCGGAGTTTCTACCTACAGGATGCCCGCTGTGAAAAGCAACAGACCTGTCAATTTGTCCATGGGTCAGGTGTTAGCGGTAAATTTACGCTCACCCGTGGCTATTGCATCAATTTTACACCGTTTATCAGGTGTCATCGTTTTCTTATTAGTACCAGTTCTATTATGGATTTTAGATAAATCATTATCTTCACCAGAAGGATTTGACTACGTTAAAAATGTCGTGTTTGGGAATATCCTTGTACGTTTTATCGTTTGGGTATTTGTAGCCGGCTTGTTATTCCACTTTATTGCTGGAGTAAAGCACTTACTTGCAGATTTAGGTTTTGCTGAAGAACTGCAAAGTGGTCGTATAGCAGCGACAATTTCATTGATCTTATCTGTGGTAGCTATTATCGCAGCCTTTATATGGATTATGTTCTAATGAAAAGTGCTACAGGTTTAACTGGTTCAGGTTCTCGTGATTGGTTTATCCAGCGTGTAAGTGCGGTTGTACTTGCAGCCTATACTGTTGTTCTTTTGGGTTGGATTCTCTGCAAAGGTGGATTTGACTATCAACAATGGGCTGGTTTCATGATGACATTACCAATGAAGATTTTCTCTTTATTGGCAATTTTATCGCTTATCGCACACGCATGGATTGGTATGTGGCAAGTTTTTACTGACTATGTCACTACTCGTCAAATGGGTCCTTCAGCGAAAGGTTTACGCCTTGTACTGACGACGGCTGTCATTATTGCAGTGTTTGTGTACGCAATCTGGGGTATCCAGATTTTCTGGGCGAATTGATAGGAAGACATCATGGGCGCGATAACCCCTAAAGAAGATTATTCAAATATTCAAAACCTCACTTTCGATGCAGTTATCGTTGGTGGTGGTGGTTCTGGTATGCGTGCATCTTACCAACTCGCTCAAGCGGGTTTGAAGGTTGCAGTACTCACTAAAGTTTTCCCGACACGTTCGCACACTGTAGCTGCTCAAGGCGGTATCGGTGCGTCGTTAGGTAATATGCAAGAAGATAACTGGCATTTCCATTTTTACGATACAGTAAAAGGTTCTGACTGGTTAGGTGACCAAGACGCAATTGAATTTATGTGTCGTGAAGCACCAAAAGTTGTATATGAACTTGAACACATGGGTATGCCGTTTGACCGTAACGCTGATGGTACAATTTACCAACGTCCATTCGGTGGTCACTCTGCTAACTATGGTGATAAGCCAGTTCCACGTGCTTGTGCAGCTGCGGACCGTACAGGCCATGCTTTATTGCACACGCTTTATCAAAGCAACGTGAAAATGGGTACTCAATTCTTCGTTGAGTGGATCGCTCTTGATTTGATCCGTAACGAAGCTGGTGATGTTCTTGGTGTAACAGCAATTGACCAAGAAACTGGTAACATTTCAGTATTCCAAGCAAAAGCAACATTATTTGCTACGGGTGGTGCTGGTCGTGTTTACCGTGCATCAACAAATGCTTATATCAACACTGGTGACGGTCTTGGTATGGCTGCTCGTGCTGGTATTCCATTACAAGATATGGAATTCTGGCAATTCCATCCAACGGGTGTTGCGGGCGCTGGTGTATTGTTGACTGAAGGTTGTCGTGGTGAAGGTGCAATCCTTCGTAATAAAGACGGCGAACCGTTCATGGAACGTTATGCACCGACTTTAAAAGACTTGGCTCCACGTGACTTCGTTTCGCGCTCTATGGACCAAGAAATTAAAGAAGGTCGTGGTTGTGGTCCAAAAGGTGATTATATCTTACTAGATATGACTCACTTGGGTGCTGAAACAATCATGAAGCGTTTACCATCTGTATTTGAGATTGGTAAAAAATTCGCGAACGTTGACATTACAAAAGAAGCGATTCCTGTAGTACCAACAATCCATTATCAAATGGGTGGTATTCCTACGAATATGCATGGTCAGGTGTGTTTACCTGAAGTGGGTACAGACAACTACACTAAACCTGTAAAAGGTTTCTATGCAATTGGCGAATGTTCTTGTGTATCAGTACATGGTGCAAACCGTTTAGGTACTAACTCACTTCTTGACTTGGTTGTATTTGGTAAAGCTGCTGGTGAGCACATTATTGATTACGTAACTAAGCATCATGGTGATGAATATGCACCTCTTCCAACAAACGTATTAGAGCAAACATTAGATCGCGTACGTAAATTGGATGACTCGACTTCTGGTGAAAATGCTCAAGAAGTTGCTGATGCAATTCGTGATATCGTTCAAGATCACGCTGGTGTATTCCGTACTCAAGCATTGCTTGATAAGGGTGTAAAAGAGATCCTTGCTCTTGAACCACGTGTGCGTAACATTCATTTAAAAGATAAATCTAGAGTATTTAACACTGCACGTGTTGAAGCGCTTGAAGTTGAAAACTTGTATGAAGTTGCAAAAGCAACTCTAATTTCAGCTGCTGCGCGTAAAGAGTGTCGTGGTGCGCATACTGTAGTTGATTATGAATTACCAGCTGATCACCCAACTTATTCATACGGTCGCCGTGATGATGAGTGGATGAAACATACGTTATGGTATTCATCAGATAACCGTTTGGAATATAAGCCAGTGCGCTTCAAACCGTTGACTGTTGATGCAATTCCGCCAGCACCACGTACATTCTAATCGGGAGTATAAAGATGAGTAGAGGTACTCGTACATTCGAAATCTACCGCTATGATCCTGATAAGGATAAAGCGCCGTACATGCAAACTTTCAAGCTTGAATTGACTGACAAGCACCGTATGCTGCTTGATGCATTGCTTGCATTGAAAGTTCAAGACGAATCGTTAACATTCCGTCGTTCTTGCCGTGAAGGTATTTGTGGTTCGGATGGTGTGAATATCAATGGTAAAAATGGTTTGGCTTGTTTAGAAAACCTGAATGATTTACCAGAGAAAATCGTAATTCGTCCATTACCAGGTTTGCCGGTGGTTAAAGATTTGGTTGTTGATATGAACCAATTCTATGATCAATATGACAAGATTCAGCCATTCTTGATCAATAACCAACCAGCTCCACCTAAAGAGCGTTTACAATCTCCTGAAGAGCGTGAACACTTAAACGGTTTGTATGAATGTATTCTTTGTGCATGTTGTTCAACTTCATGCCCATCATTCTGGTGGAACCCTGATAAGTTCTTGGGTCCTTCAGCATTGTTGAATGCATACCGTTTTATTATTGATTCTCGTGATACTGCTACTGCAGACCGTTTGTCTCGTCTTGACGATCCATTCAGTTTGTTCCGTTGCAAAGGTATCATGAACTGTGTGTCAGTATGTCCTAAAGGTCTAAATCCTACAAAAGCAATCGGTCATATCCGTAATATGCTATTAGATCAAGCGGGTTAATTCTGCACAAATAGAGAACGCACATCCTTGATGTGCGTTTTTTTTTAACTTTATAATGTAAACTTTAGACTTTGGTCGAAAAAGATGAGGTTTTTATATATTGCACCATATATTAAAAGATAAAATCGCATATGTATTTCGCCAATTTATAGGTGGTATGTGTCAAAAAAATCAATCGTTCGTTAAGAACATGATACGATTTGCCACAAAGTTATAGGTGAAAAAAGCGTATACTATTGAAATTAATTTAAGTAGCACAATCTTAGATCTGTGCTTAATTTTTATGGTTAAAGTCATTTTAGAAAAGTTAATTTTAAAGTTAATTTTTCTAAAAAGATTTGCAAAAAATTGCTCGGTTTTAATCGAGTATAAGATGAGTGATGATGCCATTGAGGGTGTTGTGATTCATTAATTACCTATGGAGTTTCCTCTCTAGGTAGTATGACGCCCCATGGTCTTAAAGACCTGTTGGGTAAGTAATGCCTTTTTTACCAATTTGGCATTATGCATCATGGGTGTGCTTAAAAGGCAGCCTGTAATATTTTTTGCAATAGGAAATGGGTCCACAAATGCAAGAAGTTGCTGACGCATTGCGTCTTGACACTGAACTTTCCGCTGATAGTGCAGCGTATATTGAAGAACTTTACGAGCAGTACCTGTCTTCCCCAACCTCTGTAGCTGAGGACTGGCGCCAATATTTCGATAAATACCCAAAGGGTGACCAACCACACGGTGCTGTGCGTGAGCAATTCCTATTACTAGGACGCAATGCTAATCGTGTTCAACCTGTTGTACAAAGTACGGTAAGTACTGAGCATGAGCGTCGTCAAATCGGCGTTTTACAACTTATTGCTGCTTATCGTAATCGCGGACATCAAAAAGCTAAGTTAGATCCATTAGGTCTTGCTAAGCGTGAAGAGATTCCAGATTTAGAGCTTTCAGCTCACGGTTTAACCAAATCAGATCTAGACACAGTATTTAACACTGGCAATCTTGAGATTGGCAAAAGCGAAGCTACGCTTGCTGAAATGATTGAAGCAATGGAAGCAATCTATTGTGGTTCAATCGGTGTTGAATATATGCATATCGTGGACACAAAAGAAAAGCGTTGGATTCAACAGCGTCTTGAAAGTGTTCGTGGTCAGCTTAATTTTACAAATGATCAAAAGAAAGGGTTCCTGGAGCGTTTAACCGCTGCAGAAGGACTTGAAAAATACCTAGGCAATAAATACGTTGGTGCTAAGCGCTTTGGTGTAGAAGGTGGTGAATCTTTTATTCCTATGGTGAATGAAATCATTCAACGTGCTGGTGCTGTTGGTTGTAAAGAAGTTGTTATTGGTATGCCACACCGTGGCCGTTTAAACCTTCTTGTTAATATTATGGGTAAAAACCCTGCAGACTTGTTTGGCGAGTTTGAAGGTAAAGCTATTCATAAGAAAGGTTCTGGCGACGTTAAATACCATCAAGGTTTCTCAAGTAATGTAATGACTCCTGGTGGCGAAGTTCACTTGGCATTAGCATTTAACCCATCTCACTTGGAAATCGTTGGTCCTGTAGTTGAAGGTTCTGTGCGTGCACGTCAAGTGCGTCGTAGAGACATCGGCGGTGATGATGTATTACCAGTCATTGTTCATGGTGATGCTGCATTTGCAGGTCAAGGTGTGAACATGGAAACTTTCCAGATGTCACAAACTCGTGGCTATACGGTTGGTGGTACTGTACACATTATCGTGAATAACCAAGTTGGTTTTACAACTTCTGATCCACGTGATGCGCGTTCTACTGAATATTGTACTGACGTTGCAAAAATGATTCAGACGCCAATTTTCCATGTGAATGGCGATGATCCTGAAGCAGTAATCTTTGCTACTCAATTAGCACATGATTTCCGTCACGAATTCCGTAAAGACGTAGTACTTGACTTGTTCTGTTACCGTCGTCGTGGTCATAATGAAGCAGATGAGCCATCTGGTACACAGCCATTGATGTATCAAGTGATTGCTAAAAAAGCAACAACTCGTACACTCTATGCAGACCAACTTGTTCAAAACAAAGTAATTGATCGTGCTGAAGCAGACCAAATGGTTGAAGATTACCGTGCTGATTTAGAAGCCGGAAACCATGTGGCAAACGCTTTGGTGCTTGAACCAAATACAAAAATGTTTGTTGATTGGACACCTTATTTGGGCCATGACTATACAGACGATTGGGATACTTCATTTGACTTAAATCGCTTAAAAGAATTAGGCGAGGGCATGAGCAAACTTCCGGAAGGATTTGTTATGCAGCGTCAAGTGCAAAAAGTAATTGAAGATCGTGTGAAAATGCAAACTGGTGAAACTGCATTGAACTGGGGTGCTGCTGAAACTTTAGCTTACGCAACCTTGATCGATGAAGATTACCTTGTTCGTATTACTGGTGAAGATGTTGGGCGTGGTACATTCTCGCACCGTCATGCAAAATTGCATAATCAGGTAGATGGCTCAACGTATATTCCGCTTTGTCACGTTAAAGAAAATCAGCCTCGTTTTGCAATTTATGATTCTTTATTATCTGAAGAAGCTGTTCTTGCATTTGAGTATGGTTATGCAACTACAATTCCTAAGAGCTTAATTATTTGGGAAGCACAATTTGGTGACTTCGTAAACTGTGCTCAGGTTGTAATTGACCAGTTTATTGCTTCTGGTGAGACTAAGTGGGAACGAGTTTGTGGTTTAACAATGTTGTTACCACACGGTTTCGAAGGTCAAGGTCCAGAGCATTCATCAGCTCGTTTAGAACGTTTCTTACAGTTATGCGCTGAAGATAACATGCAGGTGATCACTCCAACGACACCTGCACAGATTTTCCATGCATTACGTCGTCAAGCTGTACGCCCAATTCGTAAGCCATTGATCGTAATGTCACCGAAATCTTTACTTCGTCATAAACTTGCGACTTCTACTTTAGAAGAGCTTGCAAATGGTTCATTCCAAACTGTAATTGACGAAATCGATCAAATTAACAAGTCAGATGTAACTCGTCTTGTACTTTGTGGTGGTAAAGTTTATTACGACTTACTCGAAAAACGTCGTGAACAAAACTTAACTAACGTCGCAATTGTACGTATTGAACAGTTATATCCATACCCAGAACAACGTCTTGCGGAAATCTTAGCTGCATATCCAAACGTGAAAGAACTTGTTTGGGCACAAGAAGAGCCGAAGAACCAAGGCGCTTGGTTATTTATCGCACCGCGTTTATACGACGATATTTTAAAATCTGGCAAACAAATCCGTATCAGTTTTGCAGGTCGTGAAGCTTCTGCTGCACCAGCTTGTGGCTCACCGTACTTGCATGCAAAACAACAAGCTCAGCTAATTAATGATGCATTGGCAATCGAAGCTGAACAATCAGGAGATTCTCAATAATGGCAACCGAAATTAAAGCACCGGTATTCCCAGAGTCTGTTGCAGATGGAACCATCGCAACTTGGCACAAAAAGGTGGGTGAACCTGTATCACGTGACGAAGTAATCTGTGATATTGAAACCGACAAAGTTGTTTTAGAAGTGGTTGCTCCTGCAGATGGTAGCTTAGTTGCAATCATTAAAGGTGAAGGCGATACAGTTCTTTCTGACGAAGTGATTGCTCAGTTTGAAGCTGGTGCTGGTGCAGCTGCTGCTCCTGCAGTAGAGCAAGAAGTTGCTCAAACTCAGGCTGGTGCAGCTCCTGTTGTTGAGCGCACTGAAGCTGTATCTGGTCAAGCTCCTGCAGTTCGTAAAGCTTTATCTGAAACTGGTATTGCTGCTGCTGACGTACAAGGTACTGGTCGCGGTGGTCGTATCACTAAAGAAGATGTAGCAAACCATCAAGCTAAACCAGCTGCTAACGTTACTCCGTTAAGCGTAGCTGTTGGTGAGCGCATCGAAAAACGCGTTCCAATGACTCGTTTACGTAAGCGTGTAGCTGAGCGTCTTCTTTCTGCAACTCAAGAAACTGCAATGTTAACTACATTTAACGAAGTTAACATGAAGCCAATCATGGAATTGCGTAAGCAATATAAAGATGCGTTTGAAAAACGCCATGGTGCTCGTTTAGGCTTCATGTCATTCTTTGTTAAAGCTGTAACTGAAGCACTTAAACGCTATCCTGCGGTAAATGCGTCAATTGATGGCGACGATATTGTTTATCACGGTTACTATGACATCGGTGTTGCAGTATCTTCTGATCGTGGTCTTGTTGTTCCAGTATTACGTGATACTGATCGTATGAGCTATGCAGAAGTTGAAGCAGGTATTGGTGCGTATGCTGCTAAAGCACGTGACGGTAAATTATCTATCGAAGAAATGACTGGTGGTACTTTCACTATTACTAACGGTGGTACTTTCGGTTCATTACTTTCAACTCCAATTTTGAATCAGCCGCAAACTGGTATCTTGGGTATGCACAAAATCCAAGAGCGTCCTATGGCTGTAAATGGTCAAGTTGAAATCTTGCCAATGATGTATTTAGCGCTTTCTTATGACCACCGTATGATCGATGGTAAAGAAGCAGTAGGTTTCTTGGTAGCAATCAAAGAATTGTTAGAAGAGCCAGCTAAACTCATCCTTGATCTTTAATTTCTTCGAATAATATTACCGAGATAGAGCGATCCTCTATCTCGGACCATGGAGATAAACAATGTCTCAACAATTTGATCTTGTTGTTATTGGCGGTGGTCCTGGTGGTTATGAAGCTGCAATTCGTGCTGCTCAACTAGGCTTTAAAGTCGCTTGTATCGAAAAACGTATTCACAACGGTAAGCCATCTTTAGGTGGTACATGCTTAAACGTAGGTTGTATCCCTTCTAAAGCATTACTTGACTCTTCACATCGTTATGAAGATACAGTGCATCATTTAGCTGATCACGGTATTACTACAGGTGAAGTGAATTTTGATCTTGCTAAGCTTCTTGCTCGTAAAGACAAAATTGTTGACCAATTAACTGGTGGTATCGATCAATTGCTTAAAGGCAATGGTATTGAGTGGTTAAAAGGTACTGGTAAATTACTTGCTGGTAAAAAAGTTGAGTTTGTTTCACACGAAGGTGAGACTCAAGTTTTAGAACCTAAATACGTAATTCTTGCGTCTGGTTCTGTACCTGTAAATATTCCAGTAGCTCCTGTAGATCAAGATATTATTGTTGATTCAACTGGCGCATTAAACTTCCCAGAAGTACCTAAACGTTTAGGTGTTATTGGTGCTGGTGTAATCGGTTTAGAACTTGGTTCTGTTTGGCGTCGTCTTGGTGCTGAAGTTGTTGTATTTGAAGCAATGGATGCATTTTTACCAATGGCTGATAAAGCTTTGGCAAAAGAGTACCAAAAGCTTTTAACTAAGCAAGGTCTTGATATTCGTATTGGCGCTAAAGTTGCTGGTACTGAAGTTAATGGTCGTGAAGTGACTGTTAAATACACTCAAGGTGGCGAAGAAAAAACTCAGACTTTTGACAAATTAATCGTTTGTGTAGGCCGTAAAGCTTATGCAGAAGGTTTATTGGCTGATGATTCAGGCATTAAATTGACTGAACGTGGTCTAGTTGAAGTAAACGATTACTGTGCAACTTCTGTAGAAGGTGTATATGCGATTGGTGACTTAGTTCGTGGTCCAATGCTTGCTCATAAAGCAATGGAAGAAGGTGTAATGGCTGTTGAGCGTATCCACGGTCATGCAGCTCAAGTGAACTACGACACAATCATTTCTGTTATCTATACACATCCGGAAGCGGCATGGGTTGGTTTAACTGAAGAACAAGCTAAAGAAAAAGGTCATGAGGTTAAAACTGGTCAATTCGGTTTTGCTGTAAATGGTCGTGCTTTAGCGGCGGGTGAAGGTGCTGGTTTCGTTAAGTTTGTTGCTGATGCAAAAACTGACCGTTTATTAGGTATGCATGTCATTGGACCTGCTGCATCTGATATCGTACACCAAGGTATGATCGCTCTTGAATTTGTATCTTCTGTTGAAGATCTTCAGTTAATGACATTTGGTCATCCAACATTCTCTGAAGTTGTTCATGAAGCTGCACTTGCTGTAGATGGTCGTGCAATTCACGCGATTCAACGTAAGCGTAAATAAAATAAAGAGCGGTTCTCCGCTCTTTTTCACATTTGATGGTGTGATTAAAAAAACATCAAGGTGATAGAGGTAGACAGCAATTTGCATATACAACATGAGAATGTTGCGCAAATTGAAGACAACAAACAAAGTTAAGTAGGTAACTAAATGAACTTACATGAGTATCAAGCTAAAGCGTTATTGAAAGAATATGGTATGCCGGTACAAGAAGGTATCTTGGCAACCAATGCAGACGAAGCAGTTGCTGCATTCGAACAGCTTGGTGGTAAATTCGCTGTAATGAAAGCGCAAGTTCATGCTGGTGGTCGTGGTAAGGCTGGTGGCGTTAAAGTTGCAAAATCTAAAGAAGATGTTATCGAGTTTGCAAATAACATTATTGGTACTCGTCTTGTAACGTATCAAACTGATGCAAATGGTCAACCAGTAAACAGCATTATTGTTGCTGAAGACGTATACCCAGTTGAGCGTGAGCTTTACTTGGGCGCGGTTGTAGACCGTTCTAGCCGTCGTATTACTTTCATGGCTTCTACAGAAGGTGGTGTAGAAATCGAGAAAGTTGCAGAAGAAACTCCAGAAAAAATTATCAAAGTTGAAGTTGATCCATTAGTTGGCTTACAACCATTCCAAGCGCGTGAAGTTGCGTTTGCTTTAGGTTTGAAAGACAAGCAAATCAGCCAATTTGTTAAAATTATGGCTGCTGCTTATCAAGCATTTGTAGAAAATGACTTTGCATTATTCGAAATTAACCCACTTTCAGTTCGTGAAAATGGCGATATTTTATGTGTAGATGCAAAAGTTGGTATCGACTCTAACGCGCTTTACCGTTTACCTAAAGTTGCTGCTTTACGTGATAAATCTCAAGAGAATGAGCGTGAATTAAAAGCATCTGAATTCGACCTTAACTATGTTGCTTTAGAAGGTAACATCGGTTGTATGGTTAACGGTGCTGGTCTTGCAATGGCAACTATGGACATCATTAAACTTTATGGTGGTCAGCCTGCAAACTTCCTTGACGTTGGTGGCGGTGCAACTAAAGAGCGCGTAATCGAAGCGTTCAAAATCATCCTTGCTGATACATCTGTACAAGGTGTTTTAATTAACATCTTCGGTGGTATCGTACGTTGTGACATGATTGCTGAAGCGATTATTGCAGCGGTTCAAGAAGTAAATGTAACTGTTCCAGTTGTTGTTCGTTTAGAAGGTAACAACGCGGAGTTAGGTGCTAAATTACTTGATGAATCTGGTTTGAAATTAATTTCTGCGAACGGCTTGTCTGATGCCGCAGAAAAAGTTGTAGCTGCAGTTAAAGCGTAAGGGGAGTATCAATCATGAGCGTATTAATTAATAAAGACACTAAAGTATTGGTACAAGGTTTTACTGGTAAAAACGGTACTTTCCACTCTGCACAAGCTTTAGACTACGGTACAAAAGTTGTTGGTGGTGTTACTCCAGGTAAAGGTGGTACTACTCACCTTGACTTACCAGTATTCAACACAATGAAAGAAGCTGTACGTGAAACAAATGCAGATGCATCTGTAATTTATGTACCAGCTCCATTCGTTTTAGATTCTATCGTTGAAGCGGTTGATTCAGGTGTTGGCCTAATCGTTGTGATCACTGAAGGTGTTCCAACAATCGACATGCTTAAAGCAAAACGCTACTTAGAAACTAACGGTAACGGTACTCGTTTAGTTGGTCCTAACTGCCCAGGCGTGATTACTCCAGGCGAATGTAAGATTGGTATTATGCCAGGTCACATTCACCAACCAGGTCGTATTGGTATCATCTCACGTTCAGGTACATTGACTTATGAAGCTGTTGCTCAAACAACTAAGCTTGGTTTAGGTCAGTCTACTTGTATCGGTATTGGTGGTGACCCAATCCCAGGTATGAACCAAATCGAAGCTCTTCAATTGTTCCAAGACGATCCAGATACTGATGCAATCATCATGATCGGTGAGATCGGTGGTACAGCGGAAGAAGAAGCTGCTGAATTCATCAAATCTAACGTGACTAAGCCTGTAGTAGGTTACATTGCTGGTGTAACTGCACCTAAAGGTAAGCGTATGGGTCACGCTGGTGCGATCATTTCTGGTGGTCAAGGTACTGCTGAAGAAAAATTCGCTGCATTTGAACGCGCGGGAATGGCTTACACTCGTAGCCCAGCTGAGCTTGGTTCAACAATGTTGCAAGTTTTAAAAGAGAAAGGTTTAGCTTAATCGCTTTATTCTGAATCTTAAAAAAACACCGCATCTGAAAATGATGCGGTGTTTTTTTATCTATTAAATAAAAAATAAGTAACCCAAAATAAAATTTCTAAAGAAACAAAATATTTAAGCAAAAAAATACGCAATGATTGGGGTGATCATTGCGTAGAACAACGAATCTGTAAAAACAGTTTCGGTTTAAGGAGAAATGTCGTGAGGTTCATATAATGTAACCTACATGATGAATAATAGAGATAGTTAAGAAATTCTTCATCGCTATTAGCGTTAATAAGTGTTACTTCACGTTAATAGGGTAAAAGCATGTGAATAGTTGTCAATACATTAGTAATTCTAAAAAATTATGCTATGAATAAAATAAGCATAAAAAAAGCCCCGAAGGGCTTTTAATTTTTAAAGGAATTAGAATTTAAATAATCCTAAACCATCTTTAACTTCGTCTAAGGTCTGTTGAGTAATAAGACGACACTTATCTGTACCTTGACGTAAAACATCCATAATGTAGTCAGGATCTTTGGCAAGTTCTTCACGACGTTCACGGATAGGGCTAATCAATTCTTTTAAAACACCTTCAAGGCGTTTTTTAACAGTTCCATCACCTAGACCGCCGCGACGATAATGAGCTTTTAACTCTTCAACTTCTTCTTTATTTGGGTCAAATGCATCTAAGTAAGTAAATACAATATTGCCTTCAACCTGACCTGGATCTTCAATGCGAAGATGATTTGGGTCGGTATACATTGCATTTACAGCTTTTTTAATGTCTTTATCAGAAGCATTTAAAACAATGGTATTACCTAATGATTTAGACATTTTTGCCTTGCCATCAAAACCAGGTAAGCGTGCCATATTTGAAAGCAAAGCTTTACATTCAGGTAAAAGGTCTTGGCCAATCTGACGGTTTACTCGACGTACGATTTCATTGGTTTGTTCAATCATTGGAATTTGATCTTCACCCACTGGAACCACAGTCGCTTTAAAAGCAGTAATGTCAGCTGCTTGTGCAACAGGGTAGCAGAGGAAACCCGCTGGAATATCACGCTCAAAACCGCGCATTTGAATCTCAGACTTAATGGTTGGATTACGCTCTAAGCGTGCAACCGTCACGAAGTTAAGATAGAGCATAGTAAGCTCATTCAGTGCTGGTAAGCATGATTGAACGCAAATCGTGGTTTTTGTTGGATCAATGCCTACAGCTAAATAATCTAGAGCAACTTCCAAAATATTGCGACGGACTTTATCTGGGTTATCTGCATTGTCTGTTAGGGCTTGTGCATCTGCTAACAAGAGATGTTGATGATGGCTATCCTGTAAACCTACACGAGAACGCAAAGAACCGACAAAATGCCCAAGATGAAGTTGTCCGGTTGGGCGGTCACCTGTCAAAATAATTGGACGCTGATCAACATTACTCATTATTTATTCCACTGTCTTATTGGCTTAATCAGGGGTAGTAAGCCCTGCAATATAAAAGATTGGCATTATTGTACGGGAAATAAAAAAAATTCGTCAGCGATTGGTTAAACTTTTCTTAAAATAATATTGTGAATTTATTCAGTAAAATTACAGAAATTGAAAAAAATCATCTTACAATAGCCTAATAAATACAAACTTGGATAAGAAATGGCAAGTGGCTTACTTTTATTACTAGATGATATTGCAACAATTTTAGATGATGTTGCTTTAATGAGCAAAATGGCAGCAAAGAAAACTGCTGGTGTTTTAGGCGATGATTTAGCTTTAAATGCGCAACAAGTTACAGGTGTGCGTGCAGATCGCGAAATACCTATAGTTTGGAAAGTGGCTAAAGGTTCATTTGTTAATAAACTTATTTTAGTTCCTTTGGCTTTGTTGATTAGTGTGATTGCTCCTTGGCTGATTAATCCACTATTAATGTTGGGAGGTTTATTTTTGTGTTATGAAGGGGTAGAGAAAGTTCTTCATACCATTATGCATAAAAAGCCCACTACATCTGAAGAAGCAAAAGCAGAATTTGATAGTGAAGAATTAGATTTAGCAAATTTTGAAAAAGAAAAAGTAAAAGGAGCCGTTCGAACAGATTTTATTTTATCTGCTGAAATTGTTGTTATTTCTTTAGGCACCGTGGCTACAGCTAGTTTAATGACTAAGGTAAGCGTACTCAGTATTATTGCTGTTGTGATGACAATTGGCGTTTATGGCTTAGTTGGCATGATTGTTAAGATTGATGATTTGGGATTATATTTAACGAAGCAAACTGCCTCATTTAAGCAGACTATAGGTCGAGGTTTATTAGCTTTTGCACCTATTTTAATGAAATTACTTTCAATTGTAGGCACCATTGCAATGTTTTTAGTGGGTGGTGGGATTATTAATCATACGATTCCGTTACTTCATCACTTAACTGAAAACACAGTGGACCATATAGAAACAATACCAGCGGTAGGCAATATTATTGGTGCTTTAACACCGACACTGATTAATTTTGGAATAGGACTGGTTGCAGGTGCAATTGTTCTATTAATTGTGAGCTTAATACAAAAAATGTGGCCCAAAAAAGCATCGGGTTCATGATGCCATTCTAAAATAAGAGGGAAATTATGCGCTGGAAAGGTCGTCGAATTAGTACCAATGTGGAAGACCGTCGAGGTGGTGGCGGTGTTAGAGCAGGTGGTATCAGTATTATTGGTTTGGTTGTTGCATTTGTTGCGTGGAAGTTTTTTGGGGTTGATCCACAACAAGCTTATCAGGCAACTCAGCAAGTCACTGCATCACAGCAGTCAAATGCAACTGCGCCAGAAAATTTAACACCCGAGCAAAAAGAAGCCTCTGATTTTGTTGGAACTGTTTTGGCTGATACAGAGGATACGTGGACTCCTATATTTAAACAGTTAGGTAAAACATATACGCCACCAAGATTGGTGCTATTTAGTGGAATGATTCAATCTGGATGTGGTACTGCTCAATCTGCAATGGGACCATTTTATTGTCCAGCAGATCAGAAGGTTTATATCGATACAGAATTCTTTAAAGATATGCGTCAGCAAATGGGAATTTCTGGTGAGCAAAACCAAACTGAACTTTCAAGACAAGATCAGGCAGGCGATTTTGCTCAAGCTTATGTGGTTGCACATGAGGTAGGGCACCATGTTCAAACCTTGCTTGGTATTTCTTCACAAGTACAACAAGCCCGTGCACAAGCAAGCCAAAGAGAAGGTAATCAATTATCTGTTCGCCAAGAATTGCAAGCGGATTGTTTAGCGGGTATTTGGGCGAGTCATAATCAGCAACGTACTCAATTTTTAGAGCAAGGTGATATTGAAGAAGCGATGGATGCTGCTCAAAAAATTGGAGACGATTATTTACAGAAACGCTCTACTGGTCAGGTTGTTCCAGATAGCTTTACCCATGGTAGTAGTGAACAGCGAATGCACTGGTTTCAGGTTGGTTTAAAAACTGGCGATATTAACCAATGCGATACTTTTAACAATCCAGTTTAATTTTTTCTAGGATGAGTCTTGTTAAACATATTTAAGAAGCTCATCCGTTTTTTTAGATCATAACTATAAATAATGTTAAGAAATTTAACAGAGTGATAGATTGTTCAATCAATTCGTTAAACTTGTGTCCTAATTTCTGTTTTTTATGATTATGGCATTCTTTATGCCAGTTTTTTATTAAGTTTGGTCGATCTAACAAAGTTTCACTTATTTGGTCGTTGACCCAGAAGAAGGGTATTAATGGGTAATTTTTTTCTACTACAAGCATTCACAGTGGTTTTTGCGCTATCAATCGCAACCACGATCTTCAATAAGCGCATTTTAGGCTTTCCTCAGGCTATTGGTGTGCCGCTGGTCTCAGCAATTTTTGTCTTTATTTTGCAATGGGGCGCAAGCCTGCTAAACGGTAACCAGTTTATTACTATTAATATTCATAATATTGAAGAAGCCGTGCGCCATATCGATTTTTATGATTTTTTAATTAATGGTGTCATCTGTTTTATTTTAACTTCTTCAGCACTTAAATTTAAAATTTCTGATTTAAAAAGTTACTGGAAGCAAATTAGTATCTTGGCCACCATTGCATTAGTCATTTGCGCCGTTTTATTTGGTGGATTGCTCTACGGGTTTCAACTACTGGTTGGATATCATGTGCCAATTCTGGTGCTTTTACTTTTAGGTGCAGCTTTAGGGGCAACAGATCCTATTGGTATTAAAGGTGTACTTAGTTCGATTCGCGCGCCTCATCATTTGATTGTTAAGCTAGAAGGTGAATCATTATTTAATGATGCAATGTGTATTGCATTGTTTATGACTTTGCTCAATGTTTTACAGGGTGAACATTTCTCGTTGATGGCGACACTAGAAGCTCTACTCTATGAAATTGTGGTTGCGGTCGGTATTGGTTGGGCATTTGGGGTAGGGGTGTTGCGTCTATTACGTGGTAAACACGAAATGGAGTCCCTGATTTTGACAACAGCTTTGCTTGCGAGTGGAGCATATTTAGTGGCTTTGTTTGCCCATGCATCAGCACCGATTGCCTGTGTAATTGGTGGTTTAATTGTTGGAAACAAATGGAAAGAAATACGAGAAGAGCGAGAGATTCAAGAAGTTAATCATTTTTGGCATACCGTAGAAGGAATCATCAACTCATTCCTGTTCACTTTGATTGGTCTAGAGTTATTTATTCTTGATTTAAACTTTAGCCTAATTTTAGGCGGTATTGTTGCGTTCTTTATCCTACATATCTCTCGTTTTGCAGCCAACTTCATGGCTTTTGCCTTTTTCCCGAATATGCGGAAAATGAAAAGTTATAATGGTAGTTTAACCATTTTATCTTGGGGTGGGGTACGAGGAGGGATTTCACTTGCATTGATTTTGGCGGTTGCCAATATTCCTGCATTAAGTCCTTATAGCAGTATCCTGATTGGCTATACTTTTATTAGTGTGTTGTTATCAGGCATCGTATGTGGTCTAGGCCTACCAGCTGTGATGAATGCTTTCTATTACAATCCGAATGAAGAAACCGAAGGTTTAAAAGGTCTCTATCAACGATTGTGTCATAAGATGAATCGAAGAGGCTTTCAATATATTGTTGGAGAGGATGCACTGGGTAGAGAAACAATTACCGTTTTTAATCCGGATATTCTGGTTGACCAAAAAACTGAAGATGGAATTGCAACAATGCATGACCCAAATAAGTTACAAGAAGTAAAACGATTTGAGAGTCCAGATAATTTCTAAATATTTGCGGTTTTAAATTTTATAAAAGATTTACAAATTAGGTTTTAGTGTAATAGTGAAATATTACCTAAAGCCTTTTTTTTCTATATATATCATTAATAATATATTTTATTTTATTAAGATATTAATAATTGTTATATGGATACTTTAATTAAATGACTTTTCAACAAATGGTAAATATAAAAAAAGAAATTTGTTTTATATATAAAACATTTAAAGAAATTTTCCATTAAATTAACACAAGATAAACTCAAAGAAGACTTATATATAATTTCTATTAATTAAAATTTTTTCTTTAGGTACTTTAGTATTTGTTTTTTTTATTTTAAAGTGGTTAATGTAAAAATGATCACATTACTTAATGTTTTTAAGTTGTAGGTCAAAAACTTGAAAACATTAAGTAAAAAGAATTATACAAAAATCATTTAAATCAATAATATAAAAGGAATACAGATATGCCTGAAATACAAATTATTGCCAAGGATAGTCACGACACCTTGTCAACCATCAAGGGAACTTCCGCATCGCTTACAGAAGCATCGGTTGTATTGGTAAAAGTGGCTGCCAGTGATGTATTGGTAGTAAATAGGGAGGGAACCAATGCAGTCATTCGCCTGAAAAATGGCGAGACAATTGTTATTGAAGGCTTTTTTAGTGGAACAGCTGAGCCTAAAGATAACAGCCTTGTTTTTCAAGACGAAAATGGACAGTTAATTTGGGCAAAATTCAAAGATGCTGAAAATGATGCAGACGCGGACGCTGATGCGGATGCTGATGCCGACAGTGATGTTGAGCCACAAGCACTCGTAGCTGAAGATTTACCAGCTGCTTTACCAGCAGAGGCACCACAAGAGTTGGTGTCTGATGTCATTTATCAACCTATTTCTTCAATTGAACCATTGCTTTATCACGATGGCGGCATAAACCCATGGCTGTGGGCTATCCCATTAGTTGCGGGTGGTATTATCGCAGCAGCATCGAACCATGATAGTAATAATGACTCTTCAACACCTACCGATACGACTCCACCAAATACAGATGGGGTAACTTTCTCTGTTAATTCAGTTACATCTGATAATGTACTTAATGCCTCAGAAGCAGCAGGTAATGTCACGATTACTGGTATTTTGAAAAATATTCCAGCAGATGCAGCAAATACAGTGGTTACTGTTGTAATCAATGGTCAAGAGTACACTGCAATTGTAGACAAGGTTGCAGGTACTTGGAGTGTAAGCGTACCAGGTAGCGGTTTAAAAGCAGATCCAGATCAAACTATTGATGCTACTGTAACTTTTACAGATTCAGCAGGTAATAGCAGCACTGTTAAAGATACGCAAACTTATACAGTAGATACCACTGCACCAAATTCACCAGTGATTGACCCGGTGAATGGGACAGACCCAATTACAGGTACGGCAGAACCTGGTTCAACAGTGACTGTGACTTATCCTGACGGAAGTACGAAAACTGTTGTAGCAGGACCAGATGGTACATGGTCAGTCGATAATCCTGGTGATCTTAAAGATGGAGATACTGTAACAGCCGTAGCAACAGACCCTGCTGGCAATACTTCCGGACCAGGGACTGCTATTGTCGATGCCGTTGGGCCAAATACAGATGGTGTCAACTTTGCAGTTGATTCAGTAACTGCTGACAACGTGATTAATGCTTCAGAAGCATCAGGTAATGTCACCATTACAGGTGTCTTGAAAAATGTTCCGGCAGATGCGACGAATACAGTCGTTACTGTTGTTATTAATGGTCAAACATATACTGCAACAGTTGATAAAGTTGCAGGTACTTGGAGTGTAAGTGTACCGGGTAGTGGTTTGGTTGCTGATACAGATAAAACCATTGATGCTAAAGTAACCTTCACAGATGCAGCAGGTAATAGCAGTACTGTTAACGATACACAAACTTATACGCTTGATACATCAGCGCCGACAGT
>NZ_KB849418.1:276945-277464 GCF_000368405.1 Acinetobacter sp. NIPH 817
AATTACAGGTACAGCAGAACCTGGCTCAACAGTCACTGTGACCTATCCTGATGGCAGTACAGCAAGCGTTGTAGCAGGACCGGATGGTAGCTGGACTGTGCCAAATCCAGGTTTAAATGACGGAGACAAGGTAACAGCAATCGCTACCGATCCAGCAGGTAACCCATCATTACCAGGCACAGGTACTGTCGATGCAGTGGGTCCAGATACAAGTGGTGTCAACTTCGCGGTTGACTCTGTCACTTCTGACAACGTGATTAATGCTTCAGAAGCATCAGGCAATGTTACGGTTACTGGTGTTTTGAAAAACGTTCCGGCAGATGCCGCGAATACAGTCGTTACTGTTGTTATTAATGGTCAAACGTATACTGCAACTGTAGACAGTGCAGCAGGTACATGGACAGTAAGTGTACCGGGCAGCGATTTAACGGCAGATGCAGATAAAACCATTGATGCCAAAGTAACGTTTACAGATGCAGCAGGTAATAGCAGTACTGTTAACGATACACAAACTTATAC
>NZ_KB849418.1:284224-284817 GCF_000368405.1 Acinetobacter sp. NIPH 817
ACAGACCTAATTACAGGTACAGCAGAACCTGGCTCAACAGTCACTGTGACCTATCCTGATGGCAGTACAGCAAGCGTTGTAGCAGGACCGGATGGCAGTTGGACTGTGCCAAATCCAGGTTTAAATGATGGTGATGAAGTTACGGCAGTTACAACAGATCCTGCTGGCAATACATCAGGACCTGCAACAGGTGTCGTAGATGCGCTTGCACCGACAGTCGCTCTTAATGATCTATTAACCAATGACAGTACACCGCCTTTAACAGGTACGGTAAGTGAACCAACTGCGACTGTGGTGGTGACTGTGGATGGTGTGAACTATCCAGCGACCAACAATGGTGACGGCACCTGGAGCCTTGCAGACAATACACTGCCAGCACTCACAGACGGTCCACATACCATTACCGTGACTGCAACAGATGCAGCAGGTAATGTGGGTACAGACACAGGTATTGTGACTGTTGATACCACTGCACCAAATGCACCGGTCCTTGAGCCAATCAATGCCACTGACCCGATCAGCGGAACAGCAGAAGCGGGTTCAACCGTGACTGTGACTTATCCTGACGGCACCACAGCAACAGTTGTGGCAGG
>NZ_KB849419.1:0-80578 GCF_000368405.1 Acinetobacter sp. NIPH 817
GGGGTGTTTGAATAATGAGCTGGCGATGACTTACTCTCACATGGGAAACCCCACACTACCATCAGCGCTAAGAGGTTTCACTTCTGAGTTCGGGAAGGGATCAGGTGGTTCACTCTTGCTATGGTCGCCAGCACAACTGGTATGGATACTTGCATTGGTCTTAATATGCCGATGCGTTTTCCAAATCTTTACAGATGGGCTGATTGAATCTTACTTTATTTGTTCATTTTAGCTAAGCATATAACTAAATCAAGTTGCTTTGCATATTAATGAATCGATTGATGCTTTATATACAACTGCTTGGGTGTTGTATAGTCAAGCCTCACGAGCAATTAGTATTGGTCAGCTTCACATATCACTATGCTTCCACATCCAACCTATCAACGTCCTAGTCTCGAACGGCTCTTTAGAGGACATAAAGTCCTAGGGAAATCTTATCTTGAGGTAGGCTTCCCGCTTAGATGCTTTCAGCGGTTATCCCTTCCGAACATAGCTACCCGGCGATGCGACTGGCGTCACAACCGGTACACCAGAGGTTCGTCCACTCTGGTCCTCTCGTACTAGGAGCAGATCCTCTCAAATTTCCAGCGCCCACGGTAGATAGGGACCGAACTGTCTCACGACGTTCTAAACCCAGCTCGCGTACCTCTTTAAATGGCGAACAGCCATACCCTTGGGACCTGCTTCAGCCCCAGGATGAGATGAGCCGACATCGAGGTGCCAAACACCGCCGTCGATATGAACTCTTGGGCGGTATCAGCCTGTTATCCCCAGAGTACCTTTTATCCGTTGAGCGATGGCCCTTCCATACAGAACCACCGGATCACTAAGACCTACTTTCGTACCTGCTCGACTTGTGGGTCTCGCAGTTAAGCGCGCTTTTGCCTTTATACTCTACGCGTGATTTCCGACCACGCTGAGCGCACCTTCGTACTCCTCCGTTACTCTTTAGGAGGAGACCGCCCCAGTCAAACTACCCACCAGACATGGTCCTCGCCCCGGATTACGGGGCAGAGTTAGAACCTCAACATTACCAGGGTGGTATTTCAAGGACGGCTCCATTGGAACTAGCGTTCCAACTTCAAAGCCTCCCACCTATCCTACACAAGTAAGGTCAAAGTTCAATGTCAAGCTGCAGTAAAGGTTCACGGGGTCTTTCCGTCTAGCCGCGGGTACACTGCATCTTCACAGCGATTTCGATTTCACTGAGCCTCTGCTGGAGACAGCGCCGCCATCATTATGCCATTCGTGCAGGTCGGAACTTACCCGACAAGGAATTTCGCTACCTTAGGACCGTTATAGTTACGGCCGCCGTTTACTGGGGCTTCGATCAAGAGCTTCGCTTACGCTAACCCCATCAATTAACCTTCCAGCACCGGGCAGGCATCACACCCTATACGTCCACTTTCGTGTTTGCAGAGTGCTATGTTTTTAATAAACAGTTGCAGCGGCCTGGTTTCTGTGGCTGCCAATAGCTCAGACCGCGAGGGTCATCACCGTCAGCAGCGTACCTTCTCCCGAAGTTACGGTACCATTTTGCCTAGTTCCTTCAGCAGAGTTCTCTCAAGCGCCTTGGTCTACTCGACCTGACCACCTGTGTCGGTTTCGGGTACGATTCCTGTGTAACTGAAGCTTAGAGACTTTTCCTGGAAGCATGGTATCAGCCACTTCGCTGTACAAGTACAGCTTGCTATCAGATCTCAGCATAGAGCACCCCGGATTTGCCTAAGATGCATGCCTACTTCCTTCCACCTGGACAACCAACGCCAGGCTGACTTAACCTTCTCCGTCCTCTCATCGCATTACACAGAAGTATTGGAATATTAACCAATTTCCCATCGACTACGCCTTTCGGCCTCGCCTTAGGGGTCGACTCACCCAGCCCCGATTAACGTTGGACTGGAACCCTTGGTCTTTCGGCGAACGGGTTTTTCACCCGTTTTGTCGTTACTCACGTCAGCATTCGCACTTCTGATACCTCCAGCATACTTCTCAATACACCTTCATCGGCTTACAGAACGCTCCCCTACCACTTGACTAAAAGTCAAATCCGCAGCTTCGGCACATAGTTTTAGCCCCGTTACATCTTCCGCGCAGGCCGACTCGACTAGTGAGCTATTACGCTTTCTTTAAAGGGTGGCTGCTTCTAAGCCAACCTCCTAGCTGTCTATGCCTTCCCACATCGTTTCCCACTTAACTATGATTTTGGGGCCTTAGCTGGCGGTCTGGATTGTTTTCCTCTTGACTACGGACGTTAGCACCCGCAGTCTGTCTCCCGGATAGTACTCATAGGTATTCGGAGTTTGCATCGGTTTGGTAAGTCGGGATGACCCCCTAGCCGAAACAGTGCTCTACCCCCTATGGTATTCGTCCGAGGCGCTACCTAAATAGCTTTCGGGGAGAACCAGCTATCACCAGGCTTGATTAGCCTTTCACCCCTATCCACAAGTCATCCCCTGGCTTTTCAACGACAGTGGGTTCGGTCCTCCAGTTAGTGTTACCCAACCTTCAACCTGCTCATGGATAGATCGCCTGGTTTCGGGTCTATACCCAGCAACTAAACGCCCTATTAAGACTCGATTTCTCTACGGCTCCCCTATACGGTTAACCTCGCTACTGAATATAAGTCGCTGACCCATTATACAAAAGGTACGCAGTCACCGAACAAGTCGGCTCCCACTGCTTGTATGCATGCGGTTTCAGGATCTATTTCACTCCCCTCACAGGGGTTCTTTTCGCCTTTCCCTCACGGTACTGGTTCACTATCGGTCAGTCAGGAGTATTTAGCCTTGGAGGATGGTCCCCCCATATTCAGACAAGGTTTCACGTGCCTCGCCCTACTCGTCATCATTATGTGTGCCCTTTCGTGTACGGGAATATCACCCTCTACGTTCGCACTTCCCAGAGCGTTCCACTAAAACACACATAACTTAATGGGCTGATCCCCGTTCGCTCGCCGCTACTAAGGGAATCTCAATTGATTTCTTTTCCTAAGGGTACTGAGATGTTTCACTTCCCCTCGTTCGCCTTGCAACACTATGTATTCATGTTGCAATACCTACCTTAAAGTAGGTGGGTTCCCCCATTCAGAAATCTCCGGATCAAAGGATATTTGCCGCCTCCCCGGAGCTTATCGCAGGCTATTACGTCTTTCATCGCCTCTGACTGCCAAGGCATCCACCACATGCACTTAATTACTTGACTATACAACCCCAAACAGTCGTCAACACTTACAAGTGAGTGTTGTCCGTGCGATTCTTCATCGCTACTATCTGTTGTCTGTGTACTTAAACACTGTACAGCTTCAATCTAAATTCATATACCAAAACGCTTGATTCAGTTAATTTGCTAGTTCTCAATTCATCTAGATTAATTGCTTAATCTAAACTCTTGAGTGAACAATTTATTTCAGACTCAATTTTGCCAATCTGTTAATGAATAAACACGCCTTCGTCAGGTCATGCTTAATACCGTGATACTTAAATCACAGAAGTTAATAAACTAAGATCTAAATCTTTATTTACTAATTTCTGTAATCCGAACTTCTCTTAAGTTCTGGTGGAGACTAGGAGAGTCGAACTCCTGACCTCCTGCGTGCAAAGCAGGCGCTCTACCAACTAAGCTAAGTCCCCAGCTTACATCATCAGTCATGTATCTTTTATCTATAACTTCAACCAGTCAAAGTCATGGTGGGTCTGACAAGACTTGAACTTGTGACCCCACGCTTATCAAGCGTGTGCTCTAACCAACTGAGCTACAGACCCTCAGATACATCTATGAAGAACAACTTGTTGTGGATTCTTACCAATCGTCAATCTTTCGTTAAGGAGGTGATCCAGCCGCAGGTTCCCCTACGGCTACCTTGTTACGACTTCACCCCAGTCATCGGCCACACCGTGGTAACCGCCCTCTTTGCAGTTAGGCTAGCTACTTCTGGTGCAACAAACTCCCATGGTGTGACGGGCGGTGTGTACAAGGCCCGGGAACGTATTCACCGCGGCATTCTGATCCGCGATTACTAGCGATTCCGACTTCATGGAGTCGAGTTGCAGACTCCAATCCGGACTACGATCGGCTTTTTGAGATTAGCATCCTATCGCTAGGTAGCAACCCTTTGTACCGACCATTGTAGCACGTGTGTAGCCCTGGCCGTAAGGGCCATGATGACTTGACGTCGTCCCCGCCTTCCTCCAGTTTGTCACTGGCAGTATCCTTAAAGTTCCCGACATTACTCGCTGGCAAATAAGGAAAAGGGTTGCGCTCGTTGCGGGACTTAACCCAACATCTCACGACACGAGCTGACGACAGCCATGCAGCACCTGTATGTAAGTTCCCGAAGGCACCAATCCATCTCTGGAAAGTTCTTACTATGTCAAGGCCAGGTAAGGTTCTTCGCGTTGCATCGAATTAAACCACATGCTCCACCGCTTGTGCGGGCCCCCGTCAATTCATTTGAGTTTTAGTCTTGCGACCGTACTCCCCAGGCGGTCTACTTATCGCGTTAGCTGCGCCACTAAAGCCTCAAAGGCCCCAACGGCTAGTAGACATCGTTTACGGCATGGACTACCAGGGTATCTAATCCTGTTTGCTCCCCATGCTTTCGCACCTCAGCGTCAGTGTTAGGCCAGATGGCTGCCTTCGCCATCGGTATTCCTCCAGATCTCTACGCATTTCACCGCTACACCTGGAATTCTACCATCCTCTCCCACACTCTAGCTAACCAGTATCGAATGCAATTCCCAAGTTAAGCTCGGGGATTTCACATTTGACTTAATTAGCCGCCTACGCGCGCTTTACGCCCAGTAAATCCGATTAACGCTTGCACCCTCTGTATTACCGCGGCTGCTGGCACAGAGTTAGCCGGTGCTTATTCTGCGAGTAACGTCCACTATCTCTAGGTATTAACTAAAGTAGCCTCCTCCTCGCTTAAAGTGCTTTACAACCATAAGGCCTTCTTCACACACGCGGCATGGCTGGATCAGGCTTCCGCCCATTGTCCAATATTCCCCACTGCTGCCTCCCGTAGGAGTCTGGGCCGTGTCTCAGTCCCAGTGTGGCGGATCATCCTCTCAGACCCGCTACAGATCGTCGCCTTGGTAGGCCTTTACCCCACCAACTAGCTAATCCGACTTAGGCTCATCTATTAGCGCAAGGTCCGAAGATCCCCTGCTTTCTCCCGTAGGACGTATGCGGTATTAGCATTCCTTTCGAAATGTTGTCCCCCACTAATAGGCAGATTCCTAAGCATTACTCACCCGTCCGCCGCTAAGTGATAGTGCAAGCACCATCACCCCGCTCGACTTGCATGTGTTAAGCCTGCCGCCAGCGTTCAATCTGAGCCATGATCAAACTCTTCAGTTAAAAATCATTTTGCACCTTATTAAAGACAAGGTGCCAATTCTGGCTCATCAATTTTCTGACTTAAATTTCGCTCAAATAAACTTCGAGTAATTTAAACCAATCAATCAATGATAATATTTCGATTAATCAATCAGTAAAAATCCACACAAGTTGTTCTTCAATTCTCTTAATGATCTTCTTCCTGGTTCATCACCAGCAAGCTAGGTCGGCTATATTACTCTTAATCTCTTAAAAGTCAACAGGTAATTTCGATATTTTTAAAACTTATTCTCAAAACCAACTTCTCATCAAATTCATCACTTAAAGCAACCAATCTAATTCCAAGTAACTGTTTTTCAACAAGTTCTTATCTGCATCACCGCCGATGGATGTGCATTATAGACCATTAAAAACCTTTGGCAACCCCTTTTTTAATATTAGTGCAACAACAGTTCGCTTTTTAATCAAAAATGCTAAAAATAATCATTTTTTATATAAACATGGCTGTAAAAGCATCAATTTATCTAAAATTTTCTCGTCTTGATTCTTTTCCTGCCACCTAAGTGGGCGACAATCGATATATTCACAATATCCACCTTCACCTTGTAGACATTGTTCATTCCAACTTAATTGGTATTGAAAGCTTCCTGCATATCCCGCAGCTAATCCAAACTTGTAGTCACCACGGCTTTGTGCATAGAGTTCAAAAATAATTTTTCCATTTTTTTTACACTGCCAAGAAAATTCTCTGGGTAAATACATCTCTTTACCGTTCGGTGTTCTAACTTTTGGATAAACGCGATGGATATGTAAATTTACATCTTCAGTAAAGCTCTCAACAGGCTTCCCAAATTCTTGAATATCTAATCTTGAACATAAGATGATATTCCACTGATTTCTTATTTGTAAAAATGCAAGCTGAGTCGTTTCATTTAAATTAATAATTTGGCATGTGTAAAAACATAAAGATAAGAACGGTAAATGCAGGGCTCTTGCGTGTTTAAATCGTCCCAACCCTTCAACTTGATACTTTTGCCCTTTATAAAAAACTTCACCTTCACATAAACATAGTGTTGACCAATAGTCCGAAACACCCCACTGTAATGCAGAATTATTAGAGATATTTTCTGAAATATGAATAGTAAGATTACAACCCATTTCTAGGTCTAATCTCTGAAGATGGATCTTTGGGATTTTCCACTCAATCAAGTCTGTTTTATCAAACTTGTATTGTTCTGAGTCAAACTGGCACTGCCGCCGAATAGAATAAGTTTTTAAATGTCCCACACTATGTTGGCTATTACTTACAAGCACAGTTGCAGTATCAATTGCCGAAGTTGTAATGGTGTGAGCGTTATAACAAAGGGGAATTCGTGGCTGTCCAACTAGACTAATATAATTAAAGTAGCGCAGTGGAGCAGGAAGATTTGGTAGGATTAAGCCTTGATAAACTATTTTAAAAAAGCCGCGAGAAGGCTGATATACAACCCCCTCCTTAGCATTCAGGCCCAGCTGCTGTAATTGATTAATTTGACTTATCAACTTAGGCATACTGAACCTCTTCTATTTTATGTTTTTATTGTTTCGTTACTCTTGCGTGCAAATAGTGTCGTAACAAAACCAGAAAGAGCATAGAGAATTGAAACCGTCAAAATGCCCATTGGAATATTATAAGTGATTGCTGCAAAAATCAGTACTACTGGCAACATAACTACAAAGGGAACGCGTTTACGGTCCATTTGTTTGAAAGAGTAATATTTAATATTGGAAATCATGAGCAACCCCACAACAACCATAATCACAGCATTAATAGATTTAATCGCTATATCACGTAAATCAAAAATGAAAGGATAATCGCGAGCAACCCAAACAAGGGAAATAATGATAATGGCAGCGAGTGGGCTTGCAATTCCAATAAAATAGCGCTTATCAACAACACCAATTTGTACATTGAAGCGTGCTAAACGGAAAGCTGCACATGCTGTATAAACAAAACAACATGCTAACCCAATACGGCCTAAATCATGCAAACTCCAGCTATACATCAGCATTGCCGGAGCCACACCAAAAGCTAATAAATCAGAAAGAGAATCATATTGCTCGCCAAAAGCACTTTGTGCACCAATTGCGCGAGCAACTCGACCATCTAGACCATCTAGAAGCGCTGCTATAAAAATGGCATAAATAGCCTGGGTAAAATCCCCATTCATACTTGCAATGATAGAATAGAAACCAGACAACAAAGCGGCTGTCGTAATTAAGTTAGGCCAAAGATAAATACCTCGGCGCTTCACTTTTTGTCCTTCTGGATTATCCTCTTCTTCAACCACTTCGAATGTAATCCCATCAAATGAATGTTCATTATGAGTTAAATCTTGCTCTGGTTTAGGCGCATTTGTCATTATTTTCTATTCCAAACATGTGCATTGATTTAAGTTAACTGTTACTCACCTACTAACCAGCGAACAGCAGCGTGACCACCAGTTTCTTGCATGCGTAGATGCGGGAATAACCACTGTAGAGCCTGGTCAGCTTGTTCAGAGAACTGCCAAGGTGGGTTAATCACTAATAGACCACAACCATTCAAACCTACAGGTGTGTCATCTGGCCATACACAAATTTCGCAGACTAACTGACGGCGAATTCCTGTTTTAAACATTTTCTTTTCAAAACGTTCAATCATCGCTCGGTCTTTAATTGGATACCAAACTGCAAAAACGCCTGTTGGCCATTTCTTATGAGCTTGTTGTAACAGTTCAACTAATTGCGGAAAATCTTTACGCTCTAATTCGTAAGGCGGGTCGATCATGACCAAACCACGTTTTTCTTTCGGCGGAATTACGCCGAGCAGACCTTCGTAGGCATCACGTTCATGTAAACCTGCACGTTTATCATAAATGTTGTGTCGCAATTGTTGAAAGACATCGCGTTGCATTTCAAAAATTGTTGCCTTATCAATTTCACGCATGCCTTGCAAAGCAAACCATGGTGAGCCCGGATAACTACCTTTGCCTTCTTCAGAGCGTAGCTGTTCTACCAACTTCAAATATTGTTGGATTGCTTCAGGTGCCTGACGCTTTTCCATTTCAGATATTTGAACTAGACGGTGAATGCCTGTAAGAAACTCTCCAGACTTTTGTGCAGGTGCCAGAGATAAATCATATTTTCCTGCACCTCCATGCGTATCGATATAACGATAAGGTTTATCTTTAGCATTTAAACGGTTGAGAAGCTGTAGCAAAAGCACATGCTTCATAACATCTGCAAAGTTGCCCGCATGGAAATGGTGACGGTAATTCATGTTGACTTTAATTCCTCAATTCAACAAATAGTTTAACATGAAAAAAATATTCTTTCGTAAGGTTGTGATCATCTAAAATAGAGCGGCTTGATATTTTTACGATCTACTCGAGGTTATATGCTCTCTCACCCGCTTCCAGACTCATGGGATCTGGATCAAATTCTAGATGATTTAAATACGCATGGCTTTGCGATTATTAATCAAGCCTATTCGGATCAATATCGCGCTCAAGTCGCTAACGAGTGTAGCCATCATATTGATGAGTTTAGAGAAGCTGGCATTCAAAACGGCGTGATGAGTAATATTCGTAGCGATCATATTCTCTGGATTAATGATCAACTTCCTATTGCTCAACAGCATATTGAGACCTTAACTTCTTTCTCACAAAATCTAAATCAAGCATTCTATTTAGGAATTAAAGAAGTGGAAGCTCATTTCGCCCGTTATGGTTTGGGTGAGTTTTATGCTTTACACCGAGACAATCCTCAGCAAAAAAATGATCGTATTATCTCAACCGTTTATTATTTACATCCAGAATGGCAAGAAGATTGGGGTGGTCAACTGCGACTGCAAGATAAAAATGAGAAGTGGCATATTGTTAATCCAGAGCCCAATCGACTTGTAATATTTCAAAGCAATTTATTACATGAAGTATTAACTTCAAAACAACAAAGACTCTCTATCACAGCTTGGCTTCGTAGCGGAAATTCGATTTGGGTTTAATGATTACTCTTTAAATTTGGTAAATGAACCCGATATAAAAGCTATTGATTAAAGAAGGTAATGGCGTATGTCTATTGAAAGTAAAACAATTGTGAACCGAATTGGTGAAACAGACCAACTTTATTTGACTGAAAATACGCCTGAACTTGCTTTGGAGCGTGCAGAGTTACGCATGCAACTTGTCGTATTAAGTCGTGTTCGCCAAGAACAACTTCATTTTTTACAAGAAGCGATTGTTTTGCTTGAACAAGCTCGTATGGAATATGAAGAAATGCCATTGAGCTTATATCTTAATTTGTCTCTACACTTGGCCAAAGCGTATATGCTTTATTTTGAACTAAATAAAGAAAAACGTTTTGCGTTGATTACTCAACAAATTTTGAAGCCATTAGCACATCATGAACATGCTGATATTTATTTCTTCTTGGCTTATGCGTCAGCCGCTCGACAAGAGTCGGCATTGACACGCCATTGGTTAACTAAATATCTATCAACAAGCACGTGTGATCTTGAATTGCTTCATGGCCAACCTGTATTTGACCTTGTGCGTCATGAGCCATGGTACAAGGATCAATTAAAAATAAAGACACATTAAACAGTTAATGTAATTAGGCCTGTTTTATATATTGAATATAAAACAGGCCTTTGTTTTATTCGTTTATTTTTTCACACTATCTTCATGTAGTTGTTCATTAAGTTCATCAATTACCACAATCCATTCATCATCTTTTTCCCAATGACTCTTTAAAAAATCACTTTGACCTTTTGACCAAAAAGAGGCTTCATGCAATTTCTGTTCAGCAGGCAATTGATGTGTTTTGATAAAGTTTTCGATGCTTGCTTCATCTGAATCTAAACCCAGCTGATCAAATAAAAGCTCTAAAGTAGGTTGCTGCTCAAACATTGTTATTCTCCTATAACTTGTTTTAAATCATCTATTAACTAATCTAACAATAAAACCTTTTTATATGCATGATAATGTTTATATTTTCTTGTTGTTTTTTGTGTTTTGTTTCAAATGATTAAATATAAAAAAGCACTCTAAAAAGAGTGCTTTTTTTAACTTATCAAAAAGATAAATTATTTCAACATGTCAGCAATTGCTGCACGTTCTTCTTCAAGCTCATTTAACGTAAAGTTAATACGTTCACGGCTGAATTCATCAATTTCTAAACCTTGAACGATTTTGTATTCACCGTTTTCAGTTGTTACAGGGAAACCAAACATAACGCCTTCTGGAATACCATAAGAACCGTCAGATGGAATACCCATAGTTACCCATTTGCCGTTTGTGCCAAGTGCCCAGTCGCGCATATGGTCAATTGCAGCGTTAGCAGCAGAAGCAGCAGAAGACAAACCACGTGCTTCGATAATCGCAGCACCACGTTTACCAACAGTTGGAAGGAACACATCTTTGTTCCATGCCGCATCGTTGATTTTGTCTTTTAAGCTTTCGCCATTTGCAGTTGCAAAACGGTAGTCAGCATACATTGTCGGAGAGTGGTTGCCCCAAACTGTTAAGTGTTCGATATCAGCAACAGCAACACCAGCTTTTTGAGCAACTTGAGTCAACGCACGGTTGTGGTCAAGACGCAACATAGCAGTAAAGTTTTTCGCTGGAAGGTCTGGAGCAGAGTTCATAGCGATGTAAGCGTTAGTGTTTGCAGGGTTACCTACAACTAATACTTTAACGTCACGACTAGCAACTTCGTTTAATGCTTGACCTTGACCGATGAAAATTTCACCGTTAACTTTTAACAAGTCAGCACGTTCCATACCAGGACCACGTGGACGAGAACCTACCAATAAAGCGTAGTCAGCATCTTTAAATGCAACTTTCGGATCATCAGTCCCGATCATGCCAGCCAATAAAGGGAAAGCACAGTCATCAAGTTCCATCATTACGCCTTTAAGCGCTTGTTGAGCTTTTTCAACTGGAACTTCAAGCAATTGTAAAATAACAGGTTGATCTTTACCTAACATTTCACCGCTTGCGATACGGAATAATAAGCTGTAACCAATTTGACCTGCAGCGCCAGTCACGGCAACACGAACGGGTTGCTTCATGTAATTGTCTCCAATGAGTGTCCTTAATCGGGCTAAATAGGAATTCCATCTAACCAAATCATCATAAACGGCAAAGATTGTACTCTAAAGATGTGGCAGATGCATGTAAAAGCGACTCATTTTCACCAAAAGTCTGATAGAAAATACAAATTAATCTTTACAAATAGATTCAATGTATGGTCAGCATTTTTTTACGAAATGATAGTTACCTTTAATAACTACCTTTAATCGTGATTTCACCTGGGCAATTCGATACCACATGATTTGCACATTGTTTATATTGGCCTTTTACCGTGTAACACACCTTCACTTCTGTTAAAACAACATCTGAACGTGATAACTGACAAGTCAAACGAATACCATTTTGAGGCAAGCTCGGATTAAGACGAGTAAATTGCTGTTTTAAGGCCGACTGTTGAATTTCAACATTTGTCGAACTGGTAAGGCTAGCTGGAATTTTTAAACGTTCAGCAAAGTTAATGACTGTCCGGAAATATTGACTTGCATTCATAGGAACGCATCCCCCTACACTTTTCCAAAGCTGTACACGCGCATTATTGTCAGGCATGACCCGAGCTACGACTTTGGCTTGCAATGGGGAAAGAGCGGCCGAACTTTCTGTTGAACAATCGGTCTGATTTGTTTCAGGCATAAGGCCCGTAATTGTCAGTGAATATCCTTCAAGACATTTACGTTGTTTTTGTTTAGAGGGATCTAACGCACATGCGGCAGGTGTCATTTGTACGTGCATAACATATCCCTGTAAATTAACAGGTTCGGCATGCAAAACGGAACTCATCAATCCTACCCCTGCACAGATAAGCCACCATGCAAGTTGCAAAATTGAACGAAGTTCCAAATATCTATATTTCATTTAATTAAAACTTGAATATGCCAATTAAAAGAAGATCCATCATCAACCACCTAAACTTAAGGCGATGTACGCATTGGAATGACTTTCATACGTTGTGATAATGATTGAGCTCCTTGCCCCAATATCACACCATAATGTGTTGCATTCGTCATAACATGCTTGACATAGTCTCTGGTTTCTAACAATGGAATTGTCTCTGTATATTGGTCAGCCGAAATTGATTGAAAGTCCGGTTGCCAACGTCTTGCCCGATTAGGTCCAGCATTATAACCTGCCGTTGCCAAAACTGGATTATTACTTAATTGTCCCTGAATCATCGACAAATAAAATGTACCATAACGAATATTGGTATTCATTTCATTTAATGCCGCTGGATTATAGGTTTCGCCCATTTGACGTGCAATCAACTTTGCCGTATCAGGCATAATTTGCATAAGACCGCCCGCTCCGACATGAGAACGCGCAGAAGTCACAAAGCGACTTTCTTGACGCATTAAACCATAAGCCCACGCTGGATCAATTCCCGCATTGTAACTATGGCTTACGACATTAGTCTTATGAGGCGTGACATAACGATAAGTATCGTTATGTTTATTTGTTGTACGATCTGCTGCATAAATTGCACGATCATACCAGCCCATGTCATGAGCACGTTTTGCCGCAGCAAGTAACACACCATCGTCATGTTGAAGATAAGCTTGTCGAACCGCCCAGTTCCACTCTCGATTGGTATAGGTTGGATTTGCATTAATACGTCGTAAAGTAAAAGCACGATTAAAATGAATATTCTGGTCTAAACGGCGTAAATCACTTGCTGTAGGTTGATCATCATAAGGTTGGTGATTATAACGTTCGCCCAAACGATCTTTTGCTAAAAGGTTATGATAGTCATCGCCACTTTCAGCTAACTTCTTATAAATACGTTGCGCAGTATTTTTTGAATTACTGTCATTGCGCTGCTCTGTTGCACGAGCAAGCCAATATTGCCAGCGATCTTCTTGTTTTTGTGTCACGCTCATAGCATCAATGGCACGAATTAAACTTTCCCACGCACCAAATCGAATTGCCTGACGTGCATAAATTTCAGCCTCTTCAGGACTTAGAGGGTAACCATAACTGGCATCAAAATATTGAAGAACTTCACGATTGAAATTATTTTTCATGACCGTGGTGCCACCAATATAAGCCACGGTTCTATATAAATACTTTTGTATATTCTCTGGTGTACCTTGAGCGACACGTTGGACGTTCGAAAAAGCATTAGGTAAGTCATTATTAGCCAAACGACCTAATGCAAAAATCAAATAAGCATAGTCTGTATCATTTGTTTTAGGCGCACTCCACAAATAATTGAGTGGGTTAGCCTGAATTTGATTAAGCTGAGCCAAAGACAAATTCATACCTAAAGTCTGCGCCGTAGCAAGTGCCTGCCCCGTTAAACCAGAACGTAATTGCACCCAAAGGCGCTGTTGCTTATCTTGCTGACTCATTAATGGGCTAGATAACATCAAGCGTCCTAGACCCACACAAGACTCAGGTTGCGATTCGGTGGCTAACCATACATCTTTATATTCAGCAAAAACTAATGCATCACCGGTTTTGGCTCTCACCTGTGCCAATGCACAATTTTCAGCCTGATCAGGATTAGTGACATAAGATAGTAAAGGTTGTGCAGATGCGAAGTCAGCTTGTTTAACTTTTTCTTCAACATAATCGGCTGCTAATTTCTCAGCCATTGCTGATTGAGGATAACGTTGAGCAAAACTTACAATCGAAGCTGAAGGTTGAAAGCCAAGATTGGTATTAAGTTTCCAATATTCTGGATAGTACCCCAACACATCATTTTGCATAGCAAGCTGATATTGGTCTAATAACGCGGTATTGCCACTATTTGCAGCATTTAATGCATCATTGAACTGCTCTTCGGCAGCATAGGTAAATGAACAACCAAGTAAACACATAGCTCCTAACCAGCTACGATGCATATATTTATTTTTCATTAGACGACTATGGATTGATGAGCTCTTTCTACTTGGTCTCATAAATGTGTTAAACCCTGACTATTCACCTTCAAAGCATAGTTTAATTAGTCTTCGTGCTTTCTTTTGTTGTGTTATGTAACTCTATGATTCAACATCATTAAAATTCACATAATTTACTTCAAAAAAATGGTGTCACCTTCTAAAGGTTTACTGTTATGGGTTCAGTCCAAATGCTGCTATAATGAATGGTTTGACCCATTTTGGGCAAATTTATTCTTTTTTAGATCGATCTGTTAGGAGCCTGCATGACGGTTCAAACCTTCATTCCCAATGGTGCCAAAGCTGCCTCAGAAAACACTGTTACCCAGCCAACGCACACCTCTGATGTTTCAATAAAAAAACTTTATATTGAAACTCAAGGGTGTCAGATGAATGAGTATGACAGTCACCGTATGGCAGACCTTTTAGGGGACTCTCACGGTTACATTTTAACGAGCAACCCTAATGAAGCAGACATTCTGCTCATGAATACGTGTTCTATCCGTGAAAAAGCACAGGAAAAAGTATTTAGTGAATTAGGGCGCTGGCGTAAACTAAAAGACAAAAATCCAGATCTTGTGATTGGTGTCGGTGGATGTGTTGCCTCTCAAGAAGGCGACAATATTCAAAAACGTGCGCCTTATGTCGACATGATTTTTGGCCCTCAAACATTGCACCGTTTACCACAAATGCTTGATCAACATAATGCTCAAGTAGAAAAGCCCAAAAAAGACAAAATCAAACTCGTTGATATTTCTTTTCCAGATATTGAAAAGTTCGACTTTTTACCAGAACCACGCGTAGAAGGCTTTAAAGCATTTGTTTCTATTATGGAAGGCTGTTCTAAATACTGTTCTTTCTGTGTAGTTCCATATACACGCGGTGAAGAAGTTTCTCGACCTCTAGACGATGTACTTGCAGAAATTGCAGGCCTTGCTGAAAAAGGTGTGCGTGAAATTTCACTTCTTGGTCAAAATGTAAATGGTTATCGTGGTGAAACCTTCGAAGGTGGCATCTGTACTTTCCCTGAATTGTTACGACTCGTTGCAGAAATTCCGGGTATTGGACGCTTACGCTATACAACATCGCACCCACTTGAGTTCTCTGATGAGCTAATTCAGTGCTATGAAGATTTACCTCAAATGGTGTCACATTTACATTTGCCTGTTCAAAGTGGTTCGAATGACGTTTTACAGGCAATGAAGCGAAATCACACGATTGATGTTTATATCGATAAAATTGCGAAGCTACGTAAAATTCGTCCAGATATGCATTTATCAAGTGATTTTATTATTGGCTTCCCTGGTGAAACTGATGAAAATTTTGCAGAAACATTGCAATTTATCAAAGATTTAGACTTCGACCATTCTTATAGTTTTGTTTATTCGAAACGCCCAGGTACACCTGCATCGGACTTGCCAGACACCACACCTGAGCAAGTTAAAAAAGAGCGTTTAGCTCAAGTTCAGAAAGTCATTAAACAGTCTAGTATTGAAAAAACAGATGCCATGTTAGGTAAAATTGAACGTGTACTTATTGAAAAAGTATCTGATCAAGACCCTAATATTTTAATTGGTACTGCTGACAATACACGTCTAGTCACTTTCGTTGGTGATGCAACTTGGGTTGGTCGTTTTGCAGAGATCGAGATTACTGAAATTAAAACTTTAAATTTTGTTTACGGTGAGCTCTTGAATCTTGAACCTGACGTGGCGTAATGTAGAGGTATTCTAAAGTCTACTGAAAGGTTTTCTCTTGACTGCAGCGATTCGACGTACCGTAACATTTCCTGAAATTTCAATGGAACGTTTAAAGAGCATTCTAGGTGCCTATAATGGGCACCTGAAGCAAATTGAACAGCGTTTAGATGTCAAAATTACTCATCGTGGAGATGTTTTTCACATAGATGGTGAAATAGATGCTGTTGGGAGAGCCGAAGCATTATTGCAACGACTCTACGAAGAGTCTGAGGTATCCCAGCAAATCAGTGCTGATCTATTACACCTGCTCATTCAATCGTCACAAACTGAACGCAATTTCGAATTGGTTGGTGATGAAATGGATGAACACGATGCACCGCTTGATGTCTATTTCCAGACCCGAAAAGGCCGCATCAATCCACGTGGTGCCAATCAAAAACGTTATGTACAACGTATTTTACAAAGCGACATTTCTTTTGGTGTAGGCCCTGCTGGTACAGGTAAAACCTATTTAGCAGTTGCTGCCGCCGTAGACATGCTAGAACGTAACGAAATCCAGCGGATTTTACTTGTACGTCCTGCTGTGGAAGCTGGAGAAAAGCTGGGTTTCTTACCAGGTGATTTAACCCAGAAAATTGACCCCTATTTACGTCCTCTTTACGATGCACTTTACGAAATGCTTGGCTTTGAAAAAGTTGCTAAGTTAATCGAGCGTCAAGTAATTGAGGTTGCGCCTCTTGCATATATGCGTGGTCGTACACTTAACCATTCATTTGTCATTTTGGATGAAGCTCAAAACACAACACCAGAACAAATGAAAATGTTCTTGACCCGTTTAGGTTTTGGCTCTCGTGCAGTGATTACAGGTGACATTACTCAAGTAGACTTACCTCGAGGTCAACAATCTGGTTTGGCACACGCACTTCGCGTACTCGAAAATATTACAGAAATTCATATTACCCGTTTCCATTCCCGTGACGTTGTACGTCACCAACTGGTTCAAAAAATCGTTGAAGCGTATGAAGGATGGGATGGTGAACAACAGCGTCTTAATGCTGAAGCACGTGCTGAACGCAAAGCACGTCAAGAGGCATTAGTTGCTGAAAACGATACAGCAGCAGACTTGCAACATCAGGATGCTTAAGGATTTATTTTGAAAATCAGTTTAAGTTTACAACAAGACTTTCAATCACCTGAGTTAGAGCTCAAACGAGCTCAACTCAAAAAAATTATTGAGACAACTTTACGCCACGTTGGCTATAAAGAAGATTGCGAAATTGGCGTTGCTTGTGTCGATTTAGCAGAAAGCCAACAACTTAATCTGCAATATCGAGAAAAAGATAAACCAACTAATGTTTTATCATTTCCAAGTGATATTCCTGAAGAAGTTTTACCAATGCTTGATGCCTTACCTCTAGGTGATTTAGTTATTTGTATTCCAGTGGTATTACAAGAAGCATTAGAACAGAAAAAAACTGCCCAAAACCATTTTGCACATCTATTAGTACATGGTGTTTTACATTTGCTTGGTTATGATCATGAAACCAGTGATGAAGATGCAGAGGAAATGGAAGGGATTGAAGTCGAAATTCTAGCAAAGCTGAACATCGAAAATCCTTACCAAGAACAGATTTAATCATTATTGATTAGAAGAAAAACATAATCTGTCTTCAGATGGGATTTGTTCTAATTGATTATAATCAATGTGGATAAGCTAAGACTTATCCACATTTTTTATTAATGTACTTCAAATTCTGCTTGAGCCGGATCGAAACGCCACGTACGTACAATACGTAATTCAGAAATATCTTTCATATTGGCATCGAAATGCCCAAATGGTGCACCACGACGTACTGAAGACTTAGCTGCTTCATCTAATATTGAGTGTCCTGAGCTTTCAAGTAATCGAATTGCACGAATTCCTCCTTGAGCATTCAAAATCACCATTAAACGGACTTCGCCTCTTAGCTGTTGTTGTTTGGCTTCTTCTGGATAATAGCGATTACCATACAACTCTACTTTTTCACGGAACTTATCTAAATAAACAGCCGAAGCATCTTTCTTCGCTTGAATTCCATCTACAGTTTTGATTTTTTGTTGCCGACTGAAATCTTGTCTACGTTGTAAATATTGTGCTTCAAGACTCGCAACCATCGCAGCTTTTGCCTGAAATTGACTTTGTAATAGTTCTAGTTCTTTTTTCCTTTGACTCGCATCAGCTTGTTTTTGCCAACTCAAAACAGTCATTAAGACTTTTTCTTCAAATTTAAGCTCTCTTTGCTGCTGAACCTTTTGCAAACTTTCTAACTCTGCATTTCCTGTTGAAGCATCATTAGGCATCGGATTTGGAGTATCACTAGAGGTACGATGGGCTTCACGAAATGTGCCCGAACCCTGCTGGTCCGCTTGTGCTAAAAAATCTGCCTGCTGAACCGGCTCATTGCTTGATCGAATTGAAATTGCAATTTCTTTAGTAGATTGCTCTGACGGGCTAGGCATGGCAAAGTGGATGAGCAACACAAAAACATGCAGTAAGATTGCCAATATTGTTGCAGCAATAAAGACTCGGTCTTGCCACCAATCGTAAAAAGGCCCTATAGATAGACTTCTTTTGTTCAACATAATCTTAAAAGCATATAAATGCCTTATCCCCACGGTTTAATACCGAATAAAATATAAACTGATATTCAAATCTGGATAAAAGTGTGATTCACTTCAAATATAGAGTTTTATCCATTTTCATTTTGTCAAAATGTATCAATTAAATTTGTTACACTGCAATATCAAAACTCGTTTTTTATCATAATAAAGATTGTGTTGGTTCTTAAGTAAATTATCTTCTGGAAGTTCTTTTATGCAAACGCTATTTTCCTCATTAGTCAGACGCCTTAAAAAGGTCTACCAAAAAGCAGAAGCATTCATCGAAGAAGAAAGAGATTTTACGTTATCACAAACCTTTCTGAATGCGACTTTACAACGTTATGTTACCAATAATGTTGAATTTCTAGATGACCTTCACGCGGATCTTTATCATGACTGGTTAAGGTTATATGCAACCATGCATGTAAAAGGCCTAGAGACGACACTATCTGTTGATTTAAAACTGATTCAGATGGAATTTAATCAAGAACAACAGCTTTTGGTTTTTGAACAAATTAGTAATACACAAATTATTGAAGCGAAATATAAAAACTTTTGGCAGAAGATTGCCGTAAAAGCCGCTGTTTTTTACTACCATAAAATTTTGAAAAAAGATCCTTTAGGAATGATTCTGGAACGTTTTAATGTAGCAGAAGAACGTGATGAACTCATATTCCTTGATCTCAATCGCTGGTTTGGTAAAAAGGCCAGTATTATCGAGACATTAAGTAAAGTGCATGTAAATTACGCACGAGTTCGTGAGGCTGAGTTAGTCGTATTTGGAAATGTGAATTTAGCAGCATTACTTTATCGTGATCAGGACGATGATTTTGAAGATGAATTAGAAGATTCTGAAATCACACCAATCCAACAAAAAGATGTATAGCGCTGTGATGAATAAAAATGAATTAACTGCCAAAAAACACAAATAGATTACACATTTAGCATAAATCCTGATTTTTTCTCCATGATCAACAGGCATAATATGTTTAAGTTATAGATGCATCAGCACTGACTTTTCAGTCTGTACAAGGATATTTACTTATGGCAACAAAATTTCTGAAATCATTTGGCATCGCAACAGGTATTTCAACAACTTTGCTTTTTGCAGGTTTCTCAAGCCATGCACTTGCCATGAGCCCATTTCAGGCAAATTATCAGTTCACTTATAATAATAAAGGTATGGGTTCAGCTACACGTACCTTAAGCCAGCAAGGTAATAATTGGACTTATAATTTCACAGCAAAAGCAGGTGGAATTGCTTCAGCAAGTGAAACAAGTAAATTTAGTTTTGCTAATGGTAAAATTGGATCTCAAAGTTTTAGCCGTACCAGCAAAATTTTGATTCATAACAACACCATGAATATTAACTTTAATCCAAACAGTAAAACTATTTCTACCAAGAAAGATGATAAAGCTCGTTCTTTTGCTTGGCAGGCTGGTGTACTTGATGAGTTAAATGCAGAATTACAAGTTCGTGAAGATTTAAAAAATGGTTCACTTAAAACCTCCTACCCTCTTGCCGATGCAAAAGAAGTTGAAAATCGTCGTTTTGTGAAACAAGGCAATGAAAAAATTAAAACTTCTTATGGCACATTCGATACCGTAAAAGTTGTTTTAGAACATGGTAAACCAGACCGTAATACTATTTTCTGGTTAGCACCTAAATTGGACTACTTACCAGTTAAAGTCAGCCATGTTGATGGTAAAACTTCTTATGGCCTGTTATTAACAAGTTATACAGGTAAAACGAATTAAAGCTTGCATTTTTTCGGATGCTTTTTAAAATACGCATTTGCTTTAAAAGCATCCGTCTAGAGGATTCTCCCGTGCACGCACTAGAACAGAAAATCTTAACAGAAGGTATCGTTCTATCTGATCAAGTCTTGAAAGTCGACGCTTTCTTAAACCACCAAATTGATCCTGTATTAATGCAGCAGATTGGTAAAGAATTTGCCGCTCGCTTTAAAGATGCAGGGATTACCAAGATTATTACCATTGAAGCATCAGGTATTGCACCTGCAATCATGGCAGGTTTGGAACTTGGTGTACCTGTAATTTTCGCTCGTAAATATCAGTCATTGACACTAAAAGATGACTTATATCGCTCTAAGGTATTTAGTTTTACTAAACAAACTGAAAGTACAATTGCGATTTCAAACAAACACCTTCATTCAACTGATAAAGCATTAGTTATTGATGACTTCTTGGCGAATGGCCAAGCAGCATTAGGACTAATTGATTTAATTCACCAAGCAAATGCAGAAGTTGTGGGGGTTGGTATTGTGATTGAAAAATCATTCCAACCGGGCCGTGATTTATTGCTTGAAAAAGGCTACCGAGTTGAGTCATTAGCACGTGTTCTTTCTCTTACAGATGGTAAAGTTACTTTTGTAAAAGAATAAATTGTGCAAATAAAAAAGAGCGGATATCCGCTCTTTTTTTTGGCTGTTTAAAGAGAAACTACAAGCTTTTTAACAACTTCACCCAAACGCTTACCTTGAGCTTCACACAAAATCTTTTCATCCTGACTTAAGCTCTGGTCATGGCGGGGTCCGCTTACATGACTTGCCCCATACGGTGTTCCACCTGTTTTAGTGTTAGATAAAGCTGGAATTGCATTTGGTAATCCCAAAATCATCATCCCGTGATGAAATAACGGCGGCAACATCGTGAGTAAAGTACTCTCCTGCCCACCATGCATTGATCCAGAAGAAGTAAAAACACAAGCAGGTTTATTATGTAATGCCCCATTGAGCCAAAGACTCGTCGTTTGGTCCCAAAAATATTTCATTTCACTTGCCATATTGCCGAAGCGAGTTGGGGAACCCAACGCAAGACCCGCACAATTCGCCAAATCATCTAACGTACAGTAGATATCGCCTTCTGCCGGAATACTTGGTTCTGCTTCGACGACTACTGGAGCTATATTCGGTACTGTACGAATTTTCACTGCCATGCCCGCAGATTCAACGCCATTGGCAATTAAATGAGCCATTTCTTTAGTAGAACCATATTTACTGTAATAAAGTACAAGAACGTAAGGTTGCATCGGTTTCATGAATTTTGTTAAAAAGAACACTATACGGTATTTTTTATTTTTTTGGCGAAGGCAATTTTATGAAATTCTAGAGGTAATTGATTGTTTAGCGTTAAAGGCAACACGAGCAAATTTCTCAAATTCGTTGAGTAAAAGGTTCACCAACTTTTGATGAAACTTATGATCACACAACAGAAAGCCAACTTTTCTGAAAAGATTATGGCTACAATTTTTTCTATAGCGCATAGTAAACTTACAGAACGACTTTCATTCTTTAAGTTATTATTTTGCTTTAATCTACAATTTGAGTTCTTCAGCTCATACTTTGATAAGCTATTAATCGCCCAACATGATGACTAAAAAAATCGGGATAGACGACGTATGTTACAACGTTTTTTAAAGAAACTTCCTTTTTATAATAAAACCTGGTTTCAGTTCGTTTTATATGTATTTAAGCGTTTTGAAGCTGATCGGTGCCGTGAACAAGCAGGCTCTCTTACCTATACAACACTATTTGCGGTTGTACCGATGCTAACGGTTTTTTTAGTAATTATTTCTTCAATTAAAGCGTTAGAACCTGCAAGACAACAGCTTCAACATTTAATTTATAGTAACTTTTTACCTAAAAGTACCATCGCATTTGATAAAGCACTTAATGCTTTTACAGAAAAGTCGAGCAACTTGACTGTAATTGGCGTGCTATTTTTATTCGTCACAACAGTTCTAATGCTGACAACAATTGAAACTGCCTTTAATCGTATTTGGCGAGTAAAAGAAACCCGCAGTGGTATTGTAGGTTTTATGCGCTACTGGACTATTATTTCGCTTGGTCCCATTATCTTAGGTAGTGCCTTTGTTATTTCATCAACTGTTGCATCGATGAATTTATTAAGTAATAACTTTACAGGTTATCAACTTGATGGTGCCTTTCTACTTTGGCTCATTTCTTTTCTTCTTACTGTTTTGGGGTTCTTTATTTTATATTGGACTATTCCCAACCGCACAGTTCCGCTATTTTCAGCAGCAATTGCCGCATGTTTGAGTGCTGTATTGTTTGAAATACTCAAGAACTTATTTGGCTTTTTGATGTCAAACTTTACCAGTTATGAAATTATATACGGAGCATTTGCAGCAGTACCTATTTTTCTATTATGGGTTTTCTTGTCTTGGAATATTGTTTTACTTGGGGTCGAAGTGAGTTTTGCACTTACCGCTTTCCATTCAGGCAAAGAGCAAAAAAGACATCCTGTATTAATGTTACTCGATATTTTAGAACTATTTTATAAAAAGCAAAAAGTTGGTGAAAGTGTAAGTGACAAAGAGGCTTTAGAAATTTTAGGCCGTGGAGAGATTGGGCGCTGGCCTTCATATGTCCTTTTACTTGAAGAGCAAAATTTAGTTAAACGCACAGATAAAGATGAATATGTTCTTGCACGTAATTTGTCTCAAGTCGACTTTTGGACTTTCTTTACCGCTCTTCCATACCCATTACCTTTACGCCAAGATGTTCAAAATGTACATGATGACGATGAATGGATGGAAAAAATTGGTCCTGCCTTAATCGAGTCTAATGATTATTTAGCTGCAAAACTTTCTATTCCTCTTTCAACAATTTTTGAAGAGAAATAGAAAAAATAAAACTATTTATTAATATAAATATCTCCCACTTCTAGACAATAAAAAACCCTATTATTGAAAAAATAATAGGGTTTTTTATTGGAAAATTTAGGAATAGCTTATGCTTTCACAAAAGTTTTCCATACAAAATCTTGAGTTGCACCTTTCAATGTCATTTTTAACTGATCACCCGAGTGTAATGGCCCAACACCAGCAGGTGAACCTGTCATAATTACATCACCTGGTTCTAGTGAAAAGACCTGATTAATATCAGCTAATAGATCACCAATAGTAAACATTAATAATGCCGTATTACCATCTTGACGTAATTCATCATTAATATGGAAAGTGAATTTAGTTTCTTGCCAATCTGTAATTTCGCTCACATCTACCCAATCAGCTAATACACAAGCACCGTCAAAAGCTTTTGCACGTTCCCATGGATGACCTTTACTTTTCAGATCATTCTGTAAATCACGCATTGTTAAATCCAGACCTAATGTTACTGCACCAATCGCTTTTAATGCTTTTACAGGATTTGTTTCACCTTTTAAAGGCTGATCAATACGTAAAACTAATTCACACTCAAAATGACAACTGCCCCAAGCTGGATTCCAGGAAATACCGTCATTTAAACCAATCAAACTACTAGGTGGTTTAATAAATAATATAGGCTTGTCAGGCATAGCATTATTTAATTCTTTGACATGATCAGCATAGCTTCTGCCTACGCAAACGATTTTTGAAGGACGAGTATTCATGAGGCTTCCTTTGTTGTTGCGGCTAATAATTCCAATAATTTATTTCTTAAATGTGTTTTCAAATATCGTTTGATCTGAAACCTGTGTAAATGCTCGTTTTGGAACAATAATTACAGTTTTGTTTTTTAACTCAATCATGTACGTCAGCTTACCTTTAGCAAAGGTTTGCACATCCGCATATTGCACAACTTGCTTACGTTCACTGGAATAAAGCTCAAAATAATCTTGATAAAGGTCGATTCCCTGCTCGCTCTTTCCAAACTGGTAACGAACAAATTGACGTTTAAATAACATCGGTAAAAGCCAATAACGCATCAACCCTTGCATTACTAGAAAAAACAAACCTAATCCAACATAATATCGGCCAACGCCAGAGAAACCTAAATAAAGTCCCCAGATAATAATTGCAATACTAATCGCAGGTGTTAGAAAACGGGTAAATTGTTTTTTCCCAAATGTTACTAACGAAAATCCATCTTGTGATTCTTCTAAATTCAAATAGTAACGTAAAGATAAAGCTGTTTTTTGCTCAGTCATTGCAATGCATCAATACTCAATAAATCGAAACTATTAGAGCATATTCATTTCAGCTTTAAAATGAATCAAAGGCTATTTTTTGTTTTGTTTAAAAGGAGCTGTTATGGTTTGGTTGCAAAATATTTTTCGTTGCATATATGGAACGTAGATTCATATTTTTTGAGCTTATTTCACTTTTTAAAGTTTCTACAATAACAGCGTCACCTTTTTAGTGGAATGTCTCATGTCTTTTTTTGCAAAATTATTTGGCTTAAATCAAAAAGCAACAGTCTCAAAAGATGTGGTTACGCAAGCCACTCAAGAGACGAATCTTTCAAATGAACCAAGCTTTTTAGAATTAATTAAAAAACGTCGTTCAATTTATTCAATAGGAAAGAACTTAAAACAGTCCCCAACTGAAATTGAAAGATTAATTCAAGAGGCTGTAAAACATAGCCCATCTGCATTCAACTCCCAGTCTTCTCGCGTTGTAATTTTATTTGATCAATCCCACCAAAATTTCTGGAATATTGTTTTAGATGTATTAAAAACGATTATTCCAGCAGAAGCCCTAACTGGAACTGAACAGAAAATCCAAAGTTTTGCAGCAGGTGCAGGTACAGTTTTATTTTTTGAAGACCAACATGTGATTAAAGGTCTACAAGAACAATTTGAAGCATATGCAGATAATTTTCCAATCTGGTCTGAGCACTCAACAGCAATTGCACAATTTGCGGTATGGAACGTACTGGCTGAACAAGGCATTGGTGCTTCTTTGCAACACTATAATCCAATCATTGATGAGAAAATTAATGCTGCGTTTAATGTTCCCGCTCACTGGAAATTAAGAGCCCAATTAGTATTTGGTTCAATCGAAGGCGAAGCCGGAGAAAAAGCTTTTATTGAAGATGAAAGCCGCTTTAAAACATTTGGCTAATTTTCTACTTTTTAATTCTTTTCAAAGCTGGTTGCCACCGGCACTAGCTTTGAACAAAAATGACAAAAAATAGGCACAAAAAAACCGCTATATATAGCGGTTAATTCTTCAAGTGGTGCGCTCAGAGAGATTCGAACTCCCGACCCCTTAGTTCGTAGCCAAGTGCTCTATCCAGCTGAGCTATGAGCGCGTACTTGATGTTGCGCATTATACGCATTTTTTAAAGCTTAGGAAGCCTTTTTTCATCTTTCTGTCATCAACCGTCTAGTTCTTAGCCACACCTCTCTTTTACATAAAATAGTAGCTAAAATTATTGATGGGTTTCTTACCTAAGATGTATTTGAAATATTTTTTTTCAAATAAGTTTTATAGACTTTTTGATGTATTTCGCCATATATCTAAAAGCTAAAGTCGACCATTTCACTCAACATTATAGAAATAATATATTTCTAGCTAAGCCTTAACATTATAGACTTCAGTAAAATTTATCTAATATACTGCTTCAAATAAGTGGAAATATAAGAAAAAATATAATTAATTAAAAAAATATTATATAAAAACCATTATTATTTTTACGTCTAAATTAAATGAATTATTCTTTCTTTAAATATTATTTAATATTAAAAAATGTGACCAAAAATACACATTGACAGCTTTTGATATCTAACCAATACTAAATTCCAATTAATGAGATGCACATCTCATTAATTATGTAGCGCAATAAATAATACTTACTTAAAAATACATAATTATATAGGAAATAGACCAACATGTTTTTACTAAAAAATCTCGTATCTTCGATCTCAAAAGTTACTCAAGACTTGGGTAATGTTGTATCGGTAAATACCACTGTAAACACGGGTTCTTCTGTTGATGCACACGTTTCAACATCAGGCTTACTTTCAAATGTTATTTCTACAGTAACGAATACTGTTACCCACACAGCAACCGGCTTAGTTTCTGATGTAGTTGGCACTGTAACTGGTACTGTCGGTTCTACAAATCCATTAGAAACAGTAACCAATGTTGTGGGTGGTGTAACTGGTGGCAATCCTCTTGAAGTAGTCACTGATGTTATAGGTGGTGTGACTGGCGGAACTTCACCAATTTCCCCAGTCATTGATGTCGTTCAAGGTGGTATTGATATTCTTCAGGGTGTCGAAAGCCTAAAAACTGAAATTATCAACACTGGCATTGAAACTGTTGCTGGAACAATCATTGGAGTACTCCCACAAACTGAACATCCTGTTTCTGAAATTGCAGAACTTGGCACATTAACTTTTGAAACTTCTCGCGACACGGTAAATGGTGCTCTTGAAGTTGTTTCTGATTTAGTCGGTGGAGATATCTCAGGCGCAACTGCGTCAGCAACAGGTATTGTTGAAACACTTATCAATAATGGTACAACTGCTACAGGTATTGTCACTGGTGTGGTTGGAAGTGTTACCGATGTAGTTGGTGGCGTAACTGGTGGTGTTGGTGGTAACCCTCTTGAAGTTGTGACTGACATCATCGGTGGTGTAACAGGCGGCGTTGGTGGTAACCCTCTTGAAGTCGTAACCGACATCATCGGTGGCGTAACGGGTGGTATCGGTGGCGGCACATCACCAATTTCTCCAGTAATCGACGTAGTTCAAGGTGGTATCGATATTCTTCAAGGCGTTGAAAGCCTAAAAACTGAAATTATTAATACAGGTATCGACACTGTTGCCGACACAATCATTGGTATTCTCCCACAAACTGAACATCCTGTTTCTGAAATTGCAGACCTCGGCACATTAACTTTCGAAACTTCTCGCGACACGGTAAACGGTGCACTTGAAGTTGTTTCTGATTTAGTTGGCGGAGATATCCAAGGTGCAACTGAATCAGCAACTAGTATTCTGGGTACACTTATCAATAATGGTACAACTGCTGCTGGTATTATCACTGGTGTTGCAGGAAGTGTTACAGATGTAGTTGGTGGCGTAACAGGCGGTGTTAGCGGCAACCCTCTTGAAGTTGTGACTGACATCATCGATGGCGTAACAGGTGGTGTTGGTGGTAACCCTCTTGAAGTTGTGACTGACATCATCGGCGGTGTAACAGGCGGCGTTGCTGGTAATCCTCTTGAAGTTGTGACTGACATCATCGGCGGTGTAACGGGCGGTGCTGCTGGTAACCCTCTTGAAGTCGTAACTGACATCATCGGCGGCGTAACAGGTGGTATTGGTGGTGGAACATCTCCAATCTCTCCAGTAATCGACGTAGTTCAAGGCGGTATCGATATTCTTCAAGGCGTTGAAAGCCTAAAAACTGAAATTATTAATACAGGTATTGATACCGTAGCGGATACGATTATCGGTATTCTTCCACAAGTAGAACATCCTGTTTCTGAAATTGCTGACCTCGGCACACTAACTTTCGAAACTTCTCGAGACACAGTAAATGGTGCTCTTGAAGTTGTATCTGACTTAGTCGGTGGTGATATTCAAGGTGCAACTGAATCAGCGACTGGCATTATCGGTACACTTATTACTAATGGTTCTACTGCAACTGGTTTATTAACAGAAATCCTGGGCGGTGTAACAGGCACTATTGGTGGAGTTACTGGTGGTGATAGCCCTCTTGGCGTAGTAACTGATCTTGTTGGAGGTTTAACTGGTAGTGTTAGCGGTGATAGTCCACTCGGTGTAGTGACTGACCTTCTAGGCGGTTTAACTGGTGGCGTTACTGGTGGTACAGAAAACCCTATTGGTATCGTAACGGATATCGTGGGTAGCTTAACTGGTGGGGTGACTGGTCAAGGTGGCTTAGATGTCATTTCTAATTTACTTGGTGGATTAACAAGTGGCAGCCTACTCGGTGGAGTAACGTCTACAGTAACTAGCGTAACAAATGCAACGCATACTATCGTACCTCAGTCATTACTTACTGATAACTTCTTAGATAATTCTTTCCATACTGTTTAATATCATTAAAAGAAAGCCACTTTTATAAGTGGCTTTCTGATTTAATATAGTTTCAAATATTAATTTAATACTAATCAATCTCTTGCCATCTATAATACTTTTTATGTGCTAATTCCAACATTGCATAATCATTAGGAGTATCACCATAAGCATATATGGTCGGGTATTGGCTTAAATCATATTTATTTTTTATTCTATTTACTTTTTCCAAATAACCACAATCACCATCAATAAAATGGCCTGTTAAAATACCATTATGTGTTTCAAGTTGGTTGCATATAACATCTAAACCTAAAGAATGACACCAACTTTCTAAATAAACACCTAATGATGCTGATACAACAACAATCTGATCACCTTGTTGTTTATGCCAGAGAATACGCTCCAAAGCATTTTCACGAACACATATAGGAAGTACCTTTTTAGCAAACTCTTGTCCTATATCTTTTAGGGAATTCGCGTCATAACCCACATATCCTACTTGGCAGAGCTTAGTTCGAATGGTTTTATCCGTTACCCAACCAAGTTTATAGCCAGCTATATACGGTGCAAGCCGAATACCACCGACGAGTTGTGTTTTTCTGTCTAAAGAAAATTTAAGAAACAAGCTGAATGTGTCGTTATGAGTGATGGTGCCATCAAAATCAAATAAAGCTAGGTTCATTTATGATTATCTCTAATATAATTAAAAAGTTATAAATTTAGATTTATTAAAATTACTAAAAAATAAGCACAAAAAAACCGCTATAAAAGCGGTTAATTCTTCAAGTTGGTGCGCTCAGAGAGATTCGAACTCCCGACCCCTTAGTTCGTAGCCAAGTGCTCTATCCAGCTGAGCTATGAGCGCATTAAGTAAATGGCGGTGAGAGAGGGATTCGAACCCTCGATACCAGTAATAGGTATGCTTCCTTAGCAGGGAAGTGATTTCAGCCACTCATCCACCTCACCGGAACGAGCCGCCATAATACAAACTAAAACCACATTGTTCAAGTCATCATACTGAAATTTTCTTGTTTTTTAGTTCAATGAATTATTTTTTAAGCAATTTCCTCATTATTTTCGTCTTTTTCGATCAAACGCTTGTTAAGATAGATATTATTTCTTCATCAAAATACTGTAGTGCATAACACATTATTGCAAACCTGAACGTGCAGTTCGGGTCTGCATAGCTTATGCTAAACTTATCTGCCAAGCGTGAAACAAAACGACATGACAAAAAACTGGGCTGACCCTGAAGCGAAAGCTGAAGCTGAACGTTATGACAATCCTATTCCAAGCCGTACTCTGATTTTAGATACGTTGGAGCAGTTGCAAACACCACAATCTCATGCAGAGCTTGTCGATCATTTTAATATTCATGACCAAAAAAGTATCGAAGCATTAAGTCATCGTTTAAGTGCTATGGTTCGTGATGGTCAAATCATGAAAGACGGTTTTAAATTTCAGTTGGTGGCAGATCAACCAACATATGAAGCAACTGTTTATATTAATAGTAAAGGTTTAGGTACAGCACATATTGATGGTCAAACCGATCTTTTACTTCCTGAACGTGAATTACGTTTAGTATTTAATGGTGATCGAGTTAGAGTGCGCCAGACTTCAGTAGACCGTAAAGGTAAACCTTGGGGTTTTATCACAGAAGTTTTACAGCATCGTGTTAAACAATTAATTGGTAGATTGTCAGTTCATGAGGGTGAATATTTTATTCAACCCAACAATCCCAATCAGCATCAGCCTATTCCTTTAGAAAAAGAACTCGTAAAACATGCTGGGGCGAATGTTGGCGATATGCTACGTGTTGCAATTGATAGCTATCCGACCCGTGAAGAGTTTTCAACAGCACATATTATTCAGTCTATGGCAGACAAAGCTGATACAGAAATTATCATTCCACAAACCATTCTTGAATTTGGTTTGCCATATGAATTTCCAGATCAGGTATTAAAAGAAGCAGAAAGTTTTAAAGAGCCATCTGCTCAAGACCGTGAAGGTCGTATTGATTTAAGAGATTTGGCATTAGTTACAATTGATGGTGAGGACGCTCGGGATTTTGATGATGCAGTTTATGCAGAAAAACGTCCGGGTGGGGGTTACCGCGTTGTAGTCGCAATTGCCGATGTCAGCCATTATGTACGCTTAGACTCAGCCCTCAACGAAGAAGCTGAGGAACGAGGCACTTCGGTATATTTCCCACACTTTGTATTACCAATGCTACCAGAGGCTTTGTCAAACGGCTTGTGTTCTCTGAATCCTCACGTAGACCGCTTATGTATGATCTGTGACCTTAAGCTCTCTCGTTCAGGCCGTGTAACTGGTTACGATTTTTATCCGTCGGTTATGCACTCAAAAGCACGTTTGACCTATACACAGGTAGCGCAATACTTTGAAGGCGCAACAGATGCGATTCCAAAAGATCGTGATGTTCATAAATCTTTAAATACACTTTTCCAGCTTTATCAAATTTTGAAAAACTTGCGTGCTGACCGCCATGCAATGGAATTTGAAACCATTGAAACGTACATGACTTTTGATGAGTTGGGTGGAATTAAAGAAATTTTGCCACGTACACGTAATGAAGCACATAAGCTCATTGAAGAATGTATGTTGCTTGCTAACGTTGCTGCAGCTGAATATGCATTAGAACATGATGTTCCAATGTTATATCGTGTGCATGAAGCTCCAGAGTTTTCACGTATTCAAAAAGTAAAAGACTTTGTGAAATTGCTTGGTCTACCCTTCCCTGACCAACCAACTCAAGCAGACTATCAAAAAGTTATTGAAGCGACCAAAGACCGTATTGATGCACCAAGTATTCATGCCGTTTTATTACGCTCAATGATGCAAGCTTATTATGGCGCAAAAAATGCGGGACACTATGGTTTGGCTTATGAAGCCTATACCCATTTCACTTCGCCAATCCGTCGTTACCCAGATTTATTGTTACACCGTGCTATTAAGGCACACTTGAAACAAAAGCCTTATCCACTCTCTGGTGCTGCGCTTGATGATGCTGGTGAACATTTTTCTCAAACTGAACGCCGTGCAGATGAAGCTTCTCGTAGCGTAACAACTTGGTTGAAGTGTCACTATATGCAACAGCATTTGGGTGACGAGTTTATTGGTATCGTAAGTGCAGTAACCGAATTTGGTTTATTCATTACACTTAAAGATCTATACGTCGATGGCATGATTCATATTAGCCAACTCGGCGATGACTTCTTTATTTATGACCAAGCGAGCCAAAATCTGGTAGGTCAAAATCGTGGTCAAGTCTTTGGTTTAGGCGATGAAGTTAAAATTCAGGTGGCTGGCGTAAATCTTGAAGAACGTAAAATTGACTTCCAGCTTCTTCAACAAGTCACGCATGCAGGAAGAGTCGTTCGTAGCCGAGCTCCACGCACAACTAAAACCTCTTCACAGGCAACTGAAGAAGTTTTCAGTAAACCAACAAGTAGTGAGGGTGAAAGACCTGTTCATAAAAAGAAAGAAAAAGCTAAGGCGAGTTCTTATACTAAAAAGTCTGGTAAAAAACCTTCTGCAAAAGCCGAAAGTAAACCAGAAAAAGTAAAGAAAAAGTCTAAGCCTAAAAAGAAAAAGGCCAATGCAAAATCAAAGGCTGAATAATTAAACACTAGATGTTGCCAGCCTAGAAATAAGTCCCGATTTGGGACTTATTTCTTTTTAAAAAGCTTATTTTGCACATTAAACTTGATTTCTGGCTTGAGAGGACCTACATCTAATAACATGTTTAAAAAATAATGTGGCTAACAGCAATGACTTTACAGCAAGCGACCTTACCAACCCCGCGTTTTGATGAAATTAAATTAGAAAATTTAAAACAAGACATCCAACAAGCGATTCAAGCAGGCCAAGAATTTTTAAATACACTTACCGCTGTACCTACTGATACCGCTCAACAACTTGCCGTACTTGAACAAGTCGATACACTTGAAAACAACCTTAGTGAATCATGGGGTGTTTTATCACATTTTAATGCGGTGATGAACAATGCTGAAACCAGAGAAGTCTATCAATCGTTATTACCAGCCTTGAGTGAATATTACACTCAACTTGGCCAACACACGGCGCTCTATCAAACTTATCAGCATATCCACGATGGTCAGGGCTATACGTCTCTTAGTCCAGCCCAACAAAGTGCTATTCGACTCGCTTTACGTGATTTTAAACTTTCTGGTGTGGCTTTAGAGGGCGAAGAGAAAAAACGCTATGCAGATATTTCTGCTCGCCTTTCACAGCTTTCTTCTGATTTTTCTAACCATGTACTTGATGCAACACAAGCGTACTTTAAACCGCTTACAGAAACTGAGCTAAAAGGTCTTCCTGAAAGTAATGTTGAGTTATTAAAACAATACGGTAAACAACGTGAACTCGATCAAGCTGTAGCAACTCTAGATTTCCCAGCTTATTTTGCAATCATGACGTATGCAGATGACCGCGCTTTGCGTGAAGAGCTTTACAGAGCTTATGTCACTCGTGCATCTGATCAGTCCGAACAAACTGAGTTTGATAACAGCAAAATTATGGAAGAAATTTTAAGTCTTCGTCAGGAAATGGCGAAGTTACTTGGTTTCAACAACTATGCTGAATATTCTCTTGCGAGCAAAATGGCACCAGATGTAAAAACTGTACATGACTTTTTAGTTGATCTCGCTGAGCATGCTCGTTCCCCTGCTCTTCAAGAAGTTGCTGAACTTCAAGAGATTGCCAAGCAAGATGGTATTGACGAACTTAAACCTTGGGATAGTACTTACTATTCTGAAAAACTCAAACAGCAACAATTCAACTTATCGCAAGAAGCATTAAAACCATACTTCCCTGCACCTAAAGTCATTCAAGGTTTATTCCAAATCGTGCAGCGCTTATATGGTATTAGCATCATCGAAAGACAAGCACCAGTCTGGCACCCTGATGCACGTTATTTTGAATTAGAAGATCAAGGCCAAGTGATTGGTGGCTTCTTCTTTGACATCTATGCACGTACGGGTAAACGTGGCGGTGCATGGATGAATGGTTTCCGCTCACGCATGCAAACTGTTCATGGTTTACAAAAACCAATTTGCTACATGGTGTGTAACTTCACGCCTCCAGTAGGCGATCAACCTGCTTTACTCACCCATGATGAAGTGATCACATTATTCCATGAGTTTGGACATGGTTTACATCACATGCTAACTGAAGTAGATAATATTTCCGTTGCAGGAACTCATGGTGTTGCTTGGGATGCAGTAGAGCTACCAAGCCAGTTCATGGAATTCTGGTCATGGGATAAAGAAAGCCTAGATGTATTAAGTGAACACATCGATAGTAAACAAACTTTGCCACAAGAATTACTCGATGCTTTATTAAATGCACGATTCTTCCAGTCTGGTATGCAAACTTTACGTCAGCTTGAATTTGCATTGTTTGATTTGACTATTCACACTAAAACACCTGCGTTGAATAGTGAGCAAATTCAGCAGACCTTAGATGACATTCGTAAGCAGTATGCAGTTGTTCCTGCCGTGGATTACAACCGCTTCCAGCATAGCTTCAGTCATATTTTTGCTGGTGGTTATGCGGCAGGTTATTACTCTTACAAATGGGCAGAAGTTTTAGCAAGTGATGCATTTGACCGTTTTGAACACGAAGGTATTTTCAACACTCAAACTGGCAAAGAATTCCGTCAGGCAATCTTAGCAGTGGGTGGTAAGGATACTGCACTTGAAGCATTTGTGAGTTTCCGTGGCCGTGAACCTAAAATTGATGCACTGTTACGTCATCAAGGTTGGACGAATGACACTAAAACCGCTTAAACTATAGGCCTAAATTGATCGTGTGGTTAGGGTGATAAAGATGAAAAAACGTTTCATTGCTGGGGCTAAATGTCCAAAATGTGAAGCAACAGATCGGATTGTCATGCTAACCACCGCTGAAGACGAATGGATTGAATGTATCGAATGCGGTTATAGTGAAAATCGTCCGACTCATATTGATGAGCCTGAAGCGCCCGCTGTACCTGATGAAGTTGGAGTAATACAGTTCAAGCCTCGTCGTCCTGACTAAAGGTCTTAGAGATGCCACTACAAAGAAAACAAAACTCAAAACTATTGTGGATTTTAATTGGGGGCTTAAGCATTCTTGTAGTGCTTTTTTTAGCTGCACAATGGTTTTTCAAAAAAACCGAGTCATCCGCACCAATGGTTGATCCTCAACCTGTTTCGACGCCCGCTCCTGCTAAAACCGCTGATCCATCATCAAGTTCAGAACCTGTAGCAGAAGCTGCAAGTTCACAACAGCTTGTGAATGAAGATGTACTCAAACAGCCTGTACCGGCTCAAGAGTCTTTAGCAAAAGAAGAAGTGTCTAAACTCGATGATATCCATCGCCAGCTAAAAGATCAGGAAGCAACTTTAAAAGCTCAGCATGCTGATGCTGATCAATTAACTAAACTCAAAGAAGAACAAGTTAAATTGCTTGAAACTCAGCTCAAACAGCAATAGTTTTTCAATGGGAAATAAAAAAAGCTAAAGACAGATAACTTTAGCTTTTTTTATTTTAATTAATAATTCCAGCCATTCTTTTTCCTAAATTTATTGAATCTTCTTAATAAAAAAGCCCTCCATTTAGGAAGGCTTTTTGTATAACCAATACTTTAATTTAAGTTAATGATACCAACCGAATAGCTTAAATACATATGGCACATAAGTTACCAATACCAGTGATGAGAATAAAACAATAATTGGTAGCAACCAGCGCTCATAACGGAAGTAGAAACTTGTATATTTCTCTTTCGCTTCAGCATCAGCAGCGTTCACTTCATCATCTCCGACGGACAACCGCGTGAGTAGATGGTTCAAGGCAACTGGTGGAGTTACATAACCAAATTCGAATGCAACCAACACAATCATCCAGAAATGAATTGGATGAATACCATTTTCGTATGCTACAGGCGCAATGGTTGCAGCAACTAAAATTACAGCACCAAATGGATCTGTACACATACCAATAATGGCAAGTAACAGTGCAATACATGCTAATGATATATAGATACTACCTAAATGAGTCGGCAATAATTCAACCACTTCAGAACGTTCAATTAAACCACCAACACTTGCAGACAATGCCATCAGAATAATTAGTGCGCCAATATGGCCTACAGTTTCTGAAGTTGCAAAACGCAGCGCTCCACCAAAACCAAGACGGAACTGAGAACTATGCGGATCATGTGCTCGAAGGAATGGTGATTTCTGTTCGTGTTCACGAACAATCGCCTCATGAATATTGATCGCAGGATCTTCTTTTGGCGCTACCAATTTGTCATACAAAATCATTGCGATCAGGACTAATGGCAAAATTACTGGAGCAGTAAATTCATTCATTCCTGTGTCTAACGCATATTTATAAATAGCAAGAACAACAGCAGTGATCAGAATGTATGGAATTACAGGTATAAAGGCGCGCATCATGCCTGGAATCGCAACTTTTGGCGAATTTACACGGAACTTCTCTTCAGCCAAGAGTAATGAAACACCCAAGAAAATAAATGCTGTTAACCAAAATACATAAACACCATGGCCAAACAACTCATCGGACGTTACATGACGGCTGTCCAGCATCGCAATTAAAACGACCAGTAGACATGGACGTACTACTACCCCTAAAGAACCAGACATTGCAGATACAGCCAATGCATATTGACGGCGAGCACCCGCATTCCAGACTTCTTTATAAATAATTGCACCTGCTGCAATAACGAAAATACCTGACGCGCCTGTATAAGCCGTCGGTACCGCAGCTGCAATTAGAATCAACCATGTTAAAGTTTCTGGTGCCAAATTCCATGGGCGAAGCACATTAAGGAACAAGTCCATAACGCGTGTTTGAGTTAAAAGCATACCTGCCCAAATAAACAAGGCAAGGTTTAAGAAAATACCTGAGAATTCAACCAATAAACCAAGGTAAATCCCTTGCCCCATTGGATAATCCATAAAGAATGTGAATACTATGCCCGTAATCAAAGCCATGTAAGCATATAAAGGCACACTTAGTAGAGCTAAGCCAATATTACCGCCTTCACGTTTTGGTGGAGGTGAAACAAATAATTGATAAAGACTAATCAAAGTCAGAACAACAAATAAAATCATCCATATCCAGTAAATAGTTACTGTTTCATAGGTAGGTGTCACCCCAGAATTGATAACTGAACGATACTGGCTAATTACAGAGAAACTGAGTAGAGCATTAGCAACCACCATAAAGATGGAATAGACTTTATAATCTATTTTTGTTGCCGGATTACGTAAGCCAATATGGTGAAATTTTAACGATGCTGTAATCGCAGAAATTAGAACCATAAAAATCAGTAAAATTGCTCGATTTTCTGTACCAAATTTAAAAATACCAAAGAAGCCTGTCTCGATGGCGCGATAAGTACGTACCCCTGGGTTAGCTTCGATATATTTAATGGTTTTATCATACGCCTGATATTTCTCATCACATTGTTGCTGCGCTGCGAGAAGCGATGCACGGACATCACTTTCTGACGCTGCACCAAAGAAACTCGAAAAATCATCAGATGCATTCGCTTTCATTTGTTCTTTGACTTGAGCATCGATATTTGGATGTCGATCACAAGTCGGTTTTTCAGGTTCAGCACGCAAAAATGAATATTGCATACCTATCGCAGGATCACCATAAAGACGTTCCCCGATACGTAATAATTGTCCGTGGATCATCTCCCCGGTACCAATGATTAGTGTCATTAATAGTAGAATGAGGATGACGAATGTTGAGATCCATTCGTTCCAGATATAACCCAACAGACCTAATCCAGATCTTTTTTCTTGATGTTCTTGCATAAATATTCCAATTTTGTTCTCCCAAAAACCTGAAAAACAGGAGTTTGAGTCATGCAATTTTCTTGGTCAGGGGTTAATTCCTTCCCCCTTCTACCAATCCCTTTATTCAACGATCAAATTTGCATCAAACTTTATTAATAAAGAATGACTAAAATCACTTTTTTAACAGTTTGTATTGTCAATATTTCTTTTTTAATCTTTGAGCAAGCCAATAGCAGCCCCCAAAGATTGCTCCACCAATTGCTCCATATAAGTGAGCTTCAGTTAAAACTGGGCTCCCTATTAACTGGGCAGTTCCTGTTTGCCCAAAAGTATTTTCCCATATCAGTTTTGCAATAATTAATCCTAAGACCAGAAAAGCAAAATTCCGTTCTTTACGATATTGCAAATAAACTAAAGCAACTGCTGTATAGAGCCCATGTAAAACACCTGACAAACCAGCATATGCCTCGATATAAGGTAAATAAAAATAGAAGACCAAGCTAATGAAAGGTGGCAACAGTAAAAGTAGACTTAAAAGATGCCACGCTTTGGTGTGCGGAAAAATAAACGGTAAACAGGCGAATGCCATCATATTTAAAAGGAAATGAATCCACCCAACGTGTACCCAATGTGCAGTCCATAAACGCCAGAATTCACCAAGTAAACTTTCCCGCCAATAAATAAAAGTATCAGGAAATACTTGTAGACATGCAGATATGGAAATGCACACTGCGACCAAAAGCACTTTATTATTCAGTACATGATCTTTCATGGCACACTCCTTGAAATTAAACTTCTTACAATTATTGTAGAACTTAACAATAGACTCGCAAGAAGTTAGTCTTTCAAATATGTTTACTGTGCTGCTGGTGGAGCAGATGAATCCGCAGGAGCTTCAGATGCGGCTCCGCCATCAAATAACTCATCTAGCTCTGCTGCACCTTCGTTCTTATCGTCCCAGAAATGTGACATGCCATCATCTCCAGTACGCACACCAGTATGCTCAGTCCAGTAGCGGTCAGAAATACCGCGTACAATCAGACCTGCCATACTATCGATTAACTTAAAGTTCGGATTAACAGGCTTATCATCAGCTTGAGAAGCGGCATATGATCTTAATGCATCACGGATTTTTGCATCATCACCACTTGCTTGAGCAGCTACTGCATATAAAGCATGAGATAAGCGAACACCTTTTTGCTCGCCAATCTGCATTGACTGTTTTAGAGTTTGGTATGGATCAGGTTTCCCTTCATCTGCCCCAGGTAATAAAGTCCAGATAACAGCACGCGTTGCGTTAGGCGCTCCCCAGAATTTTTCATTATCTAGACAAACCATGCCACGCTCTACAATAGCGGCGATATCCTTTGGAACATTGACTGCGCCACCAGAGTTAATATCATTGGTCACAGCCTGAAGGCCACTAATCATTCCAAGTAAATAAACTGTTTGATCAGTATCACTACGCATTGTTGGACAAGAATCACCTAAATGGTATTTATATTTAGATTCCCAACGATCAGCAAACAACTTATAGCCTGTATATTGACGCTCAGCAGCAATTGCTGCCCAACGCTTTTGTGCAATACGTGCATCTTGAGCTTCAGTTACTTGCCCTGCTTTTGATGCACGCAAATAACGTAATTCCTGTTCTAATGCTTGATTCTCAGCACATACACCTGAAGCCGCATACATTAATACCGCAACACGCGTTGGATCTGCACCCATACCTTTAGTAGACATGATTGCTGGTGTTAAAGCACTACCAGTATTACAAACCATTTCAGCATCTTGCATTGCCAGAATAGGCGGAACGACGTGCTTTTCCGTAAAACCTAAAGCAACATTTGCTCCGGTTTTCACGACGTATGAACAACCTGATAAAACTGAAGCTGCAAGAAAACTCATCGCCAAACCTTGGCTTATTTTTTGGACTTTAGACATCTTCCTGTCCTCTATGTAATTTGTTTTTTCCTTTTCAGATGTACATTAGCAGATGCATATCTTGAATAAAAGAGTAATTACTCTAATTGTAGCGCTTATACTTTGACACACTTCACAGCAGATAAAATTGACAGTTTTTCTGGGAAACAGAAATTTTAGGCAAAAAAAAGTAGCATTGCGACGGTTCAGCACATGCTACTTATTAACTGAGATAAGCTTTTAACGGCTTATATTATTTTTGTTCTATATAATCCTTAAGTAAAGTTCCTGCTCTTCCTACTACCACAGCCATAACTACTGCAATTAACAGAAACATCCACATTGAAATCTCCATGAGAGACCTCCTTACTACAATCGCACCCAGTTATAAACTGGACACTTGATGAAATTAATCGACTAACCAATTTAATAATTGACTGATCGACGACCTTGCATCCTCTGTCTCTTAACTTTGTTAAAATTAACTCTGTTAAGATGTTCCCTGAGTAAAGTTCCTGCTCTTCCTATCACCACTGCCAGAATGATGGCAATGACCAAGAACGACCATGTTGGCATCTCCATTTTGAGACCTCCGACACACTTTACGTTGGTGTTTGTACTTTAACCGATCAAATAGATACCCATAGGTGAAATTGTCAGACAATTGTATTTCCTTAGCTTTTTTCTATATTTTAATTAGACAATCCTGATCTCAAGCAAAAAAATAAAGATTAAGTTATTGTTTTTTATAATTTTTAAATAAATATACAAATGTAGAATTGTCTAACAATTAATGAAGTTTCTGTAGGACTTTTAACTTCCTCCAATACTGCAAAGGAAGTTGATCAAACCAAATTATGGCTACTTTCACAGGTGCCCCCTCAAAATAAATCATCATAAATAGCTGATAATCAATTATTTTATTAATTTCTACACGGTAAATCACTTTTTTAGGAAGATAAACAACTGACCAAGATTTTTGATCTAAATATGCAATTTGAGAAATTCGTGATTGTTTTAAAAATAATAGGAAACCAATAGATAAAAGGATCAGACTAAATAGCCACCACATAGGTGATAACAATTGATAAAGTAGGATTGCTAAACTCAAGCCAATAAAAAGCTGAAATATTATCGAGAAACGACTATATTTCAGCTCAAAATTCAATTCTTTTATCAAAACAGTTTAGCCATGTACGTACTGTTTTAATTTATAAATAAATTCACGTAACTCTGTGCGTGGAGGTTCAGAAACTTCCATGAACCAATCTAGCAAATCTGGATCTTCTTGTTCTACTAATTCTGCAAATAAGGCCTTTTCTGCCGGATCCGCATTTAAATAATAGTTTTTTACATAAGGGTCAAAATAGACGTCAATTTCTTTTAAGCCGCGGCGTGCTCGATAAATTACTTTACGTTCTTCCAAGGTCATTTCGTCAGACATTTATTTCCCCATCTGCGTTGATAGTGCACCTAGTTTACCTGATCACATTCCAAAGATCGCTAAAAATATCAAATTGACCAAATTTATCATCTTGTACTTATAATTGAGCATTCATCACATTGTTCGTCATGAAATGCTTCCGTATGTTTAAGGAAATAACATCACACCTAAACCAAGGAAGAAATACAAATGCAATCTGGTGCCATCCGTCCTATTCCAAATATGTTACCGAGACGACTATTTAACGAAGAGCATGAAGCTTTCCGCGAGACAGTACGTAAATTCTATGAAAAGGAAGTTGTTCCCAATATTGAAAAATATGAAAAACAGCAACATGTTGATCGAGATCTTTGGAATAAGGCTGGAGAATTAGGTCTTCTTTGCACCACAATGCCAGAGCAATATGGTGGGTCTGGAGTAGACCGCTTGTACAGTATGATCTTAATTGAAGAACAAGCTTATGCTATGGATTCTAGTACGGGTTTTTCTTTACATTCAGATATTGTTGCGAATTACGTAAATAACTTTGGTAATGAAGAACAAAAACAAAAGTGGTTACCAAAAATGGCAACCGGAGAAGTGGTCACGGCTATTGCCATGACTGAGCCTGGTACTGGTTCTGATTTACAGGCAGTGAGAACCACAGCTGTACTTGATGGCGATGAGTATGTCATTAATGGTTCTAAAATTTTCATTACCAATGGTTACTTATGTGACATGGTCGTAGTCGTTTGTAAAACGGGTAATAACGACAAGGGTTCAGCGAACTTATCGCTCATTATTGTTGAAGCAGACAGAGCTGGCTTTAGCAAAGGTAAGCCTCTTAATAAAATTGGAATGAAAGGCCAAGATACATGCGAATTATTTTTTGATAACGTTCGTGTTCCTAAAGAAAATCTCTTAGGTATGGAAGGCATGGGCTTTATCATGCTCATGAAAGAATTGGCTTGGGAACGAATGCTAGTCGCTATTATTTGTCAGGCAGGCGCTGAAGCCGCATTTGCACATACTGTCCAATATACAAAAGACCGTAAAGCATTTGGCAAACCTGTTAGTGCATTTCAAAATACGCGTTTTAAACTTGCTGAACTGAGAACAGAAATAGATTTCTGCCGTACCTATCTAGATCGTTGTATGGAATTACAACTTGAAGAAAAATTGAGTGTGGAAGCTGCTGCAGCAGCTAAATATAAAATTTCAGATATGTTCTCAAAAGTTGTAGATGAATGTCTTCAATTACATGGTGGTTATGGTTACATGCTTGAATATCCAATTGCTCGTGCCTACATAGATCATCGAGCAAATCGAATTTATGCAGGTACCAATGAAATTATGAAAGAATTAATCTCTAGAACACTTTAATAAATTCAATATAAAAGGGGCATTACGCCCCTTTTATTTATCTAATATCTATTAAGATACTAGTTTTGGCTTACGCTCATTCGTTTCTAAACGTTTATGAAAATGTAGAACACCATCTTCAAATTTTGAATTTTTTAGTGACTTTCTATCTTCTAAATAGTTATTAGTAACTTGCCATGGAGCATGCTTACCTTGTTTTGGAAGCTCATGTGCTGCACGACTGATATAACCTGAAGACAATTTACCCATTACAGTATCTTCTTCCATTTCAGTTTTATCACCAGACGGAACCACTTCATCATAACTATTTTTGTCCATATAGTTTAACAAGCGACAAATATATTCTGCAGCGATATCAACCTTAAGCGTCCATGATGCATTTACATAACCAATAATCATGGCCATATTTGGTACATCACTCAACATAACACCGTTGTAAAGCATATGTTCAGATGAATTAAGAGTTTTGCCATCAATAGTAGCCTGAACCCCACCCATAATTTGAACTTGCAAACCAGTTGCAGAAATCACAATATCCGCATCAAGATGTTTACCAGATTTAAGTAAAATACCTTTTTCAGTAAATTTCTCAACTTGATCAGTTTCTACACTCGCTTTACCTTCACGTAAAATCTTAAATAAGTCACCATCAGGTACTACACATAGACGTTGATCCCAAGGATTGTATGAAGGTGTAAAATGCTTCATATCAACTTTACCCTTTAACTGCACTTCAATTGCTTTTAAGAGTAAACGACGTACAGTCTTTGGATGCTTCTGAGACAATGCATAAATAGCGCGCTGCATACCAATATTACGTGCACGGGTAAATTTATACGCCGCTTCTTCAGACATAAATTTACGCGTTTTTTCATAAATGAAGTCGATAGAAGGCACACTAGCAATATACGTTGGTGAACGCTGCAACATCGTTACATGACCAGCCCCACCTTTCGCCATTGCCGGCACTAAAGTAATCGCTGTTGCGCCACTACCAATAATAACGACCTTTTTACCTGTGTAATCTAAATTTTCAGGCCAATGCTGCGGATGAATGAGTTGCCCTTTAAATGCTTCTTGATTTGGGAAAGAAGGCGCATATCCTTGATCATAGTTATAGTAACCAGTACACCCAACAACAAAATTAGCAATCCAAGTCTGTTGTTTTTTCTTGCCATCTTCAATTACAACCTGCCATTTCTTTGATTCAGAATCATAATTAGCAGAAAGTACACGATGACCAAAGTGAATTTTTTCTTTTAATTTATATTCATCAATAACTTCACCTAGATATCCTTTAATAGAAGCACCATCAGCTAGTACATTCGCTTTACACCACGGCTTAAAATTAAAACCAAATGTGGACATATCTGAGTCTGAGCGAATACCAGGATAACGGAAAAGATCCCATGTTCCACCAAAAGATTCACGACGCTCTAAAATTTCAAATTGGCGTTGTGGAGAATTTTTTGATAAATGGGCAGCAACTCCAATTCCTGAGATACCTGCGCCAATGATTAAAATATCAACTTGCTTTTCCATTTTATTTTTATACCCATTGTTGAGAATATAAGTTTATTAAAGCACAATTTTGACAATACACAATGTCAAGTTTGACCGTTTATCCGTTTTTTTATGTCACTTGAGGACATTTTTATAATTTTAGTAATTATCAAAAATAAAAAAGACCGGTATAAAACCGGTCTTTTTTGAATAAAATCAATTATTCAGCTGAAGTATTCACTTCACGATCTACTAGCTCAACGTAAGCCATCGGTGCTGCATCACCAGCACGGAAGCCCGCTTTAAGAACACGTAGATAACCGCCGTTACGTTCTTTGTAACGAGGGCCGAGTACGGTAAATAATTTACCTACAGTTGCAGCATTACGAGTACGAGCAAATGCTAAACGACGATTTGCTACAGTATCGTTTTTTGCTAGAGTGATTAAAGGCTCAGCAACACGACGTAATTCTTTAGCTTTAGGAACAGTTGTTTTGATCAACTCGTGTTCAAATAAAGAATTAGCCAAGTTTTGGAACATCGCTTTACGATGGCTGCTTGTACGGCCTAATTTCACACCACTATTACGATGACGCATGGTGATAGTCCTACTTAATTAACGGCTACGATAGGCAAAACGGTCGTCCATACGAAGACTAGCTGGTGGCCAGTTTTCAAGACGCATACCGAGTTGTAAGCCTTTCGATGCCAAAACATCTTTGATCTCTGTTAACGATTTTTTACCAAGGTTAGGAGTTTTTAACAACTCAACTTCAGTACGTTGAACAAGATCACCAATGTAGTAAATATTTTCTGCTTTCAAACAGTTAGCAGAACGAACAGTAAGCTCTAGATCATCTACTGGGCGAAGCAAGATTGGGTCAACTTCTTCACGAGGCTCTTGAGCAACTGGAGTTTGGTCTTTCTGAAGATCAACAAAAATTGCAATTTGTTGTTGCAAGATTGTTGCCGCTTTGCGGATTGCTTCTTCAGGATCAACTGTACCATTTGTCTCGAGGTCGATTACCAGTTTATCTAAATCGGTACGTTGTTCTACACGCGCATTTTCAACGGTGTAAGAAACACGCTTAATCGGGCTATAAGAAGCATCTAATTGCAAACGACCAACAGGACGTGTTTCACCTTCAGGGAAACGAGAATCAGATGTTTCATAACCACGACCTTGAGCAACCTTCAAGCGCATTTTTAATGAGCCTGAAGCACTCAAAGTACCGATCAAATGTTCTGGGTTAACCACTTCAACATTATGAGGTAAACGAAGGTCAGCAGCAGTAATTTCGCCAGGACCTTGTTTCTCTAATGTTAAATATGCTTCATTTTGATCGAACAGCTTAATAGACAATCCTTTTAGGTTCAGCAAGAGCTCGACGATGTCCTGCTGCAAGCCTTCTAAAGTACTGTACTCGTGCTCGACACCTTCTATCTCCACTTCAACCACAGCAGCGCCAGGTAAAGAAGACAATAGAATGCGACGTAAAGCATTACCTAGAGTATGGCCAAAACCACGCTCTAAAGGTTCTAGAATCACTTTTGCCGAGGTCCCGCTAACCGCTTCGACCTTGATCGCTTGCGGAGTTAGAAACTCGTTTGCAGTACGCGTCATTATTGCTACCTCAAGGATTATTTAGAATACAATTCTACAATCAAGCTTTCATTGATTTCAGCAGGTAAATCAGCACGATCTGGTGCAGCTTTAAACGTACCTTCAAGCTTAGAATGATCAACATCCATCCAAGCTGGAATACCACGTTGTGCAGCTAACTCAATCGCGTTTTTAATACGCAATTGTTGTTTAGCACCTTCGTGAACCGCAATTACATCACCAGCTTTAACTTGAATAGATGCGATGTTTACACGACGACCATTCAAAGTAATGCTACGGTGACTTACTAACTGACGAGCTTCTGCACGTGTAGAACCAAAACCCATGCGATAAACAACGTTATCAAGACGGCTTTCAAGCAATTTCAACAAGTTCTCACCTGTTGCGCCTTTAACACGAGCTGCTTCTTTATAGTAGTTACTAAATTGACGTTCTAACACACCGTAAATACGACGGACTTTTTGTTTTTCACGTAATTGTAGTGAATACTCAGATTGCTTACCACCGCGTGCCTGACCATGTTGACCAGGTGCTTTGTTAGCTTTTTTAGTTTTGACGTCAAAAGGTTTAACGCCAGATTTAAGTTGCAGGTCTGTCCCTTCGCGGCGAGAGAGTTTGCATTTTGGACCAATATAACGAGCCATGAATGTTTCTCCTTACACGCGACGTTTTTTAGGTGGACGGCAACCGTTGTGAGGAATTGGCGTCACATCGGTAATGCTGTTAATTTTATAACCCACTGCGCCTAATGCACGAACCGCAGACTCACGACCTGGACCAGGACCTTTTACAAGGACATCCAGATTTTTCAAACCGTAATCCAAAGCTGCTTTACCAGCAACTTCAGCAGCTACCTGAGCAGCAAACGGAGTTGATTTACGTGAACCACGGAAGCCTTGTCCACCAGAGGTGGCCCAAGCCAATGCATTACCTTGACGATCAGTAATCGTAACAATGGTGTTATTAAAAGACGCGTGAATGTGTGCAACACCTTCAGAGACGGTACGAGTGACCTTCTTGCGTGTGCGAGTATCTTTAGCCATCTTTTAGCTTCCAGAAATCTTACTTTTTAATCGGTTTGCGCGGACCTTTACGGGTACGTGCGTTAGTTTTGGTGCGTTGACCACGGACAGGCAAGCTGCGACGATGGCGAAGGCCGCGATAGCAACCCAAATCCATTAAACGTTTAATGTTCATGGAAATTTCGCGACGTAAGTCACCTTCGGTAGGAACCTTAGCAACTTCTGCACGAATCGCATCAAGCTGAGCATCGTCCAACTCACGGATCTTAGTAGTTTCAGTAATACCAACTGTAGCTAAGATATTCTTAGCAGTATGGCGACCGACACCAAAGATGTAAGTGAGGGAGATAACAGCATGCTTGTTATCCGGAATGTTTACACCGGCAATACGAGCCATTCACTTTCTCCAAAAAGGCAGTAGAGATAATCAACCGCCCCACAAAATCTTGAGGGGCGGATATTAACCCAATTCGCCTACTGAAATCAACAGGTCTTGATTAGATTAACCTTGACGCTGCTTATGACGAGGTTCTGCGCTACAAATTACGCGAATAACCCCATTACGACGGATAACTTTACAGCTACCACAAATTTTCTTTACAGAAGCTTGTACTTTCATGATGAAACCTCTAAGTGCGCTTATCCCTTAGGATGAGCAGTCGTTTTTCTCATTAATGTTTGATTATCATATTGATGAGATGTTAAGTGCGCTTGTAGCTGAGCCATAAAGTCCATAACAACGACAACTACGATTAGTAATGATGTACCACCCAAAGAGAATGGGATACCAAAAGAACTTTGTAGAATCATTGGCATTAAACAAATGACCGTAATATAAATCGCACCAATAAACGTCAAACGATTAAGAATATGATCTAAGTAACGAGCAGTTTGCTCACCTGGGCGAATACCAGGCACATAAGCTCCGCTGCGTTTTAGATTTTCTGATACTTCCTTAGGGCTAAATACTAAAGCCGTATAAAAGTAACAGAAAAAGATAATTAACGCACCAAAGAGCACCAAATACAAAGGCTGTCCAGGCGACAATACTAAAGCTAAATCTTGTAAGCTACGCTTAATTAATCCAGCATTTGCATCTGCACTTCCCACCCATTGACCAAGACTCGCTGGGAACAATAGTAAAGAACTTGCAAAAATCGCAGGAATCACACCAGCCATATTAATTTTTAATGGTAAATGTGTCTGCTGTGCTGTAAATATACGACGACCTTGTTGCTTTTGTGCATAATTCACTGGAATACGACGTTGTGCTTTTTCAATAAACACAATGGCAGCCAGCACACCTACAGACAAAAGACCAAAGATCACAAGACCAATTAAGCTTGTCTGACCATTATCTACTGATGAAACTGATTGCATAATTAATTTAGGCAAACCAGACACAATACCAGCAAAAATAATCATTGAGATACCGTTACCAATACCTCTTTCAGTGATTTGTTCACCTAGCCACATTAAGAACATAGTTCCAGCGACAAGTGAAGTAACTGCTGGTATATAAAACTCAAGACCAACTGACAGAGTAATACCCTGACCAATCAAACCTGCGCACATACCAACTGCCTGAACCACTGCAAGCAATAACGTACCCTGACGCGTATATTGATTAATTTTACGCTTACCTTGCTCACCTTCCTTTTTCAAGGCTTCTAGTGAAGGAATTACCGTAGACATTAACTGCACAATAATTGAGGCAGAAATGTAAGGCATAATTCCTAAAGCAAGAATAGACATTCGCTCTAAAGCACCGCCAGAAAACATATTGAATAGCCCAAGAATAGTTCCTTGGTTCGCATGAAATAAATTTTCTAACGCAGCATTATTAATGCCTGGTACTGGAATATGCGCTCCTAGTCGAAAGACCAGCAATGCACCGATTAGAAAACTCATCCGGCGAATAATTTCACGATATTTCACGTGAAATGGCTGACCTTTCATCATGTTGACATGACCTGAAGAACTAGGAGACATAGACACTCGAGATTACTCCTCGACTTTGCCGCCAGCTGCTTCAATTGCAGCTTTAGCGCCTTTAGTCAATGCAACACCTTGAACAGTGAATGCACGAGTGATTTCACCAGAAAGTACGATACGAGCACGAACTTGGTCACGACGAACAACATTCGCAGCTTTCAAAGTTTCTAGGCTAACGATGTCGCCTTCAACTTTGCTTAACTCAGATAAACGTACTTCAGCAGTTTTTAAAGCGATTTGGCTAGTGAAACCGAATTTAGGTAAACGACGATAAATCGCTGTTTGACCGCCTTCAAAGCCTGGACGAACGCCACCACTTTTACGTGATTTTTGACCTTTGACACCACGGCCACCAGTCTTACCAACGCCAGAACCGATACCACGGCCTAAACGACGGTTTTCACGTTTTGCACCTTCCGCAGGCGCAAGCTCATTTAAACGCAGAGTCATGGCTTATTCCTCTACACTAACCATATAGTAGACTTTGTTGATCATACCGCGGTTAGAAGGCGTATCTTGCACTTCTACAGTATGACCAATACGACGCAGACCTAAACCTTGTAAGCAAAGCTTGTGATTTTTCAAGCGATGTGAAGAAGATTTAGTCTGGGTAACTTTAATCGTTTTCATGATTGATTACCCTTGAATTTCTGCTACTGATTTACCACGTTTCGCAGCGACTTTCTCAGGAGAAGTCATATCACGCAAACCTTTGAAAGTTGCGTTTACTACGTTTGCAGCATTAGTAGAACCATAACATTTAGCAAGTACGTTATGCACGCCCGCAGCTTCTAGAACGGCACGCATTGCGCCACCAGCGATTACGCCAGTACCTTCAGAAGCAGGTTGCATGTATACACGGCTTGCGCCATGACGAGCATTCACAGGGTGTTGTAAAGTAGTACCTGCAAGGTCTACAGTAATCATGTTGCGACGTGCAGCTTCAAGTGCTTTAGAAATAGCAGCTGGAACTTCACGTGCTTTACCACGACCAAAACCAACACGACCATTACCATCACCCACAACAGTTAATGCTGTGAAAGAGAAGATACGACCGCCCTTAACAACTTTGGCTACACGATCAACGGCAACCAGCTTTTCAACAAGACCTTCGTTTTGTTCAACTTTAGCCATGATTAGAACTCCAAGCCGTTTTCACGAGCAGCATCAGCCAAGGCTTTGATACGACCATGATATTTAAAACCAGAACGGTCAAATGCAACTTTAGTTACACCAGCTGCTTTCGCGCGTTCTGCGATTAAAGCACCTACTTTAGTAGCCGCGTCTACATTACCTGTAGTACCGCTACGTAAAGATGCATCCAAAGTTGAAGCTTGCGCTAAAACTTTGCCACCATCTGCTGAAATAACTTGAGCATAGATGTGACGCGGAGTGCGGTTTACACACAAACGAGTCGCACCCAATGCACGGATGTGCAAGCGTGTGCTTTTCGCACGACGCAAACGGGTTTGTTTCTTTTCGTTCATAAGAACCTCGCGCCTTATTTCTTCTTAGCTTCTTTACGAAGAATGACTTCATCCGAATAGCGAACACCTTTACCTTTATATGGTTCAGGAGCACGATACGCACGGATTTCTGCCGCTACTTGACCTAACAACTGCTTGTTTGCTGATTTCAAAATGATTTCAGTTGCAGTTGGAGTTTCCGCTGTTACACTTTCAGGTAAAGCGTAGTCAATTGGGTGTGAGTAACCAAGGTTAAGGTTTATAACAGTACCCTTAACCGCAGCTTTATAACCAACACCAACTAGCTGCAACTTACGTTCGAAGCCTTCACTAACCCCTTTTACAAGGTTATTCAATACAGCGCGAGCAGTACCAGCTTGCATCCAAGCATCTTTCGATTCTTTAACTGGAGCAAGTTGAAGTTTACCTTCTTCCTGTTTTAGCTCGACCAGCGCATGCAGGTTGAAAGACAACGTACCTTTGCTGCCTTTCACTTCGACCTGCCGGCCGTTCTGAGTAACTGTTACACCATTCGGTACAGTTACTGGGGCTTTAGCCACACGAGACATGAGGAATCACCTATTAAGAAACAAAAGCAATAACTTCACCACCAACGCCCGCAGCACGTGCAGCGCGATCAGTCATGATGCCTTTGCTTGTAGAAACAATTGCAATACCTAAACCTTGCTTAACGCTTGGAAGTTTATCTTTACCACGGTATTGGCGAAGACCTGGACGGCTTACGCGCTTAACCATTTCGATAACTGGTTTGCCTTCGAAATATTTTAAAGTAATTGTCAAAGTAGATTTTGTCTCTTCTTGAGCAACTTCTACGTTTGAAACATAACCTTCTTGTTGAAGTACGTTTGCAATTGCAACTTTCAACTTAGAAGAAGGCATAGAAACAGTTTGTTTCTTAGCCATTTGTGCGTTACGAACACGTGTTAGCATGTCGGCAACGGTATCTTGCATACTCATTTAGTCGCTCCTTACCAGCTTGCCTTAACAACGCCTGGTACATCACCCTGCATTACTGTGTCACGTAATTTGTTACGGCTTAAACCGAACTTACGGAAGTAACCATGAGGACGACCAGTTAAACCACAACGGTTACGAAGACGTACCGGAGATGCATTACGTGGCAACGCTTGTAACTTTAACATCGCTTCGAAACGTTCTTCTTCACTTGCATTTACGTTTGCAATCGTAGCTTTTAATTCAGCACGTTTTGCAGCGTATTTAGCAACTGTTTTTTCGCGTTTCAATTCGCGATTAACCATACCTTTCTTAGCCATATCGACCTCTTATTTGAACGGGAAGCCGAATGCACGCATAAGCGCACGGCCTTCGTCATCGGTGCGAGCAGTCGTAGTAATAGTAATATCCATACCACGAATACGATCAATCTTATCGAAATCGATTTCAGGGAAAACGATTTGCTCTTTCAAACCCATTGAGTAGTTACCACGACCATCAAATGATTTCGAAGAGAAACCACGGAAGTCACGGATACGAGGGATTGCGATTGAGATCAAACGGTCCAAGAATTCGTACATTTGGTCGCCACGTAAAGTAACTTTACAACCAATCGGCCAACCGTCACGGATTTTAAAACCAGCGATAGATTTGCGAGCAAGTGTAATTACTGGTTTTTGACCAGCAATTAATTGCATGTCGACTACAGCGCCATCTAATAATTTCTTATCAGTTGCAGCTGCGCCTACACCCATGTTTAGGGTAATTTTTGTGATGCGTGGAATTTCCATCACGTTCTTAATGCTAAGTTCTTCTTTTAACTTTGCTTTAAGTTCATCATTGTAACGTGCTTTAAGTCTGGCCATTGCCTTTTCAACCTATTACTTCGCTACCGCCACTGATTCACCATTTGATTTATAAACGCGAGTTTTCACGCCATCAATCACTTGGTAACCAACACGGTCAGCCTTCTGGGTTGTAGCATTTAAAATTGCCACGTTTGAAATATGAAGCGAAGCTTCTTGAGTAACGATACCGCCTTCAGCGCCAGTTACACGATTCGGCTTTTGATGCTTCTTCACTAAGTTAAGGCCTTCAACCTTAACGCGGTCTTCAGAAACAGACAATACAGTACCCTGTTTGCCTTTTTCTTTACCTGCGATCACGATAACTTGATCGCCTTTTTTAATCTTAGCCATGATTGCCTCTTATAGAACTTCAGGAGCCAATGAAATGATTTTCATGAACTGTTCAGTACGAAGTTCACGAGTCACTGGTCCGAAGATACGAGTAGCAATCGGAGCTTTGTTGTTGTTCAGGATAACTGCAGCATTATCATCAAAACGGATCACAGAACCATCTGGACGACGAATGCCGAATTTAGTACGAACTACAACCGCATTCATCACGTCACCTTTTTTAACACGTGCGCGTGGGATTGCTTCTTTTACAGTAACTTTAATAATGTCGCCAACAGAAGCATAACGACGATGTGAACCACCAAGTACTTTAATACATTGTACGCGGCGAGCACCACTGTTGTCTGCTACGTCGAGCATAGTTTCGGTTTGAATCATTGCCCTACTCCAAAACCGAGCATCACCGGTCACAATTTCGAAAGGCTCAAAGAGTACTCGAAATTGACCGATGATGCAACAAGAACGTCGAATTACTCAGCAGCTGCTTCAACTACTTCCACTAAAGTCCAAGCTTTAGTTTTAGAAATTGGGCGGCTTTCTTTGATTGTCACAACATCACCAATTTTAGCGACATTGTTCTCATCATGAGCGTGTAACTTAGTTGAACGGCGAATTGACTTGCCATACAACGGGTGTTGAACGCGGCGTTCAATAAGAACAACAATAGATTTATCCATTTTGTCACTTACGACTTTGCCGGTTAACGTGCGGACTGTTTTTTCACTCATTGTCCGTTCCCCTGTTTTTCGGTAAGGAGTGTCTTAATACGAGCAATTGTCTTACGAGCAACTTGCACTTCGTGCGATTTACCCAACTGACCAGTTGCTTTCGCCATACGAAGACGGAATTGGTTAAGCTGTTGCTCATCAAGCAAAGCTTTCAACTCTTCTACCGACTTTTCACGTAAATCTTTAGTTTTCATTACATTACCGTCCGAGTCACGATAGTGGTTTTAAACGGAAGTTTAGCAGCAGCTAAAGCAAATGCTTCACGCGCTAATTCTTCGTTCACACCTTCAATTTCGTACAGGATCTTACCTGGTTGGATCTGGCAAACCCAGTATTCCACGCTACCCTTACCTTTACCCATACGCACTTCAAGAGGCTTTTGAGTAATTGGTTTATCCGGGAATACGCGAATAAAGATTTTACCACCACGCTTAATACGGCGGCTAATAGTACGACGTGCAGCTTCAATCTGACGCGCAGTCATACGACCACGTTCAGTTGCTTTGATTGCAATCGAACCAAATGATACTGTACTACCACGATGCGCTAGACCAGTATTACGGCCTTTGTGCACCTTACGGAATTTGGTACGTTTAGGTTGCAACATGGATTATTCTCCCTTGTCAGCAGCACGGTCACCGCGACGACCACGACGCTCTTGACCTTCACCACGACCACGACCACGTTTAGCTGGACGATCTTCAGCAGGAGCAGGGTTCATGACTTGTTTCATGCCACCTAAAATCTCGCCACGGAAAATCCAAACTTTAACACCAATCGTACCGTAAGTTGTTTCTGCACGCATAGTTGCATAGTCAATGTCTGCACGTAATGTATGCAAAGGTACACGACCTTCACGATACCATTCCGTACGAGCAATCTCTGCACCACCTAAACGGCCAGACACTTCAACTTTGATACCTTTAGCACCAGCACGCATAGTGTTTTGAACCGCACGCTTCATAGCACGACGGAACATTACACGCTTTTCTAATTGAGAAGCGATTGCTTCAGCAACTAAACGCGCATCTAAGTCTGGGCGATCAATTTCATTGATACTTACTTGCGCAGGAACACCCATAATGCTGGTAAGTTCGCGCTGTAATTTCTCAATATCTTCGCCTTTTTTACCGATTACGATACCAGGACGAGCTGTGCTAATTGTTACTTTAGCAGCGCCTGATGGACGTTCGATAAGAATGTTGCTGATCATCGCATTCTTAAGTTTTTTAGTTAAAAACTCACGAACTTGAAGATCTTTAAGCAAGTATTCAGCGTATTGTTTCGGACTCGCATACCAGTTAGCGTTATGACGTTTCACAACACCTAGGCGGATACCGATTGGATGAACCTTCTGACCCATATCAAACCCCTACCTTAACGGTGATGTGACAAGTACGCTTCGTAATACGATCTGCACGGCCTTTAGCACGTGGCATAATACGTTTAAGGCTAACACCTTCATCAACGTAAATCGTAGAAACTTTAAGATCGTCAACATCTAAACTGTTATTGTGTTCAGCGTTTGCAATCGCAGATTCCAATGCTTTTTTTACTAAAACAGCAGCTTTTTTATTGCTGAAGTTTAAGATATTCAAAGCATGCGCAACAGATTTGCCGCGAATAAGATCTGCAACCAAACGTGCCTTTTGTGCCGAGATAGCGGCACCGCGTAATTTAGCAGTTACTTCCATCATGACACCTATTAACGTTTAGACTTCTTGTCAACACCGTGACCACGATAGGTACGAGTTGGCGCGAATTCACCGAGTTTATGACCAACCATATGCTCAGTAACAATTACTGGAACGTGATTACGACCATTATGAACAGAAATTGTTAAACCAACAAAATCTGGAAGGATCATCGAACGACGAGACCAAGTTTTAATCGGCTTGCGAGAGTTACTAGCAACAGCCGCTTCAACCTTAGCGAACAAGTGCGCATCGACGAATGGGCCTTTTTTCAGAGAACGAGGCATTAGTCAGATTCCTTTACTTGACGCGACGGTCGCGAATAATCATCTTAGTCGTACGCTTATTGGTACGTGTCTTGTACCCTTTAGCTTTTTGACCCCATGGGCTTACAGGTTGAATACCTTTGTTACGCCCTTCACCACCACCGTGCGGGTGATCAACTGGGTTCATCGCCATACCACGTACGGTAGGACGAACACCACGCCAGCGCGCAGCACCAGCTTTACCCAATGAACGAAGGTTGTTTTCTTGGTTAGAAACTTCACCAATTACAGCGCGGCATTCAACATGAATTTTACGCATTTCGCCTGAACGAAGACGAACAATCGCGTAAGAACCATCACGACCCAATAACTGAACAGAAGCACCAGCAGAACGCGCTAATTGCGCACCCTTACCAATTTTAAGTTCAACGTTATGAAGTGTAGAACCGATAGGCATGTTACGAAGTGGCAAGCAGTTACCTGGACGAATTGGAGCATCGTTACCAGATTGTACTTTATCGCCAGCACGTAAGCCTTTAGGAGCAATGATATAACGACGCTCACCATCAGCATATTTCAACAAAGCAATATGTGCTGTACGGTTAGGATCGTATTCAATGCGCTCTACAACAGCTGGGATGCTGTCTTTATTACGCTTAAAGTCAACGATACGATAGTGTTGCTTATGACCACCACCAACGTGACGAGTTGTAATGTGACCGTTATTATTACGACCACCAGTACGTTTTTTTGCTTCAACCAACGGTGAGTAAGGCGCGCCTTTGTGAAGGTGGTCATGAACCACTTTCTCTACAAAGCGACGTCCTGGAGACGTTGGCTTACATTTTTGAATCGGCATAATTTTCGTCCTTATTCCGCTGCGCTTTCAGCGGTATCGCCCAAGTCAGCCATTTCAACATCTTGGCCAGCTTTCAGGGTGACGTATGCTTTTTTAACATCAGAACGACGTCCTAATGTTTTACCAAAGCGCTTAGTTTTACCTTTAGTAATAGTAGTGTTAACTTTAACAACTTCTACACCAAAAAGTTTTTCAACTGCTTTTTTAACTTCAAGTTTAGTAGCATTAATATCTACTTTAAATACTTGAACGCCAACAGTATCACCTAAAACTTGTGCCTTTTCTGAGAAGACTGGTCCTTTAAGGACTTGATAGATACGTTCGTTGTTCATCCGAGTTCTACCTCAATTTTCTTAGCAGCAGCTACAGACATCACAACTTTATCAAACGCGATCAAGCTTACAGGATCGATTGCAGTAGCATCCACCACATCTACATGCGGAAGGTTGCGTGCTGCAAGATATAAGTTCTCATCTACAGCTTCAGTAACGATCAATGCACGAGCGGCATTTAAATCGCCAAGCTTTGCAAGCAATTCTTTAGTTTTTGGAGCTGCAATAGCAAACTCTTCAACTAATACAAGACGATCTTGGCGAACAAGTTCAGCTAAGATACATTGCATTGCACCGCGATACATTTTACGGTTTACTTTTTGAGACCAATCTTGTGGACGAGCAGCAAAAGTTTTACCACCGCCAACCCAGATTGGGCTACGAGTAGAACCCGCACGAGCACGACCAGTACCTTTTTGACGGAATGGTTTTTTACCACCGCCAGAAACGTCTGCACGTGACTTCTGAGCACGAGTACCTTGACGACCACCTGCTAAGTAAGCAGTAACAACTTGGTGTACAAGAGCTTCGTTAAATTCACGTCCGAAAGCAACTTCAGACAATTCAACAGCAGAGCCGGAAACAGTTTTCAAATTCACGGTATTTCCCCTCAGGCCTTGATGGTAGGACGTACAATCACGTCACCGCCAGTTGAACCAGGAATTGCACCTTTAACAACTAAAACAGAACGTTCAGCGTCAATAGATACGATTTCAAGACCTTGTACTGTTACGCGTTCATCACCTAAGTGACCAGCCATTTTTTTGCCTTTGAACACGCGACCAGGAGTTTGGTTTTGACCTGTAGAACCTAATACACGGTGAGAAACTGAGTTACCGTGAGTAGCGTCTTGGGTACGGAAGTTCCAACGCTTAACACCACCTTGGAAACCTTTACCTTTTGATTGACCAGTTACGTCAACTACTTGACCAACTGTGAACAAATCAACACCAATAGTACCGCCAACTTCACGACCTTCAAGCTCAGCTTCAGTAACACGGAACTCTTTAACTAAACGACCAGCAGCAACACCAGCTTTCGCGAAGTGACCTTTCTGAGCGTTAGTTACGCGAGATTCGCGACGTTCACCAGTAGTTACTTGAACAGCTTGATAACCATCAGTTTCAAGTGTTTTGATTTGCGTAATGCGGTTTGGATCGACTTCGATGACTGTAACAGGTACAGAAACACCTGCATCTGTAAAGATGCGAGTCATACCACATTTGCGACCGACTAAACCAATAGCCATGTGCATAAACCTCTAAAAAAGCGGCCTAATTAACTTAAAAGTTAATCAACCGAAAGCCTTAACCCAAAGCGATCTGAACATCAACACCAGCCGCAAGATCTAATTTCATCAATGCATCAACAGTTTTATCTGTAGGTTGAACGATGTCGATCAAACGTTTGTAGGTGCGGATTTCGTACTGGTCACGCGCATCTTTGTTAACGTGCGGTGAAGTAAGAACGTTGAAGCGTTCGATGCGAGTAGGCATCGGAATTGGACCACAAACTTGTGCGCCAGTACGCTTAGCGGTTTCTACGATCTCTTGAGCAGATTGATCAATCAGACGATGATCAAAAGACTTCAAACGGATACGAATTCTCTGGTTAGACATACCAGTAAACTCCAAGCCAAACATATAAAGAATCACCTTTGACGCATCTCACCCATTGGTAAGTGTCAAAGGCAGTGAAAATCACTAAGGTCATGATCGATGCCACGACTGTAATGCACATTTACCACTTTCTTCGCAGTAAATGCCCCTCCTATTGAGGGTCGCTCATTATAACGATTGTTTAAGTCTTATGCAATTCTCTTTTTCTATTTTCTCCACAAAACCTGCTTTAATCGTGTATTGGGAACTAAACTAAGCACTTATTACAAATTCAATCGCTTTATTTAGAAGTTGATTACCTTGTTCAAATTTTTGTGCTTCGGAAGAATATAATTCACGCGTAGATTGAACATATTCTCCATCAAAAATAGAAAGCTCTTCTTCATCTTCAAGTAAAAGCGCTAGAGCTGCTGGCGTCATCTCTGGATGGAACTGAAAACCCAGTACATTTTTCCCAATCTGATACATCTGATTGCGACAGGCCTGATTTTCAGCCAAATGTATAGCACCTTTAGGTATTTCAAATGTCTCACTATGCCACTGCATCACCTTTATTTTCTCTGGTAATGGGAAGCTTTCTTGAGGTAGATTCGCAACTCTCTGAACTGTTGACCATCCAAGTTCCTGATAGCGATTACGGCTTACCGCAGCCCCTAACGCATTAGCAATTAACTGCCCCCCTAAACAAAGACCAATAGCTGGCTTTCCCGCTGCCAAATAACGGCGCAACCATCTTTTTTCTATCTTTAGCCACGGGAAATTTGCCTCATCATTTACACTCATGGTGCCACCCATGACTAATAGTAAATCAACCTCATCAATTCGAGGCAAAGCTTCTATTTCAAGTGACCGATCAACCGGAAGTGCAAAAAACTCAGTAGAGCTAATTGTCGCGTGGTGGGCTTTTAAAAATGAATAACAGCTTCCAAATCCCTCACCCGCGATATGTTGAAAATAGTGAACACGTAAATGCGACTTCATGCGCTTAAACCTATTGTTGTTAGAATGTTGTAGTGGTCTTTGCAAAAATAAAGCCAAGTTTTTATTTTATGAGCCTACTGTAACGAAACGCCTTATAAAACTTCGTAAATCTAGCGAAGAATCTAAATTTCTCTTAATCTAACTTTATTATTTGAAATGCAAAGCACTATGAAAAAGCATAACGACTTCCAGACTCGCCTCATTCATGCACAAAGAAAGGCTCCGCAATTTATTGAAACAGTACAACCACCCTTATTTCGTGCATCTACTATTATTTTTAAATCAACTTCGCACCTTTTTGATCGTCATTGGACGGATGACTACGACTATAGCTATGGGACACACGGCACCCCCACTACCTTCACCTTAGGCGACAATATTGCACAAATTGAAGGTGGATTGCATTGTTTACTTGCACCAAGTGGCTTATCAGCAATTAATGTTGTGAACTCAGCATTTTTAAGTACTGATGATGAAGTATGGGTACCAGACAACATTTATGGACCAAACCTTGAGCATTTAAATTATCTGCAAAATCAATATGGCGTTATTGTCAAAGTGTACAACCCTATTGACGCCTCAAGCTTTCAACCAACTGAAAAAAGCAAACTGTTGTGGTTAGAGGCAGCAGGCTCAGTTACTCTAGAATTTCCTGATCTTAAAAATCTAGTCAAAAAAGCTAAAAAGCACGGTGTATTAACTGCTCTAGATAACACTTGGGGAGCTGGGCTTGCGTTTAATGCTTTTAATTTTTCTGATGAACATCTATCAGTCGATTTAACCGTGCATGCACTCACCAAATATCCGAGTGGCGGCGGTGACATCTTAATGGGTAGCATTGTAACTCGTGATGAGAAACTTCATCACCGCCTATTCCGTACGCATGCCATTTTAGGTATTGCAGTTTCAGGAGATGATGCAGCTCAAGTCCAACGTAGTCTTGCTCATATGTCTCTACGTTATGAACAACAATCAGCCAATGCTCAAACTTTACTTAAATGGCTAAAAAACCAATCTCAATTTGCACAAGTTCTACATCCAAGTGATGAGGCCGCCCCAGGCCATCAATATTGGCAAGAAATCTGCATAGACAATCAAAGTGCCGGTCTAGTCAGTGTTATTTTCAAACCTGAATATGACATTACAGCCGTACGTCGTTTCTGCGATGCCTTAGCGTTATTTAAGCTTGGTTTTAGCTGGGGAGGACCCGTTAGTCTGATTATGCTTTATGATTTAAAAATGATGAGAAAACTTGAGAATACACATTTACAACAAGGATTATTAGTTCGCTTCTGTATAGGACTAGAAGATCCACAAGATTTAATACAAGATATCGAAAATGCACTGAAACAACTGTAAAAACGACAAGATCATAGTGACTCGAACCACAGGATAAAAATATATGGGTACACCGATTGTTATTGCTAAAAATATTAATGACACATCCAAAGAAATTGTTTTACTTTCCCAGTTTGCTAACCGCCATGGACTTATTGCGGGTGCCACGGGTACAGGTAAAACAGTTACGTTAAAAGTTCTAGCAGAGAGTTTTTCTCGAATTGGTGTACCGGTATTTCTTGCCGATGCTAAAGGTGATGTTTCGAGTCTCGCAAAAGCGGGAGAAGCTTCAGATAAATTTAATGAACGACTAAAGCTTTTGCAGATTGATAGCGTTCCTTTCGCAGCTAATCCAGTTGTTTTTTGGGATTTATTTGGCCAACAAGGCCACCCTATTCGCACTACCGTTTCTGAAATTGGGCCAATTTTATTGGCTCGTATGCTCAATTTAAATGATACTCAAGAGGGTGTGCTATCTGCTGTATTCCGTATTGCAGATGACCAAGGTCTACTATTAGTAGATTTTAAAGATTTAAAAGCCATGATCACTTTTGTGAGTGAACATGCAGCCGAGTTTAAAGCGGAATATGGCAATTTATCTCCAGCAAGCCTAGGTGCTATTCAGCGCAATTTACTCGCCCTTGCCGACCAAGGTGGAGAGCAATTTTTTGGTGAACCTGCTTTAAATATTTTAGATTTTATTCAAACCGATGCAAATGGGCATGGCTACATTAATATTCTTGCGGCTGACAAGCTTATGAATACACCTAAGCTATATGCCACTTTCCTTTTATGGATGCTTTCAGAACTATTTGAACAGCTCCCAGAAGTCGGTGATATGGATAAACCTAAACTCGTGTTTTTCTTTGATGAAGCTCACTTATTATTTGACAATGCCAGCCAAGCACTCCAAGACAAAATTGAACAAGTTGTACGTTTAATTCGTTCTAAAGGAGTAGGTATTTATTTCATTACCCAAAATCCACTCGATTTACCTGAAAGTGTTCTAGGTCAACTTGGTAATCGCGTTCAACATGCCCTACGCGCATTTACCCCTAAAGATCAGAAAGCAGTAAAAACCGCAGCAGACACTTTCAGAGCCAATCCAAATTTTAAAGTTGATGAAGCAATTACTGAACTTGGTGTTGGTGAGGCCCTCATTAGTTGCCTAGATGAGCAAGGTACTCCACAAATTGTAGAGCGTGGCTGGGTCATGCCACCTTACTCTGCATTTACACCAATCACTCCAGAAGAGCGTCAAGCTTTAATCTCACAAAGTATTATTGCTGGCGTTTATGAGCAGGTTGTAGATCGTGATAGCGCCTATGAAATGCTACAAAATAAAGTGGCTGAACGCGAACAACAGCAACAAAATGCCGAACTTGCCAAACAACAAGCGAAAGAGCAAGAAACCCTAGCAAAACAGCAAGCGAAAGAGCAAGAAAGATTGGCACGTGATCAATTAAAAGAGGAAGAACGAGCAGCACGTGAAAGAGCCAAACTCACTCAAGATATTGTTGGAACTTTTGCAAAAAGTGCTGCGCGCAGTTTAGGAGGAAGTACAGGTCAAAAACTTGTTCGAGGCCTACTTGGCTCTTTATTTGGTAAATAAAAAATATTTAATAACATAACGTTAATTTAAGGGGATTTTATATCCCCTAATTTTTTTATGGTTTTTCTCGAAAAGCTATTGCCATTACTTTTTTAAAGATGTATTTTAAATACATCTTATATAGCCAGATAAATAAGGTCTAGCCATGACTCCACAACAAATTGAACTTGTTAAATCTACTGTACCGGTTTTACGTGAACACGGTGTTACGCTGACTACATACTTTTATAAGCGTATGTTGAATAACAATCCCGAATTAAAAAATGTTTTTAACCTAGATGACCAAACTAGCTTACGTCAGCCGCGTGCGCTTGCAGCTGCCGTTCTTGCTTATGCAGAAAATATTGAGAACCCTACTGTTCTAGCCAAAGCTGTTGAACGTATCACTACTAAACATGTGAGCTTGGATATTCAGCCTGATCAATATGCAATTGTTGGTGACAACCTACTTCATTCAATTAGTGAAGTACTTAACGTGCCATTTGAATCAGAACTTATCGAAGCATGGAAACAGGCTTATCTACAATTGGCAGATATCTTGATTGGCGTTGAAAAACAAAAATATGAACAACTTGAGAGCTTAAAAGGTGGATGGGCTGGCTGGCGTTCATTTGAAATTACACAAATTGATCCTCTTGAATCTGGCAAACGCTTCACTTTAAAAGCAACTGATCATGAAGACGTATTAACCGGACCAGCAAATGCTTTTATTTCGGTTAAAGTACAAGTTCCAGAGCAACAGCTTGAACAGCCAAAAGCTTTTAAATTTACAGAAGCTCAAGAAAACAACTCATATCATTTTGAAGTTCAGCCTGAAGAAAACCATACTGAGTTTTCGGTAGCTAACATTTTACTTGAGCATTACAGAGTTGGTGATCAAGTACAGGTTTCAGCTCCTTTAACGCTGTAATGTAAAAACCTCTTGCCTGAAAGTTTTCTTATTTAAACTTTCAGGCTAAGATGATCATCCTTTTTATTCTCTTCCATTTTTGGTGATCATGCAGCTTAATAAATTTACCGATTATGCATTACGAATATTAATGTATGTTGCACGCCCAAGCGATGCACCCTACACGATTGCAGAAATCGCGAAAGATTTGCATGTGTCCCAAAACCACCTTGTTAAAGTTGTTCACTTCATGGGCAAACAAGAATGGATTATTACCATTCGCGGTAAAGGCGGTGGAATTCGCTTAAATCCAGATGCACTTAATTCAAATTTAGGTTCAATTGTTCGTATATTACAAGGTGACAATCAAATCGTTGAATGCAATACTCCGCCTTGTGTACTCCGTGCTCACTGTGGTTTAAAAGGTATTTTAGATCAAGCTTTAGAAAGCTTTTATCAAAGTCTAGACCAATACACACTCGGAGAAGTTTTGCAGCAATCAAAATCTGCTCCTGCTAACTCCCCTATTGCCTTTTTAGAAATCTAAGCTCTATTGATTTTCATAAGTTGATTTATTGAAAATTAGCAAGAATACCCAAGCTCCTTTATACTAGGCGCGAGCCCTCTCATTTAAAAAGTTATTTTTTATGCGTCGTAGTGAAAAATCGAAAGACACCAAAGCCAGACTCGCACCCAAGCAAAAGATCAGCTATGAAAAAGCACCAGATCCGGCGATCACAGCCTATGCTGTGCAATCCCTAAACTGGTTACGCCAAGCTGAGTTTCTAATGAGTGCACCTAAATTGGCACTTTGTGTTGAAGATAGTGGCTACGAAATTGCTTTTGCAGGACGCTCAAATGCTGGTAAGTCTAGTGCTATTAATGCATTAACCAATCAGAAACAACTTGCCCGCGCTTCTAAAAAGCCTGGTCGTACTCAGATGATTAACTTCTTTAGTCTAGGTAACCCAGATCAGCGTTTAGTCGATCTTCCAGGTTACGGTTATGCAGCTGTACCTGAAGATATGAAAAAGGTGTGGCAAAAGGAATTAGAAAACTATCTCATCCATCGTAAAAGCTTACAAGGCTTAGTATTACTTATGGATATTCGCCATCCTCTACAGCATTTTGACATGATGATGCTAGAGTGGGCTTATTCGCGTCATCTATTCGTTCATATTCTCTTAACGAAAGCAGACAAACTTAATCGTGGTCCTGCAAATAAAGTATTGCTTGAAGTTAAACAACAACTTAAAAAAATGAAGCTTGATTTTTCCATTCAGCTTTTCTCTTCACTTAACAAATTAGGTTTGGAAGAGCTTGCAAGTGTCATGGGTGGACGTCTGCATTTTACGCTTGATCAACAACCAGAATTTGATGTCGATTCAATCCCTGAAGCGACAGATGAAGATGCTGAAAGCTAAATTGTCATAACAGATACAATTTTTTCATTAAATTTATACTCAATTGTCCCCTATTGCTAAACACAAATGTAGGGGCTTTTTTTATACTCGTTATAACTTCATCGAGTTAAAAATCAGGACTAAATGATGAAATTGTTATCTTTTTTGAAGAACAAGGCTTTAGGTTCTTCTATTGATTATAAAATTCTTCCACGTAAAGTGAAATTTGACTGGAAAGATACCCCTGTCGACTGGATTCCTAATCAGCCTTTCGCAAGTTATTTTATTAATGAAATTAATAATATTTTGCCTGCTGGTGAGTTCTGGTTTTGCCGTTTGTATAACAAGGTTTTACCGCAAATTACAGATGAAAAACTCAAGCAGGATGTACAAGCATTTATCCGTCAGGAAGCTATGCATGCCAATGCACACACCTCTGCAAACAAAGAATATTTAAACGTACGTAATATTGATATCCAAAGAAATTTGGACATCATGAACTACTTATTTACGACAGCTTTGGCAGATAAGCCTTTTGATAAAGAAGTTCCAAATTTCTTACAAGGCCAATGGGATTTATTCCGTTTAGGTGTTGTTGCCACGGTTGAACATATGACCTGTGTGTTAGGTAAATATGCTCTATATAACAAGCGCTGGGAAGAATTAGGCGCTGACCCTGAAATGGTCGATCTGGTGAAATGGCATGGTTCAGAAGAAATTGAACACCGTACTGTAGCCTTTGATTTATATCGTCATCTTGGTGGTGGCTATATTCCACGCTACTATTTAAGCCTTGCCGTGATTGTGCTGGTACTTGGTTTATGGGTAGACGGCGCTGCACACATCATGAAACAAGATCCACGCTTTGCAGATGCCGCTAAATCTAGATTTTTCCCAGTGTGGGTTGCTTTAGAATGGTACAAAATTAGTCGAAAAGATAATCAGATTTTACCAAACCCAATCTGGCTTATTTCACAACAAATTGATTACCTCATGCCTTGGTATGATCCAGTCAAAGAAGGTAGCACTGAAGATGCGGTTAGTTATTTATCGCAATCTCCAGCAGCAAAAAGAGCAGAACTTCAAGCTGCTTAAAAATAAAAAAAAGCAGGATTTAAAATCCTGCTTTTTATATTTCGAGATATTAGACACTGATATCTTTATCTTTCGTATAGCGATCAACAACCACACTAATCATCATATCGCCCTGCACATTTACCACCGTTCTCACCGTATCTAGTAAGCGATCAATTGGCAGTAAAATGGCAATTGCTTCAGCTGGTAGACCTACCGATTGTAAAACCATAATCATAGTCACCATGCCAGCACTCGGGATTCCAGGTGCACCTAGCGATGCAATCATTGCTGTTAAACACACGATAATTTGCTGTGTGAGATTTAAGTCCAAGCCCACCAAATTTGCTACAAAGAGTGCAGCTGCTGCTTCGTATAAAGCGGTACCATCCATGTTTAACTGAGTACCAAGTGGAATAACAAATCCCGCTGTTTGAGGACGTACCCCTAAGTTTTCTTGCGCACACTTCATGCTAAGTGGCATCGTGGCAGAGCTAGAACTCGTTGCAAATGCTGTAATTAACGCTGTACGTGTCCCTTTGAAAAAAGTCCAAGGGCTCATACGACCAAAAATCCAAAGCAGTAGTGGTAAAACAACAGCACCATGAAAAATAGTTGTGCCTGTTACAACGGCTGCAAACTCAGCCAAACGACTTAATACTGAAATGTCTTCAGTTGCCATTAACTTTGCTAATAAAGCAAAAATACCCAAAGGTGCCAGCTTCATCACCCAGCCAACGAGCAGCATCATCATTTCAAAGAACTGGTGGCTCAATACACGAATACTTTTGAAACGCTCACCACCCTGCACCAAAGCAACGCCGATGAATAAAGCAAAGACCACAACAGCCAAAACGTTACCATCGCTAAATGCTTTAAATGGATTGATTAAAGTATTTTGAATAAAATTAGTGAAAAAACTTGCTGGGTTTAAACTATCTGGTGCTTGATAATTTTGCATAGATGTCTGAAAAATAGAAATATCTATGCCACGTCCAACCTCAAATAAATGAGCACAACTAATACCTAAAATTAGGGCTAAAGTCGTTGTAGTTAAACAGCATAAAAATGTGATTTTCCAGACTGGCCCTAACTGTCCGCCCGCTTGTAGGTTCGATACCCCCACAACAATCGAACTAAAGATTAAAGGCACCAAAAGCATTTTAAGAAGCCCGATAAAAACACTACTTAATATTCCAAGCCCATATAAACTATGTTTTACAAAAGCTGTGTCTGGATACATGGTGAGTAGGAAACCAAAGGCTAAACCTACAATGGCAGCAATTAGAATTTGTGTATTTAAGTTCATATCAGCATTATTTTTTTCAGTTGGCAATCCTGTTGCAAATATGACATGAGCTCGCTTTTCATACGAGCAATTTTTTGTCACATCGTTCCCATTAAAAATAAAAAAGCCATCTAATTAGATGGCTATTCAAGAGATCTATTGAGTTTCAATTTCCCGCAAACGAATTAAACCTTCTTGTACGGTACTGCATACAAGTTGGCCATTTTGCCACATACGACCAAAATTAAGACCTCTTGAAGCCGCACTCACTGTGGCTTCCATGTCATAAAGCATCCACTCATCAGCACGAAGTGGGCGGTGGAAATAAATTGCATGATCAATACTTGCACATTGCAAACTTGGAGAAATATAACTTAAACCATGCGGTCTTAAAGCTGTTGTCATTAAGGTAAAGTCTGAATAAAACGCAACAATTGCTTGATGCAAGGCAATATCATCTAATTGTTTTGGAATACGGTCATGGGTGCGGATATAGTGGGCATTATAGGGAGCTTCAGGTTGGGGCTGAAACGGGTTTACCGGATCAATTGGGCGAATTTCTACATGACGCTCACGCATGAAACTAGCACGAACATTTTCAGGTACAAAGTTTAAAATACCCTGTTTTAACTCATTTTCAGATTTAAGCGTTTCCGGTGCAGGATACTCAGGTTCTTGATGTTGATAGTTCAAACCTTCTTCTGGATTGGCAAAAGACACCATCGCTGAAAATATAACGCGTCCATGCTGAATCGCCCGAACTTGACGACTTACAAAGCTTTTCCCATCCCGTAAACGGTCTACTTCATAGATAATTGGGGCATTAATATCGCCACCATACAAAAAATATGCATGTAAAGAATGCGCTGGACGATCAGTTGTATAAGATGCTGCACGTAAAGCCTGACCCAAAACCTGCCCACCAAAGACGCGTTTACCGACAAGATTACGGCTCATGCCACGGTAAATATTTTCTTCTAGCTTTTCTAAAGTGAGCAGCTCGACTAGTTCTTGGGTTAACGCATTCATGAGAGATACCTTCATATTTCAGGTAAAAAATCGTATTAAAGGACAGATGTGTAGAATCTATTGTGCCATAAAAAACTATTTGAACATGGAACAATCAGTCAACTTCTGATGAACATTGCTCATATAACAGCTAAAAATACGATTTTTAACGATAAAATATGCCAAAAGCATTATAATTTATAAGCTATCAGCATATTGTTTTTTTTAATAAATGCCTCAAAATAATTACCCTCCGCATTTGGTGCTGGGATTTGTCTTTAAGAAGTAGGAGTTCTTATGTCCAAGAGTGGGTTTGGTCAAATGTATCGTCGGCTTTCGAGTAAAATACTTGACCTCGTGGTAACACCACATGTTCTTGGGGAAGTTCCTACTGAACCAGTATCAGAAACAACAGAAGCAGAGACCGACCGCCAAAAAGTGGTGTGCTATGTCTTACAAAACCACTCTCGAAGCAATGCTTTGGTGGTTGATGGAGAAACGCGTCGTTTAAATTTAAAACCTGCATTAGACCCATTAGTTGTTGGATCTCATCAGGAAAAAGCATCAGTTTTATTTTTACAGCACAATGATGAAAATAATTTACTGAATCCTCCTCCTCATGCTTTTCCACCACGTTTAATAAAACTGATTGAAGTCTTAAAAGAAAATCCTGAACTTGATATAGAACTTGTTCCAGTTACTGTTCTATGGGGCCGCTCACCAGATAAAGAAGACTCTTGGTTTAAGCTATTATTTTCAGATACATGGGCTACACCGAGCACAGTTAAGCAATTAGTGAACATTGGCTTACATGGCCGCCAATCTTACTTAGAATTTCATGAACCACAATCGTTACGTGAACTGGTTGATTATGCTCAACAGCATTATCCAAACCTTTCACCAGCAACTTATATTGTAAGTACGTTAAATGATTATTTAGATCGTCAACGTGAAGTGGTCTTAGGCCCCGATTTATCCGATCGCCGTAATGTCATGCAGTCGGTTGTAAAATCTCGTGATGTTCAAGAAGCAATCCGCCGTGAAAGTATTCGCGGGAAAGTCAGTATGCTCGAAGCTGAACGTCGCGCAATTGGTTATGTCAATGAAATCGTGTCGGATTATTCACACTCAGCAGTCCGCTTTGCCGATCTTGCTTTAACGCGCTTATGGACCCAGCTTTATGACGGCGTAGATGTGCATAACTTCAGTACCGTTCGTGAACTGGCAAAAGATTATGAAGTGGTTTACACACCTTGTCACCGCAGCCATATTGACTACTTATTATTGTCTTATGTGATTTATAGACGTGGCCTTATGGTTCCGTATATTGCTGCGGGTGATAACCTGAACTTGCCTTTCGTTGGTCAGCTTTTACGCGGGGGCGGCGCATTCTTTATTCGTCGTTCTTTCCGTGGTAATGGCCTTTATACAACAGTATTTAAAGAATATTTATATAGTATTTTGTCACGTAACACGCCACTTGAGTACTTTATTGAAGGTGGACGTTCGCGTACAGGACGCCTATTACCGCCTAAGACTGGCATGCTTGCCATGACAGTTCATAGTCATTTACGTGGTCGTACAAAGCCAATTGTATTTGTACCCACCTACATTGGTTATGAACGCCTAATGGAAGGCTCGACCTACGTAGGCGAAATGCAAGGTAAACCGAAAGAAGCTGAATCAATTTTTGGTATTGTGAAAACCTTACGAAAAATTGAACGTATTTTCGGTAAAGTCCACGTGAACTTTGGTGAACCTGTTTTCCTTGATGATCTGCTTAAACAACATAATGCAGAAAATGTTTTTATCGAGAAAAATGACGACCCAATTCCTCAAGCAGTTTCAGATGCAGTAAATAGCTCTGCACATGCAATTTTAGAAAATATTAACCGAGCTGTGGTGATTAACCCTGTCTCTTTACTTTCTATTATTTTGCTTGCAACCCCAAAGCATACGCTTGATGAAGAAATTTGTATTAAGCAGCTTGAAGCTTACCGCAATCTGGCATCGAACTTCCCGTATGACCAACGTATGGAAGTAACGCCGCTTTCTGGTAAAGAAATTATTGCGTATGGTTTAAAGCTTAAACTCATTAAACGAGTTCAGCATGCACTAGGCGATATTATTGCGATTGAAGATAATCAAGCTGTTCTTCTGACCTATTTCCGTAATAACATTTTGCACGCCTTTGTCTTACCTTCATTGGTTGCATCACTTGTTGAACATAATGGAAAAATTAGCCGTTCAGATTTAACCAATGTGATCTACACGCTCTATCCATTCTTGAAAGCTGAGTTATTCCTTAAATGGAAGAGTAGCGAACTTAAAGAACAAATTGAGCAATATGCAAATGCATTGGTTCAATCAAACCTTATTCAGCAAGATGATGAAGGCAATTTAATTAGCTCTGCACCAAACACTGAAGAGCATAATCAGCTTGTTGTTTTAGCTACGCCTGTTAAGCAAAGTCTTGAGCGTTACTACATGACGCTTGCGCTCATTACTCAACGTGGTTCAGGTAATATTTCTGCTAAACAGGTTGAAGAGTTAAGTCATTTACTCGGACAACGTCTGTCAGTTCTATATGAATTTAATTCACCAGAGTTCTTCGACAAAGCTTTATTCCAAAGCTTCCTAAAAGTACTTACACAGCAAAATTACATTCGTACCAACGACCAAGGCCAAATCGAGTTTGATGATAATTTCCGTCAAATGGCTGCTGGCGCACAGTTGGTTCTTGATGAAGTAACCTTACAAATGTTGCAACACATCACCACCTTTAGCGACGAAGAGTTAAAAGATGCGCTTGAAGCTATGGCATCTCAACAAGCAAAACGACGTTTAAAACGTAAGAAAGCTTAAGATTTTTAGTCAAAATAAAAGGCAACTTCGGTTGCCTTTTATTTTATTAGCGCATTGGGCATTCAAAATAGCGTGGATCATCTATACAACGTAGTCGCTTCATGAGTTGAACAAAATAGGCATCGTAATAACCTGAAAGGACATACTGATTACGTATTTTGGCAACCATAACGTCATAACTTTGCTTCTCATAAAAAGAGACATCTACCCAATAATAAGCAGGTAGATGATTTTCCCACTGGGTTGCACGGTTAGTCAGCAATTGGCTATTTTGAACAAACCACCCTCGAATTTTTCGACCAAAATTAGCCGGATAAGCTTGTGGCTTAATAATTAAATTAACGCCAAAATATGCCAAAGGAAAATTAATGACTTGAACATCGGGTCCAAATTCTTTTTGTAAATTATACGGCAATAACCCATACACTGGGGCTGGGACAATATCGATTTTGTCTTGCTTAAACTGCATAATCGCATTAGATAAATCAACATAAACTGGCTGAGCACCTACACTTCGTACCAAGGCTTGTTGTGGTGGATTATTTGGTAACACGCCGATACGCTGATTTCTTAATTGAGCAACTCTAGAGAGTTTCTTATTTTTTAGAACCATATAGGCCGTGCCAATAGGAATCATCCCTACCGCCTCATAATCCTTAGAAATTAATCTTTTTTCGACTGTTGGATGATTCAAAAGCTGTAATAAGCTTTTCGCGGTACGATTATTAGGAATAAGCCCGATACCTGCGGTACTTCCCATAAACTGGTTATAACGATAAGTATTAAAATTAGATGCCGCTAAACCTGAACATTTACCTTCATCAAAAGCTTGTATGGCCTGTTGTTCTTTTTGATAGGTCACCACTTTAAATTTGACTTGATATTGCTGAGCATATAACCGAATGTCATTTAAACGACGTGTAATATCCCCTTGGGAACCAATCGGATCATATGCACACCACACCTGATCCTCGGCCCAACTCGCAACAGCTGTTACGCTCAAAATAAGAGCTAAACAAATTTTTTTCACTTTCAACCTTTTTATCTTTATCGGCAATTTGACTGCCTCATCAGGTATTTCTGTTCTTATTTAAAGTTTAATCAAAATTTTATTTAGTGCTATGAACATTTAAACATAATAAATAGTCATTAAAGCAAATTGGATGCTCTAATTTAAAACCCGTTGCAGGCAAATGTTTCGCATAAATTCTTTTACCTGAGATTTGGTTTGATTCTAACGTTAACTCGGGTAATCCCAATTGTTTTTGGAACCACACGATAACTTCATGCAAAGGCAATGGTTGGTTATTAGTCACAATATAGCTCGCGTGATGATTTTCATAGTCCGCCATAAAAGCCAAAAACTTTGCTAAATCATCAATATGTATTCGATTGCTATAATGTATATTTGGATAACTTTGACTATTTTCAGCCATCTTTTTTAAACGGGCAACTGAAGTTCCGTAAATCCCAGTTGGGCGAACAATTACACATTGCACTGGATAATGTTTTTGCCAAAGGCGTTCCATATCACGCAATATATGGCCTTGTGCATCATTTGGCTGAATTTCACTAAAATCATCAATGATCTCCCCTGCATTTTCACCATATACCCGTGTAGACGACACTACGATTATTTTTTTTACTGGATGTATTTTTAATGCATCTCGAATCGGTTCAATACTATCAACATAAGTATGTTGGTAGCCTTCAACCGTACTCTCGTTTGGAGAAAGTAAAATATATACGACATCTACAGGTTCAATTTTACTTAAATCAAGTTTAAAGATATCTTGGACAAGATGTGTTGCGTAACTATCCGTTTTTACACTACGGCTGATTGTGGTAATTTGATGTTCTTTCTCAAATAGTTGTTTAGCAACACGCTGAGATGTTTTACCATAACCGATAAATAATATATGCATAGAAAACTCGTTGAGGGGACATGACTTCAGTCCATCAGTTACAAGGCGTTGGATCGGCTTCAGCAGCCCTACTCGAAAAACTAAATATTTTTACCACAGATGATTTACTGTTTCATCTGCCACGTGATTATGAAGACCGCAGTACGATTATTGCAATGAATCAACTTGTGGTTGGGCGTAGCTATTTACTTGAAGGTGAAGTCAGGTCAATTGATTTTCCTCCGGGAAAAAGAAAATCTATGGCAGCCTTGGTTCAAGATGAATTCGGTAAAGTTACCTTACGCTTTTATCATATTTATAAAAACCTGACTGACAAAATAAAACCGGGTCATCGCTTACGTATTTTTGGTGAAGTTCGTGTCGGCGCTCGCGGCCTTGAGATGTATCATCCTGAAATTCAACTCATTCATGAACATACACCTCTACCAAAAACTCAGCTTACAGCAATTTACCCAAGTACGGATGGGCTAACTCAACCTAAACTGCGTGAATATGTAAAACAAGCTTTAAAGCATCATAGTGATGCCTTACCAGAGCTGCTCCCCAAAAAATATACTAATGGCTATGCGCTTAAAGAGGCTTTGTATTACATTCATGAGCCTCCTGTTGATGCCAATATGCTCCAGTTGGCTCAAGGGTCGCATCCAGCCCAACAGCGACTTATTTTTGAAGAACTGGTTGCACACCAGATTAGTTTACTTAATCGCCGTGCGTATATTCGCCAAATTGCATCTCCAGCTTTCTCAAGCAGTAAAATATTAGCTAAAAAGCTTTTAGAAGCTTTACCTTTTCAAATGACCAATGCACAAAAACGTGTATCTAAAGAAATTCTAAATGACTTAAAACAACACCAACCTATGCTGCGCCTAGTACAAGGTGACGTTGGGGCTGGAAAGACCTTAGTTGCTGCTGTAGCGGCTTGCCATGCTTTAGAAGCTGATTGGCAAGTTGCATTAATGGCCCCAACTGAGATTCTTGCAGAACAGCACTATTTGAATTTTAAACGTTGGTTTGAACCATTGGGTATTACAGTTGCGTGGTTATCTGGCAAACAAAAAGGCAAAGCCCGTGCCCAAGCAGAACAACAGATTAAAGAAGGCCACGCAGAACTTATTGTCGGTACACATGCCTTATTTCAAGACAATGTTGGCTTCGCTAAATTAGGGTTAGTAATTATTGATGAACAACATCGTTTTGGTGTAGATCAACGCTTAGCTTTACGTAATAAAGGTGCAGAGCAATTCACCCCGCACCAACTCGTCATGACAGCCACTCCTATTCCAAGAACACTGGCAATGAGTGCCTATGGGGATTTAGACACATCAATTATTGATGAGTTGCCTCCAGGCCGTACTCCAATTCAAACCGTTACGATTCCACTTGATCGTCGCGAAGAAGTACTTCAACGAATTGCTTCGAATTGTAGAGATGGGAAACAGGCATATTGGGTATGCACATTGGTTGAGCAATCTGAGACTCTAGATGCTCAAGCCGCCGAAGCTACCTATCAAGAAATGAAAGAACGCTTTCCTGAACTTAACATTGGCTTAGTGCATGGCAAAATGAAAGCTGACGAAAAGCAGTCGGTCATGCAAGCGTTCAAAAATAATGAGTTACAGCTTCTTATCGCAACCACTGTCATTGAAGTTGGGGTAGATGTTCCCAACTCTTCTATTATGGTCATTGAAAATGCTGAACGTTTAGGCCTTTCTCAGTTACACCAATTACGGGGTCGTGTAGGTCGAGGTGCTCAAGCCAGCTTTTGCGTACTTTTATATAAGACGCCTCTTTCTCAAAATGGGCAAGAAAGACTTTCTATTTTAAGAGAAAGTAATGATGGCTTTGTGATTGCAGAAAAAGATCTAGAATTACGCGGGCCCGGTGAATTACTAGGTACGAAACAAACTGGTGATATGGGGTTTAGAGTTGCTCGTTTAGAGCGAGATGATCACTTACTCAGTCAAGCTCATTATGTAGCTCAGCAAGTCTTAAAGGATTATCCAGAACAAGCAGATGCATTATTAAAACGTTGGCTTCCAGAAGCACCTCGCTACGCGTATGTTTAGTTTCTTAAACCCACAGCATCTTATTCAATTGCTCTCACCTTGCTTGTTATGTGAGTCAGATGTAAGAGAAAAATCTTCGCTCTGTAAGGATTGTTGGAAGCATTTACCTTGGCTTAAACAAACAATTCAACGCAATGATCAATCAGTTCTTGTGGCTTGTGATTATGCTTACCCAGTTAGCAGAATCATTCAGCAGTTTAAATATGAACAAAAATTACATTATGAAATTTTGTTAGGTGAAATTTTACAACAACTCAAATTTCCCAAAGTACAAGCTATCGTACCTATGCCTATTTCAAATCAACGTTTAATCAAACGTGGTTTTAATCAGTCATTATTACTTGCAAACATCTTAAGCAAACAATTAAAAATACCTGTTTGGCAGCCAGTACAACGTCTTGCTGAACATTCGCAAAAAGGACTTTCTCGACTGGAACGCTTTGAGAACATTGAGCAACAATTTATTGCGCTTACTCAAGAAAAACGGCGTTATCGCCGTGTTCTTATTATTGATGACGTAATAACTACTGGAAGCTCTATTCATGCGCTCAGTCAAGCACTTAAACAATTAGGCTGCACATCTATCTATGCCGCTTGTCTAGCGGCAACATTAACCATTTAAAACAATTAAACTGTAGATAAATGCTGCTCACACCAAGGAATAACAATTTCACGGGTTAATGGTGCAAGGTGTGTTTCTGAATCATTTAAATTCACCCATTTCATTTCCGCAATTTCGGCTGCGATTTTAGGCGCCTGATCGAGCTGAACAAGATATAAATGACTAACCAGAATATGATCTGGCTCATTGGCAGCTGCTGTTTCGAAACGACCAAGAAATTGCTCAATTACACAAGAACTTCCAACTTCTTCTAAAATTTCTCGCTGCATTGTAATCTCTGGCGCTTCATTAGGTTCCAGCTTACCACCCACTTGCATAAAAGCATGAGTATTACGCTTTCTCACGAGCAACAACTGATTTTGCTCATTCAAGATCACTGCAGCAGCGACCGTAATTGTTTTCACTTATTTAACCTCGTTTATGGTTGAACATCTGCATTTGTCCATTTTGGAGCAGGAGCCTGATATTGCTCAAATTGTTGAAGAATGTCTTCAATTTTGTCTGATGCGATCAATTTATCAACGAACCGTGCTTGGCTAAATCCATTATCCACCGTCCCTTGAATCATTTTAAGTAAATCTTCATAAAAGCCAGCTACATTTAAGAAAGCACATGGCTTTTGATGAATACCTAATTGCGCCCACGTCCATTGTTCAAAGATTTCTTCCAATGTACCCGCACCACCAGGTAAAGCAATAAAACCATCGGAGAGATCCGCCATCTTGGTTTTACGCTCATGCATATTTTCGACCACATATAATTTGGTTAAGCCCGGATGAGCTAACTCACGATCGACCAAAGCACGAGGAATCACGCCAATGACTTGTCCACCTGCCTGCAAGGCACTATCAGCGACAACGCCCATTAAGCCTGAGCGACCGCCGCCATAAACCAAGGTCTTACCTTGTTTTGCAATAGCCTCACCTGTAATTTTGGCAATTTGTTGGAAAATTGGGTTTGAACCAAGAGATGAACCACAGAAAATACAAATTGAATTCATAGTGTAAAAAACCGTTTTATTGAACTGTCATGCTGACAAACTAAACTATCGATAGAGTTTTTTTTTGCAAAATAGCGTATTGGCAAGTGTTTTTCGGCAAATCCTTGTCTAAAATACACCCATCCATTTCCATCAGACTGCGTGAGGAAAAAAGACACATGCTTGAAGCCTTTTATGCCACAGAACGCGGAAGTCTGGAAGATGCCACCATCAATGGTGGATTTGATCTACATCCCGAATTAGTCTGGCTTGATCTTATTGCACCCTCGCAAGAAGAGCAACAATGGGTACTAGATGCCTATGACCAAAATTTACCCACACTAAAATCGCTTGAAGATATTTCATCCTCAGCACGATTCTACCGTGATGATGATGGTATTTTGCATATCAGTACTTATTTTTTAACGAAAAATAAAAACTATCAAGTGGATGGTGATGCAGAAGATTCATCACACATTTTGGCGATGGTACAAACGGTCGCATTTATTTTGCATAAAGACCGTCTCTTTACGATGCGGGGAGAAAAATTAGTTGCGTTTCGTGCCTTTCGTGCGCGTGCTCGCCGAAATGACTACGACATGGACTATAAAGATCCAACATGGATTTTATTAGGTCTTCTTGAGGCAAAACTCGATGAGCTTGCGGATATCTTAGAAGATATCCACAAAGATTTAGAAAAATACTCGACAGAAGTTCTTAACAATCACCAGCGCGAACAAATTCTAGATCTTGATGACATGATTACGCGCCTAGCTCAACAAGAGGATATGCTAGGAAAAGCTCAGCTCTGTTTAATTGATTTACGACGTGTACTTACTTTTTTATCACGTCCTCGGGCATTAGGCAGTCATATTTACGATGCTGATATTCGAGAACTGAGTGAAGATGTCCGCTCACTCGTAGAACATGATGCTTTCTTATTCCAAAAAGTACGATTCTTGCTTGATACAACGTCTGGATTCATTAATACCGAACAGAATGATACGATCCGTCGATTCTCGATCTTACCAAGTATGTTAGCTCCTCCGATGCTCATTGCTAGTATCTATGGGATGAACACAGATGTATTGCCTTTTGCACATGGTACAACTAGTTTCATCATCGTTTTATTAATTATTATCGGTTTCTTTATTGGCCCTATTATTTATTTCCGCTGGAAAAAATGGATTTAGGCTTTGTAATAAAATGCTAGTCCAAAGCATAAAAAAGCACCTAAATACAGGTGCTTTTTTACATCTAGAACATCAGATCAAATGTAGATCTTCCTGCAAATGGCAGGCTTGAATGATCTTCAGCATTTTTTCGGGTACATTTTTAAAATGCAAACCAGCTTTTTGTGGAGTCACTCGTAACCATTGAACTAAAACAGCCAACGCCAAGGTACTACCATGTTCAAGCTCTGTTAAATCCACCACCAGAGGAAAGCTTTGCTGCTTCTTGATGATAGCTAAACCTGCTTGATACTGTTGTTCCGCATTTTCAAAATCAATTTTTCCCGAAACAACCAATTGTTGGTTGAGATACTGAACCACTCTTCACCTACTATTTTTGTTTGTTCTGATTAACAGCAGCGTCTGCATCCGGTTGGAAGGTTGCAATTGCTTTATTCAAATCGCCACCATTACGTTTCACTGTTGCAGCAAACTGATTACGGAACTGTAATCCCAAATCAATACCAGAAACATTGATATTACGGATTTTCCATTGAGTACCTTTATCAGCTAACTGGAAAGATACAGGAATTTTGTCACCGTTATGACTGAAGTCCAATGTCACTACTGGGTTTTTACCCGCAGTTGCCTTGTAAGGGCGCATGGTATAGCTTTGGTTCGTATATTTAGCAAATGCACTACCGTAATTTTCAATTAAAGTATTACGGAAGTTAGTCTCGAACTGAGCACGCTGCGCTGCTGTACTATACTGATTTGTTGCATAAGTACCCATTACAATGCGAGTAAATGCTTGTGAATCAACATACGGGTCTAAATTCTGACGTACGATGCTCTTCACTAATGCTGGATTACTTTGCAATTTTGCATGATCAGCTTTCAAACGAGCAATCAAACCATCAGCAACACGCTTGATAAAATCAGGTGGTGCTTCTGAAGGTGCAGCAAATGCTGTACCTGCAATCATGGTAGACAAAAGACTTGCTGTCAGGGTTTGTTTAAACAACGTATTCACCAGGAACCACTCCTTCAAATAATCTTTTACTCAACAAATGAGGCTTGTGCACTATCTTTATCAGTGCTTGCAGGAGCACTCGCTTCTGTTGAGCCTGAACCGGCAGCAACTTTACCAGCCCCACCACCAGTAATAAATTTACTAATTAAATCTTCTAAATCCATAGTTCCTTGAGTGTTTGAAATCGTGTCACCTCGTTTCAAGTAGTTCACACCACCACCAGGTACAACTTTCAAATATTTCTCACCCAACAAACCATTGGTTGCTACCATTATATAAGCATCTTCATCAATACTTGTGATGGAGGTCATGTTACTGGTCAGTTGCTGTTCCATTGCTTTTTGTTGCTCTGGAGAAGCCTGAGTATAATCTGAGCTATAACGCAACTCTTCCAGCGCATTCTTCTGAACTTCTTTTAATTGTTCAGGATTGAAACTTGTCAACTTTCCATCTAAACCAAATGTTACGGTAGCCAAACGCGTAACAGGATCAAGCGCAATTGAATCAACACGACCAATTGTAACACCACTCATTGTCACTTTAGCACGTGGCTTTAGCCCATTGACATTATCAAACTGAGCCTTCATGGTATAACTATCACTTAAGTTCGTACCAACAAGACCACTAACTTTCATTGCTAAAAAAAACAATGCAATACCGAAGATAATAACAAAGATACCAACGGCCAGTTCACTACTACGTGATTTCATTAAATCCCTCCGAACATGACCGCAGTCAACACGAAATCAAAACCTAAAACACATAATGAAGAATACACAACAGTCCGAGTCATTGCCGTTGCAATGCCTTCTGGTGTCGGATCACAGGCATAGCCTTGATAAACAGCGACCCATGTACAAATCAAAGCAAAAACAATACTTTTAATAATCGTGCCATTGAAAATGTCATGCCAGAAACGCACTGTATTTTGCATACCACTCCAGAAGGAGCCTTCATCAGCACCTAAAAAGTCAACACCGACCATCTTGCCACCAATAATACCAATGGCTGCAAATATCACAGTTAACATTGGCAAACTGACAATACCTGCCCAAAGACGTGGTGATACGATTTGCTTTAAAGGGTCAACACCAATCATTTCCATACTGGCAAGCTGTTCACTTTGCTTCATTGAACCAATTTCAGCAGTCAATGCAGAACCTGCTCGTCCTGCAAATAGCAAAGCAGCAACCACAGAAGCAAGCTCACGGAGTAGGGTTAACGAAATCGCTGTACCCAACATCGACTCAGCACCGAAAGTGACCAAAATGCTATACATCTGCAAGCCAAGAACCGCACCAATAAACAAACCAGAAACGGTAATAATAAGTAAGGACATCACACCTACGCGGTGCATTTGGTAGCCAAAACGACCAAAACCACCTTTGGTAGGAAGTGAAAAAATAATCTGCAAGAGCATATGTGCCGCAGCACCAATGCCTCGAATCCGCTCAATAACGAGTCTACCTAACCAGGCAATCGTATTCATGGACGAACCTCGTTATCTAAATAAGCTTGATGACTAAACTGGTATTCAACTGGTCCTTCTGCCGAACCTGTTAAGAATTGGTGTACAAATGGAGAAGCATGTTTTTGCAACTCTTCAGGTGTACCCTCTCCCTGAATTTTTCCTTCAGCTACCACATAGATGTAGTCAGCAATCGATAATGTTTCTGCGACATCATGCGAAACAATAATTGTTGTTAAATCTAACGCTTCACGTAGTGAACGAATTAAACGAGTCAAAACACCTTTCACAATTGGGTCTTGACCAGCAAAAGGTTCATCGTACATGATTAAATCGGGATCAAGTGCAATCGCGCGAGCCAATGCTACACGACGATTCATACCACCTGAAAGTTCTGTCGGCATTAATTGTTCAGAACCACGCAAACCCACCGATTCAAGTTTTAATGCAACCAATTCAGCAATGAGATTTTCGGGAAGCTTTGTGTGCGCTCGGATTGGAAACGCCACATTTTCATAAACGGACATATCCGTAAATAGAGCTCCACTCTGAAATAGCATTCCCATACGTGCACGAGCGGAAAAAAGTTCCTGACGAGACATTTTGGCAATATCTTTAGCGTCGAGTAAAACTTCCCCCTGATCTGGAACTAACTGTCCACCAATCAGACGTAATAAAGTTGTTTTACCTGTACCAGAAGGTCCCATAATGGCCGTAATCTGGCCTCGACGTATATTTAAACTAATATTGTCATAAATGACGCGTTCCCCTCGATTAAAACTCAAGTTCTTCACTTCAATGAGCGGCTGAGTCGAGAGAGGAGTTTTATTATTCATAATGGCAATCGTTCCTGCACTTTTATGCACGCATACTATAACACTGAAAATTAGCAAACTTGTTGTAATTTTGACAAAAGCAAAGCTAACTTACTTGAGAGAAGTCGAAGAAGTATGTTCGTAAAAAGAGGTCAATTCAGAAGCTTGGAATTGCTCAACAGAACTTCCATTTATAAAAGCGTAGGCGAAGTAAACCCCATTACACAAAACGAGTGCAATAAAAAGATAAGGCAACCCATGCTTAGCCAGAAGGCTCTTCAATTGTGCCATTATTGTCTCTTTTCGCTTACTTTTACGCATTATTTAATAAAAAATTGAACCAATTCACATTTTGTTAGTTTATAACAAAACTGAAAAATAAAAAAGGCCAGTATTTTTACTGGCCTTTTTTTCAAACTAAATATTGATTAGCGGTCGAATTTACGACGCGGTGGTTTATCATCAAAACTACGACGCGGACGATCTTCACCACCAAAGCTACGTTTTGGACGATCTTCACCGCCAAACGCTGGACGCTCACCACGTGGTTTATCATCGAAGCTACGACGTGGCTTATCACTAAAACCACCTTCACGACGTGGACGATCTGAGTTGAACTCGCGACGTGGACGATCTTCACCGCCGAACGCTGGACGCTCACCACGTGGTTTGTCATCAAAACTACGACGTGGACGATCTTC
>NZ_KB849419.1:80588-481292 GCF_000368405.1 Acinetobacter sp. NIPH 817
CCACGTGGTTTGTCATCAAAACTACGACGTGGACGATCTTCGCCACCGAAGCTACGTTTTGGACGGTCACCAAAACCACTTTCGCGGCGTGGTTTATAATCTACGCGATTACCACGGTTGTCATCATTCGAGTCAAAACGCGGTTTATCATTGAAACCACCTTCGCGACGCGGACGATCTGAACCAAACTCACGACGTGGACGATCTTCAAAACCACCTTCACGACGTGGACGGTCTGAATTGAACTCGCGACGCGGACGATCTTCACCACCAAATGCTGGACGCTCACCACGTGGTTTATCGTCGAAGCTACGACGTGGACGGTCATCACGACCACCTTCACGGCGTTTGAAGTTGCTTTCGCCTTCAAAACGACGACCGCCACCGAAACCGCCGCCACCACGACGACCATCACGGCTACCGCCATTACCGCCACGACCACGACCACCGCCATCACGACCTGAGCGAGCAGGAGGTGGAGATGGCTCTAAGCCTTCAATTTCAGAAACACTTAAACGCGCTTCTAAATATTCTTCAAGTGCACGAATCTTACCGCGTTCACGATAAGTCGCTAAAGTAATTGCTTGACCAGTACGACCAGCACGACCAGTACGACCAATACGGTGTACATAATCTTCATGCTTCATCGGAAGACCGAAGTTAATTACGTGAGAAATAGTCGGAACGTCAAGACCACGAGCAGCAACGTCAGTTGCAACTAAGATTTTTGCACGACCTTCACGAATACTACGTAAACGACGGTTACGAACTGTTTGTGGCATCGCACCATGAAGTGCAACTACAGAATGACCTGCTTCAGCAAGTTCTTCTGCCAACATATCTGTATCTTCTTGCGTACTAGCAAAAACAACAGCTTGATCTAAGTTTTCATCACTTAACCAATGTGTAAGTAATTTTTTCTTATGTTCAAAGCCATCAGTCCAATGCAATGTTTGCGTAATATCTGTATTGGTTGAATGACCTGTTTCAATTGCGATACGCATAGGATCTTTCATCATGCATGATGCAAGACGAATAATACGGTCAGCAAATGTTGCAGAGAACATTAATGTTTGTTTACGGTTAGCCGCTAATTCGCTAATTGCTTCTAAGTCTTCAGAGAAACCTAGGTCAAGCATACGGTCCGCTTCATCAACGATTAAAGCATCTACTTGATCTAATTTAATTTGACGACGATTTACCAAGTCAAGTAAACGACCAGGTGTTGCAACAACAACTTGCGCGCCTTTTAATTGTTGAATTTGTTTTGCAAATGGCATACCGCCCATAATGGCAGCAATACGAACACCTTTCATGTGACGTACAAATGCAATTGCATCTTGACTTACTTGCTGAGCCAATTCACGAGTTGGTGAAATTACCAAGATATTCGGTTGAGTGACTGCTTTCATACGGTCTTTAAACGGTACAACAGTCTCTTGACCAGCTAAAGCATTTAATGTTGGGAGTAAGAATGCAGCAGTTTTACCAGAGCCAGTTTGGCTTGATACGAGAAGGTCTTTACCTTCTAAAGCAGCAGGAATTGCTTGTTCTTGCACAGGAGTCGGGGCAGTAAAACCTAAACCTTCAAGCGCTTGTTGTAAGGTTTCATGCAAAGAAAATTCGGCAAAAGTTTTGCTCATAGAGAGTTTCACCCTTGTGGGTGCTCCATTTTTAATAAATACAAAAAAATAGACATCGGCAAAAAGCGGCAAAGCAAAATTAGCTGAAACGTTTTTTCAGCAGCAATCCGAGTAACGACGATGTGGACTAAACGCACGCTTGATTACGGCCGAACCTGAAGAATCGCTGAGCGATTGGGGCGCAAGTAATGGTCCTCTCTATGGACAGCGTGCGCTTACAATGAATAGAACAGAATGTTCAGGTAATGAACGGAAATTTAAGTGCGTTGGCGGATTATAGCAGAAATAATTTAAAAGTCACCTGTTTTAATCAACTTTGTTCATATTTCTTGAATTAACTCAATTTCACTCTTTATTTAAAACATAAAACCCTCTGATTACAGAGGGTTTTATTAATAATCAACCAAATTATTTTGCAGCTTTATCCCAAGCTGGAACAACTGTTTGCATTAAAGGTTTTAGCAATTTAAGCGAACATGCAAGTACTTGACCATTTTCAAGTGAATTATTACCACCACGTGCGTCAACAACTACACCGCCCGCTTCTTTAAGAATAAGTTCACCAGCAGCAATATCCCATGGCTTTAAGCCAAGCTCAAAGAAGCCATCGAAACGACCTGCAGCAACATACGCTAAATCTAGAGCAGCTGAACCACCACGACGAATTTGTGCACCTGCTTCAGTAACAGCTAATAATGATGCGAAATGCTGCTCTGCATAAGATACGATTTCGCCAGCACGTTTAGCACGGTAAGGATGGCCTACTGCTAAGAATGTATTTTCTAAACTATCTTTTACATTTACACGAATACGGCGTTGATTCATAACTGCACCGCGACCACGGCTAGCAGAGAATAACTCATCACGCACTGGATCGTAGATTACGCCGTGTTGAGTAACACCTTTATGCTGAACTGCAATAGAAATACAGAAATGAGGGAAACCATTAATAAAGTTTTGTGTGCCATCAAGCGGGTCAATTACCCAGCACCACTCTGCATCATGGCCTTTGCCTTCTTGTAAACCAAACTCTTCACCTAAGAAGCTATGATTTTTATAACTTTTACGTAACGTATCAATCGCTAACTGTTCTAAATAACGATCTACACGTGTTACTGGGCCATCAATGCCTTTCTCTTCAACTTGTAAATCGAGTTTATGACGATTTTGATGCGCTTTTAAAAGCTCTTGACCAACTGTTTGAGCCGCACGCGCAGCCATAACCACCATAGGTTCCATTGAACACCCACTAGACAAATTTGAAGATTTTGACAAAGAATAATGCATAAAAGCGCAGATATTTTAGCAAATATATGCGCTTTTAGGGGGAAAATGTTTCAAAAATTTTATTAAGGGTTAAACAACCTGGTTTAACTTGAGCCAAACTTTCTCAATTGAGCTCAAAATACCCTTAGCGTCTAAACCACAGTCTTGCAACATTTGCCCGTGTGAAGCCTGTTGTAAGAACAAATCTGGTAAGCCTAAATTAATGATAGGTTTCACAATTTGTTCTTGAGCCATGAACTCATTTACCGCACTTCCGGCACCGCCCATAACGGCATGCTCTTCAACAGTGACAAATAAATGTGTGTGCTCAGCCAAATCACGAATAATTTTTTCATCAAGGGGTTTCACAAAACGCATATTTACAACACGCACACCCACATCATGTTTTTGTGCAAATTGCTCAGCAGCTTCTATGGCAACCATAACGCGACTACCAAATGCCAAAATTGTAATCTGTTCATCACAAGCAGATTTAATTTCAGCAACGATTTCAGCTTTTCCTAACTCAATAGCAGTCAACTCTTGCTGAATTTCAACACCTACACCTGCACCACGTGGGTAACGTACTGCCGCTGGTCCATTATAGACATAGGCTGTATGAAGCATCTGACGGCATTCATTTTCATCTTTTGGTGCCATGATGACCATATTTGGCACTGTACGCATGTATGCATAATCATATGCACCTGCGTGTGTTGGGCCATCTTCACCTACTAAACCAGCACGGTCGATCCCGAAAGTTACATCAAGGTTCTGTAATGCAACATCGTGAATAAGCTGATCGTAACCACGCTGTAAAAACGTTGAATAGATTGCAACAACAGGTTTTAAGCCTTCACAAGCCATTCCTGCTGCAAGTGTTACTGCATGCTGTTCAGCAATCGCAACATCAAAAAATCTCTGCGGAAATTCCTTAGCAAACTGAACCATCCCTGAGCCTTCACACATGGCTGGTGTAATCGCAAGTAGACGCTCATCTTGTGCAGCTTCATCACATAACCACTGCCCAAATACATCAGAATATTTAGGTGGTGTTTTACCTGCTGAGGCTGTATTAATTTTGCTAATTGCATGGTAGGTAATCGGATCCGCTTCTGCCGGAGTGAAACCTTTACCCTTTTTAGTATAGACGTGGACTAAACGTGGTCCTTTACGCTTTTTGAGAGCATTAAATACTTGGGCCAGTTGATTTACGTCATGGCCATCGAATGGGCCAAAATAATCAAAACCAATTGCTTTAAATAAATTATCTGCCGCATCTGTTGCAGATTGATGCAAACGAGAGTTATAGGTCCATTTTGGATGTGGCTGAATGTAAGCCTCACCATGTTCATCTACATTTACTAAATGACCTTTTTCCCAAATTGCAGCTAAATGTTTAGCAAAACCGCCTGTACTACAAGAAATTGACATGTCATTGTCATTCAGCACAACAATTAAATCAGCATTATGTGCAACAGCGTCGTTCATGGCTTCAAATGCCATACCGGCTGTCATTGCACCATCACCGACAATACAAACCACTTCACATGAGTCGTTTTGATAGCGCCGTGCTAACGACATTCCTAAACCAGCTGAAATTGCTGTTGATGAATGCCCTACGCCGAATGTATCAAAAACTGATTCTTCTCTGGCTGGAAATGCTGCTAAACCATTTTTAGAACGAATCGTGGTCATTTGCTCACGACGACCTGTCAGGACTTTATGCGGATACGCCTGATGTCCCACATCCCAAACTAATCGGTCATTTGGTGTATTAAAGCAATAATGCAGCGCAACCGTCAGCTCAACCACGCCGAGATTAGCACCGAAATGGCCACCACTCTGGCCTGCTGCATATAAAATATATTGACGCAACTCATCAGCCACTTGAACCAATTGGCTATGCTCGAGCTGACGTAATTGTTGAGGATGATCAATTGCATCTAACAATGGCGTAACAGGGCGTTGAGTTGGAATTTCGGTATACAACATATGTGGCAAAGCCTTTATAAGCCTGGCAAATCCTAAGCTGGGTCAAAATGGGTCGATCATACAATCGAATGAAGTCACCTTCAATCAGCCACATTTGCGAACGAGGTCATGCAAAGCAGTCTCTCATACATCATGGGTATGGTTGGCAGATTATCCTGAATAATCTGACTATTTATCAACTATTATCGTCATCTTTATACAAAAAAGAAAACCTTAGTGTGCAAAATGATTATGACAATTCGACCAATCTCCCAGCATTACGCTATACTTTAAACCGTTTTCGGTTAAAAGATGAGTTAATCTGTGCCTATAGAGTTCATTGCAACATCAAAACTCCCGACCGCTTTTGGTGAATTCAATATTTCTGTGTTTCAAGATCCAGTATCAGGTGAAGAACATGTGGCACTTTCTAAAGGGTTAGAAAATCCCCCTACAGGCCCTGTTTTGGTTCGTGTACATTCAGAATGTTTAACAGGTGATGCGTTTGCGTCATTAAAATGCGACTGTGGTCCTCAATTGCAGGCAACTCAAAAGCTCATCAACGAGGCAGGCCAAGGCGTTATTTTATATTTACGTCAAGAAGGCCGTGGTATTGGGCTTACAAATAAAATTCGCGCCTATGCTTTACAAGATCAGGGTCATGACACCGTAGATGCTAATTTACTTTTAAATTTACCTGCCGATGCACGTCGTTACGATATGTGTAGCATCATGCTAGATCATTTAGAAGTAAAAGAAGTGAAGTTAATTACCAATAATCCTTTGAAAATTCAGGCACTCAAAGATCAAGGAATTAATGTTGTCGACCGTGTCCCATTAACGGTTGGGCGCAACCCTTTTAATGAACAATATTTAAAAACTAAACGTGAACGTATGGATCACCTTTACCAAAAAGATGATTTCTAAAAAAATTATAAATTTAAAAATAATTAGAAGGGATTTTTGAGACATTTTTTAAAAATCCCTTACTTTTTTTATGGTTTTGTGTTTTGATGTACCTATCTCCTATCTCAATCATCTTTGAGGGTCATTATGCAACATCCGACTTCCACAGATATTCAACGTGTCCGCGAATTTCTCCTCGATTTACAAGCTCGTATATGTGCTGGTTTAGAACAACAAGAAAAAGCTGGTGGCGGTACGAGTGAATTTATTATTGATGATTGGGAACGTCCTGAAGGTGGGGGTGGACGTTCACGCGTACTGCAAAATGGTACAGTGATTGAAAAAGGTGGTGTGATGTTCTCTCACATCAATATTAGTAAACTGCCCGCTTCTGCTACAGAAAGACACCCTCAAATTGCTGGTGCTAAGGCTCAAGCACTGGGCGTTTCGTTAGTGATTCACCCTAAAAACCCGAATATTCCGACTTCTCATGCCAATGTACGTTTATTCGTTGCAGAACCTGAAGGACAAGATCCAATTTGGTGGTTTGGCGGTGGTTTTGACTTAACTCCTTTTTATCCAGATGAGCAAGATGTTATCGATTGGCATCAAGCTGCACATGACCTATGTCAGCCTTTTGGTGACCATGTCTACGCTGAACATAAAAAATGGTGTGATGATTATTTCTATTTAAAACATCGTGATGAACAACGTGGTGTTGGTGGTTTATTTTTTGATGATCTTAATGACTGGGATTTCGAAACTTGCTTTAAATATATTCAAGCTGTGGGTAATGGCTATTTAAATGCCATTTTGCCAATTTTTGAAAAACATCGTGAACAGCCGTATACAGAAGCTCAACGTGAGTTCCAAATTTACCGTCGCGGTAGATATGTCGAATACAACTTAGTATATGACCGCGGAACATTGTTTGGCTTACAAACAGGTGGACGTATCGAATCTATTTTAGTCAGCCTCCCTAACCTTGCAGGTTGGTCGTATCGTCCAGAATGGGATGAAGATTCCCCTGAGAAACGTTTAACTGACTATTACCTAAAACCACGTGACTGGTTAAATTTAAAAGAAAAAGTCGCTTAATTTTTTGCTTTTTGGAGATTCTTTGGCTTCCACCCTAGAGAATCTCCTTTTTTATTTTCACTTTTCTGAACCTCATTCAAATATTTTTTCTTATTCCAATTTGGCTTATATTGAGGCCTGCTGAATATTCAGCACACGTTTTTATCTGCTTCATGCCATTTTAAAATTTTGGATATAAGAATGACCAAACAGTTTGCAGTAATTGGCAACCCAATCGAACAATCACGCTCTCCTGAATTGCATCATGCTTTCGCTCAAAAAACAGGTGTTGATCTCGACTATCAAAAACGTCTTGCCCCACTTGATGGTTTTGAACCGAGTATGCGTAGCTTCTTTGCAAATGGTGGAAGTGGTATGAACGTTACCGTACCGTTTAAAGAACAAGCTTTTGCCTTGTGTGATGTGTTAACCGAACGCGCTCAAATTGCGAAAGCGGTGAATACGTTATGGATGCAGAATGGCAAATTGCACGGCGATAATACAGATGGCCAAGGCCTAGTTGCCGCGATTCAAGCCTTGGACTGGAACCTAGAAAATACTACTATTTTAATTTTAGGTGCTGGCGGGGCAACTCGTGGTGTTATTTACCCACTTGTGCAGGCTGGCGCTAAAAAGATAGTGATTGCAAACCGGACTCTTGCTCGTGCTGAACAACTTGTAGATGACCTAAAAGCAGCAGTTCCGCAAGCTCAATTACAAGCAATTTCTCTAAATGAGCTAGAAGGGAAATTTGATATTGTAATTAATGCAACTTCTGCAAGCCTTTCAGGTGATGCATTACAACTACCAGAAAATTTAGAGTTCAAATATGCCTATGAAATGGCTTATGGCAAGCCATCTAGCTTCCTTGAGCAAGCTAAACAACGTAATGTGCCTTATGCAGAAGGTTTCGGAATGTTAGTGGGTCAGGCTATTGAAGCCTTCTATATATGGAATGGTGTGAGACCTGAATTAAAAGATTTTCTATAAAACAAAAAAGAACCTACTTTAAGTAGGTTCTTTTTTTATCTCATCTATTATTTTTTAGCTGTAACCATCTGCTTATAAACATCTCGGAAAATCTCATAATCAATAAATTCATTATGTTCAGGTTTTAAATTCTGAATTGTTTTTTCTGTAAGTTGCTGTTTACGCGCAGCAGCATAAGCCTTACCTAAAATATCAGCTGTTTGTGACAACAATGGTTTTTCTTCAGCAGAAGCACCATTTTGTTGTTCAAATTTTAATTGATATTGTTTCGAGAAAAGCTGCTCAGGCTGCTTATATTGTTTCTGTAATTTTTGCCATGCTTCACGCCCTGCCTCACCTTGTATTGTCGTAATCACAATATGGTCCACAGCACGACCTAAATCATTATCAAATTGGTCTTCTTGCTCAAGATGATGCTTTTTCTGCAATGCCTCAATACGCTCTAAAGCCTTACCTTGAGGATTATAAGTTTCTTCTTCAGAGAACCAGTAAGCATAAACTTCAGCAATTTCTTGCAACTGTTGAACTGAATAATAATGAATATATGACGGTTTTTCGGCAGTCAATTTTGCAATGAACACAGCCTTATACGTTTTGTCATAGGCACGTGTTGCATCATAAGTTTGGTTAGCCAACAGCGCCAGACTAGAATCTAAATCTTGTACATCGCTATGTAAACCAACTGGATGTTCAGAAACATCACTCTGCCCAAGTTTTTCACTAAACCCTTTTACGAAGTTTTCAAATAGCGAACCTTTGCTTGCTTCAGCAACTGATTTAGCTTGTTTAAGCTGCTGTTGGTCAATTGAAGTTGCTTTACCATAATTTAGAATTTGCATGTCCGCTTTAATATTAAAGCGATGATTAAACTCGGCTGGTGTATAGGCAACATCATAATCTGCGTTAACTAAACGGCCTTTTTCATCAAGTCCAACATCAATCGTAATTGGATTTCTTTGTTTTGGTAAAGCTTGTTCAATCTCGGCTTTATGTTTTAACCATAAAGCTTTAAATGCATCATCATCCACAAACTGGTTCTGATCATAAGCAGCAAAAGTTTGTTTTAGGGCAGCTTGACGAGCTTTCATCTGAGTTTTTTCGGTATTTACTGCGCTCTGATCAAGCACATTAATACCGTAAATTTGACAGTAATTAATATCACCTAAGGCAACTGGTTTCTTAAGAGACTGTAATTCCACACACTGCTCTTCTGTAAGTGTAGCCACTTCTTCATCTTGTGTAGTGGGTTCAGCATCTGCCACAGCAACGTCTTCGGCTTGAGCTGAATCAGAGGCTGCTTCTGCTGCTGCCACATCTTGAGCTGCGCTTGCTTGGTCTTCATCACCTTCCTCAGAAGTCAATGTATTGCCAAAATGAGCATTAATAAGCGAATAAAGTTGCTGACTGACAGCCGCTGCATCTTCAGAAGAAACCTTCTGCCCCTCAGCACCAGTCGCCTTTTTCTTAGCTTCAGAAGCAGCAAGTTCAGTTGCTATAGATTCGGCAATCTTTTGGTCATCAAACCCTAAAACATTTTTTTGCAAATATTTTTCATTGACTTGACCATAGAGTTCCGATTGCAGCAATAGCTCTTCGACCGTATTTTTTAGACGAATTTTTTCTACAATTCCGGCTTTACGGTCAGCATCGGTAATTGGTAAACGCTGTAAATTTTGAGGTTCAGCCAAACGATAAGATACCGCGCTAGAAGCTTTCGCATATTCAACGAACTTCTTCATATCGACGTTTGTAAACAGATTTTTATACTTTGAAAAATCGACATACGCCAAGTTATTTTGATTATCTTTATTGACCAGATAAGGCATTAATCCGAAATAATTAACGTAAAATTTATAGTCCTTCAGATCAAGCACCATTGGCAATTTTGCCTGTACCAGTAAGGTCGGTTTCTCATATCTTGCAGTGAGATTTAACGACCCCATTTTTTGACGGTAATGAACTGAACCATCGTAACTAAATTGGAGATCATTTAATAAATTAATTAATACGGCATTTACTTTTTCTGAACGTGATTCGTCAGCTACCCCTGAAACAGAATGTTCATTTGCAATTGCAGCATAAAGCGCTTGCTTCTGTTTTTTATTCAAATTAGTCTTTTGTTCACGTAAATATTGATCTACTTTTTTTTGCACTCCAGCATCAAGCTGAGCCGTTTTCTCTACAGTACTGATTTTCTTGGGCTGATTTGGATCAACATTAACTTTAAAATGCCCACGGTAATCATAACTTGGGTATTCATACATCGCATTCATACCCTGAATGACTTTTTGATCTAAGTTGGCAGATGCCACTGATGGACGTAGGTTATGCTGCGCACATGCGGTCAAACCCAAACTAAATAAACATAAACTGAGATATTTTAAATGCATAACCTTTTTTAAAACCTTATAGCTTTATCTTTTTAACAAAACTTGCTAAAAATATAAAAATTAGTTGTTTTTTCACATAAAAGTATAAGTCCTGAATGTAGCAGAAATTATAATTTCAGGTGTATTTATTTTCGACAAAATTCGCTTTTCTGACATTTCTTTCGGGTGCGATTAACATTGTATTTTTATCATGCGAGTGAATAATCAAATCATCGATACAGATAATCCCACAATGATTCAAAATTAGGATTAAAGCCATGCCAGCATATAAAGCTCCGCTACACGATATTCGCTTCTTAATGAATGAAGTATTAGATTACCCTGCTCACTATAAAACTTTATCAAATGGTGAAAATGCAGATCCAGATACCGTTGATATGATTCTTGAAGGTGCAGCAGATTATTGTGAAAACGTATTATCGCCACTTAACCAATCTGGTGATGAAGAAGGTTGCCATTTTGACAACGGTGAAGTAAGAACACCTAAAGGCTTTAAAGAGGCTTATGACCAATTTGTAATGGGCGGTTGGCAAGGTCTTTCTTATCCTGAAGAATTTGGTGGTCAAGGCCTACCAATGTCATTAAATCTGATTAAATCAGAAATGATGGGTACTGCAAACTGGTCATTTACGATGTACCCTGGCTTAAGTTCGGGTTGTATGAATACTATCTTGCAATTCGGTACTGATGAGCAAAAACAAACCTATATGCCTAAACTTGTTGAAGGAACTTGGAGCGGCACCATGTGCTTAACCGAGCCTCAATGTGGTACTGACTTGGGTCAAGTTAAAACTAAAGCTGAACCTCAAGCAGATGGCACTTATAAAATCTCTGGTACAAAAATCTTCATTTCTGCCGGTGAACATGACTTAACTGAAAATATTATTCACATCGTACTTGCACGTCTTCCAGATGCTCCTGCTGGTACTCGTGGTATTTCATTATTTATCGTACCTAAATTCATCCCTACTGCTGATGGCGGTGTTGGTGAGCGTAATACAGTGGCCTGTGGTTCAATCGAACACAAAATGGGGATTCGTGCCTCTGCTACTGCCGTGCTGAACTTTGATAATGCAACTGGTTATTTAATCGGTGAAGTAAACAAAGGCCTACATGCAATGTTTACCTTCATGAACACAGCACGTATTGGTACTGCTGTTCAAGGTATTGCACATGCTGAGTTATCTTATCAAGGTGCTTTACCTTATGCGAAAGACCGTATGTCTATGCGTGCGCTTTCTGGTAAGAAAGATCCAGATAAAGTTGCTGACGCAATCATTCATCATGCTGACGTACGTCGCTTGTTGTTGACTCAAAAAGCAATTGCTGAAGGTGGCCGTTCAATGATCTATCATGCTGCAAAACTTGCAGACAAAATGACAGATGCATTAACACGTGGCGACCAAGCTGCTTACGAAGACTATGATGATAAACTTGGTTTCTACACTCCAATTTTAAAAGGTTTCTTGACTGAACTTGGTTTAGAAGCTGCAAATAACGGTATGCAAGTTTACGGTGGTCATGGCTACATCAAAGAATGGGGCATGGAACAAATCGCTCGTGATGCTCGTATTTCAACGCTATACGAAGGTACCACAGGCATTCAAGCACTTGACTTGATTGGTCGTAAAGTATTGCTTAGCTCAAAAGGCAAAGTGGTTCGTGACTACACTGCTGAAATCTTAAAATTCTGTGCTGCGCACGCACGTAATAAATATTTACGTCGTTTTGCTTGGGACTTAACTAAGCTTTGCGCTCAATGGAATACATTAACTGTTCGTATCATGCTTGCTGCACGTAAAGACCGTGACATCGTATCTTCTGCTTCTGTAGACTTTTTAATGTTCTCAGGTTACGTGATGATGGCTTACTTCTGGGCGCAACAAGCAGTCATTGCTTCTGAAAAACTTGAAGCAGGTGATGGTGCAGAAACGCCTGAATTCTATAAAGCTAAAATCAAAGTTGCAGACTTCTACTTTGACCGTATGTTGCCTCGTACTCAAGGTCATGCAGAGTCGATGGTAACAAGCTCTCGCACATTAACATCATTACCAGTTGAACACTTTAGCTTCGACTACTAATGATTTTTAAATAGAGAAACGAAAAGAGCGCAATTCATATTGCGCTCTTTTTTATTCAAGTAATATTTATTCTTTAGTTAATACATAAGCCTGATTTGGAACAAAATAGTTTTGCTCTAAAAATTCACGATTTTTACCATAATCGCTATAAAACAGCTTTTCTAGATTCATGACCAATCTTTTGTTTGAATCAAAATTAAAATAAAAATTAACTTTAGATAAAGGACATTGAATAGTTAACTCATGCTCTTTTTCGTCCACCTTCCAATTTAAAGAAGGACATAATTCATTTACAGCGGCACTTTTAGCCCCATCTTTACTTCCCACGCGGCCAAAATGGACAACATTCCAATAAGCCGATCCATTGGGTAATAAATTTAAAATGTACTCTGCTTCGCCCGACTCACAATCGGCAAAAGCATCCTCACATGAAATTCGGGTGTGATATCGCCCTACATATTGCAATAAGGTTCCGCTTAATTTTTTGGTTTGATCTAAATTTTCTTCAGGTAAGAAAGTACGCCCTGCCACATAATCTAATGTTTTTGTAGATGTACTATTTTTTATTAGATTTTCTTCATGCGTAGAATTAGAGCTGGCACTAGAGTGATCTTTTGAGTTGGCATGGTTTATATCGCAAGCACTCAGTGTCAGGCACATGATAGCCCCTCCAACTAAATACTTAACAAAAAAACTAGACCACTTCAAAGACATATACATTATTCACAGATAACAGCAATCGCCATGTTTATTCATTTCAGGCATTAACCAATTGCTGCAATAAACCTTTAAGCCCTGAAAAGGTGCATTTTAGTTGATGTTGCTTTCCTTCATTCCAATCCTTTACATATTTTAACCAATTTACTTTTGAGAGGACTTTAAACCCTTTATTTCGCCTCCATATTTTTACTAAGCAAGAGCACAATAGCTGCTTGTAATTATTTATCTTTAAGGAGAATTAGATGGCCAGTTCTGGTTTATATCGCTCGAACCGACACAGCATGATCGCCGGTGTAATGGGCGGTATTGCTGAACGTTTTGGTTGGAACGTAACTTTACTACGTGTCATTTTTGTTTTGATCTCAGTTATGAGTGCGGCCTTTCCAGGAATTTTAGTTTATCTGGTTTTATGGTTAGTCATTCCGAAAAAACAGCCAGAGCATATTGAAGGCTATCGACAATCCGTTCGAACAGTAAATGAAGAACAAGTACGTTAATTAATAATTTTGGTCGCTACGGTTGCATCCCCTAATCAACCGTAGCTTTTTTTAATCTAAAAATTATAGCTTTCGATTTAACTGTTGCTGTAAAGCCGCAATCATATCTGCACGGCTAATCATTCCTATAAGCTTGCGATCTTCAACTACAGGAATGTAGTTAAACGACTTTTCAACAAAGTATGGCACCAAATCTTGAATAGGTTGAGTTGGCAGTACCGTGACCACTCGACGACTCATAATTTGTTTTACATAGTGCTGCCAAGAGTTTCTTGGATCTGCTGCGCCCTTAAACCACTCTACAACTTCATATAACGCTAAAGTTCCTACCAAATGATTTTCTGCATTTACTACAGGTAGGCTCATCAAGTTCACTTGTTTAAATTTATCGAGCGCCTGATGAATGTCGTCATCTTCATGTAGTTTGATGACATCACGACTCATAATATCCTGACAGATATATTGATTTACCATGCGCTCATTGGCATGTTCCTGAGCTTCTAAAATAATTTTTTCTAAGTCGTATTGGCTAATATCTAAAAGTTCGGTGTGATGCCCTAATGCATACTCAATATCTTTCGGCTGAATAGATACTTTTTGAGTCGGTGTAGGGTCTTTACTACGCTCATTAAGATGAGCAGTAACCGGATAATGCCGCCCAATTAATCGATTAAAGAAAACAGCAAACCCAAGTAAAAGTAATGAGTTGAGTAAAACCGGATAAAAGATGAAATAAAAGCCTAATTTATGAATTGCTGCCCCACCTAGTACAGCTGTAATTGCGACTGCCCCACTCGGTGGATGCAAAGAATCGGTGGTCATCATTAAAAATATGGCAAAACCTACTGCAACACTAAAAGCTGTGGTTAAATCAGGAATCCACTGTGCACAGGCAACACCAATAATCCCAGCTAAGGTATTACCAACAATCACATTCCATGGTTGAGCCAAGGGACTGGTCGGCACAGCAAATAATAGAACAGATGAGGCGCCCATTGGTGCAATGTACCAAGCATTAATTCCGCCCAGAACATACCAACTAATTAGGGAAGAAATTGCTAAACCACACAACGCTCCAATACCGCAAAGTAATCGTTCCTTTAAAGGTAAAACCTTAAAATTTGGCTTTAAAGTCTGTAACCATTCTCGCTGTATAACACTCACAGTACACCTTTGGGGATATGCCGTTATTTATAACGGGCAAAAGTATACGCCCAAAGCGACATAAAGTGCATTTAAATTATATCTTTCAAGAATAAGAAAACTTGCTGAACTATTCTTTTTGATTTTAAAACTTTAATATTCCATCAATTTTTCATTTAAATAACGCCAATATCGCTTCGGCAAATATTGCACATGAAGTTTTATATTTTGGCGTTCAGTAATATTAACGCTATTAAAATAATCTTTCCAAAGCTGGTCATACAAAACTTCTTGTTCATCCAGCTCAAGCTGAAAGCTTTGACTCATCCCATTTTTCAAATTACGGTCGACTTCAGAGGCTTCGAGTGAAACTTCATGTATTTCTTGCAAATCATAATACAGTCCGAATTTACGTTTCTCATCATAAATCAGCCAACGTTGATCTTGATAACGCCGTTTAAAATGCGGCTGAATAAGAGGTAAAACATTAAAATCGGGACGCACCAAACTCAAAAAAAGCTCATCTTTGGTTTTCTTAAAACGAATAAAAGCTTCCATCCGATGCTTCTCTCGCCCGACCTTTTTCGTCCACTGCGCAATCGCCAAAACACTTGAGTGCGAATAATCTTTTTCTACAGAAAAATGGCTAGTAAACACATAAATACAGTAATTAAATAAATGCTGATAGGCATCTAACGATTCAGATAAATAAGCAAAATAAAATTGTTTTAATGATGAAGATGTAAGCTTTTTTTGTAGTGCAGACCAAACACGCTCGGCATGTTGCTCGTTATTTGAAACCTCAATTTTATCGGCAAATAAGCCATGTTGAGCCGCATCATTTAAACAAAGTCTGACCTGCAATTCTTTAAATTGAAATGCATGAAAAACACAGCTCAGCAGCCCAACCATTGAACCATCAAAATAGTAAGCGACCTCATCATTAAACATGGCTAAAACCCGAGGCTTAATTGTGGCGAGAGTTGCTGTATATATTTCGAGGAACCCTGCGTTAAAATTTGCTGTCGGATATAGCCAGAAGACAGTTCTTTTTGGAATTTTGGACTGTCTTCACAGCGAATAAAGTATTTTGCGCGTTGGTAAGCCACGCCTAGTTTTTTAAGTAAATCGATATGGATTTTTCCAAAACGGCGAGCCTGTACAATTTTCTTAGCCGATTTCACTCCAATGCCCGGCACACGTAAAATCATTTGATAGTCGGCACGATTTAAATCTACGGGAAACTGTTCAGGATGCCTTAAAGCCCAGCTTAATTTAGGGTCTACATCCAAGTCTAAGTTTGGGTGTTTTTCATTGACGATTTCATTGACCTGAAAACCATAAAAACGCATCAACCAATCGCTTTGATAGAGTCGGTTTTCCCGCAGTAATGGCGGTGCAGAACCCACTGCTGGCAAATAATTATTTTCGGTATTAATTGGGATATAGCCAGAGAAATAGACGCGTTTGAGTTTAAATTCTTTGTAGTGCTTGTCTGCCATAAACAAGACATCTTGGTCTGACTCTTGATGTGCTCCCACTACCATTTGAGTGGTTTGCCCTGCTGGTACATATTTCGGTACATGCTTAATGATTTGGCGTTCATCTTTAAGCTGAATGAGCCTGTCACGGACCAAACCTAAATCTTTTTGCACTTCCTGATGTGATTTTTCTGGTGCAAAAGTTTTTAGGCCAACCTCAGTCGGCATCTCTAAATTAATACTCATCCGGTCAGCATATAAACCTGCTTCATGAATCAGTTCAGGTGATGCCCCTGGAATAGTTTTTAAATGAATATAGCCATTAAAATTTTCTTCTAGGCGCAGCTTCTTTACAACTTGAAGCATCCGCTCCATCGTATAATCGGCTGATTTAAAAATGCCCGAGCTTAAAAATAAGCCTTCGATATAATTACGACGGTAAAAATTAATAGTTAAATCTACGACCTCTTGTACCGTAAATGCTGCACGCTGGACATCATTAGAACGACGTGAAACACAATAGGCGCAGTCAAAAATACACACATTACTAAATAGAATTTTTAAGAGAGACACACAACGGCCATCTTCAGTATAGCTATGGCAAATTCCTGAATGGCTGGCATCCCCTAGACCTTTATCTTTGTTTTTACGGTCACTGCCACTTGATGAACAAGACACATCATATTTAGCAGCATCAGCAAGAATCTGTAGTTTTTCTCGAATGCGATCAGACATATCAAACGACTCATTTATGGCATCGTTTAAAAAATATCATTTTGCATTCTTAAATTTAATCCAGTGAAGTACGCTCAGCGTCATGAGGTGACGTTTAAAATAATTTGTCTTAATTAACGTATTCTTCAAGCTGCTTTACACGTGCTGCATACTCTTGCATTGGGCAATACGAATACATCGGGGAACCAATGTATGAGCCTGCATTATTACACTCCTGATCTACATAAGCTTTCCAAAGCCGTTGAGATTTTAAAATATCTTGGTAACGCTCTGGCTGTTTGTATTCTTCGCTTTGTGTACGAATTTGATCAATGAGAGCAACAATTTTTTCTTCATAAGTCTTTTTAGCTTTATCAGAACAACTATACACGACCATGTTATTAATACTCTCAAGCTTCATTTCTTTAATTGTCTGGTCTACACATTGATTGTATTCATCCTGCTCATCAGTTTCGGTTTGCGCGTAAAGCCACGGACTACAGAAAAGACTGGATAAAACAATAAGTTTGCAGCAAAATTTCAGCATAATTTATTCTCGATTCTATAATTTTTAATATGCTTCAATATAACAAAAATTCTATAACGGTTGCCTATCAGTATTTAGACATTATAAAAAGTCTGTTACTCGCGCCCATACCAGTACTCATTATTTTAATTTCAACAAATCCTATACTTTATTTTTTAATCATTATATATCTGCTCTTTTTACCATTCTTTATTGCAATATCCTCACTACTAAATAGATTTAAGCTATTAAATTTTCTAACAATACTATTAACGACATTTGGGGCACTCATTTTCTTTAAAGAGCTGATTTATATACCTTTAGAATCCTTCTTTTCTGAGTTAGTTTTTAGTTGGGTTGGAATCTCTATCTTAATTACAGCTTTTAATTTTTGGGCATTATTGACTTGGTATAACTATAAAGATAATAAAATCAAAGAGCAGAACATACACATTGAATGAACGCTCTGCTAATTGAATATAAAACCCTTATAAGTTGAACTTTCTTCAGCAATAGAAAACTATTCATTTCTTTTATTTATGAAATAGTCCCAACCATTCTATATGGTGGCAGCTTAAAGTTTTACTGATTTTTACAGGTATTCGGATAGGTTTCATCAACTTTAAGATCAATATTATAAACCGGTTGTATTGGTATTTCCTCTGTACGGTAAGAGCACATATCACGCCATTTCATTGCTTCCTCTTTATCCTGAGGTAACCCATTTAACCCAGAATAATAATTTTGAAACATATTTTCTTGACCATCCGCATAACCAAGATTGGCGGCTTTAATATACCACTCTGTTGAAACCTTACCATTTTCTGCTACGCCTAAACCCTGTTGATAAAGAACCCCTATATTATTCATTCCTGCTGGATTGCCCTGCTCAGCAGCTTTTGTATACCAATACATTGCTTTTTTATAGTCTGTATCTACACCATAACCTAGATGATAAAACGTACCTACCCTGAACTGAGCATCAGCATTGCCTGCTTGCGCAGCCTCTTCAGAGAGTTTGAACATCTTAGATACAAAAGCACTTAAGTCTTCTTTCCGATAATAAAGTGTAGTCAAATTCAATTTAGCTAAAGCACTCCCTTGTTCAGCCGCTTGTTGAAAGAGCTTTTCAATTTCTAAGGCTTTTTTTGCTTCAGTGGCCTCATCTCCCTCTTTACTTCGAATCCAATCATTTCTATTTTTATAATATAATAATGCAGCATAATTATTCAGCTCATCTGCATTTAACTTATTGAAATTATAGTTATATTTAGCTGAATAATAAATCCAATTATTCTTTAAATAGTAAAAACCAACAAAGCCTAAAAATAATATTAAAATTCCAAAATAATACTTCTTCAAATTCATTCTAAAATAATCTAATTTAAATTATGACAAATTATCCTATCAAAAGATGGATTAAATACAAAAGATAATAATCTTGTTTTAATGGCTCATAGACATTATCAGCAGATCATCTTAAAATTAAAAAAACATAACTTACTATGATTAAGATGAATCCAACAACGCCAAATATTGAATACCAACCTAAAATTGCTCTTATTATTACCCCTCTTATTCCGATCAGCCTCTTAATTTTACTGTCCGTACTTACTGGCAAATTTGCACTTGATCTCCTCTATATTATTGGAATCTTTGTTGGTACTTATTATATTATCTTATTCCCATTACTACTTAAGATATGCCAAGTACTCATTACTAAAAACCGCTTTATCTTTCCATTAATGTGGTTAGGTGCACATGTATCATTTAGCCTGATTTATTTCTTCTTAGCGGTCTATGAAAATATTTCTCATAATTTACCAATATTTGATTATGTATTCCCAACTGTTGGACGTACTTTGATCTCAACCTCTACATTCACTGTAAGTTTTATTCTTAGCCTCATTTTTTGGTTTTTCGCATCATTTCAACCTCGATTAAAAGCAAAACATGCAGGAAAATCCCAGCTAAATGACAGCCAATAATTTTTTATAGGTATAGAAACTAGTCTTTGCCACTCCCCCACAAAATCCTTATACTTAGGGGCAATTTTTCTCATAAATTCGTGGATGCTACATGAGTCGCGCCATCTCGCACATTGATACATTTCAGGGCTTAATTCTTGCCCTACAAAACTATTGGGCCGAACAAGGCTGCGTCGTACTACAACCTTACGACATGGAAATGGGCGCTGGAACATTCCACACCGCAACATTCTTACGTGCTTTAGGACCTGAGACTTGGAACGCGGCATACGTTCAACCTTCACGTCGTCCAAAAGATGGCCGCTATGGTGAAAACCCGAACCGTTTGCAACACTACTACCAATTCCAAGTGGTGCTTAAGCCAAACCCGGACAACATCCAACAGCTCTATCTTGATTCTTTAAAAGCAATCGGGATTGATACGCTTACTCACGACATCCGCTTCGTAGAAGACAACTGGGAATCTCCGACGCTAGGTGCTTGGGGCTTAGGTTGGGAAGTTTGGCTTAACGGTATGGAAGTAACTCAGTTCACTTACTTCCAACAAGTCGGTGGTGTTGAATGTTACCCAGTAACAGGCGAAATCACTTACGGTTTAGAACGTCTTGCAATGTACCTTCAAGGTGTTGACTCGGTTTATGACCTTGTTTGGACCAAAGGCCAATTTGGTACTGTGACTTACGGCGACGTATTCCATCAAAATGAAGTTGAGCAATCGACTTATAACTTTGAATACGCTCCAGTTGAAAAACTATTCGAACTGTTTGATTTTTACGAATCAGAAGCAAACCGTTTAATTGAAGCAAAACTTTCTCTTCCTGCTTATGAGCAAGTGGTTAAAGCGTCTCATACCTTTAACTTGCTTGATGCACGTGGCGCAATTTCTGTGACTGAGCGTCAGCGTTACATTTTACGTGTACGTACTTTAGCGCGTGCTATTGCACAAAGTTATGTACAAGCACGTGCAGAGCTTGGCTTCCCAATGGCAGAACCACACTTACGTGATGAAGTATTGGCACAGTTAAAAGCACAAGCTGAAAGTGAAGCAGCAAAGGCGGAGAAAAACTAATGAGCAAACATACTGTTTTATTCGAACTTGGCTGTGAAGAACTTCCACCAAAAAGCTTGAAAACTTTACGTGATGCATTACAGGCAGAAACGGTAAAAGGTTTAAAAGTTGCCGGCTTAAACTTCGCATCAATTGAAGCTTATGCTGCTCCACGTCGTTTAGCGCTTAAAATTGTAGATATCGATGCTGCTCAAGCTGATACACAAAAACGTTTTGACGGCCCTGCTGTTCAAGCGGCTTATGATGCAGAAGGCAAACCGACTAAAGCACTTGAAGGCTTTATGCGTGGCCAAGGCATTACAGTTGATCAGCTTTCTACTTTCCAAGCAGGTAAAGTTGAAAAAGTTTGCTATTTAAAAGATGTAAAAGGTCAAAGCCTTGATGCTTTACTTCCACAGATTTTACAAACTGCATTAGACAATTTACCAATTGCTAAGCGTATGCGTTCTGCTGCAAGCCGTACCGAATTTGTACGTCCAGTGAAATGGGTTCTTTTACTTAAAGATGATCAAATTGTTGACGCAACTATTCAAGATCATAAAGCTGGCAATGTGACTTATGGTCACCGTTTCCATGCACCTGAAGCAGTGACTTTAGCGCATGCAAATGACTACTTAGCTGCTTTAGAAAAAGCTTACGTTGTTGCGAACTTTGAAAAACGTCAAGCAACCATTCAAGAACAAGTGAAAAAGTTAGCTGATGAAGTTAATGCAACTGCGATTGTTCCAGCTGACTTACTTGATGAAGTAACAAGCCTCGTTGAATGGCCAGTTGCTCTTCGTGCAAACTTTGAAGAGCGCTTCCTTGCTGTTCCTCAAGAAGCACTCATTACGACAATGCAAGACAACCAGAAATATTTCTGCTTGATCAATAGCGAAGGTAAATTACAGCCTTACTTCATTACTGTTTCAAATATTGAGTCTAAAGATCCGATTCAAATTATTGAAGGTAACGAAAAAGTTGTTCGTCCTCGTTTGTCTGATGCTGAATTCTTCTTCTTACAAGATCAAAAGCAACCGCTTGCATCTCGTAAAGAAAAATTGGCAAACATGGTATTCCAAGCACAACTCGGTACGCTTTGGGACAAATCAACACGTATTGCTAAACTTGCTGTTGCGTTGTCTCCAATCACTGGTGCAAACCCAGCCGATGCTGAAAAAGCTGCATTACTTGCTAAATGCGACTTAACGTCTGAGCTTGTTGGTGAATTCCCAGAACTTCAAGGTATTGCGGGTACTTACTACGCGCGTATTGAAGGTGAAAACACTGAAGTTTCAGAAGCTTTAGGCGAACAATATTTACCAAAATTTGCTGGTGATGTTCTACCAAAAACAAAAACAGGTACAACCATTGCCCTTGCTGACCGCCTAGATACGCTCGTTGGTATTTTTGGTATTGGACAAGCACCAACAGGTTCTAAAGACCCGTTTGCACTTCGCCGTTCAGCGATTGGTATCTTACGTTTAATCATTGAAAATGAATTAGATGTAACGATTGAAGAGCTAGTTAATCTTGCACTTCAAGGTTATGGCGACATCGTTAAAGATCACGACAAAACTCGTGCTGACGCGGTTGCATTCTTGGAAGGTCGTTACCGTGCCAAGTATGAAGACCAAGGCGTTGCTGTTGACGTACTTCAAGCTGTTCAAGCGCTTGCACCGAAGTCTCCACTTGATTTTGACAAGCGCGTAAATGCAGTTAATCACTTCCGCACATTACCTGAAGCTGCTGCACTTGCTGCTGCAAACAAACGTGTTGCTAATATTCTTGCAAAAGAAGCGGCACCAGAAGGTTCTGTCGTTGAAGCAAACTTGGTTGAAGATGCTGAGAAAGCATTATTCGCTGAGCTTCAAGCAGTGACACCTGTGGTTGAACCATTACTTGCAGCAAAAGACTACACTGCTGCCCTTTCTAAGCTTGCAGCACTTCGCGCGCCGATTGATGCATTCTTTGATGGCGTAATGGTAATGGCAGATGATGCTGACCTGAAAGCAAACCGTTTACGTTTATTAGCTCAGTTACGTAACTTGTTTACTGCTGTGGCTGATGTGAGTGTGTTGCAGGGTTAATTAGCTCATTATTAAATAAAGGGATCTTTTATAGATCCCTTTATTTTTTACGTTAAACAAATTCTTTAATTTCTTCTAAACTTTTCGATGGCTCAAACCACATAAAATCATAATCAGCCACATCATGAATATAAAACGGATCATTTTTCATGATCTCTTCGGCCCCTTGAATCGAAGAGCTTAGAACTAAAATCACCCCACCCACTCTATTTTCGCGGCGTCCTGATGCCAAAAACTTCTTTTGCTCATAGTAATGATCTAAAAATGCAATATGCTCTTTGAGTACAGCATCAACTTCGACTAATGGTTTTTTATAGGTCAAGGTAACAACAATCATCTCATTCTCTTAAAGCAAGTAGTACATGACATAACATCAATCTATAGTTCGTTTAATTATCTATAGCTTATTCGATAGTACGCCTATTCCCCCAATTCATCCACACCAAACTCCCCACAATAATTACCCCACCTAGCAGCACCATCATGGATGGTTTTTCATTTAAGAAAAGAACTGCCAAACTCATAGCGACAATCGGCGAGCAATACAAAAAATTCGATGCAATCGTTAATGGCATATTTTTAAGTACATATCCCCAAAGTACATACGCCATCGCACTTGGAAAAATACCCAACAAGATAACCGACATATTGGCTTGCCAAGTGGCATGTAAAATTTCACTAGGCAAATGGACACTATAAAATAGTAAAGGAATGGTCCCGAACCAGATGATGTAGCACATCATGCTCAAAGCATCATAATTTAAAGCAAATTTTTTATATAAATTAAAATAAAGGCCCCACGCAACTGCAGCTAAAACAATCAACAAACTGTAAGGGCTCGGCACACCAAAACCATGGTCACCACTGACTACCAAAACGGCGCCACAAAGACCGAGCAAAATACATAACCATTGTTTGAAACTGATTTTTTCCTTAAAAAGCAAAGCTGAAATAATAAAAGTAAATAACGGAATAGATTGACTCAAAATACTGGAAGCTACCGCAGTTACATATTGCTGCCCTGTATTTATAAGCAAATGATGTAGCGTTACAGAGAAAAATCCTAATACAGCAAGCGCAGGAGCATCTTTCCATTTTAAAGGCTGAATGCCTTTTTTCACGACCAAAAGCAGTAAAAAAAACGATGCGATCAAAAAGCGGAGCAAGGCAATATGCTCCGGTGTATATGAATGCAAAGCACTATGTACGCCAATAGGTGAATAGCCCCAACAAAAGACGGTCACAGCAATACATAAATAGAGCTTGAATGCGGGAGGCTGGGTTTCGGCAGCAAGAGAAATTGCCATGTTAAATCTGCACTAGTGAAATGGAACACTTTCATCATATGCGCATGGATAGTTGAATAAAATTAACTTATATTGAGTCAAATATTCATTAAAAGTGAATGATAAAATATGGATATCGCTCAGTTAAAAATGTTCCAAACCGTAGTTGAATGCGGAACTATGGCTAAAGCCTCAATGCAACTGCATTGCGTACCATCTAATATCACAACGCGCATTAAACAACTCGAAGAAGAACTAGGCGCACCGCTGTTTTATCGGGAAGGGAAAAGTTTAAAACTTACTCCCTCTGGAGAAATTTTTCTTAATTATTGCCATAAAATTTTAGCGCTGTGCGAGGAAGCAAAACGAAGTATTCATCCAGATGCCCCACCTTCTGGTCCATTAAAAATTGGAGCTATTGAATCTTCTGCTACAACTCGCCTACCCAATTTACTTGCGAAATATCATCAACGTTTTCCAGAGGTTTCCATTCAAATTATTACAGGCACTTGGAAACAGCTATTAGTCGATATTTCTCAGCACAAACTTGATGGTGCAATTGTCGCGGGCAATATCGAGTTTCCTATGCTGAATAAACTTAGTATTTATCAAGAAGAAATGGTCTTGATTGCATCTCATTCTTTGGGAGAGATCCACAACCAAGAAGACCTGATTGGTAAAGAAATTTTTATGTGGACTGAAGGCTGTCCTTACCGAGCAGCTCTTGAAGAATGGCTTAAGCTCAAAAATATCTCGCTTCCAATTACCAGTATTACTAGTTATGCCACCATTATCGGTTGCGTCAGTGCAGGCTCTGGTGTGTCTTTGGTACCGAAGAGTATTTATGAACAATATAAAAATTTAACCAATATTCGAGGCTATAAATTTGAACACCTTGCCTTTATGCAGAATCAATTTTTTTGGCATAAAAATGTGAGCAACCATAAAGCTCGAGATATGTTTTTAGACTTAATTAAGTCTGAATTTTGTGTATGAGTCATTGGGATAATTACTTTATTGCGATCAAGTGATGATTTATCGTAATCAAATCGTATGGGTTTTATCTCATTGCAGTACAAGCTTTATTTTTAACAGTAAGATCACCACTTCATCTTTTGATTCTCATTGGGGAGCTTGATCCAATATGAAAAATATACGAGTTTTATGTATTGCGGCTTCTATCTTGGCTTCATCAACCTTATTTGCAGAAACAACGCAACCACAACAAGTGGGTGAAACCACATCTAAAGCACAACCTTATGGTGATAACCCAAGTTTAGGTCGTGTATTGTTATATAAAACTGGAAAAGGCATACAAAATTTAGGAGACTCTATTCAAGGAGCTTCCGAAAAAACTTCAAATAAAATTAGTGAAAAGTGGAAAAACACCAAAGAATTTACAGCTGAAAAAGCAGAAGTCGTTCAGCAAAAAGCAGATACCGCAAAAGCTTTTACCGAAACAAAAATAGATCAGGCGAAGCAAAATATTACCAGTAGTCGAAACGGTGAAAATATCCCAATTGAACAAGGTGAGCTAAGTAAATCGAGCACAACAACTAACTAATTTGCTTGGACAGCGCGATAAATTCGCGCTTTTATAAATACAGATATTCATTTAGAACTATTGATCATCAACTATAAAGAGCTAGGAATCTGCCTTATGAATAGTCAAAAACTTCTCTTTTCATCACTATGCTGCTTAGCATTAACTGCATGTGCAACCACTGCCCCCCCTTCTTTATCTTATTCTCAGGCACAAGTTTTAGAGCAAGATACCAATATCGAAGCTTATCCATCAACTACAGGTAATGTAGCCAAACTCATTAAACAAGATAAGCAAGCTTGTATGATTGAATTTACGGGATATTTAGGGGGCGGACACGTTACTGAACACTGGGTATTTAATGATAAGGGCCTGATTTCAGCGACCTCATCAACTATGCAGTATCCTGATGAATCAGGCATATTAAATCAGGCAACAAACTCTACAACCAAAAGCTCAACGACTTTTAACATTCAAGATCCAGAAATTCAAAATAATTTCAAAAAACTCCAAAACAACTTTAATCCAGCAAATTTAGCAAAGTGTCATTAATACTTTTTCATAAAAAGCCCGTTGCAGAAGCTACCTTTTGCAACGGGTTATAGCCATTTTAAAATTTTTTGACCTAATTTTAAAAATTATAAACAAGATATTTAGTTAGCGATCAAACCATTGGTTGCTGCGAGTAAATCAATCCGTGGAAAAACTAGACCTGTTCTCGAATCACTAATTGGTTTACCTGTCGTTTTTAAACGGCTGATGGTTTGATCAATACTTTCTGTTGGACTCACGCTATTCGCTCGTAATAAAGCAATCGCACCTGCCACATGTGGTGTCGCTTGAGATGTACCTCCCATAGTGTAGCCACCTGCCGTAATCATTGCTCCTGGCGCCAACAAAGTCACAAGGCTACCACCATTACTGAAGCACGCCACTTTGTCTGCCGCTGTTGTCGGGTCAGAACATTTCACAGGATTCCCCCATGACACACCCCCAATATTACTGTCATAAACAGCACCAACTCTTACTGCACCAGCAACACAAGCAGGAGATGAAATTCCATCTGAAAATGCATCATTGCCTGAAGCGACTACAGGTACCACACCAGCAGCTCGTGCATTAGCAAATGCTGTTCCATAACTGCTATCGCTACACTCCGAGGTATATTTAACACCTGGCACGCCAAGGCTTAAATTAACTGCTTTAATATTATAGGTTTGTGCATTATTTACAGCCCAATTAATCCCTGCGAGGATATCACTATCATAAGCTGTGCTTACCCATTTACCTTGGGATCTGACCTTTCTAAACACATCAATGCCTATAATTTTGGTCTTAGTGGCAACCTTAGACACAATGCCTGAAACATTACTACCATGCCCATCATCATCTAAAGCACCATCATCTGGTGCACTATCAAATGAGTAAACAACGCGACAAGTATTTGATGGAGTGTTTACTGCCGTACAACCAAAATCAGAATTAAGATAATTCACCCCTGTATCAATCACTGCCACACTAGAACCTTCACCAGTGAAACCATTGGTATTTGCTTGTGGTTGATTAATTAAAGGTAAACTTTCATTGGTCGTGGTTTGATTAATACGATTTGGGTAAACCGCTTTAACATTCGGATCATTGAGTAAAGAAACCAAAGCTTCGCGGTTACTAATCCGATAAAAAGCTAAAGGCAAATTATTGTAGTCCCGAAGTACTTGAACACCACCAGCACGGTTAAACCTTGCCTGTAAATTTTTCTTATTTGTTGCAATATAACTTCGCCGTTCTAACCCGGAAGGCACGCTCACCGAAGCAATATTGTATTCAACAATTAAATCATTCGACTCATTATTCACCAAGGCATCTAAATCGATTTTGCCCTGAAATACTTTTTGTTTTGCTGCCTGATTTAATTGCTGTTTAGCACCTTTAGAATCTAAAGGAAGAGCTGATACAGTTGTACTTAAAATCGTACATAGACCTAATAGAAATAACGTTTTACTTTGCATTATTTTTCTCCGTAGTTTTTCAACTAACAATTTACTTATTTCGCTTTTATTTCATTTGCTGGATCTTTTTCTGGATCAATCGGTTGAATTGAAGGATCACTTTTTGTGTCATAAAAAGGAACAGTATCAGCTGATACCGATTGTGGATGAGTTGAATGTTGAGATAGATTTTTAGGTTGAGTAGGCTCCTTAAGTTTAGAAAGAAAAGACGATGTGTCTGGTTGTGGCGAATTCGACTCATGTAAAGCAGAATTAAACACATCAGATGCACCACTTATGGGCTTTAAATAGAGAACAACGGCGATCAAGCCGACTATTACAAGAAGGGAAGCAATAATTTTCATCTGTCATATCTCTGTTTTTTTGTTTATAGATATCTATTTTTATTTTTGATTATTTGAAATAAAGCAGTATTTCTTAATATATTTTTCATGTGAAAAATCTATTTAATGAAATACATAACCACTAAAAAGTTAAAATAACTTTATCCCGAATAAGCAAAAATACAGTTCTGCCCTGTACGTTTATATTTCTGGCAGAAGATGGTTCAAAAAAGTGCTAAAAAGCGCCTTATTCTCATAATAAGCAATAACTATGCCGTTTACTCCAATAAATAATGAGATTTACATCACATTTGAAGATATAGAGAACAAATTCGAAAAAACGAAATGAAAAAATTAAAAGATATTTTTTTAAAAACTAAATAATAAGAACTCATTTTGCTTAATTAGATTTTCTAATAAATAAATGTTCTTTTTCACTTTATTATTAATTTTTATTAATCTCCACAATTCCTCCCTAGTCTGTTTACTCAACGTAACACTGTTGTAACGTTTTGATGAAGTCAGTTCCCAAGCCCATATTCCCTTAGATATGATTCGTTTGCGTTTATGAAATACCTCACTAAAAGGGTATATTCTTTGAAGGATATCGCAATGAAAATGATGAAAACAGCTATCGTTACTGCAAGTGTTCTTGCTTCTGCTTCTATTTTTGCACAAAGTGCGGGCGTTAATGCAGATGCTTCTGCTCAAGTAAATGTACAACCGGGCGGTCTTGTTAGTGGCGTAGCCAACACAGTCAAAAATACTGCTCATAATGTAGGTAGCTCAGCGAAGCATGCTGGTCATGTAGCGGCTGACACTACAGTTAAAGCAACAAAAAAAACAACAGGAAAAGTGACTGAACTTTCTTCTAAAGCTGCAAATGGTACAAAACATTTTGCTACCGAAGCTGCGACAGGTACTAAAAATGTAGCAACTAAAGCCGCAACTGGTACTAAACATTTTGCTACCGAAGCAGTAACAGGTACTAAAAATGTAGCGACTAAAGCTGCAAACGGTACTAAAAACTTAGCAGTTGAAGCGAAAGCTGATACAAAAGCAGGTGTTGATGCTGTAAAAGCTAAATTTGCAGAAAAACAAGCAGACCAAAAAGAATTTACTGCTGAAAAACAAGCTAATGCTCAAGCGCATGTAGATGCTGTAAAAACTCGTGTAGCTCAAAACCAAGCTGAGCAAAAAGAGTTTGTAGCTGACACTAAAGCTGATGCTCAAGCAAAATTAAATGCAGCTCAACCAGCTCATGGAGTTAACGCTCAAACAGGTGTAAACGTTGGTGTTAATGTTGCTGGTATTAATGCAAATGCAAACGTAAATGCAGGCGCTCAAGCGACTACACAAAAAGCAGAAAAGAAATCTTGGGTTAAAGGTCTTTTCGGTACGAACTAATATCTTATAAATAAAAAAAGGGCAATTAATTGCCCTTTTTTTATTTCTTAAAAATCGAATGTTCAGCTAGTTTCTGTTAAAACTAAACCTGCACGTAAACCAATTTTCACATTTGGATTTGGAAATAAAATCCAGACTTGATCTTGCTCAACAACATAATTGCCAGAAGGTTGAACCGCAATAATTTCGTCTTTGGTAAAAGTCGAAAAATTCGGAGCTTCAGCAGATAAATTCATCTGAAAATCTTCATCTTTTTTAATTAAAGAATCTGATACTTTAAACACTCGTATTTTTGATTTATGACGTGTCGGCAATGCTTGCTCAGAAACTACATTACGAATAACTTCATCAATTGCAGCAAATTGGCTCAAGTCATTTTGCCCAAATGGTAAGGCTTTGCCTAACTCTAAAGTTGCGCTCGCCGCTTTAAAATTCTCACTCGTAAAATGTGTAAACGTTTTACCGACCGCATTGTGATAAACCAAAGCATCTAAATCGGCTGCTTCAAGACTTGCTGTTAAATCAGCATCATAGCCATGCGTTTGATAGGGAAATAAAGCAAACGTTGGTAACAATGAAGCACGAATTGCTGTGTGTAAATCATAGTGATAGCGTTTAGCGTCACTTGCACTTTCTTGAAAGAAGTTTGTGACAACTTGCTCTAAAACTTCAGCACGCTTTGATTCCTCAGTCACGGCTAGAGTTTTATATCCACCACAAAACATTCGGTTTACATCGTCATGCACATAACGTTTACCTTGACGCATTGCATAAGGGTTACCCAACACAAGCAGCAATCTCACAGCAAGGTTTAAACGCCCTGCAAATAAATCCGTGCAAAGATGAGATAATAATTCAATTGGTGCTGTTTCATTACCATGCACTCCAGCTGACAGTACGACAGCTTTGTCGTACTGTGCGTTTGGGGTGCATTCAAGAAGTCCCTCACCCAACCAACGCCAAGAAAAATTATTTTGTTTTCCTTCGCGAGTTGTAGGCTGCTCACCTTGTAAGGTTAATGCTAGAAAATCTTGCATGTCACCTCCTCATTATTTTTGGAAAGGATAAACGGAACCTAAACCTAAAATTTTGGTCAGTTCGTCGAGTGCCATACGGCTTTCCATGAGTAAATGCGGATCAGCCAAATCTTCTTGTGCCAAACGATCACGATAATGTTTATCTACCCATTGATTGAGTGTGCCAAACAATTGATCGTTCATGAGAACTTTTGGATTTACAGCATTTAACTCAGTTTCGTTTAAAGCTACGCGTAAACGTAAACATGCCGGACCACCACCATTACGCATACTTTCGCGTAAGTCATATACCTGAATAGCATCAATTGGTGTGCCCATCTGAACCATATCGTTCAGATAACCCCAAACAGCCTTATTCTGGCGAGACTCTTCTGGCACAACAATGGTCATTCCACCATCTGGACGAGTCAAAATCTGGCTATTAAATAAGTAGGTCGCTACGGCATCATCAACAGTAACGCGGTTTTCAGGGACTTCAATCGAGATAAAATCTTCACCGATACTTGCCATTTTTTGACGAATTTCAGCAAAAGCCTGATCTTGATTTAAGAATGCATGTTGATGATGGAATAAAACCTGTTGGTTACTTACCGCGATAACATCGTTATGAAATACGCCCTGATCAATTACATCCGGATTTTGTTGAACAAAAACGGTATGCGCATCATCTAATCGATGCAAACGTGCAATTGCTTCACTTGCTTCACGCGTCTGACGAGCTGGATAGCGTTTTGGTCCTGGTAAACCATTATTTAAATGTTGTTGACCATAAACAAAAACCTGAACTCCACGTTTAGCATAATCACCACCTAAACGATTATGATTTGCTGCACCTTCATCACCAAACAAGGCCACTTGTGGTAAAGCTTCATGATGAACAAAATGACGTTCATTTTTAAAGATCGCTTGTAGGACCTGACTTGTAGTTTCAGCTTCAATTGAACGGTGAAACTTATTATTTAAGTTCGCTGCGGTAAAATGCACGCGTTCATCTTGGCTATCTGCCGAAGGTGAAACAGTTGCCGCATTTGCAGTCCACATTGGTGAAGCTGAACTTAGCGATGATAATAGTTCAGGTGAATGACGCATTGCTTGAGCAACAACGCTAATGTCATCTCCTGTAAAACCTAAACGGCGTAACATTGGAACATGTGGACGCTCATGCGGAACAAGCACACCTTGTTTCATTCCCATGTCAGCCAAGGCTTTCATCTTTAGCAAGCCCTGTTTAGCTGCTAATTTTGGATTCGAGGCGTTATTACGGTTTTTTGTCGATGCTTCATTACCAAACGACAAGCCCGCGTAGTGATGTGTTGGTCCCACCAAGCCATCGAAATTTACTTCATATCCTTTCATTTTTCTTTCCCTAGTGTTTAAGGCAACACAATCCCTGGAGATAATTTTTCTGGTAAGGTTAAGCTGTCACTTTCAAGTGAAGCCATTGGCCAAGCACAATAATCAGCTGCATAAAAGGCACTTGCGCGGTGGTTACCAGATGCTCCGACACCACCAAACGGTGCAGCACTTGAAGCACCTGTTAATGGCTTATTCCAGTTCACAATACCGGCACGCGCTTCAATAAGTACTTGATCAAACAGTTCACGTTTTGGTGAAACCAGACCAACAGACAAACCAAAGCGAGTTGCATTCGCAATTTTTAATGCTTCTTCAAAATTGTCATAACGTTGAATCGTCGTAAGCGGACCAAAATATTCTTCATCTGGAATATCTGTGACGCCTGTTACATCAACAATGCCTGGAGTAAGTAACGAACTATCTTCTTGTGGACGCGTCATTGGCAACAAGCTTTTTGCGCCAAGCTCAAGCAATTTTTGCTGAGCAAGCATCATATTTGATGCGGCAACTGACGAGATAACGCCACCCATAAATGGTTGTTGCTCATCGTTCCAACGACCAACTTTTAGATTTTTTGCAACTTCAACGAAACGTTGAATAAATGCATCACCTTCTGCGCCATTTTTTACCAAGATACGGCGTGCACATGTACAACGCTGACCCGCCGAAACAAATGCAGATTGAATAGTGAGATTAACTACAGCATCGACATCAATAATTTCATCAATAATCAATGCATTATTGCCGCCCATTTCAAGCGCAAGGATTTTCTCAGGAGCACCTGCCATTTGCTTATGCAAGTGATAACCCGTGTTTGCACTTCCAGTAAACAATAAACCGTCAATTTCATGTGAAGCAGCTAGCGCTTCACCAGTGGTACGACCACCTTGCACTAAGTTCATCACACCATTTGGCAAACCAGCTTGCTGCCAAAGTTTTACAGTTTCTTCAGCAGTCCAAGGTGTTAATTCACTTGGTTTAAATACCACGGTATTACCTGCTAGTAATGCAGGAACAATATGCCCATTTGGTAAATGGCCCGGGAAGTTATATGGACCGAAAACTGCAAGCACACCATGTGGACGGTGACGTAAAGATGCTACACCATCGGCCATTTCAGTTGAGCTTTCACCTGTACGCTGATGATAAGCACGAATTGAAATTGCAACTTTGCCAATCATTGATTGAACTTCAGTTAGTGTTTCCCAAAATGGCTTACTGGTTTCTTGGCTAATGACTTCTGCTAAATGCTTTTTATTTTCTTCAAGCAAAGCCGCGAATTTTTCAACAATCGCTACACGTTCGGCAAGTGGTAAACGTGCCCATGCTGGAAATGCAGTACGCGCTGCCTGACAAGCTTGCTCTACATCAGCAGCAGTTGCGTCAGCACCTGACCATACAGTTTGGTTATCAACTGGATTTGTTTTTTCAAATGTTGTGCCGCTGCCTTGTAACCAGACACCGTTTATAAATAAAGATTTTGACATCAGGAAACTTCCATTGGATTTAGTGATAACACACGAACAACGTGACCTTCTTGTACACCGAGTTTTTCAGCTTGTTCATGTGTTAAATTTATAGTGTTATCAACAAGATCAAGCTTCATCAACATTGCCTTATAGTCATGATAATTATCATTGGCAACGAGATATTGGGTCTTACCGACCGCAGCATCACTTGTAATTTTGACGTTTAAAAACTGACTTTCTTTTACTGCCCGTAATTCATCAATATTGGCTTCAATGGTTGGACCCGCATCAAAAATATCGACATATCCTTGATAGCGTAAGCCTTCTGACTCAAGCACATGATAAGCAGGCAAAGTTTGTGGATGCATTTTTCCAATCACCTCTTGCGCATCTTTCGGCAAGAGATCTACATAGACTGGGAAACGTGGCATAAGCTCTGCAATAAATACTTTTTGCCCAATTCCACTTAAATAGTCTGCTGTTGAGAAATCCATATTAAAAAAATGGTGACCAATCGCATCCCAAAATGGAGAACATCCATTTTCGTCTGAGAAACCACGCATTTCAGCAATTAATTTTTTCTCGAAATATTGCTTAAAGGCAGCAATAAACATAAAACGGATTTTCGATAAGAACTTACCGTTTTGGTTTTCACGACGCTCTGGATCTAAAAATAATGTACAGAGTTCGCTACTACCCGTTCTGTCATTACTCAAAAATAAGGTAGGTAGTGACTTATAAACATTTAATGCTTTTGAAGCGTGTACTTGAGTACCAACATGAAAGTTGTACCAAGGCTCAATAAGTCCTACAGCAACTTCAATTGCGCTTAAACCAATAACACGTTGAGCTTCTGTATCTTCAAGAACAAACAGATAGCCTTGTTCACTTTTATGGACATTGCCATTTAAAGTATTGCGAGTACGTGAAATTCGAGCCGAAAGTGTATCCATATTTTGTGGCAAGGAAGTCAGGCCTACACCCGACTTACCCGCTAATTTATAAATATCTTCAAGGTCTCGAAACTCGGCATGACGGACGATCATCATGGCTAGCTTTCCTTTTTTTATTTAGCCAATTTAGCCAACGCTCTTTTTAAACGAGCAATCCCTTCATCAATATCTTGTTCAGGAATGATAAGCGACGGAGTAAAACGAACTACATTCGGACCTGCAATTAAAGCAAGTAAACCTTCTTCACCCGCCCAGGTCGTAATATCTTTAGCTTTCCCGGCATACTCAGCTTTTAATTCACAGCCAATCAATAAACCTTGACCACGAATTTCTTCAAAAATCTGATGTTCAGCGTTTAATGCATTTAGTGCATCGAGGAAATATTGATGACGATGCTTCACACCATCGAGTACTTCAGGCGTATTAATAAACTCAAATACTGCACCTGCAACCGCACTTGCTAACGGGTTACCACCATAAGTCGTACCATGTGTACCCACTGAAAAATGTGGAGCAAACTTATCAGTTGTTAACATTGCACCGACTGGGAAACCACCGCCTAGTGCTTTTGCAGTCGTTAACACATCTGGAATAACACCAGAGTTCATGTAGGCATAAAGTGCACCTGTACGGCCTACACCAGTTTGCACTTCATCAAAAATAAGTAATGCACCAAATTCATCACACAGTGCACGTAAACCTTTTAAAAATTCGATATCAGCTGGAATAACGCCGCCTTCACCTTGGATCGGTTCAACAATGACTGCACAAGTTTGCTCATTAATCACCGCTTTTGCAGCATCTAAATCATTAAAGGCAACGTGGTTAATTCCATTTGGAAGTGGTGCAAAGTCTTGTGAATATTTAGGTTGACCACCCGCTGAAACGGTAAATAAGGTACGGCCATGGAAAGCATTATTAAATGCCACAATGCCACTTTTGCCAGCAACACCGCTGTCTAAACCAACTTTACGAGCTAGTTTGAGTGCAGCTTCGTTCGCTTCAGCACCTGAGTTACAGAAGAAAACCTTGTCTGCAAATGTATTTTCGGTGAGTTGTTTTGCAAGGCGTAGAACGGGTTCATTGGTATAACCGTTACCTACATGCCAAAGTTTTGTTGCTTGTTCTGTTAAAGCATTCACTGCCACTGGATGCGCATGACCTAATGCGTTTACTGCAATCCCGCCTGCAAAATCAATATATTCTTTATTTTCTTGATCCCAAATACGTGAACCTTCGCCACGTACCGGAATGAAATTTGCCGGTGCAAAAACTGGAACCATCCAGTCGTTAAAGTTGCTTCGAGTTACAGAAATTGGCTGTTCCATGCTTACCTCAGTATTTATTTAATATATTCGATAACACTTAATTTTGAATAATTCAGAAAAAGGGGCTGAACAAATAACCCTATAACATCCTTAATATTTGCTCAGACCACTTTTCCTAAAAGTAATTTCCGCAGATTAGCCTGGGAAAATACCACGCTCTTTACGAGCTTTTAAAATACGCTCACATGCCAAGATGTAAGCTGCTGTACGTAAAGTACAAGCGTTGCTGTTCGCTGTGTTCCAAACGTCATCCATAGCTTGAACCATCAATTTGTCTAAACGCTCATTGATTTCTTCTTCAGTCCAGAAGTAGCTCGCCATGTCTTGAACCCATTCGAAGTAACTTACAGTTACACCGCCGGCGTTACATACAACGTCAGGTACTACAACAATGCCACGCTCAACTAATACGTCTTCAGCTTTAGGATAAGTCGGGCCGTTTGCGCCTTCTAAAATCAACTTAGCTTTAAGTTTTTGAGCACGCTCAACAGTGATTTGACCTTCCAATGCAGCAGGAACAATAATGTCAACTTCTGCTGTCCAGAAATCTTCATCAGCGATTGATTGCGCGCCAGCGAAGCCGCCAATACCGCCTTGATTTGCATTTACGTGATCACGTAAAGCTTCAAGATCAATACCATCAGCATTGAAAATAGTGCCTGTATGGTCTTGAACGTGTGTAACTTTCGCTTTTGATTCAACAAATAAGAAAGCAGCTTCACTACCTACGTTACCAAAACCTTGAATAGCGATTTTCGCACCTTCAATTGGTAAGTTGATTTTTGCAGCTACTTCACGACCTGTAACAAATACACCACGACCAGTCGCTTTTACACGACCTAAAGAACCACCTAAGTGAACTGGCTTACCAGTTACAACACCAGTTACTGTGTAACCTTGGCTTGTAGAATAAGTATCCATCATCCAACCCATGATATTGGCATTTGTACCAACGTCTGGAGCAGGGATATCTTTTTGAGGCCCGATAATGTGACCGATTTCAGTCGTATAACGACGAGTTAAACGCTCTAATTCACGATTAGATAATTTACGTGGGTCAACACGGATACCACCTTTTGCACCGCCAAATGGCAAGTTCAAAACAGCAGTTTTAATTGTCATCCATGCAGACAACGCCATAACTTCGTTCAAATCAACATTCGGATGGTAACGAACACCACCTTTACCTGGACCACGAGACAAGTTATGTTGTACACGATAGCCTTCAAAGTGCTGAATAGAACCGTCATCCATTACAATTGGCACGTCTACAATAAGTGCACGTTTTGGACGTTTTAAAGTGTCGATAAACTCAGCCAAATGGTCTAAGTACGGAGCAACACGGTCAATTTGTGCCAAGTAGGTTTGCCATGCATCGCTGTGTTCGTTTACGTATGAAAGATCTGACATCTTTTTTCCTATATACCTTCATAGACTCAGATTTGATAAATCTGTAATCTTTATTATTTAGCAACTAAAACCCTGAAATAACAGAGCCTTAGTTTATTTACTAAATCTTTTGCTCGTCTAAAGCATCAGATTTTTTAAATTCCATTTGTTGGTACTAAAAGTACGATCTACTTTTATATACCGATATCTTTTACAAGTTTTCTTTTGTCTAAATTGCTGTTTATAAAGAGAGTTTTATAAAAGCAAAAAACTAGCCACAACCCACTAAAACCAGCCGGCTGAAATATAAATACAAAAGAAGTGACATAACCGTTTGGGAGTTAAAAAGAACTATGATTTACAAAAACCATGAGTCCATAAAATTTTTTTGACTAATCGATAGATCCCTCCATTAGTCTTTTTAAAATAAACTTTGTTCAATAATCCTACAGATTAATTATTTCCACACATACTGCTTAAAATTAAGCCGCAACATAGATATAAAATCTTCCAATAAATATAGCATAGAGCAAGCTCATTTAGAACATTTTAAAATAAATAAGAAGAGAAAAAATAATCAAATCGCACTAACATTTATAATAAAAAAACAACAAATATTAAAAAACCCTTAACTTTAATAAAAAAATATTATAGAAAACAAATAACCATAAACACAAAAAATGTAAATATTTTTATTAATATATAACAATAACTTAATAACTTTTAATTTTTAGAAAACTATCAAAAAATTATCTATTCTTCACATTAAATCCATATTATGTTCATTCAACCCTTATATTCCAAAAATCCAAAAACAGCTCTTTATTAAATAACAAGACTAAACATAGACTTAATCAAATATTTATAATAAATAAATATTAATAAAAATCCGATCAGTGGTAAATTTATAAAACAATATTTGTTTTTATGATCAAAAATAAAAATTCATTTTTAAAAAAAATATATAAAATCCACCCTTTTCTAATTTCCTACAGGCAATAAAAAAGCCCCAAATGGGGCCTTTAGACTATGCTTTAGAAAGCCTATCTTTGCTTAGCTCTACACCGCATCTTTCTTGTGATAAAAAATGAAATAGCTCGCATAACACACAAGAATGAAAACAATACAACAGATGAAGCCAACCTGCATCGAAGGATCAAATACCATGCTAATACAAGTAATAGCACAGAACAGACCACCCACGATTGGGGTTAAAGGAAATAAAGGAGCAGCAAAACGCAAATCTTTTGCAGTTTTACCAGATTTATACCACTGTCTACGGAAGTTGAATTGAGATACGCAAATTGCAATCCACACTACAACCATGGTGAAAGCGGCAACACCCAATAAATTCTTAAAAATAGTTTCAGGTGCAAATTGCTCTGAAAGTAAACCTGGTATAGCACCCAGCATTGTGACCACAATAGCTACAATAGGTGTTCCTGAAGGTGTAAGTTTAGAAAAGATTTTCGGTAATTGGTTTTTTGCAGAAAGCGACCACATCATACGTGAAGCAGCAAATAAACCAGAATTTGCAGCAGAGAGTAAAGCCGTAATAATCACAAAGCGAATAATATCTTCAGCATATGGGATACCAATATAATTAAACACAGTCACAAAGGGGCTATTACTCACCTCATTACCACTCAAACCGGCAAGCTGGAATGGTAACAATGAACTAATTACAACAATTGTGCCAACAAAGAAAATCAGTAGTCGCCAAATAGCAGCATTGATTGCTTTAGGAACTGTCTGTGCTGGATTCTCTGCTTCCCCTGCTGCCACACCAATTAATTCTGTACCCGAAAAAGCAAAATTAACAATCAGCATGGTTGCAAAAATTGGAAATAAACCATGTGGGAACCAGCCTTGGGCAGTTAAATTACTAAACAACGGCGCAGTTTCGTGCCCGTGATATGGAATAAATCCAAAAATCGCCAGCAAACCCAACCCAATAAAACAAATAATCGTGACAACTTTCACAAGTGCCAGCCAAAACTCTGACTCGGCAAATAATCGCGTTGAACTGATATTAATGAAAAAAACTAAGGCACCAAAACATAATGTCCAAGCCCAAACAGAAGTAGAGGGAAACCACTCACGAACCAGCAAAGCTGCTGCGGTAAACTCTGTTCCTAAAGTCGCGGTCCAAGTTAACCAATATAACCAAGTGATCATATAGCCTGTACCCGGACCAATATAGCGACGAGCATACTCACCGAATGATCCTGATTCTGGTACATGTACCGCAAGCTCACCAAGACATAACATCACGGTATAGGCAATTAAACCGCCTAAAAAATAAGAAATAATTGCGCCAATTGGGCCAGCTTGGGAAATTACATCACCCGACCCTAAAAAAAGACCTGTACCTATGGCACCGCCAAGGGAGATCATCACCAAATGTCGAGTACTCATTGCTCGTTTCAAAGGTGCAGAACTTCCATGTTGCGATGCATCATTATTCCGATAATTTAATGATTGCATATAAAAAACTGTAACGACAATTTAGTAAAAAATCATTTTAGGAGAAAAAAATAAATATGCAATTATCTTTGAATAGTGAACTTATTTTAAGCAGCCCCATCCTCTTTAAATAAAATAAATAACAAAAACATAATCTTATAGAAAGACATCATTATTTATGTATTTTAATTAACCTAACACCATTTCTATAATTTATATATTAAGAAAACCCATTTATTTCAAAATATAGTATTTATATTCACCACTGGCTATATCTACTTTTAATACAATAAATATTCGCAGAACAAATGCACTATTTATTTAAATAATGAATTTCAAATTAATATACAAATAAGTTTATGAAAAAAAATTTTTTAAGCAAAAAATAAAGCTCAAACCTAAAGGTCTGAGCTTTATTTAACCACTATAAAGTTTTAAAAGCTGATTAAGGCTAGTTGTTCAGTCGGCTGAATTGAACCTTCTATAAATTCACACATCCCGTGTTCATCACAAGATAAATTTAATTGCTTATAGCTGATTGCAAAACAATCGGAATATTTTTTGACTACAAATGGGCTCATATCAGATGATAAAGGCTCGTTGTGCTTGAACAATTTAATAACTTTGCGATCATTCATTCCCAACAAATAATTTTCATTATTTAATTCAATGTGAACTACACCAGTGTGTTCAGCCACAATTGGAATCAAATAAGATTTATTCGCCAGCAGAACATCTAGAGCATAACTTTCAAACTTTGAATTAATGAGGTTGAATACCAAAATTGTGCCAAAGCTGGTCTGCAATCCTTCTTTATAATTCGCAGCATCCTGAACTCGCGGTACTTTAATACCTAACTTTTGAAAGTCTAGCTCAGTTGCTTGCTGTGTCTTTATCAGACTACGCGTAATAGCCTGTTTAAGGGGGTTATCAAAATAACGCTCATCAAGCTGAAAATCATTTTGGCGTAATATTTTTAACAACATGTCATCATGATGGGTAAGAACATGTGCAAGTACATTACGGAAGTAAAACTTACTTTGCTTTTTGACCTTGCGAACTTGTTGATAAAAATAAATTTCGTCAAATTCATGCTCAATAAAATCATGTAATAAACTTGAACTTGCCAATACAGACAATGCTTCATGACCAGTAAATGGCAAATGAATCGTATGTAAGTTTGGTAATAGCTCTTTTATTTTTAGATAATGTTCACGGTCAGTTGAAAAATAAGGGTCATAAACAATAACGTATTCACGCGCTGCATCGACATCTTGCGGCTGGATTTGCATGTCTTTATTTGCCACAGCATCGAAAAACTCGGCATAGCGTCGATCTTCAACCTGCTCAGGATCAATTGAATATTGAGGCACAAATGCAATCACACGATTCATATTCAATAAATTAGAATATTTGATTGCTGCATAGCCGCCCATCGAACCGCCATAACCCACAATATTTTTAAAGCCTTCTAGAATAGGCGAAATCGCTTTTGCCAGCTCAATCATGCTCGCTTGCGGAAACCATGATTTTTGTTTTGGCATTACCCCAATAATATTATATTGGTATTTAATTAGGGACTTTTCAGCATTGATAGATAAGCCACTCGCTCGGGTAATCAAATCGCCAAAAGAGAGAACCAATGTATTAGAATCGCCTGGTAAAAAAATGGCTCTAATGTGTTCGTCTTCAAAAATAATTTGCTTATCCATGCTCACACCGAAAGAAAATTTACTCCCACATACAACGTCAAAAATGAAACAAAATAGGTGTTTTGCCAATTTATGATTGCGGAGTATCTTATTTTATAGATGCCAGTCAGATTAAAAAGCGCAAAATATGACACAATCCTTACATCCTGCCGCTCAAAAAGGCTTCAGCTCAGCTGCTGAACTATATCAGCAAGTTAGACCTAATTATCCCGCAGAAATAGTAAGTTGGCTGCAAAATTGCCTACAAATACAGGAAAACTCTACTGTTATCGATCTTGGATCGGGTACTGGCAAATTCTTACCCTACTTAAAACAAACACATGCAGATGTTATTGCAGTTGAGCCAATTGGCGAGATGTTACAGCAGCTTCAACAAGTTTATCCTGATATCAAAACATTACAGGCTTTTAGCCATTCAATTCCTGTAGCAGACCATGAAATTGATGCCATTATTTGTGCGCAATCTTTCCACTGGTTTGACAACCTTGATACCCTAACAGAAATGTATAGAGTATTAAAACCACAAGGACATTTAGGACTCGTTTGGAATCAACGCGACGAGCGTACGAATTGGGTGAAAGCCTTAGCTGATTTTCTACTTCCTCTTGAAGGAAACACGCCGCGTTACCATAGTGAAAAGTGGAAACGTGTGTTTGAACAACAAGATTTATTCGTATTTGATAGCCTACAAACATTTACACAGTCGCAATACGGTTCTGTCGAACAAGTCGTGAGTAAACGTTTACTCTCTACGAGTTTTATTGCTGCAATGACTGAAAAAGATCAGTTACAACTCAAAGCACAGTTTGAAAAAATTGTTTATGATTTTACGGGATTAGGTCCTCAAGATCAGATTGATTTTCCATATGTTACATATGCATATCACTTTCAGAAAAGTACGTTACCCGTTAAATAATTAGTGAATAGGTTTGGTTGAAAGTTATGAAGAAGAAAACACCTCAAGTCATATTAATGTCTTTGCTTTGCTCTAGCCTATTACTTACTGCTTGTAAAAAAGCGGATGAGCCTGCTAAGACGGAGCAACCGTCTGCCACCTCATCTACAGATCAGGTTTTAGAAAAACTAAATGAAAGACCGGTTAAGACATTCCCTGCTACTGCTGATGATGCACACGATATTGCACTTTTAGAGGACTATGACCGCCGCTTTACCGAAATGAGCGATGAGATGGAAAATGAGTTAGCAAAAATGCATGAAGCGGGAACACTCACAACAGATTTTGAACAACAACGTACACTCGATAATGTGCGCTCTGCTCTGACCATGTTAAAAGATTTAGATTTAAAAACTGAGCAAGGCCGTTACATTCAGGGACTACTTTATCAATATTGGGAAAACCAAGAAAAACACTATAGTGATAAGCACGCGACTAAAGATGAACAGATCAATGATCTTGCCGACTATTTACAAGCGCAAAATCAATTAAAGTATTGGAAAGCATCGCAACAGAAATAAGTATTACTTTACTTATAAAAAAGCCTTCATATTTATGAAGGCTTTTTTCAAATTATATATTTTGCTTTTCAACCCAATGAATTGCCTGAACACGGAATAATTCACATGCACCATCACCCGTGTCGGTTGGCGTAAGTGAAGATTTCCAGACTAAGTTTTTGTCTTTAATCTCGACAAGATCCCCTTTTAGATAAACGAGATCACCACGCTTAACTTGTTTAATCTGCTGAGCAATTTCAGGGTTCGCAGGAATGATGTGCATGTTAGACACCATTTGCATTGCTTGCTCTGCTGGAACAGGTAATTTAGGAATTTTCCAGTTTAAATAACGGTCATATTGTTTCACCGAAATATGACGTGCAATGTCAGGCTGTGCAAACAATCCCCAACTTACCGCATAGTCGATAGGAGAAAATTTAGCTTGTTCATCATTTTGATAAACTTTTGAACCCAAGATCCTGAAATTTCCTTGAAAAGGCTGTAACACAGAAATAGATTGATCTTTTTCTATCGGGCTCAAACCATTGGCAATATTATATTCACTTGAGGTCGATGCAAATGCTGAACTCATGCCAATAGCAGTCAGCAAGCCCATCATCAAACTTTGTTTTTTCATCGCGTTACACCTCAAATATTGCTAGATCAAAGTGAATAGATCTTCAATTTATAGTAGCTGTAAGCGATGAAAAAAATATCGGAATTTAGTAACAATACAGATCAATTTCGTCTATTTTTGTGCTGAATTAAACAGCTTATTAATCTTCAAAATCTATTCTTAGAGTTTCAAAACGAACCTTACCTCGTTGGACCGCTTGCGCAATAGCTTGCTGACCTTTAGTGAGCCTTGCACCGCCACTTTTTACATCAAGTAAAATAATATTAATGTCTTCTGCTGTCCCATCACCATCACGAAAATCGGTATATCCATCAAAGATAATATAGTCCACCGGATCACCCATGAATTTTGCATCGCTTGGTAGATACTGAAATTCAGGCAAAACCGGAGCAAATTGTTCTGCCATTTTTCCTTTCAACACCGCACGGCTTGTATTTACACTTCTCTTTTGTGCTTGAGTAAGAGCTTGTTGATGCTCTAATTCAAGTTCAGCAATATATTGCTCATATTCAGCCTTAATTCGTCCATTGCGAGTGTTTGATAAAATAAGAGTAGTGATAATGATGCCAATTCCAGCACCAATAAGCATGGCAAGCCATACAGACATAAATTTTCCTTAAAAAAGCGCGAATCAAGATTACAGATCTAATCATATCTAAAATAACGAAACAGCTTAAACTTTTGTCAAATGTGGTCATCTCCTTCACATAAAAAGATGCTAAGGTATAAAACATAAACAAATGTGCTGCTGAAAATAATTGGATTTATGAAAACGATACTTATTGCAAATCAAAAGGGCGGATGCGGAAAAACCATGACGGCCATTACGTTGGCAACAGCATTGGCACAAAAAGGATATAAAGTAGCATTAGCAGATTCGGACAATCAAAAATCGGCTTTACAGTGGTTAAAACAGCGCCCCGATGGTGTCGCAAAAATTCAAAGCCTCGACTGGCGTCATGAAAAATCAATTGGTGACGCGCCTAAAAATCTGGATTATTTAATTATTGATGCACCTGGTGCACTTTCAGGTGAACATGCTGAGCAACTGATTAGTGAAGCTCATGCCATTATTACTCCACTTCAGCCTTCATTTTTTGATATAGACAGTACTCGTCGCTTTTTAAAGCATTTACAAGATATTAAGCGCATTCGTAAAGGCAAAGTTCAGATTTTACTTCTTGCAAATCGCGTAAAACCAAACAGTGCCAGCTCAAAAGATATTCAACAGTTTTTTGAAAAAATTGAACAGGAACCTGTTGCATGGATTGCTGAACGCACTGCATATGGCAGCTTAGCAATGCAAGGCTTAAGCATTTTTGATAAACCTCAAAAAAACTTTATTACGATTCAAAATCAATGGCAACCTGTTCTAAACAAGTTAGTTGAAGATAAAGCTGAGTGGTTTTAAATAACTTTTAGTCTCTAAAAAGAGATGTATAAGGTTCTTTACATTGCGGCCTTAAAATTTGCCTCAGATTATTTTTCAGTTAATATGACTTTATTCTATGTAGAAAATTAGAGAAATATTGTTCGTGCATCCATACGCTCCTAATTTACAGCGCGTTTTATTGTTTGGGCTGTTTTTTATTTTGATTTTTTTAGGATTTAATATCCTGAAATATTTTATTGTTCCTGTACTTTGGGCTGCCATCATTGCTTATATGACTTGGCCTATTTATTTAAGAATTCAACGTTTTTTTGGAGAAACCCGTAATACTTTAAATGCAACTCTAATGATTAGTCTGGTCATTTTGGTTGTTGGCGTTCCTTTTACATGCGCTATTTTTATTTTGCAGCATGAAGGCCGCAATTTATATTTTGACTTACAACGTCAGGTTTTTTCAGGTCATTTAAGTGTCCCTGATTTTATTCGTGATCTTCCTTTTGTTGGAAAAGAAATTTCTCGTACGCTTAATGAGTTAAATAACGATCCTAATAGCACGATTCAAAATGTTGCAGCTTGGGTACAAAGCCATTTAAGTTATGGCCGTGTACTGCTCGGTGAAATTAGTAAAAATATTGTCAAACTTGGCTTTGCCGTATTTAGCCTATTTTTCTTCTACCGTGATGGTCAAATGATTTTGTCTCAGGTGAGTAAAGCCTTAGAAATGGTTATAGGCCCTCGTATTCATCATTATCTCGATACGATCTCTGAAACGACTCGTGCTGTAGTCTATGGCGTGGGTTTAACTGCAATTGCTCAAGCTGTTTTAGCTGGATTAAGTTATTTTGTAGCAGGTGTCCCTAACCCAATGGTGCTTACCATTGCTACTTTCTTATTGGCTTTAATTCCATTTGGTACACCCATTTCCTATTTAGGTGTCGGTCTATGGTTGTTCTCTCAGGGACAAACTATGGAAGCAATTGGTGTAGTGGTTTGGGGTGTAGTGATTGTTAGCAGCTCAGATAATGTGATTCGACCACTTGTGATTTCTGGTGCTACAAAAATTCCATTCTTATTAATCATGTTTGGTGTGTTAGGTGGTATTGCAAGCTTCGGATTGGTAGGTTTATTTATTGGACCTGTAATTCTGGCTATTTTACTGGCAATTTGGCGTGAATGGTTACATGAAACCATTGAGCCTGAACCTATGCCTAAAACGACTATGATTTATGATTCTGAAAGTGAATCTTCTAACGATAAAGATTGACGTATTTATTTAATTTAAAAATGTTCCTAGATACAAATTAACTATTTAAATTAACTTGTAGGTTAAACCTTCGTTTGTTTGAATCAAACAATCATATATATTTATAAGGACATCCGATCATGCAGATGTTTAATAAAATTGGCGCAGTCTGTGCGCTTACAGCTTTTTTTACGGTTGGCTGTAGTTCAGTCACAAAAACTGTATCAGATACAGCTCAAGCATTAACGACAATGCATACGAAAAAAGTAGTTGATGTAAATGAAGTAACCGCTAATGGTATTGGTAAAAAAATCGGTACGATTAGCTTTCAAGATAGCGATAAAGGTTTAATTATTACCCCTGCTCTTGCTGACTTACCAAGTGGTACACGCGGCTTTCATATTCATGAAAATGCTTCTTGTGAACCAGCTGTAAAAGATGGGAAACCGGGCGCTGCTTTAGCTGCTGGTAGTCACTATAACCCGAATCAAGCTCCTCATCACGGTACCCCAACAACTGGCCACTTAGGTGATTTACCTGCTTTAGTAGTCGATAATACTGGTGTTGCAACGACTGCTGTGATCGCACCTCGATTGAAACTTGCTGATCTTCAAGGTCGAGCTATCATGATTCATGCTGGTGGCGATAACTATTCAGACTCACCTCTACCTCTCGGCGGTGGCGGAGCACGAATTGCATGTGGTGTGATTAAATAATTTATGTTTTTTTCAAATTGTGGGTATCTAAAAAGATATCCACAATTTTGTTAATTTATTGATCGTTACAACTTGATTTAAGCCTAATAAAATCTCAAAAAATGACTGACTTTTGTAGATAAAAAGAATAATATTTTTGAAGTAATAAAAATTTAAAGTTACATACTGCTTTCTCACGTATTCTCTAATTTAGAACAAAAGCCGTGAACTATCTGACCCAAATATTTAATAGTTTTAAGACGAACTCGATTTTAATTTATTGCCTGCAAATTTTGATTGTACTCACAGGCACAACTTTAGGTTTACTTTGGCTAGATCATAACGAGCTCATCGTTCCCGTGACATTAGGTGCGATTGCAGCAGCGTTAACCGACTTTGATGATCGCTTAAGTATTCGATTACGTAACTTGGTTTACGTCTGCCTCCTCTTTTTTACAGTCAGTAGTATTCTTGGCTTTTTAGCCCCCTACAAAATTTTCTTTATTTTATATCTTTCTCTTTCGAGTGCTTTTTTCATTTTATTAGGCGCTTTAGGGCAACGTTATGCCACAATTTCGTTTGGCACTATTTTGCTTTCCATTTATAGCATGTTCGGTTTAGGAGAATATGCGCACTGGTACCAACAACCCACCTACTTTGTTTATGGTGCTTTGTGGTATGGCTTTACATCTATTTTGTTTTTTATTATTAAGCCGACACTTCCCTTACAAGATAAGCTCTCACAAATTTTTAAAGAAATATCTGTTCTACTACAAGCAAAAGCACGTTTGTTTGATCCCGACAATAAAGAGAACGTAGAACAACTTTTATATGAACTGTCCTTACAAAATACGCAAGTTGCCCAAAGTCTCAATCAAATACGCAGTTCCCTACTCACTCGACTCAAGGCTTCACGCGTCAGTAATAAAAGTATTTATTGGCTAAACCTGTATTTTTTTGCGCGGGACATTCACGAACAAGCAACCTCTAATTATTTACATTACGAACATATTCAACAGAACTTTAGCCGTAGTGATCTTATTTTCCGTTTCCAAAAAAACCTGCGTCTACAAGCACAAGCATGCCAAGACTTAGCTCAATGTATTTTATATAACCAGCCATATCAGCCTTCGCAAGAAAGTCAGAAAGTATTAGGACATTTAGAAAGTTCTTTAAAAGATTGGATACAACAACATCCACAAAATTTTGAAGTTAAAAATTTAAAACTTATTTTTGATAATTTAAAAGGAATGCATGAACAGTTTGAACAACTACAATATGCACAGCCTTTCCCTGAAAATAATACCCAAACAAGACAAGAACACTTAAATTTACTTGATGATGATATTCAAGGATTTTCAGATCTGATCTTAAAACTCAGACAACAGCTTACACCACAGTCGGCCTTATTTAGACATGCCATACGAATTGCAGTCGTTTTCGCCGCAGGTTATGCCATTTCATTATTACCATTTGCTCAGCATGGCTATTGGATTTTACTGACTAGTTTATTTGTCTGTCAGATCACTTATTTTGCGACTAAAAGCCGTCTTAAACTAAGAACCATTGGCACTCTACTCGGTGTTTTATTAGGAATACCTATTCTATATTTTGTACCGAGTATTGAAGGTCAGCTCATCATTACGATTATTTGCGGAGTCTGCTTTTTCTACTTACGGCAAAAGAAATATGCATTGGCGACGCTTATGGCCACCCTGATGGTGCTGTTAATTTTTAACTTAAAAGGTGCGGGCTACAGCATTATTTTACCTCGCCTGATAGATACGCTGTTAGGCTGTTTTATTGCATGGCTTGCCGTAAACTTTATTTGGCCTGATTGGAACTTCCGCAATATTCCTAACAATATTAAGAAAAGTAGCAAAGCGACCTTAGACTATTTCAATGTGATTGTTGAGCAATATCAATATGGCAAAAATCAAGATATAGAATACCGTCGAATTCGTCGCGCTGCCCATAATGCTCAAATCGAGCTATCGAACATGATCTCGAGTTTAAGTGCTGAACCGAATCCAAATCCTCAACTCATCCATTACGCTTTTCGCTATTTGGTTTATAGCCACAGCCAGTTGAGTTATGTGGCAGCGTTAGGTAGCCAACGGCAGAAAATTGAGGATCAACAGGTATTACAGCTCTTACTGGATTGTCAGCACATTCTTAATCAGAGTTTATTTGAACAAGCTTCTGTTGACTTTAATTTTCTTGAGCGAACTTTAAAACAAATTCAAAATCTAACAACTCATGAGCACTTTTCGGAAAGCTATACTCTAGTCTTAAAACAAATGAGTTTACTATTAGAAACCCTACCTGAACTCTTAACTTTAAAAGGTAAGCTTTTAGAACAAGAGATTAAATAGCTATAACACTTTATTGAGGATAAGAAATGGACTTTCCAAAGATATATAAATTTCTTTCTGCCACTTTTTTATTGCTGAGTAGCACATCATATGCATTTGAAATAAATGATTTAAAAAAGATTATAGAGTGTCAATCAGATCAAGAAACTTATACCAGTTTTGCTTCTGAATATGATGAAAATTTATCAGCGCTTGGCTTTAAAAGAATTGAAGATTCAGACCAACCTTTCATTTATTTATATAAAACTAATCAACCCATTGAACTGTTTGGTTTAAAGACAAACGAAATTGCCCTAGCTGGCCAAGGTATAACTGCCGTTTTTCGTAATGTAAATGTTCAACAACTTTCAAAGAAATTTAATATTCCTCAGCATCCAGACTTTAAAACATTACCTTTTTTTAGAGGTGTTCGCACAGTCAAGACAGAACCTGCAACAGCAGATTCTTTTACTGTTTATCATAAGCTCAACTTATCAGAAATGACTGGAAAAAGTCCGATGACATTATTAGGTTGTACTTATGAAACAGACCGCGAGGAAATGGAAAAAATGTTAAAATAATAGCTAAAAATACCGGAATATAAATTCCGGTGTTTTTTATCTAGTTATTACCTTGTTGTTGCCTCTCTTGCATTTCCTGCTTTAAAGCACTTCTTGGTTGAGTAAACCAAAGAGCAATAAAAGCAAATGCAGATAATACAAAGGCCCATAAATGAAATTGTGTATAGAGGTAACGTACCAGTTCAATCATTGCAAAGAAGCTCATCATCAATAGCATCGAAACTGCCGCTGCAACAGTTCCTTTTGAAACTTCGGATGACATGAGTGCAAAGCGATATAAGACTGAAAAGCTAACTCCCTCACCAAAACAGATGAGCGTCATGCCTGTAAGTAGACAAGGAATTAAATAGGTTTGCCACACCACACCTAATATTAAAATGAGTGTCCCAATCAGCATAATCGGTAAGCCAATTAGAATAGTTTTACCTAAAGCGAGACGATCAATAATTTTAATTAAAACAATGTTACCTACAATGAGACCAACAAATACTGGGAATTGAGCCAAGCCATATTGCACACTTGTGAGCTTTAACTCATCTACCAAAATGATTGGAGATAAAGCGATCCAAAGCATTAAAGGCATGCCGACCAACGGTAGGGCCAGACTTAAGCCTAAAAAACGGCGGTTAGTAAACACCTTTTTAAAATCATCAAAAAGATAACTAAAAGGTTGTCGAGTTACACTGGCTTGCTGACTTGGCATCTGTTTTTTCAAACCGACCCAACTGAGTAATGCCAATACAGCAATGGCGACAAATCCCCAATGCCAAGACACATAATCAATTAAAAAGGCTCCAAGTACAGGCCCCAGCAATGGTGCAAGCAACGAGATATTTGCCATGAGCGCCATAACTTTAATTGCATCACGCTCAGCAAAACTCTCTTGAATAGCGGCATAACCGACTGCGGAGATTACGGTTAAGCCAATTCCCTGCAAAAATCTTAATGCTAGAAATTGTTCTATTTGCCGCGTTAGTAAAATTAAGAAGCAGCATAGAGCAAAAAACAAAACCCCTGCTAGCAGTACTTTTTTACGTCCGAGACGATCTGACAATGGTCCAAGTAACCACGCAACTGTAGCGCCACCTAATAAATAAAATGACATTGAAGATGGAGCCCAAGTTGCACTTACACCAAAATCTTCAGTAATTGCCAACATTGCTGGCTGAATAAGGTCATTACCAATATAAACCGCAAATTCAAATAGCACTAAGGCCAAAGGAAACATCAACGTTGTACGGTTCAACGCTGTCGTTTGAATATTTTTCATGAGTTGTACACTTCAAAATAGCGGCCAGAATGTCTCAGCAACTACATATTGAAATAAATAATGTAGTCATGACAATGACAGTATGGTCTATCAATCTTTAGTTAAGTTTTTATATGCCGTGAGAGTGCATGTTTAGAATGTGAAACACCGTATTCACAAGGTGTCTAAAACGAGAAAAAATGTATGACGTGAGATTCGGTAATTTTTACCAATTGGCACAATTGCCGAGCGCAACAATAGCACTTTTTAAATTGATCAGCAATCATGCAATTTCAAGAAGCTTAAATTTTAGTTTTTTGCACTAAAAGACCCACAAATTCTGGTTGTGCACAAACCCAAAGTTATCCACATATTCGATAAAAAATTAAGCACTAAGGACAAGGATTAACTTGAAAGTCTGGGGCATCTTGTCCTTGCGTACATTGATAGCTTTGCTTTTTATTTACAATTTTCCAGACTTGTTGGTCTCGCTTTAATAAATATTCTGTACGGACTTTCGTTATTGCATCTTCGCTCGGATCTATCTGTAAAATAGTGACTTGAGCATTAGAGGGATCATCGGCAGCATTCATTTGCTGTGAAATATCCAAATTGTTTGCATCATTTAAAAGATCGGGCTGATCAAGTAATACCGCTTGTATCGGGCTATCAGCAAGTTGAGCAGAAGAATTTTTTGCTGGGGCACAAGCCGTTAGTGCTACAAGGCTAAAAGCAATCAGCAAACTCATTTTTCTCATACGTGATCTCTTAGATTTACCCAAACTTAATGCTAAAGACTACAAATAATTTTTTCCGTTCTACTTTGTAAAGTATGCATCTTTAATGTGGAAAATAAAATGATGCATCAAATCAATATTAGTGACTTTTAATCAATAATATTTTTCCTATTCATGCATTTTTCAACAAGAGTAAATTCCGTAAAGTACACATCAAATTTAGGAATTTAATTAGAGTGACTCTCATGAGTAAGATTTTAGTGATTAATGGTGCCAAACAATTTGCACATTCAAATGGTGAATTAAATGACACATTAACCACACTCGCAACGACCCATCTCACGGAACTTGGCCATGAAGTTCAAATGACCCGTGCCGATAGCGATTATGATGCCGAAAATGAAGTTGAAAAATTCTTATGGGCAGATGTCGTTATTTACCAAATGCCAGGTTGGTGGATGGGTGCGCCTTGGACAGTTAAAAAATATATTGATGATGTATTTACTGTAGGTCATGGTTCACTTTACGCAAATGATGGTCGTAGCCGTTCTGATGCATCAAAAAAATATGGTTCAGGTGGTTTAATTCATGACAAAAAATATATGCTGTCACTCACTTGGAATGCGCCAATGGAAGCATTTGACGATGCAGATCAGTTCTTCCACGGCGTAGGCGTAGATGGTGTTTATTTACCATTTCATAAAGCTAATCAGTTCTTAGGCATGAGCACCTTACCAACTTTTATTGTAAACGACGTGATTAAAATGCCTGACGTTAATCGTTATGTTGAAGAATATAAAGCACACTTAAATAGTGTATTTGCAGCAGCTTAATAAGGAGAAATCCATGCTAACCATTATTGCAGAAATTCGCACCAAATCAGCTGGGCAGCATCGTCAAAACGTGTTAGATGCTTTTCAAAAAATTATTCCAACTGTTTTAGCCGAAGATGGTTGTCATGGTTATGAACCTTTAATTGATCACAAATCAAATGCGAGCTTCCAAACCCACGAGCCTGACACAATTGTGATGTTAGAAAAATGGGAAAGTGTTGCTTATCTTGAAGCACATTTGACTACACCTCATATGCAAGCACATCATGAAGCAGTTAAAGATGATGTCATTGATGTCAAAATTAAAATTTTAGAAAGCGGCGTATAATTTAGCCCATAAAAAAAGACGATATATTTATCGTCTTTTTTTGTTTTTAAGAGCAAAGCTGTGTTTGGAAACCTCTAGAGCCTTTCCCTCTCGCACACTGATAGCTTTTTTGCTTATTCTGCAACTGCCACTTTTCATCCACTAATTTAAATGCATATTCTGTTCGAATAGCAGAAACGGAGTCATCCATTAAACCGGTTTGAATGACAACAATACGGGAAACAGTTGGAGATTCTACTCGGTTAAACACTTGCTGAACTGAGGTGTTATTGTGCTCTTTTACAATCTCAGGTTGAGCTTTAAGTACTTGTTGCATTGGGGTTTCGGAACCCACAAAAGGAATTAATTTACTGGTCGTCGCACACCCAGTGAAAAGTCCAGCACAGAGCGCTGAAATTAAAAATAAACGTTGCATTTTTATCACCAAAAACAAAAGGCATAGCTTTATGATGCTATGCCTTTGTCGGTTACTCTGTAGAAACTATGTAGTTCTAAGGATGGCTACTCTTTTACAGACCAAATAATTGTTCTTGCTCACGCAACTTTAATGACAATCGTTTGATAAAATTAATTTCTATTACACATAACAAATAGGATCATTATGCAACTGACTTATGCGGGACAAGTTTTCTTGGTGGTCGTTGCAGTTTTGATGATTTGGTCATTTGTACTCACCAAGTTTTGGGTCAAGCGTTTAGCTAAAAATCGTAAAAGTAGTAAGTTTGAATTTGCTTATTTATTTGCCGTGGTTTTTAGTATTAGTGCTTTATTTTTCCCATTTACTTATTGGGTTTCTCAAGCAGTCTACGGCTTAGTTACCAAAGCAACTTACGATGCAACTGTAGTGAGTTATACTTCTGAATGGGTAGATACTGAACGTACCGACTCAAATGGGCGTAAATATAAAACTAAAACACTCATGCATACTGCTCAGGTTCAATTTAAAGATAATCAAAACAGAACTCTAACTTTAGATAATTCAGTTCGCTCTGGTGATGTACCTATAGTTGGTGAACATATTACTGTTGTTTATGAATCTGGTGATCACACCGCGCAAGAAAAGAGCTGGCGAACAATTCTATTGTTCGCAGCCGCTTTATTTATGCTGTTTATTTTAGGTTATGTGTTGCTCATGATTATTGCCTATAGTCTAAAGCGCGACATGGAACCCTACAAAACATTTGCTAGCACATTAATTTTTAAAGTCACGCTTCCACTTGGAACAATGGCGATGTTTTCGATGTTGTCTTATTCTATTTTTGCCTATTTCTTTTTAGGTAATCCACGGGATTTACCTCTGTGGGCCATTGCGCTTTGTAGCTTTTTTGCTCTTAGTCTTTTACCGTTGATTTATCATATTCTGACGGGTTGGAAAGCGTACAAGAAATAACTCTATCTAAAGCCACTTGTAAGATAAGTGGCTTTATCAAAAGTTACCCAAACTAAGTTAAATCAACTGGTTGAATATTATTAATTTCGACAAGATTAGGATTAGGCTCGAACTTTAACCAACCATTTTTCATCCACCTTTCCACTAGATTGCTTCCAAGAATGGAAAGTAAGTTATTTAACAATTCAAATTTTGCATAATTATTGAAATAAAAAACAATAATATTACAACGCTGCTGAATAAACTCTCCATTAAAGGAGAATATTTCTTTAATATAATTTTCATCTGATTGGTCCAAAGAGTGCCCCCATATTTGAATATTGTAAGTTTCTTCAGAACTTTGCTTCAACACTCCGTAATCTCTAGTTTTAGCATCAAACATTGTTCTAAAATATACATCTACACTTAAAGAGGGGTTATCTAAGTAACTATTGATTTCATCCTCTAAACTTTTAACTTTTCTTTCCGTAGAGTAAAAATGATTAATAATTTCACTTAAAAAAATATAATCCGTATTTTTATACATTTTCTGATGATATTTAGTAAAACCATATGCTTTTATATTTTTTAATGATTCTGACTTTAAATCTGAAATCCCTAAAACAATATTTTGATTAACACCCGCCTTACCATGTAAGAAATCAACATATCGATCATTATTACAAATCTTAGTGTAAGTATTAGTATAATTAAATGAATAAACCTTATCATAATTAGAAATATAATTATCATCTATACCATTTTTAAACTTAAGATCACAAATCAAACAAAGATACCAGTTAAAAATATCAATAAAATTATTCAAAGATTCATTCAAATCCCCAATACTATTTTCAACCATATAAAAATCATATTTATCAAAGCGCTTAATATATTTATCACTTATAAAATAATTGTAATTCTTTGACTTCAAATCTGTGTAATTAAATTCTCTATATCCATCTGAATCTCTTACTGATTTATAATATTTCTTTTCTAAAATTTTCACACATGATAGAGCATCGCAAGCTCTTTCCCCCAGATAAATAAATTTATTAGAAGTAGAATCGTTACTTATAGATGTTTTTACTTCCAACTCAAGATTGTTATCTTTATTATAAAAATCAGTTATTTTTTCAAATAATTTAGTAAAATAATTTAATACTTCTTCAATCTTTTTTTCGAAATCTATCCAAGTTCTTACCTGTCTTACATGATCAGAGAAATATTGGTACCAAACATTTTCTTTCAAATGTTGCTTTAACTCTATGATTTGGTCAACCGAGATTTTGGTCTCATCTGTTTGATACATTGCTTTTGTATATCTGAAGAAATAATTCTCTTTTTCATACAAAGAGCCAAATAGATCATCAAAGCTCATCTCCCCAACAGATAAATCCCAATTTTCTATAGCTTCCATTGCAACCATAAAATGGTCATACTTTGTAGGCAAATAGTGAGATAAATCGAAGCCATTACCAACTATTAGAATATTCATTGTTATAAAATTCTCATAATAAAAAAGCGCATCTTTCGATACGCTTTTAACAGAAATTCTTTTATTCAATCAAGCATTAAAGATCAAACAATTTACCTGGGTTCATCAAACCATTCGGATCAAATACTTTCTTCAAAGCTTTCATATATTCAATTTCTTCAGGCGAACGCGAATATTCCAAATATGGTTTTTTCGTCATACCTACGCCATGTTCGGCAGAGATTGAACCATCGTATTTTTTCACGGTATCAAATACATATTTATTCACAACCTGACACTTCGCAAAGAACTCATCTTTGGTTAAGTTTTCAGGTTTCAAAATATTTAAGTGCAAGTTACCGTCACCAATATGACCGAACCAGCAAATTTCAAAATCAGGATAGTTTTCTTGAACAATTGCATCAATCTCACGAATAAATGCAGGTACGTGAGTAATTAATACTGAAATATCATTTTTGTATGGAATAAACGGCGCGATTGATTCAGAGATATCTTCGCGTAAACGCCATAAACTTTCGACTTGGTCAAGGCTCTGGCTCATTACGCCATCAAGTACCCAACCCTGCTCCATACAATGCTCGAAGATTTCCATTGCTTTATCGAGAATCGGCTCATATGGCGCTTCAAACTCAAGCAATACATAGAACGGACATTCAGTTTCAAATGGACGTTGTACATGCCCGTGATCTAAAACTTTTTGCATTGCAAGTTCACCAAAGAACTCAAATGCAGTCAAATCGATATCTTTTTGGAACGCATGTAATACAGGCATTACTGCGTCAAAATCAGGAACACCTAAAACTAAAACTTGTAAGTTTTGTGGTTGGCGCTCTAGTTTAATTTCTGCTTCAGTCACTAAACCTAATGTACCCTCACCACCAATAAACAAATGCTGCAATGCATAACCAGTTGCATTTTTAACCATGCCTTTGTTTAAACGTAAAATATCACCTTTACCAGTGACAACGGTTAAACCAAGCACCCAATTACGTGTCATGCCGTATTTAATAACTTTAATACCACCGGCATTGGTACCGATATTACCGCCAATCTGGCTAGAACCCGCTGACGCAAAGTCAACCGGATAATACATCCCTTGCTCTTCAGCATAGTTTTGTAATTGTTCAGTCACTACACCAGCTTGCACTCGTACCATACGATCTGCTGGGAAGAACTCAAGAATCTGGTTCATTTTGTCCATGCTAATGACAATTTCACCATTCGTTGCTACAGCACCCGCAGAGAGACCAGTACGACCGCCTGACGGCGTAATCGCAATATTAAACTGGTTCGCAAGCTTTACAACTGCCTGAACTTGTTCAGTGGTCGATGGAAAAACGATGACCGATGGGTTCGGATTAAAATGCTTGGTATGATCTTTACCCCAGTTTTCGAGACTATCAGCATCGGTTTTAATACGGTTTTCACCGACGATTGCTGTTAATTGGGTGAGTAACTCAGGTGTTAAAGCGACTGGAGCATTCATCGTTTGCAGACCTAGCAAGAAGTAAACTATGGTGGGACTATGACTTCATATTTTCAGGGTTTTCACCTGAGCAAAGCCATAATGTTCAAGGAACTCCTATATTCTACATGCAACAGCTCAAGCGATAAAGTTCAGAATAGAGATACTGTCACTACAAAACATGTTTAACGTAAATAAATGCTTTTCTATGGGACTTTCAGAGAAAAATCGTATTTAAATTCCATACCAAACCTATTCTAAATTACTCACAAGCCATAAATAGAAGTGATTAGACATAGATAAAATTGCCATAAGACGATGGCGCAAACGAAATATCTATAGTACCGACCATTATGTTATGATAGCGCCACCAAATTTGGCCTTTGTAGCGGAGCCGTAATGAGCCAACATCTTTCACTACCTAAAGATAAAATCCGTTTCCTTTTGTTAGAAGGCGTTCACCAAAACGCAGTCGATACTCTAAACGCTGCGGGTTACACCAATATTGACTATCGCAAAACTGCTCTTGAAGGCGAAGCGCTAAAAGAAGCTGTTAAAGATGCTCACTTTATTGGTATTCGTTCGCGTACCCAATTGACTGAAGAAGTTTTCGAAGCTGCAAATAAATTGATCGCAGTGGGCTGTTTCTGTATCGGAACAAACCAAGTTGATCTTAAAGCAGCAATGGCACGTGGTATTCCTGTATTCAACGCACCGTATTCAAATACGCGTTCAGTTGCAGAGCTTGTACTTGCTGAAACAATTCTTCTTCTTCGCCGTGTTCCTGAAAAATCGGCGGCTTGTCATCGTGGTGGTTGGGACAAGTCTGCTGTCGGTTCTTTCGAAACTCGTGGCAAAACTTTAGGTATTGTAGGTTACGGTTCCATCGGTTCTCAGCTTTCTGTTCTTGCTGAAAGCTTAGGTATGCATGTGATTTATTACGATGCAGTAACTAAATTACCAATGGGTAATGCTCGCCAAGTTGGTTCATTAGACGAACTCTTAGCGACTGCTGATGTAGTTACATTACATGTGCCTGATGTTCCATCTACACGCAACTTCTTCACTAAAGCACAATTTGCAAAAATGAAAGAAGGCGCAATCTTTCTAAATGCTGCACGTGGTACATGTGTAGTGATTGAAGATTTAGCAGATGCAATCAAATCTGGTCATATTGCTGGTGCAGCGGTTGACGTATTCCCTAAAGAACCAAAAGCAAATGGCGAAGAGTTTGTTTCTCCACTTCGTGGCTTAGACAATGTGATTTTGACTCCTCACGTTGGTGGTTCAACCATGGAAGCGCAAGCAAACATCGGTTTAGAAGTTGCAGAGAAATTTGTTGCTTACTCTGACAAAGGTATGACACTTTCTGCGGTAAACTTCCCAGAAATCGCGTTACCGTTGACTGCTGGCCAACACCGTTTATTGCACATTCACAAAAACGTACCGGGCGTATTGTCTAAAATCAACAACTTGTTTGCTGAACAAGGCATCAACATTTCTGGTCAATCACTCATGACTAAAGGCGACATCGGTTACCTCGTAATGGACGTTGACGCTTCTGCTTCTCACGAAGCTTTAGATATGTTGCATGAAGTTGAAGGTACAATTCGCGTGCGCGTATTGTTCTAATACGAACTGTAAATTTAAAAGCCACAGCATTGTCTGTGGCTTTTTTATGGACATTTACATTATCATGTGAAAAGTATACCAATCGATCAAATAATAAAATGTCCAGTTCGAACCAGAAATCTCAGCTACATGCGTTGGGTTTTCTTATTCTCGCTATGCTGAGCGTACAAAGCAGCGCATCTTTAGCTAAATTTCTGTTCCAGAGCTTTCCCACCCTTACCGTTTCAGCAATGCGCTTATGCTTAGGTGCAATTATTCTTGCCTTTATTTTTAGAATTTGGCGAATTAATTTTAGTCAGGTCCGCTGGAAAGCTATTTTAGCGTATGGCTTTGCTCTTGCAGGAATGAACGCACTTTTTTATCTGTCAATTGAACGGTTACCCATTGGTATTGCAGTTGCTTTTGAATTTATTGGCCCCTTAAGTGTAGCCTTATACCATGCACGCCAAAAATATGATTTTGTTTGGGTCTGTTTAGCGATTGTTGGCCTCATTTTACTTTTCCCTTTCAATCAGGCTCATAGTCTGGATTGGATCGGAGTGTTATTTGCGGTTAGTGCTGGCGCATGTTGGGCACTTTATATTATTGCTGGACAAAAACCTTCAGGTATATCTGGCAATCACACTGTGTGTTTAGGAATGAGTGTGGGCGCATGCATCTTATTACCCATTACTTTTTTCTCAGGCTCAATAGGTCAAGTTATCGAACTCCCTTATCTTTTTTATTTTATTGGTTTGGCAATTTTAGCCAGCGCATTACCCTTTTCCTTAGAAATGCTAGCCTTACGTAATTTAACGCCCTTAAGTTTCGGAACATTGATGAGCCTAGAGCCTGCAGTTGCTGCACTTTCTGGTTTTATCATTTTAGGTGAGTATTTGTTATGGAATCAATGGTTGGCACTTGCAACAATTATTGCAGCTTCGGTCGGTTGTACCATAACCACCCAAAAAGCACGTCAGGAACGTGAAAAAACAGTAAGTTAAATCGACTAAAACCACGAGTTAAAACATGGGATTCGCTATAATTAACCCTTGTTCGTTTTAAATAATATTAGATGAGGCCCTAGGGTATTTCCATGCAGAATCTTCCCATTATTGCTGTGCTATATATGATTCTGTCGATGGTCTCATATCAAATCAGCGCTTCATTTGCTAAGCAACTCATCGCGATATTAGACCCTCTCACTGTTACAGTTTTAAGGCTGAGCTTTGCAACGGTCATTGTCGCTATAATGTTCCGCTCATGGAAAATCTGGACACGCTTACCCTATTTAAAATGGCGTGATTTATTGATGTACTGCGCGTCTTTGGGCCTCATGAATATTTTATTCTATACGTCGCTTGGAAAATTACCTCAAGGAATTGCTGTGGGCCTAGAGTTCATTGGTCCATTAGGTCTAGCTCTACTTTCTATTAAACAAAAGAGTGACTACATTTGGGTGGCATTCGCGATGTTAGGTATTGCACTGATGGTGCCTTGGCAAGACCCAACGCAACACCACTTTTCCTACGTCGGTGCTGCCTGCGCGCTAGGTGCTGGATTTTGCTGGGCCTTCTATATTTATTTTGGTCAGAAAGTTGTGACCCAAAATATAGGGATGCACGCTTTAACCATTGGAATTGGATTATCTGCCCTAACCTTACTACCGATTAGCATCTGGCATAATGCTCCTGCATTACTTGAGACGCAGTACTGGGGTAAAGCATTACTTATTGCAGTTTTAGCGACGGCTATTCCATATGCACTCGACTTAATGGCACTCAAACAACTTACTAAATTAACTTACGGCACCCTAACGAGTTTAGCACCAGCATTGGCAGCATTAACGGGTTTCTTATTGCTTCACGAAGAAATCAGCATGCTGCAATGGGTGGCTTTAGGTTGTGTAATGTTGGCATCAATTGGCGTTACTTTAAGAAGTACTAAAAAAGTAGCATAGTTAAATACTATTGCTGCTTTTTATACTTTTTATATTCCTTTAAATATTTATTACCGAGTGTTTCTTTTTCACTATCTTTAAGAATTTTTCCCGCCTGTTGAAAAAATTTATGCTCTTCTTCTTTTAAATGATGATGAACTTTTTCACTCAACTGTTTGGCAGTTGCTAACCAGCTTGGGCTACTCATATCGGTTTTTTCAAGTTGTTCAACCAACTCATCCATTTCATGATGTTCGGATAAAGCATGTCTCGTAATATCTAAACCGACATCATCAAACATTAAAGGAATATATAAATAACGGTCTTCAGCAACTGAATGGGCATAAAGTTCATTTTTTAATGCATCAAATAATTCTTTTCGTTCTTCGGTTAAACCATGTGTCTGGATTAATTGCTCAGAAAGGTTGCGTTGATTTTCATGGCTTTCTCTTAATGCTTCGAAAATATTCATTCTCTTCCTCATTTTTAGCTAAAAAATCTTTTTTATTTCAAGGTTTATCATACGTTGAAATTTATAATATTTAAGTAGCTTAAAATGAGACTATTTTTTACACAGTTTTCTTTCTAGTAAGTTTCTGTAATGATTTTTATATTTTAAATTATGAAGGATACATAAAAAGTATGAACTGCTCTTTAAGATCAGTTCATACTTTTTTATCTTATTTAACCTGTAACAAACATTTGATAGCCCAAACGGCAAATTAGAATACTGACTAAAATTAAAAAGATAATACGGACAAAACCACTACCATATTTAAGCGCGGTACGCACCCCAACAATAGAGCCAAGCACGTTAGCTACCGCCATCATCAAACCAATATGCAAAATAGCGTGACCTGTTGGAATGAAGAAACTCAGTGCAGCCAAGTTTGTCATAAAATTACCAATTTTTGACAAAGCTGAGGCATGTAAAAAATCAACTTGTAAAAAACGGATAAAGAAAAAGATAAAGAAGCTACCGGTACCCGGACCAAAAATACCGTCATAAAAACCAATCGCCAAACTACCAATAGCAGCCAAAATTAACATTTTATTGGTAATTTTTTGCTCTGTATGGACTTGACCAAAGTTCTTTTTAATTAAGGTATAGATGGCTATTACAATCAACATTACAAACACAAAAGGACGTAATACCGATTGGGGAATTAACGATAAACAAGCCGCACCAGCAAAAGAACTAATCAGTGCACAAATAGCAATAACGGCTAAAAGCTTCCATTGCAACTTTACTCTTTTTGCAAAAGTATAAGCTGCAGATGCAGTACCAAAGATTGAAGATAATTTATTTGTACCAATAACCGTTGCAGTCTGCATGTTCGGAAAAGTACTCATGATACCGGGAATCTGGATGAGTCCACCGCCGCCTACAGCAGCATCAATTGCTCCCGCAGTAAACGCAAAAAAGATCAAACTAAGGATAACATCCCATTCCATACCCATGCTCTATACTCTACATCTACTACAAATTTAAGATACGCTTAGGTACCAACCGTTTTTTATCAGTAATCTCAGCTAAGCCTAAACAGCGCTCACCCGAAAACACCAAAACTTCTGCTTCTGCAGAATGCTCAATATTGCTTTCTAAACCGTTGCAAAAATATTTTTCACGTCCTTCTGGAACTTGAATTTTTAGGAAATGGTCAACTGGAGCATAAACAGGAAGTAACAATGCTTCTCTTTGCTCTTCAGTTAAGCTTTCCAGATATTCAATGGTATAATTCGGAATAAGCTCAAAATGTCCTGTTTGAGTCCGGTTTAGCATCGTTAAATGCCCACCACAACCAAGTGCTTCACCAATATCTTCACCGAGTACACGAATATATGTTCCTTTAGAACAAGTGACATCCAGAGTGATACTATTTTCGGTAAATTCAATGAGCTCTAAAGCATAAATTGTGACTGGGCGTGCTTCACGCTCAATCTCAATACCTTTTCGGGCAAGCTCATATAATGGTCTGCCTTCTTTTTTCAAAGCCGAGTACATCGGCGGAACTTGTTGAATATCACCTCTAAATTTTTCTAAGGTTTGTTCAATAAGCTCTGGGTTAAGAACAGGAACAGAGCGTTCTTGTAGAATCTCCCCTTCCACATCACCCGTCGTTGTGGTTTGCCCCAATCGAACAGTAGTTTGGTAGCGCTTTGTTGAGTCCAGCAAATAATGTGAGAACTTGGTGGCCTCTCCCAAACAAATCGGGAGTAAACCTGTCGCCAATGGGTCTAAAGCTCCAGTATGACCTGCTTTTTGGGCGCGATATAACCAACGCACTTTTTGCAAAGCCGCATTTGAGCTGAGCCCTAATGGTTTATTTAATAGAAATACACCACTGATATGGCGACGAGAAATTTTTTGATTTTTTGTCGTCATTTTTACTGGAACACAAAGCTAGAAAAAAGTGCCGACATGTTAGCAAATTCGGCAAGATATTTTCACAATATTTAGGTGCCTTTTCACTTATTTTATGGCACATTAATGATCGAGTAAAAAAACAACAAATTAAAACTTAAGGAAGATATCTTTATGCAAGGGATGCAGAAGAAGGTATTGTGGTGCGTGCTCGGTTTTTTTATTTTGAGCCTCATTGCATGTGTCTATTGGTTAAGTACTGACTCAAAAAATACATCAGCCCAAGTCAGTGAAAATACAGCTCAAAACTTAGCATCAGCCCCATCCACAGATCATTCATCGTTAAATGAAGATGCTTATCATAGTAAAAGTCAGCAAGACACTGAAGTTAACTGCCAGTTAAAAATTGATAGTTCCCAGCATTTAGTCGTTAACAGTCAAACACGCGACTGCTTTGAATATTTTATTACTCAATATGGCGAAAACGATTTAGAACAGATCAAAAATCACTTTGGGAAATTTATTCAAGGACAATATTTAGAACCAGCACGCTCACAGATTATGGATTTATGGGCCCGCTATTTAAAATATCGTGAACAACTTGCTCAAATCCAAACGCCTTCAGCAAAACAACAAGATAAAAATTATTTTCAAAAGATCTTTAATTCAATTCAAGATATTAGAAAACGTTTCTTTTCAACTTCTGAAATTGAAGGTCTTTTCTCGAGCGAAGATATCTATCAGAACTATACGCTAGATCGAATGCAGATACTCGAAGACTCTTCTCTAAGCGAAATTGAAAAAGCACGAAAACTTAAAGAACGTTTTGAGGAACTTCCAGAAGACTGGCAGCAAAACCTGCAAGAACTTTCTAAACTTGATGATTTACATACCCTGACCAAACAAATTAAAGCTCGTAAGGGTTCAGCAGAAGAACTTCGACAGATGCGTACAGCACTCGTTGGAGCAGAGGCGACTCAACGATTAGAAACTTTAGATACAGAGCGGAATGCTTGGCAACAAAGGGTCACAAGTTATCTCGATGGTCGAGATGAAATTATTAAAAGTAACATGAGTGATAGCGCCAAAAATCAAGCTATTCAACAGTTACGTCAACAACAATTCAATTCATCACAAGAACAACTAAGACTTCGAACTTTTGAAACGGTCCATGATCAGGGAGGTGAGCTGCCATTTAATTACTAAGCCTTTCCTTTTTTTGGAACTGGCTAAACATTCACTAGCAGTAAGAAGCTGCTTTTCATACAAAATAAAAATAGTGAGTAAAAAATGAAAAGGAAGTTAATGTTTTTCTGCGCTGCAATGCTCTCAGGACTGAGTATTTCAGCGGCCCATGCAACAAATGCTGAACAAGTTAAAAGCTCGTTCGTTTATTCATCTTACGCGCAAACAAAATATCCAATGGTTTTTAATCATGGTATGGCGGGTTTTAACAGAATTGGAACAGATACGCTTGGTCTCGATTACTGGTACCAAATTCTTCCTGATCTTGCCCGTAATGGAGGAAATGTCTGGGCTACAAGGGTCTCACCATTTAACTCAACAGAAGTGCGTGGAGAACAACTTGCCCAGCAAGTAGAAGAGATTATTGCCATTACTGGTAAACCTAAAGTCAACTTAATCGGTCATAGCCATGGGGGTCCAACAATTCGCTATGTAGCCGGTATCATGCCAGAAAAAGTTGCCTCACTTACCACGATTGGTGCGCCTCATAAGGGATCACCAATGGCAGATGTCATTCTGAACGTTGAGGGTACTCCTCTGTCTGGACTGGCAACGTTAGTAAATTGGTTTTCAGCAGCGATTACTTGGGCAGGAGGTCTAGATCCGACTAGCTATCCGCATGACTCTTTAGCAGGTGCGCATAGTTTATCAACTCAAGGTTCAGCTCAGTTTAATGCTCAGTTCCCTATGGGTGTACCAATCACTTCTTGTGGTGAGGGAGCATATCAAGAGAAAGGCATTTATATGTATTCTTTCTCTGGAAATAAAGCCTTAACCAATCCATTAGATCCATTTGATATTGCTCTTACAGGCAGTAGCTTAGTGATCGATCCATTTGGTGATAATGATGGACTAGTTTCCCGATGCAGTGCCAAATTTGGTAAAACAATTCGTGATGATTACAACTGGAATCATTTAGATGAAGTGAATCAAGTGCTGGGGATACGTTCTATTTTTGCTTCAGATCCGGTCTCGGTTTACCGTCAACATGCAAACCGTTTGAAACTTCAAGGACTGTAATTTTTTAAAACAAAAAATGCGCCAAAAGGCGCATTTTTTTACTCGCGATAAGCTTACGCTTTACGAGCTGGTAATTTTTCACGAATACGTGCAGCTTTACCAGACAAGTCACGGAGGTAGTAAAGTTTAGCACGACGAACGTCACCACGACGTTTCACTTCGATTTTAGCAACAACTGGTGAGTGAGTTTGGAATACACGCTCAACACCAACACCGCTAGAAATTTTACGTACTGTGAACGCAGAGTTCAAACCACGGTTTTTCTTAGCAATTACAACACCTTCAAATGCCTGAAGACGTTCACGCTCACCTTCTTTTACTTTAACTTGGACAATAACAGTGTCACCAGGAGCAAAAGCAGGGATATCAGATTTTAACTGTGCATTTTCAACAGCTTGAACTAAAGGATGTTTACCACTCATTGTGGGAATCTCCAATATGTGCGGAGTCAGAAGAGGTCTGAAATTCCGCTGGGGATAGAGGCTAAAGCGCATATCAACCCGTTTATCTTTCCCTTTACGACAAAATGTCTATAAAGAGCCTTAGAATATACACAAAACTATTCATTAAATAGAATCATGCTTTAACTCGAAGCATTGCTTCTCGTATTTTTGCAGAACTTCCGTTCCTGAGAATAGTGGTTAAGAATTACCACCGCTCTCTTGTGCATCTTTTAGCCATTTTTTCTGCTGCTTATTCAACTCTACTTTCTCAGTCAACTCTGGTCGACGTTCTAAAGTTCGTTGATAACGCTGCAAAAAACGCCATTTTTCGATATTACCGTGATGTCCAGATTTTAAAACTTCTGGTACATCCAGCCCCTCAAAATGGTCTGGCTTTGTATATTGTGGACAATCTAAAAGACCATCAACAAAAGAATCTTGTATTGCCGACTGTTCATCTGACATTACATTCGGCAAACGGCGAATAATACTGTCAAGTAACACCATAGCGGGCAGTTCACCACCTGATAAAACGTAATCACCAATTGACCATTCCTGATCAACATAATGCTGGATCAAACGCTCATCCACTCCCTCATAACGTCCACACAGTACAATTAAGCCGTCGTAATCAACAAACTGCTGTACTGCTTGTTCATTTAAAGTTTTGCCTTGTGGAGACATGTACACCACAGGAACATGAACATGTCCTGCTTGTGAGGCAAGCTGTTTGGCATGCGCAATTGCTTTCGCCAAAGGCTCAGCCATCATTACCATCCCAGGGCCACCACCAAATGGACGTTCATCCACTCTTCTGTAGTTTCCCTCAGCAAAATCACGAGGGTTAATACAAGTAACTTGTACAATATCTCGTTTTGCCGCACGTCCGCTGATGCCGTAGGCTGTAATCGCTTCAAACATTTCAGGAAAAAGCGTAATGACTGCAAAAAACATCACAGACTCCTCTATTTTCCTGCTGTATTAATCCTAAAAGGATTAATAATCTACGCCCCAATTGACGTAAATACGACCAGCTTCAAGATCAACACGTTGTACTACATCCTTATGCCAAGGAATCATGCGTTCTTCTGAATCAACGCTGTCTGGGGTAGCATGTACCACCATCACATCATTAGCTCCAGTTTCAAACAATTCATGAATTTTTCCTAAGTTTACTTCCTGCTCTTCATCATCCAGACCAAACACTGTTAAGCCTTTTAAATCTGACCAGTAGTACTCATCTACATCTGCTTTTGGCAGTTGAGACTTAGCAATCCAGATATTAGCGCCAACCAAGTTTTCTGCCCCTGTGCGATCACTCACACCTTTCAAAGCAACAACTAGGCCTTTGCCATGTGGTTTCCAACGTTTTACATCTATTGTTTGCCAACCGGCCTTGGTCTCAATGTACCAAGGCAGGTAGTCAAACATGTTGCTCATAGGTTCTGTATTTGAATACACCCAGAGCCACCCATTCAATCCATAAGCTGAACGTAACTGTCCAATCTGAATACGATCTTCGGGAACATTCTGTGTTGATGTCATGGGCTACCTACTACAAAAAATTATGCAGTAGCTTTTTTAGCTTGAGCAGCTAAAGAAGCAACACGTTCAGAAGGTTGAGCACCTTGAGAAACCCAGTGAGCAAAACGGTCTGCATCTAAACGAAGTTTTTCTGCTTGACCTTGTGCAGTCGGGTTAAAGAAACCGATACGCTCGATGAAACGACCATCACGTGCATTGCGGCTGTCAGTCACAACGATTTGATAGAATGGACGTTTTTTTGCGCCGCCACGTGCTAAACGAATAACAACCATGATAAAAGCCTTATAATTCTTACGGATTATCCCTGCGCCGACCATCGGCAACACTTCAAACCCCTTTCATAGAGGGCGACATTCTACGTGATTTTCGCCCTGAAAGAAAGATTATTTTTTGAGTTATCCGCAGTTTTGAATTTAAAATTACTGTAGCCAATTTGATGCGGCAGATAACGCACAATTCGCTGCACCTTTTGCCCAAAATTTTTGTCCTTGATCATTAAGACAAATGATCCCATCACCAGCTTGAGAAGTATTAGCAATAGGCGTAGCAGTTAACACCCAGTTTGAATCAGTTATGTTGGCAAAAGCTAAGTTATATAAGGCTTGGCCTTGTTGAGGACTTACATTAGAGCCATAAATCGAAGTAATAGTCGCATTTGATGGGTAACGATTGTGAACCATTTTTTCTGATTCTAATGTTTGGGCAATATTCATCATTTCAGATTGAACAGCTGTACGATGCCCTTTACGTAAATATTGCAAATATGAAGGTGTCGCTATAGCTGCTAAAATTGCAATTATTGCTACTACAATCATGAGTTCTATTAAGGTAAAACCATTCTTCATTGCCAATTCTCACTATTTGTTTCACATACATTGCAAGTGACTGTTCCACCACAGTCATTATCAACAGCCGTAGCTGTTAAACTTTGGCAACGCAAACCTGAATTCTTAGCAATAAAATTAAAGTTTCTGGAATCTGTAGTTGTCGCTTTAATGACCCATGTTTGCCCATTTGCAGCAGCATTCGTCAATAAATTTCCTGCCGTCGTATCATCACTAATTTCAATCGTATAACCACCCCGTGGCAAAGTTACAGATGTGGTCGTAAATCCTCTATAAGTAAAGTTCTTGGATTTATGTCGTTCCAACTGTTCTGCCAATTTTAGAATTTCACCTTTAGCAGCAGAGGCAGTCGCTCTGCGGCTATAACTTTGATATGAAGGGATAGCAATTGAAGCAAAAATAGCGACAATCACGATGACAACCATGAGCTCAATCAAGGTAACACCCTGATTAAAACGCAGAATATAATATTTATTCATCAGTCATCCCTTAACGATAACGCTCATACCAGCGCGCAGGAACTAAGTGACTTGTACATTGCCACTCGCCAGTTCCACTCTCGTTTCCAGACAGTTGTAATTTTCCACAACTATTAGTTACTGGAGGTTCATCTCTTTTTGGAACAAATGCTATGCCGCGAATACCTGAGCCAATAACGTTTTTATTACATTCAGAAGCTCCTACTGGGCAATTAGTACCAGTTTGTGTTCTGAATCCACTTCCATTCTCTTTATTTTGATCGATTGACCCATCAGAATTAAGGCAGGCGCCAAATGGTAAACAGAACGTCTGCTGGTCAGTTTCACCTACTACACGGGGTAAACATGGGTCTGCCGCTACAATACCTGTTCCCTGTGGGTCATAAACAGGCACAATTAAAGTCCCTGTAATTGCCATAGGCTCTTCAAAAGCTTTGAGACCTCCTTTAATACGGAAACTATTATTAGCTTTCTCTGTGCCATCGCTCATACTAGAAAGTGAGCGATACCAACCGTTTTGTCCCGTCCCCGTATTGGGAAAGAAAATCTGTGCTACGCGTGTTTCTCCAGATCGTAAAATTTGTGGATTTTTTCGAAACGTCGATCGAGTAATATCTTTCGTTTCAAGCTGGCTATCCGTTAAAGACATTAAATTCTTTTTAATAAAGTCTTTATCGATAATTCCATAAACGTTGTTTACAGGTCTTCCGCTTAATGCCGTACTCGGTGACATCCCCTCACGACCTGTAAGCGGGTAAACATCTAAAGGTGTACTACGGTCACCTGAAGCAATACCGACAGTAATAAAAGTGCGGATTCCGTAATCGTGAATTGTCACTGTTGGCGGTTCATAAAAACGCGGCGCATTCCCAGCGGTATAGTCGTTCGAGGCATCATAAGTTGAGTCATTCGTCGCTAAATTCGCTAATCGAACAACTCGAATACCGAAACTGCTATAAGTTGAATTTGTTTTTGTCTGGTTATTATTAAGATCGATACGGAAAATTTGCCCGCCTAAATCGCCAAAATATAAATGGTCTACCAAACCATCAGCATCTCGATCTAAAGTACTAATGCGACTAACAATACTATGTTTGATATTAGAATTATCTACACTAGAGCCTGTGTCACTCGTCCACCATAAGCGTTCCCCAGTCTTAGCATCAATAATATAGACAGCGTTTCCTTTTGCTTTTCCATTCGTAAAGCAAGAATTACTCAAAGTAATATTTGGGTTTTCATAACATTGGTCGTAGCCACCACCAACAATCATGACCCGTTTAATCACCCCGTTATAACGTATATTTGCAAGTACAGGTTTAGACCAACTCTGCCCCATACGACTATAATCAGTTTGGTCTGCTCCTACTCTAAAGAGGAGTTTAGGTGAAGCAGGATTTAAGACATTTAAGCCATAATAACTGCTGCCCCCCATTCGCATGCCACCATAAATATTCATTTGCTTTGCAGTTACTTTTGATACTGCTGAGCTACCGCTTCCCGTTGTAGTAATACTATATGCAGGGTCAGATACCCAAGCTCCATCCATACCGTGAGCAGGAGCTGTAGCATCACTTTGGCCAACAACTAAAGCTTTTGATGCAACAGGATTATTTAATATATCAGCGGGAACAAAAGCCATTTGTTCTACCCCTGTTGAGGCATCCACAATATGTAAACCACCTTCCATCGTTCCATAGAGAATGGATTGTTCACGCGCAGATGTTAAATTCCCATTTTCATCTAATGTTCCATTATAGGTAAGCTGTACTGGTAAAGAGTGAATACTACCGCCCATCGATAAATACGGTTCATTCGGAGTAACCAAAGATGAAGGTAAAGTCGTAGCGCTAATATCAGTTGAGTAACCTAAATAATTTAATATTTTTAATTTCAAGCTAATCGGGAAAGCTTTTAAAATATCTTGTCCAGTTGAGGCATCAAATTTTCCTAAAACATAACTTGCTGTATTAGCCACATTATCAAAAGGATTAGTTCCTTCTGGTGGAGCAGCAGGAATTCTTAGCAAATTAGTTCCAGAAGTCGATATTTTTGTTAAGCTACCATCCGCTGCAACGGCTGAAACATCAGTAAATAAGTTGCGGATTTTAGTTTGTACTGCGTAATAATATTTTGTGATATTTCCTTCTTCATCACGTGTTTCATTTTGTCCAGCAATTGGTAAAGGAACTTTTGCATATGAACCACCAAAAAAGACTTTACCTCCATCATTATAAGTAGAGCTATTCCAATAGTCTTTTGTTTCTGTCCTAAAAGCCCCACTTACATTGTAGACTAATCCACCAGTACTAGCTTCAAAAGCACCAGCATTTGTTCCCGATAAAACAACATGATATTTCTTTAAATTTCCTCGCCATGTTAAGTATGTGTTAGCCGGGTTTGGCTCAAAAGCACGTAAGTAACCATATTCCTGTAAATTTTTAGGATTTAATGCATCATAAGGAACCGAGATAGCACCTGTAGTTAAGGGTTCTAAAGGAACTTTATCTAAGTTATTAATAAATGCGATAACGCTGTCTGTTACACCTTGCGCACTTTGGGTAGGGAAAAAACCTCCATTTCCATAACCAGGTGCAGCGACCGCATTTGTGGTCTGATTCGGCGAACAATTATCATCACTTTTACGGTCAGATTGGGTTCTCGAACTTAAACGACAGGCATTTTTTACATCAGAAGAACTTAAACTAGAAAAGTCACTACCAAAACCAACAAACGCTGTTTGAATAGAAACTCCAGCTGGGTTTTTTGTTTTATCAAATAGTCGCTTCGCAAATTCTCCCATACAGGCCCAACCAGAGTCTGCTGTAGTGTTAGACAAACCTCCAGAACAAGTAAAATCAGCCCCAAAAGTACTACCTAAAGCGGTCGACATGACACTTGCCGAACGCGTATTTGTTGTATTGTTCGGTTCGCCATCTGATAAAAAGTAAATACCTTGCCCATCACAACTCTGGCGATTGGCCACCGCAGGCAAAGGAGATTGGTAAATAGCATTTAAGTTAGAGGCATTTCTATCTACAACAATATTCGGATTGCTAGCTGTATCGTTTGATTTTGATTTTGGGATACCGCTGTCTGCATTTGCTATCGCATAATTAAAAGTGGTGTAGTAATAAGTATAAGAATAGGTCCAGTCCGATGAAGTATCATAGGCTGTTGCTGTATCTACACCTGGATTAGAGGTTGACCAACTACTCCAATAATTTGTAGAGCGACAAGGCTGCCATAGATTTGCTGTATCAATTTGTGAGTCACGATAACTAGTGCAATATGAGTATTCCGTTCTATTATCAGATTTTCGCACACGCTTTATATAACTATCTTTTCGGATAGCATAATTCGCCTCTGAATAGGTTGTTGTACCCATCAAATAAGCGGCAGCTTCTGCATAAGCATGTGCCGAAGGTGTTGACCCGCCAGCAGTTAAATTTGCAACGGCCTGTTTTAATTTATAACGCTGAGAACCCACTGTGTTTAAAGTACTTGCATCTCCTAAAGGAGCAGCAGCCACTAAAACTTGCCCACTTCGGCTATCACCATTTGCAGAGAAATTTCCCAAGCCCACACGAGTATCATTCAAAATAGGATTATTGCTGGCTAAAAAAGCATTCATACCATTTTTAAGCATGGCCAACCGGTTTTCACCATAACTATTGTTGGTCATACTTCCTGATGTATCCAACATCATCACAATGGTTTTTTTACCCGCTGTAGGTGAAGCATAAATTTGTAAATCACTCGCCTGCACGACAGAGCTTGTCACCAACCATGTAAAAGTGACCGAGCTTGAACAGATGGCATACCATAAATTATTTGGCTTAAAATTCTTCAATTTTAGTTTCACGATATTCCCCGTTATGAACCTGGTGCCGTAATTTGAGTTAATTTATTGGTATAGTTAAATTCTTGAACTTGGGTGCTAAAAGGCACGTTATGATTTGCCAAACATTCCGCCAATGTTTGTTTAGTCGCTAATGCAGTATCAAAATTGTCGCTAATTTTTGCCGAACTCGTGCTTAAGCAATCAGCTTGTAAAGTTTCAATAGAACTAGAGGCGTATGCTGGCAAAAAAGCTGTTGTAATCACTCGAATACGTTGAGTAGACAGCATACTTTTAGGCAGTTGAGTACCTTCGGAAGTGTTTGTTCCTCGAGGTAAATTTGAACCAGGAATATCATTTGTAGCGTCTGTTGGAATACTTACAGCAACTTGCGTAACGACAGCTTGACGATTACTTCCATAGTCACTTGTTAAATCGCAGAAACCTGCGACTCCGCCATCTTCGACTACCGCATTATTGGCACTTCCTGCACGAAGTAAACTTGCACCTCTGGTCTGAGCAAAATTTGTTGCTGTAGAAACAGGCTTATAACAAAAGTTGTATTCTGCACCGGGGTTACTTTCGTGCTCTTTGAGCGCTGCCCCAATCACATTAGTAATATTAGTTAGGGTAGTAGGATTCATCTGTACAATGAGTTCTAAAGGCGTGTCAGATGACTGAAAATTTAATTGGCTAACTTGGCTATTGGTAGCAACTTTTAAAGATACAATAGCCACTCTTATTGCTAAAACACCTACAGAAATAACAACTAATAAAATAATAAGTACAACAATAAGAGTTGCCCCTTTTTCCTTAGATCTACTTTTCTGAATTAAATGGGTCATAAACTTTCCCCCATCGCATTGCGTAGAGCAATTGTTACGTTATAAGTGCGACGTAAGAATCGAGTTGTATTATCAGAAGCATGTACAGTTTGATCTAACATAAAAAAAGACTGGGCAGGATCTATTGCTCTGTTTTGGGCATTATTCGTGGAACGGGCTAGTACAGATATTTGTATTGAAAGAATTCGCGGTGCCATTACAGATGGTGTGGCATCTCTGGCAGCCTGTGCAGCAGCTCGATACTGGGGAATCGTATAGTAAGCAAAATTGCCAGCCGCATTTTTTGCACCGAATAACACATGAAAATGGTCAATACGCGGTAATACGATTTGGCCGGCGTCACCCAAGCCAGTAATAGTGGTAGGTTGAGCTGCGGCGGCTACAGCAGAGGGAGTATTTGCATCACATGCAAGTGCATAATCTTGCTGGGAGCTACCATTACTATCAAGACGTAAGAAATAACGCTCTACAATTAAATCTCCTGCAAGGACATTTATACCTTCACAATTAGTCATATTCGTAGGCGCAATAAATTGAATCGTCAGTTGATCACTTTGCACAGCAGCATTTGAACTATTCTGTATATTTGAAAGACCTTTCCAGTGATTACTCACAGTACTTACCGTATCGCTTGCACCACGACTTAGTAATGTGTCAGCAATATAAGTATTTGTTCCAACATTAGGGACAAAATTAACAGTGTTATTATTAGTTGCTGTTGAGCCAGTTAGCACAACCCCGCCCCAAGGCGTCGTATCGGTTAATATTGGGTTGGTTACATTTCCATAATTTAGAAGGCGTATATCACGGGCAATATATTCCAAACCAAAAATACCACTATCTTGTATTTCAGCATTTGCTTTTTGTAGGTGACTTGATAAAAGTCCACCAATAAATAATTGAGTTGCTGCAGCTACTAAAATTAGGCCTAAAGCCAATGCAACCATAAGCTCAATTAATGTAAAGCCTCGTTGTTTCCAGGATACAAATGAGTGAGCCATTAATATGCCTCCATCATCAAACAATTTGAATTATTGGCATAAACACCATCTGTACTCATACAGCTCGACACATCCGCGGTAGTGACTCCCCCATTTGTTGTAATTACTGGAGAGGTTTTTCCCCAAAAAACGAACAGACATTGCCTCTGCTGGGTCATTGTGCTTGTAACCCCAGGGCAATTTGTCATTGTGATTTTCATGCCAAGTTGATCAGCATTTCTCGCTGCTTGATACGCATCAAATTGAGCAAGTTGAGAAGGCGTACAAGCGGCATTGAAACACAACGAAGGGGCTGCAGTAGTAGATGAATAATTGCTATAACTACGAACAAATGCAGGATATTGACTAGCTTGAGAACTATTTACGCGAATATTTTCTGCTAATCCTCTCATAATCATAATGGCTTGAGATTTACTTAATGCTTCTGAAGAAGCATCCATAGCCCGAATTTGCAAAGCGACATATCCTAAAATTCCTATCGCAAGTAAAATTAAGGCGACCAATACTTCTAATAAACCAACCCCAGCTTGAGTTTTTTGCTTAGAGCCCCGCATTAACATGTCTCCTCAGCTTTAAAAATTAATGTGCCAAGCTTCGTTAAAATAATAATTTTCTTTTTATTTATTTTTGAATTACAAATAGATAAAAGTGTGTCTTGGGTGATATTACTTACAACTCCATTCGCATTAAAAGTTAACGTCGTCGCTGTTAGTGAACTCTGCGTACCATTAGCAGCAATATTTTTGAGCTCAAGAATATTATTGGCTGCAGCTTTCCAATTAAAAGATGTTGATGTATTTGAAGCTGTTGAATTCAGATTAATAGTTACATCTTGTCGACCAAGTATTGCTTGGCTTTTTGATTCAGACAAAGTATTGATTAAGTCTCGTTGATTTTCATCTAGTCGTTTACTTTCTAATAAATTCGACATAGACGGTGCGGCCATCATTGCAATGATGGTCATTACTATAATCGTCACCATAAGCTCAACCAAGGTGAACCCTTCTTGCGGAATAATTCCCCTCATCCCCAGAACCCCAAATAAACTTAAGAATTTTTTATTTATTATTTAAATTTTACGGTTTAGATTTACAAAACAAATACAAAGCAGATGAAGGGTATAAAAAAACAGATAACTGTCACATCAACAATTATCTGTTTACTATTTTAAAATCAGTATGTTAAATAAGTCACACTTTATGCTTGAGTCACATGAATACGTAATTCTTTAGGAAGACTAAAGGTTATGTTCTCTTCACGTCCATCTAATTCTTTAGGTGCTTGCGCACCCCAATCTTGTAAACGTTGAATCACTTGCTTAATCAGAATTTCTGGTGCTGAAGCACCCGCTGTCACACCAATTTTACAAGTCTCATTGAACCATGACTGTTCTAACTGGTCAGCATTATCTACAAGGTAAGCAGCTTTGCCCATACGCTCTGCAAGCTCACGTAAACGATTTGAATTTGATGAGTTAGGTGAACCAACAACTAAGACCACATCACACTGCTCCGCCAAGTCACGTACAGCATCTTGTCTGTTTTGAGTAGCGTAGCAAATATCATCTTTACGCGGCCCCTGAATATGAGGGAATTTTGCACGCAAGGCATCAATAACTTTAGCCGTATCATCAATAGATAAAGTTGTTTGAGTTACAAATGCAAGTTTTTCAGGATGTCTTACAGCAAGCGCAGCAACATCAGCTTCATCTTCAACTAGATAAATGTCACCACCTTTCAATTTATCATATTGACCCATTGTTCCTTCAACTTCTGGGTGCCCTTCATGACCAATTAAAATGGCTTCAGTACCTTCACGCGCATATTTAGTCACTTCAATATGAACTTTAGTAACTAAAGGACAAGTTGCATCAAATACTTTTAAGCCTCGACGCTCTGCTTCTTGTTGAACAGCTTTTGAAACACCGTGAGCACTAAAAATTACAATTGAGTCATCCGGAACCTGATCTAGTTCATCAACAAAAACCGCCCCTCTTTGACGCAAGTCATCAACAACAAATTTATTGTGTACAACCTCATGACGTACATAAATAGGAGGGTTAAAACATTCTAAAGCCCGATTGACGATTGCTATGGCTCGATCAACACCGGCACAAAAACCACGCGGATTAGCTAACACAATTTCCATAACAGCCTCAAAATTAATAAAACAGGGGAATTTCTCTTGAATATTTGCAATTAAAACTATTCAGTTTAAACGCACGGTACACTACAATAGCGAAGATATTTTATCATATCAGGAAAAATATCATGTCGGGTCTATTGTTTGTCGTTTCTGCTGCATCAGGAACGGGCAAAACATCTTTGGTGAAAGCCCTGCTTGACCGTGTGAGCAATTTACATGTTTCAGTCTCACATACTACCCGAGGTCAACGTCCCGGTGAATTAGATGGTGTTCACTATCACTTCACTACAAAAGATGAATTTCTAGACCAAGTCAACCATGACGGTTTTATTGAATACGCTGAAGTATTTGGTAATTACTATGGCACTTCTCAAGCAACTGTAAAACAACAGTTAGCTCAAGGACACGATGTTCTACTTGAAATTGATTGGCAAGGTGCAGAACAAGTCCGCAAACTTTTCCCTGAATCAAAGCAAATATTTATTTTACCCCCAACTCAATTTGATCTGCGTCAGCGTTTATCTAATCGCGGCACTGACTCAGTTGAAGTCATTGAGCATCGTTTAAGTTGTGCAGTTGAAGATATGCAGCATTACACGAACTTTGATTACATCATTATTAATGATGACTTTAATAAAGCGTTACATGAGATTGAAGCTGTAATTACAGCAAACCGTCTAGTGCTCTCTCAGCAAGCGAAACGTTATCAAACATTAATTCAAGACTTGATTACTCCTCAACCAAAACAGGAATAACTTGAGTCTAGATCGAAAGCCTTTTATACTGTTTAGTCTGTTCAAATTCACCATTCCAAAACGAGAACTTTTATGGCACGCGTCACCGTTGAAGATTGTTTAGATCATGTAGACAACCGTTTTGAGCTTGTGCTCGTTGCAAGTAAACGTGCTCGTCAATTGGCACGTCAAGGCATGGAGCCAACTGTAGAATGGGATAACGACAAACCGACTGTAGTTTCTTTGCGCGAAATCGCGGCAGGGCACGTTACGAAAGAAATTCTTAAGCAACGTGAACAAGATTATCAAACTTCTAGTCTTGATCTTGCTCTTTCTACAAACAGCTTGAATTTAGAAGGTTTTTCTTTCTAATTAATTCTGTTTCATAAAAAAACCATCGTTTTTCTGCGGTGGTTTTTTATTTGGCTTTGTCTTGAACTTAAAGATATTGAAAAAAGCAATTATTTTCATTGAAAAAAAAATACACTTTTTCAAATGAAAAAATTGACAAGTTCCGCAATATGCTTTTCATTAAGAAGTAGATAGATTTAGTTTTTCAGTATTAGGAAAAAGGGTGATTTATGCCAGGCGAAGAGGTCAGCCAAGCCAAGCAACAGCTTAAATTGATTATCGACCCTTACTTATCGGTAAGTGAGGTCGAGAAAGTGCTTGCTGCCTGTGATTTTGCCGATCTAGCGCATACTGGCATTACACGTAAAAGTGGTGAACCCTACATTCTGCACCCAATTGCTGTCAGCTGTATTCTTGCGAACATGCGTTTAGATGCTGAAACCTTAATGGCAGCACTTTTGCATGATGTTATTGAAGACACTCAATATACAAAAGAAGATATTACTGAAAAATTTGGCTTGACGGTTGCCGAGCTAGTTGACGGCGTAACCAAACTTAGCCAATCAAGTGATAAAGAATATAACAAAGCCGCCTCCTTCCGAAAAATCTTGCAAGCGACCCTACAAGATCCACGTGTCATTATTATTAAATTAGCTGACCGCTATCATAATATGACAACTCTAGGTGCTTTACGTCCAGATAAACGTGCCCGTATTGCTCAAGAAACTCTTGATATCTTTGTGCCAATGGCAAGATTAGTCGGCATGAATGAAATGGGTGATAATCTAGAAAATCTTTGTTATCAAAATCTTGATCTTGATATGTTTGATAACGTGCAAAATGCACTACGTCAAACCAAACCAGAGCGATGTAAATATCAAAGTATCTGGGAACAAAACCTTGCTGAACTTCTTCATAATTATCATATTCAAGGCCGCATTAAAAAGAAAAATAACAATATCGAATTATTACGCCATTTTGTTAAAAATGAGATGGATTTACAAGAGCTTACCCACAGCCATGCTTTTGAAATCGTTTTACAATCAATTGCCGACTGTGACCGCCTAGTTGATGCTTTAAGAGAAAACTTTCAGGTCATTCAATATCAGGACCATATCCGTCGTCCGCTACCGGGTGGCAACCAGTCTTTATTAATTAAGCTCAAAGGCGAAAAAACTACACTTTCTCTTACCATTCAAACCGAGCTTATGCGTAAAGCTGCTCGCTTTGGGGTAGTGCTTGGTGAAAATGCGCCACAAACTTGTCGTTCAGCTATTCAAGCCTCTATGCAAAACCTGAATACGCTTATTGATGGAGAATGTGCAAAAACGACTTTCAATGATTTATTAGATTACTTACATCAAGAAAAAATTTGGGTTTACACTCCACATGGCCAGCTCCACGAGTTACCACAAGGTGCTACCGTAGTTGATTTTGCTTATTCAGCCAGTTTATTTTTAGGTAACCATGCCGTTGGTGCAAAAGTAGATGGTGAGATTAAACCACTATCGACACCATTAATCAGCGGTCAGGTTATTGAAGTGATTACGGATGTTTTAGCAACACCAAATCCAGACTGGTTAAGTTTCATTAATACGCAAAAAGCTCGCCGTGCTTTACAGCATGTCCTTAAAGATCAAGATATTGAAGAACAACGTTTAGTCGGTGCGCAAGCACTTTCTCGAGCACTGAAACTCTTTAACCGTTCGATTAACGATCTCTCTGAATCCGACTGGTTAGATTTACTTCAATGGCGCCACATTGATAATAAAAATACATTGTTTGAACAAATTGCAGTTGGCGACCTACTACCTCAACTTGTAGCTAATCACTTATTTGCTCATGACAAGCATCCACAAGTGGAAAATTCAGATCGACTCATTCAAAGCACCGAAGGTATCGATGTTAAATATGCGCATTGCTGTAATCCAGTTTTGGGCGACCCAATTCAAGGACATTTAACACGTCGTGGGTTAATTGTGCATCGTATCCGTTGCCATAACTTGCTACATGAACAACATCTACATCCTGAAAATATTATGCCGCTTCAATGGAAAGCAGATGATGTAGACGATGTTCGTTTTACAGCCTACCTCGCTATAGAAATGGCAATGAATGATGAGCAGGTATCAGACCTGATCTATCAATGTCGTAAAAATAATGCAGGGGTAGAAATGGTTCACTCAAATGAGCAAAGAACTTTCGTTAATATTGTAGTGAACAATCGTAAACATATTGCAAAAGTCATCCGTGACTTACGCATGCATTATGGTTTTCCACGTATTGAGCGTTTGGATGCGCCTAATCCACAGATGGAAATTTCAAAAGTAAGCTAAGTCTTTACAAGGGCTATTGGTCAGATTTATGTTTCTTTAACAAAATCAAACTTTCCAAATCCACTTAATCAATTAAATCGATGATACTTTTGTCCAAAGCGATCATCGATTATGATGAAATGAGATTTAATCAAGGAGAACCAAATGTCCCGCCAAGTAATTCATACTGAAAATGCCCCTGCTGCTATCGGCACATACTCTCAAGCCATTTTAGTAGATAATACATTATATCTTTCAGGGCAAATTGGTTTAGACCCATACAGTATGGAACTTGTAGAAGGTATTGAAGCTCAAATTCGCCGTGTATTTGATAATTTAAAAGCAGTTTGTGAAGCTGCCGGCGGTTCTCTAGCAGACATTGCCAAGCTCAATATTTTTCTAACTGATTTATCAAACTTCCAACTTGTAAACCAAATTATGGGTGAATATTTTGCGCAACCGTATCCTGCACGTGCAGCACTTGGTGTAGCAAGTTTACCAAAAGGTGCTTTAGTTGAAATGGATGGTATTGTAGTTATTAATCAATAAGATATAAAAATATATTGAATATTTTTTGTTAAATTATTAACTCTAAATCATGAACCACCTTTGTATAAAATCTGAACATAACTCAGATTTCCGCTCAGGTGGTATTTTTTTATCCAAATTCCCAATAATAATAAATGAGATTTTAAATGAATTTCATTGACAAACGATAATAATTATCAATAATATCAATTATCGCATTTATATTTGGGGATCACTCCCATGTACGTTTGCTTGTGTCGTGGCATTACCGATCAAGATATTAAAGACGCTGTTGAAAATGGCGCAGAAAGCTATCGCGAAATTCGTGATTTGCTTGATCTTGGTACTTGCTGTGGACGCTGTGCACCAGAAGCACGTGCTATTATTAATGAAGAATTAGCAGAAATCGCTGCTCGTATTTCTGTAGCTGCGTAAAAGATTTATAAAAATTTAATAGTATTTATTAGCTCCTCCACCGCTTTTTGCGGAACGTTAATAGTTCCTCATTCAAGCGGTTTTTTTTGGTTGGAAACTCTCCTTTCCTAATATTGTGTTGTTTTTGATTGCGATTTTCATTTGCTGTTCTATAAATTACTCGCCATATCACTGTTTGTTCACTAGAATGGTTTTATAGATTGCCTTAATTGAATTAAGGCAGAAATTGTTTTGGAGTAGCTACAATGAAAGGCAATCGTGATGTCATTAATCAGCTCAACCAAGTGCTGTATCATCATCTAACTGCAATTAATCAATATTTTTTACATTCACGCATGTTTAATGATTGGGGAATTGAGCAGCTTGGCTCTGCTGAATACAAAGAATCCATTCGTCAAATGAAGCATGCAGACAAAATTATTGAACGTATTTTATTCTTGGAAGGTTTACCTAATCTTCAGCACTTAGGCAAACTTTATATTGGTCAACATACAGAAGAAGTTCTGCAATGTGACATTCGTAAAGTGAAAGAAAATATAGAAGCGATTCAAAAAGCAGTTGCACTCGCTGAAACAGAACAAGACTATGTGACGCGTGATCTTGTTCAAGAAATTTTAGAAAAAGAAGAAGAATATTGGGACTGGTTAGATACTCAAATTGACCTTATCGGCAGCGTTGGTATTGAAAATTACATCCAGAGTCAGATGTAATTTCTCATGAAAAAATCCCCTTGAATACAAGGGGATTTTTTATTACTTTTCTTTTAATAACTCTGGTAGCGTTATTTTTTGTTTATAGAGATGCTGTAAAATAAATATTTGCTGCTCTGCTTGCTCTACTTTTCCATTATAAGCTAGTAATTTTGCATATTTACGTAAGTTATAGGGAGTAGGTTTATTCTTTACGAAATTTTCCCAATGAACTAAGTCAGCTTCGGGTAATGCAGTTTCAGAATTAAGTTCAATCCATTTTAAACGCTCTTCAAATTGCGTTAAAACAAAAATCTTACTGCTTCCCATAAATTCAGCATTTGGACGCTTATTATTAAAAAGCAAATTACTATTTAGAACATACACATTGTAATCACGTAAGATCGCAATAATCAGTAATAAACTTACAACCCATATTAAGCGGAGAAGTTGTTTATTAAGCACAATTCCTTTGAGCACTGGACTCTGTGCTTGCACAACACCAAGTAAAAAACCACAAGTAAGTAAGAAATAAGCATAGCGCTGTGGGAACTCTAACATGGCATGAGTAAGCACGGTACATACCATCATAATCGCTACAATCGAGATGGTATTTTTAGCTTGTTGATTTAGCCAAAAGAACCAACATGTAAAGTAAGCAATGATTACAGTAGCTAATGGAATACCATTCCAGATAATTAAATCAAGTAATACATTATGGGCACTAGTCGTCCACTCTCCTGTCGAAAAAGCATGATAAACAGTAATTTGTGCCACACTGGTTTGATTCCAGCCATACCCCAACCAAGGGTGCTGCTGTACAGCAAGTAACATTTGCGACCAGATATTAAAACGTAAATACCCAGAGCTTGCTCGTTCCACCAAAGTACTTGCTTCGGTTACATTTGTACTTGACCATGCTTCAATGAGGTTTGTTGCAAAGGGTAAAATTATCCCTGCAATTACAAAAAAACCAACACACCACAAAAGACTTTGAATAAATCCAAAACGCTTTTGCTGTTTAAATTGCTTAACAACCCAATAGATGAATAAAAATGGAAAAACAATCCATGAGGTACGCGATTGACTCAATGCAACCGCGAACAAAATAATCAGTGCTGAAGGTAAGAGCAACCACAATGTTACTTTATTTTTTTCATATAAATATAAACATCCTAATAATCCAATAATTAGGAAGGTTGCCATATTATTGGGTTGACCAAAATTGCCGTATGGACGGTTACCAATCAGATGAAGCATATGAACAAAATGTGACTCGATATTTAACCACTGGCAAATTGCAATGAAGCTAGTAACAACAGATACAATAATTACGAGTAAGCTAAAACCCGAAAAGATTTGATCTCGCTTTTGTTGATCTAAAGACAGATTGTAACCAGCCAAGACCATAACCCAAAAACCTAGAAAGTAAAATGAACTCAATAAGGATGTGCTCAGATCAAAAACTAAACCAAAACCCCACTGCACTATCGGAATTAAAGTAAATGGCAGCAATAATAGCTGTGCTCTGGGAATTTTTATATTTTGCTGAATTAGGGCGGCTAATACGCATAATCCAGCCCCAAAAGTACTTACTTCACTCGAGAACATGACCCAAGGGCTGTAGTGAAATGGAGACAACCATGCAAAACCTAACAGGATTGCAGCGAGGAATAGGAAGAATACTTGCATAGTGACAGGTTAGAGGCTAAAACTTGAAAGAATTATACATGGAAGCCTTAAAGAAATTGTAACTACGCCCATTTATGTGATCAGTACCTCTAAACCCTACAGTAGAATAAATTAAGGAAGTTGTGTAGTTGAGACTAAATGCTCTGTACCACCATAAAACCAAAAATTTGGTGCCATCCGTCCAACATAACTCGCACATCCCCAACAAGTTAAGTCTTGTCCTAAATACATGATCGTAATATATAAAAATAAAGCCCCCCATAAACTGATAAGTATTTTTGTCATTGAATTATAAGGCTTTAAATTAATAGCTAATTTCATTTGAGAAAAAGCAAATGCCAAAAATAATATACAGGCCATTTGTGAAGCAGGATAAACCATACTTCCCGAGAACATCGCATCAATTAAAATTGCCGCAACACCAGCTTTTGCAATAGGTAAAACACTCTTATCTAAGAATAATCTAATAATTTGATATATCATCCACACTAAACAAATACATCCAACGACTCCCCACTCAAAAATTAACCTTAAATATAGGTTATGCATGTGATGTCCATATTTGTATTGAATTTTTGAGAGATAACCTCCTCCTACTCCAGACCATGGTTGCTCTTTCCATTGTTCAAAAACAAAACTCCACATCTCTGCACGCAACGATGTACCTGTTCGTATTACAGTCATTGTATTTTTATCAGCTAAATAAATAGTAGTTTTATAAGCCAAAAAAGCTAAAAAAATGTAAATACAGCTTTGCAAAATAAGCTTTCGATTTTCTTGAGAGTATATAAAGAAAACTAACAACCCTATCATTACTGCAAGTAAGGCGGATCTAGCACCATCAAAGCACCATGCTAGAGTAAAAAAGAAAATAGCAACTGGATAAAAATAATGAATATAAGGATAGTTTTTATTTTTCAAAAAAATTAAAAAAAAGAAAATAGGAACTATAACACTGTCATAAATTCGGATCGTGCCGGAGTTAAACTGCCAATCAAACCATTGTTTATAAAAAATAAAATTAATGATGGAAATACAAATAAATAAACAAGGAATAAATGCTGAAACAACGATTAATGCTAGGCCATTTTCTATATTTTTTACATTCCTTAACTCATATGTTAAAGCTGAAAATATAAATAATAATGCTATTGCAGAACAAAGTTCTTGAATCTGAAAAATGCTATAACTTGCTATCTGTATAGCAGTTAATACACCAATCAAAAAAAAAGTAATTTGAGTGAAAATTGAATATTCTATTTTTTTTGTAAAAATCAAAATTAACGAAGCACATAGTGCTAATGGGAATTGTAATAGACGAAGCTCATCGTATTGAAAATTAGACCAACCAATTTGATAACCCAATAATGCTGCAATAAGATAAATTACAACTAAAAGAAATAGAATAATTTTTTTTAACATATTTATTTTTTCAATAAAAAAGAGAGGTCTTAACCTCTCTTTTTTTAGCTATTTATTACGAAGCACCACATGATTTAGGACGTAAATTTGTTGCAACATCAGTTTTACAACGCCATGTACCCGTAGTGCCTGCTGTAGCACTATCAGCTGTTCGTTCCCAAGAAATTTTCTTACCGTTGATTTGAGAAGTACCTTGCAATGTACATTCAATTGTTGTCAATCCAGTAGTAGCAACAGATACTGAAATAGAAGAACAAGCATTACTTGAGCTTTGTAGTCCTACGTCAGATGCTGCAGATAAATTAGCTGCTAAACCTTCTGCTAATTTAGTTTCTGTATTAGTTTTACCAGCTGTAATATCGGTTAAACCTGTTCCTACTTGAGACTTAGCAATATAATTTTGATAAGCAGGAATCGCAATTGCCGCCAAAATACCGATAATCGCAACCACGATCATGAGTTCAATTAATGTAAAACCTTTTTGTGCATTCATAGCCTTTTCCCCAAAGATTGTATGTATGTTTTTATATAAGCCTTTTCAGCTATTAACTATATAGCAGCATCCATGCCAACTTTTATTTCAAATAAAAAACAAATACTTATATTAAATTCAACTATTCTTAAATATTAAACAGGTGTAAGTAAGTGACAAAAAATGTCATATAAATTTTTATAAAAACACTTCACGTATTAAAAAAAATAAAATACACAATTCAAAGTTTATATTTATTTATGTGAACAAAATCTCTTTAAAAAATAAATAAGTAGGTGACATTTTTTGTCAGTCACCTTTAAAAGTAAAATTATGAAAATTAGCTAATATAAGAATACTACAAGGCGAGTTAATTAAGAATAATCGGAGCATTTCCCAATTCATTGGATTGATCTGGCATGTTTTCATCATAAAAATGTGACAATACCTCTCCAATTTGCTGCACACCCATCACGACAGCTTGTTGATATTGTTTTTGTTTAAGTTTTTGAACGATAGACTCACAAATCTGCTGCCAGACCTGATCGTTAGTCGCATTTCTAATACCACGGTCAAATATAACTTCTACAGTACGTTCACATAAATTTAGGTATAACAATACGCCGCTATTTAATGCCGTATCCCAAACGCCTAACTCTGCAAATAACTGCTGTGCCCTTAAACGCGTGTTTTGTCTATAGGCTTGTAAACATGGAATATGGCCTTCAATTACAACCTGTATTTCTCCAACATGCCCATGTTCTGCCTGCTGTACCGCATCAGCAATGGCTTGTTTATCTTGTTTTGAAAAATAACGACTACTGGCTGGCAAGTAACAAAAGTGCTTGAACCAACGTTTTAGGCTAGGTTCTACTGATTCCTCAATTTTTGGTTGAGTAATAATTTGTGTTGTTTCTGATGTTGTTACCATGAGCCTGAAGCACCTCCACCACCAAAACGACCTCCACCACCGCCATAGCCTCCGCCAACACCGCCGAAGCCACCTCCGCGACCGCCCCCACCAGAACCACTTAAAATGGCCTGTAAAATAAGTTGGGCAATTGAAGTAATGAGTAAAAAGAAAATACCAAAACCAAGTAATAAGCTAGTCACTAGCCCAGCACCATTTACAAAACCTGCTACTGCAGCAGCGACACCTGCTGTAGAGGCACTAAGTGGACGACCGACAATAAATGAACCCACAATTCCAGCAACCAGAATAAATAAAGCCATTGTCAGCGTTGTTTGTTTGGCTTGTTGTTCTTCCGCAGCTTGATGTTGGCGTTCTTTTAAATCTTGAGCAGCTTGCTGAGCTACTTCTGGGTCAAGATTTAAAATTCTACCAATTTCATCCAGACCTGCATTTAAACCTTGCGCATATTGGGCTTGTTTAAAATAAGGTGTAATTTGGTTTCGAATAATCCGACTTGCCACAATATCAGGTAACACACCTTCTAAACCATAGCCGGTTAAAATTTGTATACGGCGGTCATTTACAGCGACTGCAATGAGTAATCCATTATCACGTTTAGATGATCCCAATTGCCACTTTTCACCAACACGTAACGCATAATCAAAGATATCTTCTTGGCCAGTGGTAGGAACAATCACAATACCAATCTGCGCTTTACCTTGTTGGTATAAACTTAGAATTTTTTGGTCAAGCTGCTGTTTCTCAGCCTCACTTAAAATATTAGCTTGATCAATAACAGGCTGATTTAAAGTTGGCAAACCACGAATTGATTCACCGTCTGCCATATCGTTAGAGACTTTAGGCGAGGCTGCAACACTTGAAGCAGCTTGTTCACCTGTCTTAGAGGCAGTGGCTTGATTTTGCTGTTTTTGAATGATTTTGCCCGCTACTACTGCATCGGTCTCATCAGTAGCAGTTGCAATATTACTTTCACTCCATGCTGTATTCTGAAAAAGAACACCACAACAGAGCAAAATTAAGGTCGCAATAAAGACCTTAATTTGCTTAGACTGAAGCAATATAATATTTCTCATACAGCACTCCTTTGATTTATTAAATTAATCAAAAGAAACTTTTGGAGCCTGTTGTGCAGAAGCTTCTGCAGAGAAATTGGCTTTAGGATGCATACCAATTACTTTTGCGGTCACTGCTTGTGGGAACTGGCGTACATATCCGTTGTAATCTTGCACTGTTGTAATATAACGATTACGTGCAACTGCGATACGGTTTTCTGTACCCTCAAGCTGAACTTGTAATTCTTGGAATTGAGTATTGGCTTTCAAATCTGGGTAGTTTTCAGACACAGCAATCAATCGAGATAATGCCCCTGTTAATTGACTTTGAGCCTGTTGATATTTTTCAAGTAAAGCTGGATCTTCTAGAACTTCTTTATCAACTTTTAAACCTGCAACATTCGAGCGTGCCTGTGTTACTTCGGTTAATACTTGCTCTTCATGTTTAGCATAACCTTTTACCACATTGACAAGGTTTGGCACCAAGTCTGATCGACGTTGATATTGGTTTTGTACTTCAGACCATGCTGCTGTTACAGCCTCATCTTTTACTTGTAGAGTGTTATAGCCACATCCCGAAAATAGTAAGGTGCTGGCAAGTGTTGTTGCGATCGCTAATTGTTTCAACGTTTTCATCGTCACATTATCCTCAAGTTTTTCTTTATATTTTTGACCTCTTTACCCGATTGTATGATGAATTTGGCATTATTGTGTTGCTTTTATTTTATTGATTTTTAAAAACCGGATTTTTAAATCCGGTTTTCTATTAACTTAATCTTTGATCTTTTTCTTGTTGAAAACTTGCCATTTGGTATTCTTCTGCTAAAGAACTTTTCCAGTAATCCACCATCTTGTCGTAATCTTTTTGACTAGGATGAAAATCTTTTTTGTAATATGCGAAGTATTCAGGCATTAATTGAACAAGCATCTTTATCAGCAAATATGAGCCAAATAAATTACCTCCGATTTTAGGTAAGCTATTCCATTTATCTTGCCAAAATAAACGAGTTGTCCCATAAAAAGCGAGACTCGCAAACCCAGTCGTGACGCTACGCATGAGTAAACGGCGTATACGGTCATCTCCATATACATGTTGATAGACATCGAATGCGACTGAACGATGCTCAATTTCTTCAATCGCATGCCATACCCAAAGTTTTAACGCATCTTGATCTAATGTTTTTAACAATTCTGGATGTTGTAAGACATATGCTCCAAGGAGAGCTGTAAAATGTTCAAAAGCACAGGTAAGAGCTAATTGCAGCTTAGGTGGAATCGTTCTTAAGTATTTATCGCGCTCATTTAACCAGTTTTGAAAACTATCCAGATTATAATCATCACGGCGCCAAGCTTCATTAAACTCGCCATGTGCTTTGGAATGCATAGCCTCTTGTCCAATGAAAGCTGCAATTTGCGCTTGTAATTGAGGGTCTGAAACTTTATCACGCACATTACGTACGCTATTTACAAAAAATTGCTCACCTACTGGAAACGTTGATGAGAGTGCAGTTAAAAAATGAGACATGAGCGGTGAATTTGCAAAATAGTGCCGCTTGATCGCCTTTGGATTAAATTCAAGACGACGCACTGTAATACCCAACGCTTTTCGACGATTTAAATATGATTTTTCTGCCGTCATACCTGCGATGTTCATACTCAACACCTATTGTATTGAAGAAGGAAGTTTTGAGTATGTCGCGAGCTTAAAAAGCTAAAAAGGGCAAAAAAGCTTATTATATTTGCCAAAAACATCAAAGTGACTAATGGTAGACAATAAAAAAGCCTACTTGAAGTAGGCTTTTTCAGTATTTAACAAACTAATTTATTAAACACCAAGGTAATCCAAAATGCCTTCAGCAGCTTGACGGCCTTCCCAAATCGCTGTCACAACTAGATCTGAGCCACGCACCATATCACCACCAGCAAAGATTTTCGGGTTTGATGTCTGGAATTTGAATTCTTGTTTTTCAGCTGCAACAACACGGCCTGAACCATCAAGATTAATATTCGCGTTACCAAACCAATCCGCTGGGCTTGGGCGGAAACCGAATGCAAGTAAAACAGCATCGGCTGGTAATACTTCTTCAGAACCTGGAACTGGTTCAGGACTACGACGGCCACGACTATCTGGTTCACCCATTTGTGTCGTTACTACTTTTACGCCTGTCACTTTGCCATTTTCACCAACGATTTCTATCGGTTGACGATTGAATAGGAATTTTACACCCTCTTCATAGGCATTTTTTACTTCACGTGCAGAACCTGGCATGTTGCTTTCATCACGACGGTATGCACACGTTACATCATGAGCGCCTTGACGTAATGAAGTACGGTTACAGTCCATCGCTGTATCACCACCACCAAGTACAATCACCTTTTTACCATCTAAGCTGATGTACTCACTTGGATCTTTTTCCCAACCTTGGCAGCGGTTCACATTAGAGATTAGGAAATCAAGAGCATCATAAACACCATTAAGATCTTCACCCGGGAAACCACCCTTCATGTAGGTATAAGTTCCCATACCCATGAACACCGCATCATATTCTGCAAGTAATTCATCAATGGTTACATCTGTACCAATTTCAGTATTCAAACGGAATTCGATGCCCATACCTGTGAAAATTTCACGGCGGCGTTTCATCACATCTTTTTCCATTTTAAATTCTGGAATACCAAATGTAAGTAAGCCACCAATTTCAGGACGCTTATCGAATACAACTGGTTTAACACCACCGCGAGCTAGAATATCTGCACAGCCTAAACCAGCAGGACCAGCCCCAATAATGGCAACTTTTTTGTCAGTCCATTTCACGCCTGACATATCTGGACGCCAGCCCAAAGCAAAGGCTGTATCGTTGATATATTTTTCAGCATTACCAATTGTTACTGCACCAAAACCATCGTTTAAGGTACAAGCACCTTCACACAAACGGTCTTGTGGACATACGCGACCACATACCTCAGGTAGTGTATTCGTTTGATGACAAAGCTCAGCAGCTTGGAAAATTTGGCCTTCAGCGATGAGTTTTAACCAGTTTGGAATGTAGTTATGTACAGGACATTTCCATTCGCAATATGGGTTACCACAACCTAAACAACGGTGAGTCTGATTAGTGACAGTTTCCGATGTAAAAGGCTTATAAATTTCCACAAATTCTGCTTTGCGGACAGTAATATCTTTTTTCTCTGGATCTTGGCGTGCTACATCCAGAAATTGAAAGTCATTATTTAGGCGTTCTGCCATGTCTCTCTCCGTGGGTAGGCGCGGTTTTCACTGTTGTCCGCACCTGCCTATGTCGTTGCAGTCGTGGAATTATTGTGGATCAGCTTGTGTTGTTTTCAAAAGCGTTTGTAAATTAGCAGCCTTTGGTTTCACAAGCCAGAATTTACGGCTGTAGAAATCGAACTCATTGCGGATCTTATAAGCCCAGGCACTACCTGTTTCTTTAATATGCTCATCGATAATACGCAACAAGAACTCTTTATGATCTTCCATAGATTCTGTTGAAATACGATTTAAATCAATCAATTCGTGGTTGTAGTAATCTACGAAGTCATTGTCAAGGTCAAGTACATAAGCAAAACCACCAGTCATGCCTGCGCCAAAGTTATGGCCTACTTTACCAAGTACAGTCACAACACCACCTGTCATATATTCACAGCAGTGATCGCCAGCACCTTCAATTACAGCAAACGCACCAGAGTTACGAACTGCAAAACGCTCACCCGCTGTACCCGCTGCAAAAAGCTTACCGCCAGTTGCGCCATACAAACAGGTATTACCAATAATTGCTGTGTTTTGAGTTTGGAAAGGTGAACCTTTTGGTGGGAAGATTGAGATACGACCACCTGCCATACCTTTACCCACATAGTCGTTTGCATCACCTTCAAGACGGATGTGTAAACCACCCGCGTTCCATACACCAAGTGACTGACCAGCTGTACCAGTTAAGTTCATCACAACTGGGTGTACTTCCATGCCTAAATTGCCATAGCGACGAGCAATTTCACCTGACACACGAGCACCGATTGAACGATCACAGTTCACAACATTGAAGTTGAACTGACCACCTGCACTTGATTCAATTGCAGGAAGCATTTCAGCAACCATTTTCTCAGCTAACACACCTTTATCAAATGGTGCATTCCCTTGTACTTCACAGTACTGCGCTTTACCTTCAGCAGATGGATGAGAAGTTAACAATGCACTTAAATCAAGATGAGCATGTTTTTCAGTTTCACCCGGCAATACTTCGAGTAAATCAACACGACCGATTAAGTCTTTCAATGAAGACACACCTAATGCTGCCAACCATTCACGTGTTTCTTCCGCAATGAAGTGGAAGAAATTGATGAGCATTTCTGGTTCGCCAATGTAGTGTTCTTGACGTAAATGATCTTGTTGAGTTGCAACGCCGGTTGCGCAGTTATTTAAGTGACAAATACGGAGGTATTTACAACCTAAAGCAATCATTGGTGTTGAACCAAAGCCGAAACTTTCCGCACCTAAAATTGCTGCCTTGATCACATCAAGACCGGTTTTTAAACCACCATCAGTTTGTACACGTACTTTTCCGCGCAAGTCATTTACACGAAGTGCTTGATGCGCTTCACTAAGACCCAACTCCCATGGAGAGCCCGCATGATGAATTGATGAAAGTGGAGATGCAGCAGTACCACCGTCATAACCAGAAATGGTAATGAAGTCTGCATATGCCTTCGCAACACCAGCTGCAATCGTACCTACACCCGGTTCAGATACCAGTTTTACTGAAACCATTGCTTGGGGGTTAACTTGTTTCAAGTCAAAAATTAACTGAGACAAATCTTCAATTGAGTAAATATCGTGGTGTGGTGGAGGTGAAATCAGTGTTACACCCGGCACTGAGTAACGTAAACGTGCAATTAAACCATTTACTTTACCGCCCGGTAACTGACCGCCTTCACCTGGTTTTGCACCTTGAGCAACTTTAATTTGCAATACTTCAGCAGAAGTTAGATATGCAGGCGTTACACCAAAACGACCAGATGCGATCTGTTTGATTTTCGAGTTACGAATTGTGCCGTAGCGAACTGGATCCTCACCACCCTCACCAGAGTTTGAACGACCGCCAATCGTGTTCATCGCAATTGCAATCGCTTCATGCGCTTCTGGAGAAAGAGCACCTAAAGACATCCCAGCCGAGTCAAAACGAGGCAAGATCTCTTCAACTGATTCAACTTGCTCAACTGGAATCGAATTCGTTGTTTTTAACTTGAATAAGTCACGAATAGTCGCTACTGGACGGTTATTTACCAACTCAGCATATTCTTTAAAGTGTTCGTATTTACCAGAGCGAACCGCTTTGTGTAATGAGTTAATCACATCTGGGTTAAACGCGTGATACTCTTTATCAAACACAAATTTAAGCAGACCACCTTGATCAATTGGTTTACGATTTGACCATGCTGTAGCAGCTAATTTTTTCTGGTCTTTTTCAAGATCAACAAATGTTGCACCCTGAATACGACTTGGAACACCCAAGAAGCACTGATCTACAACTTCAGATGATAAACCCACTGCTTCAAAAAGCTGACCACCACGATACGAAGCAACTGTAGAGATACCCATTTTTGAAAGAACTTTTAATAAGCCTTTCTCAATACCTTTACGGAAGTTCGCCTGAGCATGGATTGGATCACCTAAAAGCTCACCTTTCGCAATCAAATCATTAATTACGTCATATGCAAGGTATGGATAAACTGCTGTAGCACCAAAACCAAGTAATACCGCAAATTGGTGTGGATCACGTGCAAAACCAGTTTCAACCAAAATGTTTGCATCAGTACGCAAACCCGTCTTAATGAGGTAATGGTGTACCGCACCTGTTGCAAGTGCTGCATTTGCAGGTAAAAAACCTTGACGAATATTTTTGTCAGTTAAAATAATTAAGGTTTTACCATCACGAACAGCTTGTGCTGCTTCTTCACAAATGCGTGTAATCGCAGCTTGCAAACCTTCTTCTTCAGCATAGTTTAAATTGATGTCAACAGACTCATAGCCTGCACGATCAATAGTACGAATTTGCTGTATTTTTGAGTTAGACAGAACAGGACTCGAAATAATGAGTCGATCTGCGTGCTCTGGCCCCTGCTCAAATACATTCTGCTCACGGCCTAAACAGGTTTCGAGCGACATTACAATCGATTCACGTAACGGGTCAATTGGCGGGTTTGTTACTTGCGCAAATTGTTGACGGAAATAATCAGTCACATGGCGTACTTGACGAGACAATACAGCCATTGGCGTATCATCACCCATTGAACCTACAGCTTCCTGACCACTTTCAGCAATCGGACGCAACAACTGGTCGCGCTCTTCAAATGTCACCATAAACATTTTTTGAGCTGCTTTTAAAGCATCACCAGTTAAGCCTTGATCAACTAATTGTTCTTCAAGTTCAGGATTAGCATTTAAGCGAATTGCATGATCACGCAACCATTCACGGTACGGACGCATGTTTTTAAGATGTGTATTTACATCTTTTGTATCAAGTACTTTGCCAGTTAAAGTATCAACTACTAAAATTTGGCCAGGGCCTACGCGACCTTTAGAAATAACATCTTCAGGTTCATAACCCCAAACACCAATTTCAGATGCCAAGGTGATGTAATCATTTTTGGTAATGACCCAACGTGCAGGACGTAAACCATTACGGTCAAGCATACAGATGGCATGACGACCATCTTGAATTACTAAACCTGCTGGACCATCCCAAGCTTCCATATGCTTAGAGTTGAACTCATAGAATGCACGTAAGTCTGCATCCAAAGTTTCAACGTTTTGCCAAGCTGGTGGTACGAGCATACGTAACGCACGGAATAAATCCATACCACCACCCACCAAGATCTCAAGCATGTTATCTAAGCTTGAAGAGTCTGAACCAGTACGGTTCACAATCGGATTAAGCTCAGTTAAGCCCGGTAACAATGGATTTTCAAATTTAGGCGTACGCGCTAATGCCCAGTTACGGTTTGCTGTAATAGTATTGATTTCACCATTATGCGCAAGGTAACGGAATGGCTGCGCCAAAGGCCAACGCGGTAAAGTGTTGGTCGAGAAACGTTGGTGGAATACCACGATATGTGATTTTAAACGCTCATCTGCTAAGTCTGTATAGAACTCAGCAATCGCAGCCGGCATCATCAAGCCTTTATAGCTAATTACTGTCGAACAAAGCGTAGTCACATAGAATGATGGATCATTTTGTAATTGTTGTTCTGCACGACGACGTGCCAAGAATAGTTTACGGTTAAACTCAACTTCAGTTACACCCATTGGACAGTTCACAATGACCTGTTCAAAAGCAGGTAAAGATTGAAGTGCAATTTCACCTAGTGCATCGTTATTTGTAGGGACAACACGCCAAGCCAATACGCGTAAGCCATCAGCCTCAATTTCTTTAGTTAAAATATTTTTAGAGTGCTGTGCTAATGCCGGATCGACATTTAAAAATACCGTTCCTACAGCAAAAACTTCGCTAAGTGTAATATCGCTTAGTTTTTTTGCTTCATCACGGAAAAATTGCTTTGGCATCGCCAATAATAAGCCGCAACCATCTCCCGTCTTGCCATCTGCGGCAATACCACCACGGTGCGTCATGCAACTTAAACTGTGAATCGCGGTTTCTACAAGATGATGACTTGATTCACCCTTCATATGGGCAATCAGTCCAAAACCACAGTTATCCTTAAACTCATCAGGTTGATATAAACCTTGAGCGGGAGCTACAGTATTAGGCGATGGCATGTGCATAGCGTACCCTTCTTTCAATAAGGCTCTTTCGAGCGTCAAACAAACAACTTATTTCTGCGATATTGCCTACGGACGATAGTTAGCTCAATGTTTCGCAAAAAAAAATTTTGGGCTGATAAGCCAATATACGCTGTTCCATTTTTACGTACACTGGTTTTTGCTAGAAAAATGTTTTGACTTATTTCGCACTCTTTTAAAGCAGCTCGACCCCACGACTCTGCATAGACTTCACTCTTTAGAGCGCCAAAATAGTTAGCAGTACATTAATAAGCACAAGAATAAAGCAAAAACTATGCCAATATAATTTTCGTAGCTTAAGTGTTTATATTTCTTAAAAATAGATCAGTTTTATTCAGGCTATCATTTTAATAAATGACCAAATATGCACCACACTTGATCAAAAATTATATATATCTTTTGTTATTGCACTATATTTGTGCACATTATTCTTATCCTTAGTTCCCTCTTGTGCCCTCATTTGTTGCATTTTTAGGAGTAGCTTCAATTTCACGATTTTGCTGAGTCTTTTTAGAAGCATCTGCAGAATTCGACTGGTGTACATCCACAACATTTCCTTCAGCATCTCGGCGAATAATGGTCGTCCGGGTTGTAGAGTTCGTTGCTGGAGTAGTTACTTTCGGCTGCGTACTTATCGTACCGTTTACACCTGCACCCATGAGCAAAGACTCATCAATTTTAGGCAATGCAGCTGGACGTAAACGCACTTCATAAGTTTGGCTAATTCCACCTTTCATTTCGTCCGCCCCTAAATCATTCACTAATGATGCATAGGTTGAAAATTGTTGTGGTTGAGGTTTGATTGACTCAGGCAAATCAAGATTTAGTTGAGTTAATTCTTGAATCGCATCTTCAGAACGTTTAAATACACCATAGCTCAATACATATTGTTCAGATTGCTTATCTCCGCTTAAACGGAAATAGATAAATTTATTACGATCAGTACGATTTTTTAAAAAGTTTTTAATAATATCTTCGTCAGATGCACGAAATAGCTCAAGCGTCCACTGTTTCTTGTTTTCGTTAATAAATTTTGTACCGCGGAACTCTGCCTCATGCTGACCTGAAGCAACCGTACGAGTCGTTAAATCAAGAGGCCTAACTTCATCAGCTAAAGCCCCTAAATTAGCAGTTGTTGCTACTTTTTCTGGTTGAATTTGCACTGGCGTATCTGAATCAGCCGATTTTTCAACTTCAACCAGCTTCTTACTATCGGTCATGACCCAGAAAAGAAAAGCGAGAAACAAGCAGACGATACCACCCACCAACCAGATATATTGTTGAACATTCTGCCAAAGTGTACGTGATACAGTCATGTGTTACCTTAATTTATTATCCGTGTTGATTTGCCAAAATAGCTTGTTTCATGAGTTCAACATCAAAGTCTTTAGTAATTACTGCTCGTCCAAGTTGCTTTAACAACACTAAGCGTAATTGACCATTGAGGACTTTTTTATCATGAGCCATATATCCAAGGAATTCATCCAATGGAATTTTCGGACATGATATCGGCAAATTAGCGCGTTGAATAATTTTTTTTGTACGCTCTACATCATCACTTGAAATCCAGCCTAAACGCTGTGATAAATCCGCTGCCATGACCATGCCTGTAGCTACTGCTTCACCATGCAACCAATTTCCATAACCTAAGTAAGATTCAATCGCATGACCAAAAGTATGACCTAAGTTAAGTAAAGCTCGTTCACCTTGCTCTTTTTCATCGTTTGCAACAATACGGGCTTTATGAGCACATGAGCGATAAACAGCTTCTGCTAAAAGGTCAGCATCTCGTCCAATTAACCCATCCATATTCTGCTCTAACCAAACAAGAAAGTCAGCATCACCTAACAAGGCATATTTAATGACTTCTGATAATCCAGCTGACAATTCTCGATCCGGCAAAGTATTGAGTTGAGCCATATCAGCCAAAACAACTTGAGGTTGCTGAAATGCGCCAAGCATGTTTTTACCCAGTGGGTGATTAATACCAGTTTTACCGCCTACACTTGAATCTACTTGTGAAAGAAGCGTAGTTGGAACCTGAACAAAATAAACACCACGCTGAAAACATGCTGATGCAAAGCCAGCCATATCACCAATAACACCGCCACCTAAAGCTAAAACCGTACAATCTCGGTTAAAACCAGCTTCAAGGAGTGCATCAAAAATTAAATTTAAATGTTGAATATCTTTATATTTTTCACCATCGGGCAAAATACAAGTCGCTACAGTTTTACCCAAACTTTTTAATGCTTCTTGATAGTTAGATAAATATAAAGGTGCGACCGTTTCGTTACTCACAATCATGACCTGTTGACCATGAATATAAGGTTCAAGCAACTGTTTAGGATCAAGTTGACTGCCAATAAAAATAGGATAACGGCGTTCGCCTAATTCAACATGTAAAGTTTGCATGAGTTTATTAAACCACGAGTAAGTTTGGCTATTTTAGCGTGTTAGACAAAATAAGTTGCAGAATCTTTTGAGCAAGATCGCGTGCAGCACCCTGATTGGTTTCAATCGTGTAATGAGCAACTTCACGATATAAAGGATCACGTATTTTTAACAAATCTCGCAATTTTTGTTCAGGGTTTTCAACTTGTAATAGAGGTCTGTTTTTATCGCGATAAGTTCGTTGTAATTGTAATTCCACAGGAGTGTAAAGATAAACGACAATACCACGTTGCTTTAGAAACTCACGATTGGGTGCTTGAGTAATCGCACCACCGCCTGTTGCTAAAACCAAAGCCTTACGGGAAGTTAACTCATTCAACACTATAGTTTCACGAGCACGAAATCCGAATTCCCCTTCTTTTTCAAAAATCCAAGGAATAGTAGCCCCTGTTTTGCGTTCAATTTCATGATCACTATCTAAAAATTCACGCCCTAATATTTCGGCTAAATGACGTCCAACGGTTGTTTTTCCTGCCCCCATGGGCCCCACCAAATAAATATTTGGCAGGGTTTCAAACGCTTTGCTTGGCAAGGCGCCACCTATTTCAATTGCTTTCATTAAAAAATATATTAATGATTTCTCACCAAAGTGTCATTAACAATTCGTGGCGTAACGAAAATCAGTAATTCTTGTTTATCATCAGATTTCACATCTTTTCTAAATAAATGTCCAAGTACGGGAATATCACCAAAGAAAGGAACCTTGGTTTGTGAGTTAATTGTCGTCTGCTCAAATACCCCTCCTAAAATGACTGTTTCACCGTTATTAACCAATACATTGGTGTTAATCTGATTTTTATTTAAAATTAACTCTCCATTAGGAGCAGCACCAGCAACGGAATCTTTCGAAATATCTAATTTCATTTGGATCTTACCGTCAGGCGTAATACTTGGTGTTACGTTTAGGCTTAGCAGCGCATCTTTAAATGATGTACTTGCTGTAGCACCCGCAGCGGAATTAGTCGTGGTCTGATAAGGGACCTGCTGACCTGTTGCAACTTTCGCTGGTTGTTTATCTGCTGTCATCACTTTAGGTGTAGAAATAACCTCACCGTAACCATCGGCTTGTAACGCTGAAAGTTCAAGATCAAGCATAAAATCAGACATGCTAATCAAACCAAAAGCAATACTTCCAGCTGGGTTGGTTACCCCTAAATCGACGTTTAAGTTATCTGGACGTTCAATCGTGTATTTATATCCTCCCGTAGTCTCATCTTTTTTGGGTTCTCGTAAATTCCATAAAGTTGTTTCACTACCACCAACCAGCAAGTTATTATTATTGGTAATTCCTTGAGATAGTATTCCCCACTTAACGCCAAGCTCTTTGGTAAAAGAAGTAGATGCTCTAACAATACGTGCCTCAACCATCACTTGCTTAACTTGCACATCCAGTAAATCAATCATTTTACGAATTTGATCAATCGACTGAGCCGTATCATTAACAATTAAAGTATTGGTACGATCATCTTGAGTAATTGTTCCACGTGGACTCAATAAACTTCCTACGTTATTTCCTAAACTATCGACACCCGTATTTAAGTTAGTAGAGGTTGAAGTACCTCCACCTGAAGTATGCTGCAAACCATTGCTATTATTTGAACCTTGAGTAATTAAACCCATAATATCGCCAGCTTTAGCGTATTTAAGTTGAATATATTCGGTTTGTAATGGAGCAAGTTTGACACTTTGTGCGACAGCTTTTGCTTCTTCTTCTTCAGCCTTAATCAATTCTGTAACAGGAGCAATCCAAATAACATTACCATTTCTACGTTTATCCAGATTTTTGGTTTTTAAAATAATATCAAGGGCCTGATCCCACGGAACATCTTTTAAGCGCAAAGTGATATTACCCTGAACACTATCGGCAGCTACCATATTAAGGCCAGTAAAATCGGCAAGTAACTGTAAAACGCGACGGACTTCAATATCTTGGAAATCAAGAGAAAGCTTATTACCAGAGTAATTAGGTGTCTTATATAAAGAAGTTACGTTTTTATCCTGCGGACGCTTTAAGCTAATAGTGAGTTTATTTTCGGCCTGATAAGCCATATATTCATAACTACCAGTAGATTGAATCGTAATAACGCCATTGCCTTTTTCATTATAAGATTCAATTGTCGAAACAGGCGTAGCAAAATCATTTACATTTAAGCGTTTAACTAAGTGTGTAGGAATTTTAGAGCCTAACGTTCTCACCACGACCTTGCTGCCTTGTTGTTGAACATCAACAGGGGTATTACTTCCCAGCAAGTCAATAACAATAAGACCTTCACCTTGACTACCGCGCTGGAAACCAATATTTGAAACACCTTGGGGTTGCACGACACTTGTTGGTACGGGTTTCGCTACAGCTTGAGCTGAATTAATTTTTAAAATAAAAGTATTGCCTTCAATACGAGTAGTAAAAGCACCTGCCTCATTTAAATTTACTGTTAAACGTGAACGCTGATCATCAGAGCTTACATCGACCGAGCTCGCCTCATTAGTTCCAATCGCTACTTTTGTCTGTGTGAGATTCTGCTGCGCTTTATTAAAATCTAAAATTAAGCGTGAAGGATTTTCAAGTTGATATGCTTGTGGTTGCGGCGGCAAACCATTAAACATCACTCGAATTTCCGTACCCTGACCCGCTATTTGCGTCGGTACAATATTGGTCATGCTGACCTGTGCAGATGCAACCTGCATAATTGCAACCGCTACAGCCCCCATAGAAAACTGACTGAATACGTGATTCATTGTCTAACCATCCCCAATTAAATAATCTTTAAAAATACTTTTTCTTTGTTATTCCCTAAATTTTAGGGTGCGGGTCCAATTAACACTAAGGTTCTTGGTCTCTCCACATAGCCTTCGCGCCCATCAGGGACAATCTCCACCAGATCAATCTGGGTTGGACCAATATGGGTAATACGCCCTTGGTTCATCCCGATATAGTTCCCCACCTGTACCCGTTCAATTTGCTGATCGGGTGATTGGATAAGAGCCAATACTTGCCCACGGTTATTACGCATGCTTCCTTTCATGTTTAAGGATTCTAATGCATAACTTTCTAGAGGCTGAGGTGCACGTGAGAAATTTGGATATACCCGTTTTCCTGCCATAATTTTGAGCTCAGCAGCAAGTGAGCTTGGTAAAAATGGACTCTTTAGCTGATGAGCCGCATAGTTAAATTGTGGCACAGGCGTGAAAACAGGTGCTGGATCTATCGGTTGTGGTGGCTGATTACGTATATTTGCCATTTGCTGATTTACAGCATCAATTCTCGAGTCACATCCAACTAAAACTAAACATGCCAAAATAGAAAAAGAAATTTGCTTAAGTTTCATTGTAATGCTCCTATTTCGACTGTTTATTAGCAGTAGAGGAAACAGGTGCTACAGAAGCCGAAGCGTTGTTTTCCGGATGTTCAGCATTTTCTACGGCGCCCATATAGCGATAAGTTTTTGCTTTAATAGAATAATTAAGTACAGGAATATCTGACTTACTATCTTTAACAGGTGCAGCTTCTACAACAAAGTCATGCATCGTTACAATACGTGGTAATGCCGCAATACTACTCACAAAAGCACCAAAAGCGTGATAATCGCCAGTTGCTTCCATCGCAATGGGCTGTTCAATAAAGATTTCCTGCTTCACTTCATCTTCTAAACGAATATTTTTAAACTTCAGACCAGAGCTCACACCGGTTAAGTTAATATCCTCAACCAAGCTTGGAATCTCGGTTTCTTTTGGGAGTTGTTCTAACTGCTGATTAAAGTTTGCTTGCATCTCTTGAAGTTGAAGTTGATATTGCTGCAAGTTACGTAATTTTGAATCCTTTTCGCGAAACTCATTCAACAAATTACTTTCTTGCGCCTGTGCATTATCAATTGCTTGTAACTTTGGCTGAATAACAACAAAGTATCCTAAAGCCAATACAGCAAAGAAAATAAAAACCCAGCACGTAATTTTCACAGATAATGGCCAGCTACCATAACTGTTCATATCCAGGGTGTTAAATTGCTGAAGAAATTTTTCTAAAGTAATCTGTTTTTTCTTAGATGGAGCTTGTTCTAACGACAACTCATGAAGTTCATCTGGACTCATTTAACCGCCCCCTTATCCGCACTTACAGACGTATTGGCGGTTTCATCTGTTGTAGTCCCCCCCATTTCTCCTAAATCAACAGTCACAACAAAACTGCCATAACTATCTTCTACTCTAGGAAGCAGCGAACTTGCCGTCTTATCTTTTTTCTCTTCGGTCGCCAAGAAAGAGTTCATAAAAGCATTGCGATACCATGGTGATGCCTCGAGATTACGTAATAACTCCGCGACCGTATTTGGACTTTCTGCTTTACCTTCAATGGTAAATTTATCTCCAGTTCTGCTAAATTTAGTCAAATACATCGCTGCCGGAGTCACCCGCACCAATTCATCCACCAAACGCACAACAACAGGACGTTGACTTTGTAACCCCTGAATAAGTTTCATACGTTCGATAATGGCATCGCGCTGTTCTTGTAAGCCATTTAAGGTTTTAAGCTGTTGATCAAGACTCTGGTTTGTACTGGTGATGAGTTGATTAGCTTGTTCTTGATCATCTAATTTTTGATTTAAATAAAACCACCCAGAAGATACAGTGGTAATCCCCAGCACAACGACCCCAAAACAGAAAATAATAAATTGTTTTTTGCGCTGTTCCCTAAGCCCATCACGCCAAGGGAGTAAATTAATTGTTGCCATTAATCAAAACTCCTTAAAGCCAAACCACATGCCACCATTAACGATGAGGCATCATTTTCAAGTTTTTGAACGTTGACTTGAGGAGAAAAACCCATTTGTAAAAATGGATTGGCAATGGTCACACGGTAACCAAGTTTTTGCTGCAACAATTTGGCAAGTCCAGGAATATTGGCGTTCCCACCTGCTAGTAAAATATGGTCTATTTCATTGAACTGTGATGAAGAAAAGAAAAATTGTAGAGATCTGGCAGCTTGCTGCACAACGGCATCTAAAAATGGCTCTAAGACTTCGATGTCATAGTCATCGGGTAAAGAGCGTTCTTTTTTAGCTCGTCCCGCTTCTTCCAATGACAAACCATAACGGCTTTGAATTTCCAGAGTAAGCTGCTTGCCGCCGAAGACTTGTTCCCGGGTATAAATGATTTTGCCACTTTGCATAACCGATAATGTAGTCATGGTATGGCCGATATCTAAAATACCAATGGTATTTGCACCCATGGGTAAGCTATCAGCAAATACACTAAAAGCACGTTCGACAGCATAACTTTCAACATCAGCAAGCTTAGGCGTTAGATCAACCAGTTCCAGCACTTCTACTCGTGTTTCAACATTTTCTGTTCTTGTTGCAACTAGAAGTACATTTACACGGTTTGGATTAGGCAGTCGATCTGGTAAAACCTCAAAATCAAGACTCACTTCATCCAAAGGGAACGGTATATACTGCTCCGCATCTAAACGAATCTGAACTTCTCGTTCATCATCATTCATATCTGCATCCATTTCGATGATTTTATGAATAACCGTCGATGTTGGAACAGCAATTGCAGCGTTACTGGTTTGGGGATTTGCTAAATTCATCGCCCGTTCCAAAGCTTCTGCTACTGCCTCTGGATTCAAGATATTTTTTTCAACTACACTGCTCTCGGGTAAAGGCATCAAAGCATAGCTTTCCACCCAATATTTACCGTTCTTAACAGAGAGCTCTAACAACTTAACAGAAGTCGAACTAATATCGACACCCATTAACCCCTTATTCGGTTTACGATATAACCTGAGCACACTATTGTCCTATTATTTTTTTATCCCCAAAAAAAATTACAAACCAATAATCTAGGTCTTTATTTTTACACGGATACAATATCTCATCTAACAATCCGCATGTCTAAAGGCTATACTGACCACAATTAGTTTGTATTCGATCTTATTAAAGCTTACTTATCATGAAAAAGCTATCCAGTTTGGGCTTCGTGCGTCCAATTTTTTTGATCATTATTATTATCTTAGTCTCACTTCCGATGGGCTTTTATGGCATGTATCTCTATATCGCCCCATCGCTCCCTGAAATGAGTTCACTAAAAAAAGCTCCGCTTTTAAAACCTCTACAGGTCTATACCTCGGATAATCAACTGATTGCCGAGTATGGTGGTAAGCTTTCTATTCCAGTTGAATACAAACAAATTCCTCCTGCTTTTATTCATGCATTTTTAGCAGCAGAAGATTCTTCTTTCTTTGAACATAGCGGGATCAGTTTTAAAGGTTTAGGGCGTGCTTTAAGTGAAAGTGTGACTGGTTCTGATGTGCAAACTGGTGGTTCAACCATTACCATGCAGGTTGCAAAGAACTATTATTTAAGTCCAGAAAGAACCTTAAAACGCAAAATAACCGAGATCTTTTTAGCTCGAAAAATTGAGCAAAATTTATCTAAAGAAGAAATTCTCAGTCTTTATGTGAATAAAATCTTCTTAGGAAAAAATGCCTACGGTATCGCAGCAGCAGCCAAAATTTATTACAACAAAAGTATTAATGAGCTTAGTATTGCTCAAATGGCAATGATTGCAGGTTTGCCGAAAGCGCCTTCTAAATACAATCCTGTAGTTAATCCTGAACGCGCACTTGAACGCCGCAACTGGATTTTAGGCCGTATGTTACAGCTGGGTTATATCTCTCAAGGAGAATATCAAAAAGCTGTAGCTGAACCGATTAATCTAAACATGCCCAATCGGGATTTAAATAATATTCACCCGTATGCGGGCGAAATGGTTCGTTTAGAGCTTGTAAAGCATTTTGGTGAGCAAGCTATTGATTCTGGCTATAAAGTCTATACAACCATCAACGCTAAACGCCAAGCGATTGCAGAGAAATCTGTACAAGATGGTCTTGAAGCTTACGATCGTCGTCATGGCTGGCGCGGTGCGGAAGCACACGATAAACCATTAAATGAATTTAGAGCATATGCCAATACCTACCCGGCACAAGTTACCAAGGTAAATAGCAGCTCTTTTGAAGCACTAATGCAAGATGGTACCACCGTTACTGTACAGTGGTCAGGCATGTCATGGGCTCGTCCCTATCGCAATGCGAATAGTGTAGGTGGTGCTCCTTCACGTGCATCTCAAATTGTTCAAGTTAAAGATATTGTTCGCTTACGTCCAAATGATGCAAAAACAGCATGGTCTTTAGTTCAGGTTCCAAAAGTTCAAGGTCAACTTATTGCGATTAACCCGAATGATGGTTCAATTGAAGCAATTGTAGGTGGTTATAATTTCTATCAATCGAAATTTAACCGTGCCTTACAAGGCTGGCGCCAACCTGGTTCAACGATCAAACCGTTTGTCTATGCACTGGCACTTGAACGCGGTATGACGCCGTACAGCATGGTGAATGATAGTCCTATCACAATTGGTAAGTGGACACCGAGAAACTCAGACGGTCGTTATTTAGGGATGATTCCATTACGTCGTGCTTTGTATTTGTCTCGTAATACCGTGTCGGTACGCCTTTTACAAACGGTGGGAATTGAACGTACTCGCCAATTATTCATGGATTTTGGTTTACAAGAAGATCAAATTCCACGTAACTACACCATTGCTCTAGGTACACCTCAAGTTTTACCAATTCAAATGGCAACTGGATACGCAACTTTTGCAAATGGTGGTTATCGCGTTCAACCACACTTTATTCAGCGTATTGAAGATGCATACGGTAAAGTGATTTATCAAGCTAAGCCAGAATATGCATGTATTCCATGTATTAATGCGCCAGACACAACTGATGACGAACAGAAGGCTACGACAACAGATGATGAAGTGATTGAGGTTACTAACAAAGATGTAGAGCAGAAAGAAAAGGCAGCTAAGCAACTTAATCTTAAACAAACTGATAAAGCGAATAGTGAATATCGCCAAGCTCAACGTATTTTAAAATCAAGCTCTGCTTACGATATGGCGAACATTTTACGTGATGTAATTGAGCATGGTACAGGCCGTGCCGCACTTAAAATTGGCCGTAGTGATTTAGGCGGTAAAACAGGTACAACCAACGATGCAAAAGATGCATGGTTTGCAGGCTTTAACGGCAAATTAGTGACTGTAACATGGGTTGGATTCGACCAACCGACAACATTAGGTCGACGTGAGTATGGTGGTATTGCTGCATTACCAATCTGGATTAACTTTATGGGTCAAGCATTGCAAGGTACGCCAGCATCTTGGGTTCGTTTAGATAAAGATGCTCAAGGTCCTATTTCACGTGACAAACAACAAACTACTACTGAGACTGAGGTAGGCGATAAGAAAACTTATCGTGCAGCTCCACCATTAGCACGCCCGCTATATCGCCCAGCACCACCCCAACCAAAACTAAGCAATGACAATGACTTTTCCGATTTACCGGGTGAGGAAATTGTTATTCCATCAAAAGCTGCACCTCCTGCCATGAAACCGTCACAGGGAGCAGCGCCGAAGCGTGAGAAAGATGAACTAGAAAATCTGATTAATCAGATTGAATAGCAAAAAAAGAAGCCATCATCAGATGGCTTCTTTTTTTGCGCTCTTAAAAATAAATCATCAGATGGCTTCTTTTTTTGCGCTCTTAAAAATAGATTGTATGATGACTTTTTTTACGCTTTTAAAAATGTACGGTTAGCTAGCTGTTTTATTACGTTTCTGAAAAACATAGATTTGAAAAGATGCCGTTACCTCTAATTGCGACTGCTGCTCTAACTGCAAACGACGCTCAGGAGATGCTTTATAAGCATAAGGTGTCATAGCAATCAGATTTTTTAAAGCCTGTTGATCAAGCACAAAAGGGGCATTAATAATTTGCTCTTGTTTAAGCTCAAACAAATCTTGCAACTGCTCTACAAACTTTTCTGGTGTATGAGGGTTAACCTGTTCAAATAAAGCTTCACGCATTGCATATAAATGCTCAGATGCAGGAGTGACAACAATTAAATATCCATCATCTTTTAAAACTCGAGCAATTTCTGCTTGTGGAATTGGGCTAAACAAACTGGTACATGCATCCATGCTGTGATCAAGCACAGGCAAAGTCGCACCAGTTCCCACAACCCAAGTCACCTCAGCATTAAGCTTTGCTGCGCGCTGTACCGCATTTTTTGCAATATCAACACCAACACATTGCTCAACGACTTGCTGCATAGCACTGGTGTAATAGCCTTCACCACACCCAATATCAAGTACGGTTTTTACATCTAATTGTTTTAATAAAGCGACTACAGCATGTTGTAAAGGCTGATAATAACCACCTTGTAAAAAAGCTCTTCGTGCATCGACCGACTCTGGGGTATCTCCAGGATTTTTACTATGTTTATGTTGCACAACATGTAAGTTCACATAACCTTGTTTAGCGACATCATAACTATGCCCTTGTCCACATCGCCAAGTTTTTTCATTTAAATCGAGAGACTGACGACACACAGGACACATTAAAATTTGCTTAGTCACTTTTAATTATTCTCTTGTTCTTTATGTTGTAAATAAGACTTTGCATGCATTCCCACAAATGTACGCCCTGCATTTGTTCCCTTAATCCATTCATCTACCTGAAATAAATCAAATAGCCCCACTTTGACTAAAGTTGGAATAGCAATCTTTAATTCTTCCTCAATCTGGCCTCTTTGGCCTGTATTATATAATTCAATATTATGCAGCATTGTAGCGACAGTTCCTGTTTGCACCTGACTTCCATCTTTAAGCACAACTTGAGGTAATACTTCGCCCTCTCCAATTACTTTCTGATTAATTACAGATAATTGGTCTAGACCAGCAACTTTTGTCATTCATCTCTCCAATAAAAAAAGCCAGTAGAACTGGCTTTATATTGACACTAAAATAAGATCTATCGCAATTTTAAAGTCATTAGACCTAAAACTACTAATATAATTGTAATAATCCAAAAACGAATCACAACTTGGGTTTCTTTCCAGCCCTGCTTTTCATAATGATGATGTAGCGGCGCCATTAAGAACACGCGTTTATTACGCATCCGCAGCGACCCAATTTGCAAGAATACTGATACAGCCTCCATTACAAACACACCACCCATAATCGCAAATACGATTTCTTGGCGTACCATAACAGCAATTGTTCCAAGCATCGCGCCTAAAGCTAATGCGCCAACATCACCCATAAAGATTTGAGCTGGGTGTGCGTTATACCAAAGAAATGCCAAGCCTGCACCAATCATGGCAGAGCAGATTACAACAAGCTCAGAGGTATATTTCACATATGGAATATGCAAATAGTTAGCAAAACGAATGTCACCTGACAAGTAAGCAAATACACCTAAGCCCGTAGCGACCATGACAACAGGCATGATTGCCAAACCATCTAAACCATCAGTTAAGTTAACGGCGTTAGAGGCACCATTAATAACTAGATAGGTAAATACAATAAATGCCAAGCCCAAAGGAACCATAGAGAGTGGAATTGACAGATTCTTAAAGAATGGAATCAATAAATCCAGCATGTTTGCAGTATGTTCAGCATTCGACTGTTGGGTTGCAATTAAATATAAAGCAATACCCGCCCCAAGCGATGCAACAGAAGTCCAGAAAAACTTCTTACGGGCAGGTAAACCAGCATTGTCTTTATAGCGGATTTTAATCCAGTCATCTGCCCAGCCCACAGCGCCGAATACAACCATTACACCAAGCACAATCCAGACATAAGGGTTAGATAAATCAGCCCAGAGTAAAGTACTAATACCAATTGAAAGCAGAATTAAAATCCCGCCCATGGTTGGTGTACCCATCTTTTTAGCATGATTTTCAGGAGCAAATGAACTTACTGCCTGACCGTATTTTAACGCTTGTAATTTACGAATCATGATCGGTCCGAGGACCAAACCAATGGTCAGTGAAGTTAATACACTGAGTAAAGAACGTAATGTTAAATAACGAACGACCTGAAACGAACTGTGATAGCCCGCAAGTTGTTCAAACAACCATAACAGCATTTAAAGTTTCTCCATCAAATCAGCCATCAACGTTTCCATATGAGTAAAGCGAGAACCTTTAAACAGGAAACTCATGGACTGTGGTTGATGTGTTTGGATTAGATTGATTAGAAATGGAAGCGCCTCAGCTTGTGTCTGAAATGCTTTCACTTTATTGGAATGAGAGTCTGCACCCTCGAGAGCGGCTGGAGCAAACTGCCCAACTGCAATAATATGATCTAAATGAAGCTCAGCAAGATCACGACCTAAATCGTAGTGTTCTTGCCAACTGCTATCACCTAACTCACCAATATCCCCCATGACCATCACTTTTACGCCTTGTTGTTGCAACAACACTTGTGCAGCAGCGCGCATTGAAGTCGGATTGGCATTGTAAGTATCATCAATAAATAAGTAAGGTGACTTTTGAATAAAGTTAAGACGACCTTTGGCCCCCTGAGCTTGTTCTAAGCCTTGGACAATATCTTCTAGTCCAATACCAATTGCTAAAGCAAAAGCTACAGCCGCAGTCGCATTTTGAACATTATGCTCACCTGCAAAAGGGAGTTTAACGGCACTGACGCCTTGCGGTGTGTGTAACGTAAAATTTGTTGATTGAGGCAATAATTCAATATCTGTTGCATACACATCTCCACCTACACCAAATGTGGAAATACGATGTGCTTTTGCGGCGTCAAGAATCTCAGCAGTGAAATCATCTTGTTGCGGCACGATTGCAACGCCATTTGGCAAAATATGACGATAAATTTCCGATTTAGCTCGGCAAATACCTTCACGCCCACCAAATTCGCCCAGATGAGCTGTACCAATATTTAAAATGCCTGCAACATGGGGCTGAACTAATTTAGAAGTATAGTCAATTTCACCTTGATGGCTTGCACCCAACTCCATCACCGCATATTGATGTTCCTTACGAAGCTCTAGCAGCATCATGGGTACACCAAGGTCATTATTTAAATTACCACGGGTGATTAATGTCGGAGCTAAGCGCGATAATATACTTCCCAACATTTCTTTAGTGGTGGTTTTACCGCTACTGCCTGTTAAAGCAATCACTTTTAATTGGGTATTTTGCTCACGACGATAAGCGCCGAGTCGCCCCAAAGCCAAGCGAGTATCGGCAACAACTAACTGTGCAATATCTACATCTAAAGGGCGGTCAACAATGGCGATTTGACAACCATTCGCGGCAACCTGAGTTACAAAGTCGTGTGCATCAAAACGCTCACCTTTTAGTGCTAAAAAGGCATCCCCAGTTTCCGCATGACGAGAGTCAGTCAAAATACGTTTAATTTCAGTTTGAGGGATCTGGTCTTTATGCCAATAACCCTGCGTTGCCTGTTGTAATTGTTGAGCTGTCCACGGTTCCAAAGGCACGGTACTGGTGGTTGAAGTATGCATAAATAATCCTATTGTGCAGGGTAAGCAGCGTCTACAGTATGGTGTTGCGCAGCAATTGCTGATTGTACTTCGACAACATCATCAAACCAGTGGCGTACACCATTAATTTCTTGATAATTTTCATGACCTTTACCAGCAATAACCACAATATCACCAGCTTGAGCTTGCTGTGCAACAAATTTAATTGCTTCACGGCGATCATGAATTTCCTGCATGCGATGCCCAGAGAAATCAATTCCTTGCTTCATATCAGCAAAAATTTGTTCAGGCTCTTCAGTTCTTGGATTATCCGAAGTCAGAATAATCGGATTCGCCCCATCCAAAGCGGCTTGAGTCATGAGTGGACGTTTACCACGGTCACGATCCCCACCACATCCGAATACTGCCCAAAGCTGATTAGATACATGACGTTTTAAAGTTTTAAGCACCTGAATCAAAGCATCTGGGGTGTGAGCATAATCCACAACAAATAAACGTTCGCCATCACGAATGACCTGCATTCGTCCCGGCGCACCAATGAGTTTGGGAACAAAAGCGACTAAAACTTCTAAATCGAAACCTGCTTGCTCTGCAGCAATAAGTGCTGCAATCAGGTTTTCAACATTGAAATGCCCCAATAATGGACTTTGAACAGCAAAAGAACCTTGTGAGCTGACTAAATTAAAAGTCGCCCCTGCCAAACTGTAACTTAAGTCACTAATATAATAATCAGCAGTATTTTGGGTAAGTGAATACGTCAGAATCTTTGGCTGAGCAGGATTTTGTTTTGCTGCATTGATCATAAGAGCAGCATGTTCATCATCAAGATTAATAACAGCTACTTTTAAAGAATTAAAACGGAATAAAAGAGCCTTTGCTTCTGCATAGGCTTCTAAAGTGCCATGATAATCCAGATGGTCACGACTCAAATTACTATAAACAGCAATTTCAATCGCACAACCATTTAAACGGCCTTGCTCTAAACCATGTGAACTTGCTTCCAAAGAAGCGAAAGTTGCACCCTGTTTAGCATAATCATGCAATGCATTTTGTAGTTGTAAAGCATCGAGCGTAGTATGAGTTGATGGCGTCAGATCAGGCAAAATACCATTACCAGTTGTGCCCATCACCGCACAGCGCTGTTGTTGTGAACTAATTAATTCAGCAACTAAACGTGAAATTGTCGTTTTACCATTTGTGCCTGTTACTGCAACAATACGTACTGGCGTAACAGGGTCAATATGTTGCAAATAACGCTCTTGCCATTCGCCCATGCGCTGACGTACATCAGGGCATACCCATTCATTTGCCACACCCAACTCCGTCTCGCTAATGATTGCAAGTGCACCATTAGCTAAAGCTGACTCTGCAAAAGCACGTGTTTTTTCAGGTTGGCTATAACTGGTCAAAGCAATAAAAATTTGGCCTGACTCAACCTTACGGCTGTCTAGACTGAAGCCATGAAAAGGCTGCTGAGACCACTGTGCATTAATCTCGACTGGATTAATTTCTTGAAAAGAAACAGACATAGCTTACCTGCGAATAGGATTTACTGAAGTATCAAGGGGCTTATCAAGCGGCACATTCATTAAACGTAATGATTCTTGCATAATGCGTGCAAAAACAGGGGCCGCAACTAAACCACCGTAATAACGGCCTTGTGGGTTTTCAACAACGACAATAACAGCTAAACGTGGGTCACTAATTGGCGCAACACCAGCAAATAAAGCACGGTATTCATTATTTGAATAACCTTTACCGTCTGCACGAAGTTTGTGAGCTGTACCTGTTTTACCACCAACGCGATAACCAGGAATATTAGCTTGCTTTGCAGTACCACCAGGCATCGTAACTTGCTCTAGCATAAGCAAAACCTGATCAGCAATTTTTGGAGCAAGAACTTGCTCCCCTTTAGGTGCTTGATCGAGCTTATGCAAGCTTAGAGGCATTTTTACACCATGATTTGCAAGCATTGCATAGCCTTGTGCCAACTGAAGAATAGTTGCGTTTAGGCCATAACCATAAGCCATGGTACCAATTTGAGAAGAGTTCAATTTACTTACTGGAAGCACTAAACCTGAACTTTCCCCCGGAAACTTCACAGCCGAGCGTTTACCAAAACCGGCACGATTAAAGAAGCTTGGTAGTGTTTCTTTTGGAAGTGACAATGCAATTTTTGCAGAACCCACGTTTGAAGATTTGATAATGACGCCACTAACAGTTAAAGCACCATAGTTGTGGGTATCACGAATCGTATGCCAACCTAAACGCATAGAACCTGGAGAAGTATTTACAATCGTGTTAGGCGTATATTGCCCAGTTTCTAATGCAGAAGAAATTGTAAATGGCTTCATGGTTGAACCTGGTTCGAACATATCAATCGCACCGCGGTTACGCATGGCATCTTTATTAGACAAACCGTTTTTATCATTCGGGTTATATGACGGCCAGCTGGTCATTGCCAGAATTTCACCAGTTTTAACATCTACAGCAATTGCCGTTGCCGAACGGGCATTATTTGCAACACCAGCTGCAGTCAACTCTCTATACATAATATATTGCAAACGAGAGTCGATACTTAAAGTGATATTTTCGCCTGGCTCACCCTCACGGATAACCTCTGAAACTTTTAAGCGATTTCCGCGCTTATCACGAATAATTTTTTGCTCGCCATCCACACCCGACAGCTGTTTATTGAGCTGCATTTCTAAGCCTTCAATCCCTTGGCCTTCACTGTTGGTTAAACCAATAATCTGGGCATTTGGCTGCGGTTGAGGATAATAACGCTTATAGGTTTTCTCGGCATAGACGCCTTGAAAGTTACCCTTCGTAATAAGGTCTGCCTGTTGCGGTGGTATTTCTTTTTTCAAAACCAGATAACGAGAACGTGGCCGTGCATTCATCTGCTTTTTAAGATCGGCACGATCTAAACCAACGACATCTGCCAACTCATCAAGATTTAAGTTTTTATCGGGTAATTGTCGTTTTAATTTACGATTATTCGGATCTTTCTTTAATTCCGCTGTAATTTGGTCATATAAATGCTTTGTATCGAAATAATCACGCGGATCCATTACGATTTTCATGATTGGTGTACTAATTGCTAAAGGAACACCATGGCGATCACTAATCACGCCACGCATAGCTTCCACACGCTCAGTACGCAAAATATTGGCATTAGCCTTGTTTTGTAAAAAATCCTTATTAATTACCTGTACATAAAATGCACGTGCAATTAAAACAACAAAACAGAGTAACACTACTGCCCAGAGCAGATAAAACCGCCACATATCAAAGGCAAGAGTTGGTTTTTCCGAAATAGACTGCTGTTTTTTCCGTGTTTGTTTTGTTCGCTTATCTACCATACAGCAAGGCCTTACTTATTTTGCTCTGAGGTCATTGGTAAAGAAATTACCACCGTTTCTGCAGCCGGTGGAGAAAACATCCGTAGCTGAGTTACAGCACGTGTACCAATCTGTGCCGTTGCACCAAAGGTTTGTTGCTCAATGAGCAAACGCCCCCATTCAGCATTGAGATCATCACGTTCACGCATATAAGAGCTAAGCTCTCTATAATCATGACGATATTCAAATACTTGAAATACCACCATCATGGCACTTATAAAAACAAGTGCCACCAAGACTGTATACACCACAACTTTTTTCACCACTTTGTTTTCTGTGGTTGCGATTTCATCACTGCTTTTCATTACGCGCCTTTTTCTTCCAAGCGTTCAGCAACCCGAAGCCATGCACTACGTGACCGAGGGTTCGCTTTTACTTCTTCTTCACTCGCACGAACCCGTGAAATTTTCTTTAATCTTCTTGTATCTACCCGCTGCTCTGGCATTCCCCAACCGAAATCTTCTGCTAACGTAGATTCTTTTTGAATAAACTGCTTAATCAGTCGGTCTTCAAGAGAATGGAAACTAATAACAGACAAACGCCCTTCCAGTTTGAGTAAGTCTACAGCTTGCGGCAAAAACACTTCAATATCTTCGAGCTCTTTATTAATAGCAATACGAATAGCCTGAAATGTACGTGTCGCTGGATGTTTATGTTTTTCCCATTTTGGATGAGCTGTTTTTACAAGTTCCGCCAATTGAGCTGTTGTATCTAGTTTTCCAGCATTTTTAATGGCTTTAGCAATACGTCGACTATAACGCTCTTCACCATATTGATAAATAATATTTGCTAATTGTTCTTCTTCAATTTCAAGTAACCACTCAGCCGCAGTTAAACCCTTAGAATTATCCATTCGCATGTCCAACGGACCATCTTGCATGAAACTAAAACCACGTTCTGCCTGATCAAGTTGAGGAGATGACACTCCCAGATCAGCCATAATGCCATCAACACTCATCACGCCAATTTCCTGCATCTTCTCTTTGATATCAGCAAAACTCGCATGAATGATTGTAAATCTTGGATCTTCTTGTGCCAAAGCAGCAGCAACTTCCAGTGCTTGAGGGTCTTTATCAAATGCATATACTCGTGCATTTTCATCAAGTTTAGAGAGCAATAAACGTGTATGCCCACCTCTTCCGAAGGTTGCATCGATATACACCCCTGTTGTGCGATCTGCCAATAAGCTCTCAACGGTCTCAAAAAGTAAGACAGAAATATGCGACATAGGTGTTAAATCATTGCGTAAAAATGTAACTGCACATTATCACCTTGTTTATGATCAACACCAAACGGCTTTTTGTAGGAAAATATTAATTTTTCATAGATAAAACCGTTTTGTTAGCATTTTTTAAGCAAAAACAGAAAGCAAGCTCACTTTTTTTAAGTTTGCTTGCTTTCTCTATAACTATTTAGTTTTTAAGTTTTCTATTTGGTTACTGTTTTTAAAACATTTTATTTACTGCTTCCCATCGTAAATTTGATCAAAAATGGCCCCATTGGCAAAATGAGTTTTTTGAGCTTTAGCCCAGCCACCAAAAACATCATTAATAGTAAATAATTTAATTTTTGGGAATTGTGCTGCATATTTAGCAGCCACTTGTGCATTGCGTGGTCGGAAATAATGTTTAGCCGCCAACTCTTGCCCCAACGGTGAATATAAGAAGTTCAAATAGCCTTTTGCTAAAGTTCGATTGCCATCTTTATCTACGGTTTTATCTACAATTGCGACAGAAGGCTCTGCCAAAATTGAAATTGATGGGTAAACAATCTCATCTTTATCAGGTCCTTTTGTCGCCAATAAAGCTTCGTTTTCCCATGATAATAAAACGTCACCAATTCCACGCTCAGCAAATGTTGTTAGCGAACCACGTGCTCCCGAATCAAGCACTTTAACATTGTGATAAAGCTTTTTAACGAGTTCACGAGCTTTAGCATCATTTCCACCCGGCTGTTTTAAAGCATACCCCCACGCAGAGAGATAAATCCAACGCGGTGCGCCTCCTGTTTTAGGATTAGGGGTGATAATTTCCACACCTGGTTTTGTTAAGTCATTCCAGTCACGTATATTTTTTGGATTACCTTTTCGCACGAGGAACACAACCGTAGACGTATAAGGTGCAGAATTATTTGGAAATTCTTTTTGCCAATTTGGTTGGATAAAACCTGCTTTCACAATCTCATCAATATCATTCGCTAATGCTAACGTTACAACATCGGCTTCAAGACCCGTAGCTACTGCCCGAGCTTGTTTACCAGACCCACCATGCGACTGTTTAAACTCAACATCCTGACCTGTACGCTGTTTCCAGAACTTCCCAAAAGCCTGATTATATTCTTGATAAAATTCTCGGGTCGGATCATAAGAAACGTTTAAAAAAGAAGTAGCGGCCTGAGCTGCTGTTGCCATTCCCAAGTACACCGCTATAGCCATTATTGATATTTTTTTCATTTACAAAATCCATCATTGGTTTTAGTTTTACTATATTTTTAATTTTATAATTTACAATCAATTACTTATATTAATATATTTTTTATTAATCTCTTTAAAATATATAGATTAAGATGTTTAACTCATTTCATTTTTGAAATTTTTTGTAATTATTCTTCCAACTTAATGAGGGCCTTCACTTTATCTACACATTAATTTGTTAAATAATGAAGCGTAAAGGATACATATGACCTACATTTGGGTCGAGTAGATCAAAATATAGATAATTTTTGTAAAAAGTGTGACACAGTTCCACTTTTTTATTAAGATTTATGTTTAAATCGTAGCATTACCGTAATTTTACATTTCGTTAAACTCAAAAAATAGATGAAATGTAATAAACAGAGGGGATGATTAATAATGAGAATTCATTATGGAAAAGCGTTAAGCTTAAGTTTGGTGCTGGGTTTAGCATCACAGTTTTCTGCAGCAGCAGTACTTAAAGATACCCCAAATAAAACCGGGTCAGATAAGCAGACTTCGCTTATTGAAAAAGCTTTAGATCAACAGAAACGTAATCCTATTGTATTACCTTCTTCAGATGATGAGCTTAAGGTACTCAATACTATTCGCGTTACACCGACTCAAAATTTTCTTGCCGCACAACACGAACGTTTTTCACGTTTTGTTCAGGCAATCTTCCAGCCGCATGCTTCTTAAAATCTGAAACACCCCCTCTTCGTTTCAGTTTTAGCCCAGACTGACGTTAAATAAAACGTCAGAATACTGGGCTTTTTCGTTATAATAGTTTCAATTTTTATTTTGACCCATTACCTATGAAAGTTCGTACTCGTATTGCACCTTCTCCTACCGGTTTTCCTCATGTCGGCACTGCCTACATCGCTTTATTTAACATGTGTTTTGCGAAACAACATGGCGGAGAATTTATTTTAAGAATTGAAGATACAGACCAACTTCGCTCTACACCAGAATCTGAAAAAATGATTTTGGATTCATTGCGTTGGTTAGGATTAAACTGGTCTGAAGGTCCAGATGTAGGTGGTCCTCATGCACCGTATCGCCAATCTGAACGTATGGGAATTTATAAGCAATACGCATTAGAACTTGTTGAAAAAGGTCATGCTTTTTATTGTTTCGCTACTGCTGAAGAACTAGACCAGATGCGTGCTGAACAACAAGCACGCGGTGAAACACCAAAATATGATGGTCGCGGGTTAAAACTTTCTCAAGAAGAAGTGACTCGTCGCTTAGAAGCTGGCGAACCCCACGTCATCCGTATGAAAGTACCTGAAGAAGGTATTTGTAAATTTAATGACTTATTACGCGGGGAAGTTGAAATTCCTTGGGCACAAGTCGACATGCAAGTTCTTCTTAAAAATGATGGCTTACCAACTTATCATTTAGCGAATGTGGTTGATGACCATTTAATGGAAATCACTCATGTATTACGTGGTGAAGAATGGCTTCCATCTGCACCGAAGCATCAGTTGCTTTACCAATATTTTGGTTGGGAAATGCCGACACTTTGTCACATGCCATTGCTGCGTAACCCAGATAAATCAAAATTATCTAAACGTAAGAATCCAACATCAATTAACTACTACCGCGATATCGGCGTTTTGCCAGAAGCCTTATTAAACTATTTAGGCCGTATGGGCTGGTCAATGCCAGATGAGCGTGAAGTGTTTACGCTACAAGACATGATGGATAGCTTTGATATTCAACGTGTTTCACTAGGTGGGCCAATTTTTGATGTTGAAAAACTGAATTGGTTAAATGGTCAATGGATCAAAGGTTTAACACCTGGCCAATTATTAGACCGTTTATTAACATGGAAAAGTGATCGCAGCACTTTAGAAGATATTGCAGCTGCCATTCAACCACGTATTAATTTACTTTCAGAAGCTGTGAATTGGGCTGGTTTCTATTTTAACCATATGCCACAAATTACTGCTGAAATGTTTGAAAGCAAAAAATTGACTCAAGAACAGGTTCGTCAAAGTCTGCAATTTGCAATTTGGCGTCTTGAAGGCCAGTTTACTTGGAATAACGACACTGTTAGCCAGACCCTCATGGATCTTGCGAACCAGATGGAGATTAAATTACGCGATTTCATGCCAGCGTTCTTTATTGCAATTGCAGGTTCAACTAGTTCAACACCTGTAATGCAGTCGATGGTGACCCTTGGGCCTGATTTAACTTTTGCTCGTTTACGCCGTGCCTTAGAAGTTGTGGGTGGACCAAGCAAGAAAGAAGTTAAAAATTGGGAAAAACTCAATGAGAGCCTAAAATTGCCTAAAAATGAAGCAACTAGCGAAGCTTAATTCATTTTTTTGTTGACGTGTGAGCGCATCCCCCCTAATATTGCGCTCACACAAACTGGGGTCATAGTTCAGTTGGTAGAGCGCTACAATGGCATTGTAGAGGTCAGCGGTTCGATCCCGCTTGACTCCACCACGCTCCTTTGTGTTTGCCTCATCAAGTCCCTATCGTCTAGAGGCCTAGGACATCGCCCTTTCACGGCGGTAACCGGGGTTCGAATCCCCGTAGGGACGCCATATTCTGCTTTAAAAATTATAAAAAGACTCTATCGTCACCTTACTGTTTATTCTTTATCTCTTTCTAGATTGCACATTTGTCTATTTTATCTAAAATAGCGTCTTTCTTAATTCTCTCAATGTGTAATATGCAGCCATCTGACAATCAACTAGATGCTCATCAGCATCAGAACAGTACTGCACCTTTAAAAAGAGCCATGAGTACTCGCCATCTTGTGATGTTATCACTAGGCGGAGCTATCGGAACTGGTCTCTTTTTAGGTTCAGGGGAAGTCATTTCACAAACTGGAGCTATTGGCGCAATTATTGCCTACATTCTTGGTGGCGCGATCGCTTATATGGTCATGCTTTGCCTAGGAGAGCTTGCTGTACACATGCCTGTTTCAGGCTCTTTTGGTGCTTATGCCAAAAAATATATTAGTCCTAGTACTGGCTATATGATTTCTTGGATGTACTGGCTTACCTGGACGGCAACACTTGGAACTGAGTTCACAGCTGCGGCTTTACTCATGCAGGAATGGTTCCCCCATATTTCAATGTGGATCTGGACAATTGTTTTTGCAATCACTATTTTTGGCTTAAATATTAGTTCAACTCGCATTTTTGCTGAGTCTGAGTTTTGGCTCGCTCTTGTTAAAGTCATTACCGTTATTGCTTTTATTGTGCTCGGCCTGCTAGCAATTTTTGGTTTAATTCCTTTTCATGGCAGTCAAACTGCACCGCTATTTAGTAATCTTACAGCCCAAGGCTGGTTCCCACATGGTTTAATTCCTATTTTCACCACCATGCTGATTGTTAACTTTGCTTTCTCAGGCACAGAATTAATTGGCGTAGCAGCAGGTGAAACCAAAGATCCAGCTCAGAATGTACCCAAAGCAATTAATGCCGCGATTTGGCGTCTCCTTATTTTCTTTGTGGGTACCATTATTGTTATTAGCGCTTTGCTTCCCTTCCAGCTTGCAGGTTTAGGCGGTGAAAGCGTAAGTAGTAGTCCATTTGTTACTGTATTTAATTATATTGGCATTCCATATGCGGATGACATTATTCGATTTGTAATTATTACAGCTCTGCTTTCGGCAGCAAACTCAGGACTTTATGCCGCTTCACGTATGATGTGGTCACTGTCGGAACAAAAATTACTGCCTAGCGTATTTGCCACTCTATCAAAAAGTGGAACACCGATTGTAGCTCTAGTGGTAACGATGTTCGGTGCAATTCCGGGTTTATTGTCAGAGCAATTTGCACCAGAGACTATTTTTAAGAATCTACTCGGTGTAGCTGCTTTTACCATGGTTATTGTCTGGATGAGCATTTGTTTAAGTCAGTTCAATTTCCGCCGCCAATGGTACAAATCTGGTCATACTGTTAAAGACTTGCAATATGCCGCTCCATTATTTCCTATCGTTCCAATTTTAGGTTTTATTTTCTGCTTTATTACTTGCTTAAGTATGGCTGCAGACCCTGAAATGCGTGCTGGTTTTGTGGGCTGTCTGATTTTTACAGCTTTATGTTATGTCAGCTATTTTATTTTTTACCGCAATAAAGTCTAAATCGTTTTGATTGTTTTAAAGTGTAGCAAAAAGCTACACTTTTTTTTACCTAGATACTGGCTTTATAGAATCTACCGTTGTAGATTAAAATTTATATTAAAAACAATTCTTTGCCTACAATGAAAATTATATTTATCCATGGGATGAATCAACAGAATTACACAGCACATCGTTTAAAGGAGCATTGGCTAAAAGTATTTAAACTGGGCTTAAAACAATTACATTGTAGAGTTAATTTAAGAGATCTACATATACATATGCCATTTTATGGCGATTTAATGACGAAATATCAATTATCTAATCAATTAGACCTCAACACCTTACTTCCAAAATCTTTTAACTTTCATTTACCTATCCACTTAAACCAGCAATCCCCTACACCTAAGGAACACACTCCTTTTGTACCCCATCTTCCTCTTTCTCCTGACCAACCTGCAGAAAGTTTATCAGAACGCTTATATCTGACTTCACAGTTAGTAAAAGATCGTGTTCTTAAAGAAATGGTTGTGCTTTTAAATAACTTTCCCAAACTACATGAGAGCTTAATTCAACAATTCTTGATTGAAACGTACATGTACTTATCTAATCCTGATTTTATGTACGAAGTTCACCAAAGAATTTTAAAACAAATGCATGATGATGAAGACTGCATTGTAGTCGCACACTCTTTAGGTTCTGTGATCGCATTTCACTTGCTATCAGATCCCTCTTATCATTTTGCAGTACAACGCTTTGTTACCTTAGCTTCACCACTTTCTTTTCGGGTGATTCAAAGTAAACTTCCTATTCCGATTGAACGACCAAAATGCCTCAATGGTGATTGGTATAATTTCTACTCAAAAGATGATTTTTTAACTGCTTTTCCGTTAAGTGAAGCACCTTTTAATTTTACTCCGCCCATCATTAATCAAGAGATTTTTACTTTTGCCAACCAGCCGCATGAGATTTTAGGGTATCTACAACATCCGTCCGTTATAAAGGCAATTATTGAGCCTTTTCAGAAAAATGAAGGATAAATGTATATATTTTCTACAATTAGAGTTATTTTTAATCGGTTGACTCTTTTTTTTAATATTTCTTCAGAAAACTATTTGACACTTTTATTAAATCGACCTAATATACGCCCACCTCTGAAACGTCCCTATCGTCTAGAGGCCTAGGACATCGCCCTTTCACGGCGGTAACCGGGGTTCGAATCCCCGTAGGGACGCCAAATTCTAAAAAGCCACTGCAAATGTCAGTGGCTTTTTTCTTGCCTAAAAAATAAAAAGCCAATCAATGATCAGCTTTTCCTACGCTCTATGAGCTTGCAATTCCCACTTGTACTTCGAGGCGACCCGACTGTACCCGTAGTCCTCTAATTTCAAATTGATCTACCAATTGCTGGACCAACTCTCGACTTTCTCTCAAAATATTCAAACCAGGTAAAATACTAAAATCAGTCAAGCTCAAAAGCTTTTCAACCATCCAAGAGCGGTTATTAATAAAGTCAATAAATCCCGCCTGCTCTAGGTCAATAAACCACATACGGTGACCATCACGTTGGATACCCGGAATATCACCAATCAAATGATTAATAAGTGAGGGAATGGGTAACATATTTACGACTTCAAAACCAACCCGACCAATACGGCGCACAGCCCAATTTGACAGTGTTCCTCCATGACGAATCTGGACATCAAGACTTTCATCCATTTGACGTAGGCGCAAAAATTTTTCCTGCCCAATACGACATTCCAATACTTTAAAATCTAAACTTAAACGGTACATGAACCGATGATAATGCCCATCAATTTCGACTTGAAAACTATCATTCCCGCACTTAATTTTAATATCATCAATTTCAGAGCGATCAATGCGCTTACGAATTTGATTATTTAATAACATTTCAGGTAAGTACAACGTTAAGGTACTCTTCCCCAAAAATGTACGCGCCATTATCAATGCGACTTGGCGTGCGGTTTCACTGGTTTCAGACACCATCTCTCTTACAGTGCCGGCCGCCAGATTTGTCATTCCAACAACTCCACGTCTGGTGTGGGTAGTCACTTGATCGAGCGCATCTAAAGCAGCGTCAGCAACCTCTGCAATATTACGTGTGGTGTCGCTAGCAAACCCGACTGCATCTTGGGCATGTTGCAATGTCTTATGCAGTAATCGACGAGATAATGACGGTTTTGCGGTATCTGGGTTAGCTAAAACCGATGCTGTCGTTGTAGGCTGCGACTTATTGTCATCTTGTTGACCCAAGTCCCTCTCTCCTTTTTATATTTATTCCACGTCCTATTTACGAGTATTTAAGCTCATTTATAGTGCTAATCACACTTCATTTTTCTGTAGATTAGCATGCTCTACAATATTATTTTAATTTTTATGTGTACGGATAAATCATCAGTTTTTTATATTTCTTTGTTTATTCATAAGTAATTTTTTGCTAACTCACAGCGCTTCATCGATATCTTACAAATTTTTTTCTTTTCCGACATTTCCGTTAGAATAGATTCAAACTAAATGTGGAGTTCTCATGCAATATCGTTGCCCTCAATGTCAGAGTGTTAAAATTATGCCTGTAAGCCAAGGCATTAACAGCGTAAAACCAGCAGTTCCTAAAAGCCTTGCTATCTTGATTCCTGCACTTTTTGTACTTTTGCTCTTGGTTGTGATTAGCATTTTTATGTGGATTTTTGGCAATGGTGCAGGTAGCACTCTTCAAATTGCAACAGTAGTTGTTTTTGTTGTGACTGTAGGAGCAGGTTTTATGTTTTGGCGTGATTTGCCAGACTTTAAACTGTCTATGCAAGCATTTATGCAGTCACAAAAACATTGGAAATGCCGTGACTGCAATCACGAATGGGAAATTTAAAAAAAGTGTTCACATCAGCTTAATGCTGATGTGAATGTTCTTTGTCATTGTCATCATGCTCGTGTGAAGCATGTTGAGCAATATGCTGACAATTAATCTCAGCATCGTCTTCAATTTGCAATGTCACTTCGCCAATACCATGTTCATGAGAAAGCATTTCAACAGCATCTTGATAGAGCTTGGTACGGTCCGCTTGAGGCGCAAATAAGTGCACCGTTAAATGGATATTTTTAGAAGTAATCGCCCATACTTTAAGTTGGTGAATACTCTCCACACCGTTTAAAGAAAGCAGATCTGTACGTAACTTCTCAATATCCACTTCTTCTGGCACGCCTTCGAGCAAAATATTAATACTTTGTTTAAGTAAAACCCATGTTCTTGGTAATACCCAAAAGCCAATCAATACTGCAATAATTGTATCGACCCAGTACCAGTTGGTGAAGTAAATGATGAGTGCCCCAATAATAACGCCGACTGAGCCTAGCGCATCACTCAATACCTCTAGATAAGCACCTTTAACATTTAAGCTACTATTAGCACTCGACATGAGAATTTTCATTGAGATGAGATTAATCACCAAACCAATGGTCGCCACAATGAGCATTCCCATACTTTGAATTTCAGGTGGCTTAGAGAAGCGGATATAGGCCTCATATAAAATATAAATTGCCACCACAAAAAGCATGAGTGCATTAAATAAAGCAGCCAGAATTTCAAAGCGCTGATAACCGAAAGTGCGTTTATTATCGGCAGGACGTTTGGAAATTTGAATGGCGACCAAAGCAATTGCCAAAGCAGCTGCATCTGTAAACATATGCGCAGCGTCAGAAAGCAATGCCAAACTTTGTGTGATTAAACCTGCAATGACCTCAACAATTAAAAACGTTGTCGTAAGCGCTAAAGCAATCGTTAATTTCTTAGCATTACCTTCAGTCACTACAGCATGACTATGATCATGACCATGATGTCCACCCATTTTGCGGACTCCTTTTTATTTATCTTTATGGTGAGTTAAAAGTAACGATGAAGACACCATTACCTTTAACTCTTTCAAACACTTTTTTGAGTTGACTCTGTCATCAAAAAAGATATCTCAAATCGATGACATTATGAATGCTCAACACTTTTCGTCTTGCCTTCATTCATCCATCGATAAATGACTGGTAATAAAACCAGCGTTAATATCGTAGATGAAATAATGCCACCGATTACTACAGTTGCCAAAGGTCGCTGTACTTCTGCACCAGTTCCAGTTGCCAAAGCCATTGGAATAAAGCCAAGAGATGCGACACAAGCCGTCATGAGTACAGGTCTTAAACGTAAGATTGCTCCATTCCATGTTGCAGTTTGAATATCAAATTTTTCTCTAAGCTCTTTAATAAAGCTCAGCATCACTAGACCATTCAAAACAGCGACACCCGACAAAGCAATAAACCCGACACCAGCCGACATAGACAGCGGAATATCTCTTAGCCAAAGGGCAATAAGACCCCCTGACAAAGCAAACGGCACGCCACTAAAGACCAACAGGCTTTCTTTAACATTATGAAATACAGCCATGAGTAAAATAAAAATCATAGCAAGCGCCAATGGAACAACAATTTTCATTCGGGCAGCAGCTGAGGCTAAATTTTCAAATTGACCACCATATTCCAACCAATAACCTGCTGGCAGTTGTTCTTTTGCGAGTGTTACTCTTAATTCTTGAACAAATGATCCTAAGTCACGGCCTTCTACATTTGCAGTAATAATGACACGGCGCTTACCATTTTCACGTCCCACCTGATTTAAACCTGAGGTACGTTCAACTTTAGCGACATCTTGAAGCTGAATGAGTCCACCATTTGGTAGCTGAATCGGAAGTTGAGCTAAGTTTTGGATGGTACGCTGCTGGTCTTCTAGACGAATTTCAAAATCAAATCGTCTATCCCCTTGTAAAATCTGTCCAACATTTTGTCCACCAACACTTGCTGCCATAATATCTTGAATAGCTTTTGCAGATAATCCGTATTGCGCAGCCAGAGGTCGGTTAATTTCAACACTCAGCACCGGTAAACCACTCGTTTGTTCTACCTTAACCGCTGTGGCACCTGAAATTTTTTGTACTTTCTGAGCGAGTGCTTGAGCCTGCTCATTGAGTACTTGCATATCATCGCCAAAAATCTTGACACCAATATCACTCCGGATCCCTGAAATTAGCTCATTAAAGCGTAGCTCGATCGGTTGAGAGAACTCACTGTTATTACCGGGTAATGTCGCTAAGAAAGCTTCCATACGTGAACGCAGCTCAGCTAGCGTCTCTTTAGAGTTTGGCCACTGATTATGCGGTTTAAGTAAAATAACTGCATCAGAGATATTAGGCGGCATCACATCCGTTGCAACCTCAGCCGTGCCTGTTCGAGCAAAAACAGCTTTCACCTCTGGAAAGTTTTTCAAAATGAGCTTTTCAGTATTTTCCTGCATTCGCAGTGATTGCTCGAGCCCAGTACTCGGTGAACGCATTTGCTGCAAGGCAAAATCACCTTCGCTGAGTTGCGGTGCAAATTCACTGCCCATTTGGATAGCTAACACGCCTGTGAGCACTAAAATACTTAATGCAAAACTAACAACCACTATCTTAAGCTGATAAGCCCGATCGAGGACATCTCGGTATTTCTGCTTTAAAAGCTGCATCCAACGTGTTTCTTTTTCTTTTACTTCACCCGTAACAAAAAGAGCAACTGCCGCAGGTACAAATGTCACAGAAAGAATCATGGCACCCAATAATGCAATCACCACTGTCATCGCCATTGGATGAAACATTTTGGCTTCAACACCAGATAAAGCAAAAATAGGTAAATAGACCACCAAAATAATCATTTGCCCAAAAATAAGTGGTCGACGAGCCTGTTTTGCTGCAAGAAATACTTCTTTGAATCGCTCAGCTCGGGTAAGGGGTCGATGTAAAGCATGCTGTGCTTCTGCTAGACGTCGAATACAGTTCTCTACAATAACAACAGCACCATCTACAATAATCCCGAAATCAAGCGCTCCTAAGCTCATGAGGTTGGCACTAATGTTTTGTTCAGCCATACCTGTTAGGGTAAATAACATCGAAAGTGGAATAACGCAGGCTGTGATTAAAGCAGCTCTAAAATTGCCTAGAAAAATAAACAAAATCACAATAACTAGAATGGCACCTTCAACAAGGTTCTTCTGTACGGTTGCAATTGCTTTGTTTACTAAAGTTGTTCGGTCATAAACCGTTTCGATTTCCACACCTTTAGGTAATGTAGGCTGAATTTCCTTAATTTTGTTATCAACCGCCTGAGCAACGGTACGGCTATTTTCTCCCATCATCATCATGGCAATGCCAAGAACCGTTTCCTCACCGTTGTAAGTTGCAGCTCCTGTTCTTAAATCATGCCCAATAGAAACATTTGCCACATCGGTCACACGAATTGGTAACCCATTTTTGGTGCTCACAGTAATGTTTTGAATATCTTGAACACTACTTAGCATGCCTGGCACACGAACGGTGAGTTGCTCTCCATTTTCTTCAATGAAACCAGCACCACGATTTTCATTATTTTCTTGCAGAGCAGTTTGAAATTCATTGATTGAAATCTGAAGCTGCTGCAAACGTTTTAAATCAGGTGACACAATATAGGTTTTATTGTAGCCGCCAATACTGTTAATCTCTGCTACGCCTTTCACACGCTGCAATTGAGGACGCACAATCCAGTCCTGAATTTCACGTAAGTCCATGGCTGTATAGGCCGTACCATCTGCTTTCTTAGCGCCTGATTTTGCTTTTACCACCCATTGGTAAATTTCACCTAAACCTGTAGAAACAGGAGACATGACTGGATCGACTGATTCGGGCAGTTGCCCGTCCGCCTCTTGTAAACGTTGGTTAATCAGTTGTCTTGCCCAATAAATATCGGTTCCATCTTTAAAAATGATGGTGACTTGGGAAAGCCCATAACGTGAAATAGAGCGGGTTTGTTCCAGATTAGGAATACCAGCCATCGCATTTTCAATAGGATAGGTAATCCGCTGTTCAACCTCTAAGGCGGTATACCCATTGGCTTGAGTATTAATCTGAACTTGCGTATTAGTAATATCTGGAACTGCATCAATAGGAAGCTTTTGATAACTCCAGATCCCAACTCCAATCCAAGTCAGTACAAATAACATGACCCAAATAGCATTTTGAATAGCAAACTGAATAACTCTATCAAACAACCCTTCTGGTTTGGGTAGCTCTGGTTTATTAATGTCCATGCTCCGCCTCTCCTTTTTCCAGTTCGGATTTCAGCAAGAAGCTACCTTCTGCCACATAGCGCTGGCTTGGATTAATACCTTTTACAACTTCGACCCACTGACCATCTTTAGAACGTTGTCCCAACTGTACTGTGACAGGTTCAAACTCAAAGCCTGTTTTGACCATTTTTGGGGTAAAGATAACGTCTTTACCTTCGACTTGTTGAATCGCCTGAGCTTTTACACGGGTCACTTTTTGCATTGTGCCTGAAGAATTCAGCTCAACATTAACCATTAAGTTTGGACGCAATTCATTACTATTTGCCAAGACCTTGGCACGCACTTGTAAACGCCCCGTTTGAGCATCGGCTTCAGTTGTTAAACTTTGAACTTGAGCTTTAAATGCATTCCCAGTTTGTAAAGATTTAAATTCAATCTGCTGATTTGGCTGTAAATTCAGATTTGCGGTGCTTGGTAATATAAACTCCAGCCACAACTGATCAAGCTGATTAATAATAAAAAGCTGGTCTGCTAGCTGTACGTTTTCACCTACCACAATATCTTTGTTACTCACCATCCCAGCAATTGGCGCCGTTAAGGTATAGCGCCCTCCTGAACCCGAACCCACCCCGAAAGCACTTAGACGTGAGCGAGCTGCTTTCACTTGAATTTGTGCTTGTTGATAGGCGTTATAAGCTCGTTGATAATCTTGTTTGGCAGAAATTCCTTGAGACCATAAGCTACGTTCACGCTCGCAGTCCTGACGCGCTAAATCAAGATTAGACTGTGCAATTTGCAAATTCGCTTGTTGATCGACCAGATCTGGAACCAATAAGCTTGCGAGAGCCTGCCCTTTTTTAACCTGTTGCCCTAATTCAACATATACCGCTTCGACACGACCACTAAAGCTTGGCGAGACATGGGCTTGTCGGTCTGTATTCACAACCAGTTTTGCTGGATAAGTTTGAAGTTGAGGAACTTCACCTAGTTCAGCTTGTTCAATTTTTAAATTTTGTTCCTGCATTTGCTGAGCAGTGAGTAGCAGTGGTTTTTCACCTTCTTCATGGTGTTCTTCACCCTTTTCTTCAGCATGCCCGTGACCTTCCGATGCTTCAGAAGAATTAGATTTGTTTTTTGAATTTAAAACCAGTAAACCAATTAATAGTGCAGTGATTGCAGTAATCACCCCGACCCAAAGCCATTGAGAATTTTTCTTTAAATTTGTCGACATTATTATTCTCCTGCCTGAGTTGGGAATGTTTGACTTTGTTGCCAAGCACGTTGATTGAGTTGCATTAAGGCATCTTTCGCCATGATTTGCTCTGGTTCTAACCCAAGACGTAAACTTTGAATTTCAATTGAATTTTGCCAAGCTTGTTTTAATAGCTCGACTTTACGTAAGCGCACGTCTTGCAATTGCATGGTGGCTTGTTGAACATCGGTAACGGCGAACTTACCCAAACGGAAACCTTGCAATGTTTTTTGCTGAACTTGAATAGCAAGAGGAACTTGCTGATCATTCAGTTGTTTAAACTGGATGCGTAAACCTTTTAACTCTGATATTAGGGTTTCAATATCAACCTGATTTTGCTGTCGATAAAAGCTTTGCTGGCGTTGAGATAACTCTTGTTTGGCCTGAGCAATCTTGATTCCGTATTGCTGGCGATTAAAAAGATTTAAAGGAATTTCCACACCTAAACGAATTTGGTTATCCGTACTCTGTTCTGGAGAACGAGTGTTATTAACACCTAAAGTTACAGTAGGCTGCGGTCTTGCTTTTGCTTTAAGCTGTTGAATATTGGCTTGCTGCGCAAGAGCATCTAACTGGAAAGAACGCTCTAATAAATTATTTTGCACATCTTGGCTTGGTTCTACATTCGCTGCCAATGCCCATAACTGATTTGGACTTTGGAATAGCTGAAACTGACTTGAACCACCTCCCCATAAGTTCACCAATTGCTGTTTCGCAACTTGAAGTTTTAAATCAACTTGTTGGTATAAACGCTGATTTTCCAAGTGAGACATCCGCACTCGATCTACATCCACTTGCGCAATACTTCCTGCTTGATAACGCTTTTCCGATGCCAACAAATTTTCTTGGCTGACTTCTAGCTGCTCTGCAATAAGAAACTTTTCAAGCTCAAGCAAAGCTACTTGTGACCAGAAATATTTAACGATTAATCCAAGTTCAGCTTGATAACGCTGCTCGGCCAAATCAATTTTTGATATTTCCACTTTTGCCAAGTTTTGCGCAGCCTTACGTTGTCCAAAAATATCTAAAGGCTGAGAAATGCCTATCGCAAGTTCTTTTTCTTGATCACTTTGGAAACCAGTTTGTTCAATAGAAAGACTTGGGTTGGCCCATAAACGACTTTGCTTTAAATTGGCCTCAGCCATTTGCTGCTGTGCTTGCCAAACCCCTTGCTGACTTTGATATTTTTGTACCTGCTCTAAGGCTTGGTCAAAAGTAAACGCTGCTTTTTGAATATAACGTTCTTGTTGAATCTCAGACTGAGCCATCGCTACTTGTCCAGCCAATAGCATGGCAACAGATAGGCTTGAGATTGTTAAAACTTTTTTTAACGTTATCTTAACGTTATTCTCTAAGTGAGAAGTAGAACTCAATCGAGTTGAAAAAATAGAAGACATGTTTTTGCCCCGCAATAAATAAGAGATGCGGTGGGCTCGTTTTGGCTACCCCACCTATAGCGGGGATAAAACAGGAGGAGGTTTTAAAGCAGTAAGATGGGGCGACTGGTAAGAATTAGACCAGTGATAAATTTGTGAGAGTTCCTGCACATGCACTACAGGTGTTTCAGCTTGCTTTGCAACTTCAGTCATCACCACATGAAAACATGAAGGCAAATGATCATGATGATCTTGCAAATTTAAAGGCGGTTTATGAGAGGCGTTTCCAGCATCTTTCTGTTCAGTATGAGCTTGATGTGAAGGTTGGTATACATCTAAAGCTGCGTGATGCCCGAAATGATGCAATGCTTTTTCCTGATTTTCATGCGCGCAAAATGCAGCTGCCACATTCCATAAACTCTGGAATATGAGCAAACTAAACAAGACGGACATAAAAATTGCGGAACGTAGCAAAAGCACACCATTGAACTAAAAAGTTGAACAAAGGCACTATAACAGGCTCTAGGCATGTAATAAAATTACAAAACCTCGATTCATAAATCTCCGTTTTTTAATTTAGAACTTATCTCACGTTATACGAGACAAAAATAATTTCTTTTGAGTAACCTTTATGTACAAGCTTTTTTCTGCATCTATATTAACCATTTGTCTAGGCTTAACGGGCTGCGCGACCAATATGTTGTCCACCGCTTTACCAAATGAAACAACTGAAATTAAAACAACCACTTTAAAAACCGATCAAATTATTGCCTTAGGTCAAGCAGTTAAAAATGATCAAGAACAAGGCTTTGTATTTATCGGTCAAGATTATAATTATTTAATGACTGACGGTAGCTCAAACCTTTTAAATATTATCAAAAGTATTCCAGCAGAGCAGAGAACAATAAAGACACCATCACCTCTTGTACTTGAGATGGATGATTCCACCCATTTCCATGGAGAAATAACGATTCGTTATAATATCCCTACGTCCAAAATGGATGAAAAGCAAAAGGAACTTTTAAAGACCTTAGGTTTTAAGAATCAATTCATGGCAATGGAAAATCAACAACAAGTTTTTTATCCTTTCACCATCATCCGCTTTAAAGGAAAGATTTACCAAAAAGCAGAGAATCAAAAAATTCAACAGCAACTCTCAGTTCCCTATCCAGTCGCTTTACAGCAAAAAGATGAAATAACCAAGAAACATCCGTTTAAACGTGTAACACGCATGGCATTATACCCTTTAGCAATGACCTTTGATGTGATTACGGTAGCTCCATCATTAATATGGTCAGATTTACATGGTGACTTTAATAAATAAGATCTTTCACTCTTAAAATAAAAAAACCAGCCCTTAGGCTGGTTTTGTTTAAAAAAATTTCTTTTGTTTGATATTTATAACTTTTAATTAAACGTTCTAGTCAAAATAAATTGAAGAAAAAATCAAAAAATATTGTTTTCTATTTTTTTAAAACTCGGTCATACGCTAGGTATAAAGAGAAGCTCTAATTAATCTTCTTAACATAAAAACACGTGTAACTTTTATGTAAGCCAAAACTTCATTATTTTTCATCCAAAGGCGCTATATCACATTTACAAAAAAAAACATAAGATTTCAATATAAGGGACTAGCTTAAAAGTGTGAGTCAATTCAATCAAATTGAGGAACAAGGGAGACTATCATGAATATGAAATCAATCAAGCATGGGCTTAATCACTTGTTTGCTTTTGAAAACTTGCCATCTGATATGCATTCGCAAGCTGTAGATGAAATTGAACAAGGCTTACGCTTTGAAGAGTTAGCCGTACAAGATCATGAACGTATGCAAAATTGGTTAGATATTACTCCAAACGACCGCAATGCAATGTGGTGCTATCTCCGTGCAGCTTTAAGAGGTAACGCCGATGCTTCCTTTAAACTCGGTATTGGTTATCTTAATGGTCAATTTGGCCTAGATAAAAATTATAGTGAAGCTGAAAAATGGCTGAAAAAAGCAGCCAGTCAAGGTCACCCCGATGCGGAGCGTCGCTTACAAGAAGCTTTTAGTAAACTAGCTTTCTCATAAAACAAAAAACCAGCCCTTAGGCTGGTTTTTTCAATTAGCAGAGATTAACCGCTAATTTTTTTGTATTTCGTACGTTTTTGAACAGCGTCATCACCTAAACGTGACTGACGATATGCTTCATATTCTGCATAGTTACCTGCGTAGAATTCTGGCTGTTCATTTTCAAATGACAAAATATGTGTCGCAATACGGTCAAGGAACCAACGGTCATGCGATACCACCATTACCGTACCTGGGAATACAAGAATTGCATCCTCAAGCGCACGTAAAGTTTCAATATCCAAGTCGTTCGATGGCTCATCCAGTAAGATAACGTTTGCACCTAACTGTAAGATCTTCGCAAGTTGTAAACGGTTACGCTCACCACCAGACAATTCACCTACACGTTTTTGCTGATCTTGACCTTTAAAGTTAAAACGGCCGATATAAGCACGTGATGCGATTTCGTAATCACCGATTTTTAAGATATCTAAACCGCCAGAAACTTCTTCCCAAACAGTTTTATTATTATCCAAAGTGTCACGAATCTGACCAACATAAGCCACTTTAACTGACTCACCTAAGGTCACAGTACCTGTATCAGGTTGCTGTTCGCCAGTCATCATACGGAATAAAGTTGTTTTACCCGCACCGTTTGGACCAACGATACCAACAATCGCTGTTGGAGGTACGGTAAAAGTTAAGTTTTCGTACAACACGCGACCGTCAAATGACTTACTGATACCTTCAACTTCCACCACTTTGTTACCCAAACGTGGGCCAGGTGGAATGTAGATTTCAGATGTTTCATTACGTTGTTGGAATTCTTTAGAGTTAAGCTCTTCAAAACGTTCCATACGCGCTTTGTTTTTCTTTTGCTGACCTTTAGCATTTGAACGAACCCATTCAAGTTCTTTTTTCAATGCTTTAGCAAAAGACTCTTCTTGTTTATTTTCCTGCTCTAAACGAGCATTCTTTTGTTCTAACCAAGAAGAATAGTTACCTTGATAAGGGATGCCCATACCACGGTCAAGTTCAAGAATCCACTCAGCCACGTTATCCAAGAAATAACGGTCATGCGTAATCGCAACGATAGTGCCCGGGAAATCTTTCAAGAAACGTTCTAACCAAGTTACAGATTCTGCATCTAAATGGTTCGTTGGCTCGTCCAGAAGTAACATATCTGGTTTCGAAAGCAATAAACGGCACAGTGCAACACGACGACGCTCACCACCAGAAAGTAATGTTACGTCTGCATCCCAAGCTGGAAGATTCAAAGCATCCGCAGCAATTTCAAGCTGGTTGTTTAGGTTGTGTGCATCCCAAGCATGGATAATTGATTCTAATTTTTCCTGCTCTTTTGCAAGTGCATCAAAATCTGCATCTGGGTCTGCATATTCTGCAAAAACCTGATCAAGACGTTCTAACGCATCTAAAGCTTCACGCACGCCATCTTCAACGTTACCACGAACGTTTTTAGTTGGATCTAGCGGTGGTTCTTGCTCTAAATAGCCGATTTTAATTCCAGGTTGTGCACGAGCCTCACCAGAGAAATCTTTATCTACGCCAGCCATAATACGAAGCAGGGTAGATTTACCTGCACCGTTCAAACCGAGTACACCAATTTTGGCACCCGGGAAAAATGATAAAGAGATGTCTTTTAAGATTTCGCGCTTTGGCGGAACCATTTTAGACACTCGGTTCATCGTATAAATATATTGGGCCACGCAGGACTCCTCAATTGAAAAACCAATACATCGCATAAGCGATAAATAATCGCGCGTATTATACGCTGAAAACCTCATTGACTTGAAGTTATGATTTCCATCGTACGGATTTATCAAACAATTTTCTTTTTCAATAAGTTGCAAAATGTTTATGTATAAGATTTATACAGCGTTTCAGCGTATATTTTTCTATCTTTATTCCTAAAATTAGAAAACAAACCAGAATTTCTGCAATTTTCTATACCAATTTTAGGCTAGACTCGCTCAATATTTAACTCACGAAGATGAAGTAATCATGACGTATAAAGATGAAACCTTAGCCATTCATGCAGGCTATTCACCAGAGGCAACCACAAAAGCTGTTGCAGTCCCTATTTATCAAACTACCTCTTACGCATTTGATAATACCCAGCACGGTGCCGATCTTTTTGATTTAAAAGTTCAGGGTAATATCTATACCCGTATTATGAACCCGACCACTGCTGTACTTGAGCAACGCCTTGCTGCACTCGAAGGCGGGATTGGTGCTTTAGCCTTAGCTTCTGGAATGGCAGCAATTACTTATTCAATTCAGACGATTACCGAAGCTGGAGATAATATTGCTTCTGTCTCAACCTTGTATGGCGGAACGTATAATCTATTTGCCCATACCTTACCCAAACAAGGCATTGAAGTTCGCTTTTTTGATTATCAAAAACCTGAAAGCTTACGTAATTTAATTGATGATAAAACTAAACTTGTTTTTGTTGAGTCGATTGGTAACCCGCTCGGAAATATCATCGATTTAGAAGAAATTTCAAAAATTGCCCATGAATATGGTGTACCTGTCATTGTCGATAATACGGTTGCCACCCCTGCTTTATTAAAACCATTTGAATATGGCGCAGATATCGTCATTCACTCTCTTACAAAATATATCGGCGGTCATGGCAATAGCATTGGAGGGGCGATTGTAGATAGCGGCAAATTCCCTTGGGGTAAATATCCGGAACGTTTTAAAGTTTTGAACACCCCTGATCCAAGTTATCACGGTGTAAATTATGTCGAAGCTTTAGGTGAAGCTGCTTATATTGCACGAGCTCGTGTTGTACCACTACGTAATACAGGTGCGGCAATTAGCCCGCTTAGTGTTTTCTTGATTTTACAAGGCTTAGAGACCTTAAGCCTCCGCATGGAACGTCATACTGAAAATGCTCAAAAAATTGCGGAATATTTACAGACTCATCCAAAAGTAAAATGGGTTAATTACGCAGGTTTAAAAGATCATCCACAGCATCAACTTGCTCAAAAATATGTAAAAGGTAAACCTTCTGCAATTTTATCTTTCGGCGTACAAGATGGTCTCGAAGGGGGGACTCGCTTCATCGATGCACTTCAGTTATTTACTCGTCTCGTAAATATTGGTGATGCAAAAAGTTTGGCGTGTCATCCTGCAACGACGACTCATCGCCAGCTTAATGAACAAGAACTTAAATCTGCTGGTGTAAGCGAAGATATGGTACGCCTTTCAATTGGAATTGAGCATATTGATGACTTAATTGCCGATTTAGACCAAGCACTTTCAGCTGTATAACTTTTAAACTATTCAATAAGCCTCTAGAAGTAGAGGCTTTTTTATTTTTCATTTATTGCATAACTAAAAGAATTAATAGATTAAGATCGTATTTTAGAGTTTTTACTCTAAATAAATTGTTAAATTTCATATATTTACAGACTAGACAATTTTTAAACATCTATTAAGATAATAGCCATATTTATGAGTTCATTTGGATGAACCTACGGTTGTAAAAAATAAAAATTACATACCGGAATAAATAGTCCCTGCCCCTACTTAGGTAAAATGCTGTGAATAAAAAATTAGAAGCTCTGTTCCAGGAAAAGGTACAAGATAAAGTCATTTTAGTGACAGGCGCCTCGAGTGGAATCGGATTAACGATTTCAAATAAACTTGCTGATGCTGGTGCCCATGTTTTACTGGTTGCCCGTACACAAGAAACTCTGGAAGAAGTGAAAGCAGATATTGAAAGCCGTGGCGGTAAGGCATCAATTTTCCCGTGTGATCTCAATGACATGGACATGATTGACCAAGTATCTAAAGAAATTTTAGCAACTGTTGATCACATTGATATTTTAATTAATAACGCAGGTCGCTCTATTCGCCGTGCCGTACATGAGTCTTATGATCGTTTTCATGACTTTGAACGCACGATGCAATTAAATTATTTTGGTGCAGTACGCCTAGTTCTTAATATTTTGCCACATATGATTCAGCGTAAAGATGGACAAATTATTAATATTAGCTCGATTGGTGTGTTAGCAAATGCGACTCGCTTTTCTGCTTATGTTGCGTCTAAAGCAGCGCTTGATGCATTTAGCCGCTGTCTATCGGCCGAAGTTCATGCACACAAAATTGCGATTACTTCAATTTATATGCCATTGGTTCGTACCCCAATGATTGCACCGACTAAAATTTATAAATATGTACCAACACTTTCACCTGATCAGGCTGCTGACTTAATTGCTTATGCAATTGTGAAACGCCCGAAACGTATGGCAACTAACTTAGGCCGCTTAGCTTCAATGACATATTCGGTTGCACCAGGCATCAACAATATGTTTATGTCGATTGGTTTCCGTTTGTTCCCAAGTTCAGATGCAGCAAAAGGTGAAAAAACCGAGAAATTAAACTGGGCACAAAAAGCATATGCACGCATTTTCCCAGGTGAGCACTGGTAATTTTGAGTTGATGCCATAGTGAAAAAAAGCGCCTTATAAGGCGCTTTTTTTAATTCAAGAGCTGATCAATCAAGAAATTGGACATGCCCTGTTTTTACATCGTAAATTGCACCAACAACTACAATCTCACCTCGTTCCACCATATCTTGAAGCACACTGCTGTTGTTAATAATGTACTGGATGTTGTAGTGAACATTCATTGCTGTGACTTGACTGATAAAAGCATTACCTAATTCACGTGGCTGCATAATGTCATATACGCTATCAACCGAATGCATCAATGGCCCAAGCACATATTGAATGTGTGGCATTTCCTTCACATCAGACACTTGCTTTTGTTCTAGACGTAATTGGCATGCACTCGTCACAGCACCGCAATCGGTATGTCCTAAAACAACAATGACTTTAGAGCCTTTAGCCTGACAAGCAAACTCAAGAGAACCCAGTACTTTTTGCCCCGCAATATTACCTGCAATTCGTAAGCTAAACAGATCACCAATACCTACATCAAAAATCATCTCGGTAGGTGCACGTGAATCCATACAACCAAGCACTGCTGCAATCGGATGCTGCCCTTCATCTGCAGTAACACGAATTTGTCGATAAATATCTCTTTGTAGACGTTCATTTTTTACAAAACGTTCGTTCCCTTCTTTAAGTAAGTTGACGACCTGTTGAGGACTCAGCTTTTGTTGCAAGTCATGTGTACTAATATCAATATCAAGTACGGCATCATCAACATCTTGATAGTGCTGTTTAAACCCGACCAGTTTAAGATTTACTTGGCGTTTAATAGCCGTTTCACTTTGATAATCTTGAATAACTTGATAGATATCAGGATCGATTGAATCACATTGAGTCGCATCAATAATGAGTTGTTGATGTTTATGCACATGTTCCAATGCTGAAATAAGTGCAGAACGATTAAGAAAAGTCACTTGTGACGGAAGCTCAATACGAGTCACTACGCCATGTAAGCGCTTCTCTCTATAAACACGAATACCTTTATTAAAATTACCATAGAGAATAAAAGCACTACTGGTGAACAGACCAATTAAAATTCCCATTAAAAGATCGGTCAGTAAAATTGCAACTAAGGTAATAATAAAAGGTAAAAACTGTTTCCAACCTTTTTGATAAAGCTGTTTAAAGAGTTTTGGGTGGGTAAGCTTAAAGCCTGTCACGATTAAGATTGCAGCCAATGCCGACAGAGGAATCATGTTCATTAATGGCACAAAGAACAAAACCGCTAGCAGCAACAATACGCCATGAATAATGGTAGAGCATTTACTACGCGCGCCTGTATTTGCATTTACCGAACTACGTACAATCACTGAGGTCACAGGCATTCCACCAATTAAGCCAGAAATGATGTTACCTGTACCTTGTGCCCAGAGTTCACGGTTAGGAGGAGAAGAGCGTTTTTGAGGGTCGATTTTATCTGCCGCTTCCAGATTCAATAATGTTTCTAACGATGCAACGACAGCAAGCGTAATTGCTCCTGTGTAAATCATAGGCTCAGCTAAATAGCTAAAATCAGGGAAAATTAATACTTTTTCGGGTGCTTGTAAGATATTCGGCAATTGAATGAGGTTATCAACTTGCACTGCCCAAGGGGAGCCAATACTCACCAAAATAAAATTTAAAACCGCTGCCAACACAACTGCAATCAGAGCAGAAGGTAAAGTTAGTTTTTTGAGTGGACTACTATCCCACGCCAAAATTAAGAATAAACTGAGCAAACCAATGAGTGCAGCTCCTCCATCAAAACGCTGAAGAAATGCATCTGGCGTTGAAGTCCAAACCTGTTTCCATGAAAAATCAGAAAGCCCGAACAGATAAGGTAATTGTGTCGCAATCAGGATGACACCAATGGCCGCCAGTAATCCCAAAATGACATTATTTGGAATAAAGTTTGCAAAAAAGCCTAACTTAAATAATCCAAAGAGAATTTGCAGAACCCCTGCGAAAATAATACACAATAAAAAGGCGGCATAATTGCCGCCTAATTGTTCTAACTGTACAAGAATTACAGCAGTTAGTCCTGCTGCTGGTCCGGCTACACTGATGTGGGAGCCACTCAGTAAGCCAACAATAATACCACCAACAATACCAGCAATAATGCCAGAGATAATGGGAGCTCCTGAGGCTAAAGCGATACCCAAACACAGCGGTAATGCCACAAGGAATACGACAACTCCTGACAGGAGGTCTTTTAAATGAAATCTATTTTTCAGGTTTAAAACCGACATAAAACAACCATTTATAATAAAGAAATAAGCAAAGTTGTACTATTACAGCCTGAAAGTGATTAATTGCTTCAAGGCTTGGTTGATGGTGTCGGACAACTGAATATCGTTAAAGTTGAGTTATGCTATAACGTTGTATATTTGATTGTAGGTTTCACAACGTTTTGTTGATCTTAAGATTCACCTCATCTTTACGACTGCGATTTTTTTCTTATCTGCTTTTATATAACTGTTAAAAAATAATTCTTAACCTATAAAAAAAAGCCTCCGACTGGAGGCCTTTTTATCAATTAAAAACTCTTATTTAGAGCCTTTAATCCCTGCTTGTAGTAACAATGCACCTAAACCGCCAATCTTTTGTTCTTGTGGTTTATCTTGCTTGCTACGCTGAGGACGTTCAACTTGATCTTTACGCGGTTGAGGACGTTTACCTTGAGGTTTACGCTCAAAACGCTGTTCTGAGTTTTGTTCGCGACGTGGTGGACGCTGCGCTTTAACAGGAGCAGAACCTTCAGCACGCATACTTAAGTTCACGCGATTACGTTCAACATCAACCTGCATCACACGTACTTGTACGATCTGGCCCGGTTTTACAACTTTATGCGGATCAGAAACGAACTCATTCGCTAATTCAGAAATATGAACTAAACCATCCTGATGAACACCAATATCAACAAAGGCACCAAAGTTTGTGACATTAGTGATCACACCTTCAAGCTGCATGCCTTCTGTCAATTGACCAACTTCAGTAATATCTTCACGGAATTTAGCAGTATGGAACTCTGGACGTGGGTCACGACCCGGTTTTTCAAGTTCAGCTAAAACGTCTTGAATTGTTGGTAAACCGAATTTGTCATCAACAAATTCATCAGCTTTTACTTGGCGAATGATTTCAGTATTACCAATGATGTCTTTAACCGTTGTTGCTTTTGCTGCAACAATTTTCTCAACAAGACCATAACTTTCAGGGTGAACTGAAGAAGCATCTAAAGGTTCAGAACCATTTTGAATACGTAAGAAACCAGCTGCTTGTTCAAAAGTACGATCACCTAAACGCGGTACGCTTTTCAACGCTTGACGATTGTCAAAACGACCATGCTCTTTGCGGTATTCAACAATCTGTTGAGCAATTGCTTTGTTTAAACCTGCAATATAAGCCAAGATTGCTGGTGAAGCGGTATTTACATCAACGCCTACAGCATTCACACAGTCTTCTACCACTGCATCAAGTGTTTTTGCCAAACCGGTCTGGTTCACATCGTGTTGATATTGGCCCACACCGATTGATTTCGGATCAATCTTAACAAGTTCAGCAAGTGGATCTTGTAAACGGCGAGCAATAGAAACTGCACCACGAATTGAAACGTCAAGTTCTGGAAGTTCTGCCGACGCAAGTTCACTTGCAGAGTAAACAGATGCACCCGCTTCACTTACAGTGATTCGTGTTAAATTCAGATCAGTATTCGCAGCCATCATTTCAGCAACAACAGCTTCTGTTTCACGGCTAGCTGTACCATTACCAATTGCAATGAGCTCTACATTATATTCACGGCATAGGCGTGCAAGTTCAGCAATTGAGCCTTCTTTATCTTCTTTTGGAGCAAATGGATAAATCGTGCTGTGAGCGAGTACATCACCTGCATCGCTGATTACTGCCAGTTTCACACCAGTACGAATACCAGGGTCAACACCCAAAGTAGTACGGCTACCAGCTGGCGCTGACAATAATAAATGACGAAGATTTTCAGCAAATACCTGCATTGCTTCTGCTTCAGCAGTAAGACGTTTTTCTGTCAGCAATGAATGTTCGATTTGAGGACGAATCTTGCCTAACCAGAATAATTTTGCAGTTTGCTTTAAGAAATCCTGACGTGCTTGAGGTTGAACTTGCTCAAGGTTGTATTCGGTTTCGATACGTGCCAATGGTGCATCATCTTCACCATCTACTTTTAAACCCAATACGTTTTCTTGACGACCACGTAACATCGCTAATAAACGATGAGAAGGTAATTTGTTTAAACCTTCAGAGAATTCAAAGTAATCACGGAATTTTTTACCAACTTCTTTCTTTTCTTCAGATGCAACCGCACTTTTTAAAACCGCAGTTTTTGCAAAAGTTGTTTTTAATTCTGTAGTCAGTGAAATATTTTGTGCCCAGTCATCAATCAGAATATGCTGAATTGCATCTAACTGACTTTCAACATCTGGATAGTCTTCATGACTGAATCCAGCCAATGCTTCTGTCGGGTCAACTTGTTCAGCAATAATTTTTTCAGCAATTGGTCCTAAACCTGCTTCTTTTGCTTTAAAAGATTTACTCGTACGCTTAGGACGATACGGTGCATAGATTTCTTCTAAAGCATTTTTTGTTTCGGCTGCATTCACCCGCGCCAACAAGTCATCACTCAATTTATTCTGTTCTTGCAATGACTGAATAACCTTTTCACGGCGCTCATATAAATCACGTAAATACGCTAAACGAGTATCTAATTGGCGTAACTGCGTATCATCTAAACCTTGTGTTACTTCTTTACGGTAACGGGCAATAAATGGAACACTGGCACCTTCATCAATTAAGCGGATGGCAGCTTCTACTTGGTTTGGACGTACGGCAAGCTCACTTGCCAACTGCTGAACTAAGTCAGTCATCGTGTTTGATCCCACAAGGATAAAGTTTAAAAGCACTGATTATAAAGACCAAGCCCATAAAATCCACACTTGTTTGCGTATTCAAAACGTTTTTTTGTATTGACTCTGAATATTTATACTTTTTACGACTACTAGAACACATAAAAACAGGAGTTCAAGTATGAAAAAGTTGAGGCGGAGCTCTGTTTTTTAATCTTTATAAAATATAAACGTAGGTCTTGTGTCATGAAAGTGACAAAATTTTATTATAAATTATGAGAAAATGATAATATTGATACATTCCTCAAAAGCTAAAAACATAGCGATTCAACAAGGTTTTATTCGTCCAATCTTTTAACCAACCCAACCATCTGCTTACTTCAACAATTAAAAGCTTTATAACAACCAAGTTGGTTTACCTAAAATAACTTATTTGAAACAATTAGTTATTACTATTTAATTATTAAAAATTTATCAAATATTTAACTATTTGTTTTTTTAGATCAGTCTTTGCTAAATTATGGGCTTAAGATGTTGTTTTTTGGTTTCAAACCACCTTGAAAATTGTAATTTTGAGCAAATTGATACATAGTCTTAACGAGAACATCAGCATTATACTGAGGGCTTGCTGGCAATAAGCCTGACCGACCCAATAATATATAAATTATGACTTTAAAAGGGAGTACATCATGAGTTTAGTTGTACCTGCTGAACATCCTGAAACCGTACACAACGAAACGGATCGTGTCGAACGTATTTTAGTGGTCGATGACGATGTGCGTTTACGTACCCTCTTGCAACGTTTTTTGGAAGATAAAGGCTTTGTTGTAAAAACTGCCCACGATGCTTCGCAAATGGACCGTTTATTACAACGTGAGTTATTTTCACTTATCGTACTCGACTTTATGTTGCCAGTTGAAGATGGTTTGAGTATTTGCCGTCGTTTACGCCAATCAAATATTGATACACCTATTATCATGTTAACAGCGCGTGGTAGCGATTCAGACCGTATTGCAGGTCTGGAAGCTGGTGCAGACGATTACTTACCAAAACCATTTAATCCAAATGAACTTTTAGCCCGTATCCGTGCTGTATTACGTCGCCAAGTTCGTGAAGTTCCCGGTGCTCCAAGCCAACAAGTTGAAGTTGTAAGCTTTGGACCATGGTCTTTAGACTTGTCTACCCGCACGCTGACACGCGAAGGGCAAATCGTTACCTTAACGACTGGTGAATTTGCAGTATTAAAAGCATTGGTACAACACCCACGTGAACCATTAACGCGCGACAAACTCATGAATTTAGCTCGTGGTCGTGAATGGGGTGCAATGGAACGTTCAATTGACGTTCAAGTCTCTCGCCTACGTCGTTTAATTGAAGATAATCCTGCACGTGCACGTTATATCCAAACGGTATGGGGCGTGGGTTATGTATTTGTTCCAGATGGTGCGGAATAAGTTTGAGATAAGATAGAGTGAGTTTAGATCCAATCGCGCCACAAAACTTTACTGATTACGCTACCTACTCAGAACGGAAACGAACTCGGTGGGAACGTTTTCTCGACAAAATTAAGCCGCGCTCTGCTGCCATGCGTACCACTATTCTGGTACTGCTGGTGGTATTTTTTAGCTTATTTATGTCGTTATGGTTCTTTTGGCGCACTCTTTACTTACCTGAAATTCAACAACACGCGCGTTATCTTGCAGTTGAACTCGAGCTCGTCAACAATCCAGATATACGAATTTTTCATCGCGAAAATGAAGTCGATGTTGATGAGTGGTTACGTAATCGTGTTGGAATTGAATACATTACCAATCCCAAAGAATATCCAAGTGTCCGCGATAAAGTAATTGCTGAGTTTTTTACTAATCAAATCGAACAAAAACTGGCAAATGAGATTGGGGCTAAGAATGTTACGGTTTACTTCCAGTTTAAACCTAGCCCACGTATTTGGATTCAAACACCTGAAATGCATGGAAACTGGGTTCGTGAACCTTTAAAAACCTATGCAAACTACAGTCCTGAGCTATTAATTGGTTGGGTCGTTGGTGTTCCTCTACTATCAGCTATCATTATTTTGATTCTAGTAAGACAAATGAACCGCCCTTTGCGTCGTTTGCAAAATGCTGCCAATGAATATAGTAAATCAGGAACAGCGCCTTACCTAGATACCAATCATGGTCCATTAGAAATTCGACAGGTGAACCAAGCCTTTAACCGTATGGTCTATACGCTTGATCAAACCGAGCGTGAACGACGTATTATGTTGGCTGGTATCTCACATGATTTGCGAACTCCCTTAACGCGCATTCGTTTAACAGCAGAAATGCTACCTGACGAGTTCTTACGCGAAGGTCTGGTTTATGACGTAGATGATATGGATGCGATTCTTAATCAGTTCATTTCGTATATGCGTGATGGTTCAGATGAAGAGTTGAAAGACACCAATATCAATATGCTTTTGCAAGAACTTGTTGTGCAATTTAAGCCACTTGATATTCAATTCGAAATGCAGGATGTGCCCATTATTCCGGCACGTAGCCTTTCTTTAAAACGACTTATTGCAAACCTGATTAATAATGCAAAGCGCTATGGTGCTGAACCTATAGATCTCAGTGCAAAAGTTGAAAATGAAAATATTTTAATTACTGTTGCCGATCATGGTGAAGGTATTCCACCAGATCAAATTGAAGAATTAATGCAGCCCTTTGTCCGTGGAGATGCCGCAAGAACGATCCAAGGGAGTGGACTCGGATTGGCTATTGTCAAACGTATTGTCGATATTCATCATGGTGAAATTCAAATTCACAACCGTGAACAAGGCGGTTTAGAAGTTATTATTTCTTTACCGATCCCAAAATCAGTCCCTGAAGAAAATAGCTCGATCAATCCATTAGAAAAAATAAAACAAACTTTGAGTGAGCGCTTTTAATTTAACCAGTTGGTTATTAAAAGGCTCATTTTAAAGACAAATAAAAGCAATAAAAATCAATTAAATAAAAACCATAAATATAATTTATACCACCATTTATTTACAAAATTAGACCTTAGCCTAACACCTATGCACTTTTCAATTTTTCATAGCTAAAATCCCGTATGTTTTGACAATTCTGAGGATGTCCAATGTCTTTAAGTCGTATTCGCCTAGCTTCTCTTCATGACAAGGTCATCAGTGCTGAACAAGCTGCGCAATTCATCGAAGATGGAATGACCGTAGGTATGAGTGGTTTTACTCGTGCTGGTGAAGCTAAAGCTGTTCCACAAGCACTTGTAGAACTTGCAAAGAAAAATCCGTTAAAAATCACGTTAATTACGGGTGCCAGCTTAGGTAATGACTTAGACAAACAACTCACGGAAGCAGGTGTTTTATCTCGTCGTATGCCATTCCAAGTGGACAACACTTTACGTCGTGCCATTAACAATGGCGAAGTTATGTTTATTGATCAACATTTGTCTGAAACTGTTGAACAAATGCGTAACCAACAGCTTAAACGTCCTGATGTTGCGGTAATTGAAGCAATTGCAATTACTGAAGATGGCGGCATTATTCCAACGACTTCTGTAGGAAACTCTGCAAGTTTCGCTATTTTTGCCGAGAAAGTTATTGTTGAAATCAACACATCTTTGAGTGAAAGCTTTGAAGGTTTACACGACATCTATATTCCAACTTACCGTCCAACACGTACTCCAATTCCATTAACAAAAGTGGATGAGCGCATTGGTACATCTGCAATTCAAATCGATCCTGCAAAGATTGTCGGTATTGTATTTAACGATACTCACGATTCACCATCAACGGTAACTCCGCCAGATGATGAAACTCAAGGCATTGCAAACCACCTTATTGCTTTCTTTAATAAAGAAGTTGCTGCAGGTCGCTTACCAAAGAGCCTTGGCCCATTACAAGCGGGTATCGGTTCCATTGCGAATGCTGTATTAACAGGTTTAAAAGATTCTGACTTTGAAGACCTCATCATGTACTCAGAAGTATTACAAGACTGTACTTTTGAACTCATTGATGCAGGCAAAATGAAATTTGCTTCTGGTAGCTCAATTACGCTTTCTGCAAAATGTGGCGAGAAAGTTTTTGGCAATATCGAAGCTTACAAAGACAAATTAGTACTTCGTCCACAAGAAATTTCTAACCACCCTGAACTGGTTCGCCGTTTAGGTATTATCGGCATTAACACTGCGCTTGAGTTCGATATTTACGGCAACGTGAACTCGACTCACGTATGTGGTACTAAAATGATGAACGGTATTGGCGGTTCTGGTGACTTCGCTCGTAATGCTCACTTGGCAATCTTTGTGACCAAATCAATTGCTAAAGGCGGCGATATCTCTTCTATCGTGCCAATGGTGAGCCATGTTGACCACAGTGAACATGATGTTGATATCTTAGTGACAGAACAAGGTTTAGCAGACTTACGCGGTTTAGCGCCTCGTGAACGCGCTCGCGCTGTTATCGATAATTGCGTACACCCACTTTATCGTGATGCATTAAATGATTACTTTGATCGTGCATGTGCTAAAGGTGGACACACTCCTCATTTACTTCGTGAGGCGCTGTCTTGGCATGCAAACTTCGAAGAAACAGGTCAAATGCTTCAAGCAGCACCAGTTGCAAAATCAGCTTAAATCACGGGTTGAATTAAAGCACTCCTAAGGGGGTGCTTTTTTATTTGTGTAAATTATTAATAAACACTGCTCAAGCCCGAATTTTTATTTTATCTTTTGAGCACATCAAAACAAAAAGTAGAAATCCATATGTTTATCATTCGTCAATTTACAAATGCGGATCTGGAAGATGTCGTCATTTTATGGGAAAGCTGCGGCCTGACTCGACCTTGGAATAATCCTGAAACCGATATTTTTAGAAAAGTCTCACAACAAGATGATTTGTTTTTAGTTGCGATTAAAGATGAGCAACTGATTGGTACGCTTATGGGCGGCTATGACGGCCATAGAGGATGGATTAATTATTTGGCTGTTCACCCCCACCAACAACGCTTAGGCATAGCTACAGCCCTTGTTCAACAGCTTGAAAAGCGACTCATCGCTCGAGGCTGCCCAAAACTTCAATTATTGGTGCGTAAAGATAATTTGAATGTACTGAATTTTTATGAACAACTCGGCTATGACGAAGTAGAAGCGGTATGTTTAGGAAAACGTCTAATTAATGATAGTTCACATGATTAGAGCCTTATTTATTATCATTTTGGCATAACACAAAAAATAAACTGAGTTTGGGGATAAGTAAGTGTGCTTGTGGATAAAACGGGATTTATACACAAGTGAATTAACGAAGTGTTGGGCAAAATAGATAGACATGAAAAAAGCCTCATACGTTAATGTATGAGGCTTTTTCGAATATGGTGGCGAGACCCAGGATCGAACTGGGGACACACGGATTTTCAATCCGTTGCTCTACCTACTGAGCTATCACGCCGAAGTGGGCGTATTAAACAATGTTTATATGACCACGTCAAGCAACTTCCGTATTTTTTGTAACAAGTGATTATTTTTAAATCACCATCACATACGGACTGGCTGTTAATGATGTAATTTACCAATATGAGCCAAACAACGATGAATTGCACCGCAGCCCGGCTCAAAAATTTTAACGCCTTTTGACTCTTCTATACGACAAGCTTCTTCAACTAAGCGCTCAGCTACCCCACGACCACGGTTAGCAGGGTGAACAACAATATATTCAAGGACCTTGCTTTCACCTTGTCCTGAAGACCAGATTGCACCTATAATTTTGGTGTTAAATTCAGCAGTGTATAGCGTGGTATACTGTTGTAAATCTTGTTCAAGTTGTTCAATCGCATCGTGCCCGTCACCAAACTCCGGACTTGTATCATACAAACGCTCAAGCTGATCGCGGATCTCTGAATTATCTAGAGAACTATAAGCATGTACGGTAATAGGCATTGATTAACCCTCCTGAGCAAACTATGATGCTGTCACGAATTCGTCACAGCGAAATTGTCGTTAACATCCAATCATTTTTGACGTTTTTTGAGGAACGTGTCCATGACGCAACGTATCAGTGAAGTGGTTAGAAATACCAATGAAACCAAAATTCGAGTTCGATTAAATCTCGACGGTACTGGTCAAGGCACACTAAACACTGGAGTTCCATTTTTAGACCATATGATTGATCAAATCAAGCGACATGGCTTATTTGATATCGATATTCATTGTGACGGAGACCTCGAGATTGATGATCACCACACTGTAGAAGACTGTGGAATCACGCTTGGACAAGCTTTTGCACAAGCTTTAGGCGATAAAAAAGGTTTAAAACGCTACGGTCATTTTTATGCACCATTAGACGAAGCTTTATCTCGCGTTGTTGTAGATTTATCTGGTCGTCCGGGTTTATTTATGGATATTCCTTTTACTCGTGCACGCATCGGTACCTTTGATGTCGATTTATTTTCTGAGTTTTTCCAAGGTTTCGTAAACCATGCGCTTATGACCTTACACATCGATAATTTGAAAGGTAAAAATAGCCACCATCAAATTGAAAGTGTGTTCAAAGCGCTAGCTCGTGCTTTACGTATGGCATGTGAAGTTGATCCACGTGCAGAAAACACGATTGCATCGACAAAAGGTAGCCTCTAATGACACGTATCGCGTTACTTGATTATGGCATGGGCAATCTACACTCAGCAGCTAAAGCACTTGAGCATGTGGGGGCTACAGTCGATGTGACCAATGATCCAAAATTAATTGCACAAGCTGACAAAATTGTTTTTCCGGGCGTTGGTGCAATGCGTGACTGTATGCAAGGCATGCGTGAAGCAGGTATTGATGAAGTCGTACGTAAAGCTGCTTTTAATAAGCCAGTCCTTGCGATTTGTGTAGGCATGCAGGCATTACTACAAAGTTCTGAAGAAAATGGCGGTGTAGACGCACTCGGTATTTTTGACGGTGTAGTAAAGCACTTCCCTCAAATGGAAGGTTTAAAAGTACCACACATGGGCTGGAACCAAGTTCACCAAATGGACTCAAGCCATCCAATGTGGAACAACATTGAGCAAGATGCTCGCTTCTACTTTGTACATAGTTACTATGTCGAACCTAAAGATGAAAGCGTTGTGGCTGCGACTTGTGAGTATGGTGTGAACTTCTGCACAGCGATTCACAAAGATAATTTATTCGCGACTCAATTCCACCCAGAGAAAAGTCATATTGCTGGTTTGCAGTTACTTAAAAACTTTGTGGAATGGAATATTTAATCTGATTTAAAACTAAAAAAGATCAGGTCTAGATGGCCTGATCTTTTTTTTATTTACAATAATAACTAATCATTTATAGAATGATGTTTTATTCAACAAAATATTGAATATTTATACTTTTAAATAAAACCAAATGATCAGGAAAACAAAATGAATTCACCTTTTGAAAATCAATCCCTTCAACAAGATTCCCCCTTTAAAGCTAATGGTCGTTTTGGTCGACTCTCTTATGCTGCTTGGACATTCTTATTTTCACTCGTCATCGGCATCGTTGTTGTTGCCATCGCATTCACTTTTGGATTTACATCTAGTCAGGATCTAACTGGCCTTTCTACAGCAGGCATGATTGTCATCGCCATTCTTTATATTGTTTGCCTCTATGTAAGCTTTGTATTTACAATGCGTCGCTTACATGACCGCAATAATACAGGATGGCTATCATTGCTGATGCTTATCCCTGTCGTAAACCTCATTTTCATGATTTATCTCTTTGCGGCAAAAGGTACAGAAGGCAATAATGATTACGGTCCACAACGCCCTACCCCTGGTTGGGAACGCGTTTTAGGCTGGATTTATATTATTCTGATTCCACTTGCTTTTGTTTTTGCTATTGTTGCCACAATCATGGCTCCGACTTATGAAGGTTATGTTGAAAAAAGCGAAAGCGTTGTCATTGGTACACCGTCTCAGTCTCAATAATTTTTAAAGACAATCATAAAGCCTAGTTCTCTAGGCTTTATTCATATATAAAGCTAATAGCTCAATTCATTTGTATGCTGTTAAATATGTCCGAAGCCTCTCCCCTCCTTGATAAAGCCTCTATTCAACAACTTCCTCCTTTTGAAAATCTTAACTATCAAAATATTGTCGTGATTGAAAATATTGAGCAATGCAAAACTATTGAAGAAGAATTAAAAAACGCTGTAGTTTTGGGATTTGATTCTGAATCTAAACCGACTTTTCGAGTGGGTGAAGTGTCAACAGGTCCACATTTGATTCAGCTGGCCACAGCAAAAAAAGCCTATTTATTTCATGTCAATTCATCGACTTTAAAATTTTTACAGCCCGTTTTGTCTAACCCTCAGCAAATTAAAGTTGGCTTTGGCCTTAAAAATGATAAACACATTTTTCATAAAAAAGGCATTGAACTGGAAAGTTGTGTCGATCTAGCCAAAGGCTTTAGTCACTTTGGTTTTACACAGCAAATGGGGGTTCAAAAAGCAATTGCACTTCTATTTGGACAATATCTTGCAAAGTCGAAAAAAGTTGGAACTTCAAATTGGGCAAGAAAGCCACTTACATCACAACAAATAAGCTACGCTGCCGCCGATGCGTATGCTGCATTATTGGTATTTGAAGAGCTCAGAAAGCAAGAACTATTACCAGCTCACATTTCACAAACGATTCAAACCGCACTTCAAGCGTAAAGTTATAAAAGTCTTTTCTAAGGCTTAGCGATTGATCAATACTTTGCTAAGATGTGCACAATTTCATAATCATGATGAAGCAAGGAGCGGAAGCATGCTAATCATTCCAGCAATTGACCTGAAAGATGGTAAATGTGTGCGTTTAAAACAAGGGCGTATGGAAGACGATACCGTTTTCTCTGACGATCCAGTTGCAACTGCCCAGCATTGGGTAAATGAAGGCGCACGTCGTTTGCATTTGGTTGATTTGAATGGCGCTTTCGCGGGTACTCCAATTCATAAGCCTGTTGTTGAAGCAATTGCTAAAGCTCAGCCAGAATTACCAATTCAAATTGGTGGTGGTATTCGCTCACTAGAGACTATCGAACACTACTTAGAAGCTGGCGTGACTTTTGTCATTATTGGTACTAAAGCAGTTCAAGAGCCTGAATTTGTAGAAGAAGCTTGTAAACGTTTTGCAGGTCACATCATTGTTGGTATTGATGCCATGAATGGTATGGTTGCAACTGACGGCTGGGCAAACGTTACTGATGTGAAAGCAACTGACTTAGCAAAACGCTTTGCAGATGCAGGCGTGTCTAGCATTGTTTATACAGACATTGCTCGTGACGGCATGATGCAAGGCGTAAATGTTGAGCAAACTGTAAACTTGGCTCAATACTCAGGCTTACCCGTGATTGCTTCAGGTGGTGTAACTAACCTTGATGACGTTCGCAACTTAAAAGGCCAACCGGGCATTTTAGGTGCAATCACAGGTCGTGCAATTTATGAAGGTACTTTAAACCTTCGTGAAGCTCAGCTGTTGCTAGATGAAAACCGTCTTTAATTTTTAAGATGTAAAAAAAAGAGCCTGATTAGGCTCTTTTTTATTGCTGATGTGACAAATATATTCTTAATCAATACACCACATTTCGCATAAATTTAAGTACTTGGTTACCACTATTGATATAGGTATAAGTCACTGAACTAGCATATATAAATGAAGAACCAGCAACGATAGTTTTTGAACAATCTGGAAATTGTATGGTCAACTCGCCTTCTAATACATAAATAAGCTCTTGCCATCCTTCTGGGTCTGCTTCAGCAACATAAGACTCCCCCACTGCTAACGACCATGTCCAAAGCTCAACTTGCGAACGGGACGGAACTGAAGCCAAAAAAGTCGCTCTACTTTCTTCTTTTTCACCTTGCCAAGCCAGTGCATTAACCAAAGCTTGTTCTTTATGCTCAGGTGCACTCACAATCGTTCTAAAGTCTACACCTAACACAGCCGCAATCGCATCGAGTTTGGCCAAGCTTATATTGACCTGTCCTGTTTCCAATGCAGCAATCGTTCGTCTACTTACACCTGCCTGATCTGCCAAGTCCTGTTGGCTTAAATCTCGTTCATCTCTTAAGGAACGGATATTTGTGCCGACATGCTGTAAAACGGTACTGGACTGACTCATAAATTAACGCAGCAAATAAAATATGAGCAATATATTGCACAAAATAGAAGAATAGCGCAATATGTGCAGTATATTGCACAATTCTTTTAATTTGAGTATGTCACCAATTTCCCTGAGTTCAAGCAAAGCCCCACAGTTAGCACTCATTTTGATTACGATCATTTGGGGCGGAACATTTCTTACGGTGCAATATGCACTGCATTTTTCGTCGCCTATGTTTTTTGTGGGCTGTCGCTTTGCGGTAGCAGCGCTTACTTTGCTTGTTATTTCTTTAAAAAGTATGAAAGGTGTCACTTTAAAAGATTTAGGCGCAGGTTGTGTGATTGGTCTTGTTATTGCAGCAGGCTATGGTACACAAACGATTGGTCTGCAAACAATTCCAAGTAGTGAGTCGGCTTTTTTAACAGCACTATATGTTCCGCTTGTTCCTATTTTAATGTGGCTCATCTTTAGAAAAGTTCCCCATATTATGACTTGGGTAGGTGCTGCTCTTGCTTTTGTCGGTCTTGTGCTATTGACAGGCAATGGTTTTGAGAAAATTACATTAAGTTTTGGGCAACTTTTAACAGTGCTCGGGTCGTTTGCGATTGCTTTAGAAATTATTTTTATTAGCTACTTTGCTGGAAAAGTAAATTTGCGTCGCGTTACGATCATTCAACTCGGTGTAGCCTCTCTGGTTTCTTTTGCCATTATGCCTGTGGTGGGTGAACATACAATTCCTACATTTTCATGGCCGCTTGTACTCATTGCGGTTGCATTAGGTTTAGCGAGTGCACTCATTCAATTTGTGATGAACTGGGCTCAACGTGTGGTTGATCCTTCACGTGCTGCAATTATCTATGCGGGAGAGCCTGTTTGGGCAGGCATTATTGGTCGAATTGCAGGTGAGCGCTTACCACTTATTGCTCTTCTGGGTGGTGCTTTAGTGGTATTAGGTGTTTTAGTCAGTGAGTTAAAACTTAAGTTGCCCATTAAAAAAACTAAAAGAATTCGAGAATAAAAAAAGAGAGCTTAATGCTCTCTTTTTTATTTATTAAGGCTGATACATCGGACGGTTATCATTTAAAGCAATCAAGCCGCGAATGGCACGATATACAATCCAGATCCATGCAGCACCAATTACACCCACACAAAATACGGTCGATGAGATTGCAACACCTGCAAATAGGTCAGTATTTTCACCTGTAAAGAACAGGAAAATAAACGGCAGAAAAGCAATAATATTCCAAGCCAGATACCACCAGAATGTTCGGATTTGCCATGTAAAATGGCTTTCAAAAATTGAGCCTTGCACATCGGAACGTTTTACATAATTAATAATTAAAGCAATAACCGCAAGTAAGCCGCCTGTAAAAATAGCGACAATATAAAGTACATATAAAATAAGCGTTAAAGTACGATTTGGATCTTGGTCGATAGAACTATTCATTTTTATACCTCTCAAGTTTAATAAAACGATTTACTTTTATGAGCCCCGCAACACATTTAAGGGAGAAATTAGCCACAAAATCAAAAGTAAATGAAGGAATATGGTACAAAAATAAATCTTACGGAATGGTTGTTTTTGTGTTTTATGTCTCAGTTTTTGTTGTGCCCACCATGCGGCAGGCCAGCCTCCTAAAAAGCTGACAATGTGCAATGTTTGCTCAGGCACACGGCGATTACCCAATTGTGCGGCTTCTTTGTCTTGTGAATAAAGCCAATAGCTCAGTACATTCATCATTAAAATAAACAATAAGGTATAGGCCGGCAAAATATGAATAAAACTCATAATGCCCATTAAAACGAAATAAAACACGATCCCCATTTGCATTGCAGACCATGGACTGGCTTGAAAAGAAGATTGTGTTTTTACAGGCTTTGATGCTTTACGAGTTTGAGATGCTTTTAAATAAGTGACCTGCTGAGCACGAAAGCGACCTTGCTCATCGAGAATAATCAGATATTCTAGTGCACAGCCAATAATTGGCCGAGGACCGGGGCGTGCAAAATCTTTAATATGCAAAAAGACTCGCTCTTTTTCAGCATCATCCGGCTGAATAAAGCCGTAACCTTTTTCGTCGAACCATTCGACTAATCGCCCCTGATCTCGCATCTTTATTCCCTTTTATGCTTTTACATGACTTAAACGGTCTTGCATCATTGCTCGCATTTCCTGCGGGTCTTTTTGCAAAATGTCATCGCCGGTACGTCCTTCTTCTTTATTTTTTTGAGCAACTTGCAAGCGCATTGACCAAAAACGGCATGCTGCCATTGCCAAGAATACATCTAAACACTCAAGTTCATCTGAAGTAAGCACACGAACTTGTTGATATGCCGCTAAGTAAGCGGCTACTTTGTCAGAGTTTAAATGTGCTGCTGGATATTCGGTACAAAAATCATTAATGGTAATCGCAATATCAAACAGTAATTCATCTTGATTTAGCTCGTAAAAATCTAAAATACCTTGTAGTTGCTCGCCTTCAAACAAAGTATTATCACGGAACAAATCTGAGTGAATAAAGCCTGTTGGTCGGTTCGAGTATTGTGCTGTTTTAGCATTAAAAGCTTGATAAACCTGCTCAAGTAACGCTTGGTCATCTTGAGTCATATTTGGTTTAAGCTGCTCTGCAACACCTGTCCAGTACTGATGATCACGTCGATACTCACGCTCAAGCGGAAAATCTTGTAAAGCCACATGTAGCTTCGCCTGTGCGTCTGCAATTGCGGCAACTTGCGCTACTGTGGTTTGCATGGGATGGTGGCCCATGAGCCGCGGTGCAATCTGTGCAGGCTTTTCTGCAATCACATGAACTGCTTGTCCGCTATGTTTTAACGGCACAGCAACAGGGACATCATGAGTTCCCAATTGTTCAAGAACAGGAATGAGTTCGCCTGCCCCTTGTGCATCTAACTCTTCAAACACGGTAAGTACATACTGTTTGCGGTTTACATCAACCAAAAAATAATTGGTGTTTTGAATACCTCCCTGAATTGGGTTCAGCTCCAACACCTCTAATCCATAAGGTGCAGCAAAGGTGCGAACTTCATCTAAACTCAACGGGGTATAAACCGACATGGAAAACCTGCAAAAAACATCTGTGAAGTTTGATAGAATACCTCTTCCCTCCATGAAGGTGTAGCGCCTGTGTAGGAACTTTCACCAACGGCGATTATTTTTGGAAAAAGCTATGCTTGCTAAACGTATTATTCCTTGCCTAGACGTTGATAACGGACGCGTAGTTAAAGGCGTTCAATTCCTCGATATTCGTGATGCGGGCGACCCAGTTGAAGTGGCACGTCGCTATAACGAACAAGGTGCAGACGAAATTACCTTCTTAGACATTACCGCTACACATCATGGACGCGATACCACTTACCGTACTGTTGAACGTATGGCCGAGACTGTATTTGTGCCATTAACTGTGGGTGGTGGCGTACGTAAGGTTGAAGATATTCGTGCGTTATTAAATGCAGGCGCAGATAAAGTCAGTATTAACTCAGCTGCCGTATTTAACCCTGAATTTGTTCAAGAAGCTTCTCAGCACTTTGGCGCACAATGTATTGTGGTTGCGATTGATGCCAAAAAAACTGGCGATAACAAATGGGAAATCTTTACTCACGGTGGCCGTAAGCCAACGGGTATTGATGCGATTGAGTGGGCTGTACAAATGGCTGACTACGGTGCGGGCGAGTTACTCATTACCAGTATGGATGCCGATGGTACTAAAGCGGGTTACGACATTGCTTTAATGCGTGCTATTAATGACCGCGTTACCATTCCAACCATTGCCTCAGGCGGTGTAGGTAACTTACAACACCTTGCAGACGGAATTTTACAAGGTGGTGCCGATGCAGTATTGGCAGCAAGTATTTTCCACTTTGGCCAATATACCATTCCGGAAGCTAAACAATATTTAGCTGAACAAGGCATCGAAATGCGCTTGTAAGCTTATTGATATTTAAAGGGGCGATATGCCCCTTTATTTTTTTATGCAGCACCATCTACTGCATTCACCTCAGTAGTAAGTTCAGGCTTTTCTTTTTTCTCGACCCATTTTGCAGGGAAGATTTTCTCTACTGCTTGAGAAAGTGGTCTAGCAAATGCAGCAGGTAAACGCACACCCAAAGGATTTTGTTCTTTTAAATCTGCCGAAGACACCACACGTGTTCCCATTACATAATCAAACCAAGGTTTGGTTACACACCAATTGGCGTCTTGGTTAGAGTTCATGTGATGGTCGTAATGCCACGGAATTTTGCGCTTTGCCCATTCAGGCTCTAAATGTGCACGGCGATGAATATAATAATAATTACCAGCACTGTACCAAGCTGCAAGTGCCATACCTTTTGAAAATGGATAGAAAATAGCACTTGAAACGGTTGCTACGACTGCCAGTGAAATTAACTCATTTTTAGTTCGCCAGTTTCCAACGCCCTCAACATAGCAATCATCATGAAATTGTTGTTTACGGACTTCACGATGGTGTGCCCAATGGGATTCCATGCTTTTTGGCACGGGGCTATAGCGCGGTTTTCCAGCACGGTGTACACCATGCAAAATATATTTATGCGCCACCCATTCAAATGCATTCGCAACCGCAATTCCTGCAATGAACCCTTTTAACATCGCCTAACTCCTTTTTCTTTTATTCAGAATATAAAATTCGCTATGCTAGGTATTGACCAGAATTTATGGTTTCATTGACAAATCACGACAAGAAAGAGGTGGTTAGGGATGCCACAACTAAAAAACTATACAGGTTCTGTCTATGGGGGGCTCGGACATCTATTAAAAGCTTATTGTGAAGCCAATCAGTTAGCTATTCCTGAACAATTAGAACAAGTTCAAAATCTGGAACGCTTTGACTACGTGGTTTGGCGCGATCTATTAGAAATCATTTATAAACTAGACCCGAAGCCAGGATTAGGCCTAGAAATTGCCAAATATGTACAACCCAAACACTTAGGGATTATTGCCTACCTTGCTCTCTCTTGCGATAACTTAGGTGAAGCTTTAATTCGCTATCATGATTTTCATCGTCTGATTTATGACGGCAGCCCTTTAGTCGTCGAGCTACAAGGAAGATATGGTTCTATTCGCTGGGAAGCGACTGAGTTACACCCTACTCAGCTTACTGATGAAATCGCGATTGCACTGGTCATTCAGTTCTTACGTCTTTTTATGTCTCATGAAGATGTGCATTTACATGAAGTACATTTTTTAAATGCTGCCCCTAAAAATATCAGGGTTTATGAACAATACTTCCAATGTCCCGTTCGTTTTAGCCAGCCGCGTACAGAGTTACTCATTCCCATTACTGAAATTCATAAGCCGCTTAGCAGCGCCGACCACACCCTACAGCAACTATTGGTTCAGCAAGCACAAGCACTTTTAGAACAATTACCAAATTCGACCCAACTTGATCAGCGTTTACAGCATTCAATTTTGACTGGACTGCAAAAAAATCAATATCAAATTGAATATATTGCTGCTCAATTAGGCCTGTCAGTTCGACAGCTCCAACGGCATTTACAACAACAAAACACCACCTTTCAGGAGCGCGTTCAGCAAGTGCGCTTTATGCTTGCAACCGAGTATTTAAAAGACCCACATTTGAGCCTACAAGAGATTGCCCTTTTGCTTTGTTACTCCGAACAAAGTGCTTTTCAAAGAGCATTTAAACATTGGACTAATCAAACACCACAGCAATGGAGAGATCATTTTTTAGACAAAAAATAACCAACCAAAACTTACAAATCTTTTCTTGATTAAAACAACACTGAAAACAAAAATTTCATATAGTCACATGCTTCAAATTTATGTGACGTAATTCACATTAATTAAAATAGATTAAATAAATGAGTAATCAGAATGAATAAATATTTTGCTGAATTTCTAGGTACGTTTTGGCTAGTCTTTGGTGGTTGTGGTAGCGCAGTTTTAGCCGCAGCTTTCCCTGAACTTGGTATTGGCTTTGCAGGTGTAGCTCTTGCCTTTGGTTTAACCGTACTGACAGGCGCCTATGCTCTAGGGCATATCTCAGGTGGACATTTTAATCCCGCGGTAAGTGTTGGCCTTTGGGTCGGCGGCCGCTTCGATGTTAAAGATTTAATTCCCTATATTGTTGCTCAAGTGGTCGGTGCGACTGCTGCTGCATTTGTTCTCTACATTATTGCTCAAGGCCAAGCGGGCTTTAACGGTGTTGGTGGTTTTGCTTCAAATGGTTTTGGTGATTTATCACCAAATAAATTTGGTTTAGGTTCTGCGTTTATTATTGAAGTGGTACTTACAGCGTTCTTCTTAATCATTATTTTAGGATCAACACATGGTCGTGCGCCTGCTGGCTTCGCTCCTATTGCGATTGGTTTGGGCTTAACACTCATTCACTTAATCAGTATTCCGGTGACGAACACTTCGGTGAACCCTGCACGTAGTACAGGCGTTGCGTTCTTTGCTGAAACTGCTGCTTTAAGTCAGTTGTGGTTGTTCTGGGTAGCACCGATTTTAGGGGCTGTGATTGGGGCGATTATTTATAAGGTAGTTGCTGGGGAGAAGGATTAATTCTTTATATATAGCCTTAATCTACTATCGCGGTGGGTGACATGGATGTCACCTGTTGAGCAGGGGTACACGGAAGTACCCTCTGTTCAACAAAAGACTTTTGCTTACTTTTGGTCTTTCAAAAGTAAGAAATGTCTATACAAACTCAATAAGACCTAACGTGGTATTAAAGACTGTATGGCAGAATGACTATGCTAAACATCACACATAGAATGCATAAATTATAAAAACGGATTATTAATTTCTTGCTCAGCTGGACGTTCAATTTTCTCAGGCAATTCTTCTTTTTCCAAAGCCGCAACCACTTCATTTAAAAAGCTCTGTAAAGTCTTCGCTTGTTCTAATCCGATTTTGTCTTTAGTAATTTGTAAGTTGCCATAAATGCTGACGCAATCGACATCATTTTCTAATGTTAAATCTTCAATTGAAGAAGACTCTGTACCCTTTTCAAATGGTTTAAACATAGGTCTTGTCTCGTTGTTATATCTTCACAGTGTAATACGACCAATTTAAAAAAAATCGATCAAAATTAAAAGAGCCGATAAAATTAAGAATGCTCCCATCAATATATTAAAATATTTCAAACGGTTGCCCTGATTGAGCACCACTGAAAATTTATCACCACAGAACCCCCAAAAGAATAAGCACGCATAACAAGTGAAGAAATAAATAATAATAAAGATCGGCAAAGACTGCGGGTTCTCAATGCTTGTAAACATGGTAATGCCCGACACACAAGCTAACCATGCTTTGGGGTTGAGCCACTGTAGCAAAAAACCATCTTTAAAATTGGGAATAATAATATGCTCTACGGGAGCAGTTGAAATAGAAATATTGGCCGCAGAAAGAATAATTTTTATGCCGATGTAACAAACAAATAGTGTTCCACAAACTGCAAGGATTTTTAAAACAATAGGAAACTGAGTTAATAAACTCTGAAGACCAAATGCCATAAAAATTAAAAGCAAGGTAAAACCAATCGTGGCACCTGAAATATAGGGAAGCGATCTTTTTAAACCATGATTTAAACTGGTCGATAAAATGACAGTATTTACTGGGCCTGGGGTAATAGACATTGCAAATGAAAAAAGAAACATCGAAGCAAACATTGTTATTGTCCTTATTAAAATAGAATCCATAGACAGATCTGTCTATGGATTCTATTTTAAACATTTACGCTTTTGCAATAACAATCAAAAAAGCTACTTATTTCATTATTTGCAAGAAATAGTTCACCAATGCTTCAACCAGTTGCTTCACAATCGCTTGGCGTGTTTCTTCGTCAATCGTTGGAACTTTTGCTTCCATTGCTTCTGATGAACCACTTTTTTGTTTTTTAAACTGGTCTTGTAACGCTTTAATTTGATCAGCGTTTAAGTCCTGCTCACATTGACTCTCGCCATCCCAATGTAAATAGTCCAGCTTCTGATTTGGCTTAACCGAGGCTGCCGTTAAAGGGAGACGATAGACATTACGCTTTTGTTGCTCAGTTAACTGTGGGAACAGGTTAACGCCTAAGCGTTCTTCAAGGTAACAAACACTCACCACTTTCACTTGTAGAGAGTTATTGTTTGGTGCGTAGTAAGCCCCAATAGCGCCAGTTTTTGGCATATAGACCGCTTTATAAACGGCGGTTGGAACAATTACACCCTTTCCAATCGTTTTAAGGCGTTTACCCTCAAAAACAGGGCCAGTAACCACATAAACATCTTGTTTTTGCTTAGTGGCAAGGGCGCGTGTGGCTTCTTCAAGTTTACGCCAAACTTCCTGATTATTTTTAGGTGCTTGCGGCACCATATTACTTAACGAGAAACTATCGGATTGTGATTTTTTATTTGGCATGTCGCCATTTGGTGCCATATGACCACGGTCATAGCCTGAACCACGATAGTCACTTAATAATGCTCGATGCTTTTGATCAATACGGGTTTCTTCATGGAAGTTGTCTTCACGCTTAATTTTGACACTCAAACGTTCTGCATTTAAATGCTCAGCCGACCATAAAGGCGTTTTAGAAATGCCTGAATACAATACATTAAAGCCATTAAAACACAGCGGATAACTGTCTTTTTTTAAGCTATCTTTATTTAAAGCAGGGGGAACTTCTCGATAGAACTGATTAAGGCAAGTCGAGTTAGTACTTAAAGGTGAAAACCACTGCGAAATCTTTTCACTACCAAATGCAATCGCAAAACTTCCCGCAGCAATACAAACAAGAATAATCTTGCCAAAATGCTCACTTAGAGAGAATGAGTTTGTACCTTTACTGCGTTTTTTACTTGCCATGTTTTTATCAATACCACTGTCCACACGCAGCTTAACAATCCTGCTTTTTTAAGTATATCTCTTATCTTTCAAATGGTTAAAACATGGTCATCTTTTTTGTAACTCAATTTCCCATTACGTAACAATCTGTTGGAATTATGAGATGCTTTGGCTATTGAATTATGCCAATTGCGTATCTTTCGTTGAAAAACACTGATTGCTTATGACATGGTTAGCTCCACAAATTTGGATAAAAATATAATCGGAGTCCACTTAATGATCCATTCAAAGATTATTGGTATTGGCGTAATCACGGGATTATGTAGTATGGCCGCTTTGGCTGAACCAGCAGTCCAGCCAGGAGATACTTTAGAAAGTTTGTCTAAAGTGAAAGTTACGACAACGGTAAATGGCCAACCTGGTTCTATTAGCGATTTAGTCAATAGCGGACAAGTACAACAAGTTTCTGCTGCACCGACAAATGCGGCGCCTACTGGTGCTCCTATTCCGGCAGATGTTCCACCTGCTCCTCCAGCAGGCGGTGAAATGGCTCCTCCGGCTGCACCAATGGATGCAGTACCACCTGCACCGAACCAAGCTCCTCCAGCGCAACAAGATCCGAACACTCCACCGCCTCCAGCAGATCCAACTCAGTCGGCAGACCCGATGGCAAAAGATGGTGGTTTGCCAGCAGATGCACCTATGCAAGCTCAGTAATCAGAGCCATAAAAAAACCAAGACATTTGTCTTGGTTTTTTTATTACATCAAATTTTTAGATTTCGATTTGACTACCTAACTCAACTACACGGTTGGTTGGAATCTGATAGAAATCACTCACCGGACTGGTATTACGCTGCATAGAGATAAATAGTTTTTCTCTCCATGGAGACATGCCATCACCCACCGAATGAACAATACGATCGCGGGAAATAAAGAAGCTGATGTGCATTAAGTCGTATTCAAGACCGAGTTGTTCATAGGCCTGCATAAGTGCTTTTGGTACATTCATTTCATCTTTAAAACCGTAGAAAATTTTAATACGGAAGAAATGCTCAGCTAGGGTTTCTGTTGAAATACGTTCTTCTGGTGCAACAAATGGTACATCTTCAATAATGACTGTTACCAAGATATTGCGCTGATGCAGCACTTTATTATGCTTGATATTATGTAGCATGGCATGCGGCACAACGTTTGGCGTACCCGTCATAAAGACAGCATCACCTGGCACCCAGTGCACACTATTACCAATACTTTTCACAAACAAATCTAGCGATAACGTATCGTGTTCGAGCTTAGCAAAAGTAAGTTCACGACCACGTTTCCATGTCATTAAGATGGTCACTGCAATCGCACCAATTAATAATGGCACCCAACCGCCCGACAAGATTTTAAGTGAAGTTGCTGCGACTAAAACCGACTCTAAAATAAAGAATGGAATAATCAGGAGTAGCACTTTTGGCATGCTCCACTTCCAAGCCGAATAGATGAACACAGCAACCAAAATCGTGTCACACAGCATGGTTAAAGTTACAGCCAGACCGTACGCACTTGCCAAGTTTGAGCTGGTTTTGAAAATCAAAATTAAGATAATAATTGCGATTAAAAGCAACCAGTTTAAGAAAGGAACATAGATCTGACCTTCTTCAGACTCAGAGGTATGTTTAATACTTAAACGTGGTAAATAACCCAATTGGATCGCTTGGCGAGCAAGTGAAAACACCCCAGAAATTACGGCTTGAGAAGCAATCACGGTTGCCATGGTCGCCATAATAATCATTGGGTAAAGTGCCCACTGCGGAACCAATAAATAGAACGGGTTTTGAATCGCCGCTGGATCTCTTAATAGTAATGCACCCTGTCCTGCGTAGTTTAAAACCAAACACGGTAACACCACAAAGAACCATGCTAGACGAATTGGAACTGGTCCAAAATGTCCCATATCGGCATACAGTGCTTCACCACCAGTGACTGTTAAAACGACAGCACCCATAACAAAAAAGGTCATTACGGGGTGGTGATAGATAAACTGAATTGCCCAATGTGGACTAAACATGCCCAACACCACAGGAGTCTGAATGACGCTGTGAAGGCCTAATAATCCTAACGATAAGAACCACACCATCGTGATCGGGCCAAAAAACTTTCCGACAAAGGCCGTACCGTGTTTTTGTACCAAAAATAACGCGATGATAATGGTGATCGCAATTGGCATGATGAACGGGTCAAACACATTGGTTGCAATAGACAAACCTTCGACTGCCGAAAGTACCGAAATGGCAGGGGTAATAATACCGTCACCAAAAAACAGCGATGCACCAATAAAGCCAATCGCAATCATGTAGATTTTTTTGTTGTCGGCAATTTTGGCTTTACGCAAGTTCAATGCGAGTAAGGCCATGATTCCGCCTTCGCCATTGTTGTCTGCACGCATGACAATAGCGACATACTTGATGCTGATGATCAGCATTAAGCACCAAAAAATAATGGATAAAATTCCTAATACGTTTTCAGGCTGAATTCCCAACCCATGCGCTGCATGGAAGGACTCTTTTAAGGCGTAGAGTGGACTTGTACCAATATCTCCAAAGACCACCCCAAGAGCTGCCAAAGCCGTGGCAGGCAAGGTTGCTTTTTTGGCCGTATTTTGCATTGTGTAATTAAACCAATATGATTTTTATCGCAATCTTATCACCTCTATTATTTTTTTTCTGTAATGCTCATCTTAAATCTTGGCAGAACTGGTTTTTTTAGTTACTATCGCACGCCTTGGTGAGGTGTCCGAGTGGCTTAAGGAGCACGCCTGGAAAGTGTGTATACGTTTGCGCGTATCGAGGGTTCGAATCCCTCTCTCACCGCCAGAATTGAAAAAAGACCTAAATCATTTTGATCTAGGTCTTTTTTATTTAACTTAAATAAAATCAATTTAATCAACGATAAGTAGCTTCGCACCATTCAAACTAAAAGACTGATGTGGCTCTGAATTGTCCCCTACTTGATAACTCATGCCTGGAGTTAAAGTAAAGGTTCGACCATCCTTCAATCTACTTTCTAATTCGCCTTCTAGGCAAAATAATATATGCCCTTTTTCACACCAATGGTCTGCTAAGTAATTTGCTGAGTACTCGACAAGTCTTACTCTAATTTTATTTGCTTCTTCACCAAAAAATTGAGTTTTCCAATAAGCTTTTCCAGTTTCACCGCTATATTCAGTGACTTCAATTTCTTCCCAGTTTGTAATTTGAAATGGAAAAGGCGCGATATTCATTTTTTATTCCATAGAATGTCTTGTTGTATTTTCAACTTATAGACAAAACTATTTTTTGCAAATGATTTATTCAGAAATCAAAAAGATATCAAAATTTTTATCCATTCTTTAAGGACCCAAACCTCACGTTCAGGCCTCCCCCTTTTTTAAACCTACTCAGACAACGCTAGTAACTTTTGAACATACTGAACCGTATTATTTTCTATGTCTTGTTGAGTCGGAACATCATCGTCTTCTGAAGGGTTTGTGTCTAAACCATAAAATGCATGAAGCGGTTGATAGTCTGCCCCAACATATAAAGCTGTTAGTTCAAATGGGGTAAAAATCTTCTCCAAAGAAATTTGATACTCTCCGCTTTCTGAATAAACTTGTTCTTGGCCACCAGCAGACAGAGCCAGCATAAACTTTTTATTTTTGAGCTTGTCGCCTGTCGAACCATATGCCCATCCATACGCCAAAACTTCATCTAACCATTGTTTTAATAGCGGTGGGCAGTTAAACCAATACACTGGAAATTGAAATACTAAATTTTCATGTTCTTCTACAAGTGCTTGCTCTTTGGCAACATCAATCACCCCGTCTGGGTAGGCTTGATAAATTTGGTGAATCGTAAATTGATCAGGATGCTTTTCTAGTTCCTCAATCCATCTTTTATTTACAACAGACTGGTCTATGTGAGGATGCGTAACAATGACTAATGTCTTTTTCATTATGAAAACACTCTTATCGAAAAGTAGATAAATCGATTATAGAAGTGTGCTTTCCTAAATATAAGTACGGTAATTTGTGTTATATACTATACCAAAAGACAGTATGGATTTTAAAAATGGATGACTGCATTCCAACGTATACGCCATTAGAAGATACGGGTTTTGGCTACACCCTTTCTTTGATTAATGGCAAATATAAAATGATCATTATATATTGGCTCTATGGAAAAACGGTCATGCGTTTTAACGAGCTTCAGCGCTGCATTGGAATTATTTCTTTTAGAACGCTTAGCAATACGCTTAAAGAATTGGAAAAAGACGGACTGATTATTCGTAAGGAATATCCTCAAATTCCGCCAAAAGTTGAATATCGCCTTTCTGAAAGAGGACAGTCTTTAATTCCTTTATTAGATATGATGTGTGAATGGGGCGAGCGCAATAAGCCGTCTTAGTTTTATAGACTTGAAGTGATACTAAATATGAGAAATGAATTAAGAGAAATTTTTGTTAAGGGATGCGACGATAAAATTGAGAAGAAGGGAGACAATGTTGGTCTATCTTTTTATGCTTTTTTTAAAAATAAGAATGATAACCCTGAGTTACTAATGGAAGCAGCTCATTGGTGGATTATGGAGCATAAGCTAGATCACTTTGAGAAAGCTGTGAAGATTAAACAATTGGTTTTGAGTGAGCAGTAAAAATTAGAGTTATTTGAAAAGGCTTAAATTTAAATAATTTAAGCCCTTCCCTAAGACAACTACAATGGTTAATTTGAGATATATTAGATATCATCAAAATCATCACTGAGAACAGATGTCTCTATCTGATCTACTTCCTGAACTATTTGCTCAAATCTATCGCATATTTTGAACCAAGCCTTTTCCATTTCTATAAAAAACTTTTTATCCTCAATTACATCTGTAACTTTATCAATATCATTCTCATGATTAATCAAAAAATCATCTAACTGGCGTTGATTGATTAATTGTATCATTTGACTATCTACTAATTTTTCATCATAAGCATATGAAAAACCATCTCTAATTTCATTATCAAATGTTTGAAAAAATACTGGAGAAGTACCGTAGTTTATTCCAAAATGTGTTTCTTTACCCCCTTCGAACTCTTCTAAACATTTATATAAACTTCCCATAAATTTATTAAAATTAATTTCATCTTTTTTAAAATCTATATTCATTTCCTCTTTATATATATTCAAACCACCCAATAGATAATATTTTTTAAAAAAATAAGGTCTTAATACTTGCAAAAAATCGATATAGTTAGTATTTGAAAATCGAAAATAACTTTCTTTAATAAATTTTCTTTCAATAACATCTCTTGCTAAAGCTTCTGGCAAATTAGTAATAAAACTAGCAACATAATATTCTTGGATACTTTTATGTATAAAAGTATAGTCTGATCCATCTTTTAAAATCAAACAAGCAAATCTTGTGTAATCATTTATTAAGTCAGTATAATCAATATCAACAGATATATTATTTTTCTTTAAACTTTTTTGTAATAAACTTACAAATAAAGTTTTATCAAAAACAGTTTTCCTTACCAAAAATGATTCAAAACAAAATCTTTCAAAAACTTTTTCTAGTTGGTTTTGGTTAAGATTTGAAAAAGATTTTCTCTTTTCTATCCCCTTAGACTTATCATGAGTAAAAGTAACAACATCAAAAATATTTTTATAAAAATCAGAAACATGCTGTGGAACAGAAAAACCAAAAGTATATTGTTTAATATATAAAACGACCATTAATGGGGTAGTTAAAACGGATCTTACCTCAAAACTAGACGAACGGACTGAATCAATTAACTTTTGTTGATTCTCTTTATCATCAACAATTTTTTCTATTAATCCTTTCTGTTCTTTAAAACTATATGGCTTTAACGAAATTGTATAAAAATTTGGATTTTGAAGTATTATTGTCTCAGGACGGCTTGTAATAATAATTTTCAGTTCAGGATAATTTTTAGTCAAATTATCAATACTATTATATGTTTCTTGATATAGGTCTAAATCCACCTCATCAAAAGCATCAAGAAATATTGATATTTTCCCACTCTTCAATACTAATTTAAAAATTTCCTCATTATCTCCTACCCATGGACTTAAATAATCTTTAATTAATCTAATTAACCCCTTACTTTTTGAAATATTTTTTAATTCTATAAATACTGGTATTCTTTTATTTTCAATAAAATCTTCAATAGCCAAAGATCTTAAAAATATTGATTTACCTTGACCAACTGTTCCTTTAAATACTATATTATTAGACTCTATTTCTAGTTTATCTTTAATTTGTTCTATATGATTTATACAAAAATTTATTTTTTTATATTCTAATTGTGGTTGTTGAAAAAAATCAAATAGATTAACAGGACTATCTGCACCTGTTAATAAAGTTTTAACAGACATTAATTTAGAAATTGAACAAACTAAGTCTTCATTATTTTCAGAAAGATTATTTAATATTTTATAATTATCATATTTTCGTCTTATAAAAGTTGTTACTTCTTTAAGAATAGTTGGAGCAGCAGCCTTAAGAGCAACAGTCGAGATTCCTATAGCCATAACTTTAGTACCTTGTTTTTTAATAAAAAGTATTTTATCTACTTTATTCATTAATTAAAGTATTTATGTATGAAGATTTTCTTTTTTATTCTAATCTAATTTTGATATGGATTTCTTCCAAAAGCCCAACTCCCGTCGGGCCTCTCCCCATCAAACCCGACTTAAAAAATATTCAAGTAATGCATCCCTTTCATCGGTGTTATTAGTCCCCAAAAGCTGTACCATCGCGCCATCAATCACAAATAAAAACATGTGCGCATCTTCAACTGTAGCAGTCGCTTTTACAGTTAAAAGGAGTTTATGAATTTCTTTAATGAACCAGTTTCGGTAGTCAATCACGAGTTTATAAGCTGCTGGATAGATCTTTTCAATTTCAAAAATAGCTTTAAATGGCAACCGATAAAAGCCCTCTAAATTTGCATGTAAGAGGTAAATTTTCTTGAGTTTATCGAATGCCATGAGTTCGCGGTACGAATGAATAATTGAAAACACCTCATGTTTTAATGCATCTATTTGAAAAGTTAGGCTCATCTGAATGAGCCTTTCCTTGGAGTGAAAGTAGTTATAAAAAGTGGCTTTGGGGATTTTGGCTTCTTCAACGATTCGATCGACCCCGATGTAAAACCCATTTTGATTAAATAAATCTTTTGCCGCGTGGAGCACGCGTAATGCTCTAAATGAAGCTTCTAAATTTGGCATTTTTATACCGTTTAAAATAATTTTTTGTTGTATGTAAAAGAGATAGAAATGCCGTCGCTCTTAAATTGAGCGCTAAAAACAGGCATGCCAAAGCCGCACAAAAATGGTGTGCTCGCCTATCTCAGGTTTTATTGTTGCTATGATTTTTTAGTCGTAATGACCTATGGTTTAAAACCTAGAGTCGGTTAAACCGTTTTAAAGACCAGTGCGATATAGACGTAAAGACTTTGGCAAAGGCCAATAAAGAAAAAGAATTAGTACGCATATGCGGACTCCTTGTGTGTAAAGGAGTTCTACCCAATCACTGTCAAATGATGGTGGTAGAACGAGAGAAGGTTGACAGACTGACACACAAGAATCAGCACGCACAAGGCGTCCCTCCCTCGCCCTACCGCTACGAAGGGGGACGAACGAGTTCGCCACCAAAAAGAGAACTTTTTGATGTCTTGTGTGTTATATCGATCTGTCAAAATCGACTGGCAATGTGGCCAGCAGGCAAAGGATAATCCGCGTGTTTTTGAGTGTCAATGTGATATTGGCTATTCATTTATAAAGATTATTTTTATTTTTCATTGGCATAGTGATTTAACAATATATTTTCTTAAAGTTTAGTTTTTCTGGTCATTTCATTGTTAATTTATCATTCATTTTCAAACCGCTTAAACGAACCGATTGATCGCGTTATAAATAAAAGCTACAGTAAATAAAGTTTGAATTTTATAACTTTAAATAATTTGATAACGCATGCAGGCAAAGACATGGAAACCATACATGATTTTTATCGCCGCTTTTCTTTAACCAGAGATAGCGATTACTCGGTTCCATCGACTTCGTTTGGACATTTTAATGTGTTTCAACGTGATGCCTGCTCGTTTCTGACGCCTTATAGCCGCCGCGATTATTATAAAATTTCACTGGTTTTGGGCACAGGCGACCTTCACTACGCCAACCGCTGGATTCGGGTTGACCGTCCTGCTTTACTGTTTTCAAACCCAATGGTTCCCTACGCTTGGGAAATTAATTCGCCTGAACAGGCAGGTTGGTTTTGCCTATTTACCGAAGAGTTTGTAAACCAAGAATCGCGACAAAGCTTTTTAAAAGACTCACCGCTATTTAAAGTTGACGGCGACCCGCTATATTTTTTAAACGATCAACAAGTTGATGAAATTTCATTTATTTTCAAAAAGATGATGAATGAAATAAATTCAGACTATATTCATAAATACAACGTTTTAAGAAACTATTTGCACCTGATTGTGCATGAAGCCATGAAAATGCAACCGACCCAACAGTTTGAAAAACATAGTAATGCTGCGGTTCGGATTTGCCATTTGTTCTTTGAGTTGTTAGAGCGCCAGTTCCCCATCGACTCGCCCCATTTTCAGCTTAAACTCAAAACTGCAAATGACTATGCCTATGGCTTGTCGGTGCATGTGAACCATTTAAACCGCGCTGTAAAAGAAGCCACAGGTAAAACCACGTCTGAGCATATTAGCTCGCGCATTACGCAAGAAGCCAAAGCGCTGCTACAACACACCAGTTGGAATATTTCTGAAATTGCCTATAGCTTAGGCTTTGAATATTCAGCATATTTCACTAACTTCTTTAAGAAAAATACGGGCTTTTCGCCTAAAAAATTCCGCGAAGACTGTGTGGCCTAAAATCAGATTGTTTGATTTTTATAATTATTGGTTTGAATGTTATACGTCAGTTTGAGCCAAAACATTTTATAGTTTTTCTACTCAAGTGATTTTGCAAAAAGAGTGTGAAAAATGAAATATAGAACTTTAGGACAAACAGGCGAAAAAGTATCAGCACTTGGTTTAGGTTGCATGGGAATGAGCTTTGCCTATGGTGCCTCAGACGACACACAAAGCATTGCCACTCTAGAAAAGGCATTAGACCTCGGCATTAACTTTTGGGACACCGCCGACATGTACGGCAACGGCGCAAACGAAGTTTTGCTCTCAAAAGTTTTAGAAAAACATCGCGACAAAGTGTTCTTGGCGACCAAATTTGGCTTTCGTTATAAAGAAGACAACCTTAACCCACAAAACTCTTTAGAGTCTTATATCGACGGTTCTCCAGAGTGGATTAAAGTTGCGGTCGAAAACAGTTTAAGACGCTTAAATACAGACGTGATTGATTTGTATTATGCGCACCGCATAGACCCAAACATTCCAGTTGAAGACACCATTGGCGCAATGGCTGACTTGGTGCAACAAGGTAAAGTACGTTATTTAGGACTCAGTGAAGCATCTGCTGAAACCATTCGTAAAGCGCATGCGATTCACCCGATTGCAGCGGTTCAACATGAATATTCATTACTTACTCGTGAGCTGGAAGATACACACTTTCAAACTATTCGCGAGTTAGGTATTAGTCTTGTGCCGTATTCACCGCTATCGCGTGGTTTAATCACCAATACGCTTGATGTGAGCAGCCTAGACGAAAGTGATTTCCGTCGTCAGTTACCACGCTATCAAGGCGACAACTGGAAAAATAACCAAAGCTTGGCGCAAGCATTTAGCGAGTTTGCCCAAAGCAAAAACGCGACAGCAGCTCAAATGGCTTTGGCTTGGATTTTGGCGCAAGGTGACGACATTATTCCAATTCCGGGCACGCGTAAAATCGAGCGACTTGTAGAAAATGCAGGTGCTGTTGACCTTCATTTAACAGCGGCAGATTTGGCAGAAATCGACGCGATTATTGCGAGATATCCAAACATGGGCGCACGTTATAACGCTCAGCAACTTGCTGCGGTCAACCACTAATATCTAAGCCATAAAAAAAGTCCGACTCAGTGTCGGACTTTTTTTATTTAGTCTTTGCTATATGTACCTTGCTGGCGTCCACCTTCCCAAATCGCGTCTAATGATTTGTCAGAAATCGTTAGGCTTTCAGGGAAAATACTTAAATCCTTTTTAAATTTAGCCTCTGGTTTTAAGCCAATACAGTCACCGTTTTTCCACCATGTACCTTCGGCATATTGGTCTAAAGCACCCACAGCAAGCATCCATTTAAACTTGCCATCTGGCTGAAGTAAAAGTTCTGAACCGACTTCCATCACCCCATTTAAATAATAGTGTCCACTCCACGCCTCATCGGCTTTTTGGAATTTCACCTCTTTGCATGTGCTGGTTGGCTCGGCGTAAATTTGAGATGAAATGGCAATCATAGAAACGAGTAGCAACCGTGCAAATTTATTCATCATTCAATTCCTTATATTTTTAGTCTTATTTTCCAGACTCAACTTTTAAATAAGTTCCATCTGCATAAACGTTATGTCCAAAGCCACAACCCGAGTTGCCCTCGTTTTGTTTGACCTGAATGTAATTGCCTAATTTCGTATTAGATTTAAAATTGAGCTGAATTCGACAGTCTTCATTTTTATAGATCGTTTGCTTTTTATTGCTCGGCATTTTGGTGTCGAACTCGCCCATATTCGGGCCGTAGATCAAGCTTCTAAGCCCCATATATAAACCCGCATAGCTGATTGCATATTGGCCCTTCTCACGACTTACCGTGATGTGATCCCACTCACCAAAACCCGAGTAACGAACATATTCACCTGACAAATCATTTGATGCTTTAGATATAGGCAATTGCTTAAGATTAAACTGGCTCGATTTTGATTTTTCATCGAGCATAAACCATGCTCTCGCCCAAAGTGGTTGCCCCAATTTGGCATAGGCTAAGCCCACGTTATTGTTGGCAACTTCAATATCTCGGTCGGTAAATTTAACTGTGGTTTCATCTTCATTGGCTTTACAAAAAGCAGTCCAAGAGGCTTGGTTCTGAAAGTTTTCGAGTGCTTTTTTATATTGTTTTTGGTCGTAGTTTTTTTTACCTAAGCTCGCGTATTGCTTCACTTTATTACAGTTTTGTTGTAGCTCTTGTTCAAAAGAAAATTCTGCATGCGTAACCGCCAAAGCTGAAAGTGTGAGAACCGCGCAACCTGAAATAATAGATTTAATCATTTTTAAAATTCTTTAATAATTAACTAATTATATAATATGAGTAAGCTCTATAAATCACAATTCTCTGCAACAAAAGTCCATTAGAATGGTAGTTATGCACATACCTTTTGTTCTTTAATACTTCCATATAAAAAAGGCCTGAACATTTTAAGTTCAAGCCATTTGGTTTTTAGAATTTAGCCAAATCTCAACTAAGAAGATTCACTCAGACTCAAGTTAGAATGATGATTTTGACAAATTGCACTTTGCAAAATTTTCATACTATTTTTAATCGCATCTTCCACCTGTATTTGGCTATCTCCCATGAAATGAACTTTTGCAGGAATATTTTCATAACTAAAATTATTATGATCACCACTTTCCTGAATCAACTGATAGGTAATGGTTTCATTTTCTAGTTCTTTAATCCCATTAAATAAAAAACCTGAACTATAAGGATTAGGCATCATTAGAAAGCCCGTAATTTTCGTGTTCACTGGCTCTTGTGGAATTTTCATGGCAGCCTTAATCCACATTTCATATAAGTCGACTGACTCATTGCGTAATGTGATGAATGGAATTTCTCCGCCCCCGACTCGCCCACCTACTTCTAAAAAGACCAACTCGCCCTTAGATTCAATAAATTCAAGATGAATCGCTTGATCTTTTAATTTTAAGAATTTACATACGTCTAAAGTAAAACGTTCTACTTTTTGAATAAATTCAGAATTATCAATTGTTACAGAGCCTAATGGCGCACCATTTCTAAAGTCTAAACAGGTATTAATATATTTTGAGACTTTAAAGTAAGGCATTTGATTGTCTGAAATAATCGCATCGACGTGATAGATATCCCCTTCAACAAATTCTTCTACTTCATAGCCCTCATATGAAGATAAACGAGGAATATCGGCCAACTCACTAATTTTAATTACCCCTTCAGAAGCTGCACCTACCTGAGGTTTTAAAATAATCGCTGAGCCAATTTCCAGCAAAAACTTTTCAATATCTTGATACGAAGATACTTCAGCATATTTAGGGTAACGCACAGTCGAGTGAGCTAAAGCATCTTTCATTTTTTTCTTGTTACGACATAACAAATTGTCTTCGACAGTTGCCCCCACAATATTCAATTCAGTTCGAATGCGAGCAGCAGCATCGAGGTCATATTCTGAGATAGCAATAACGTAATCTATAGGTTTTTTCTTATAGATTTTTTTGGCCTGATCGAGAACGTCTTCTTCATTTAACTGCTCTAACCCAGCTATGCAGTAACAGTTTGAAGAAGTGATATAACGCATCGTTTCTGTTAATGAAATATAAGACACATGCACGGTATTGTGATCTATATATTTATTATAATCAGACAGTTCATCGTCATATCTATTGATGATTAATACATGTTTCATATGACTTTCACCTGCTCATGTATATGTTTGACTAAACTACGAATCTTATCTTCGCTTTCGGAACGGAAAATGAAGTAGCCTAATCGTGAGGTCCAATCATGGTTGCACGCCAGTTCATCATTTGTTTCATAGTAGAAGTGATGATGTACACATTCAGGTGCTTCTAACAGTTGATCTAAGCCACTAAAACCTTTGAACAGACGGTGATTACCTTGGGGCATAAAGGCAATTGCTGAAACCAGATTTTTCTCTATTGAAGGTGAATATGGCAGGTCTAAGTATTCGCTCAGTACCGCTTGAGCAAGGTCAAAATTAGTCGCCAGTTTAATTAACTCGACAATATTGTCGCCCGGTAAACGTGCCGCCAACTCAATTGCGACTGCTTTTCCTTGAGGTGTAACTCGCAGTTCTAAGTGAAAAGGTCCTATATTTAACTCTAAGGTTCTAATGACTTTTTCGGCATAGTCAAAAACATGTGCAGAAAATTGGCGGTCATATTGATTACCCACAATATGCCCAATTTCAACAAAGTAAGGTTCTGACCCTAATAGTTTTTCTGTCAGTGAAGCAAAGGTTATTTTTCCATCTGTATGGATAATTCCTTCAACGCTGTATTCTTTACCTACAATGTATTCTTCAACAATTAAATCACCACTGGCATAGAAACCAATATCGTTGGGCTTAGATTTCCAGATCGCTTCAACTGTTGTTAAAAGTTCCTCAAAATCTGCAACTTTTTTAACAGACATACTGCCCGCCATATCAACCGGCTTGACGACAGCAGGAAACTTAAAGCCTTGAGGTAATTCAATTTCTTTATCCTGTGAAATCAAGGCATATTTAATATCGCTTAAACCCGTCTTGGTTAGCTTGTCACGAAATTTAAATTTATTCCGGACTGTTTGAGCTGCCCTATATTCAAGAGAATTTTTGGCAAATGAGTTACCGAGCTGGGCAGCCATAAGTACTGCATATTCAACACCGGGTAATATGGCTTTTATGGTCTTTAACTCAACAATTTTAGAGAGTTGACTATGAAAATCACTGGTATCTATTTTTATTATTTCTTTTGCTTTTTGGCGCATTGTTCCATCAATGCTGCACTCTCCTTCATCAGTAGAAAAAACATATAAATCTATTCCTAATTCTTGAGCGGCATTTAAATAAGTCACGCCTGAAGAAATAGGTTCTATAACTACTACTGTCATTGTTACAGTCTCCGTTAGGGACCAAAACTTTCTAACTCACACAGAGGCTGATTTAAAATTTTATTAATTATTGGGGTAGAACCGACACCCACTGTTAACTCGTGAGAGTCCAAATAATTTGAAAAATCAAATCCATTATTCGTCCACGTACAAAACGGGATATTTATAATATTGACCTCAGCGGCAACTTGTTCTCGAAAAACATTTAAGCAATGTTGATGATAATCACTTAAAACTGACCGATTAATCGCATAGATATTTACTTTGGAAATAGGATTTTTTCGGATGAGATCTAATCCACGAGTAAGTGCAGCTCCCATGCCGCTTCCACCGCTTACAATATTGAGCGTAGAAATATCTTTATCGTATTCAGGTTCTATATGATTATTCAGGTTGTATTCTAATTGATCACCAATCGCTAGCTTTTCAAATAAGTTAGAAAATATTCCATTTGGTCTTAATTTTATGTGCAAAACAAAAAAATCATAATTTTTCACACCCAGTGAAACCACAGAGTAACTTCGAATTAAAGGTTCTGACGGGTGTTTGATATTCACAATTGCTTTAGAACTAAAGAACGTCCTTTTAATTTTAAATGTGAGCTCAACAATATTTTCAGAAAGAAAATTTCTAGTTATTAATTGAGCCACACTAAAATTATTAACCAATGGTGCGATTTCGACATCGCTCTGAGCATAGCTAATACAAGGCAAGAACTCTTTATCTATGGCAACTTGGTTTCCCGATTCATATACGACTCCACCTTTTAGTTTACATCGACAAACTCGGCACACACCTTTTAAACAGCCTTTCATCACCGTGCTATCAGGCACCGCATCGATGAGAGGCTGCTCAGAATCAGCAATGAAAATATGCTCTTTAATGCGAACATTCACCATTGGCATATTCTAATTCCATTGCTATGAAAGCGTTTCAGCACGCACAGCCTGAAAATACTCTCCCACCATCGGAACAAAGCTATTGATATGTTTGATGGCTAGATCAAAGTCTTCTTGTGTCTTAATTACAGAAGAAAGCATCTCTGTCATCATGCCACTATGGTCTTCAGCTTCATCGAATGCAACATGTGAAGCCGCACCCGATACAGCCTGATTCCCCATATGAACACCCGCTTTTTGGGTAATAAAATTATTAAATTTGTCGCCATAATATTCGAGGAACCAGTCCCAAACGACTGCTGGTAATGCCCCAAATTTCTCTACACAAAAGTTTAAATACCCCATCAGTTTCCATGTTTCAGGAAATGCATTTTTTGAAACGATCTGATCTGAAGAATAGCCATATTTAGTCAAATCCTGACCAAACATTTCATCGTGACCAAATTCATCATATAAATAATATGAAAGCTGTTTTGCGGCAGAGATATTATTGATTGCTGCAACACGCACTGCATTTGCATCTAATTCATTATTCATATGAATGCGAATAACACACTCTAAAATATGACGTTTATAATAATTTTCATCGAACCAGTCTTCATTATGAAATTTATGCATAATCTCATCTTTTTTAAACTCGCTATGCATAGCATGATCAACCGCACTTTCTAATTTTTTCAAACTTTCCTGTGAAAAAAACACGAATTATCTCCATTATATTTAAATTATTATCTAAGCATTAAATACTTATTTAGCTAGAATTAAGACTGTTATTAATTAAACTTAAAACAATCAAATATTATGTTTAAATATATTTTTAAAAATGTCAACAAAATATTATTTTTAAGAATTCCTAATTAAAATTAAACAAAATAATTTAATTAACAATCAAACAACAAATAATTTTTAATAAATAGATTAATTCAAATTAATATCCATCACCAACAAAATTTAAATAATTTATACTTCATGGAAAAGAAGGAAATTGACAGGGCTATATTGCGAAAAATAATGTAGACTCCTTATGGCTAAATATATGGAAGTATTAGAAAAGTGAATAATCTGATTATTGGGACTCTATTTGCGCTCTGTGCTGCTGCACTCAATGCCTCTATTGGGGTGATTAGTAAACTGCTTATGCACAGTGGCTTAAGCCCACAAGACATTGCTTTTTTAAAAACAGTCATCGCGTTCTTCTTTTTAAGTGTGTTTTTATTTAAAGTTCCTGTTAGCCAAAAAATTGCTTTTATTAGCAATACTCCAAGCAAACTGAGTGTCTTTGTCCAAATTGCGATATGTGCTTTTTTAGGGATTTTTTCACTATTCTTTTTCGAAACCATTGCCTACAACCATGGTGCTGCGGCCAATGTAGTTGTGGTACTCATGGCTTCAGCCGCTATTTCAGCTTTATTTTTTGGTAGATTAGTTTTAAAAGAAAGTATTTATATTCATTCTATTGCGGGAACATTATTAGCTGTAGCGGGTATTAGTTTAATTTCATGGAAAGGTGAAAATAGTTTATTAATGCTGATCAATGCCTCTATTGCAGGCACTGGCTATGGGCTATTTTCAGTATTAATTAAAAAATTCAGATTAAATGGTGGTTTATTCCTAACGAAGTATTTATTACTTTTTGGTAGTGTTTATCTTGCTGTTCCCTTTTTAATTAATTTTCATAGCATTAGTTTTAATACCAATATTATTTTAGGCTTAATAGGCTTGGCAGTTCTGCCAACCATTCTTGGATTTTATTGCACAACCAAAGCATTAACATATTTACCCGCAGCAAAAGTACAAGTGACCGAACTTTCTGAACCTATTTTTGCAGCACTGATGGCTTGGGTTTTCATTCATGAACAGCCGACTTTATCGTTTTTATATGGCGCAATTTTCATTATTTCAGGCATCTTTTTAATGAATAAAGCGCCTAAAGCATAAAATAATTTCATTGATATTCGTCTGCATGGTGACAAGCCACTTGCACCACACTGGCAAAATTAATTGCCATTTGTGAAGGGGCATGTTTTTTATAAGCAAGCCCTAAACCCACCGTAGGTACAGGTGCTTTCAAAGAACGATAAGCTACGCCTTGTATTTGCAATTGTTTAGTCGACTCCGGCACCAAAGATACACCTAAATTTGCAGATACTAACGATAAAATTGACACAATTTGCGGTGCATTTTGTCCAATTTTTGGTTCAAAACCACGCTCATGGCAGGCTTGTTTAATCGCATCGAAAAGCCCTGCGCTAATTGAAGGTGGCGAGACAATAAAATCAAGTTCTCGTAGCGTAGTTAAATCAATTTCTTGCGTTGAATTATCTAGACTCAAAGACTCCGAAGGTAAAGCAGCAATGAGTGGTTCTGCTAATAATTCTTGAATAATTAAACTATCTGGAATACTGCGAGGCGAACGAATAATCGCGACATCTAAACGGTCTTCAAGCAATAGGTCTATGAGCAACAAGGTATTGGCTTCTTCAAGTTTTAAACTAACTTTCGGATATTGCTGCTGGAAATAACGAACGCATTTAGGAATGAGAGGGTTCAACATTGAGGTGCCTGTAAAACCCAATCGTAATTGACCTACTTCTCCATTTGCTACCTGCTTAACCAAGTTCGCTGCATCTTCTACACGTTGTTGTACAGGCTGAATCGCATTTAAAAAGGCAAGCCCAGCTTCGGTCAACTCAACCCCATGCGGAGAACGGATAAATAAATCTGCACCTAGCTCTTCCTCTAAGTCCCGTATTTGCATGCTTAAAGGCGGCTGACTCATGTTTAAACGATGCGCAGCTCTGGTAAAGTTTTTTTCTTCTGCTACTGCTAAAAAGTAGCGTATATGTCTGAGTTCCATCGCTATATATAAAACATATCATGATCTATTGTTAAATATATTAGAAAAATACCACCTAAATTGCTAATTTTAATTTATCGAATTCTCTCGATGCAGCATGCCCCTCGAAGCACTGCTATTTCTTTCTGTCATGGTCATGATATGAGCTCTTCATCTACACCCAGTACCTTAAGCACTGAGGCAAATTCTCTTCTTTCCCGCGAATGGATTCACAAAGGGACAAAAGCCTACAAACATGCAGGATTTGCTTTATTCCTCGTAGGTTTTGCCAGTTTCTCTCTGATTTATTGTGTACAGCCACTTCTGCCAGCATTCAGCCAAAGCTTCCAGATTAGCCCTGCGAGCAGCTCTTTAGCTTTGTCATTAACGACTGCTTTTTTAGCCATTTCGATTGTGCTATCGAGCGCTTTTTCTCAGGCAATTGGTCGTCGTGGTGTCATCTTCAGCTCAATGCTGTGCGCAGCTATTCTTAATATTGTGGCTATGTTTACACCTAACTGGCACAGTTTGCTCATAGCACGAGCATTAGAAGGTCTATTACTTGGCGGTGTACCAGCCGTAACGATGGCTTGGATTGCCGAAGAAATCGCACCTGAACACTTGGGTAAAACCATGGGTTTGTATATTGCAGGTACGGCTTTTGGTGGAATGATGGGCCGCGTCGGCATGGGTATTTTGATTGAATATTTTTCTTGGCGCACTGCTTTAGGCTTACTTGGTGCAATCTGTTTTATTTGCTCGATTGCCTTTTTAAATCTACTTCCCGCTTCGCGTAATTTTGTACAAAAAAAAGGATTGAATTTGGGGTTTCACATGCAAATGTGGCGTACTCACTTAAGTAATTTAAAGTTACTTCGCCTATTTGCCATTGGTTTCTTGCTTACGAGTGTCTTTGTCACTCTATTTAACTACGCCACTTTCCGTTTAAGCGGAGCGCCCTATTCACTAAGTCAAACTCAAATTAGCCTTATTTTCTTGTCGTATAGCTTTGGCATGGTGTCTTCATCGTTGGCAGGAACGCTAGCCGATCGCTTCGGTAAAAAAACCATGATGATGAGCGGCTTTGCCTTAATGATTGTGGGTAGCCTCATGACATTACTCAGCTCTCTTTTCGGCATTATTATCGGCATCGCCTTTATTACCACAGGTTTCTTTATTACCCACTCACTCACCAGTAGTTCCGTTGGTGCCGAAAGTAAACAAGCCAAAGCCCACGCCAGCTCCCTGTACTTGCTGTTTTACTACATGGGTTCGAGTATTGTCGGGTCAGCAGGTGGCTGGTTCTGGTTACACGGTGGATGGAGTGCGATCGTAGGCTTAACCGTTGTACTGTCGTTACTTGGAATATTTTTAGTCGTTTATACCACACACGCAAAAGCGCATTAATTTTTAAGTTAAAGGAAAATCACATGTCGAGTTTATTTGTTTATGGCACTTTAGGCCCAGGCCGTCCTAATGCACATATACTTGAAAATATTGGCGGACAATGGTCAGAAGGTTGGGTAAACGGAAGCTTGCGCAATGAAGGCTGGGGAGCAGATTTAGGCTATCCGGGAATTGTGCTTGATGAAAGTACCAATCAAGTGCAAGGTTTTGTTTTTAGCTCAGAGCATTTAGACGCAAACTGGAAATTACTCGATGACTTTGAAGGTGAAGGCTATGAAAGAGTACCTGTGCAAATCACTTTAAATAGTGGCGAACGTGTTGATTCGTTTATCTATGTGTTGAAGTCTTAAGCTATTTCTAAAGTCCAAGCACATAAAGATTTAAAAATTGATAGAAAAAATTTAAGTGGTCATTTTTTGGCTTGTATTTTTTTTAAGAAACTGTAGAATTCATTCCACGTCGCCGACATAGCTCAGTTGGTAGAGCAACTGACTTGTAATCAGTAGGTCCACAGTTCGAATCCGTGTGTCGGCACCATCATTAAACCTCATGAATATTTGATTTATGGGGTTTTTTGTTGCCTGTAGGTTTTGAAATACTTACAGATTTATAATTATTATCAAAAAGTTGAGTGCAGACCTATTGATCCACACCCCCTCAAATTATTTTTCATATTTCTCTAATTCAATAACTATTTCTTTTGCTGCGGCTATAGTTTTATAGCAAAACATATTAAGAATATTTTTTCGATAAAAAGCTCTTGTCTAAAACTATGTTTTTTTAATTTGATAAATACTTATTATAAATCTAAGCTTAAAAATAATTTTCTAAAACGAATTTATTCTTTTAACAAGTGAAATAGAATGCTGCTAATTTATTAAAAAATATATAATTAAAATAAGAAATATTAAAAAGATACGATTATAATTCGCCACCAAATAAGGTCATATGAATAAGACCTATTTTATAAACTTTAATTCATTAAGATACCAATACGGAAAAATATGAAACTTCGTTTTATTTTACCTGCTTTATTTCTAACTGTGCCTTTAACAACATATGCTCAAGACACCACATCTCAAGCTCAAATGCAAACCACTGCAAACCCACCCATTTGCTTAATTGAGGGTACTCCTTCAGCAGAGCACTATAAATCTATTAAACGTATTAAAGCCGCGAAAGGAACCTATGGTGGTTTTGAAGAAGTAAAACCTAAATTAGCGATCATTGCCCGTAAATACGGTGCAGATGTAGTAATTAATTATCATCAAAGCCAAAGATTTGGTTTCTGGCCGTGGCGTATTGTACGTCCTGTACTTACAGGAACTGCGGTGAAATGGAATACGCCAGTTGATTGCACAGCCTTAGGCGGCAAACAAATTTATTAATACAAAATGAAAAAAGCCCAACATCCTGTTGGGCTTTTTTCGTATTTCGTTACTAGGTACACTTCCTGTAATACCTCACGTCCTGATGCTTAAACTTATTATTGTTGTTTTACGTTTCGGAACTTCCTGTTCCTGATGAGTTCATCATAGGCAATTCATCACGTCATAAAAAGACGCCAACTTCCCGAATGTATGTAAGAAAAAGCGTACATAGTGCTTTTAAATTCAAAACTTAATTTGCCTATATTTGAAAATAAAAAACGAAAATATGAATTTATGAAGAAGTTCAGTTCATCAATTAAATGAGAAAACGCTATAATGAACCTATTACTTTATTTCTAAAATATATTTAAAAATAACAAGGAACGAGATGTTTACTTTGCCATCAAATATTTTTCAGCCCTTAGTGATCATACTGGCATGCCTTATTTTCATTGTAAGTAAAATGCCGCAGCTAAAATATAGAAAAACTATATTATTTCTCGCTATTGGTAGCCTTACTTTAATGATTGTTTTAGGAATATTTGGCTTCTTTAATTAAGCCTTATTTCTTGCTCTTCTCTATCATTTTTTCAAAGTGTTTAAGGTTTGGGTTCAACGTATCCCAAGCGTAGGCTTGGCTCACAAACACCTCTGCTCTAGGCTGATAAAGACTTGGGTCATCAAGCGTACCTGCACGTATTGAAATCATTTCAGGGGCAATTTCAGGTAAGCCAAAAAGCTGAGAACCACAAGTCGGGCAAAATGCTCTTTTAATAGGTCGGCCAGAAGATCCTAAAGTCTCAAAATATTTAAGTTCACCATTCACTTTCAATTCAGATTGGTGAAAAAAAGCGATGGGTGCATATGCTGAACCTGTTGCCTTCTGGCAATCTCGACAATGGCAATTAAAGCTATAACGTGGTTCTGCTTCGCTTTGATAGCTCACAGCTCCACATAAACACGATCCTTGATATTTGGCTGACATGGCTCATCCTATTTTTTTATTGCTGTGATTTGAATATAACGTACATATCCATTTTGGTAGAGTTGTTGGCATAACTTTGCAGTCATTTGAATTTTTAAATTTGCCAATCCTCGGCTTTGATTTTGTCCTTGCTGATTTTGAATATACCGCGAAAAACCGAGTAATACTTGCTCAGATAAATCTTCAATTTGAATATCGACAAAACCTTGTTGTTCCAAGGTAGTTCTTAGTTTTTTTTCAGTCGGTACAGCATCCCAAGCGACATTTGCTGCTTTGAGTAAATAACAATGCTTTTGTTCTTGTAACACGGTCATGTTTTGACATGAATCGGCACGCATTAGGTAGTGAAAACCTAATCGTCCTTTTGAATTTAAAACTGGAGCGATGGAATCTAGAAATGAATTTAAATTGCTGTGATAAGCGGCATCGATACACAACACAGCATCGAAGTGTTGTTTAAATTCAAATTGTTTTAAATTTAAAAATGAACCACAAAAAATCTGACTTATTTCAGGAATAAGCCTTTGAATTTTATTAATACACTCGGGTTGTAAGTCAACTGCATTGAGGCTTTTGGGTTGATAGTGCTGTAGCCAGTGCAACAAACTTGCACCCTGTCCGCAGCCTAAATCTAAGAGATGATCTTTTGAATTTAAATTGATAGCTTGTGCCAAATGATCTGCCAATTGGCAACAAGCTTCACGGTAGTTTTGGGTATTTTTCCAAAAACCCAAATTTGTCCAAGCAAGCTCTTCGTTATCTCCCAAACTTGATGCATCAATTGCATATTTATGAGGGATAAGCCTAGAAAGAGCTGCTCGGACTTTTATTTTCACAATTTCAGTAACCGAGCTCAGGAGCAACTTCGACCTGAGGTTTTAAACCTACAAATGGTAAAGGTGCACCTAAAATTTCAGCAATATGCATTGCAGAAGTAACTGCTGACTCTAAAATTGGCAAGCCATCACATGACCATGAACCGCAGTAAAATACTTTACGGTTTAAGTCTAAATGGCGTTGTTGCAACTCTTTATTTAGGGCAACTGTTTGTGAGTCAACGACTGCACGCGTTAAAGTCACTTTTGAAATGATTTTTTTAGGATCAATATCAGTCACTGGGCGCCAAGTCTGGAACACTGGATTTTTACCCACAAGTGATGGTTCAACCGCATTCATCCAAACTGTGAATTGCTGACGCGTAAACTTACGATCCATCATATAGCTCAGCACTGACCAGTCTTTACGACGTGGTGGCATTACTGTTGCATCTGTATGAATAACAAGATCACCTTGCTCAAAACGGAATTGCTTAAGTAAATTCATATCTTCAGCAAATTGTTCAGGGTTCAAAAACTCATCAATTTTAGACGTTGGCGTTGCCACAATCACTCGATCAAATAAGTTCTTTTCACCTTGGCTGTTTTCAACCAGTACTTTCTCACCTTGTAATTCAACGTTCTTAATCGCTGATCCGCTATGAATGTCGATACCTTTAATCAAGCTATCTACAAATGCAGGTGTACCGCCTTTCATACGCAAAAGCATGTCGCCATCGGTCAAATGACGTAAAAACTCAAGTAGGTTTTTTGCTGGCCAATCGCCAATTGTTTTTGGATTACACGTACAAATTGTATAGAGCACCGGCATAACAACGCCATGCCAGAATACTTCTTCTATATCGTTCTGATTAATAAATTCAGCGAGAGTAATATCTTGATTTTTAGATTTAAAGAACTGATGAATTGCAGTTTTTAATTGCAACATCCCTTTTACAAGACGCCAGCCATATTGCTGAATGCCTTTACGATTATTGATAATCGGGAAATTACCAATACGGCTACGAGATGTGGTTAACCATGTTTCAGTACGATCTTCAAATAACCAGCTACATGACATATAAGTACGTACTGGAAAGGTTTTAATACCTAAATGAGCAGCGAGGCTGAGTGTGTTTTTCCATAAATGAGGATTCATCACACGTAGCGGTGCATCAATAATTCCACCATCGAACTCAATGCTATGGCTATCCATTCCCCGGCCAGGAAGTGCTTCAAATATCGTGATCGTATGCCCTGCATCTTTCAGAATTCTTGCTGCCGCAAGACCTGCCATTCCACTGCCAATAATTGCGATATTCAAAATGATGTCCCATTCTTTGAGAATTTTTTTGATTATCACTCATACCCCAAAAAAACACCGTATTAAAAACTACCAGATTTTTATTTTTTGCATCAACTTATATAGAAAATATTTAGCTTTTTGGCAAAGTCATTTTTTATATTTCCTTACAATCACATGGAAGCTCATAAAACCTTAAATTTTTTGAAAATTTAAAAAAAATCTTTTAAATAAAATAAGATAATTTAACTATATTTATATCATTCGTTTTACAACTATTATTTTTTGCGATATCATGACATCACAATAATGAGAAGCAAATCACATAAAACAATGCCGCAACAACAATGCCAACCATCATAAAAACAGAATCTTTACAGCGAAAAAGCCCGCTATTCACATTTGATAGCGGGCTTTTTATTACTTTAAATGACGAAAAATAAGACTTAAAAGATCTAACCTTCTTGCATGATTGAACCGAATTTTCCACGATTAAAATCATCAATCGCTTCCATAATCTCGGCTTTGCTATTCATCACGAATGGACCATAACCTTCGATTGGTTCGTTAAGTGGTTGGCCAGTCAACACTAGGAATTTAGTGTCTTCTTCAGCATTTAAACTAAACTCAACGCCTTCGCGAGATAAAATCGCAACGGTTTTACCTTCAAGACGGTTGGTATCATTAATGACCACTGCACCATCTAACACAACAACAAGCGTAGTATGTCCTTCAGGCACATAAAGGGTGTGTTTTTGGCCTTTGACCAATTTACCATCCCATACATTTAAAGGACTAAATGTGGTTGCAGCACCTTTTGCATCTGCATATTCACCCGCAATCACACGCAAATGACTACCATGCTCGTCTAACGCAATGTCTGGAATCTCTTTCGCTTCAATTGCTTGGTATTTTCCAGGCGTCATTTTTGAATGAGCAGGTAAATTTACCCATAATTGCACCATTTCAAAAAGACCGCCATGCTCTGCAAACTCAGGAGAATGGAACTCTTCATGCAAAACGCCTGCACCCGCAGTCATCCATTGTACGTCACCTGTTTTAATGGTTCCGCCGCCGCCGCTTGAGTCTTTATGAGTCACTTCACCTTGATAAGCGATTGTCACTGTTTCAAAGCCACGGTGTGGATGCGAGCCTACACCTTGCTGTTCGGTCGTTGGCGAGAAGGTATAAGGCGCTGCATAATCGAGTAGCAAAAATGGGCTTAGGGTTTGGCCTAAACGGTCATAAGAGAATAGGTTATATACAGGGAAACCATCACCCACCCAATGCATGTGGTTATTTTGATATGCACCAAGAAATTTCTTCATCTGATCTCTCCTATATATGTAGGATTTTCTTGAACTGAGATTGATTTTACGCCTCAATAATTGCAGTTTATAGATCAGGATTAGCAACACATTATTTCATCTATGAGACAATCATAAAGTTTGAGTTATTCTTTTTAAGATCGTCCTATTTTTAAAATTCTTAATCCTATTTTTTAGACTTAATCACGACAACAAACTCATCTAGCATAATTTTAGGCACTGATGACCTACTTAATAATTTTTGATTATTTATTTTGATAACACGAGGAAATAAAAAATGGCTCAAGATTACGTACGTTTAGACAAGGATAATGCTGCGGTTCTTTTAGTTGACCACCAAGCAGGTTTACTTTCTTTAGTTCGAGATATCGATCCAGACAAATTTAAAAATAATGTATTAGCACTTGCAGATGCTGCGAAATATTTCAATTTACCGACTATTCTTACTACGAGTTTTGAAAATGGTCCAAATGGTCCTTTAGTTCCAGAATTAAAAGAGCTTTTTCCAGATGCGCCATTTATTCCACGTCCTGGTCAAATCAACGCTTGGGACAATGAAGATTTTGTAAAAGCGGTCAAAGCGACAGGTAAAAAACAACTGATTATTGCTGGTGTGGTCACTGAGGTTTGTGTGGCATTCCCAGCTTTATCTGCACTCGCTGAAGGCTTTGAAGTGTTTGTGATTACTGATGCTTCTGGTACTTTCAATGAATTAACACGCGATGCTGCTTGGGACCGTATGTCAAAAGCAGGTGCTCAGCTGATGACTTGGTTCGGTATGGCATGTGAGTTACACCGTGACTGGCGTAATGATGTGGAAGGTCTCGGTGCGCTCTTCTCAAATCATATTCCTGATTATCGCAACCTGATGACCAGCTATAGCTTTAATACATCGCAAAAATAAGCTGAATTGCTAAGATTAGAGTGCCTAAGCGCTCTAATCTTAAATTTAAATGGATTGATCGGACATTGATAAGCTCTTTTGATGATTTTTATTATTTTTATTTAGTCGTAAAACACGGCGGCTTTAGTGCAGCCAGTGAAGCTGAAAATATTAGTAAATCTAAGCTCAGCCGACGCATTATTGACCTTGAAAATAAATTTAATGTGAGCCTGATTCAAAGAACAACCCGGCATTTCAAAGTGACTGATTTAGGTCAAGAATTTTATGAGGAATGCTGCAAAGTTATTGCTCAAGTTGAATGTGCAGAAAACGTTTTGTTAAAACAAAAAAGCGAACCTCAAGGGGTAATAAAAGTAAGCTGCCCACCTTTAATGATGCATTTTCAAATTAGAAAAATTTTAAATCAGTTTTTAAAAACCTATCCAAAAGTTGAGATTGCTCTTGAGCTGACGAGCCGTCGAGTAGATATTTTGCATGATGATATCGACCTCGCCATTCGCACCAATTTCGAACCGAATGAAGATTCAAATTTAATTGTTCGTGATGTGATTAAAACTGACCATTGCCTAGTGGCTTCGCCTGAATTACTGCAAGGCCGCATCATCCAGCATTATTCCGAATTACAGGAATTTCCAAGTATTAGCTTAGGGACTCAAAAGCAAAATTACATTTGGCATTTATGCAATATTCGTAACGGTGAATCGGTTGATATCCCTTATCAACCAAGAATAAAAAGTAATGATTTGGCAGGTGTCTACTATGCCGTGATGGATGGTTTAGGCATTGCCGATCTTCCCTTTTTAACTGTCGTATCTGAAATTCGTAAAGGCACACTTGTACATATTCTTCCTGACTGGAAGTCGAATATTGGCATGCTACAACTGGTTTATGTGTCCCGAAAAGGCCAACGCCTTGTGGTCGAAAAACTCATTGAAACCCTGATTGAAGAACTCAGGTGTTTACCCGAAAGCCATGAAGGGTATTTGCCGACTTAAATAAAAAAACCGGTCATGAATGGGCATGACCGGTTTTTGTGAAACATCACATACAGCATAACTGCATGTTTTCGTTCAGAACAAAACGAACTCGCTTTGTTCCTTACTCAGATAAGTCTACGCAGAGGTATTTCATTTCGACATATTCTTCGATGCCGAATTTGGAACCTTCACGGCCTAGACCTGATTGTTTTACGCCACCAAACGGAGCAACTTCATTTGAAATTGCACCTGTGTTAATGCCGACCATTCCGTACTCAAGTGCTTCACCCACTCGCCATTGACGAGCTGTGCTTTGAGTAAACAAATAAGCAGCTAAACCGAACTCGGTATCGTTCGCCATTGCCACTGCTTCGTATTCAGTTTTAAAACGGAATAGTGGTGCAAGCGGACCAAAAGTTTCTTCTTTAGACACTTTCATGTCTTGCGTTACGCCAGTTAACACAGTCGGTTCAAAGAATGTACCGCCAAGTGCCGAACGCTGACCACCAAGACGAACTGTCGCGCCTTTCTCAGTTGCATCTGCAATATGAGACTGAACTTTTGCAATCGCATCTTCATCAATTAAAGGTCCTTGAGTTGAACCTTCTTGACGGCCATCGCCAACTTTCAGCTTAGACACTGCTTCAACCAAACGGTCTGCCAACGCATCGTAAATACCGTCTTGAACATAAATACGGTTAGCACAAACACAAGTCTGACCGCTGTTACGATATTTACTTGCCATGATGCCCTGAACAGCTTGTTCAAGATTGGCATCGTCAAATACCACAACTGGTGCATTACCACCGAGTTCAAGTGAAAGCTTTTTAATGGTTGGCGCACATTGTTGCATCAAGATACGGCCAACTTGCGTTGAACCTGTGAAGCTTAACTTACGAACAATATCGCTTTCGCATAGGGTTTTGCCGACTTCAACCGCATCACCACTAATGTTAATTAAAACATCAGCTGGTAAACCCGCTTGTAAAGCCAATACTTCAAGTGCATAAGCGGTTAATGGCGTTTGTTCTGCTGGTTTAACCAACATTGAACAACCTGCAGCAATGGCTGGACCTGCTTTACGAGTAATCATGGCAGCTGGGAAGTTCCATGGCGTAATTGCAGCAGTAACACCAATCGCTTGTTTAATCACGAGCAAACGTTGGTTTGGTAAGGTTGGTGTCAACACTTCACCATCAACACGGCGGGCTTGCTCAGCAAACCAACGGATGAATGATGCTGCATAACCAATTTCACCACGTGCTTCTGCCAATGGTTTACCTTGCTCAGCTGTTAAAATTTGAGCCAGATTTTCTTTGTGCTCAAGCATGAGGTTGTACCATGCCAATAACACATCAGCACGCGCCAAGGCAGTTTGCTTTTTCCAAGCAGCTTGCGCTTTTGCTGAACGGTTAATTGCGGCTTCAACCCCTGCACGGTCATAGGTTTTCACCCATGCCAAAGTTTCACCTGTAGCAGCATCATTCACTTCGATATAATCATTTGATGCAGGTGCTTCTAATGAGATATCAGGATGTTTTAATAAATACTGCAAATTATTTTGAATCATGCAGATTGCTCCATTGCTTTTGCACTACCTGCTTTGAGTGTCGCAAAACCTTGTTTCAGGATATCAAGGCCTTGACGGAATTGTTCAGCAGGAATGGTTAATGGATATAAGAAACGAATTACATTACCGTATTTACCACAAGTAAGAAGTAACAACCCGTTTTCCATTGCATAGTTTTGTACAACTTTTGCTTGTTCAGCAGTCTCAAGCTCTACTGCAACCATTGAACCTAAAGCACGAATATCAGTTACGACGTCGCCTGTTGCTTGCTGAATATCTTTAAGTGCAACAACCAACTCTGCACCTAGTTCATTTGCACGGTCGCATAGGTTTTCTTCTTCAATCGCATCAATCACTGCGTGCGCAGCAGCAACCGCAATCGGGCTACCTGCGTAAGTACCACCTAGTCCACCTGGGTTTGGTGCATCCATCACTTCTGCACGGCCAACAACACCCGAAATTGGGAAGCCACCACCCAAGCTTTTCGCCATGGTGATCAGGTCTGCTTTAGTCTCGTAATAGTTCATTGCGAACAATTTACCAGTACGGGCAAAACCTGATTGCACTTCGTCAGCAACTAATAAAATGCCGTGCTTATCGCAAATTGAACGTAAACGTTTTAAGAACTCAGCTGGCACAACATTGAAACCGCCCTCACCTTGTACTGGCTCAAGCACAATTGCTGCAACATCATGTGGTGCAATATCTTCACTGAAAATATCTTCAACGCTTTCGATCGCTGCGTCTACTGAAATACCTTTAGCAGGTACAGGATAACGTGCGTGGAATACACCCGCTGGCATAACACCGAAATCACGTTTGTAAGGTGCAGTTTTACCTGTCATTGCCATGGTCATGAATGAACGACCGTGGAAACCGTTACCAAAAGTGATAATGCCGTGACGGCCTGTGTAACAACGAGCAATCTTCACAGCATTTTCAACTGCTTCTGCACCTGTAGTGAAAAAAGCTGATTTCGCAGGACCAGCAATTGGCGCACGCTCATTAATACGCTCAGCTAAAGCCACATAGCTTTCATAAGGTGTAACTTGATAGGCAGTGTGAGTAAATTTAGTAAGTTGTTCTGTCACCGCTGCAATGACTTTAGGGTGGCGATGGCCTGTATTTAAAACCGCGATACCACCAGCAAAGTCGATAAATTGGTTGCCTTCCTTGTCCCAAAGCGTGGCGTTTTCAGCTTTTTCTGCATACCACTGACACATCACGCCTACACCACGTGGAGTTGCTTGCTGTTTACGTGCGTTAAGTGCAGAATGTTGATTATCCATTTGATTCCCTCATATTTTCATCATCAGTTGCAGCTTTGGTTTTTTGCATCCTGTGCTTAATTTTCAGGGTGCTTTACAACGACTGCCTATGCATGTAATTTCGCTCGTCTGGCGGCAACTGACGAGAGCCATTTTTTAACTGTAGGAGAGAGCCAATTGCGTAGTTTACTTGGAGATCATTTATTACAACGGCTCCAACAGGACACCGAAGGTAAACTACATCAGCGCCTTTTCCGTTGTCTGCGTGGTGCCATTATTGATGGTGTCATTCAGCCTAAAACTCGCTTGCCCGCTTCCCGTGACTTAGCCAGTGAAATTCATGTTTCGAGAAATACTGTTCTTACTGCCTATGAACAACTACAGGCTGAAGGCTATTTAGAGGCTCGTACAGGTCATGGCACATGGGTTGCCGAAAAACTACCAGAGAGTTTTTTAAATACACAAAATAAGAAAAAAGCAGTTTCAAGTCCGAAAGTTCAAAACTCTTATGCGCTCTCAAATCGTGGCTCAAACTTATTAGGCTATGCCGCAGCGTCGCCACATCAATGGGGAGCTTTCGTGCCGGGAGCACCCGATGTAACAGAGTTTCCACATCATATTTTTAGTCGTATTCAGGCTCGCCTGAGCCGAGAGCCTGACATTAACCGTTTAATTTACAGTAATGCGGGTGGCTGTATTGAGCTTCGAAGTGCGTTGGCAGATTACTTACGCGTTGCACGTTCAGTTCAGTGTGATGCTGACCAGATTATTATTACCGAAGGTATTCACCAAGCGATTGACTTAGTTTCGCGTGCGCTTAGTGATATTGGTGATCGCGTCTGGATTGAAGATCCGGGGTATTGGGGAATGCGCAACACTTTACGTATTAATGGCGTAGACATTCAACCCATGCCAGTCGATGCCGAAGGCATTATTCCCGAAGAAAATCCAGTTAAACCACCCAAATTAATTTTTGTCACGCCATCACACCAATATCCACTGGGTTCACATTTAAGCCTAGATCGTCGACGCAAACTGATTGAGATTGCCCGCCAGCACAATAGCTGGATTGTCGAAGATGATTACGACAGTGAGTTTCGTTTCTCAGGCCAACCGTATCCGTCTTTACAAGGCTTAGAAAATGATGCACCTGTGCTGTACATGGGCACGTTTAGTAAAACCATTTATCCATCTTTAAGAATTGGGTATCTAGTGGTGCCTAAACCACTCTTTTCACCCCTACGTATTGTGGCAGCCGAGCTTTATCGTGGTGGACATTTGCTTGAACAAAAGGCCCTAGCAGAATTTATTCGTGAAGGTCATTACGAAGCGCATATTCGTCGTATGCGTTTACTTTATGGAAAGAGACGCGATTATTTAGTCAGTCTGATTAAACGCTATCTTGGCCCCGAATTTATTCATGAATATGACGAAGCAGCAGGGTTACACTTAGTTTTAAAACTACCAAACTCTTGCGATGATGTCGCGATTGCGGCAACCGCACTTGAACGTGGTGTCAAAGTTCGCCCACTTTCACAATACTACATGCAGTCACATGCACATGCAGAGCGTGGACTGCTGATGGGCTTTGCCTGTGTAAATGAAAAAGACATGGTGATGGCTTTTGGTGTCTTGCTCCAGTGCTTACGTGAAGCAGGTGTACCTACGCTGAATTAACTATTCTCTCGTATTAAGACAAACAAAAAGAGCCTCATTGTGAGGCTCTTTTTTTATTTAAAAATTTAAACTAACTTTTCTTCATGAGCATGAGTGAGATGGGTCGCTCTACGCTCTTTACCCCAACCCAATTTTTCAGACAACAATCCGAAGAACACAATAATGCCGAACAATGCGGTGGTGTAAATCACTTCTTTAAAATATGTACCTTCAATCAACATAGTCAGAATTGCACCAATAATTGCAAAGATCACTACATAGGTTAAGTAAGGGAACATCCACATTTTAAAGTCAATTTTCACGCCTTCAGCTTCTAATTTTTTACGCATACGAAGCTGAGAATAAGCAATGGTCAGGTACACATACAGTGTTGCTGCACCCGTCGTTAGCATGAAAAAGTCGTAAACATCCATACTCTTAGTTGCAGTTAAAACCACCGCAATCACAGAGAAGAAGCATGACACAATCACACCCACCCACGGACTGCTTTTACTGTTTACAGACCCAAAACTTTTCGGTGCATCGCCACGTTTAGCTAAAGAGAATAACATACGTGAACACGTATAAAGTGCTGAGTTAAAGCAACTACATACCGAGGTGAGAACTACAAAATTTACGATATGACGTGCACCTGGAATCCCGAGGGCTGACAAAGTCACACTATAGGTTCCCCAAGTTGAATCTTTCAAAAGTTCATTGTTGTGAGGAATCAAACATACCGCAACAAACATTGAACCTACATAGAATAAAATAATTCGCCAAACCACCGAGTTCGATGCTTTACGAATTTCTTTAGATGGATTTGCCGATTCTGCTGCCGCTACAGTGACAATTTCAGCGCCAATATAAGCAAACATGACCCCAAGCAAGGCGGTAATAACGGATGAACCACCATTAGGCATAAAGCCTTGAGAGGTTAGATTACTAATACCTGAAGCAGCCGGATTGCCCCAAGGCCACAAATGCATGATGGCTAAACTACCAATCACCAAGAAGATCACAATCGCAATGACTTTGATGAGTGCAAACCAGAACTCAAATTCGCCATAGTTTTTCACGTTTTGTAAATTGACTGCGACTAAGGCACCAATCACGACAACCATATAGGCCCAGATCGGTATAAATGGGAACCAATTATTTAAAATTTTACCTGCCACATAGGCTTCCCACCCCATGAGCATTGCGAGCGTACACCAATACAACCAGCCAATTGAAAAACCTGCCCAACGGCCAATCGCGCGGTCCGCATAAGTTGAAAAAGAGCCACTATCAGGGTTTAAAACAGCCATCTCGCCTAACATACGCATGATGAACCAAACGAGTAAACCACCTAAAGCGTAAGTTAGAAAAACTACAGGTCCCGTATTGTAAATAATACTGCCCGAGCCTACGAATAAAGAGCCACCAATTACCCCTGCAATCGAGATCATCGTTAAGTGGCGTGATTTGAGTCCATGTTTTAAACTTTGGGAGTGATTGGCTTCAGAACCATTTTGATGAGCTGCCATATCATTTTCCTTAATATATGGAGGATATCGGCTAGTCTCGGAAATCCTCCGAAGCCAAAAAATATCCCCTAAAAATTTAGCCGTTCTGCCCAATTCCTAAAACAGAAAAATCACTGAGCTTATCCGGCGCTTCCGTATGCATACTTCCAATGGCTTTAATTTGTCGTTTCGGCAGTCAAGAAACGAGAGCCATTTTTCGAATAAAAGAGAGAGCCAATTGCAAAATTTATACGCAAAATTGGCTCTTTTTGTCTGAAATGCGGGTAAATGGTTTTAAGTTTTTATTCTGAAAATAATTAAGTTTTAGTTTAATAAGATTGGAATTCTTTAGTTTTGTTCAGAGATTAATAACGCTTTTGTACCTGTTTCCAAGGCTCTAAAGATATGTTTCTGGTCGGCAGGGTAACAAATATAGTCTCCGACACCGAGCTCAACAGCTTCATCAATTAAACCCACTAAAGCTTTACCTTCGACCACAATAATGTGCTCCACAGAACCAACAGGATGAGGTTCAGAAAGACGGTCTTCACCTGGCTCAACAATCAATAAATACACATCGCGGCGCGCATGAGGCGGACAAGTCGCGAGCAAAATTGCCTTGTAATTAGCAATCTCCGAGCTCACCGTTGGACCATCGCCACAGCGAATGACTTGCACCTGATTGCTCGGTTCTTCCATCAAACGTGCAAATGGAATATTTAGAGCCACACAAAGTGCCCATAACGTTTCAATGCTTGGGTTACCTTGGCCAGCTTCTAGTTGAGAAAGTGTTGACTTTGCAACGCCTGCACGACGGGCAACCTCTGCCAAAGAAAGCCCTGCTCTTTGACGTTCACGATTTAAACCTTTGGCAATAATTTCAATTGGCTGAGACATTCACCACATCCGTTCTATAAAAAAAACGATCGTTCGTTTTGACAAAACAATCAGACTTATTCATTATAATGGAAAATCGTTCGTTATATCATACTATGTCCACATACGCTCTCATTAAGAAACTTAGTAAAGACACCACCCGCTCGATTTTCTTTGTCTGTCTAGCAACCAGTGTTGTTGGTATGTCTTTAGGTTCACTCGCCGCAAGCTATAGCTTAGCGCTCTGGATCCCGCTCTGCCTATCTGTATTTGTGCTCGCAGGAACTGCTGAATTTATTTTTATTGGCTTCTTGGCTGTAGGTGGTAGCCCAATTGCTGCTGCGGTTGCAGGACTACTCGTCAATTTAAGACATTTGCCTTTTGGGATTGCGGTCAATGAATTAATCAGAGGTAAATTCTCTCGATATTTCGGGGCTCATATCATGAACGATGAAAGCGTTTTGTTTGGCATGGCACAGCCCGATTTCGAGACAAAAAAAGCCGCTTACTGGCTATGTGGTATAGGTATCATGCTGACTTGGCCACTCGGTGTCACTTCGGGTTATTTTATTGGAAGTGCCATTCCAGACCCAAAAACGTTCGGTCTAGATGCCATTTTCCCTGCCATTTTAATTGCACTTACTTTTAATGCTTTAAAAAACAAATCTACTCGAAAAGCTGCATTTGCCGGATCAACTTTAGCACTGATGACTACACCTTTTTTGGCCTCAGGACTTCCAATTCTGATTTCACTTTTTGGCTTAATATTTGGTAGAAAAAAATGAATCAACAATTACTCATTATTTTGGGAATAGGCTTGTTAGCACTTGGAACATATGGGATTCGTTTTGCTGGTTTTCACTTAGGCGCCAAGTTTACTTTTTCTGAAAAATACCAAGTCTTACTGTCAAACGGCGCAACTGTTTTGCTCTGTGCGATTGCGGTCACGACGACATTTTTTGAAGGCCAAGATTTCGCAGGTTTCGCGCGTATATTCGGTGTTGGGCTAGCACTTCTCTTGGTTTGGAAAAAAGTACCACTTCTATTGGTAATTTGCTTAGCAGCCGCTGGTACGGCTCTAATACGTTTACTCGGAATTGAGTAATAAAAAAGGCGAGATAAACTCGCCTTTTTTTAAACTTCTGATTAGAACGGTAAATCGTCGTCTAAATCTGCTGGAGCAGACGCTGGTTGTTGTGGCGCTTTAGGAGCGAAACCACCACCTTGTGGGCTGTTGCCACCATTACCGAAACCACCTTGGCTACCATAACCACCGCCATTGTTTTGGCCATAGCCGCCACCTTGGTTATTATTATTTTGATAACCATTACCACCTTGTTGAGGTGCGTTAAAACGTGGTTGGTTAAAATCATTACCGCCAGCGAAACCTTGTTCACCTTGTTGACGACCATCTAACATTTGCATCTGTTCGCCACGAATTTCAGTTGTATAGCGCTCTTGACCATTTTGATCAGTCCACTGACGCGTGCGTAATGAACCTTCAATATAAACCTTAGAACCTTTACGTAGGAACTGCTGAGCAATTTCACCTAAACGGTTATGCAAAACAATACGGTGCCATTCAGTTTGTTCTTTACGCTCACCTGAAGTTTTATCGGTCCAAGCTTCACTTGTTGCGATTGAAAATTGAGTCAGCGAGCCCCCATTCGGAAAAGTTTTTGTTTCAGGATCACGACCCAAAGTACCAACCAAAATAACCTTATTTACACCACGCATTAGCTATCTTCATCCTATTCATTTCTATGTTTTACTTTATAAGAGTTATGCTTAAATGGCTACCTCTTTACCGAACAACTGCGTTAAATCACGTCGCGCAGCCTCATCAAGAGTCTGTTTATCGACTTTAATATAAGCAACTTGCTGGTCAGGCATCACCACAACTTCTTCTATACCACGAATTGCCAATAGCTGTGTGGTCCACTCATTCACCTGTTGCACTTGCGGTAATGGCAACACAATCGATGACAAATACCGCGGCTGAGCTAAACCAAAACTAATTAGCAACCATATTATAGCAATCCCTGTTAAGACACTCCATCCAATCGCAGTATTATGTAACATCAATAATTGACCACCTAGTGTGCCACCAAAAAAAGCACCTAAAAACTGACTACTGGCATTTACACCCATAGCAGTTGCTTTTGATTGAATTGGTGCACATTTTGATAACCACGATGGCAATAAAGCTTCCATCACATTAAAGGCAATGAAGAAAATACCTAGGCCTGCGAGTAATACATATTTTGATTGATAACCAAATATGAGCAGCAGCAAACCTGCAATAATGCCTGTAATTGCTGTTAAGAAAATTCCTCGCATTTTGCGATATTTTTCAGCCACGATAATGCTTGGAAATGCAAAAAACAGACTAATAACTAATAACGGTAGATACACCAAACCATGACTGGCTAAAGGAATATGGGCAAACTCGATAAGCTGTGAAGGCACATAAATAAACATGGCAGTCAGCAATAAATGCAATGCAAAAACCGAAACGTGTAAACGGTTTAAATCACCCATTTGAATGACTTGCTTAAGCTGCGCTAAGTAGCCTTGCTGATAATTACGATGATGACGAGTTACTTTAGGTACAAGCAATAACATCAAAATCGCGATTAAACCCATTATGGTCGTGACAAAGAACAAACCAGAAATGCCGACAAGACTTGTGAGCCAAGGCCCCAGACTAAACGCCACCACAAAAGACAGACCAATACTCATGCCCATCGCGGCCATGGCTTTAGTACGCTGCTCTTCGCGCGTCACATCGGCAAGAAGCGCCATCACGACTGCTGAAACTGCACCCGCACCTGCAATGGCACGGCCAATAATCACGCCATAAATCGTGTCAGATAAACCCGCAATTGCACCGCCAATTGCAAACAGCAATAAGCCAAGTACCACAAGAGGTTTACGACTAAAACGGTCAGCCAGTAAGCTAAAAGGAATTTGCAAAATAGCCTGACTTAAACCATAGACACCCACAGCCAAACCAATGAGTGCTGGAGTTGCATATTGATATGACTGCCCGACTACAGAAAAGACAGGAATAATCATGAACAAACCCAACATACGTAGCGCAAAAATACTACTTAAGGCAAAAGTTGAGCGACGTTCCAAAGCATTCATCATATCAATACACGTTTATCAAACTAGGCAAATTATAAGCCGATTCGTTTCTAAAAATACGGTACACCTTATTTAAATTAACGATTTCAGCTTAAAAAAATAAAGAGGCATTCAGCCTCTTTATTCTATCGAACTTTACTGAAAATTAGCTTAAGGCGACTGTTGCTCGCGCTTCGAATATTGAATTGAAGCAATAACAGCCCATACAATAAACGCTACACCAATTAAACCTGTGACAACTTCAGGTACATGTACGCCCGTACCACTTGCAATCATAATGAATGCTAAAGCACCAATTGCGTAATGCGCACCATGCTCTAAGAACACGTAAGCATCTAGCGTGCCTTTTTCAACAAGGTAAACTGTCATTGAACGGACAAAAATAGCACCGATTGCAAGACCGAGCATAATCACAACAACGTCGCTGGTAATTGCAAAAGCACCAATTACACCGTCAAAACTGAATGATGCATCTAATACTTCAAGATACAAGAAACCACCGATACCCGCTTTCACCACACCAGACGCAGCACCTGAGCCATCTTGTAATACAGCATTACCATTTTCATCAATTTCAGGCTCACCACCTAACAAATGACTTAATACTTCAACGCCAATGTAAACCACAATGCCCCAAATACCGGCCATGGTCACTGCTAAACGTTGGTGGTCATCTACATAACCTGCCATCACAATTAAAGCGATCAAAGCAATAAAAACAGACATTGCAGGTACGCTAGCTAAACTTGAAAGTTTAGTTTCAAGCCATCTAAACCAATGCGTTTCTTTCTCATCATCAAAGAAGAAGTTTAAGAAAACCAATAATAAGAATGTTCCACCAAAAGCTGAAATTTCAGCGTGGTGTGCCATTAAGCGTTCAGAATAAGTTTTCGGATCATTGAGTGCCAATTTTGCCACTTCAATAACACCCATATCAGCGGTTACAGCAACAATAACGACAGGGAAAATCAGACGCATACCAAAAACGGCGATTAAAATACCGACCGTTAAAAAGATCATTTTCCAGAACGGATCCCAATTACGTAGAACCGATGCATTCACGACAGCATTGTCAAAAGATAAAGAGACCTCCATTACCGCTAAAATCGCTGTAATCGTTAAAGCTTTAAGCATGGTAGACACGCCAGCTTCAGGTCCATGGGTAAAACCCCAATACGCGGATAGTGCTAAACACACCACCGTAAAAAATATCGAAAATCGGAAATGCTTCATGGATCAGACCTATACCAAGAACTAAATTTAATCTTTCTTAAAACCGCGGCTATTATATCGATAATTAACCACAAAACGATGTTGTTTTGTGCCGTTATTCCCGTTACTTTATCTCTATGTTTAATAAAGAAATTTATAATCTTTAATTAACTTATTAATCGTATTAAATATTTTCTTGCGATATATCTATCATTATTATTTTTGTATTTTAAAATTGATTTAAAATCCGGTTCAGCTGTCTTATTTTAAATGGAATGATTTTATGCTTTTTTCTCAAGAACTCTGGCAACGTAATTTAAATTTATATCAAAAAATTCTCGACCTGCCTTTTAATCAGGAACTTGCTAACGGTACTTTAGATAAAGAAGCTTTTTGTCATTATGTCATCCAAGACGCCCAATATTTAGTGGCCTATGGTCGCGTACTTGCGGTGGCGGCAGCAAAAGCGTTCGAGGCTGACGATATTATGCAATTTTCAGATGCAGCTAAAATTGCGATTGTGGTGGAGCGTAGTTTGCATGATGACTTCATGAAAAACTTTGGGGTGACCAAAGAAGAATTTAAAAATACGCCACTCACTTTGGCAGGCCACCATTACACGTCATTTTTAACAGCAACGGCTTGGTCTGAGAGCTACCCTGTCGTACTCGCTGCACTGTTACCTTGCTTCTGGATTTATGCCGAAGTCGGTAAAGATATTGTAGATAAATCAATTCCTAATAACCCTTATCAAGCATGGATTGATACCTATGCAGGCGAAGAGTTTCATATAGCCGTTCGTAATGTGATTGCGACGGTAGACAAGGTTGCTGCACGTTGTGATGCAGACACTTTAGAAAAAATGCATGCCGCGTACACCATGGGTGCAAAACTTGAGTGGTTATTTTGGGATAGCGCCTACCACCAAAGACAATGGCTAGGTTTAGACCATATTTAAAACTTCAAAAAAACCGGTCAGATCGTTCAATATGCTGACCGTTTTTAATAAAATGCGAGATAAATATGTATATCGGCGAATTAGCATCTTTAACTGGAGCCACTCCTAAAGCCATTCGGCATTATGAGAAATTAGGCTTGCTACCAGTCGCAAAAAGAAAAGGCAATTATCGTATTTATGAAGAGATCGATGTTAAATCAGTTAAGATGATCCGCCTTGCACAAGCTGTTGGATTTAGCCTTTCTGAGCTTTATGACCTGTCAGCTTTAAAATATAAAAATAATCGCTTTCCTGTAGAAATTGCACAGCAGCTTATTCAAAAAAAGAAACAACAAATTATTGAGCAAAAAAAAGCGTTAAACCGTTTACAAGAAGATTTAAAAGAACTGGAAGATGAGATTATTCAGACTTATATTACCAATAAGATTTCTGCCTAAAACAGCTGATTAAAATCTGCAAATAGCTTTCAAAATGAGTGCTTGACTCTGCCCTTAGGGACAAGGTTTATCGTAATGACTTCTTTTATTACGGACCAATAAAATGAGTGCGCATCTTTCTTTATTTAAAAACTCAACAGCATTAATTACAGGCGCATCTTCAGGAATAGGCAAAGCCTATGCTCAAGAACTTGCATCTTTAGGAATCCATTTAATTTTAACGGCACGATCTGAGCAGAAACTGCATGATTTAGCCGCTGAACTTGGAAACAAATATAACGTGAATGTTGAGGTGATCGTTTTAGATTTAGCTCAACCCAATTCAGCTCAAACCTTATTTGATGAAGTACAAGCTAGAAAATTATCGGTAGAGATTTTAATTAACAACGCAGGATTTGGAAAATGGACTAAATTTTTAGATCAATCTGTATCGATCTATCAAGAAATGATTACGCTTAATATCAGCAGCGTAACGTCTTTATGTTATCTATTTTTGCCCCACATGCTTGCCAACAAAAAAGGCATCATGATTAATATTTCATCGACAGGTGCGTTCCAGCCGTTACCTTATATTGCCGTCTATGGTGCAACTAAATCGTACGTATTGCAGTTTACTGAAGCGCTTGCAGGGGAATATGCATCTTCGGGTGTTAAATTTCTGGCAGTTTGTCCAGGCAATACCGAAACCAATTTTACTCAGGTGGCAAATGCAGATACGAGTGGCATGAAAAGCTCTACGGTAGATGATGTTGTCTCTGCTACAGTTCGAGCATTAGATAAGAATAAAGCAACGGTTGTGGTGGGATGTAGCAACTATTTGACGTCTCAATTACCTCGAATTCTTTCTCGCCAAAAGATGATTCATTTAGTTGAAGGCATGCTCAAAACCCGTGTTATTGAAACATTATAAAAAATGCTTCAATTTAAAAGATTAAGGGATTTCTCTTAATCTTTTAATGCTGAAATAGCTGCCAGCCATAAATTAAACCTGCCGCAGCGACCACCCAACAAAGGGTTGCCAATCCTAGACAAGACCACATCGACATCCGTGTTGCCAGCACATAAACAGCGACTAAATAAATGGCATAGGGAATAAGTGACCATAGACCAAATAGAGCCGTCTTTTGTAAAGCCTCAGCCCCTTTTTGTTGATAGACAATCACGTGAGCAATCAAGGCAAATGTAGGAAAAAGTGGAACTAAACCCGCAATATAAAATGCCTTACTTTTCGATAAAATCGAAATGATGAGGACAACCCCAGCCCCCAACATACACTTTAAAAATAGAGCCCACATGCGCTGATCCTATCTGGCCATTTCCATAGCAAAACGCAGTATTGTGCGCTTTTCAGAGAAAATTAACAGCGACTAAAGCAATTAATGCTGGAACTGCCTGAATATAAATAATCTTTTTACTCGCAGTCAGACCACCATAGATACCTGCAATGAGTACACAGCCTAAAAAGAAGTTGGCAATTGATGTCGCAAACGGTGCATCAGCCAATAAAGACCAAAACAAACCCGCTGCTAAAAAACCATTATAAAGGCCTTGGTTTTGTGCCATCACTTTGGTGAGTTTTGCTTTCTCTGCATTATTTCCGAATGCTTTCATGCCATAAGGTTTGTCCCACAAAAACATCTCTAACACTAAAATATAGACATGTAATATGGCAATAAGCGCAATGAATATTTGTCCGATCATATAATTTTCCTTTTTATTTTAAAGATATGAAAAAAAGATCAGTCTCTCGACTGATCTTTTAGTGTTTTATGGCTTTAACAATACTTTGCCTTGGCGAGCACCTTGCGTTGCTCTTTGAGCAGCTGTTTTGATCTCATCAAAACTAAATACGCCTTCTACAGGTAAGATTAATTTTTTCTGAGTTGCTAATGTTAATAGCTCAAAAATCAGTTCCTTTTTACGAGCGGCTGGCATTTCTTTGTTGACCACACTTGCCCAGAAACCTTTTACCGTCGCTTGTTTGAAAATTAAATCACCCGATGAAATCTGCATGGTTTCACCAGTCATACTACCAAACGAAACGAGCAGGCTATTTTCACTGAGTAGATTTAGCATTTCACCACTGGCGCTGCCACCAATCGAGTCCACACCCGCAATAAGAGGTTGTTCACCGTGAATCTGTTTAACCTGCTCTTTCCAATTAAGCTGATCGGTTGCAACAACATGTTGAATGCCTAATGCATGCATCTCGGCAATCGCATCAGTACGACGAACCAAATTAATCACAGGTAAGCCACGTGCCTGCGCAATCATCGCAACTGTTTTACCTACTGCACCATTCGCCGTGTTTTGAATGAGCCATTGACCCGGTTGAACATTTACAAAGTCCAATAGCATGAGGGCACTAATTGGCATACCGATCAGCTGTGCTGCTGTTTCATCATCAATTTCATTATTGAGCGGAATAAGTCCTTGCGCTGGTGCAATAAAATATTCAGCCCAGCTACCATGCACAGATGCCACTGCAATACGTTGACCTACTTGTACATGAGTAACACCTTCGCCTAATGCATCAACAATACCAACGGCTTCACTACCACCAATCGCAGGTAAAGTTGGCTTGTAGCCATAGCTTCCTCGTACTGTCCATACATCATGATTATGCATTGGAGACATAATCGTTTTAATACGAACTTCGCCTGCTTTTGGTTCGGGCTTTGGCATATCCGCCTGCTCTAAAACGTCTACAGGTTCGCCAAAATTACCATGGATAATACTTCGCATTCTTTATTCCTCTATCGGTTTTAAGAGTTTTTGGGTTGTTTCTAAAGCTAGATGTAGATGTGCTTTGTCTTGCGACAATTTTGTGAGTAAAGCTGCACCTAACCATAACTGATACATGACTTGCGCAATTTTTAAAGGCTCAATATGTTTTGGAATTGATCCTTCTTGTTGGCCTTCCTTAAGCAACAAAGCCAAACGCTGCGTTAATTTGTACACACCGTCATTGAGAATTTGACGCATATCTTCCGACAAGTCAGAAACCTCTGCCGCCAACTTCACAATCAAGCAGTTTTCAGCCCAGCTGCCATATACCGGATCATCAATCCACGCCTGCCACAATGCCATTAAACGGGCATGGGCACTTTGTTCACTGTGCTGCCAAAGTTGTTCCATACGAACTTTATAATTAGCCATGTACTGCTCTAGCAAGGCACAGCCAAACGCCTCTTTCGAAGCAAAGTAGTGGTAGAACGAACCTTTGGGTACGTCACACGTCTTTAAAATTTCTTGCAAACCAACACCGACAAATCCTTTGTGTAATACCAGTTCAAAGCTGGTATCCAAAATATGTTGTCGCGTAGTTTCACTTTTATTTAATCGTTTCATGCAGACACCATACCCCACTATTAGACCAGTCGTCTAGTAAAATTATGTTGCTCATTAAAATTTGCTAAGAGTAGAAATCAAAAGAGAGGAATGTTAAAAATACAACCTGCTTATTTAAACAAATTTTGTCGATTGTCGTTTAACCGTCACAATTTGTCGCTTTAAATCATTTTGTACCACTTGAACAATTTTAAATCGTTATCATATATAGGGTCTGTTGTTTATAACCAGTCAAACTGTACACGGCTGATGAATCAACACCTAAATTTTCATTAATACATAATTGAGATGTTTTATGAGCCAAAGTCATATCCGTATTCGAGGCGCACGTACCCATAATTTAAAAAATGTGTCTCTCGATATTCCACGCGATAAGTTTGTGGTAATTACGGGGTTATCAGGTTCAGGAAAATCTTCTCTTGCCTTCGATACCCTGTACGCCGAAGGACAACGCCGTTACGTCGAATCGCTTTCGGCCTATGCTCGCCAGTTTTTATCGCAAATGGAAAAGCCAGAAGTCGACTCGATTGAAGGTTTATCTCCAGCGATTGCCATTGAGCAAAAATCTACCAGTCATAACCCACGTTCAACGGTTGGTACGATTACCGAAATTTATGACTATTTGCGTTTGCTTTATGCACGTGTCGGTACACCTTACTGCCCTGAACACGACTTGCCGATGGTTGCGCAAACTATTTCTGAAATGGTCGATGCGGTAAAAACACTTGAGGAAGGCACGGCACTCATGTTGCTTGCCCCAGTCGTTCGTGAACGTAAAGGTGAATACAGTAACCTGTTCGAACAACTACAAGGCCAAGGTTTTGTTCGTGCCCGTGTTGATGGTGAAATCATTGATATTGATACGCCACCTGAACTCGACAAAAAGAAAAAGCACACCATCGAAGTTGTCGTTGACCGCTTTAAAGTGCGTGAAGACTTAGGTAACCGTATTGCCGAATCATTTGAAACTGCACTGCGTTTAGGTGGCGATATTGCCGTTTTGTCATGGATGAATGGCGAACATCCTGATCGCGTTTTTTCTGCCAAACACTCATGCCCTGAATGTGATCGCGCAGTTGCAGAGCTTGAGCCACGTTTGTTTTCATTTAACAACCCGTTTGGTGCCTGCCCTGTTTGTGATGGCTTAGGTACACGCAGTCATTTTAGTTCTGAAAAGCTGATTCCAAATCCTGATCTTGCGATTAGTGAAGGGGCTATTCGTGGCTGGGATCGTCAACGTCCATATTATTATTCAATGCTGCAAAAAGTTGCCGATCATTTTGGTCTTCAACTTGATACACCTTGGAACAAGCTAGATAAAGACACTCAAAAGAAATTCTTACAAGGTACAGGTAAAGAAAAAGTCGATTTAAGCTATATCGACGAGCGTGGCCGTAAACACACTCGTGTACAACCATTTGAAGGAATTTTGCCTCACCTTGAACGTCGTTATCGTGAGACTGAAAGTAACTATGTACGTGATGATTTAGCGCAATATCTCTCTAATGCAGCGTGTGATGCGTGTGATGGTTCACGTCTAAATGAAATTTCACGCCATGTTCGCGTTAAAGATAAAACGATTGCCGACATTACCCGCATGTCGATTGGTGATGCCGAAAGTTATTATCAAGATTTAAATCTTGAAGGTGCTAAAGGTGAAATCGCCGATAAAATCTTTAAAGAGATTCGAGAGCGTTTACATTTCTTGGTGAGTGTTGGACTTAACTATTTAAGTTTAGCTCGTTCTGCCGAAACGTTATCGGGTGGTGAAGCACAGCGTATCCGTTTAGCCTCACAAATTGGTGCAGGCTTGATGGGCGTCATGTATGTCCTTGATGAACCATCTATTGGCTTGCATCAACGCGATAATGATCGTTTATTACAAACGCTGATTCGCTTACGTGATTTAGGTAATACGGTATTAGTCGTTGAACACGATGAAGATGCAATTCGTGCAGCCGATCATATTATTGATATTGGTCCGGGAGCTGGGATACATGGTGGCGTGATTATTGCCGAAGGAACTTATGATGAATTGGCTAACCACGCTGACTCACTCACAGGTCAATACCTTTCTGGCAAACTCAAAATTGAAATACCAAAACAACGGACTCAATCACCACGTCCAGATGAGTTCATCAAGCTTTCTGGTGCAAGTGGTCATAATCTTAAAAATGTCGATTTGAAAATTCCGCTCGGCATTATGACTTGTGTGACTGGCGTTTCAGGTTCGGGTAAATCGACACTGATTAACCGTACTTTGCTTCCATTAGCTGCAACACAACTCAATGGTGCAACGACCTTAACAGCTGAAAAGTTTGACTCAATTGATGGTCTACAACACCTTGATAAAGTCGTTGATATTGACCAAAGCCCGATTGGACGTACGCCACGTTCTAACCCTGCAACTTATACAGGGTTATTTACGCCAATCCGTGAATTATTTGCTCAAACGCCAGAGGCAAAAGCGCGTGGTTATAGTGCAGGCCGTTTCTCGTTTAACGTGAAAGGCGGACGCTGTGAAGCGTGTGAAGGCGACGGCATGATTAAGGTCGCAATGCACTTCTTACCAGATATGTATGTGCCTTGCGATGCGTGTCATGGCAAACGTTATAACCGTGAAACGCTTGAAGTGGGCTATAAAGGCAAAAACATTTCTGATGTTTTAGAAATGACGGTTGAAGATGCTGCTGAATTCTTTAGTGCAATTCCAGTCATCCACCGCCGCTTAGAAACTTTAACTCAGGTAGGCTTAGGTTATATTCGTTTAGGTCAAGCTGCTACGACCTTATCTGGTGGTGAAGCGCAACGTGTAAAACTAGCGCGTGAGTTAGCAAAACGAGATACGGGTAAAACTTTATATATCCTGGATGAACCGACAACAGGTCTACATTTCCATGATATTGCCAAGTTGCTCGACATTTTGCATGAACTACGCAACAAGGGTAATACCATTGTGGTGATTGAACATAACCTTGATGTGATTAAAACAGCGGACTGGGTTGTGGACTTAGGTCCTGAAGGGGGTTCAGGCGGTGGTATGATCATTGCCGAAGGCACACCTGAACAAGTGGCTGAGGTTGAGATTTCCCACACGGGTCGTTTCTTAAAACCGATGTTGAAGTAGTATTTAAATTATTGTAATTTCATGATAAAACGATGAGATATTCATCGTTTTATTATTTTAAAGGGAATTATGTTAAATCATAACGAATTACAAGAAAGAATTAATCCCAATGCTTCTAAAGATGAAGACTGGAATTCAATATCAAATGATACCCCTTACCAAATTGATCGAGCTCGTATTATACATTCTGCTTCATTTAGAAGACTTCAAGCAAAAACACAGATTTTAGGGATAGGAGATAGCGACTTTTATAGGACTCGTTTAACACATTCTATGGAAGTCGCTCAATTAGGGTTTGGAATAACAGAAAATTTAAAATCCAGATACAAAGATAATCCCTTATTAGAACTAATTCCTTCGCAGAATGTAATTGAAAGTATTTGTTTAGCTCATGATATTGGTCACCCTGCCTTTGGACATGGCGGGGAGGTAGCCTTAAATTATTGCATGGTTAATAATGGTGGGTTTGAAGGCAATGGACAAACTTTGAGAATTGTTTCAAAATTAGCCGAATATACACAAGATAATGGTATGAATTTAACCAGAAGAACATTATTAGGTCTAATTAAATATCCAGTACCTTATTCTCAATATGAAATAAATTATCCAGAAAAAATAGTCTCACAATATTTAAATATTCCGTTAAATCTTTCTGACTATTATCCTCCTAAATGTATTCTTGATACAGAAGTAGAGTTGTTTAAACAATGGGTTGGCAATATTTTTACTTCGCATGATTTAAATAAATTTATGACTATAAATGCTAGAAAAAAAACGAAACCACTATATAAATCATTTGATTCTTCCATTATGGAATTAGCCGATGATATTTCTTATGGGATTCATGATTTAGAAGATGCCGTTGCTTTAAAATTAGTTAATGAAAATCAATGGCGTGAACAAGTTCTAAATAAAATTCAAAAAATTGATGTAGAACTTAATAATAGCTTAGAAGAACTTACTAAATTATTATTTGGGAGTACAAATAAAGATAGAAAACATGCTATTAGCAAACTCATACGTTACTTTCTAAAGAAAACATGTATATATAAACAAGAAATTTTTGAACATCCTTTATTAGATTACAATGTAACTCTTGAAGATGATCAAAATATTCAAGCCTTAGGAATAATTAAAGATTTTGTTATCGACAATGTAATTAAGCAACCTGAAATTCAAATTCTTGATTATAAAGGACAAAAAATAGTAATTGAACTATTTGAAGTTTTATCTACAAACCCAACAGATTTACTACCCCGCTCCACCCTTGATCAATATGAAAAAGCTGAGAATAAAAATAGAATAATATGTGACTATATTTCTGGTATGACAGATGCTTATGCCTCTCGTCTTTACCATAAAATTTTTACACCCAACATGGGTTCTGTATTTGATAGATTATAAGTAAAAGAGAGCAAATTTCTAGAATATAGAGCTTTGCTCATCCCTCAACTGCATTCCGACCTCGGGCCTTAGCTCTTAATAAAGAACGGTCAGCTTGCTCTAAAAGTTCTATCCAACTCGCCGCGCCTATCGCAAAACCAATACTCACAGACACATGCAATTTTTCATCGGAACCAGATAAACAAATCTCTTCTAAAGAAATCGCCATTCGAATTTTCTCTGCTAAAAGACGGGCATCTACAAATTGCACCTGTTCTAATAATATTAAAAACTCATCTCCGCCATAACGAACAATTAAATCTGAACTTCGAATATTTTGCTTTAACTGCTCTGCAATACTGACAATGACATGGTCGCCTACAATATGTCCATATTGGTCATTCACCTGTTTAAAACGGTCTATATCGATAATCATTAAACAGGTTTGAGTAAATTTTTGAGGATAACTTTCAACAATTTTTAAATATTCAGATAAAGCTAGACGGTTGGACACACCAGTTAATGGATCTGTATTGGCAATATTCTTTAATTGAAACTCAAAAGCATCGCGCTGCTGCAACATACGCTGTAATCGATCAATCGCTTCAAACAGGGAAAGGAATTCACCTTTGGTTGTCATATTCATTTCATCTGTCCAATGATTAGAACTACGCGATAAATCTAAAATTAAAGTTCTTGCTTTTATTAAAGGAGAAAATACCCTTCTTTGTGCATAATTCAGCGTAAGTAACGCTGTGGCTAAAGAAATTAAAGATATCAATAAAGTTAAAAGAAAACTTTTTCGGGCACTTATATTTTCTTGAGTTGCAATTGCTACACTTTCATCAAGAATATAACTTTGTAAATCAACCACAGTGGTAAATTTACCTACGATTGCCTCTGTCAATTGAGTACCATTTAAATCATATGGCTCCCCTTTTTGGCTTTCATCTAATAGGTTTTGTACAATCGGAATACCCTTATCTATAAATTCTGATTTCACTCGGGCATATAACCGACGGTATTCAGGAGTTTTTGCCTGTTCAGGCTGCAAGGTATCGACCAAAATCCATAAATATCTAGATTGATGCTGAGTTTGTAGAGAGCGCGCACGATTATTACTTGGAATTTCTTCATTAAAGCTCACAGGAGCAATAATATTAGACGCCATCCGTCCCGCCTGATCGCGCATATCGGTTAGAACTATAATGAGCGTAAAGTAATTAGAAATACGACTATCTTTACTTTTTAGCTGTAACATCAGTTTTTGCAGTATTTCCCTGCAATGATCCCAAACTCCAAACATTCCTAAAATAGCATTATCCATTTGAATAGAAGTTCTCGCTCCATAGGGAGTTTCACCATAATAATCAACGACCCGTCGGGCTTGTCTAAGATTTTCTTTGAAATTAGTTTGCAGCTCATTTGCTAATGAAACATAGCCTGCTTGTTTTAAGATAAGAATACTTGTATCAATTTGCTCATCGACAATTAAACGAAATTTTTTTAATTCTTGCTGATTCTTTAATAAATCATGAGGACTGCTCGACATCATTTTATTGGATGGAGCACGCTCCTTAGAAATTTTATAGGCAATATCGGCTACAGCTCTTAAACTTTTTATTTCGGCTAAAGCTTGTCTAGTTTTTATATAATCCTGATAGCTTCCCACAATAAGTGGTACAGCCATGAATAATAAGGACAAAATAATAACCAGCATAAAAAAGAACAGTCGATTACTAATATGCTCTGAACGTAATCCTGACATTTCTAGCTGGTACTCCGTAAATGTCCTGCCATTTTTAATACGATATAAATTAGGCTTAAATCCATCCTAGCATTTTAATAACTAGAATTTCATCAATAAAACCTTCATTTCTCTTTTAATAATTATAGGGCTTCTAGATTTTAGTAAGCTTAAATAAATAGTATCGAAAAATTAAATGATTTTTATAAAAAAACTCTATTTTACAGATTAAAAATTTTTAGCAATGATAATAAACATATCTAGTTATCCTCTTGGATGCGCTTCTCCCAGCATCCACTACCCAGCTTTAAGCTGGGTTCTTTTTGATCTATTATTTTTCCAATAAAGTTCATATAAATTTTCTTATAATTTTAAGATTTTCTTATAGATAAAAAAAAGCTCAACCTTGGGGAAAGCTGAGCTCGTAAAATCTGATGTGATACACACATCGTATCTGGGAAAGCACTTTAAATCCTAAAAACGTTAGGTAGTGAACTTTGCAATTGAATTATGTGACTTATCTCTACTTTTGTAAAGTCGATTAAATTAATCAGAATTAAAAATTTAATCGATTTTTTAACTTAAAATAGAGATTTCTTTTATTTTATTCACTTATATAATAATTAAAAATAGTTAAATTTTTTAGTTAAACTAATCTAAATATTGTTAACTATTCCTCAAAATAGTATGAATACGATAATAAATTGGTGATTTTTTACTCTACATGTAAGCAACTTTACATTTTAATTAATGTTAAAACCGATTGTATTAATCATTTTTTCCAATCATATTTGTAATAACTTTTAAACATTTATTTCTAAATTCATTATGAAATATAATTATTAGTCTCTTGTAAATGTTCATTTTTTTATCAGGTTGACAATTTACTTTTCATTTGATTAGTTTTTCACCAATTTTAACATAAGTGTCAAATATCTTTAACATTCCTTTTTTTCATTATTGACTTCATAAATTGTTACAATACAATGACCCCAGCTTTATCTCTTGTTATTGCTGGAAATGATTATGAAAAAACTTGGTTTAGCCACTGCTGTACTATTAGCCATGACCGGTGCTCATGCTTATCAATTTGAAGTTCAAGGTCAATCTGAATATGTTGACACAACTGCAAACGATAAAAACTTCACTGGTGACGTTGCTGGTACATACTATTTAAAAAATGTTGATACCACTAAAGGTCCTTTAGCTGAAGCAGCTTTCTTGAACCAAGCTTCTAACGTATCTGTAGGTTACAGCTACCAACAGTATGACCAAGGCAACGTAAACTACCACGTTGGTACTTACGGCGTTAAAGGTGAGGCATACGTTCCTACTCCTTACCTTCCTGTATATGCTAGCGCAACTTACAACCACACTGATGTTGATGGTAAAAACAACTTCTCTAAAGATGACAACGGTGACCGTTATGCATTAGAAGTTGGTGCTATGTTGTTACCTAACTTCTTAATGACTGTTGGTTATACAAGTGTTGCTAACCAATTCGCTTTAGACAACTTTGGCATCATCAGCAACGGTATCTATACTGCTGCTAACCAAACTGCTGCGATTCAAGACGACCAAGATGCTGTTACAGCACGTGCTAAATATGTAGGTCCAATCGATGGAACTAACATGGCAATTGGTTTTGAAGCTGCTGGTGCTTTCGGTCAAGAAAACCAATACGGTTTGAAAACTGACCTTTACTTAACTCCTAAGTTAAGTGTTGGCGCATCTTTCATTGGTAACGATGGCGTAGCTGACATCAAAGGTAATGACCTTGGTGAATTCCGTCAAGCTTGGGGTGGTAACGTAAACTACTTCATTACTCCAGCTGTAGCAGTTGGTGCATCGTACATGAAAGCTGACGTTAAAAATGCGTCTACTAGCTACGATACACAAACTATCGGCTTAAATACTAAATTCCGTTTCTAATTTAATTTAGAAATCGAATTAAAAAAAAGGACTCAATTGAGTCCTTTTTTTACAACTAAATATTAACTTCGTACAATATTTAAGAAATACAGATGACGTTCATATTGATCAATAATGTCTTGAATTAAATCTTCTTGCGTCCAATCCATCACATCATAATTTTGCCCGCCCTCTCTTAAAAAGACTTCAGCTTGGAAATATTGTCCATCTTCAGCTTCAGTACGCCCAATTAAAAAACTTGGCGGTACTGTTTCACGTGAAACAACTTTATAAATAAAATTAATTTCATTGTGATGGTCCACACGAAGTTGCATTCCATCTTCAAGTTGAGTAATTGAAACTTCTAAGTGACGGCGTCTAAATTCATGTTTGATATTTTCAAATGCACGACTTACTTGCTTCTCAATATATTCACGCACTTCTTCTTCATTATGAGGATAGTGCATGATTAACCCTAGACGCTGTTGCCAGCTTCGTGGATTATGAATCGCACGTGGTGTAATGCGTGCTTCTTGAATGGCTGTCATTTTGGTGACATCAAGATGCAATGCTTTTATTAATCCCCAACTCATTAAAAGCATGACCACAGTAAATGGCAATGCACTCATAATGATGGAAGCCTGAAGTGCAGCCAAGCCACCGACTAGCAATAAAATAATTGCGAGCACAGCCATCAGCACCGTCCAGAACAAACGTTGCCAAGTAGGTGAATTGTCCGTTTTTGACGTTAAATAATCTGTTACCAAGGCGCCAGAGTCGGCAGACGTCACAAAGAAAAGAATAACCAAAAGGGTGGCTAAAACATTCATAACACCTGACAACGGCAAGTGGCCTAAAAACTCAAAGAGTGCAACTGAAGAATCTTGTTGAACAGCTTGAATTAAAGTAGTTTGATGCTCATGAATAATGCTAAATAATGCAGCGTTTCCTAAAAAGCCCATCCAGATAATGGTAAAGCCTGTCGGGATGAGTAAAACCCCAACAATGAATTCTCGAATGGTGCGACCACGTGAAACACGTGCGATAAACATACCCACAAATGGTGACCATGAAATCCACCAAGCCCAATACAAAATTGTCCAACCACCTATCCAGCCATTTGGTTGGTAAGCATAAAGGTTGAAGGTCATTGTAAATAAATTAGCAAAATACTGACCTGTGTTTTGAATTGTCGTTTGAAGCAAATAAATGCTTGGTCCACAAATGAAAACAAACGTTAGTAAAATAACAGCTAAAATCAGATTTAATTCTGATAGGCGTTTTACCCCTTTATCTAGACCTAAAAAGACCGATAAAGAAGCCAAAATACTCACCACGACAATTAAAATAATCTGTATATGAGTGCTTTGTTCTATACCTAAAAGATAATGTAAACCAGAGTTAATCTGAGTGACACCAAACCCGAGAGAAGTCGCTACACCAAATACCGTACCAATGGTCGCGAATATATCGATGCTATCTCCCAATGGCCCATAAATCTTTTTACCAATGAGCGGATATAGGGCTGAACGGGTCTTTAAAGGTAAGTTATGTCGATATGCAAAATAGGCTAGAGATAATCCGACTACGGCATAAATTGCCCAAGCATGTAAGCCCCAATGGAAAAAGGTAACTCTTAATGCTTGCTGTGCAGCATCAATAGTCTGAGCATCCCCACTTGGTGGATTAACATAATGCATGACAGGTTCGGCAACGCCGAAGAACATCAACCCAATCCCCATTCCTGCTGTAAACAACATGGCGAACCAAGATCCATTATTATATTCAGGCTGACTATGATCTGGCCCTAATTTAATTCGGCCTATTGATGAACAGGCGATATAAATCAATAAAATGAGGAAGAAGGCAACAGATAAAACATAGAACCAGCTAAATGAATCAGTAATCCACTGTTTTAATTGCTGTGTTAAAAGTTCAAAAGAACTCGGAGCAATCACAACCACTGCTAAAAACAAAGCAATAATAATGACCGTACCAAAAAATACGTTAGGATTAACGTTTGCAAACCAACCTGGTTGTTTGGAAGGCATAACTCCTCCATGTTATTTTAATGAAAAATGACAGGCATTAAGCCGCTAGAGATATTCACGGAATGAACAAAGTTAAATCTTTCAATAGAGAAAGCCGATAATACTCTAAATAAACTTAAAGAATATTGCAGTTACAAAGGTGTAAATAAATTAAAACACCTCCTCCATTATTTATCTGAATTTTTTTTAGGGAGGTGGGTAATATATTGTAAAGCGATTAGACGAGTTACGATTAAAGCTAAATACATGACTCCACAGAACATTTGCAGCATGGCTAAAACACGCGCTGGTGGAGTGATTGGCATGAGGTCAGATAAGCCTGTAGCAGACTGCAAGCTAAAGCTTAAAAAGAGTAAATCTAACCAAGTTTGGAAGGCATGGGGGTTATTTGGATTTTGAAAGCTATAAGGGAAAACGAGCTGGCAAATGTTATATAAAAATGCAAAACCCCATGCAATCAGTGTAAAGACTGCTGCCGCCGCAAATAGTTCATCTCTTGTTAAATACCGATCAGCGAACATATAGCGAAATAAACCATAAGCTGCCGAAAAATAGGCCAACGCTTCACAGCTATGAGCAAATAGCTGAATATATAAATTGCTATATCCCAACACAATCAGTACTGATGAAAGAATTGCACCGCTCACAAATGTTAAGCCTAAAAAAGTAAACATGGGGGTCTGGCGAATAACTTTGGCAATCAATAATAAAGCAAGGACACCTAATGACCACGTTAAAGTCCGGTAAGGCAAACTATCAAATGTCAGCATGGCTAAAATCAACAAAATAAACTGAACGAATAACAGCCATGCAGAAGGCAGTAAACGAAAACTTGCCCAAAACTCAATAATAGATCGCATTATTATTTTCCTTGTTTCATTATGCTTTTTTGAGATTTAACAAATAATACTGTACACAAAATCAGGCAAACAAGTTGTTCTTTATTAATATCTAAACTTTAGATTGGAAATAAAATAAGTATAAAAAAAGCCCCGTAGGGCTTTTTAAAGAATGAGCTGACAATATTAGTCTTAGTGATCCGATGCACCAGATGCACCAATACCTGTCATTGAACGAACATACTGAGCATCGAAAGCAGCACGCTCTTTTTTAGCACGTGCAGAGTTGTCAGTTACCGAGAAGAACCAACAGCAAAGGAATGACAATGGCATAGCAAATAACGCTGGACCATTGAACGGGTTGATTGGTGTATCAGAGATTTTTAAAGTATCTACCCAAACTGCTTTAGAAAGAACAATGAGTACTACTGCTGTTACAAGACCAACAACACCACCAATAACCGCTCCACGAGTCGTTAAGCCTTTCCAGAACATTGAAAGAACAAGAATCGGGAAGTTTGCACAACAAGCTACAGAGAACGCTAAACCAACCATGAATGCTACGTTTTGCTTCTCAAACAAGATACCCAAAACCATAGCGAAGATTGCTAAGCCCAATGTCGCAATTTTTGACATACGAAGTTCAGAAGCAGGCGTCGTTTGGCCTTTCTTGAATACGTTAGCGTATAAGTCATGAGAGATTGCAGATGCACCTGAAAGTGTTAAACCAGCAACAACAGCAAGAATCGTTGCGAACGCTACTGCTGAAATGAAGCCCATGAATAAGTCACCGCCTAAAGCGTCACTTAAATGCACGGCTGCCATATTGTTACCACCAACAAGCTCAAGTTTGCCTGTTACTGCCATTTTTGCAACATCAAGGAATTGCGGGTTGTTTGATACGAAAAGAATCGCACCGAAACCAATAATGAAAGTTAAAAGATAGAAGTAACCAATAAAACCTGTTGCAACTACAACCGATTTACGTGCTTCTTTTGCATCTTTTACAGTGAAGAAACGCATAAGAATATGTGGAAGACCGGCTGTACCAAACATCAACGCCAAACCAAGAGACAAGGCATCAATTGGATTTGCCGCAAGTTTACCCGGCCCCATAATTTTTGAAGCATCGGCCAAACTGATATCGTGTACTTTACTGAAAACTTCAATTGATTGGCTGAACATGTTGCTGAAGCTGAAACCAACTGCTTTCATCACCATGAATGCCATGAAGGTTGCACCACTGAGTAACATGACTGCTTTGATAATTTGTACCCATGTTGTTGCCAACATGCCACCAAAAATTACGTATGCCATCATCAATAGACCAACGATGACTACAGCAATGTTGTAGTTCAAACCAAATAGTAATTTAATGAGCTGACCCGCACCTACCATTTGGGCAATCAGATAGAATGCCACGACAACAAGTGAACTGACTGCAGCTAAAGTACGTACTGGTTTCTCTTCAAGACGGAATGAAACCACATCTGAAAGGTTATATTTACCTAGGTTACGCAAACGTTCTGCAACCAAGAATAAAACAATTGGCCAACCTACCATGAACCCAAGCGAGTAAAGCAAACCATCAAAGCCTGAACTAAACACTAGTGCGGAAATACCAAGGAAAGATGCAGCAGACATATAGTCACCCGCAATTGCCAGACCATTCTGGAAACCGCTGATTCCACCACCTGCTGTATAGAAATCTTGTGTTGATTGGGTTTGCTTCGCAGCCCACTTCGTAATGAACAAAGTAAAACCAACAAAAATGACAAACATGATAATGGCATGCCAGTTGGTGGCTTGCTGTTCAGCTTCACCTAAGTCCGGACTTGCCATAGCCACTGTTGAATATAGCGATGCTGCTGCCAATAAAGCTTTCGCTTTTAATGAATTCCATTTCATATTAGTGTAGTCCTTTCTCATGCGTGATGGCTTCAACTTCCTTCAACGCTTCTTCACTCAACTGGTCAAGGGTACTATTCGCGATAAAGGAATACACACCACACAATAGGAAAGATAAAACGATAATTCCTAAACCTAGTGGGATTCCCCATGTCGTTACACCACCACTAAATGAACTCATCAAAAATTCTTTGTTGTAGCCAACAAGCAGCATAAAACCCACATAAAGAACTAACATGATGATTGTAAGCGTCCAACTTAATGTACTTTTTTTCTTGACCATCTTTTGAAACTTTGGATTGCGTAGAATCTGTTCTACTTGGTTCTGATCCATAACCAAACTCCTTGCCCTGTGCCCAGCCTTGGCCACTTTTTAATAATAGTTTCTCAGGATTAAAGTTAGCAAAATTACGTGTAATTCGTAACTTAGACTTTGGTCGTTAAAATTTAATCAATTTATAGCTTTGTTTCTGCTTGGGGTATGATAGGCACAAGGTTTTAATCATGTGAGTCATATGAACAGCTGGCTGATTATTGGGGTACTCACCCTTTATATAGCACTCTTATTTATTTGTGCTTTTTTTGGTGAAAAGCATGCCAGCCGTCTGAGTACACGTGGCCGCATGTTCTTGTTTAGCTTAACGCTAGGCGTTTACTGTTCATCATGGACATTTTACGGCGCGACTGGAGCAGCTGTTCGAGAAGGCGTCATTTTCTTGCCTATTTACTTAGGTCCTCTCTTATTTGTCTGGTTTGGTTATGACATTTGGCGACGCTTAGGCCGAGTACGCCAGCACCACGCAATTTCCTCAATTGCCGACTTTGTTGCTGCACGTTATGGCAAAAGTGGCGTCTTGGCTTCGCTAGTTACGATCTTGGCAGTAATCGCCATTATTCCCTATCTGGCCTTACAGTTACGTGCGATTGCTTTAAGTACTTCTGTCATTATGGAACAGAATGCTCATATCCATACAACGACCAATAGTGTTTTGCTTTTAACCAGTGTACTGGCTATTTTGGCCATGATTTTTGGTACAAGGCAAATTGCCAATACCGAGCAACATGGCGGTCTCATGTTAGCTGTGGCATTTGAATCTTTTGTAAAATTATTCGCGCTGATTTGCGTTGCTTTATTTTTTATTTTTGAAACACCAGCGAACCTTGCACAAGTCACATCAGATGTGAACCAAACCTTTCAAGAAGTTCAGTTGTTTGGAGTGCCTGAAACTTTCTGGATTCAGACGTTATTGGCAGGTCTAGCAATTATCTGTTTACCCCGCCAGTTCCACGTGGCAGTAGTTGAACTACGCGATGAAAAGCATATTCGCGGTGCGCGTAAATGGTTCGCGGTTTATCTGATTTTAACAATTTTAGCTATTATTCCGATCGCAAGCTGGGCATTACATGCAGCACCGAAGTTCTTAACTGTACCTGATGTTGCAGTACTTTCATTGCCCTTGAGTTATAACCAAGAATGGTTGGCTTTACTGGCCTTTTTAGGTGGGTTCTCTGCATCAACAGGCATGTTACTGGTTTCATCTGTTGCCTTGTCTATTATGCTCAGTAATGACTTGATTATGCCTGCACTCTGGCGTTTTAAGTTGCTATCACGTCACGATAAACATTTACCTAAAGTTCTTAAATTCAGTCGTCGTATTAGTATTGTCGCGGTGATGCTACTCGGCTTTTTATTCTTCCATTTCTTTAATGATATTAATCAGCTTTCAGTATTTGGTTTATTGGCATTTAGTGCCGTTGCCCAGTTTGCACCTGCGCTTATTGGAGGCTTGTATTGGCGAGGCGGAAGCCGCCAAGGTGTCTATGCTGGCCTCATCGTTGGATTTTTAATGTGGAGTTACACCTTACTATTTCCAACAATCTTACGTAGTTTGCCAGAAGCCTATCAGGAAACAGCCCAAAGTATTTTGCTTTTTGGCCCGTTTGGAATTAACGCCTTACGACCAGAGTCACTTTTTGGTTTTGAATCATTTGCGCCACTTACACACGGTGTTATTTGGTCACTCGGTTTAAATATTGTTTTATATATTTGGATTTCTAAACTTTACCGCCCAAGTGTGGCAGAACAAATTCAGGCAGAAAGCTTTTTCTACTATGAAACCAAACCTTTACCATCACCACATACCTCTACCGATTTAACTTATTTACCGCACGATGCTGCACGTTTAAAAGTAGGTGACCTGTTCGCTCTTGCTAAAAGAATTACAGGTGAACAGCCAACAACACAAGCATTCGAGAACTTTTGCGAGCAAAATCATCTAACGCTTAACCCCAATAGCATCGCCAATGGTATGTGGTGGCGGTTCACCGAACAATATCTAGCTGGCATTATAGGAGCTGCTTCTGCCCGTACTTTGCTGACTACAGCAATGATTAATAATGGTCTTGCATTAGGACAAGTCGCTAATATTTTAGACCAAGCTTCACAATGGCAACGGTTTAATCAAAACTTGCTGATGACCATGATTGACCACATGACCCAAGGGGTGAGTGTGGTTGATAAAAATATGTGTTTGGTTGCGTGGAATAACCAATATTTAAAATTGTTTGGCTACCCGAAAGACTTAGTTTATGTGGGTTGTCCAATTGCCGATTTGATTCGTTATAACGCTGAACGCGGCGAATGCGGCCCCGGTTCAGTCGAAGAACATGTTCGTAAACGTTTACACTGGATGAAAGTCGGAAGCGCGCATGAATTTGAACGAATCCGTAAAGACGGACGCGTTATTCAAATGCGCGGTAATCCTATTTCAGGTGGAGGCTTTGTTACAACATTCGCCGACATTACCGCTTTCCGTGCAAATGAGGCAATACTTGAAGCCCGCGTAAAAGACCGCACCCAACAGCTTGCCGATGCTTTAACCGAGCAACAGCTTGCACGCGAACAAGCCGATATGGCGAACATGTCAAAAAGCCGATTTATTGCAGCAGCCAGTCATGACTTATTACAACCCATGCATGCTGCTCGTCTCTTTAGTACTGTTCTTGAACAAAGCATTGCAACTGAAGAAGACCGTCAAACTTTGCAACAGCTTGACCGTGCTCTATATGGTGCAGAAAGTATGCTCTCTGCCCTACTCGATATTGCCCGCTTAGAAGGCGGTAGCATACAGCCAAAAAGACAGCCTTATCCGTTGCATGATTTACTCAGTGATCTTGAACTACAGTTTAAATCGATCGCTGCTCAGCGAAATATTTCACTCAAAGTTCACGATGTATCATTCTGGATTGACACAGATCCACAATGGATACGACGTATTATTCAAAACTTTGTGAGTAATGCACTGCGTTATACCGCCAAAGGCCGAGTGATTGTCGGTGTTCTACGATCGGCGCAAAAACCTGATCATATTCGTATTGGAGTCTGGGATACAGGACCCGGAATTGCCGAAGAACAACGTATTAAACTGTTTCAAGAATTCGAACGCTGTGGGCATTTATCACCTTGGGGTGAGCAAGGTCTAGGCTTAGGTCTTGCAATTGTGCAGCGTATGACAGGTTTGTTGAATTATCCGGTCCATGTCTACTCAGAGCTCAATAAAGGCTCCTGCTTTATGATTGAGGTTCCAGTCGTAGAAGCGCCAAAAGTGATAACTCCAACCGTGCAGGCAGTGCCTTTAAAAACTAAAGCATACCGGATTTTATGTTTAGACAATGATGAAACTATTTTAGAAGGAATGAGTAGCTTATTAGGTCGATGGGGTTATGAGGTTTTTAAAGCCACTGAACCAGAACAAGCACTAGAAATTATTCAAAAAGAGAATATTCAGGTCTGGCTTATCGATCAGCATTTAAACAACAACCAACTCGGTGTCGATTTTATTTTGCAAAATCGACAACATGACGTTCCAGTTGCTTTAATTACAGCGGACTCTCATCCAGAGTTACCTCAACAATTGAAAGAACTTAATATCGTTTTACTCAAAAAACCGCTTAAACCAGCCTCTCTAAGAGCATGGCTGTCGGGACTTAAAATTGCCAGTGCGGCAGATTAAACATTTTCCTCTCCCAAGCTTTTTATAGGTTTGGGAGAGATTTTTTGGCAAAAGTTATAGGTTTAATTTAAGCCAATAGGCAGAACTGCTCAAAAAGTCTACTTTTGATGATTAAATAGTTGGCTAAACTTTCCAACAGCCCTTTTTCTATGGCAAAGCCCATCTTTTTTGTAAGTGAACACTTGTATACTTAGTTACAATTTAATAAATATTTGTTTTTTAAAACTATTATCTAACCAAAACCACCACATAAGACTTTAGTCGTATTCTACTTGCATTCTTGATGACACATAACTATTCCAAACGCATTTGATAAATGTATAACCATTTTTAACCGATTTCTATATTAAGCACCCCTGCTCACGAATTAATGCAAAGGACAATTGCCATGAATATTTCCGATAACAGCCCACAAAACCAACTCTCATCTCAACAGTTTTATCGTCAATACAGTGCCAATGCTTTACTTCCTGAACTAGATTGGCAAAGTATTTTTCCCAATAGCAAACTCAATGAAGCCCATATCAAGGCGTTAAATACGATTTATCAGTGTGCAGTCCCACTCGCACTTAATGTATTTCATGATCTAAATTTTGATGTATTTGCACCTGCAGCTTATCATCCTCAAGGATTAGGTTTATTTGATAAATTGGCACAACAAGAAGAAAACTTCTTAAAGGTTCTTAGCGCTGAAAGTGAAAATCTTGACCATGACACACGTCATCAAATCTGGAGCATGCTACTCCGTGGCGGTGCGGTTTTGGTTTTCAAAGCTTGGCTTGGTCATGTCAAACTCGGCGAGAATCAGTTAGATATGACTCAATTCGATGAATTATCTGACTTACTCTTTATTAAAACGCACCCTGATCAACTTGCTGAACGACTACATGTCGATGAAAAAGCAAAACTCGACCATATCTTCTTAATGTATGGCAATGATATTTTCCTTGATCGCTTCAACAGCCTAGAAACAGCTGCACTTTTTGTAGATTTAGGCGTTTATGATGCAGCGTTTTTAAGCTTGCGTGATGACCGTGTAGCTGAATATTTAAAAAGTAAAGGCTATGTGACCCAAGAACAGATCGATGATTTGCAATGTGCACTCAATCCTTTGTACTGCGACAGCCTAACACCAAAGCAAGATTGCCTTGCTTAAGTGGCACACATAAAAAAGACCTCAACTGAGGTCTTTTTTATTTTTAGATTTTCTTATCTTCAATATTTAATGCACTAATTGCCAATACGGCTTGTGTACGGTTTTGCACACCTAATTTTCTAAAGATTGCTGTCACATGCGCTTTAATCGTTGCTTCTGACACATCGAGTTCATAGGCAATCTGTTTATTAAGCAAACCTTCCGCAACCATCATCAAAACACGGAATTGCTGTGGTGTTAAAGATTGAATACGTTCAGCTAAAGCAGTTTCATCTGCCGCTCGCGGATCAAGATTAAGGTTAGGTGGCAAATTAGGCGGTAACCAGATTTCACCTTCTAAGACGTGGCGAATCGCTTCACCAATATGACTTGGATGAGCAGATTTAGGAATATATCCCATCGCGCCATGTGCAATCGCACGCTGAATAATTGAAGTTTCTTCATGTGCAGAAACCACAATAATTGGAATAGCTGGATACTGTGCTCGTACATAGACTAGAGCAGAAAAGCCTGAGGCACCCGGTAAATTTAAATCGAGTAAGACTAGATCAGGTTCTGCCCCATTTTCCAAACGCTCATAAAACTCATCAACCGAAGCTGTTTCATGAATTTGTGCCTGTGGCAGGCTATAACGTACTGCTTGAATTAAAGCATGACGAAACAAAGGATGATCATCAACGATTAAAATATTCATAAGCGATTAAAGTAATCTTGAGCATAAGTATGGCCTATTGTAACCCTACTATTTAGATGAAAGATACGTTCATCTTATCCATTTTTATGCAAAATGTTGATAAATGCAGAACTTAGCTAAAATATTCAGATGTTTTTTAACATTTAATCAAAATTAATCTGTTTTTTATATAAGCTTACTTTTTATTATAAAAAATATATCACCTATAATTATATAAAATAAAATCAATAATTTAATATAAAAACTAAGTATAAAAATCCTCTATTTATCTTTTATATTTAAAACTGATAAGGTTGACCAATTTCGTTATTTTACAGTTTACCGTCGTTATTGATTAATAAGTCTAATCTCTTGTTTTAGACTTAGGAACCAAATTATGACTGGTATCACATCCCCAAAACCTTTAAATATTGTTGCTGTTTCTGGTGGCTTAAATACCCCCTCTAAAACGGAAAGTTTGGTTCAAGCCATTCTTGATGAGTTATCCGAAGCAACCGACATTAAAGTTCACTTTATTAAATTAAGCGAAATTGGGCCCTTATTAGGCGGTGCATTTTATCGCAACCAACTTCCACAGCGCGTACAAGATGATCTTGCAGCGGTTGAAGCAGCTGATGCTTTAATTGTCGGTACACCAGTTTACCGCGCATCTTTTACGGGTCTTTTCAAACATTTCTTCGATTTTGTTGAACAAACTGCATTGGTCGATGTGCCTGTACTTTTAGCAGCATCGGGTGGTAGTGATCGTCATGCACTGGTACTTGAACATCAACTTCGTCCATTGTTCAGTTTCTTCCAAGCACAAACTTTACCGATTGGTGTATATGCGACCGATCGTGACTTTACCCCTGAATACACGGTGAAAAGCGAGCAATTATCAGATCGTATTACGTTAGCAGTAGCGCGTGCATTGCCAATTTTAGAATGGGCACCAGCGAAAGGTGAACGTGCTGAAGTAATCAAGTCTAAGACTCAGCAAGCAAATCAAGAGCTTGGTATTAACAAGCAAATTGAGCAAGAAGAAGTATTACCTTCAGCGGCTGTGCCTGATCTTGATGCGGCAGAGTCTCGCTTGCATCACAAGTCTGGCAAATCATTAACGCATGTTGCCTAAGTGCAATATCGCTAAATAAAAATAACGAATTGGGAGAGCAAACCATGACGCAATTACAACAACCAATTAAATTTGCTTATTGGGTACCAAACGTAAGCGGTGGCCTTGTAGTAAGTAACATCGAACAGCGTACAGACTGGAGTTATGACTACAATGTTCGACTTGCACAGGCTGCCGAAAAAAATGGTTTTGAATATGCGCTCACCCAAATTCGTTTTACGGCGGGCTATGGGGCAGAAAACCAGCATGAATCAGTAAGTTTCAGTCATGCATTATTGGCAAAAACTGAAAAACTTAAAGTCATTGCAGCTATTCTGCCTGGCCCTTGGAAACCGGCACTCGCAGCCAAGCAACTTGCAACAATTGATTATTTAACTGAAGGCCGTATTGCCATTAATGTGGTGAGTGGTTGGTTTAGAGGAGAATTTGATGCGATTGGTGAAGAGTGGCCAGAACATGATCAGCGCTACGTCCGCTCTGAAGAATTTATTCGTACGTTAAAAGGAATCTGGACCACCGATAACTATAGTTTCGATGGTAAATACTATCAATTCCAAAACTACACACTTAAACCGAAACCTCTGCAAAAGCCTCATATTGAAGTGTTTCAAGGCGGCAGCTCACGGGCTGCACGTGACATGGCTTCACGCGTATCTGACTGGTATTTCACCAACGGTAATACCGTAGAAGAAATTCAAAAACAAGTCGAAGACATTCACACTAAAGCTAAAGCCAATAACCATCAGGTTAAAATTGGTGTAAATGCGTTCATTATTGCTAGAGATACCGAAGAAGAAGCAAAAGCGGTACTTCAAGAAATTATTGATAAAGCCAACACTGAAGCGGTAAATGCTTTTGGCGATGCAACACGTGAAGCAGGTGCAGCCTCTCCTGAGCAACAAGGTAACTGGGCAAAATCAAGTTTTGAAGATTTAGTGCAATATAACGATGGCTTTAAAACCAATTTAATTGGTACACCTCAACAAATTGCAGAGCGTATTGTGGCGCTTAAAAATGTAGGTGTTGATTTGATTCTTTCTGGATTCTTACATTTCATTGAAGAAGTAGAATATTTTGGGGAAAAAGTTCTACCACTCGTTCGCCAATTAGAACTTCAACAAGAAAAGGAGATAGAAATTCAAGCGAAATCAGCCTAAAAACTTCATTTAAAGCAGCGCAAGACAATAAAAACAATAAATTAAAAATAAAGACTTATTGGCTCCAAGACTCGGCTTGGAGCCTTTATTTTTAAGATTTCTCGACTTCTCGAATCACTGTTTCAACCGAATAACGGCACCATTTTGAAAGTTTCTCAATAAATTCATTTAATGCTGCGGGTTCAAAATGGCTGACGATCATATAGCAAGCATTGCCCATCACTTTAAAGCATTCATCGATTTGTTCATATTGCTTGACCAGATTTTCAATTTCCTCAAAAGCGCGTTGTTCATTTAAATGCAAATGAATAAATTGTTTATGCGAATATTGCACGGCAATCGTGTAATTTTTGATGACACCAGCATCCATCAACTGAGCAATTCGAGTGCCCACCGCCTGCCCTGTCCGGTGAACTCGCTGCCCAATTTCTTTATTGGTTAGTCGAGAATCGTGTTTAAGCAATGCAATAATTTTTAGATCAATCGGGTCTAATTCAATATTCATTTTTCATGGTGAAAGAAAACTGGCGGTAATGCTTTCATCTGACTATAGCCGATTTTACTGGCAGAGAATAATCTTGTTTTATCTCATATCAACAAGAGTGATCTCATGAAACAAGCACTATTAATTATCGATGTACAAAATGATTATTTTAAAAATGGCAAAATGGAATTGGTTGGACCAGAGCAAGCACTAGAAAAAATAAAACAACTCGAACAATATTTTAGCGAGAAAAACTTGCCAATCATTTATGTGCAACATATTAACCCGCCACAAGCGAGTTTCTTCCAAGAAAATACAGATGGAGTTTTACTTCACCCTGAACTCAGTACTGGAAGTGATTCATTAATCGTAACAAAGCACTATCCAAATAGTTTTTTAGAAACCGATTTAGATGAACTTTTAAAAACACATCAAATTGAGCAACTCGTGATTACAGGCATGATGACACACATGTGTATTGATTCAGGTACACGCGCAGCCAAAGAACTGGGCTATCAACCGATCTTAATTGCAGATGCAACCGCAACTCGCAATTTAAGCTATGACGGGAAAATTGTAAAAGCTGAAGACGTACAAACCGCTTTTTTAACTGCGCTTAGTACATTTGCAAATGTACAAAATACTGCTGACTTTTTAGGAAAGTCTTAAATAAAGCCCAATAAAAAAGCCCCATCTGGGGCTTTTTTAAAATTAGTTTTGTTTATCAGGATAAACAGTTTCAATTAACTGATCTACCACGGCAGGCTCAGCCAAAGTTGAAGTATCACCCAAACTATCAAGCTCATTTGCTGCAATTTTTCTTAAAATACGGCGCATGATTTTACCAGATCGGGTTTTAGGTAATACTGGTGCCCAATGTAGTGCATCAGGTGAAGCCACAGGTCCAAGCACTTTACGTACCCAGTTAATTAACTCTTTACGCAGTTCTTCCGACTCTGGCACACCCGCCTGTAAGGTCACGAAGGTACAAATGCCCTGTCCTTTAATATCATGAGGCATACCTACTACGGCTGCCTCTGCTACTGACTCATGCGAAACAAGAGCACTTTCAATTTCAGCAGTGCCCAGACGGTGGCCTGAAACGTTTAAGACATCATCAACTCGACCTGTGATCCAGTAATAACCATCTTCATCACGGCGAGCACCATCACCCGTAAAGTAGGTATTTTTAAAGGTCGAGAAATACGCTTCAATAAAGCGATCAGGATCGCCCCAAATGGTACGCATCTGGCCCGGCCATGAATCTTTAATCACAAGATTACCTTCAGCCGCACCTTCTAGCTCATTGCCTTCACCATCTACAATGGCAGGTTGAATACCAAATAACGGACGTGTTGCCGAACCTGGTTTTAAAGCTGTTGCACCTGGCAATGGGGCAATCAAAATACCGCCTGTTTCGGTTTGCCACCATGTATCAACAATCGGACAGCGGCCTTCACCAACAACGTTGTAGTACCAATTCCAAGCTTCAGGGTTAATAGGCTCACCGACCGAACCAAGTAAACGCAGGCTGCTACGGTTACTTTCACGTACAAATGAATCCCCTTCTCGCATCATCGCGCGAATTGCGGTTGGGGCCGTATATAAAATAGAGACTTTGTGCTTATCGACCACATGACCAAGACGTGCCCATGTTGGATATTGAGGGACACCCTCAAACATTAAAGTCGTAGTTCCATTTGCAAGTGGTCCATAAATCAAATAACTATGACCTGTAATCCAGCCTACATCGGCCGTACACCAGTACACATCATCTTGTTTTAAATCAAAGACCTCTTTAAAGGTACTTGTTACATAGACTAAATAACCACCTGTGGTATGCAAAACACCTTTAGGTTTACCTGTCGAACCCGAGGTATAGAGAATAAATAATGGGTCTTCTGCCTTCATCGGTTCTGGAGGACAGTTGGCATCCACTTCCATAATAATGAGGTGATACCACAAATCACGTCCCGGCTTCATTTCAATCGGGTTCGCATTACGGTAAACCACAACTACATTTTCAACGCACTCTGTACCCGGCAATTCTAGAGCCAAATCGACATTTTCTTTGAGTGGTAATAGTTTTCCGGCACGTAGACTTGAGTCTGCGGTAATCACCAGTTTAGCTTGACTATCTTCAATACGGCTTGCTAAAGAGTCTGGTGAGAACCCACCAAACACCACGCAGTGAACAGCACCAATACGGGCACAGGCCAACATGGCAATTGCAGCCTCAGTGACCATCGGCATATACAACACAACACGGTCGCCTTTACCAATACCATATTTCTTTAAAACGTTGGCAAAGCGGCAGACTTCGTCGTGTAATTCTTTATAAGAAACGATCTTATGGCGAGAAGGATGGTCCCCTTCCCAAATAATTGCAGGTTTATGAGGGTGTTCTTTAAGATGCCTGTCTAGGCAATTTGCTGATACGTTCAACTCACCATCAGCAAACCATTCAATTTTGAAATTGTCTTTGTCAAAACTCGTATTTTTAACTTGGGTAAATGGCTTTATCCAATCGACAATTTTAGCTTGCTCTGCCCAGAATTCATCTGGGTTCTCGATAGAGTGTTGATAACGTTTAAAGTAGTCTGCTTCAACAGTACGAGCTGTCTTTTTAAATTCCTCTGGTACTGGATAGATCTCATTCATACGCAACTTCCTTGATCTTGTGCATCCCATCTCGAGACTGTGGCTATTATTTTACTGGATCTTATTTGTATGCCTTTTCAGTATGATGACTGTTTCAAAGCCTAGACAATGCGACTTTGGTCATATATTAACCACTTACTCAAGCACACGAAATTATGAACATTTTTATAAAATTAAGTTGATTTAAAACATTTGTCTATAGCTTTTACTTTTATAATTTTTTCAAGATTTGATGGTTTTGATCATCAACAAAGATTATTTTGTCTCTCATATGCAACCTAGGAATAAAATAATATGTTTGCCCAAACAAGCTCCTCACGCCCACCTCAGCTCCCTTTTAAAGATAGTCCGTTTTCAATTCATGGACGCTTTAATCGCATGAGCTATTTAGGTGGTTATGGACTGATTTATTTAGTCACCCTCTTGGGCTATTTCATTTTGGCTTCATTTCTTGGAAATTTTCAGCTTTCAAGCAATTTATTTAATTTTGAATTTTATAGCTCTCTTTCTGGAGCCAGTGCTTTAGTAGTCTGGGCTTTTTCGCTGTTTCTGATTTATTTAAATATTGTACTCGTTGTTCGACGCTTGCACGATCTAAATAAGAGTGGCTGGATGGGACTGCTATTGTTCATTCCAGTTGTTCAGTTCTTTTTTATGATTTATTTACTGCTTGCCTCAGGTACAGCAGGTCCCAACGAATATGGTCCTGTTCGACCAGCAACGTTTATAGAAAAACTGATGGCTTGGCTTATTTTAGTCGCTATTTTAATTAGCCTTATTTCAACAGCAGGAATTTTTTATTATTTCTCAGGGACTGATACCTTAGCAACACCGACACAAATCTTACAAAAAGGAACGGAATACTTTTAATTAAAAAACACTTTATTATTTAGATGAACTCATTATAGTAGGCGCACATTTTATCTCCTACTATGATGAAAGCCGAAAATCGCTTTCATAAATTTTTTTTAATTGAGACTTGCCGTGGCTGATGAACAAAAATCCTTAACGGATGTCGCAAAAAATACAGGCGAACTTTTACAAGAAGCGGGCACTAAAACCACTCAAACGGTTTTAGCCCATACTGAAAAGTATCATGATGCCTATACCACTATCGACAAAATCGTGGATAGCTTTTGGGAACGTGTGCCTTATATATGTATTGCGATTATCGTTTTTATTATTTTTTGGCTACTGACCAAATTATTTAAGTTCTTTGTTCGTAAAACCTTAGAAAACCGCTCTTACACACGCCAAAACCTAGTTTTGGTCTTAAACCGTGTAGGCAGCACGACAATTCTATTTTTTGGTTTCTTAATTGCTCTCGTCATTATGATTCCAGGGTTCACACCGGGCCAACTCATGAGTGCCTTAGGTATTGGTTCGGTCGCAATTGGTTTTGCATTTAAAGATATCTTTCAAAACTTATTGTCAGGCATCTTAATCTTATTAAGTGAACCATTCCGCATTGGCGATTCCATTGTTGTCAATTCGCTTGAAGGAACTGTTGAAGATATTCAAATTCGTGCAACATTCTTACGCTCGCCAGATGGTCGTCGAATTGTTATTCCAAACGCAACTGTTTATACGAGTGCTTTAACTGTAAATACTGCTTATCAACAACGACGCTGTGAGTTTGTAGTCGGAATTGGATATGACGATGACGAACAAAAAGCCAAGCAGATTATTTTAGATATTCTTAATAATGACCGAAATGTACTCAGTCAGCCAGCCTTCTCGGTTAACGTTACAGCGTTAGCAGATTTCTCGGTTAACCTGACTGTACGCTGGTGGGTTGATACAACTGAAACTGATATTTCGTCATCTACGAGCACCATTCAAGCTCAGGTCAAGCAAGCTTTTAATGCGAACGGAATTAATATTCCTTACCCAATTCAGGAATTAAAAATGGCCGCAAATCAGCCACTTTTAAACCCTGAAGCATCAACTAAAGAGACGACCTAAAATATAAGAAATAGACGTTTCAGTTCTTAAAATACGGTTGCCTAAGCTCACAGCTTGGCAGCCGTTTTTTGTGAGCAAATCAATTTCATAGGGAATAAAGCCACCTTCAGGCCCAACGACTACACTACAAGCATGTGGAATATTCACTGGCATGCTCTGCTCGGCATAAGGGTGAGCCACATAGGCTGGTTTTTCTTTCGAGATCAAGCTTGGCAGAACGTCTTCAACAAAAGGTTTAAAGCGTTTGTACATGTGAATTTCAGGAACAATCGTGTCACCTGCTTGCTCAAGCCCTAAAGTCACATAGTTATCAAGTTGTTGCAAAAATGGAGTTTGCCAATAACTTTTATCTACGCGATAACTATGAATCAAACTAATTCTTTCAACACCTAAAGTCACACTATCCATGATCAAACGGCGTAAAACTTTGGGCCTTGGTAAAGCCACAATTAAATGAATCGGAAGTTTTGCAGGGACAGCTTCTTCACTAATAGGTCGTATACAAACTTCTTGCTCGTTAATCGAAATAATTTCAGTGGCATAACGTGCACCATTACGAACACCAACTTTTAGATTTTGGCCAACCGTAATATCAAGATGTTCACGTAAATGTTGTAATTGGCGCTTTGAGTGAATTGACCACTTGTCTGCCTGAATATCTTCAGGCTCTAGTAAAACGATATTCATGGTTTGTCGGCCAAATACCGATTAATTACGCCAATATGTTTTTGCAATGAACCTTGGTTACGTTGTAAGACTTTATGTGCTTGTTCCACCACTTGTTGAGCCTGATCAGGTTCAGCTAAACATGCCATCCAGATTGCCACAACTTGCTCAGCGTCTTGGGCAATGAGCACACCATTTTCGTCAATGAATTCATCGACAATGGTTTGGAAATTAAAGTAACGAGGTCCTATTACGGTCGGCACATTTAAAACCATAGGCTCTAAAATATTATGCCCACCGCCCGGCTCATTTAAAGAACCACCCACAAAACACACCTGACTTAAGGCGTACCATAACCAAAGTTCCCCCATACTATCAGCCAGATAAACCTGCGTACTCGTATGAATACTTTGGTTCAAACTTCTACGATGAGTAATTAAATCTAGGTTTTGGCAAATTTCAAAGACTTCGTCGAAACGTTCAGGATGTCGAGGTACGACAATACAAACTAACTCTGGATCTGACTTTAAATAAGGCTGAAGTGCTTGCAAAATTTGTTGTTCTTCGGGTGCATGTGTACTGGCAATTGTCAGTACTTTCCGTTGGCCCAAATACCATAGCTGGTGTAACTTTGCTGCCTGATTTATAAATGCTTCTGGTGCATGAATATCAAATTTAATATTTCCAACCACCTGACTTTTTTGTTGATCTAGGCCAAGCTCGACATAGCGTTGGCGAGTCGCATTATCTTGTGCCAACACCCAGTCAATTTGTTTCAACATCCCTGCTGTTAGACCTGAGACTCGGCTATAACCTTTAGCTGATTTTTCTGATAACCGCGCATTTAACAATAAACAAGGAACCTGTTGTAGCTTGGCTTGATCAATTAAATTTGGCCAAAGCTCAGTTTCAACCAATGCTAAAAGTTTTGGCTGATACAACTCAAAAAATTGTTTTAAAAGATACTTTTGATCGACAGGCAAATAAACTGCTTGAAATAAATCTAAATACGGCGCTTTTAAAAATAATGATTTGGCACGTGCCTGCCCGGTTTTAGTCGTATTAGTAACCAACACAGGTTGACCGAGTTTAAGATAATGCTCGATTAAAGGCTGCGCAGCATTGGTTTCTCCAACCGAAACAGCATGGAACCAAATTGCTCTCACATTTTTCGGAGATTCAAACGGCCCAAATCTTTCAAGACATTCCTGATTATATAATTCCTGGCTTTCTGCACGTTTTTTTATCCGCCAGTGGTAAAAAGGTTTTAATAAATGGAGTGCGGTGTTGTACCAAAATGGGGTCGCCAAGCGGTTTGCCTCAAATAGTCAAAGTTTAAAACTGGGGAAAATATAACATAGATAGAAAAAATGGCAGAGTTTCGATACCTAAACTCTACCATTACAAGAAAAGCGATTTACTGAACCCATAAATTAAAGAAATCAGTAAATCATCAGTTCAAAAAGTTTACGAAGCTTCTAGCGTTGGATAGTCTGTATAACCTTCAGCACCTTTCGCATATAAAGTTGTTGGTTGAAGTTCATTTAAAGGTAAGTCTTGCTCTAAACGCTGTAAAAGATCTGGGTTGGCAATATATGCTTTACCAAAAGATACTGCGTCAGCTTCACCATCACGCAAAATACGTTTTGCTGACTCTGGTGTTAAGTTCTCATTCGCAATCCATACACCATTAAATTTTTCGCGAAGTTTAGGACTAATACTGTCAGCAGCTTCATATTCACGAGAGAAAATGAAAGCAACATTACGTTGGCTTAGTTGTTCAACTACATAACCAAACGTTGCTAACGGGTTTTCATCACCCATATCGTGTGAATCACCACGTGGTGCAATATGTACACCTACTCGGCCAGCGCCCCACACTTCAATAAATGCATCAACGACTTCTAATAATAAACGTGCACGGTTTTCAACAGGACCACCGTATTCGTCATCACGTTGATTCGTATTACTTTGAAGGAACTGGTCAATTAAGTAACCATTCGCTGCGTGTAATTCAACACCATCAAAACCAGCTGCTTTAGCTAATTCTGCTGAATGTTTATATTGAGCAATAACCTCTTTCACTTCTTCAAGTGAAAGTGCGCGTGGCGTTACATACGGACGTTTAGGACGTAATAAACTCACTTCACCCGCAGGTTGAATTGCACTTGGTGCAACAGGAATATCACCATCTAAAAGTTCAGGATGCGAAATACGGCCAACATGCCAAAGTTGAGCTACAATTTTTGAACCTTGAGCATGAACTGCCTCAATAATTTTATTCCAAGCTTGTGCTTGCTCTTGTGACCACAATCCTGGAGTTTCTGCATAACCCACAGTTTTTGAACCAATCACTGTTGCTTCAGTCAAAATAAGACCAGCATTTGCACGCTGTTGATAATATTCAACCATTAAATCATTCGGTACTCGGCTTTCACCACTACGCGCACGCGTTAATGGAGCCATTACCAATCGATTTTTGATTTCAAAATCACCAACCGTTAAGGGAGTATTGAGTTCAGCCATAGTCGCCTCGACTTACACTTTAATATCGTTAAAGTGTTTGTTTTAAATGTTCGATATATTGCTGAATCAAAGCTTCGTTACGTGAAAAATAAGACCATTGACCATATTTTTGGACCTGAATCAGACCCGCCTGTTGTAAAACAGACAAATGATTCGACATTGTAGACTGTGCTACTTTGCCCAATCGTTCAATATGACCTGCACAAACACCCTTCTCAAAACTACCACCACACTCTTCCACTGGTAAATAATGCGCAGGTTCTTTCAACCATTGCAAAATCTGCCGACGTAGCGGATTGGAAAGGGCTTTGCTAATTGCATCAATATCCATAGGCTCAACACGTCTTTTAAACGAACAAAGCTTTATTCAGCATTTCGAAAACATCATATCGCATTTTTGCGATATTCATATCTATTTTTTTCGATATTCATATCGCATTTTTTCGATTAAGATTCGAAGGCTGAATTGCTTTGCCGTTTTAATCGCTAAAAATCCAAGAGTTCTACATATTCATAGATGAACTGTATTTAAACTAAAAGTTCAGCAGACTCTTATAAACCTTGTTTTAAGCTCGCCTCAATAAAGCGATCAAGGTCACCATCAAGAACAGCACCTGTATTAGAATTTTCAACGCCCGTACGTAAATCTTTAATACGTGAATCATCTAATACATATGAACGAATTTGGCTTCCCCAACCAATATCAGACTTCGAGTCTTCTAGAGCTTGAGCCGCTTCATTACGTTTTTGCATTTCCAATTCATACAAACGTGCACGTAACTGTTTCCATGCATGGTCACGGTTAGCATGTTGCGAACGCTGGTTCTGACACGCCACCACAATACCTGTTGGAGTGTGGGTCAAACGTACTGCCGAATCGGTTTTGTTAATATGCTGACCACCTGCCCCAGATGCACGGTAAGTATCGGTACGAACATCAGAAGGATTAATATCAATTTCAATATTGTCATCAACTTCTGGTGAAATAAATACCGCAGAGAATGAAGTATGACGGCGGTTACCACTGTCAAATGGTGATTTACGAACTAAACGGTGGACACCTGATTCTGTGCGTAACCAACCGTAGGCATATTCACCTTCAACACGAATTGTTGCAGATTTAATACCAGCGACATCGCCATCAGATACTTCCATAAGCTCTGCTTTGAAGCCATGACGTTCAATCCAGCGCATATACATACGTAAAAGCATAGATGCCCAGTCTTGTGCTTCGGTACCGCCTGAACCTGATTGAATCTCGACATAGCAAGGATTAGGGTCCATTGGGTTACTAAACATACGACGGAATTCAAGTTTAGCCAGTTCATCTTCAGCAGCACTAAGCTCTGACTGAACATCTTCAAGCAAGCTTTCATCATCAGCTTCTACAGCCAAATCTAACATCGCTTTTGCATCTTCAAGTTGTGTTGACAACCCATCCAATACATTAATAACGTTTTCTAGTTCGCCCTTTTCCTTCGCCATCGCCTGAGCACGGCTTTGATCATTCCAAATCGCAGGGTCTTCTAACTCACGTAAAACTTCTTCTAAACGCTCTTTTTTCAGATCGTAGTCAAAGATACCCCCGTAGTGTTTGGCTACGATCAGTTAAGTCTTTCAATTGGTTTAGATAAGGATTAATTTCCACGCGAGTGTTCCCATAAAAGCAGATAAACAGTCGATTATTTTAGCATAGCTGCGGTTATCTTCGAACCTGCTTTGTATTTCTCATTATATTTCGCTCATCTAATTTCTAAATTTTCTTCAGTTCATTTTAAGCTTAACCGGTAACATCCTCATACAAAATTGGGTACTTTTACAGCATTTTTTATGATCTACACAAAATATCCTCAATTTTAATAAAATTAAACATTCTATATTTATATTTTAAAATCAAATATTTAAGTTAAACATATTTACAAAAAAAGCACATAGTTACAGTGCGGTTACTTGTGCAAGATTGACGCTACCCGATTTTCCTCTAGACTAAAAGTTGTAACAAAACATTTATAAAATCGCTTTTTAGAGGGGAGAGATTCCATGAAAAAACTAGCAATTGCATCAGCTCTTTTATCTGCACTCGCAGTAAGTGGCGCAGCAAACGCTTACCAAGCTGAAGTTGGTGGTTCTTACAATTATCTTGATCCAGACAACGGTAGCAGCGTAAGTAAATTCGGTGTTGACGGGACTTATTACTTTAATCCTGTTCAAACTCGTAACGCTCCACTTGCAGAAGCAGCATTTTTAAGCCGTGCAAGTAATGTTAACGCACTTATCAACTATGGCGATAACAGCGGTACTAAAGATACTCAGTATGGCGTAGGTGTTGAATACTATGTTCCTAACTCAGATTTCTACCTTAGCGGTGATGTAGGCCGTAATGAGCGTGAAATTGATAACACCAATATTGATAGCAAAGTAACTACTTATGCAGCTGAAGTAGGTTATTTACCAGCTCCAGGTTTATTACTTGCACTAGGTGTTAAAGGTTACGACGAGAAAGACGGTAAAGACGGCGCTGATCCAACAGTTCGTGCTAAATACGTAACTCAAGTAGGTCAACATGACGTAAACCTTGAAGCGTTCGGTGCGTTTGGTGACCTAGACGAATATAAAGTTCGTGGTGACTACTACATCGATAAAACTTTAAGTCTTGGTGTGGATTACTACAATAACGACTTAACTGATAAAGATGAATTTGGTATTAATGCTAAAAAATTCTTGAATCAACAAGTAAGTCTTGAAGGTCGTATTGGTTTCGGTGACAACGATAACACTTATGGTGTTCGTGCAGGCTACCGCTTCTAATCTTAACCAGAAGTTTATAAAAAAATCCGCTCAAATGAGCGGATTTTTTTTATTGGTTTAAATGCACAATACGCAATTGTAAATTTACATTACCCTTAAATACATTACGGTCAATCTCATAGACCAAATGAACTTCATCTTGCATAGGATTAAATTCAAATCGTCCAGCGGCATTAAAAGCAATCGCATCAAAAGTATATTGATCAAGAGCCAATCTAAGTTTTAAATGTGTTTCTTTAAGCCAGCGATAATCGACAACTTTAAAATGTCCTTCAAACTGAGGAAAAGGGAATTTTTGCCCCCATGGCCCAAGCTGCTCTATCCAATCCAATGTGTCTAGTTGCAAAGCCGAAGCTGGTAATTCCCCATCTGTCCATAAAGTAGCTTGAAACAAAGATTCTTCCATAGCTGCAACACAGGTAGTGAACACTGTTTTAAAAGCATCAAAATTTTCTTTACGTATCGTTAAACCTGCCGCTGCTGCATGTCCACCAAAATGGCTCACCAATTCGGGATGTTGTTCAGCAACCTGTTCAATCGTATCTCGAATATGCACCCCATCAATTGAACGCGCAGATCCTTTAATATGGACACCATCTTCATCTGGTGCAAAGACAATAGCTGGTCGATGAAACTGTTCTTTTAAACGCCCTGCCACGATCCCAATCACGCCTTGATGCCAGTTTTCTTCGAAGAGCACCAGAGCTGGGGGAATATCTTCTTTTGAGAGCTGCAAATTATCTAAAGCAGATAAAGCTTGTTGCTTCATCTCTCCTTCAATTTGTCGCCGCTCTATATTCAACTGATTTAATTGTTGAGCAATCGGGTAAGCTGTTTCCATAGAGTCTGCTAATAAACACTCTATACCGATTCGCATGCTCTCCATACGCCCAGCAGCATTAATACGTGGACCTAAAACAAAACCTAGATCTTGTGCACGCAAAGACGACGCCTCTCGGCCAGCAATATCCAACAGTGCCAATATTCCAACTCGACATTGATGTTGCTGAATCCGCTTCACGCCTGCATCCACTAAAATGCGGTTGTTATAATCTAATACAGCAACATCCGCATAAGTTCCCAAAGCAACCAAATCTAGATATTGAGTGACTTTGCTTGTGCTTTTACCTTGTCTAGTACGTAAACTTGCCAAATTAGCCAGCACATAAAATGCAACACCAACACCAGCAAGCGCCTTACTCGGAAAATCACAGCCTAATTGATTTGGATTCACCACCGCCTCTGCTAGAGGCGTTTCTTTTGTTGTTAAGTGATGATCGGTAATAATAACTTGCATGCCGAGAGCATGGGCTGTATCAACTCCAGCATGGCTGGAAATTCCATTATCAACTGTAATTAATAAATCAGGTTGATAAGTTTGATGTGCAAGCTCTGCAATTGCAGGGGTAAGCCCATAACCGTATTTAAATCGGTCTGGAACTAAATAGTCGACTTGTGCTCCCATATCACGAAGCACCAATACCATTAACGCTGTGCTGGTTGCACCGTCAGCATCATAGTCGCCAACAATAACAATCTTTTTCTGTGCATCAATAGCTTGATCTATTAATGCCACAGCTGTCTCTAATCCCTTGAGCTGTGGGGCCAATAAATTCTTAAGCTTTAATTCTAATTCCTGTTCAGATTCTACTCCACGCCTTGCCAAAATTTCGGCAATAAACGGCGGCACGCCCTGAAATTGTTCAGGGCGTGTCAATAAAGGTCTTTGTTTAATTTGTATTTTTGTCATTTAAGGCATCAGTCGGTGCAGCGTCCATTGACCGTCGATTTTTTCATAACTTAAGCGGTCATGTAAACGATTTGGTCGTCCTTGCCAGAATTCATAATAATCTGGTTGTAGACGATAACCGCCCCAGAATTCCGGCTTGTCAAGCACTTCACGGCTTTCAACTTGCTGTTGTAAGTCTTGAAAACGTTGCTGTAACAGCTCTCGGCTTTCAATTTTACCACTTTGGGGGGTACTGATATGCGCTGCAATCTGGCTATCACGTGGTCGTTTAAGGTAGTATTCTGTAGATTCTTGCTCAGCAATTTTAACTACGCGACCACCCACTCGCACCTGACGTTCTAGACTTGGCCAGTAAAATAATAATTCGGCATATGGATTTTCTGCCAAATCAATACCTTTTTGACTGTCATAATTCGTATAAAAATCATAACCAGCTTCTGTGGCCCCACGTAACAAAACTGTTCTAACATGAGGTCTGCCCTTTGCACTTGCAGTTGCTAATGACATTGCATAGGGTTCATGCAAATTGGCTGCTAGAGCATGATTAAACCAACCAAGAAACTGCTGATGAGGGTTAGATTCAACCTGCCCCTCATGCAACTCACCTTGCTCATAACTTAAGCGTAATTCACTTAAATCTTTAATGACATCACTCATGTCATGCACCTTATGCGACTTGTGCTTGTGAACGAACTGAATCAGCTAAATGCTGAGCTAAAGCTTTCACCTCTTGCTCATCATCACCTTCAACCATGACACGAATCACCGGCTCTGTTCCAGACTTACGAATCAAGATACGTCCACGGCCTTTGAGCTGTGCTTCCGCTTTATCAAATTCAGTAACCAATGCCGGAATAGAATACGGATCAAGCATTTGTTCTAAACGTACGTTCAAAAGAACTTGTGGAAATAATTTAAAGTCTTGAACCAATTCATGAAGAGCCTTATTTTGCTCGACCATTACTGTCAATACTTGAAGTGCGGCGATAATGGCATCACCAGTCGTACTCTTGTCTAAAGTTAGAATATGACCAGAAGGTTCACCACCTATCACCCAAGCATTTTCTTCTAAAGCCTGTAATACATAGCGGTCACCGACTTTTGCACGAACAAAGTTAACGTTTGCTTTTTCAAGTGCAACTTCAAGTGCCATATTACTCATGACAGTACCAACAATACCCGCTGGCTTATTTTGAGCTTGAGTCGCCAAAATATATAAAATATGGTCGCCATCAATTAAGTTACCAAACTTATCCACCATCACAACGCGGTCAGCATCACCATCAAAGGCAATACCTAAATCTGCTTCGTGCTCAACTACTGCTTTTTGTAAGTGTTCAGGATGTGTTGAACCACAGCTCTCATTAATATTTAAGCCATCTGGTTCATTATATAAAGCAACAACTTTTGCCCCTAACTCACGGAAAACTGAAGGCCCGACGCTATATGCAGCACCATGAGCACAGTCCAACACAATCTTTAAATTATTTAAATCAAAGTGGTAAGGGAAAGTAGATTTACAGAATTCAATATAGCGACCATTTGCATCATTTACACGAACACTTTTACCTAAGTTTGCAGTGTCCTCAATGAATAAATCTTTTTCTAATTCCTGATTAATCTCTTCTTGCAATGAGTCTGGTAACTTTTTACCTTCGCTTGAGAAGAATTTAATCCCATTATCATAATATGGATTATGCGATGCAGAAATAACGATGCCTGCATGCGCATGTAAAGCACGGGTAAGATGTGCAATTGCTGGTGTTGGTAATGGACCAAGTAGATGAACATATACGCCAGCAGCGTTTAAGCCTGCCTGCAAAGCAGATTCTAAAATGTAACCAGATAAACGAGTGTCTTTTCCTAATACAACGAGTGGTTTATTTTTTGGACTCGTTCGTTTTAATACCTTCCCTGCAGCAAATCCGAGTTTTAAAGCAAACTCTGGAGTAATAGGCATTTGCCCAAATTTTCCACGAATACCATCCGTTCCAAAATAACTCATAGCTTATCTCATTCTTACGCCACTTCAGGGTGGCTCACTTCATATATGGCAATTCCGCCATATTTCTTTTCGTTAGATTTACTTTACACCAAAAACAAAAAGCCGTCAGTGTAATGACGGCTTTCTTCATTGTTTTGGTTACCAAAATCTAACCAACACGATAGTTTGGAGCTTCTTTAGTAATCGTTACATCATGAACATGTGACTCAGACATACCAGCTGAAGTAATTTTCACAAATTTCGCATTTTGGCGAAGATCTTCAATCACAGCAGAACCGGTATAACCCATCGATGAACGTAAACCACCCATCATTTGATGAACGATGTTACCCATTGGGCCTTTATATGGAACACGGCCTTCGATTCCTTCTGGTACTAATTTCTCAGCACCCGCTTTTGAATCTTGGAAATAACGATCAGCAGAACCAGTTGCTCCCGCCATTGCACCTAATGAGCCCATACCACGATATGCTTTGTAGTAACGACCTTGGAAAAACTCAACTTCGCCCGGCGCTTCTTCAGTACCTGCAAGTAATGAACCAACCATAATCGTACTTGCACCCGCACCGATCGCTTTTGCCATATCGCCAGAGAAGCGGATACCACCATCTGCAATTAAAGGAATTTGATCTTTTAGTGCGCTAGCAACGCTGTCAATCGCAGAAATTTGTGGCATACCAATACCTGCCACAATACGTGTTGTACAGATAGAACCAGGACCAATACCTACTTTTACAGCATCTGCACCTGCATCTAATAATGCTAATGCAGCATCACCAGTTGCAATGTTTCCACCAATCACTTGTACTTGAGGGAAGTTTTGTTTCACCCAACGTACACGTTCAATTACACCAGCTGAGTGACCATGTGCTGTATCAACAACAATTACGTCAACACCAGCTTCAACCAATGCTTCCACACGACTCGGTGTATCAGCACCTGTACCTACCGCAGCACCAACACGTAAACGACCAAGGTCATCTTTACAACTGTTTGGATAGCTTTCAGCTTTGCGGAAGTCAGTCACTGTAATTAAGCCTTTAAGTTCGTTGCTCTCACCAACGACCAAGACTTTTTCAATACGGTGTTTTTGCAATAATGCTTGAATATTTTCTTTAGATTCGCCTTCACGTACAGTGACTAAACGATCTTGACCTGTCATGATGTTGCTAACAGGTTGTTCTAAATTAGTTTCAAAACGCGTATCACGGCCTGTCACAATACCAACAACCTTGCCGTCTTTAACAACAGGTACACCGCTAATGTTATTAGCAGTGGTAATTGCAATCAGTTCACGTACTGTAGTTTCAGGCGTTACAGTGATAGGGTCTTTCACCATACCCGCTTCGAATTTCTTTACACGGCGTACTTCTGCAGCTTGAGCAGCAATATCCATGTTTTTGTGCAAAATCCCGATACCACCATTTTGTGACATCGCAATCGCCATACGTGACTCAGTCACTGTATCCATTGCAGCTGAAACTAATGGGATATTTAAATGAATGCCGCGAGTTAATCGTGTCTTTAAAGAGACATCTTTTGGGAGAACAGTAGAGTAGGCAGGAAGTAATAAGACATCATCGAAGGTTAGCGCTTCTTGAACGATGGTCAGCATAACAATCTCACTGGTAAATTCCGTGAGCTATTATAAACAAATTTCAATGCAATTTTCATATTATCTTTGCCTTTTTCAGCAATAGATGTAGAGCTGCTCTAAATAATTCCCACTTATTATAGTTTTAACGTTATTTTTTAACCCATGTTTTTGCAACCCAGAATTTTATCTGGGTTGATCATTAGACATCATATTTAGGCAGGACAACTAAAAACTTGTTCTGTCATCAAGTCAACACCACAAGGTAAAACCTCAATCCAGTCCAAAAACTGATTAATCATTACTTTGCCAATAAATGGACTGCCATGCTGTGGAACAATCATTTCAATGTCCATCTGGCGGACCATGTTTACCCATAAACGGATAACCTTATTTGAACACATATAGCGTTGGTGAAAAGCTTTCATTTTCAGAACATGCGTATCGAAATCTGTTAAAGGTTGATTAGCATCCTCAACAATCGAAGCGCCCATATCACCAGAAAATAAAATTTTGGCGACTGGATCATAAAACTGAAAATTACCGACCGAATGTAGAAAATGTGCAGGAACCACCACAAGCTTTGACTCCCCCAATTGAATAACTTGGCCACGGTCAGGCAATTCAATAAGACGGTCTTCCCAATTCCCTTTCATACGTTCACTCATAAATGAGGAATTTAGGTGCGGTAGAAAACGTGCCCATAATTTTGACGCCACAACTTTAGCATCGGTATAGACCAACCAGCGTGGCATTGAGGTAATAATGTCCGGATCCTGATGCGAAGCCATCACATAGTCCAGATTTTTCAAACGCGTATATTTATTTAATTCCATCGTTAATGGAACATAGGTTAAATCGCCACCCGGATCGATTACAGCAGCGCGCTCATGATCAATAATTAAAAATTGATTGGCTTGGATACCTTCCCCTTTGACCAAACTGGTAAAACTAATACATTTATGTACGCCATTATCAAATAATATCTGCGATGTTGTTTTTTCAAACCCCATACAACTCCCCAAAAAAACTTTAAATATTAGATATTTTTATATCCATACTAAAATAAAGGGATTCTATAACTCTTGCAATGAATTGCTTTATTTTTCTCATAATATTTTAAAATAGCTTTTGCTTTTCTTATTTTATAAATGAATCATAATGTTATTTAAAATTAACCCACAATAAATTAAAATAATTCTCATTATCAGTTTTATCTTTTGCGCTGTCTAGGCCTCCCATGAACCAAGCACCTTATTTTTCAAGCTCCAAAATATTGTTAGCAGTTGCTATTTTTAGTTCGATGACAGCAAGTCATGCTGATGAAACAGCAGAACAACAAAATTCAACCAGTGTGCTACCCACAATTTCTATTCAGGCACAAAAAGAACCCACCTCTCCCTATGTCGCAATAAAAGCAGCCTCTGCCTTAAAATCAGATGCCCCCTTATTTAAAACTGCTCAGTCGGTTTCGGTAGTGACCCGCGAACAGCTCGACCAAAAACAAGCAAAGACTCTTGCAGATGCAATTGAAGGTGTTGCAGGTGTCGGTGCGGGAAAACTTGGTCGTCGTGGTTGGGATGATTTCATTATCCGTGGACAAACTTCTTCTGATCAAATTTTTATAGATGGTTTACGCCAAGCTCAGCAAAACACCTTTGTTGCCGCAGAAATATCAGGTATGGATCAGGTCCAAATTTTAAAAGGCCCAGCTTCGGTTAATTTTGGATTAGTACAGCCAGGTGGTATGGTCAACTTAGTGACTAAACGCCCTCAAGCTGAAAGCTTTGCTCGGGCCACTATGACTTATGGCAGTTATAATCTTAAGGAAGGGACATTCGATTTAAACTATAGTCCAAATAATACTGAAAAAGGCGCATTTCGTTTAAATGGTCGTATCTCTGACCAAGATGACCCAACAGATTATGTGTATTTTAAAAATTACTACATCTCCCCCTCTTATAATTTCGACTTAGGAGATAACACTGACCTCTCTGTCATCGCAAGTTATCAGCACCGCGAATATATTCGTCAGCAAGGCTTGCCTGTGATTGGAACATTAAAAGACAATCCTAATGGAAGTTTGCCTAAAGACTTATTTATTGGTGAACCGAGTTATGGAGCTTATGATGCTGATGTCTTCCGTACAGGTTATAACTTTAGGCACGCTTTTGATAACGGTTGGGAATTTAAGCAAAATTTTGCAATTCAAAAAACAGAAATGATTGGTCCTGCGGTATTTTATAACGGTTGGACCGATAAAAACTATACAACACTTAAACGTCAAGCTCGCTATCAGGATGTTAGTAACCTAAGTTTCTCAATCGATAATAATGTCCAAAAGACTTTTCAGATTGCTGATATGGCACATCAGATAACGATTGGACTAGATGGTCTACAAGACAAAAATGATTATCTAAATAATCGCTGTACTGCCACAAATTTAAATCTCTATTCACCACAATACGGCACTACAGTTACTTGTCCGGAAAAAGCCACAAACCATGATATTAACCGCCTAAAGTATATGGGGTTATATTTACGTGACCGTATTGAGATTAATGACCAACTTGTTTTAAATCTCGCAGGTCGCCAAGATTGGGCTCAAACACAAACTGTAGATTTAGTTAAAAATACCAATACAAAAAAATCAGAAGAGGCTTTCACGGGTAACGCCTCATTGTTATATACAATTAATGATATAGTGGCGCCTTATGTCAGCTATGCCACCTCGTTCTTCCCAACTAGCGGCTCAGACTCTGCCGGAAAGACTTTTGATCCTGAAAAAGGTAAACAAGTTGAAGTTGGAATGAAACTACAAAGTCCTGATCAGCGGATACAAGGTAGCATTGCCTTGTATGATTTAAAACGTCAAAATGTTTTAGTCAACGATCCAACTACTACTAATACTACTTTCAAAATACAGCGCGGTGAACAGTTAACTCGCGGTATTGAGACTGAGTTAAATGCAGATGTATTAGAAGGCTTAAAATTAACGGCTGCATATACCTACACCATTGATGCTGAAATTAGTAAAGATGCAAACTCAAGCAATGTAGGAAAAGCACTCGATAATATTCCTGAGCATGCTTATAGCTTGTCAGCACGTTATAAATTTGACCCAGAATCAAAACTTGGTTGGTATGTTGGCGGTGGATTCCGTGGCGAAACATATAAAACTGTCGATGGCTTAGATATCCACATTCCGGGCTATACAGTCTTTGACACTGAAGCTGGCTATGACGCTGGACATTGGGGTGCTCAACTTGCGATTCGTAATTTATTTGATAAAGATTACTATGCAGGTGCCTTAAATGAAAATATGGTGACTTTAGGTAATCCACGTCAAATTAACTTCACAGTGAAATTTAACTATTAAAATAATTCACAAAAAAACGCACTCAATTCGAGTGCGTTTTTTATGGTAGCTTTAAATGCTTTAGAAGAAATAATGCTGCACTAAAGTAGAGACACCTACAATTAAGAAAATAGCAGCACCAATTTTATGGATAAGTGAGATAGATAAACGTTCAGCTAATTTATTACCAATAAATACAGCTGGTGCATTGGCAATCATCATACCTAAGGTTGTACCTAACATCACCCAGAAAATGCTGTCATAACGTGCAGCTAAAGCAACTGTCGCAATCTGAGTTTTATCACCAATTTCTGCTAAGAAAAACAGGATAAAGGTTGCACCAAAAACACCAAATTTTTGCCATCTATTAATGCTATCTGTTTCATCATCTAGCTTATCTGGAATAAGCATCCAGAACGCCATACCTATAAAACCACCCGCAAGTACCCAAACTAAAATTTCGGGACTCAAAACGGTTGTAATCCACTGCCCAAGCACAGCAGAGATACCATGGTTAATTAAAGTTGCTAAAAGAATCGCAATGAGAATAGGGATTGGCTTACGGAAACGTGCAGACAGTAAAAGGGCCAACAATTGAGTTTTATCACCCATTTCAGCTAGGGCAACAATCGAGGTAGAAATCAGAAATTCTTGCATATCGTTTCTCTGGCTAGCATAAATGCCCATGACCTACCGCTCCTGCTAGCCAAATATCTGCAGAGTGGTAAATCAAAGGTCTTGCCAACTCGGAAACGATGAGACGTTTAAGCTATGATGACCATGTTCTGTTGAACAATTATGTTGATCATCACCTATTCATTCAGAAATGAATAGCGGCTACTCCCCAATGAAGTATGTGTTTATTATATTCGAGCAGTTCTATTTTTCAAACAAAAAATTTTATCCATGCCCACACTAACAACCGACCTAAGCCCAATAGTAAGGCTAAACAAATACTTAAGTTAATAAACCCAAAATTGTTAATGCCTGCTACATGCTGTGATTGAAATTCAAATGGCAAAATAAGCATTGCTACAAATACTTCCAACCCCATTGCAACATAGGTCATCCATTCCCAAGGAAAGTGTAAAACACTGATCCATACCCCCATTAATAAAAATACAATCAATAGGATTGGTACCATGATTTTTAAAAAACCCGCCATTTATTATTTCTCCTTTACCTAATAACGAGAAATTTCTCCCCTCTCTCGATAATTCATATCTAATCTTTAGATTAACCTAAAACCAATTAAATTAAATACCAAAATAAAAACCCCGCCGAAGCGAGGTTTTAATGATTCATTTCAAAATATTAGATTAATAAAGTACGAATATCTTTAAGAAGTTTCGTAAGTTTATTGGTAAAGCGAGCAGCATCTGCACCATTAATTACACGGTGGTCATAAGACAACGACAACGGCAACATTAAGCGTGGATCAAAGTCTTTACCATTCCAAACCGGTTGCATCGTTGCAGGTGAAATACCCAAAATCGCAACTTGCGGCCAGTTTACAAGTGGTGTAAATGCTGTACCACCAATTGCCCCTAAACTTGAAATGGTAAAATTCGCACCTTGCAAGTCTTTCGGTGTTAATTTCTTATCACGTGCTTTTTGACCTAACACACCCAATTCAACTGCAATTTGCTTAATTGATTTTTGGTCTGGGTTACGAAGTACTGGCACAGTTAAACCATCAGGTGTTGCTACCGCAATTCCCATATGGATTTCATTGCGCAAGAGCACTGATTTACCGTCATCAGATAGATGACCTGCGAACTCACGCTCTTCTTTCAACAAATACGCAACCGCTTTGATAATGAATGCCATAATCGTCAGGCTGATACCTTCTTTTTTGAAGTTGCCTTTCAGCTCATTACGCCAATCTTCTAACTCAGTAATGTCAGCCAAATCAAACTGGGTGACTTGCGGAATAAAGTTGTTCAATGACAATTGCGGAATTGATACTTGCTGCAAACGCGTCAGTACTTTTTCTTCCACGCCACCAAACGCAGTGAAGTCAGGAAGCTTTGGCAAACCTGAAACTGCTGGTGCAGCCGCAGCTACTGGAGCCGCTTGTGGTGCAGTTAAACGAGTCTTCACATAAGCAAAGATATCTTCTTTAATCACACGACCATGTTCACCAGAAGTTTTAACTTGTGATAAAACCACACCAAGTTCACGAGCAAGCTTACGAACAGCAGGGCCAGCATAAACTTTAGCGTTTTCAGCTTCTTGCTCTTTCGTTAACTTATCACTACCAGAAACTGGAGCAGATACAGCCTGAGTCGGAGCAGGAGCTACCGCTTTAGGTGCTGAAGCTTGTGCTGCCAGAGCCGCTACTTCTGCTTTTGGCGCTGGAGCTGCCGCAGGCGCTTGGCCTTCAGCTTCAATTGTTGCAAGTAATATACCTTGTGAAACCTGTTGGCCTACTTGCAAGTGAATCGCTTTCACAACGCCAGCAACAGTACTTGGAACTTCAACAGTCGCTTTATCTGACTCAACCACAACAAGGCTTTGGTCTACATCAACTTTATCGCCAACTTGTACCAAAATTTCAGCAACAACTGCTTTATCTACACCCAGATCAGGAACGTTAATATCAACTGGACCAGATTGAGTAGCAGCTGCAGCTACAGTTTCTTGTTGAACTGGTGCAGGCGCTGCCGCTGGGGCTGCTGTAGAAGCAGGAGCTTCAACTGGCGCACTTGATGCAGATGTTGTTTTCACTTTAATGAGCACAACACCTTCTTTAACTGTATCGCCTTCTTTAACTTGAATGCTTTCTACAGTACCAGCAACACTGCTTGGCACTTCTACAGTTGCTTTGTCAGATTCAACAACAACGATGCTTTGCTCAACATCGATTTGCTCGCCAACTTTTACTAAAATTTCACCAACTAGTGCTTTTTCAACACCAATATCTGGAACTTGAACTTCAACCACTTGGCTAGTGGTTGCAGCTGCTGGTTGTGCAGCAACTTGTGGAGCTGTAGCAGGTACTTCTTTTTCAGCTGCTGGTATAGGTTTTGCAACTTCTTCTGCTTGAGCTACAGGTGCAGCACCCTCAGCTTCAAGTTCAAACAATACCGTACCTTCAGTTACGCTATCGCCTTCTTTGATCAAGATGCTTTTCACTACACCTGCTGAAGTGCTAGGCACTTCAACAGAGGCTTTATCTGACTCAAGCAAAACAAGGCTGTCATTTTCAGCAATGCTATCGCCAACTTTTACCAAAATTTCAGCAACAACTGCTTTATCTACGCCAATATCAGGGGTCTTAATTTGCATGCTTAGTTCCCCTCACCTGTTTGCGCTTCATGGTATTCAGCAACTGCTTGAACTTCTGGATGTGCTTGTGGAGCCCATGCCACTGGACGATCAGTATCTAACTCAAAGTTAGAAATTGCATCTTTAACTAAACGTGCATCGACCTCACCTTCGTCAGCTAATTTTTTTAAAGTAGCAACAACGATATGTGCAGCGTCAACACCAAAGAAACTACGTAAGTTAGCACGTGTATCTGAGCGACCATAACCATCTGTACCCAACGCAACAAATGGACGACCATCTGGCAGATAAGCACGGATTTGTTCGCTATAAGCACGCATATGGTCTGTTGCTGAAACAACAATACCTTCTGTACCACGTAACTGTTTAGATACCCAAGACTCTTTTACTTCTTCAGTAAGTGGGTGTAAGCGGTTGTATTCTTCACATGCCATACCATCACGCGACAATTCATTGAAGCTTGTTACACTCCAAACGTTTGAATGGATTTGATATTCATCACGTAAGATTTTCGCAGCTTTGATCACTTCACGAAGAATTACACCTGAACCAAGTAATTGAACAGTTGCTTTTTCATCTTTTTCGAACAAGTACATACCACGTTTAATGCCTTCCTCAGCGCCTTCAGGCATTGCAGGATGCTCGTAGTTTTCATTCATTACAGTTAGATAATAGAACACACGCTCTTGGTTCACATACATACGTTGTAAACCGTCATGTACGATTACAGCTAATTCGTAACCGAAACATGGGTCATAAGATACACAGTTTGGAATCGTGTTCGCCAAGATATGTGAATGACCATCTTGGTGCTGTAAACCTTCACCGTTCAATGTAGTACGACCAGCAGTTGCACCTAACAAGAAACCTTGAGCTTGTGCATCGCCCGCAGCCCACGCAATGTCACCAATACGTTGGAAACCAAACATTGAGTAGTACATGTACATTGGAATCATTGGCAAGTTATTCGTTGAATAACTTGTTGCCAACGCAGCCCATGCGCTCATGGCACCAGCTTCGTTAATCCCTTCTTGAAGCATGTGACCATCACTTGCTTCACGGTAATGCATTAACTGTTCTTGGTCTTCTGGGGTATATTTTTGACCGTGAGCAGCATAAATACCAAGCTGACGGAACATACCTTCTAAACCAAATGTACGTGCTTCATCTGGAACGATTGGCACTACGCGGTCTTTAATTGCTTTTTCTTTAAGTAAAGCAGCAATTAAACGAACCATCACCATAGTGGTAGATTGCTCTTTACCACCTGAACCGTTTAATACTGCATCAAATACAGATAATTCAGGAATCGCTAAAATTTCACTCTCTTTACGACGTGCAGGTAGGTAACCACCTAATGCTTCACGACGCGCCTTCATGTACTTCATTTCTGGAGAGTTTTCACTTGGGCGATAGAATGGAAGCTCTTCTAATTTATCATCTGTAAATGGTAGGTTAAAACGGTCACGTACATATTTTAGAGAGTCGATCTGCATTTTTTTGATTTGGTGAGTTTTATTCACCGCTTCAATTTCTTCAGACAAACCATAACCTTTAACAGTTTTCGCAAGAATAACTGTTGGTTGACCTTTGGCTTTCATTGCTTCTGCGTAAGCAGCAAAAACTTTATAAGGGTCATGACCACCACGGTTAAGATTATCGATGTCTTCATCGCTTAAATCTTTTACAAGTTCCGCAGCTTCTGGATACTTGCCAAAGAATTTTTCACGTGTATATGCACCACCTTTCACTTGATAGCGTTGGTATTCACCATCAACAGTTTCTTCCATTACCGCTTTTAAAGCGCCTGTGTTGTCTTTTGCAAGTAGCGGATCCCAATGACGGCCCCATACCACTTTAATGACACGCCAGCCCGCACCACGGAATAAAGATTCCAATTCTTGAATGATTTTACCGTTACCACGTACAGGACCATCTAGACGCTGTAAGTTACAGTTAACAACCCAGATCAAGTTATCAAGTTTTTCACGACCAGCAAGTGAAATTGCACCAGTACTTTCTGGCTCATCCATCTCACCATCGCCAAGATAAGCCCAGACTTTACGATTTTCTTCTTTGATCAAGCCACGGTTCATCAAATACTTTTGAATGTGTGCTTGATAAATTGACATAATTGGACCAAGACCCATTGATACAGTTGGGAATTGCCAATAGTCTGGCATTAAATATGGATGTGGATAGCTTGGTAAACCGTTACCGCCAACTTCACGGCGGAAATTACTTAACTGTTCTTCAGTTAAACGCCCTTCAAGGAATGAACGTGCATAAATACCAGGAGCACAGTGTCCTTGGTAATAAATCATATCTCCGCCAAAGTTATCACTGTTTGCACGGAAGAAATGGTTAAAACCTACGTCATATAATGTTGCACTTGATGCGAAGCTCGCCAAGTGTCCACCTAAATCATCACCTGTTTTATTCGCACGAAGTACCATTGCTAAGGCATTCCAACGAATCAATGCACGAATACGGCGTTCCATATCTTGGTCGCCTGGCATTGCAGGTTGTTCTTCAACAGAAATTGTATTTAAGTAAGGTGTATTGAGACGTTGAATTGGAACATGCTTAGCAATTGCTTGTTGGTAAAGTTTTTCCAATAAGAATGCTGCGCGCTCAGTTCCCATATGTTGTAAAACTGAATCGAATGCATCTTGCCACTCTTGGGTTTCTTGTGCATCGGAGTCACCGTAAAACGCCATAATTCACCTGTTCCTTGTTCTTTAATCTACTTTGTATTTTTACCACGTTTTACCCCTCTCTAGTTATTGCCACGGGTGAATGTGAGGGGGGTCTATTATTTTCTGAATGAATAGTCATTGACCGAGCATTAAACAAAATAACAAAAAAACGCCAATAATGGCGTTTTTTTATACAATCTTTACGTTAAAAAAGGTTTAGGCTAATTTCGGATTCATAAATTTAATAACCTTAACTTTTTAACTATGCTTTTAAGGAAGCATCGCCAAGTAAGTAGTTGGATTCTTACGTTGACCATCTTTTACTACTTCGTAGTGCAAATGTGGGCCAGTACAGCGACCAGTACAACCTACATTAGCAATATGCTCACCAGCAGATACTTGGTCGCCTACACGTACCATTAAGCGCGAAGCATGAGCATAGCGTGTTAAGTAACCATTCCCATGGTTAATTTCAACATATTGACCATAGCCAGTACCCCAGCCAGATTTCGTTACAATACCTGGGCCTGTTGCATAAATTGGCGTGCCACTCGGAGCAGCCATATCTAAACCACCATGATGTTCTGCACGACCACCCATGGTGCGACCACCGAAGTTTGAAGAAACTCGTACAGTATCAGGAAGAGGATGAGAAACTAACCAAGAGTAAGCATTTGAAGAAGAGGTATTAAAAGAATTCTTTGCGCTCGCATTGCCATATTTTTTTGCGAGCGATTCATTGTTGAGCTCAACCGGTTTTTGGCGTAAGGTCACTGAAACTTTCGCACTTGCCGGAAGATCTAAATCATCAGGATGGGTGTATGAACCTTGAGATAATGTTTTTGATAGTTGTTCCAATCGATCTGAATCAGTAGATTGGTTAATTGTTTGATAATCTGCAAAAGCAACTGATGCTGCCGAAGCGGCAAGTGAAAACGCTAATAAAATACGACGCGTGTGCATAAAAACCTCTTGAAACTGTTCTTACTCAAGTTCCTTATGATCTCTTCCTTGATATCAATCGAAATGAACGCTTAAGATGAAGACAAGAATCTATCAGAGAATGATCCATGTCTAAACCCGATAACGTTTTTCAACAAACCGGAAAACACATAAAAACAGGAAACCTTACGTTTCTAACAACGCAAGTCGCGCAATGGCAAAGACTTACGAAAATAATCCAACCCTTATTGCCCCAACCGGAACAATGGCAGGTCGTGTGTTATCAAAATGGTTCTTTAATCATTACTGGTGAAAATCAGGCGATGATTAGTCAACTCAGTTATTTACAGAACCAATATGTATCTAAATTATCTCAACTTGAAGGGTTAAAAGACTTACAAAGAATTCAGGTTCGCTTGAGAAATAAAAATACTCCAAATCCACCCTCATCTGAGCCCTCTAAACCCATCCCCCCGGAAACACAAGAAATGTTACGTAGTGCAGCCGACTTTGTGAGCGACCCTAAGCTTAGCCAAGCTTTACTACGTTTGGCAAGCAATAAAAAATAATGAGCTTTCTATTTCTTAATTAGAATCGTTCTTGTTATGTGATAATAATCACACTTTGCAATGTTACAATATAACGTAGCCAAGTAAAGACAATGACTTATGTCACACTGACATATGGAATTGGACATTCATTCTCGTCATTAAATGTTACAATTTCATAATTACTCGGATCACTTTGAACATTGCGTAACAACTGATTATTTAAAGCATGTCCCGATTTATAGCCATCAAACTTGGCAATAATTTGATGACCAAGTAAATACAAATCACCTACTGCATCCAAAATCTTATGTCTCACAAATTCGTCAGCGAAACGTAAGCCTTCTTCGTTCACAACCCCTGTATCATCTACACCAATGGCATTATCTAAACTTGCACCTAAGGCTAAGTTATTTGCTTTGAGGTAATCTAGATCTTTCATAAAACCAAAAGTACGAGCTTCACTGACCTCATATACAAAAGTTTCAGTAGAAAAGTCGATAGTGGCAGATTGATATTCTTTAGCAAATGCCGGATGGTCAAAATCAATTGTAAAATTTAACTGGAAACCATTATGTGGGCTAAAAATCGCTTTTTTATCATCTATTAGTGCTTCAACTGGTTTTAATATTCTTATAAATTTTTTCGGCGCATCCAGCTCACGCAATCCACCCTGCATTAACAGGTAAATAAATGGACCGGCGCTTCCATCCATAATCGGAACTTCGGACGCAGATACCTCAACAATAAGGTTATCAATTCCTAAACCTGCAATTGCGCTCATTACATGCTCAATCGTTCCAACTTTTATATCTCCAATCACTAAATTGGAGCACATAAAAGCTTCTTGAATGAGCAATGCATTTGCATGGATTTCAACGGGTGGGTCTAAATCGATACGACGAAATACAATACCTCCATCCGCGGTATGTGGAATGAAATTGATCATCACTTTTTGACCGCTATGAAGACCTATTCCACTCGCTTTTACCACACGATTGAGAGTACGTTGTTTCACCATGCTTTGTAACTTCTTTTTTAAAACCGCTATACGTTAGCATATTTAGTCATTGATCAAAAACAAAAAAAGGCAGTGTTTAAACACTGCCTTTTTTAAAATTTAATAATTTTTTACTTACGTTGCTGATTTTTCAAGTAATCTTGAATACTCATCGGAGAAGAACGCGGAGAAGAACTTGCGTTGCTGCTCACTTCATTGTCTGCATTTTGACGCTTATTAATAGCAGGAACGTCATCTTCATCAACAGATTGAGCTGCTTGAGACGTTGCATGACTTACTGTATTACGTTTTCTCGGTTCTGCATCTGCTGCATTACGAGTTAAACCAGTTGCAATTACTGTTACACGTAATTCATCACGCGCATCCGGATCAAATACTGTACCGTAGAAAATTTCACCTTCATCAAGGTCAACAATCTGGTTCACAACATCAGTAATGATTTCAGTTTCGCGTAGAGTAATATCATCACCACCAGTAATGTTAATCAACACACCTTTAGCATTAATAATATTTACGTTATCAAGCAATGGGCTACGAATAGCCTGTTCAGCTGCTTGACGTGCACGATCTTCACCACGACCTAAACCAGCACCCATCATTGCGTAACCACGAGTACTCATTGCAGTTTTCAAATCGGCGAAGTCAAGGTTAATGTGACCACGGTTTACAACAAGGTCAAAGATACTACGTACAGCGTTTAACAATACATCATCAGCTTTTTTATAAGCATCTTTCATTGAAATATCGCCATATACGCTAAGTAAGCGTTGGTTCGGGATAATAATCAATGAATCAACATGGGCTTCAAGCGCTTCAATACCGCGTTCAGCAGATTTTAAACGGCGGCGGCCTTCAAAGTTAAATGGAGTTGTTACAACACCAACAGTCAAAATACCCATTTCTTTGGCAACTTCAGCCACCACAGGAGCCGCGCCTGTACCCGTACCACCACCCATACCAGCGGTAACGAATACCATATCCGTACCTTCAAGATGGTGACGAATAATTTCACGGCTTTCTTCTGCTGCAACTTGCCCAACTTCAGGGTTAGCACCAGCACCTAAACCACGTGTACTTTGCTCGCCTAACTGAATTTTGAAAGGTGCATTCATACAGTCTAGTGCTTGTTTGTCTGTATTGGCACAAACGAATTTAACACCTTGAATATCAGACTGCACCATATGTTGAACGGCATTACCGCCACCACCACCTACACCAAATACAGTGAAACGGGCTTGACCGTTGCCATCGTTTAGTTCATCTTCTATAAATTCAAATGAGGCCATGACCTTTAGGGTTCCTAATACATTATGGCAGTCACTTCAGCCCGTATACTGCCTTGATTTTCAAAAATAACTAATTTTAAGAATGCTGTGCAATACAAACCTTGTCAAGTACAGTGGTTTTCTCTTACAACTTCCTAACAATTCTACCAATAAATCCATACATCCTAAAAAATGGCTTTTAGCTTGCTATTAAATGCATTCCAGCCATTTACCATTCGCTCCCATACCGAACGGTCATTTGCCTCTTCAGGCTCTTCAACAGCTTCTTGCAACTCACTTTGGCTAAACATGAGCAAACCAGCTGCTGTTGCATACATCGAACGACGTAATGCTGCCTGATGTTGATCATCAGCATAAACCTGTAACGGCGGATTACCCAAATGGGCAGATACCCCCAACATACGGCGAGCTAAACTCACCATACCTTCGATTTGACAAGCATCCCCTGTCAACACTACACCATGGTATAAACCATGAATTGCACCGCTGTTTTCGAGCTCATCGCGAATCTGGCTAAAGATCTCTTCATAGCGGGCAATAATAATTTCTGACAACTCAATTCGACTAATAGTTTGAGGGCCATCAATTCCTTCTACCTGAATCATGTGATCTGGCTTAACAGCACTTAAATCAACACAACCATACAGAATTTTAATACGCTCAGCTTCTTCTGTTGTAGTTTGCAATACAGCAGCAATATCACGCGTAACGTGCTCACCACCGCGTTGCAATGTACGTGCCAGAGCCAAACGTCCATCTAGATAAACCGCAAGATTGGTAATGCCTGCGCCAATATCGACCAGACAAACCCCATACTCTTTTTCATCTTTAAGCAAGCTTGCCTCAGCGGTTGCCAGACAAGATACCACCATTTTTTCAACCCCGATATTTGCACCTTTCATAGCGCGATCAAGGTTTTGCATAGTCGCAATCGGCATCATCATTAACTGATAATGTCCGGTCATACTATGGGCAGTCATATTAATTGGATTCTGCACCCATTCAGCAGAATCACCTAATTCAAAGCCTAACGGCACTGCACTTGCTAAATAGTAATCAGAAGTCACATGACTTGCTTTTGCCAATTCTAACGCGCGCACGACTTCATTTGTTGTAATAACATGTGCAGGATTAGCAACTGGTGTGCGGCCAGAGGCATAAAAACTTTGCAACTCGGTACTCGGAATCGATACCCATGCGCTATGAATGCGACATTCGGCCATATTTTCCGCTTCAGCGACAGCATTTTTAATCGCAGCGATAACTTTATCGAGGCTTACGATTTTTCCTTTATTCATGCCACGATTGCGAGCAGTTGCCATACCGATAACTTGAATGTTATCCGGCGCATGAATTTTTCCAATCAAAACTGAAACTTTATGCGTCCCAATGTCAATCGCAACAACTGAGGGAACAGCTTCATTCATCACTCATACCATTTCTTTGTTGTTTAATACCAGGCAAATTGCCTATTTTAAAGCCACGTATTATGGCTTTGCTTTTGTTCCACCTGCAATGCTTGTGTCATCAATCGTTACAACAAACTGACCATTCACAATTTTAGGTGGTGTTGCGTTCTTCCATTGAATAGATAATCCATTACGATATCGCAAATCAATGGCTGAGATTTTCGGCCACACTTGTTTTAAGTCAGATTGTGCCAGATGGCTTAAACGTTGCAACTTATTCATTGTTTGATCTTGGTCAACAATAATTCGTAAACCTGAGTCAAACTGCATAAACCAAGTCATTCGCTCCGTCAGATATAACTCTTTTAGACGCAAATTGGCAGGATGGAATAATTGATTGATTTCATTATAGCGTCGCATCATCATTTTCGACTGGCTTACCGGACCATGGAGTAACGGAAGCTCAGGATGAATAGTCGGCTCTGCCTCACTGAATACATCGCCTCCATCGCTTAACAAGCGACCTGTTCCCCAACGGGCGATGGCATGTCGAGGCATGACACGAACACGAATACCATTGGGCCAAGCACGAGAAACGACAACTCGGTCTACCCACGAAATTTCTAATGTTTTATCTCGAATCTGTTCTAAATCAGATGTGAAATAATTCGCTTTTATAATTGGAGCAACATGCTGCATCACTTGTTGGGTTTCAACTGAAGACGTCGATCCCACAACCTCTAGCTTTGCAACTGTTGCATCTGTAATAACTTTATATAGCCCATAAATTCCGACTGCCAGCACTACAAAAGCAATAACCAACAGCACCCATCCACCAGCATTTGCAAGCTTCTGCTTACGTGTAGGTGGTTTATCATGAATAGAGGTGATGGCCGCACGTTTACGGCGCATGGAAGCCGGAAGTTGTGCCATATTTAAGCCGTACCTTCCAATGTTTGCTCAAGAATGGCAACACACAATTCATCAAAACTATAGCCAACAGCTTTCGCAGCTTTTGGAACTAAAGAATGGCTGGTCATACCTGGCACAGTGTTTACTTCTAAAAGCCAAAAATTACCCTGCTCATCCTGCATCGCATCAATACGACCCCAGCTTTCTGCACCAACTGCCTGAAAAGCGCGTAAGCACAATGCTTGAAGGCTCTTCTCTTCTGTCTCACTGAGACCACAAGGAATACCATACTCTACATCATTACGTTGATATTTCGCTTCATAGTCGTAGAAAGCAACGTCTGCTGGTGGTTGTAAACGAATAACCGGTAAAGGCTGACCATTTAGGAATGAGATTGTAAATTCACGACCTGTGATCCACTTTTCTGCCATCACAACAGCATCGTGCTGAGTCGCCTTCTCAATTGCAGCAGCAAAGTCTTCTGCTTTCTCAACCTTACTCATGCCGACACTTGAGCCTTCATGCACAGGTTTGATAATTACCGGTAAGCCTAACTCAGCAATCACCGCATCTAAATCTGTTTCTTTAGTAATAATGCGATATGGCGCTGTAGGTAAATCACTACCTTGCCAGATTTGCTTGGTTTTGACTTTATCCATGCCAATCGCAGAACCTTGCACACCTGTTCCTGTATAAGGCAGATTTAACCATTCAAGCACGCCTTGAATCTGGCCATCTTCACCACCACGACCATGTAATACAATAAATGCACGATCATAATTTACAAGGTCAGTCACACTGCGGTCTTGCGGATCAAATGCTTCAGCCTGAACACCTGAACGCAATAAAGCGTCCAGAACTGCCTGACCACTATCTAAAGACACAGCACGCTCAGCCGATTTCCCACCAAATAGCACGGCAACTTTGCCGAATTTTGTAGCATTTGACACGTTTAAATCCTTAACCCGATAATTCAATATTTTTGTTTATTTCACATATAAATGGTGTTGTGCAAGTTCTACAGAAATTGCTCCCACGTTACCCGCACCTTGCGTTAATAACAAGTCATTTGGTTGTAACACATTTTGCATGATGTTTTGCAAATTACCTTCAACCGGATCAACCAAAATCGGTTCTACCTGTCCACGTAAACGAATACTACGCGCTAGAGTCCGACTGTCTGCACCTACAATAGGTTTTTCACCGGCAGGATAAACTTCCAATAATAATAATTGATCGACCTGAGAAAGCACTTCAATAAAGTCATCAAAACAATCGCGCGTACGAGAGTAACGGTGTGGCTGGAATAACATTACCAAACGACGATCCGGATGGCTCTGACGAGCCGCTTTAATAGTTGCTTCTACTTCTTTCGGATGGTGTCCATAGTCATCAACTAACTTAACGTTACCATCAGCAAGTTCGAATTCACCTTGCACTTGGAAGCGACGACCAACACCACTAAATCCTGCTAAAGCACGGCTAATTGCGTCATCGGAAACACCTTCATCAGTCGCAACACCAATCGCAGCCAAAGCATTTAAAATATTATGCAAACCTGGTTGATTAATCGTTAAACGTAGCGGCTCACGACCTTTACGCAACACAGTGAAGTGTGAACGCATACCATCTTGTTCAACATCAATTGCTCGAATGTCGTTGTCTTCATTAAAACCATAGGTAATGACCGGACGGCCTACACGCGGCATAATTTCACGAATGTTGGCGTCATCACCACAAACAACAGCCAAACCATAAAATGGTAAGTTATGAAGGAACTGTACGAACGTATCTTTTAATTTATCAAAGCTACCTTCATAGGTATCCATATGATCAGCATCGATATTCGTTACAATCGCTGCCATTGGTTGCAAATAAAGGAAAGATGCATCTGATTCATCAGCTTCAGCTACGATGAAACGGCTTTCACCTAATGCAGCATTTACGCCTGTACTGTTAAGTAAACCACCAATGACATAAGTTGGATCAAGGTTTTCTTCAGCCAACATAGTCGTTAAAAGACTTGTAGTTGTCGTTTTGCCATGTGTACCAGCTACAGCAATACCATGACGGTAACGCATAAGCTCACCTAGCATCTCTGCACGGCGTACGATTGGAGTACGTTGCTCAATCGCTGCTTTAATTTCCGGATTTTCTGGATCAATCGCTGTAGAAACTACAAGCACATTGGCATTTTTAATATTTTCCGCTTGATGGCCGATATAAACCTTGATGCCATTTTGCTCTAATTGTTCTGTAGTTTTAGATGCTTTAATGTCTGAACCGGAAATTTTATAACCTTGGTTACCCAATACCTCTGCAATGCCACACATCCCAGCACCGCCGATCCCCACAAAATGAATGTGTTTGATACGGCGCATTTCAGGCACTTTAATCAGTTTTTTTGCTTGGTTCGCAGCTGTTGATGGAGACATAGTAAATCCGATTACATTTTTTGGATAAGATCAACCACATGCTGAGTCGCATTTGGTTGGGCATGTTGACGCGCTTTCACTGCCATTTCTGTAAGTAACTGGCGGTTCATCAGCGAAGTGAACAATTCATTTAGAACATCTGGTGTCATAGTCGATTGCTGACAAATTTTTGCAGCACCGAAATCCGCCAGAAATTTGGCATTTGCAGTTTGATGGTCATCAACTGCTATAGGAAGTGGCACAAAAACTGCGGCCACACCTGCTGTTGCAACTTCTGTTACCGTGAGTGCTCCAGCTCGGCAAATAATTAAATCTGCCTCACTATAAGCCTTTGCCATATCTTCAATAAACGGCAAAACGTGTACAGTTAAATTGGCTGGCGCATCTGCATAGAGTGCTTGAGTTGCCTCAACTTGTTGCTGACCGCACTGATGAAAAATATTAAGTGGAACTTGTAATTTTTTTAATGCTGGAGGTAAGCGTTCATTGAGTGCTTTGGCACCTAAAGAACCACCAACAATGAGAATATTTAGAGGTTGCCCTGCTTGCGCGCGCTCATCATAACGCCACTTTGGGCTTAAAATATCTGTGATTTCATGACGTACAGGATTTCCTGTTGTAACGACTTTTCCACCAGCAGGAAATGTATTTGGAAATGCTTCACACACGACTTTAGCAACACGAGACAACTGCGCATTGGTAAAACCAGCAACCGCATTTTGCTCATGAATAAGTACAGGAATACCTAACAAACGTGCGGCTAAACCACCCGGACCCGCAACATAACCGCCAAAGCCTGCAACTGCATCAACTTTAAGCTGTTTCATATAACGCATTGCGCTTAAAGTGGCTTTTAAAATTTTAAAAGGTGCAGCAATTTTACGGACTAATCCATTGCCACGAACACCTTGAATATCAATTTGATATATTGGAATATTTTGATCTTTTAATAATCGGTTTTCCATACCTGTTGGCGTGGCTAACCATGAAACCTGACAACCTTGTTGTTGAAGTTTTTTGGCTACGGCGAGGGCTGGAAAAACATGTCCACCTGTACCGGCAGCCATCATCATGACATGTTTAGGTTTGCTTTGCTGTGAATCGGTCACGGTCTAATTCTTCAACTCAAAAAACAATGGAAATTGTCATCTATTTTTGTAGCCGTTTATTTTAATCCTAAAGCTTCATTAACGAAAAGCTAATTTCACTCGTTTATAACAGAAAGATGTGCTTTTTTGAAAATATGCCTACAAAGCTGTGGTGTATTTAGTATTGTTATTTTATTAATTCATATATTTTCAGGTGATTTCCCATAAATACCGCGGAAAACCACCTGAAATAACTCATTAAGCTGAACGTCCAGCTTCTACTACATCAAATAGATCGTCTGCAATTGATGTACCAAATTGAGCATCAATTTCGCGGATACAGGTTGGGCTAGTAACATTAATTTCAGTGACATAATTACCAATTACATCTAAGCCCACAAAAACTAAACCTTTTTCGCGTAAGAAAGGGCCAATTTTAGCAGCAATCAGCTTATCGTTTTCAGTAAGCGGACGCGCTTGGCCTAAACCACCTGCTGCCAAGTTACCGCGCACTTCACCATTTTGTGGAATACGAGCTAGACAGTAAGGAATAGGTTCGCCATTCACCATTAAAATACGCTTATCCCCTTCTACAATTTCAGGAATATAGCGCTGGGCCATAATTGGACGATTGCCTAGCTCTGTCAGCATTTCTAAGGTAGAACCAATATTTACACCGTCTTGGTATAAACGAAAAATTCCCATGCCACCCATACCGTCAAGCGGCTTAACAATCACATCACCATGTTCTTTAATAAATTCACGAATTAAACTTTGTTGTGATGTCACAAGTGTAGGTACTTGTAGCTCTGGAAATTGCGTTGCAAAAAGTTTTTCGTTGCAATCACGCAATGATTGAGGCTTATTAATAATCCATGAACCTTCACGCTCAGCTTGCTCAAGCACATAAGTCGTGTAGACAAAATTCATGTCAAATGGCGGATCTTTACGCATGAGTACTACATCATACGCCGCAATAGATTCTTTTTTCTTTTCGCCAAGCTCATAGTAATGATTGTAATCTTCAAAAACTTTTAATGGTGAAATTAGACCGTAAGCCTTACCTTGATCGATATATAAATCTTGCTGTAATGCATAACCTAATTCATGTCCACGACGGCTCGCCGCCCACAACATTGCCATGGTTGAATCCTTTTTAAGGTTTACGGTTTCAATCGGATCCATGACGACAAGTACACGCATGCTCAAGCTCTTCTTAAAATTTAAATTAGCATGAGTATAACTGAGATTTTTCACTGGTTTTTCTTAATTTCAGTAAAACATTATCCGTTATTTCTTGATCTGGAATTTAAGTAAATTCGGTTAAACTATATTCATAAAATATTATTTTTAAAGGCTAAAGATGAAACTTTATCGCTATTTAACTGGCCCTGATGACTCTGCTTTTTGTGCACGTGTGACTAAAGCACTGAATCATGGCTGGGAGTTATATGAGGCACCAACCATGACCTTTAATGGAACGCATGTCATTGTGGGACAAGCAATTTGCAAAACAATTGACGAGAATTATGATCCAGAAATGGATATTTTAGATGTTCTGAAAAATAACGCTTAATTCCAAGGGGGAGTTTTTATTGGTAAAAGCCCCTCTCCAAAACTCAATTAACAAGAAAAACTAATGAGTTAATTCATATTATCCGTTTAATTCCCCAATCATCTTTCTAAAAATCAGTTACTAAACAATAAATATGTCATTTTTAAAGGCAATATTACTTTTATTCTAAACAATTAAATGATTATAATTATCATTTATACTTTTATTTTTGTTAATTGATTTTATTTTTATGTTAAGAATTTCTATATCATCTCCCCAAATTAAGCGTCTTTTCCCGCTGAGCTTACTCAGTCTAATGATCTTGAATATTCAAGGTGCTTACGCAGAAGACTTGATTGACTCATCATCGAAAGTGGCAGCCACCATGCCTACCATAAAAATTGAGGCCATGAGTGAACTCGACCCAATTAAAAGTTATATCGACTATGACAAGGCCAATGTCACACGCAATGGTTTAGACAAAAAAGATATTCCTCAAACCGTTGATACCATTGATGTACAGAAATATAAAATTTATGGATCAAATGATTTAAGCGTTATGCTGCAAGGCACCCCTGGCGTATCAACCAGTTATGATATGCGCGGTGATGGCATCACGATTCGTGGTTTTGGTGCCGATACAGGTGATATTTACCGCGATGGCATACGTGAAAGCGGACAAGTACGTCGTAGTACAGCCAATATTGAACGTATTGAAATTTTAAAAGGCCCCGCTTCTGTTTTATATGGTCGTAGTGCTGGTGGCGGGGTTGTGAATATGGTGAGTAAGTTCGCCAATTTTGACTCTAAAAGTTCAGTTGGTGCGTACGCAGGTTCTTACGACAACTACGGAACAACCGCTGACATCAACCAAGTTATTAATGACAATTTAGCAATACGTTTAACGGGAGAATATGGCGAGACAGGCAGCTTCCGCTCTGGTATTGAAAATAAGATTGAAATGTTTTCACCAAGTTTCACTTATAAAAATGACGATGGAACACTCACTTGGACCACGCAATATACTTATGACAAATTAGGTCGTATACCTGATCGCGGACCATCACATGACATTCTGCCTGCGGGAACTTCAATTAAAATGGGATTTGCCCAAGACGGCGATTATGTTGATGATATTTTGCAAGTGGTCCGTACCGATGTGAATTATCAATATGCGCCTGATTGGAACTTTCACTGGGCGGCAAGTTACCGACAAGCAGAACAGAACTTTGACCACTTTTATTTTGGAACTTATTGTGGGTTAGATGGAAAAAACTCAAAGGATGAGTCTTGTACTAAAAAAGGTTACATCGACCAAATTTACTACTGGCAACAAACCAACAATAAGACCACCACCAATACATTTGATATTAAGGGCAAGTTCAAAACAGGCCAGCTTGAACACCAAATTATGGTAGGTACAGACTGGACTTATGAACAGCGAGAGCCACGTCTAGCCAATAAAACTCAAAATGGGTCAGCCATTTATGGTTACGTTAATCCAATCACTGGTGAACGAGAGTACAGCCGTGGCAATGGCCCATTAAAAATTAGTCAGCATAACTATAATGAAGGCACAACTTACGGCATATTTATTCAGGATTTAATTGGTCTAAATGACCAACTTAAACTGATGATGGGTGTCCGCTACGACTACTTCGATTTTTCAACCACCAACAAGTTAACTAATGAACACCGTAACGTAAAAGATGGTAGCTTTAGCCCAAATGTTGGTTTGGTATGGCAACCGCTTCCTGAACATAGTTTTTACACGTCTTACTCTAAGAGCTTTGCACCATTTGGCGGACAAATGGGTGTTAACCAAGTCACTGGAAGCACCGATGTCACAAAAATGGATAAAGAACCTCAATATAACGAGCAATACGAAGTTGGGGTAAAAAGTGAATGGTTAGATAATCGTTTAAATACTCAATTTTCTGTCTTTGATATTCGTAAGAATAATATCCGCTATAAACCAAATCCTAATGAGCAACCAGAAGTATGGGCAACTGCGGGTCAGCATCAATCTCGTGGTCTCGAATTTAGTTTTATTGGCCGTGTACTTGATAATGTCTTTGTCCGTGGTGGTTATGGCTACACAGATGCAAAAGTAAAAGAAGATAAACAAAAGCCTGAGCAAGAAGGCAACTATTTAGCCAACACATCTAAAAATACGGGTAATTTATTTGTTCGTTATTTACCAACCGAACAGTGGTATACAGAGGTGGGGGTAACCTATGTCGGGTCTTATTATCCAAATCTTAATAATCAAGTCAAAATGGAAGGCTTCAACCGTGTCGATGCGGCGATTGGCTATAGTGCAGACCCTTGGAATGTCACTATTGCAGTGAATAACCTAACCAATAAAGAGTACTGGCGCTCAGACAGCATGCCAGGCACGCCACGTAATGTGTTATTGCGTTTGAATTATCAGTTTTAAGTAAGTATTAAAAAGGCATACCCCTATTTAGAGGTATGCCTTTTTATTTTTTAGATACCGTATTTCTCACGATAAGCTTGCATATTTGCTAGGGCTTCTGTTTCGCAATTGGTGATGACTAAACAAGATCAACAAGACAAATTGGGCATGACGTGGGATGTAAAAGATTTTAAATAAATAAAATTATAGGATTTCGCATAAGGTCCCATTATATTAAATGGAAAACTTAATCCGTTGAGTTTTCACAGTTCAGTAACATACATTTTCCATCAATTTTACTAACTAAGCTTATAGGTTTAGATGTTTCTCCATCATCAAAAGATAGCTCAACTAATAAATTTTGATCCTCGAAAGATTCTAATTCTTTAATTAATTGTTTGATACTTTTGCCCTGTATTATCCACTCTGGCTGTTTAGTCATATTATTCCCATCAATTAAATATTTCTAAAATTAACATAAGACAGCTTATACAAAATACTTTAAATTTTCATTTTAACATCAAAATCTTAGTCTAATCCGTTCTAGGTTTCAGCGCATTGGAACAGTTTTTTTATGATTGTTCACGCTCCACCACCATTATTTAACCAACTCAATAATTTGATTAAATTATAAAAAAAGGAAGCCATCGCTTCCTTTTTTAAATTATTAAAAATTAGATTCCATACTTTTCGCGATAAGCTTGCATATTTGCTAGCGCTTCTTTTTCGCCTTTTGCCTCTAAATAATCCATTAAATCTCTCATGGTAATCAGTGCGTGCACAGGAATTTCTAATTCTTTTTGAACTTCTTGAATCGCAGAAAGCTCACCTTGGCCACGTTCTTGACGATCTAATGCCACCAAAACACCCGCAATAGTTGCGCCAGCATTTTTCAAAATCGTTACAACTTCACGAATCGCTGTACCTGCGGTAATTACGTCATCAATAATCCAGACTTTTTTACCTTCAACAGCAGCACCAACTAAAACGCCACCTTCACCATGATCTTTTGCTTCTTTACGGTTAAAGCCCCATGGCACACTTTTGTTATGGACTTGCGACAGAGCAACAGCAGTCGCGGCTACAAATGGGATCCCTTTGTAAGCTGGTCCAAAAATCACATCAACATTTTGGCATTGTGTTAATTTATCAGCATAGCCTTGCGCTAAAAGAGATAAAGCTTCACCATCGTTGAGTAGGCCTGCATTAAAAAAATAAGGACTCACGCGTCCAGATTTTAAAGTAAACTCACCAAATTTAAGCACACCGCGTGATAATGCGAGTTCGATAAATGCTTGCGGGTGAAATGACACAGGCGTTGTCATGAGGTGCTCCAAATTCACAATTGAGGTTAAATTTTCGCATGATACCAAAGGATCAGTATCCAAGTGATGTAAAAATTCTTCGAGTCGTTTCCATTAACGTAAATGGCTTACGTTCTTCAGTAACGAAAGGCTTACTTGAATGGTTAGAACAATCAGATGCCGATGTCGTATGCATGCAGGAAAGCCGCATTACCCATGAACAATGGACTGAAAAATTTAGACCCGAAGGATGGCATACCCATCTCTTTCCAGCAGAGCGTGCAGGTTATGCGGGGACTGCGATATATAGCCGCCTACCCTTCGTCTCGGTTAAAGATGGTTTAGGGTTTGAGCTGGCTGACAGTCAAGGCCGCTTTATTTCTGCTGAATTCGATTTAGGTTTGTCACATCCGGTACATATTGCGTCATTATACTTACCTTCGGGCTCAAGTGGTGAAGAAGCGCAAGCACGTAAAGATTTATTTTTAGGTGAATACGCAAAAATCTTGAAACAATGGCGTGATGAGAATAAGTCAGTCATCATTTGTGGTGACTACAACATTGTTCATAAACGAATTGATATCAAAAACTGGTCAGGTAACCAAAAATCATCTGGTTGTTTACCACATGAGCGTGCATGGCTTGACCATATTTATGATGAACTTGGCTATGTTGATACATTCCGTATCGTTCGCCCAGAAGCAGAACTTTATTCATGGTGGTCAAATCGCGGCCAAGCTCGTGCAAAAAATGTAGGATGGCGTATTGACTATCATGCATGCTCACCAGACTGGAAAGCACGCACAACCAACGCTTGGGTCTTTAAAGATCAATGGTTTAGCGATCATGCACCTGTCATTATTGACTATAAAATTCAAGAGTAAGTGAACGAGTGTTCACTTGCATTGTCGTTTTCGCTTACAGCATATGTCGTTTTTGAGTATTTTTCTTACACAGCTTTAACGGCATTATAGCCCCACGGCACAAGGACGCAGTCAGGATGACGCAAAAGGATAGGACGCCGTAGGAAGATAAAATAAACTTATGATAAGTTTATTTGCAAGGATGTGACATTGGACGTTGAAATGAGACCCGCATGATCAGGATGATTAAATGCGGGTTTTCTCTTTTTTAGTCTCTTATTTTTTGCGCTAAGTTCTTTTAGTTTTAACTTCTTCTTATTAAGCTCATTATTACCTTGTCTTATGACAATAACATGACATTTCTTTTTCGATTAATCATTAATTTTCATTTGTTTTAAAAGTATGGGTATAAAGTAGTGCTTAAAAGCTTTTTGGGTTAGGCTGTGTGCTCTCTCTTTTTGACATGGTCCGATAAAATGTTAAAAATTTATGGAATTAAAAACTGTAATTCAATGAAAAAAGCATTTGATGCTTTGCAAGCCAAAGGTTTGAGCTACGATTTTCATGATTATAAAAAACAAGGCATTGATGTAGATACTCTAAAGATCTGGTTAAAAGAAATTGGAAAAGATACAGTTCTCAATAAAAAAGGCACGACTTGGCGTAAGCTATCAGAAGAAGAACAAAATCGTGCTTTAAGCAGTGAGGATCACCTTATTGAAGCACTTATTGCTCAACCAAGTTTGATTAAAAGACCTGTTTTACAAACCGCTCAAGGCTTCATTGTAGGTTTCGATGAAACCATCTATCAAAATATTCAAGCATAAAAAAACGAGCCATACGGCTCGTTTTTTTATTAAAACTTTTAGTTCGCGCGAATCCATGTTTGGTTACGACCAAGTGCAGAAACGCCAATATAACCACGTAATTTAAGCTTTTTACCGCCATCGGTTAACTCACCTTTCAGTTTGTAAGTTTTACCAGATTTTGGGTCTAAAATCGTACCGTTTTCATAACTGTTACCACCTACATTTTTTAAATTATGTACAATGGTGACACCTTTAAGTGGTTTGTTTTTATACGGACCTTCACATTTTGTACAAGCGTTTTCTTCGCCCGGTGTCAAAATGTTTTGAATGGTTGCAGTTAAGGTTCCGTCCTTCTGTTCCGTAAATTTCACTACGGCTTTTGGCTTGTTGGTCTGATCATCAATCGTTTTCCATACCGTTCCATTGAGTGAATCAGCCGCATTGGCAAATGCAGCCATACCAATGAGTCCTAAAGCTAAAGCAATCTTTTTCATTTTTGTAATATCCTTGGGTCTTTCAAGATTTTTAGTATTCAGAAGTCGCAAAGATATTGCAATTTTTGAATGTGACTGTTTCGTGTAACCTTGTAATCTTGCAAAATAAAATTTACAAGAAAACAAGAAACTAGCATAAAAATGGATGCTCTATGAATATATCAAATGTTTGGAAATATTATTTTACAGAAACTTTTCTTAAAACAACAATTCGCAAGCCAAGTCAGCTAAATTTGCCGGCTACCGCCTTACGTCCCGTTCTAGATCAGATGTGTCGTGCTTTCCCACGACAAAAAAATGTTTCTGTACGCCCAATTCGGTTAGCAGGCATTAAAGGTGAAGAAATCAAACCACAAGATTCTGCCACTCAACTGATTTTTCACATTCACGGCGGCGCTTTTTTTCTTGGCAGTGTCAAAACACACCATGCTTTCATGACGGATTTAGCTGCCCGTACTCAAATGCAGATTATTCATGTGGACTATCCACTTGCACCAGAGCATCCTTATCCTGAGGCAACTGAAGCTCTATATGACATCTATCAATCTTTAGTGGTACAAGGTATTCAGCCTAAAGATATTATTTTATCGGGTGATTCATGCGGAGCGAATTTAGCGCTAGCACTTTGCTTACGTTTAAAAGAACAACCTGAGCTCATGCCAAGTGGTCTTATTTTATTATCTCCATTTTTGGATTTAACACTCACGAGTGAATCTCTCAGATTTAATAAAAAACATGATGCCTTACTCTCTATTGAAGCGCTGCAAACAGGAACTCAATACTATATAGGCAATCATATTGCAGCTGATGACCCACGTGTTTCGCCTATTTTCGATGACTTGCATGGCCTACCGCCTACTTTGGTTCAAGTCGGGTCTAAAGAAATCTTATTAGACGATGCCAAGCGTTTTAGAGAAAAAGCTGAAGATGCTGGTGTTAAAGTGCAATTCAAACTTTATACAGGCATGTGGCATAACTTCCAGATGTTTAATGCATGGTTTGATGAGGCAAAACAAGCATTGGCAGATATTGCTGAATTTGCTCACGAACTTGATAAAACTTAATTTATCTATAAATGATGTGGAGAGTGAACAAAACTTTTCGCATCATCTTCTTTATAAAAAGTCATCATCTATAAAATGAAAATCATGGTATGTTTAAAATATAAATTATTTAAACAATCCAATTTTAGGATGGTCTAACAAAGAGGCATCTATATTTAGGAGCCCTTACATATTATGAAAAGTCGTTTAATCACTCATCCCATACATAGAATAAAACAGGTGATAATCGATTTCATTCACCATAATCACATCATTAACTGGACGCCGCTACAAAAAAGCGCACTGATGCTGACACTTGCCGGTGCAATGAATTTCAGTTGGATTTTATGGAAAGGCTATATTTTAATTACACCAAGTGTCTGGCAATGGACTCATTTACCCTTGGTTGAATCACAGATTTGGCTTAATTTATTTACCTTATTTTTATTAATTATTTTAATTATTCCCTGTTATCGCTACAAAAATGATGAATGGGCTCAAAGAGTTATTCCTTTCATTAGCGTTCAGTTCTTTGCACTCATGCTATGTCACGATGGATATTTAATTGGCAGTATTAGCCCGGCCACTATGGTCGGTTATGTGGGTACGATTGGGGTAGGCCTAGTGTTATTTAACCGTAAAATCGTTTATAGCGCCCTTGTGCCTGCGACAATCATTTTAACGGTATGTACGTATTTAGGTATGATAGGTACTTTGCCTTATGCTCCTCTATTTAATTTTGATGCCATGGACCATGCTCAAACCAATTCATTTTGGTTGGGAAGTATGGCTTTTTTTATTATGCCGATCTTACTGGCTTGTTTTATTTTATTTGAAATATTACTTACACAATGGCGTCAGCGGGAAACCTACATTCAACGTTTAAGTCAAATTGATCCATTAACTAATGTATTAAATAGGCGTAGTTTAAATACGTATTTAGAGTCCTTACATCAACAGCAATTTGATTATGCAGTGGTACTTCTCGATATCGATCATTTTAAAAAAATTAATGATATATACGGGCATCACCAGGGTGATCAAGTCTTAATTGAAATTGCTCAATGTCTTTCTGAGAACTTGCGTAACGAGGATATTATTGGTCGATTTGGTGGAGAGGAGTTTATTTTATTACTCCCCCACACCGATATTATTCAAGCAGAGAAAATTGCTGAGCGTTGTCGTCTTGCTCTGCAAGAACTACCTGTTTGTAGCGCTCAAAACAATCCTATTCATATTAGTGCAAGTTTTGGAATCAGCAGTTCAGCTTTTGCAGAAGATCCTTATCTTGTTATTCGACAGGCTGACCAAGCACTTTACGCTGTAAAAGCTTCAGGACGTAATCAGGTACGTACATTTCATCAGAATGAAGCTGCTAATACACTATGATTCTTTTAGTTTTGCCAAACTCGCAAGTTGCTGTAAAAGCTCTTGCTGACTAAAAGCACCAGTTAAACGTAAAGCACGAATCTCTTTTTGCTCTGGGTTTAAAAATAAGTAGGTCGGTGGTCCTAAAATATTCCATTGTTTGAGTAACGCTTCATGCGACTGATCATAGTGACTCAAATCAAGCTTAATTAAATAATAAGGTGCGAGAGCAGACTGAACCTCAGGTGCTTTTAAAATACGGTGCTCAATCGGTTGGCAAGCAACACACCAATCTGCATATACATCAACCACAATAGCCCGATCAGTAGGCGCTGCTGCTAAAATCTTTTGGAAGTCTGCCGCGCTAGTCGCAACATGCCACTCGGTCATGTGGTCAGAACTTTGCAAAGTTCGATTTTGAATATGTTGATATTGATTATAGGCTACAAAAGGGGTAACGATTAATAATAAGATCGCATAGAGCCACTGTAGCTGCCCTTTTTTCCAGAAAAACTGATAAACAGCATAGGCTATAAAAGAGAGACCTAGCACTAGACTAAGTACTTGCATCCCCCAATCTGGCAATAAAGGACGAATAAAGTAGAGACTTAAACCCAACATCAGAAAAGCAAAAATTACTTTAATCTGATGCATCCAATCTCCCGCTTTAGGTAAGAATTTTGCACCTAAAATGCTCACAAGCAATAAGGGAATTCCCATTCCAAAACCTAAACAGAATAAAAGCAAAGCGCCTTGCCATTGGTTTTGTGTTTGAGAAATAAATAATAAAGTTCCAGCGAGAGGTGCAGTCATACAAGGACCGACCAAGAGTGCAGAAACCACACCCATGACTCCAGCACCGACTAAAGTGCCGCCTTGTTGCATTGACTGAATACGATCAAGTCGGTTTAACCATGTTTGCGGTAAACGAATTTCAAACAAGCCAAATAGGTTCAGAGCAAATACGATAAACAACAAACTAAAAGCAATTAAAGTCGCAGGCTGTTGTAACCAGCGCTGGAAATTTAAGCCTGCTGAAGAAGCAATTAAACCCAAGCCTGCATAGACCAATGCCATGCTACACACAAAAGTAAGTGCAATGGTCCAAGCCTTTAAACCTTTATGTTCTCGAATAATCAGCGAAGTTAAAATAGGCAACATCGGTAAAGAACATGGTGTAAATGCGAGCAACATGCCTAAACCGAGAAATAACAAAACCCCATACCAAAGTGAGTGTTCAATTAGCTTAGCAGACCAAATCTGATCTTGCGCAATTTGTGGCGTGGCTGGATCAATTACTGCCTCTGTGCCCTGCTCTTTTTCTAAAAGTTTTGAATCTGAGGAAGTGTCGGATTGAGTATTTGCCAAATCGAGCAATCGTTTTGGTGCTGTTCCTGCTTGGTTTTGTACACCGACCAAGCCATCTGCATCAGTTTGAAATTCAATAGTTTGTGGCGGATAACAAATACGATCTTTGGCACAGCCCTGCCAAGTCACACTATAGTGCTCTGAAGGTTTTGTTTTAATTTTGAAATTAACTTGATGGTAGTAAACCTGACTTTGCCCATAATTTTCATCATATTGGGCAATTGCTTTAGGTAACTTTAAAGCTAAAGGTTGAGTACCTTGTTGTACGGTAAATTTATGCTGATATAGATAGTAATTTGGCTGAATCTGCCAAGATAAACTCGCAGTATGCGGCTCAGAAGATTCAACCGAAAATGAAAAAGCTTGTTCGGGCGAGAGCAGCTTATCTTGTGCGGAAACCAACTGGCTAAACACACAAACAGCAACGGTTAGAAAATAAAGAATTCCCTGATGAATAAGCTTTTTCATTAACATAAATTTAAATTGCTTCGATTAGAACAAGAACGCCACGCCTAAGCCACCATTGTAGCTCTTGTCTTGACCCTCTAAATCGACCCCGATACTTGCGTCAAGCTGAGTACGATTATTTACAGCGTAGACTAAACCTGTACCTAAACCGTATTCATAGTCTTGGCTTTCAGCTTTACGGTAAATGAATTCAGAATATCCAGAAAGTTTACCGGCAATCTTATAATTGATTGCTGGAATTGCAGTCACAGCCCAGTCACTATTTTGCACTTCGTAACGCATAGTAATTGAGGTATCAATCAAGTCATTATATTTATAAGCTACTGCTGAGCTTAGGCTATAAATATCATCATGCGCAGTAAATTCATCATTACCAGTTGCAATGACAGCTTGAGCTAACACAGCCATTGATAAGTTTTCATCATCTAGATCAATTGCTTTTTTCAAACCGATGCTTACATCACCAAAGCCTGAATTGTCAGTTTTTTTACCAACACGTTTGGTTTGAGTCCATGCTGGACCTTGCCAACCTAATTGTAACTCTAAGCCATCAGCCAAACCTGTACGGAATAGCATATCTTCACTTACAGTTACGGTCTTTTCTTTAACGCCATCAACAGTCGACTCTGTATAAGTCGCGCTAGGTAAACCCTGTTCCCAAGCTAACTTACCCACTGGTGTAATACCTGTTCCGAAGCCTGCTCCAGGACGGTCAAAGGAAAATTCTGCTGCGAAAGTACTTCCAGCAGCAACAGTTGTAAGGGCAAAAGTTAAAATTTGTACTATTTTCATTTTAATGTCCAATCAAGTAGTTAATTCTTTTGTCATTTTAGCCCCATGACGGCGCAATAATTCTAATGTTTCACGCTCTTCTTCAAGTGATTCTGACCAATCTATTTCATCAAAATCACAATCAAAGAACAACTGACTGATTGAAGATAAAACGGTGAGTCCTTCTTCATCACGTGAGTTTGGATCAACTTTTTCATCGAGTAAACGTTGAACAGCTGGAGCACATGCCGAGCTTGCTGCATCCCATAATGGACCATAAAACTCTTCTGCATCCCAAAGGTGTACATTTGCTTTGGCTTGAATTAGGGCTTCAAGAATATCGAGATAAACTTGTAACGCTTGTTGCTTCTCTTCTTTTGATAATGGTGTACCTGCTTCATAAGCTTCCGATACATTTTCCCACCATTTAAAAATTCCGTCACAGATAATTGATACAGGTGGCCCTTGCTCCGGATCAATAAAGTTCGGATCAAGTCCGTCAGCAAGTAATTTCTGCACTTGCGCGAGTTCTAATTCTTCTATGGCTTTAATTAAAGCTTGCTGCTGGGTGGTTAACATGACCATCTCTCAAAAATATATTAGGGCTATTATGCCTAATCTCTTCTCCAGATTTTAGAGGTTGATTGCATCGCATTGCAAACCTAATGTTGTGAATAGTTTTATTTTCATCAAATATAAAAAAAGCCCCGAAGGGCTTTTTAGCATTTTCAATTAAACTTCATCATCAATGAATTCTGGTTGCCCACCTCTCGGGTGTTCTTTTTTCTCAAAAGTATGTTCGAGGCTACGTTTTAATTTTTCAATCGCGCCATGAATTGAAGCGTCAATATTTCCTGCTTTATGGTGCACTGCAACCGGTTTTAAACCTGAAGGACGCGCTTCAATCATACAGTGGATATCTTTGTCACCACCTTTGTCCCCATTTTCATCACTAAAATGAACCGAAAAATGCGTAATACGTTCGCTATGACGTTGGAATTCTTGAGTAAGTTCTGCACGTACATAAGTAATTAAACGTTCGCTGTTATGGATGTTTTTATCTGTGCGGATTTCAATATTCATAAATACCATCCTCTCTTTCTTACTGTGGATCTTTTCTATGCAAAACTTTTTTATGTTGGCATGTTTTAAGCATGCATGAACTGACTTCAATTGTACATTTTGATGGTGTAATGGTTTGTTATCTCCTGACTTAAACGTACTGGTTTTAATTTATTTTGAAGATCTTCATATCTTCAATATCAGTCCATCTATAAAAATATGCAAGCTGATTTTTTAAATTTTTATGAAAAATTGAACAAAAGGAGAGCAATCGTGTCCAAATCTTATCTATCTGGAGCCGAGCTCATTGAGCAAATTCAAAAGTCTCCTTATTCACGTGATTTGATCGGTTATCACGGACAGCCTCCACAAGTTAAATGGCCTAATAATGCCAAGATTGCAGTGCAATTTGTTCTTAATTATGAAGAAGGTGGCGAAAAACATATTGAGCACGGCGATGAAGGCTCAGAACAGTTTTTATCGGAGATTATTGGCGCTGCAAGTTACCCAGCTAAACATATGTCGATGGACTCGATGTACGAATATGGTTCACGTGCTGGTTTTTGGCGCATTCATAATGAGTTCCAAAAGCGCAAACTTCCAATGACTATTTTTGGAGTTGCAATGGCACTCGTCCGCAATCCTTATATTGTAGAGGCGATTAAGCAAGCTGATTATGATGTGGTTTCTCATGGTTACCGTTGGCTTCACTATCAAGATACTGATATTGAGTTAGAAAAACAGCATATAGAACAAGCGTTATCTGTTTTAGAAAACTTGTTTGGAAATAAAGTGATCGGTTGGTACACCGGACGTGATAGCCCTAATACACGTCAATTACTTGCAGAATTCCCGCAAATTCAATACGACTCTGATTATTATGGCGATGATCTGCCTTTTTGGACGACTCTCACCAATGCTGCGGGTGCGGCACGCCCTCATCTGATTATTCCGTATACTCTGGAATGTAACGATATGAAATTCTGCTCTCCGGGTGGATTTAATAGTTCAGAACAATTTTTTCAATATTTAAAAGATAGTTTTGATGTGCTGTATGCAGAGGGAGAAAATGCACCAAAAATGATGTCGATTGGAATGCATTGCCGTATTTTAGGGCGCCCAGGTCGTTTTAAAGCACTACAAAAGTTTCTCGACTACATTCAAATGCACGATCGAGTCTGGATATGTAGTCGTCAAGACATTGCTGAACATTGGTATAAAAATCACATAACTAAATAATTGATTTTTTAATTTTCCAAATTCATAAGCCAATCATGAACGCCTCTTGGCACTGTTATTGCTAAAACTCTATATCACGACAACGAGTTTAGGAATAACAGTGTTTTTAGCCGAGTTTAATCAAGCCCCACCCGAACAACTTAAAACTTTGTTAAAAAACTGTGTCCACATTCCAGCATGGGCCGAGAAAATCACTTCAAGACGTCCCTATTCATCAAAAGCATCTCTTTTAGAGCATGCAGAAAATTTAAGTCAAATGTGGTCATGGCAAGACATTGAAACTGCTTTAGCAACCCATCCAAAAATTGGTGAACGACAAGCAAAAAAACAACTCAATGCAAAAGAGCAACATTTTTCAAATCAGGAACAAGCTGGCATTTCTTTAGATGAACAAACGCAACAAGCGCTGATACAAGGCAACCTTGATTATGAACAAAAGTTTGGCTTTATTTTTCTAATTAAAGCAGCGGGCCTCAGTAGCGATGAGATTTTAAAAAAGCTACGCGAACGTTTACAACATGACTTAGCTATCGAAAAAGTAATTGTACATGAGCAACTCTCAGCGATTGCTCTATTACGTCTATCTCAGGAAATACAAGCATGATCAGCACTCATATTTTAGATACGAATTTAGGCAAACCAGCTGCACACGTAGAAGTGAAGTTGTTTCATGCAGAAACCCACGAGCTGATTGCAACCGCAACCACTAATCCAGACGGTCGAGTGGCTGATTTTGGAATAACAGACTTTGCAAAAGGTGCTTATCAACTTGAATTTGAAATTGCACCTTATTTTTCATCTCAGCAAATAAAAACTTTTTTCCCACGTGTTTGTATTCAGTTTTTTGTAGAAGACGTCAATCAGCATTATCACATTCCATTACTGATCAGCCCGTTTGCTTACTCCACTTATCGCGGTAGTTAATTCAAATATAAATAGGAGAAAAATATGAATCATCAGCAAAAAAATGCGATTTCTCCAGAGCATGAATATTTAGGAATTTCCAAAAGTTTTGCTTACGGCTTACAGCATGTGCTGACCATGTATGGTGGCATTGTAGCCCCGCCACTCATTATTGGAACAGCCGCTGGCTTAAGCTCAGCACAAGTCGGAATGCTCATTGCAGCTGCCCTATTTGTCGGGGGATTGGCAACACTGATACAAACAATCGGAACCAAATATCTAGGCGCAAAACTACCTCTGGTACAGGGTGTGTCTTTTGCGGGCGTGGCAACTATGGTTGCCATTATCACCACTGGTGGCGGCTTACCTGCTGTCTACGGTGCGGTGATTGTCGCATCTCTGATTGGACTGTGCCTTGCACCTTACTTTTCAAAAATTATTCGGTTTTTCCCACCCGTTGTGACCGGATGCGTCATCACGATTATTGGGCTATCTCTGTTACCCGTTGCGATTCGTTGGATGATGGGTGGCAACAACAAAGCACCTGACTGGGGTAGCGTAGAAAATATCTCTTTAGCCTTACTAACCTTAGGTATTGTGATTGTTCTAAATATGCTGCCGCAAGCAAGCATTCGCCGCCTATCGATTTTATTGGCTATTGTTGCTGGTACCACCCTCGCTTACTTTATGGGTTTTGGTGATTTTAGTCAGGTGAGCTCAGGCGCATGGCTCCAATTCCCACACTTATTTGCATTCGGTTTACCGACTTTCGAGCTCAGTGCAATTTTATCGATGCTAATCGTTACCTTAGTAATTATGACGGAAACCACAGCCGATATTATTGCTGTCGGAGACATTGTAGGAACTGAAGTCGATTCAAAACGTATCGCCAATGGTGTTCGTGCAGATATGTTCTCAAGTGCTTTTGCACCTATCTTTGGTTCTTTCATGCAAAGCGCTTTTGCCCAAAATGTTGGACTGGTTGCCATTACAGGTATCAAAAGCCGCTTTGTCGTGGCAGCAGGTGGTGTCATTCTGATTATTTTAGGTCTACTACCTATTATGGGTCGTTTGATTGCAGCGATTCCAATGCCCGTACTTGGTGGTGCAGGTTTGGTCTTGTTTGGGTCGGTTGCAGCGAGTGGAATTCGCACTTTGGCAAAAATAGATTATAACGATCAGAAAAATTTAATTATTGTTGCAACCGCTTTATCAGCTGGGATGATCCCAATTATTAACCATGAGTTTTATGCTCATTTCCCAGTTTGGGTACAAACTTTGTTCCATTCGGGCATTAGTTCAACTTGTATCTTTGCTATCTTGTTGAATTTATTATTTAATCATTTACCTTCATTTCCTAGCTCGCGCACCCCACATTTAAGCCAAACAATAAACACAAGAAATACTCATTAAAGATTTAGTTTTTAGCGCCCCACTTCGGTGGGCTTTTTTTAACCGTTGATCAAATTTGGCTTCATTTTTGCTTAAGACCCTGTATCCTTAGCGTGCTTTATTTGGGGGGAGATCATTTAAATGCAATTAAAGCAACTTGCGGCGACTTGTGCCTTGTTATCTGCAACTGCCATGGTTCAGGCAAAACCAATTTGGCAAGATTTTAGCGTGACTGGACTTTATGGTGAAAACTATGAAGTTGTAGATGACAAAGAAACCACGATTACTTTGGAATATGCAGCGAAAGTTAAATACGCTGATGTATTTTTCTTCATGGACCACATGCGTGGTGAAGACGATCATAAAAGTACATATTTTGAGTTATCACCACGTTTAAGCTTAGGCGAAGTGTCAGGCAAAAAACTGGCGTATGGTCCGATCAAAGATGTACTTATTAGTACTACTTGGGAAGGCAATAGAGAAAACGGTAACAACTTCAACAATTTCTTGTATGGTTTTGCAGTTGACTTAAATATCCCATATTTCCAATATGCGAATTTAAACTTCTACCGTGCGGATAATGATAAAACCGATGACGATTATCAAATGACATTCGTTTACGGCGTTCCATTAAAATTAGGATCTGAAGATTTCTTGGTAGATGGTTTCCTTGACTGGTCAACTGCTGAAGGCGACCATGCCAGCGAGTTGAACTGGACAACACAATGGAAATGGAATGTAGGTAAACACATTTCTCCTGACACACGCCTATATCTCGGTATTGAGCACTCTGTGTGGAATAATAAATTCGGTATTAAAGGTGCAGACGAAAATAACGTCAGCGCATTGGTTAAATACCACTTCTAAAATTATGATTTAGAAGATAAAACAGCAAGGAAAATTCCTTGCTGTTTTTGTTTTAATCGAGTGGATTACCCACAATATTGCTAATAATCCCCTGCATAATATGTCCACCTTGTTCACGGCGTAATTCTGCATACCACGCTTGTGTAACGCTTTCATCTTTCATATGGGTCACATCACAGCGTTTACGCGCACGAAGTACCAACTCATTTGCACGTTCATTGCGCTTATTTTGATAGCGACGTAAAGCATCTTCGACACCTAAAGTGTTTATTTGCAGAGAACGCGCTAAATAAATCGCATCTTCCATCGCTTGGCAACCGCCTTGACCAATATCAGGTGTCGTGCTGTGTGCAGCATCACCTAAAATCACTACACGACCTTTATAAAATTGTGTAAACGGTTCAATGTCATGGATTTCGACCCGATTCGTTTTTTGTGGGTCTAAGCGTTCAATGAGCTGCTGCACAGGTTGACACCAATCAGCAAAATATTGTTTTAAAAGTTTTTTATAGTCATCTCGATTATTGTCTAAACCTGCTGGCAAAGGCACATCTAAAAAGAAATAAAACTTACCATCCGCAACGGGCATTAAAGAGGCGCGTTTACCTTCCCCCACATAAGTCGTCCATTGCTCGGCTGGCGCTAAATCTTCAGATATTTCAACTAGGCCATTCCAGTTCACATAACCCGCATAACGGCGCTGTACTTGTTGTCCCAACACATAGGTCCGTGTAAGTGAGTGAGTACCGTCAGCCCCAATTAATAGATCAGCTTGCGTTGAACTGCCATCTGCAAAATGAACCTCAACATAATCAGCTTTGTCTTGAAGGCTAACCATTTTTTTGCCTAAATAAATCTGCTCTCTGCCAAATTCATCCATCAGCATATTTTGTAAATCAGCACGTGCAACTGGATAAGGTCTTTGCCCTACTTCTTCAATTAATGGCAGTAAACTGAATTGTGTCATCACATCTCCAGTTAGACCATCCACATAGGCCAAATCATCCATTTGTCCACCAAGTTTGGCGATTTTGTCAGTTAATCCCAGATAGTTTAGACATTTCACACCATTCGACCACAGCGAAATTGCAGCTCCGACTGGAAGAATCTTTTCAGTTTGCTCAAAAATACGAACTTGGTGACCAAATTTTTTTAATGCAATGCCTGTGGTTAGACCTCCCATTCCCGCACCAATAATCACCACATTCATAACATGCTCCTATAGATATTCACCTATAGAGTGCTTATGCTAAAAACATGCCATCCTTCAAAATTTATTTAGCTTTTCCACAAAACTGGCATGTACCATGCTTATATATTTACGTGTAAAACTCGTTTCAGCACGCTCCGTGTTGGCGCAGTTTTAAATGAAAAATCATGTTTTTAACAAGAAATACGGATACTCCATTATGGCAATATTGCACGCTCCAGCATTTGAACTTCCTGAAATTTTGAATACGAAAACCAATTTGGCCGACGCCCGAATTGGTGCACAAATCATTGAGTGTTCAGATGATTTCTTTGCAGAAGCAAAGCGTATGCTGCAATTTGAAGCACCTATTTTTGTTGAAGATAAATTTGATGACAACGGCAAATGGATGGACGGTTGGGAAACACGCCGAAAGCGTCACGCAGGCTATGACTGGTGCATTGTGAAGCTTGGTGTGACTGGAAAAATCAGTGCACTTGATATTGATACCAGCTTTTTCACAGGAAATTATCCAGCATCTGCATCATTAGAAGCATGTTATGCACCAAATGGTGACCTTACAGGGGCAAAATGGGAGAGTCTTTTAGGAAATACAGAACTCGGCCCAAGCCAGCATCATATTTTTATGGTCAATAATGATGCACTTTTCACTCATATACGCCTCAATATTTTCCCAGATGGTGGTATTGCTCGTTTACGTGTCTATGGAGACGTTCATATTCAGGTGACTGATAGCGAGCAAACTCTTGATTTATTGGCCCTAGAAAATGGTGGGCGTGTAGTTGCCTATAGCGATGCTCATTTCGGACATCCACGTAATTTGATTAACCCAGGCCGTGGCATCAACATGGGCGATGGATGGGAAACCAAACGCCGTCGAGCTCCGGGTTATGACTGGTGTATTCTTGCACTCGGTAAAAGCGGGAAAATTGAGAAACTTGAAATTGATACGGCTCACTTTAAAGGGAACTTCCCTGCTGAGGTTTCTATTCAGGCGGTTTACCTTGAAAATGCAACCGATGCACAGCTAATTCCACAAAGTATGTTCTGGTCTTACTTACTAGAAACTCAACCAATGCAAATGGACCATATTCATGAATATGTAAATGAGATTTTACAGCATGAAAAAATCTCTCATATTCGTATTAACATGATTCCAGATGGTGGTATTAGTCGTGTTCGTTTATGGGGAAAAATTGCCAAGTCATGATCATGAATAATGTCCAAATTCAGCCCTTAACGATTGAGAGTTTTCAGCCCTTCGGAGAAGTTATTTGTTGTGACGGGCATAACTTTTTTCATATTAATGATGCTCACACCGAGCGCTACCACGCGCTCGTTGAAACTGAAGTTGAAGGGGAAGCAAAGGCAGGAATTAGTATTTTCCGTAATATTAAGGCCAGTATACTACCTCTGGAAATTTCAATGCTAGAGCGCCATCCAAAGGGGTCTCAGGCATTTATTCCATTACAGCAACAAAAGTTTTTAATTATTGTCGCGCCCGCTTTAGACGAGAATACTCCTGATATTTCAAAGCTATGTGCTTTTATCTCAGACGGTAAGCAAAGTATCAATTATCGGGCAGGCACATGGCATCATCCGTTGCTTACCTTTGAGGCACCAAGTGATTTTGCAGTGGTCGATCGAATTGGAAGTGGAGCGAATTGTGATGTTTTTCAATTTCCACAGGCTATAAAAATTACGACCTAAATTAAAATAGACAAATCTGTCTATTTTAATTTAGTGATCAAAATGCCAATGGTCACATAAGAACAGAATAATACACTTCACATGCCAATCTAAATTTTGAGTATTACAGAATGGAACGGAAGGTTCCGCCTTCAACACGAACTGCTGCACCATTAGATGCTGATCCCAAGGGACTTGCTAATAACGCAACCATTGATGCGATTTCATCAGCTTCAATCATTCTTGCAATCAATGAGCTTGGACGATATGTCTCGAAAAAATGTGCTTCAATTTGTTGATCTGTCATGTCGGGACGAGGAGCAGTTTGACGCAAATAGTCCATGATACCTTCGGAACGTGTTGCAGAAGGAAGTACGCTGTTCACCGTAACTCCTGTGCCTTTTGTTAACTCGGCCATTCCACGTGATACAGCCAATAGAGCAGATTTACTTACGCCATAATGCACCATATCTGGTGGTGTGAATGCTCCTACCTCACTCGACATAAAAATCACTCTTCCCCAATTATTTTCTAACATTTTTGGAAAGTAGTGACGAGATAAGCGCACACCTGACATAACATTCACATTAAGCATATGCCACCAGTCTTCGTCTGTAATCTCAGTAAATGGTTTAGCTTCATAATATCCTAAGTTATTTACCAAAATATCGGTGTAAGGATGTTGTGAAATTAATGTCTCAACTCCCTCTGATGTACTAAGATCAGCTAAAAACCCACTTACTTTGCCCAAGGGAGCATTTGCTTCAATCTCGGCTACCGCTGCCGCCAATTTGTCTTGGGTACGGCCCGTAATGATGACATCAGTTCCTTCTTTAGCCAGAGTTTTGGCAATTGCTAGTCCGATGCCTGCTGTTGCCGCAGTTACAATAGCTGTTTTACCTTTCAGTTGGAGATCCATAGCTTTTTCCTTTTCATATTTAAAGATGGTGTGCAGGCGCTTTAATCATTCTTTGGCTATACCAGATCCAGCCAATTTCTGATCAAGGACCTATTAGCGATGAGTCACCACATAAGATGTAAAGAGAGCTAAAGTATTACTAAATTCCCTTTCATCCTGTTCCAATACGTTTTGCAAATTAATTACATAAATCCATGGAAAAACTGAGATGACTTAAACACCATAACGATGATTTATATGAAGTGTATGGTTAGCAGCAGAGGGGATAAACAACCGACAAAGGAAAACATTTGTTCTTTAAAGAACAGAATAAGACAGCTTTTTTAGAAGTATGGCCATCAAAAGATAAAGGACATAGCTAAAACTAGAAAAACACTTATAAATTAGTTATTTGAAATAAAGTATATTAGTTGTCAGGTGCAGGATAATTTTATAAAAAATTATCCTGCACACTTTAATTAAACAGTGATATCAGCTAGGTTACCCTTCTGCTCAAGCCACTGCTTACGATCTGCCGAACGTTTTTTCGCAAGTAATTTGTCGAGTAAACCTGCTGTAAAATGGGCATCATCAAGATCTAATTGAACCAAGCGGCGTGTATTAGGATCCATCGTCGTTTCACGTAGCTGAATCGCGTTCATCTCACCCAACCCTTTGAATCGGGTAATTTGCGGATTACGATTACCTTTAATATTTTTCAAAATAGTTTCAAGTTCATCATCATCAAGCGCGTAATGGACATCTTTGCCAATGTCGATACGGAACAATGGTGGCATTGCCACATACAAATGTCCTTCTTCAACCAATGCTGGAAAGTGTTTAACAAATAAAGCGCAAAGCAAAGTCGCAATGTGTAAGCCGTCCGAGTCCGCATCGGCCAAAATACAGATTTTTCCGTAACGTAGTTCAGATAAATCATCACTGCCAGGGTCTACACCAATGGCAATCGCAATATCGTGAACTTCTTGAGAAGCTAATACTTCATCTGAAGAAACTTCCCATGTGTTTAAGATTTTTCCACGAATTGGCATGATAGCCTGAAAGTTTTTATCACGGGCTTGCTTGGCACTACCGCCCGCAGAGTCACCCTCGACAATGAATAGCTCACTGTCTTCACGCGTTTGACCAACACAGTCTGCCAATTTACCCGGCAATGCAGGGCCAGAAACAATCTTTTTACGTTCGACTTTCTTCGCTGCTTTTAAACGACGACCAGCTTTAGAAATCGCCATTTCTGCCAATTGCATGGCAATTTCAGCATGTTGGTTTAGCCAGAGTGCGAAAGCATCTTTCGCAATATTTAAAACAATATTAGATGCTTCCCGACTCGAAAGACGCTCTTTGGTTTGACCTGAAAACTGCGGTTCTTGGAACTTGAGTGATAAAATATAGTTCACACCATCCCAAACATCTTCTGCCGAAAGTTTAAGGTTACGCGGTAACAAGTTACGTAGCTCACAGAACTCACGTAATGCCTCGGTTACACCTGAACGTAAACCATTCACATGAGTACCGCCTTGCGCGGTTGGAATCAGGTTGACGTAACTTTCTTGAACCTGCTCACCGCCTTCTACATTCCAACAAATTGCAAATTCACACGCCGCACGGTCTGCCTGACCATTACTCACAAAAGCGGGATTTGGCAAAATTTCGCGGTCTTGTAATTCATCCATCAAATAATCGACGAGGCCATTTTCAAATTGCCATTCGATTTTTTCATCGTTAATTTGATCGATATAGATAATTTTTAAACCAGCCGCTAAAACAGCTTTGGCTTTTAAGTTGTGTTTAAGTGCTTTTAAAGCAAATTTTGGACTATCAAAATATTTCGCTTCAGGCCAAAAATGTACCGTTGTACCTGTCGCGCGCTTTGGTGCCTTGCCTTCTAGCACGGCTAAAGGTGCTACGGGTTCACCTTGCTCAAAGGCCATTTGATATAGGTTACCCTGACGTTGAACTTCGACCTCAACACGTGTTGATAAAGCGTTTACAACTGAAATTCCCACACCATGCAAACCACCTGAAAACTGATAGTTATCGGTACTAAATTTACCGCCCGCATGCAGCTTGGTCAGAATGATTTCGATACCACTTTGGCCATATTCAGGATGAATATCGACTGGCATACCACGGCCGTTATCTTCAACAGACAATGAACCATCTTTATAAACTGTGACACATATTTTGTCGGCATGACCCGCTAATGCTTCATCAACAGCATTATCAATAACTTCTTGGGCTAAATGGTTAGGTCGAGTCGTATCGGTATACATCCCTGGACGACGACGAACAGGGTCTAAACCAGAAAGGACTTCAAGCGATTGAGCCGTATATTGTGTCACGTTGTACGTTTTCCTTATTTGATGGTGTGCGCAAAGAATTCGATCACTAACGGTAATTTTTCTTCAAAATCTTCCATAGCATGATTGCCATGAGCATCCGTCAAAATCAATGAGGATGGCGTTGCAGCACTATAATAGCGTTGTGCTTGACGATAATCCAAAATTTCGTCGCCTTGTTGCAACAAGACGAGTATTTTGTCAGCATTTTCAGGTTGTTTCAGTTCCAGTTGTTGTAATTGTCGCAACTGAATATGGTCAATTGACCATTGATCATTCACCACATAGGGCATGCTTTCAACTTGAAAGAGCTCATCAAACAACTTCCATGGTTGCATAGCAGGATTAATCAGTACAGCCGGAATATTATATTTCGCGACAAAATATGTCGCAAAAAAACCGCCGAGACTACTACCGACTAAAGCTACGTCTTGCAACGATTCAATCAGCGCTGAAACTTGCTCTACCACTAGATTAGGAGATCTGTTTAGGTCTGGCAAATGCACATTTATGCCTAATTCGCTACAATACTGCTTCAGGCTTAGCCCTTTAATTGAAAGAGAGCTACTATTAAAGCCATGGAGGTAGATAATATTCATATATTTCCCTCTAAATTGAGAATAAACTCACATTTTTGTTCTCAGTTTGTATATAAAAACACTATTGTCAGACAAGAAAAACCACTCAACTAACCATTCATCAGTATTTTAAAAACATGTGTTATTTAAACTACTAAGATGGAAACGTTTACTGCCGTTGATAAAAAGTACAGCTTAAAACGTCGGTTATAACGTATATGGGGAAAAGATATGCCGAGCTTAACACCACTACATGAAACTTATTGTAAATGGGATCGTACGCCACCGAGTCAGGCGGACGTACTAGAAGGTTTAGCTCAACTGTTCAGTACCAGCTTAAATGGTGTACATGAATTAATACAAGTTATTAATATTGAAGTATTAAAAAATGCTTTTGGTGTAAGCACACAAAATGCAAAAAACTTTCAAAAAAGACCATTTGTGCAAAAAGCATATCAATTTTCTTATGGCGCTTTACAAAAATACGGTAGCTGTTTTTTAGCGCCAAGCTTACGTCATATTATTGAAAAATATCCTACACTTCACGAAAAACCACTCACCCCAAGCCTACATTTTTTAGTCGGAATTTTGAATGGGATTTTTGGGGATTATCTACTTAAACAGCATAGCCCCCTCGCCTTACCCATGGTGCTATACGATCACTACGGTGCAATCCAGCAAGGAGAGCTTGCAGGTCGTATTGTGATTTTGGCTCATGGTTTATGTATGAACCACCTTACTTGGTCAAATGCACATTATGGCGGTATTGGGGAGCGTCTGTTAGCCCAGCGTGACCATAACACGATGCTGTATTTAAACTACAATACAGGTCGACGCATTTCAGCCAATGGACGCAGTTTTTCAAATTTATTAGAAGATTTGGTACAACGTAATCCAAGAATTACCAGTATTGATATTATTGGCCATAGCATGGGAGGACTAGTTGCTCGTAGTGCCCTTTTTTATGGCAAACAAAATATGTATCAATGGATTCATATGGTCGAAAATCTAGTATGTATTGGTTCTCCACATCATGGCGCAGTCTTAGAGCGTTTTGGCTTTACCATACAAGATAAACTTGGGGCCTTCCCTTTTGTAGGTTTACTCGGTCAACTGGTTAATATTCGTAGTAATGGCATTTTAGACTTACGCCATGGTAGCGTTCGTGATGACGACTGGGAATATATGGATGCCCGAATTGGCATGATGGATGATAACCGCGCTCCTGCTCCACTGCCTTCCCATATCAATACCTTTTTAGTAGCAGGGACCTTAGAATTTGAAAAAGTACGCAACAAAGCGTTGACCGTAATTGGCGATTACTTGGTGAGTGTGAAAAGCGCGCTAGGTGAACACCCTAATCCACGTTTTCAGCTCAAAGTTCCAGACTCACATAAAGCCGTGTTTTATGGATTAAATCACTTTGAAATTCAGTATCACTCGAGTGTCGCGGAGCAGATTACTCGCTGGCTATATCCTAATGTTAATGATTATGTGCAAGAAGGTATTCAAACCCATATTATTGATATGCCGAACTATACGCTCGAAGATTTAGAAGGAATTGTAGAGACGTAAAAAAAAGCCCAACTTAAGTTGGGCTTTTTTAATTAATTAGCTTTTGTAGCAGGAAGAGCCCCTATTGTTTCGCATCCTAAAGTAGAAGAAATACATTTTAAGTTACTATTAAAAATAGTTTTGACAGATTGTATTTTCCCTGTTTTATAAGATTTTATATTTGCTAAATAAATATATTGTCCTTTTTTTGAATCATAAGTTAACTGATCTCCTTGTAAGATATCTGTCGCCTTACTTTTATCCTCACTATCTGAATTTAAAACGGGTAGTTCAATAAATTTATTATTTATAAAATTATAAAAATATGCATTTGCAGTGAAATTTTTATATGGTTCTTTGACATAGTCTATATTACTACTTTCCCGAGTTCTAAAAGCCACAATATTTTTATCATTATATAATAAAGTAAAATTAACATTTGACTTTAGGGGAACTTTACTTTCAAAAACATTATACACTTCTCTCTTGTTTAAAATTTGAACTCCGTACTTTTTTAAAGAATATTTAATCTCTTTTTTGGTTTTTTCAATATCACCGAAATCTGTTAATTTAATTTTTAAATTAGGATTGATAACCGTATATTTGTTATAAGTATCTATATACTCTATAGGTGAATTTATTTGTGTAGAATCTTGCAAATAATCATTGAAATTATCTACATTTGCAAATGTGTTACTCGAAAGAACCAACAATAATAAAAAGCAAAAATTTTTCATTAGATGAGTTTATAAATAATAAAATCAAAACATTATAACAAAATTACAATAAAATATTTTATAAATTTATAAAGTGAATATTAAAATATTTCTTTTAAAAAACTAATTCTTATCACTATCACTAAATTTAGAGAAATATATGAAGGAAATCGTTGTTTTTGACTTGGATGGGACATTACTTTCGGGTGACTCTACAAAGGCATGGTTAACAGATAAATTGAAATCTAATCTTCTCAGATTTATCGCTGCAATTATTGTTAGTCCGATTGCTTTACCTCTTATGAAATTCAAGAAATATAAATCTAAAGGTGCTTCATTGTATTTGTGGATTGCAACGTATGGTGTGAATGAAGAAGAATTAGAATACAGTTTTAAAAATTTTTCCAATAATATCAAAGATATTTCTTCTGATTCATTATATTGGTTTGAGCAAGGAATAACTGAAGTTAAAGATCATTTAGCACATGGAAGGATTGTGTTTATTGCCACGGCTGCACCAGAAAAGTTAGCGAATGTTTTACTAGAGTCCATCAATCTAGATGTACAAATTATTGGTACTCCTTTGCAAAAGAAACTAGGAGGATGGATAAGTGGGATACATTGTAGGTCTGAAGAAAAAGTAAGAAGATTGAATAAGCTTGATATCAAACAACCTTGGTTTGCTACATATAGTGATGATATTGAAGATGACTTACCTATTTTGATGGGCGCCAAACTCCCCTATTTAATTAACGGGGATAGCAATAATATTAAAAATATGAAAATTAACAATTTAAAACCATTAAATTGGGTCTAAACTATGATATGAATATTGTTTATATCAGCTTTCTAAAGACTAAATAAAGATAGTATAGGCACTTTTAGTAATAAAAGTGCCTATACTATTTAAATTAAATTTTCATTTATTACGAATATTATCAGATAATTTTCATTAATTTTCTCTATATTTATTTCTTAAATCCAACAAACCTTTACTATATATTTCTTCATTTTCAGTGCATGATGCTTGTAAGTTCATATCTAGGTAAGTATAACGATGTAACAACTTTTCTTCATTATTGTGCCCTCCAAAAATATTAAAATGTGCACCTTCACTTGAAAAACATTCAGTTATAATGTTAGGAATTCCATCGCCGATCAAATCAACTCCTCTAATTTTATTATTTTTATATAAAATCTGATCCTTATTTAATTCAAAGCCATAGCCTCGAACTAAATCCTTACTTCTTATATTAATATTATAAAAATAGTTAGGCTCATCTGTAACAATAGTTAATTTTGAAACACAATCAGAATCATCATTTTTCAATACTGGTGTTACGATATCATATTTAATTTTTTCATCATCTTTATAAATAATTACTATATCTTTATTAAGAGGTTTTTCACTTATAATACATCCTTCATCAGGATCTAATAATAAATAAATTTTATTGTCTAGTTTTTCCTTAATATCCTTACTAATCTTCAATTTCTCTACTGTAGGTAGATTTTCTTGTGACTTCTCTTCTATTTTTTGCGGTTCAATAGGTTTAGCATGAGTAATATCACTCAAATGTTTAGTATCACAAGCACTTAAGCCCAATAAACACATACCTATTAATATTTTGTAAATCACTTTTACCTACCTACCTGTGTGTGACCAATGAGGTGTATCTTTGCTGCCATACCAAATAACACCATGTTTTTTGCCTAATTGCGTTAATGTTGCCCAACTTGTAATTTTTATACTTTCACCATCAATAACAACAACCTTTCCAATATAATTAGATATTCTCATATCTACCGCCATTTTACTGTTATGGTTTGAGGATCCTGGTTTGCCCACAGGATTCTTACCTATACCATATTTTTGATACATTGCTTTTGCGGCTTTTACTGCTTCAGTTTTATTTCCATTATGTGTCCAATCAATATTTACTCCAGGGAAACGAGGTACTTTATCTACAGCAATTTCTCCCCTAGCTATCGCTGTAGAGTAATACATTAAATAACTTCTTTTATCAGGACGCCAAGTTGTATTAATCACAACACCAATACCAGCATTTTTCATACCATTAATAAATTTTGTGGCGTTTGTTCTGAAAGGCTCAGCTAAATCACTTAAGCTATTACTTTGTAAGAACAAGCTACACCAATCCACTCCACTAAATTTTAGTTGAGATGAATCTGATTTATTAACATTAATAGATATAGGTTTCATATCTTTTTGTAATACTACTTGGGTCAATAGGTTAGTATTTTCAAATATTTTTATTGTTTGTCCGGCTTGACCCTTATGTATTTTTGTACCTAGACCGCTAACACCGCTTATATGAGAGTTTTTATTTCCTTTATACTCAATTATATATTCACAATTACTAACTAATTGCTTAGTTATTTTGTCATAAGTTAAAATTTTAAACTCTATATCACTATTATCTATAACAATAGTTTTAGGATGGCCTTCTGTACTGGTTTTTACTTTTTCATCTCTCTTAGGGGTAGAGTCATGAGTTTCAACTGGCTTATCAACTGGTCGCTTATGTTTAGCTGAAGGAATTGGTTGTTTAGATTGAGATATTTCTACAACTTTAGTCCCTGTCTTTATATTTTTTGATGCTTGCTCTATTGCTGAGGAATCAACATCGATAACACGAAGTGATTTATTTTTATCAACTTTGATAGTTAATAAATTCCGTTCATCTCTTAATTTATAATTTAGTTCGAATCCTGGCATTGCACTAACAGTTATCTTTCCATTACCATCAGTCTTTTTTTGCTTTATCTGGTTTCTATATTTTTGAATTAAATTCAAATTTGTTATAGGTTTTTTTGTATCGCTATGTCTGAACAAAATATTAAAAGTATGTAAATTAAGCTTTACAGTCTTTTCTCCCATACCTTCTTGTGCTGTAAAACGAATAATTTCTTGTTTTGAGTCCAGCCCACTAATTAAGACTACAATTTCTTCACCACTTAATGCTGCTAAGTTATTTTCAATACCATTAGCGCCCACATTATGCTGCTTTTCAGCATTTTTATATTTCAGAAAGTAAGAAAAATTTGGAATTACCTTATTTTCGCTATCTATGATCTTAATACTAAAATTAACGTTTTTTTGTTTAGTATCCTTCTCTCCGACTTCTGTGTTTTTTTCATTATTTACTTCAGCTTGAGTATCTTTTTTTATAGATTCTTGCTTTTGACTAGGTGATGCCTGTTGGTTATGTATATCAGTTTGAGATTTTACTCCACTACTACCACTTGCAACGACTATAACCGAAGAATGATTTTTCCCATCAGCAATTAATAAAACTTCTTTATTGTTATTATCAACTACTTGAATACCATCAATAGTAAATCTTGCTCCCCAACCATCTTGCACAAGAAATGATCTAATTTTACCTTGATTATTAGTAACCAAATTACTTAACGCTGGTACTGCTTTTGTTTTCTTGTACCCAATACTTACACTAGACTTAACAAGTACATTCGCACTTCTATCAACAAATTGGACATAGAAACGTGATGTGCCTTTATATCTATACCAACGCATATCATCATTTTCTGTTCCTTTTAGTTTTACTTCTTCAGTCAAGGGACTTTTAGCAAAATCTGGAACTAGTGAAGTATATTTTTCTGGATTTTTCTTATGTAAAGCTGCTTGAGCTTTAGGGCTAAAATATAATACAACTCCATTTGTTATATCCTCCTCCTGTCCCTGATAAATTGCTGATATTGCTTCAATAATATCTTGCGTATGATCAGATATATTCCCAGAATGCATTTCTGTCACAGCTTTTTTAAAAGGTGGATTTTTATCAGTAATAGCATCGAAATTCTTTTTTAAAATATCACTGACATTTCTTGCATTAATCCATTCTCCAAAACCAATCCTATTTTTTATACAGTGTGCCACAACTTTCCAAGTGGTTGGACTACATCCTCCAGCCTCTCCTGCCACCGTCCCAACGAACTTTATAAATTCTTCTGAATAACTCATTTACTGTTACTTCCACAAGGATTTTGGATTTTCTTTTTAAACAGAATTTCACCATAATCATTTGCAATTAAATTAAGATCTCCAGCATTATCAAATTTAGACATCTCACTAAAATCACTGTAATAATTAAATTTTGATGGAAGAATATTGAATTTCTTATCACTTAGGTCTATTAAAATTTTTCTATTATTAGTGAACATCTTTTTTGCATATATTTTCTTTTTACGACTATCACTTTCTATAATACATTTAGACTTAATATCAAAACTAATCAACTCCTCAGTATAGTCTTCCTCATGTTTTCCAATAAAGTAATGCCCTACACAAGGTGAGCCACATGAACTTACTACATGAAAGATGTCTTCACTAACTTTTTCAATATTTGGTGATTTTATATTACGTAATAAAATACTTTTTTTACCATTTACTGTTAGCACAACATTACAACTTGTCTCATATTCGTCTGTACACTGCGAAATAAGATTAAAATCTTCTTTTGCATAACTTTTCAGTGAAAATAAAACCAAAAAGAGGCAAGCTATATTTTGTTTATTAAACATCATTAATTCTCCTAATCATTATGTGTATGTTCATGGTCAATTCCACACCCACAGCCATTGATCTCGTCACCATCTAGTGGTTCAGCTTCCTGTTCAGGAATTAGCTCTTTAATTTCTGTTAAATAAGCTCCTGGTACTAAAGCGAGTTCTACATTATCAATAGAGTCACTATAAACTCTCGCACTGCTTTCTTGATCAAATTCATATACAGCTTCGATTTTCTTAGAGTGATTAATCAGTTTATATTTCATATTTTTTAATATCTTAGTATCAAATATCTCACTTAAATCAAATCTCATACTGTACATCCCTGTTGCCGGCATTTTCGGCAACTCAGCATTTACTGTTGCCCCACCCATAAACAAATGCTGCCCAGCTTTACTTTTAAACTTACCGCCTGTTGTTGAAAATACGCCATCCGCATTAATTTTGAGCTGCGACCCACCTGCTGTTAATACAATTTCTTTTGGACTGGTAAGCTCGATTTTTTCTTCTGTAGAAATGAGCTTAATGACCTTCTTGGCAATCGCTTCAATAGCATCATCTTGCGCTTGTAGTTCGAGCTTTCCTTTTGCTGCATAAGCGCGGAAACCCTTTTGCGCGGCAAACAAACTAATTTTGTCTTGTGCATGCCCAATAATATTTTTCTGTGCGCTTAAATTAATTGAACCGCTGGCACTTTCAGCAATATCTTGTGAAGCTTGCAAAATAATATTTTCAGGTGTCGTCAAGGCAATGCCATTTGGCGATGCTAATAACATAAGCGCTTGTCTAAAAATTTTGCCTTGTTCTTGCTGTTGAGTATCGGAACTGCTTTCTAAACCTTGGGTATAACCTTCCATAAAGCCTTGCAAAGAACTTAATGCTTTAGAAGGTGATACTTCTAATTTACTGCCTTTACTAAACGTTCCACATACACTCATCATGTCAAAGTCTTTGGTCTCAACATTGGCTAAGACTTTTCCGACCTCTTGAATACTCTCAAATGGTTTTTTATGAATGCGATCTTTAATGCTGGCAAGTTTACCTTTAACGATGTCAGCTCCATGTTCTTCAATGTTTTCGATGAACGCTTTTAAATTTTCTACTGCATCTTTGGCATCGGTAAAGAAAGCATTAAATTCATCTACAACGCCTTTTGCATTGCCGCCTAGTGCGCCAATATCTTGGATAAAGCCGCCACAGTCTTTTAATGCGTGAATAGGGTCGTTATTAATGCCTTCCTTAAATAGGTTTACCGTACTATTTAATGCCTGCCCTGTGGTTTTTAGCTCAAGAGACTGGATAAATTTGGGTAATCGATTAATCACATTCAAAGCATCAGTTTGTTGCTTGGCCGCAACCTCACTGAGCATTTTCATGCTGTCATAACCTTGTGAAAGTAAAGATTGTGCTTGTGCTGCCTCTAAATGGTCTGCAATCGCCTGCTCTTGTGCATAGGTACTAATGAGCATGCCTTTACCCGCACGCACAGCTCCCCAAGCGTCTGTTCTCAACTCAAAGCCTTCCCCTCGACCTTGGCTCGCCTCTTGTTCTTTCGGATGGCTTAAATTACCCAAATTCAGCTGTGTTGCCGCATGACTACTTTGTAGTTGAGTACTGATTTGTCCGGTTGTGTCATCAAAGCGTAATTGGTTAAAACCACTACCGCTGATTTCCTGACTGCGAATCCCGCTTAGTTTTTTAGTATCAGGAAGCTGCCCTTTTACATCGAACTTGGTTGGCGAACGCTGCGCTTCATGGATACGCCCTGTCACGAATGGACGGTCAATATTGCCATCAAAGAAGTCTATGACAACCACTTCACCAATACGTGGTAAAAACCGTGCTCCATAACCTTCGCCAGCCCAAGGAGTCAGTACATCAACCCAAGCCGAGTCAGTGTCGTTGTCATTGCTACCTGCACCACCGTCATGTCCATGATCATCACTACGGGTAAATAGAAAACGTACTTTGATACGCCCCCATTCATCGACATGAATAGTCTCTCCCTCTGGCCCCACGACTTTCGCTCTTTGTGGGTAAACAATTGGTCGGTGCTGTTCTGGATTATATTCAGGTGCAGTTTTAATTTGACGGCGTATTAAGGTCAGCTCATTACCTTGACGCTCAATATCATCATAACCATGTTTATCCCAACGACTTTGGGTTAACAACTGGCTAACATGCTGATGCAAATCTTTCGGTAGGTTATTTTGGTTATAGAAATTTTTAGCAATAATCAGGAACTCTTGATCAGCCCCATCATGCTGATCAATTTCAGGATGCTCCTGTAGATTAAACCAATAACCAACTTGGCTATCACGGACACTACTATAGGCCTTAAAGTATTTGGCCTGACTCGCATACATATTCGTGAAGTGCTGATTTAATTTCTCTAGCTGATTACCACTTGAAGCAGTAGCCTGATCTTCCCCTTTTAAATCTTGCATCCAAGCTGGGCTCATGTGCCATGCTTGTTCAAGGCTCAAACTCGCTGAATCAAACTGCTCTGAATGTATGTGTGTAGTAATAACTGAACCTACACCTTCTTCTTGTGCAAGGGCATCGGGTTGCCAGCGCTGTACATGTACCGCTGTCGGTTGCAAACTTCGTACTGCAACAAAACCAGTAATGCTATCTTGATATTCAGTTGCGCTACTTCTGTGATAGCGAATACTACGACGCGCTAAAGCCTGATACTGGCTATTGTCATCAATTAATCTTAGTTTTTGAGCTTGTATTGGCGCAGTAAAATGCGGAACAAAAAGCTCTAACTCATCAATGAGCCAACTAACACCTTCACTTCGCCATAAGCGCGTAAGAAAATCATAGTCAGTCTCATTGTGTTGCATGGTGAAAGGTCGAATATCATAGTTTTGACTTAACCCACCCAAGTCAAGACTTAAACTCGCAGCAAACAGTGAACTTTTTTCTTGCCACTCTTTAAATAGAACTTCGGTAATTTCTACGATACTTTTATTCATAAAAACACGACTATTACGGCGCTTGTACCATAAATTTGTCGCATCTTTTAAGGTCAGTTTATAAAGCGTTAATGCGCCATCACTCTGACCATAACTAGCTTCGGTCACAATACCTGTAGTTCGAAATAATTGACCTGCATCAGTGACCTGATCAACAGCAACCTGTACCCCTATAAACTGCTTCAATGCAATTTGGGCACTCGTCGAAAGACAAATTAACTCAGCTTCAATTCCCCCATTTAGCTGGTGTTGGCCTTCGATACGCTGTAAAAAAATTTGGTTATTGAGTAGTTCATTAGAAAATTGCACGTGAATCGCGCGTTTCTGTGCACTTAACCCTATTTTTTCTAAAACATTAAAGATATTAAAAAACATTTTTTATAATCATAAGGATATATAAACGGCTGCACTTTATAAAAAACAGACCTATCTGTCTATATCATTATTCTTTTTTTCAATTTGTTTTTTTATAGTTTGATTAATTCTAAAACAATAAAAAAAGCCCAACATAATATTGAGCTTTTTTTAATCTGTTTAAACTTACTTTTTAGCAGTCTTAAACACTGGATAAAAACGGAATAACTGCCATAAACAGACCAGTAAGAGTAAAAGGAAATAAACCAACGACCAAACTGGTAAAGACTGACCTAAAAAGGTCCAGTCAATAGCTGCACACTCACCTGAACCAGAAAGCACTTCTTGCAAAACTGCTTTCATAGGTAAAGCATCAATTAAATAATTTAAACCCGGTCCACAACTCGGTACTTGATCTGCTGGTAGATGCTGTATCCACACATGACGCCCTGCCACGCCGACTGACCATAAAATTGCGATGCCAGCCAAAAAAGCATAAAAGCGTTTAATCGCATTGGAAACTGGGTTATGCAAAAAAGCGACGAGCGCCACAAAACCCATCGCCATTAAGCCAACACGTTGAAAAATACAGAGCGGACATGGCTCTAAACCTTTTACATGTTCCAGATACAACGCAAAAGACATGCCGACAATACTTGCTAAAACAAGTAATCCACTCACCAAACGGTAACTTAATCGCATGTAAAACCTCGTTTTATTATCGATATTGTTCAAGATATTGATCAAAACTGACCTGAGTATCTTGCTCAAGTTGTTCTTGCTGCTGTAACGACTGTGCAGCCAATTGTTCAAAATGTTTCAAGGTTTCCACACTAAGCTCATGCTCTTCATAACTTTCAGCATGTAATTGCGCCATGTGGCTACCAAAACTCCAAGTTCCACCATGTTTTAACGTATCGTCAATAACATGGGCAGATAAAGTCTCATCAACTTCATCAATTCGTGCTTGCATGATCGCTAATGCTGAACCATACAAGTCCGTTGCGTAGGTCTGATCGAGTAGCTGTGCACAATCTTGCATTTTTGCAATATATAAACGTGCCCAATCTTCGATATGATATGACCCTGTTAAATCAGTAATGGTTGCGTTCGGCGCTCGACCTCGGTTTACCACCTCGGTCTGATTTTTCTCAACCAAGTCTTGCTCAGGGCCTAATAGCTCTGGGCTATCACTTAGCAAACAATAAAGTGCTAACACTTCAAGGAAGCCTGCCGTTGTTTCATCAACACCAATTGCCGAATATGGGTTTACATCAACAGCACGTAACTCAACATATCCCACCCCTCGATTTTTCAAGGCTTGAGACGGTGTTTCACCTTTTTGAGGCACCTGTTTTGGACGTACAAGACTGTAATATTCATTCTCAATTTGCAAAACATGATCATTGATTTGCAACGGCTCACCAGAGGCATCATTTAACCCTAAACGGCTAAATGGCGGGTAAGGAGAATGAACGGCTTTTTGTAAACCATCCAGATAACCAGTCAAATTGTTGTAGTGAATACCTAAACTTTTTTGGGCTGAGTTTTGATAGCCCAATCGTCCCATGCGCAAAGCTGTAGCATACGGTAAATAGTATGAACCTTTGATTAAAGGCAACAACTGATGTTTATGTCCAGTTAAGAAACAACGACATACTGTTGGGCTGGCACCCACTAAAAACATAACTAACGGTGTTAAACGGATAAAATTACGAATAAGACCAAAATAACGATGGCTACGATAATCCTGCAAACTTAATGATTTTAATTGTTCGTCAGTTTCATGAGCTTGTAGCTCAGCAAAAAGTGTATCTGGAAAAGATAAATTGTAATGCACACCTGAAATGGTTTGCATACGGCGACCATATCGAATTCCCAGCCCACGGCGGTATAGTGTTTTAAAACGACCAATATTAGAGGTGCCGTATTGTGCTAGACGAATCCGTTCTTCATTGTCATCTAACATACATGGCATAGACAGCGGCCAGAGTTTCTCACCATTTTCTAAATGACGATGCACAACCGCATGAATATCGGTAAGCTCATTCAAAGCTTCACCAATGGTTGGCTTAGGTGATGTAATAAACTCCATTAATGCTTCTGAATAATCAGTCGTAATTTGTGGATGTGTTAAAGCCGAACCCAATGCCTTTGGATGTAACTCTTGTGATAAGAACCCATTACTTTGCATACGTAGGCTTTCACGCTCTATTCCACGTAACATGCCTTGTAGTAGCGACGAATCCACCCAAGCAGGAATAACTGATTGAGAGGGTGTAGTGGGTTGACTCATGCATTTGCTCGCTTATTAAAGATCACTATATACAAAATCGTGAGATGATACGGCTATTTATATACTCACATCATTCCAGTTTGGCAATTTTTATCACAATCTTGTTATTTAAGACACGAAAGAATTGTGATTTTATTGAAGAATAATTGCTAAAGAGTTGTCAATATCATGAACGAACAAGACATTTTAAACTTTTGGTTTTCTCCTGAACACCGTTCACTTTGGTTTGCAAAAAGTGATGATTTTGACAAAAAAATTCGTGAAACTTTTTCTGACGTTCATCGACAGGCAACTCAAGCAGAACTCTGGTCTTGGCGAAAAACAGCTGAAGGCCGTCTGGCAGAGATTATTGTACTAGACCAGTTTTCTCGCAACATTTATCGTGATCAACCCCAATCTTTTGCCTACGACAGCTTGGCATTAGCTTTGGCACAAGAAACGATTAGCTTGCAACTCGATGCACAGCTTAATCCAGAGCAACGTTCTTTTTTATATATGCCGTTTATGCATAGTGAATCAAAATTGATTCATGAGTTTGCCTTGAAACTCTTTCAACGCCTTGGCAATGAAATTAATTTAAGTTTTGAGAAAAAGCATAAAGTTATTATTGATCGCTTTGGACGCTATCCTCATCGAAATACTATTCTCGGACGTGTTTCCACGCCAGAGGAAACCGAATTTTTATTAGAACCGAACAGTAGTTTTTAAAACTTCTTAATTTTTAATGCTGAGTCATCTATTTTTTAATGCTCAGCTGGGAGTTCATCATGAAATATCTCTCTCTTTGTTTAGCCTTAGGCACTGCCTTAACTTTAACTGCGTGTGCAACGACTCCAAGTAAACCAAGAACCTTTGATCAGCTTGGCCAGTTTTCAGCATATCCTCTAAATGCCCAAACGTTCCGTATTAGTTTTCAAGCCGACCCCAATATGAGTTATGGCAGAGCTGAAGAAATTACCTTAGTGAAAGCGGCACAAACGACGATACAAAAAGGTTTCCGCTTTTTTAAAGTGCAAAATGATCCAAGTAATCAGAGCCAGAAACCGCCACGTCAGGCTGTGGTTTATCCATCAGCTCCAAGCTTTTACCCATATGGTTATGGTCGTCGCTACCCAGGTTTCTGGCATGATCCGTTCTATGATTACCCACAAGTGGTCAATATCGACCCTGTTCAAGTGTCGTATACTATTGAATGTTATCGGGATCAAAAGCAGGCTCCACAGGATGCTTTTGATGCAACCTTGATCTTGAAATCAATCGGACAAAAATATGGATTGAGTCCGACAGGAGAGCTGTTGCCACCGCCTGAGCCTCCAGTAAAACAAAAATGAATAGGATAAATTTATGAACATGGCAGAAGAAGTTCACCACGTGCCCAGTCTTAAACGTAGTAAATATTTTGCTACTCTGGCGCTTATTATTGTCGTTGTGCTGTGGATTGCACTGATGGTGGCTGATCGTTTTCTGCCAGAGTACACAGGTTTTATTCATATTTTAATGTTAGGGGCAGAAGCCGGTGTAGTCGGTGGTTTAGCCGACTGGTACGCGATTACGGTTCTGTTTCGGAACCCATTTGGTAAGTTACCCATTCCTAAGTTTTTACGCGACCACACCGAAATTATTCCGCGCAACAAAGCTCGCATTGCAGAGTCAATGGGCCGTTTTGTACAAGAAAATTTTCTTTCACCTCAAGTAGTCGAACGAAGCTTAGAAAAAACTGACTTAAGCCTTGCAATTGGTCAATGGTTAGCAAGCCCACAAAACAATACCCAAGTGGTGCAGCTCATTCAGCAAACCGTACCGAAAATTTTTGAGTTTGTTAGCCAAGATCAAATTGCCAATTTTGTGCAAAACAATAGTGTGCAATGGGTGCGTAATACTGAGGTCAATAAACTCGCAAGTGAAATGCTACGCGCGGTATTGGAAAATGATTTCCACCAAGACGTCTTACAGCGTGGACTCGATATCGCTCATGAATGGGTGGTACAAAACCCAGATAAAACCCGTGAATTAACCCGAAAAATGTTTAAAGCACTTGGTGTCTGGTCACTTGCAAAAGGCGCAAGCTGGATTGGTATTGATGTTCAACAACGTACCATCGATTCACTGGTTGAAAAAGTAGAATCGATGCTGGCAGACCCTGAACACCCATGGCGACAAGAAATTGAAACCATTGCCCACTCTCTCATGCTTGAGCTGGCAAAACCAGACAGCGTTGCTAGCCAACGTCTCAACAGCGGTAAAGATGCCCTTCTAGATAGCCCTCAAGTTCTCAATTTTATCAGTGGCGCTGTTACGATTTTATGTAATGCCATTAAAGAAGATTTAATGAAAAAAGACTCTGGCATTGCAATGAACCTAAGAGCTGCTATTCAGCAACTGGGTGAAAATCTTGTTCAAAATGCCAAAGTACGTGAAGTGTTGAACAAAGAAATGACAGGACTTGCGCTGACTTTTACAGATCAATATAGCCATAAAATTATCCGTTATGTGAGCGAGCGTATTCATGAATGGGATTCACGTGAAATGATCGGAAAAATTGAAAATGAAGTCGGTGGCGACCTACATATGATCCGAGTAAATGGCGTTGTAGTCGGTGCATTTATTGGTTTAACCCTCGGTGTAATTCGGGCAGTGATCGAATCAATTTTATAACTTTAAATATTTTTAATAAGAGAACAATATGCTACAGCTACAGTCAAAATTAGCCACTCAAGGTGTGACTATTTTTAGTACCATGACGGCAATGGCACATCGTTTAGGTGCTCTTAACCTGTCGCAAGGCTTTCCAGATTTTCCGGCGCCACAAGCCTTACTGGAAGCTTTATCTCAGGCGACTTTAGCTGGGCATAATCAATATCCACCCGGCGATGGTATTCTCGGTTTACGGGAACAGCTCGCTTTACAATTTCAGCAACGTGACCAACTTCAACTTGATCCTGTAACGCAAATCACGATTACTCCCGGCGCAACCATTGCAATTTTTTGTGCCATACAGGCCTGCATCAATGCAGGTGATGAAGTCATTATTTTTGACCCAAGTTACGACAGCTACGGCCCTTCTGTGCAGTTAGCAGGGGGTAAAGCAGTTCATATTGCACTTGAGGCACCTGACTTTAAGGTGAACTGGCAGCAAGTTAAAGATTTGATTAATGACAAAACCCGTATGATTGTGGTGAATACTCCCCATAATCCAACAGGTACCATCTGGGCAAAACAGGATTGGTTAGAGCTTATTGCACTGATTCAAGATAAAAACATTGTGGTTTTATCCGATGAAGTCTATGAACATTTAGTCTTTGATGGTCAACAACACTTCAGTGCTTTGCATTTTCCAGAACTCAGAGAGCGTAGTTTTGTGATTGGGTCTTTTTGCAAAACCTTTCATGTGACGGGCTGGAAAACAGGTTATTGTGTTGCTTCACCTGAGCTAATGCGTTTATTTCGCCAGATTTACCAATATGCGAATTTCTGTGGCACGACACCTTGTCAGATTGCCCTAGCGCAATATATGGAGCAACATCCGGAACATATTCAAGAGCTTTCGCAGTTTTACCAAACTAAGCGAGATCGTTTTAATCAAGCAATTCACAATAGCCGTTTTTTACTAAAACCATCTCAAGGTACTTATTTCCAAAATCTTGATTACAGTCAGATTAGACCTGACTTAAACGATGTAGAAATGTGCCAGTTTCTTGCGGAGCAACATAAAATTGTGGCTATTCCTGTTTCAGTTTTCTATCAGCAAGCGCCCGAGTCTTTACGTCTGATTCGATTCTGCTTTGCTAAAAATGATGAGACATTGCAAAAAGCAGGAGAAATCTTGAATGAATGTTAATAAATTTAGAAACTTAGCATAGTAAAACACTACAAGAAATTTCACCTAAATATGCTAAGTTGAATGTCTGCCCCGCTCATCAAAGAGATGGGCGATGGAGAACACATGCCACCAAGACAGTCTTTAATTCACCAGCAAAATCTATGGAAAACGTTTTTCGTTTTCTTGCTCCCTCTCATTGCAACCAATATTTTGCAAAACTTGTCGGGAACGATTAACACCATCTTTGTTGGCCAAATGATGGGAGTTGATGCGATTGCTGCCGTCTCGGTTTTTTTCCCTATTTTATTCTTGCTTCTCGCTTTTATTATCGGGATTTCAACAGGTACTACAGTTTTAGTAGGGCAAGCGTGGGGCGCACAAAATATAGAAAAAGTCCAAAGTGTGGTCGGTTCCACCCTGTTTATGACACTGATTGGTGGGGTAATTACTGCGATTATCGGTGTGTTTTTTGCCCACGATATTTTAGAGTTATTGGGCACAGATCCAAAGGTAATGCATCTTGCTTTGCCTTATGTGCAATGGATGCTGGCGGGTAGCCCGCTTCTGTTTGTTTATATTATTTATACCTCAATTTTACGTGGTGTAGGCGACAGTACCACGCCTTTACTTGCATTGGCTTTAACCAGTGTGATTGGCTTAGTGATTACCCCGATATTGCTTAAAGGTTATTTTGGCTTACCCGCCCTAGGAATTATTGCTCCAGCAATTGCAACGATCACGGGTTATGTTGCTATCTTAATTTTTCTGGCAATTTATCTGAACAAGAAAAATCATCCACTTCGGCCGAATCGTCAGCTTCTGCAACATATCCGTCACAATCCAGAACTAAGCAAAATCATTTTACGCTTAGGTGTCCCAACTGGTATTCAAATGATTACCACCTCAATGGCTGGCTTGGTTATTGTTGGGTTGGTTAACCATTACGGATCGCATGCAACAGCAGCGTATGGTGCGGTAAATCAGGTGCTCAATTACATCCAGTTCCCTGCCTTATCAATCTCAATTGCAGCTTCAATTTTTGCAGCACAAGCGATTGGTGCTGGCAAATCAGATCTGTTAGCACGAGTAACCCGCACAGCTTTGGGAATGAACTTTTTATTTACAGGTACCTTAATTGCACTTGGCTATCTATTTTCAAAATATTTAATGGCTTTATTCATTACAGACCCAACTGTAGTCGTGTTAGGGCAGCAACTTTTATTTATTGTGCTTTGGGCAATTTTATTCTTTGGTGCGGGTGCCATTTTTGCATCTATCATGCGTGCCAGTGGAACTGTGACTGTCCCGATGCTCATTAATATTTCTGCTATTTTGTTTATTGAAATTCCATGTGCTTACTGGTTTAGCTCAATGTGGGGGCTTAAAGGGATCTGGGTTGCCTATGCCTTGGCATTCGTTAGTTTATGTATTATTCAAGGCTTGTATTACCAATTTATCTGGAAGAAAAAGAAGATCAAAGTTCTTATTTAGAACTAACTAGACCACATAAAAAAAGCCATCATTTGATGGCTTTTTTCGTTAAAAAATTATTTCATTAATTTGGTCACAATGGTTGAAGCACGTTGATATCCTGTTGGGAATAAACGCTGGAATGCATCAAGAATTTTTGCATCACTACCAATCAATAAACGGCGTTTATTTTTTAATACCGCTTGTAAAATTTGACGAGCTGCTTCTTCAGGTGGGGTACGTAGTAGCTTGTCAAAGTTTTGAATTGATTTCGTCGGATCCATACCCAAACTATTCAAGCTATCACTCATTTTTGCAGATTTAGCAATGTTGGTGCGGATTCCGCCCGGATGTACGCACAACGAGCTTACGCCACTTTTTTCAATATCTAACTCTTGGCGTAATGATTCAGTAAAACCACGTACAGCAAATTTAGTCGCGTTATAACCAGATTGAGTCGGTTGAGCAGTTAAACCAAATAGGCTCGAGATGTTAATAATGTGCCCATCTTGAGTTTGCTTAATGAACGGTAAAAACTCTTTAGTTCCGTACACCACACCCCAGAAGTTAATCCCAACAATCCACTCTAAATCTTCGTAGGTTGCACCTTCGACAGTTGAGCCTAACGCAACACCAGCATTGTTAAAAATCAGGTTAACAGAACCATGATCTTGTACAGTTTCTTGTGCCCACTGCTTTACAGCTTCACGATCCGACACATCAAGCTTTTTGGTAGTAACCGTAATATTGCTGTACGGTTTTAAAAGCTCGACAGTTTGTTGTAATCCTTTTTCATTAATATCACTCAACGAAAGATGGCAGCCCTGTTTTGCCAAAAGAATTGCTAGCTGTTGCCCAATGCCAGAACCTGCGCCCGTAATTGCAGCGACTTTGTTTTTAAAATTTTTCATTGTCCATCCTTTGTTTTTCGATATTTGCACAACCGGTTCATTGCATGTGCAGTTCAGACATCTTCAATATAATTTTGACAATATCCATTGTCAATATAGTACACTGTAATTTCAGATAGAATGGCACAATTCTTCTGAGGGCTTTATCATAGTAAGCATATTTGGCCAAAACCTATAAATTAGGAAACCATTCTTTAGGAAACGACTTATTTATGGCGACTAACGACTCAACCAGTAAAAAGAAAACAAAAAGTGTGAGTAAAGAACGTCAGTTCAAAGGGTTATCTCTATCTGAACGTAAAGAGGCGCGCCGTGAAAAATTGATTGAAGCAGGTATTGCGACCTACGGAACACTCGGTTTTTTTTCCGTGACGGTAAAAGATGTATGCCAAGAGGCAAAACTCACAGAACGTTATTTTTATGAATCATTTAAAAAGAGTGAAGATTTATTCCAAACAATCTTTTTAAAAATGATTGAAGAATTACAGCAGAACTTAATGCAAGCCGTGATTAAAGCTACCCCCGATCCAGAAAAAATGGTCGATGCTGGTTTAAGAGCACTGCTGACAACATTAAAAGACGACCCAAGATTAGCTCGTATTGTCTATGTCGACGCAGTTTTGGTACAAGAGTTACATAATCAGGCCACTATTCAAGAAACACTTGCGCAATTTGATCGCATGATTCAAGCCTTTGTTATGCTGACCATGCCGCAAATTCAACACCACGAAAATGAGCTTTCTTTAATCGCAACTGGTTTGAATGGATACGTCACTCAAATTGCGATTCGATGGGTCATGGGAGGGTTTGAACAGTCTCTTGAGCAGGTTTTAACCGCATGCCGTATCGTTTTCTTATCTTTATTAGCGCAAGTTTCAAAATAATATTAAAGTTTTTTGACAGACATAAATACGCTAAACCAGTTAAGCTATTCAAGTGATAACCTATTGAATGATTTTAAGAAAATTAAAGCTTTCATGTCACAATTTGGTCATACCTTTGCCTTGGTTTTGTCACAAATTATTGCTAAATTTAATTTTATAGACTTTTCTGCAATGAAATTGTCATAATTAATCTTTGTAATAAGCCTGTCATAACTACAAAACGGTTCACCGTTAAATCTATAGGATATTGCGCTGTGAAAGATGACTATATTTTAATTGTCGATGATGAGCTTCCTATTCGCGAAATGATCCATACTTCTTTGGACATGGCAGGCTTTCAGTGTTTACAGGCAGAAGATGCCAAACAGGCTCATCAAATTATCGTCGACCAACGTCCGGCGCTTATCTTGCTTGATTGGATGTTACCTGGAGGCGTAAGTGGTGTCGATTTATGTCGCCGCTTAAAACGCGATGAGAACTTAGCAGAAATTCCAGTGATTATGTTGACTGCTCGCGGAGAAGAAGACCACAAAGTACAAGGTCTTGACGCAGGTGCAGATGACTACATGACTAAGCCTTTTTCAACACGTGAACTGGTTTCACGTATCAAGGCAGTTCTGCGTCGTGCTAATGCATTAAGTGGCGAAAAAACTATTGATGCCAATGGCTTAATTCTTGATCCTGTAAGCCAACGTGTTAGCTTTGGCAACAGCATTTTAGATATGGGTCCAACTGAATATCGCTTACTTGCATTTTTTATGACCCATCCAGAGCGTGCATATACACGTGCCCAGTTGCTCGATCAGGTGTGGGGCGGTAATGTATATATCGAAGACCGCACTATCGATGTGCACATTCGCCGTTTGCGTAAAGTTTTAGAACCTTTTGGTGTAGACCGATTTGTTCAGACTGTGCGTGGAACTGGCTACCGTTTCTCAACACGTGCAGATTTAGCCGCAGGTTAACCAAGATTTATGTATGAACCCTACCCCGTCCCCGAACAGGTACGTGAACAAAAGCTTTCCCGCTACAGTAGTTTATGGACGTTCGCCAAACAAGATTTACGGCTCTTATTATTTTTTCTAATTATTGCCGGTTTAGTCGGTTTAGGCCTTGGGTATTTCTGGAGCTGTATTTTTATCGCCTTCGTGGTGTTTTTTACACTCCAGTTGCGTTCTTTATATCTGGTCAATGACTGGATTGCGAATAAACCTTATGACGTTCCTCCAAATCTTAATGGGATTTGGGGGGCATTATTATTTAATGTCTACCGTGCTCAGCGCCAAGAACGAATTGTTCAGGCGGAAATGGTCGGTTTAATTGATCGAGCTCAGTCTTCGTTAGTTGCGCTTGCTGAAGCCGTTGTTTTAATTGATGACCAACATCAAATCGAATGGTGGAACCCTGCTGCCGAACGCTTGCTAGGGATCAGCCCTCTCGATCGTGGTCGTAACTTATTAACGATTTTACGTCAGCCGACCTTTATTGAATATTTTAACAATATTGATCAGGCACCCGACGGGATTAAGCTTCACTCAAATTTTGATGATGACCGATATGTACAGGTTAAGCTCACACGATTTGGTGGAGAAAGTCGCTTATTGGTGGCTTACGACGTGACTCGTATGCACAACCTTGAGCAAATGCGTAAAGACTTCGTCGATAATATTTCGCATGAACTTCGTACGCCATTAACGGTGCTCAGTGGTTATATCGAAACCTTTACCGATCAGGAAGATATTAGCCCACGCTGGAAACGTGCATTTGATCAGATGCAATCACAAACCAAGCGTATGAATGCGTTGGTCAATGATTTACTACTGTTATCGAATTTAGAAAATAATAAGAAAATCGCAAAAAACCAGATTATTGAAATGCCGAGTTTAATGAATCAATTGTTTGATGATGCTCAGGCCTACAATGCCGATTATGGACACACGCTCAATTTACACATTGATAGCCACTGTGACCTGATTGGTTCAGACATGGAAATTGCCAGTGCGTTTAGTAATTTAATTACCAATGCTATCAAGTACACACCAAAAGGCGGAACTATTACCATCGGTTGGCATGATGATGGTGAACATGCTTACTTTAGTGTGCAAGACACAGGCATTGGAATTAACCCTAAACATTTGCCACGACTAACTGAACGCTTCTATCGTGTTGACAGTGACCGTAGTCGCCAAACAGGTGGTACAGGTTTAGGTCTTGCGATTGTAAAACACGTGCTGATGCAACACGGCGCGTATTTAGATGTGCAGTCTAAAGAAAACGAAGGATCAACATTTACCGCAGTTTTTCCGAAAGAAAGACTATATAACATGACCTAAAATTATCCTTTGTACATATAAAAAGCCGACTTATGAAAAGTCGGCTTTTTTGTATTAGTTAAACCAATTTACTTAAAAGTAGAGCAATACGATTTGCTCTGGTTTTTCTCTATGACATTTAAAAAGTTAGTGGCAAACGTATTGCTCTGGCGTAATGCATCGCGGTGATCTCCGCCATCAATCGTTTGATATATAGTTGGTTTTTTTAATTTACATAGCTGCTGATAATAAGCAGATGTGCCTCTAGGGTCGACTAAATGATCTTTAGAACCCTGAACAATCATTAATGGTACGGTAGGAACCATATTTTCAATGGACTGTTGTTTTAGATAAGCCAAAAGAGGTTTTAAGTCTGCATCGGCTTTAAATATGCTCGCAGGAGATTTCTTCATATCAGATTGAAGTTCAGACAAACAGCGACTGCGTGCCTGAGTTAGCACAGTGTTCATTTCCGAACTGACTAAGTTTTCAGGAACAATGCTTGGTTCAGCTGCTTGTGCTCCTAATAACACAATCGGGAAAAAAGCAGCCACACTAGGTTCTGGGTTCGGATTAGTTTTCACATATTCCGCAATACCTTCATATTGATAACCGCCTGGCGCAAGAGCGATGGCCCCTTTTAAATCTAGTTCAGGTGCATCGTTTTGACCATAGGCAGACACTGCAATTGCCGCAGCTCCGCCTTGACTGTGCCCCATCACCAACCATTGTTTATTAAAATTTTTGGGCTTAAGCAAATGTAATGCACGCACTGCATCGACTACCGTATGCAGTTGGCTCTTTGCATTCATATAAGGATGTGCCCCTAAAGTACCTAAGCCTTGATAATCAGGTGCAACAACTGCATAACCACGTGCAAGCCAACCATCTAAAGCTTTAGAAGCAACTTCCTGATATGAATGAACTGGCCCACCCACATAATCACCCGAAGGTGCACAAGTATCGGCAACTCCAGTCGTGCCATGCGCCCAAGCGAGTATTGGCCAGCCATTTTTTGGCGGAGTGCCTTTCGGTAATAAAATAAAAGCCGATGCCACAATGGGCTCGCCCTGAATCCCTCGACTACGATAATTAACTAACAAACGCTGATCAGCATGAGGAAATAAATCCGTCACATCTTGCCGTTCTAGAGACAGTATTGAACCCGGTTTGTCGCTCACAATTTGCTTACCCAAATCTGTAATGGGAGCAGCCATAGCAGAACCAGACACCAAACAAGCGCTGCTAAACAAAATTTTTAAAAAAGAATTACTTTTTCTAATCAAGGGATTACTCCTCTATTATTTACATTACATCTATTTAAATAATTAATTTATAAAATATAAATTACCATAAAATCTTCTATATTTATATTTAACTCAAAATAATTTACATTTATATATAAACACTTAAAATCTAATTAGAATATATTTTAAAGAAATGTATTATAAATATCGTTGCAAAAATTAATCCAATTTCAATAATAAAAAATATATGCTGATATTTTCTTAATTACTATAGCGATTAAAATGTCAAAACAATATAAATTTATACCATACCTGATTTGTCTTATTCTCGGTTCTCTACCCATCCATAGTTTTGCAGACGTAGAAGTGTATGGTCCTGGTGGGCCAGCACCTGCCATGAAAGAAGCCGCCAAACAATTCAGCAAAAAAACGGGGATAGCAGTCCATGTGACTTCTGGTCCAACTTCTCAATGGTCTGACAAAGCGAAACTTGATGCCGATGTTATATATAGTGGTTCTGAAGCCATGATGTCTGATTTTGAAAATGCTTTTTCTGAGCAAATTATAAAAGACTCGGTGGAACCTTTATATTTACGCCCAGCAGCGATTTTAGTACGCAAAGGAAATCCTAAAAATATTAAAGGATTTAAAGATCTAGCTAAACCCAATATTAAAGTTTTAGTTACGCATGGTGCAGGTCAAGTCGGTATGTGGGAGGATATTGCGGGTAGAACTGGCAATATTCAATTAACCAAATCTGTTCGAAAAAATATTGCCACCTATGCAGCCAATACAGGTATTGCCAAGAAAAACTGGGAAGAAAATAGCAGTTATGATGCTTGGTTAGTTTTTAATATTTGGGGAATTAGTAACCCAGATGTTGGACAAATTATCCCTATTGAACCAGAGCTGGTTGTCTATCGTGATACAGGTGTTGCCTTAACCAAACATAGTTTAAAAGATGCTGAAGCTAAACGTTTTGTAGAGTTCTTATCGTCTCAGCAAGGTCATACTATTTTCAAAAAATATGGTTGGACAAAATAATTAAAAAAGGGAGCGTAGCTCCCTTTTCTTTTTTAAAATTATTCACTCTAGTTCACCTAGAATATATTCATTTCAAATTAAATATACTCCAACGGCATATAAACTTCCCAATATGAGACAAAAGGCTGAACTGATATACCAAAATAAATCACTATTACCGACAAATTTTGACTTTAACCATGGAAAAGCCAGACCACGGATAAGAAAAACCGCTGCAACAAGCGACAAAATAAGTTTAGTAAATGGTAATAGCTGTATTCCCTTTGCTGCAAAGAAAGCATAAGTAGCACATACCGTTAGAATTAATCCCACAGCTATAGCTGTAAAATTAGGATACCAATGCCCTCTTTCCACCATCTGAACAATACTTTTCCCGGCCCCTAAAAACCGAAAACCATTTGCCCCCCAGAACACACAAACAAAATGAAGTAATGCGGCACAGAATGTTAATAATGCAGCAATATAAAGTAGAGCGTTCGGAAGTGAGTGCATTAGATTTTATACTAATAAATATGTGTGATATTTATTATACTCAATTATAAAATATATAAAACTTATTAATAATCAAAATGAATTTAACTTGGTATTTAATATTTTAAATACCAAGCTCAGGTAATCTCAATTATTTACTCTCAAACTCTTTAAAATCAGCTTTTCTGATTTTTGCATGAATCCCTTTAGTTTTATCTACAACTTGTGAAACTTCAAAATCAGTTGCGGCACTTAAATATGCATAAGCCGTTGCTTCATCAATACCATATTCTTGATTTAAGAAACGAATAGCTTCACGTTTAGATTTTTTCATGGCTTCATCTAAATCTTCATCAAGTCCCGGTGTAATCCAAAACTCAGCATTTTCAGCTAAAGGTTGTTTTAACTCTTTACCCGGTATTTTATCTTTACCTGCTTTGAGCAAGGTAAATTTTAGGGTCGCACGTGCTGAAGCTTCTAGTGCAGTTAATGCAACTTCACCATCCCCTTGCGCAAAATGACTATCACCCGTATAGAATAATGCGCCTTTGACCTGAACAGGATAATAGGCTGTTGAACCTGCGCCTAGTTCATTAATATCAATATTTCCGCCATACATCGCAGGTGGTACAGAATGCACAGGCTCAGAAGTATTGGCTGCTACCCCCATGATTCCCATAAAAGGATAAAGCGGGAAACGTATTGATTTACCAGATTCTGTTTTTAATACACCTTCATATTCACCTTTAGCATTTTTTTCAATTGGTGTGAAAATTGAGACATTTCCATAGCGTTCAGGGTGCTCAGCTGATGCATTTTCTTGCTTTGCTTTTTTAGGAAATTCCCCGACTAAAGCACCTTTACCATGTCGATTTGAAATAACACCGTAAGGTACACGCGGCTCAACTTTAAGTACCTCAACTTTCAAAATATCACCGGGCTGTGCGCCTTCAATTGCAACAGGACCTGTCACAATATGTGGCCCATCTTTATGAAAATCATGCTTTAAATTTGACTGCGTAATTGTTTTTGCATCTTCCAAGATTTCATTAGATTTGACTCCTTTCGATTGAAAGAACTTTTCAGCATTACGCCCTTGGTCTTCAAGCAAACCTTCATGAGAAACCGTATCAAATGTCACCACACTACCCGACGGAACGGTAAGGACGGGTTTGGCATCCCGATTCGGTAAATAACCCCATGTAATGGTATTTAAAGTAGATGGAACGTAATAATTACCTTTATATTCGCCACTTTGAAGTTGAGTAGGCTGTTTTGAAATTTGATTTAAAACTTTAAAATCATTGGCATGAGTGAGTGAAATACAAAGTACAGATAAAACCGAAGCTGTCAGGCGTTTAACTTTTAACATGATTTCAGAACCTAAAAAATATGAAAATTACAGTAAGGTCCTGAATAGTTAGCAAGCATTGTGCCAAGGCTAAAGGTTGTGCAATATCTAAAAAGCACATCATATTTATAAAATTAAATAATTTTTTTAGATTTAACCACTTATCTTCAAATAGAATTAAAATTACAACTTAAGTCTAACTTAAATATTTCTTTCTATTTTTATTTATTAATTTTCAATCATATTAATATTTTTGCTCTCTTCAGACACATATTTATAGATTAGCTTCTATAATGTTCTATTTCAGATCACTTAATAATAATTATATTTCCATATAATATAAACACAGTTATATATTTTACGTTTATATAATTTAAATCAAAAAAAACCCTGAATAATTAAAGTCAGGGTTTATTTATCTTATAGGGGTTATATCGTTTACTAAACTGTATGACCCATGCGCTCGCCCATTACAACTACAGACTCAGCTTTAAAACGTTGTTCCCATTCGATCTTATCTTTTTCAAATAAAATAACTGCGGTAGAACCTAAATAAAAACGTCCAAGCTCAGCACCTTTCTCTAGCTTTAACTGATGATGCTGTAATTCGATACGACCTGAAGGTTTCACTTTACCTGTTGCAACAGTTTCAATACCAGCAACAATCATTGCACCCACTAACACAACAGCCATACGGCCAAGTTCAGTATCAAACAAACACACCATGCGTTCATTACGGGCAAATAGTCCCGGTACATTTTCAGCAGTTACCTGATTTACCGAAAATAGCTCACCCGGTACATACAAAGTTTCAGTTAATGTACCTGCAAACGGCATATGAACACGGTGGTAATCGCGTGGAGATAGATAGACTGTCGCAAACTCGCCTTCTTGAAACGGCTGAGCAAGTTGTGGGTCGCCAATGAGTTTCTCTACAGAAAAGCTTTGGCCTTTTGCTTGAAATACTTCACCCGCAGTAATTTTACCAATCTGAGAAATAGCACCATCAGCTGGAGACACGATGCTATCTGCATTTTCATCAACTAGACGCACGCCATCTTTTAAAGCACGAGTAAAAAAGTCATTAAAAGATTTATATTTTAGTGCATTGCCTTGTTCAGCAATCGATAAATCAATCCCATATTTGGTTTTAAATGCATGAATAACAGCAGTTTTCACAACTGGATTTTCACTCGCAGCAACTTTACCTACCACACGGCTTAATTGATGCTGTGGTACAAGGTTTTGTGCCTTAATAAATAATTCTTTTTTTAATCGAGATGTGAAACTCACGACGGTGATTCTCCAGTAATAATAGGACTATCGAGGCGATTGCCCCATTCACTCCACGCACCATCATAGGCTTTGGCTTCCCAGCCCAAGAGCCTAGCCAAAATATAGGCCAAACCGGAACGGTGATGTGACTGGCAGTACACAACTACAGGTTGCTGTAAATCGAACCCAAGTTGTTCAAGGCGCTGCCGCGTGCGTTCAAGCGGATGCAATTTTAGATGATTTTCACGATTAAGTGCAGTACTCCATTCAAAATGGAGCGCATTTGGAATGTGACCGCCGCGTCGCGCTGCTAAACGGATCCCACTATATTCATCACTCGTGCGGCAATCCCACAATTGCACATTTTCTTGCTCAACTTGCTTGCGCAGCTCTTCATAGTTCACTCGGAACTGAGCAGCATGCGATAAATCAATCTGAATTAAGTCTGCAACAGGAGAAACTTTTTCGACTTCGGCTGTGGTTGGTAGCCCTGCTCCTAACCATGCATGGATACCGCCATTAATTAAACTGGTACGAGTGAATCCTAAGCAATGCAAATTCCAGATTAAACGCCCAGCCCATGCTCCGCCTTCATCATCATAAACCACGACATGATGATTAGGTGAAATATTCAATTTTTCAATCAGTGCTTGCAAACCTGCTTCATCTGGCAAAATGCCAGTAGCTTCTTCATCTTGAGCCACCAACCATTTCGGCTGTAAGTGAATAGCATGAGGGACATGGAGTTGTTCATAAACCGATGCACGGCTCAAATCTACAACGCGAATATATTCATTGCCTAAATAAGGCACTAACTCTTCTGCTTCTATTAATAAATCGAGTTTAAAATCTGGAGGTGTCATCGTCATGGTTACTTTTTATACCAGCTTATTTCCAATCTTAGCATAAGCATATATCTAACAAACTCTGATTTTCTGCAACTCTTTAGCAGAAAATCAGATATCAGCATTCTTACTTTTAAAAATACAAAATAGAGAGACTATTTATTACTTAAACCACTTCTTCAAGTTCTTCGATTTCAAAAACCTGACGTAAATAAGCCAAGAAAGTATCGTTATCAGTCATGGTTTTACCGGGACTATCAGAGATTTTCGCAACCGACTGGCCATTACATTCAACAAGTTTCAACACAATATTGAGCGGCTTTTGTCCCATATCATTAGTCAAATTAGTTCCAATACCAAAACTCACCTGAAAACGATCTTTAAAGTATTGATGTAATTCCCATGCTTTTGGCAAATTAAGACCATCGCTAAAAGTCAGCATCTTAGTTTTGGTATCAATTTTTAATTTACGATAATGCGCATAGGCCTTATCCCCCCATTCGTAAGGGTCACCACTATCATGGCGTAAGCCATCAAAGAGTTTCGCAAAATACAAATCAAAATCTCGCAGGAACGCATCCATACCAACAACGTCAGTCAAAGCAATTCCTAAGTCTCCGCGATATTCTTGAACCCACGTCTCTAAAGCAGCTTTTTGAAAGTCACGCAGACGTACATCAAGGGCCTGAAAAGCTTGTAGGAATTCATGAGCCATGGTCCCAATTGGTGTAATGTTTAACTCTTTTGCGAGCAGGACATTACTTGTACCACGGAACACATTTGGCACTGTTTTATGAAAGGCTGCTACAACATGTTTTTGCCATACGAAGCTATAACGGCGACGTGTACCAAAATCAGAAACTAAGAATGGAGGATCATTCGGTTTTTGTGTTTTTTCAAATTCCTGAATCAATTCAAGCTTAGCCTTTAAACGGCGCTCGCCTTCAGCCCATACTTCATCGGTTTTGATACGACTAAAATAAAGTTCATTTACAATTGCCAATACAAAAATTTCAAACATCATGGCTTGGACCATCGGACCTTCAATATGAATATCCAAACGACCTTCCGTATCGATGCTAGCTCGAATAAAGCGTCGCTTCAGTTGAAACAGTTCTAAGTAATCGACAAAGTCACTTTTTATAAAGCGTAATTTACGTAAATATTGAAGCTCGTCTTCTTTATATTTGAGGTTACATAAATGGTCGAGTTGCTCGTTTAAATCATCCAAAATATCTACTAGTGGATAGACAGTATCTTCTAAATTTCTACAGCGGAAATGGTAGACACTATGGGTTTGCGGGAATTTATGCAAAACCACTTGTAACATCGTAAATTTGTACAAGTCTGTATCTAGTAAAGAATGGATAATTGGAGACATAGTCAATGATTATTCGCTTGCTTCTTAGCATTAAAGCATATTTTTATAAATCAATTGCGAGCTTTTAGACCATTGTTGCAATTCCATGAAATTTCCTTTTAAAAATCATTTAATTTAAATTCTGCTAAACTAAATCAATTCAATTAATTGCAGAAATTTGCTTTAACTATGCGCGCTTTAATACAACGAGTTCTTGAAGCCAAAGTGGTGGTTGACGGTGAGACTACTGGTGAAATCCAACACGGACTACTGGTTTTTTTAGGCATTGGCCGTGATGACACTTTAGCAATTGGCCAAAAGCTTATTGATAAGATTTTGAAATATCGAATCTTTGATGACGAACAAGGCAAAATGGGTTGGAATGTCTCTCAAGCAAATGGTGGAATCCTGCTTGTTTCACAGTTTACCCTGATGGCCCAAACGCAAAAAGGTTTACGTCCAGATTTTGGTCCAGCCATGCCACCACCAGATGCCAAAGCTTTATATGAACAGTTAGTTGAATATGCCCATTCACAATTTGAAAAAGTTCAAACCGGCATTTTTGCAGCCGATATGAAGGTTCATCTCATTAATGATGGTCCGGTGACGTTCAATCTAGAAGTCGAAGCATAGATATAAAAAAACTCCCATTTGGGAGTTTTTTTATATCTGGCGATTAACGACCAGTTTTCTCTTTAATAAAAGCACGTGCCTGACGTACTTTCTCTTTAACTGGTTTTGGCAACTTAGGTGGAATGAGTCTAGCCACTTGGTTAAACCAAACAAGTAGGCTGAAGTCTCCTTCCATCTTAATACTGCCGTTTTGCATGCCTGTCATAAATGCAGTTGGGTCACCTTTAATCAAAGTTTTTACACCCTGTTCGCTATCTGCAAATTGCAAGATAAAGTCAGCTTTTTCAGCTGCGCCTGCAACAGTATCGATCTGTCCATTATGAATAATGATCTGACGTGCAACACCTAAGTCCGTACCAATCTGAATACGGAAAGCGCGGTCATGAATCAATTCAATAAACTTAGGGCTAGTACGTGCCAATTGCTTCATACGCAGCACTAAACCTGCTACCAATAAATCTAACGGGTCTGTACTGACATCAACGAGAGGTAACTTGACTACAGGTATAGAAGAAAGTTTCATGAACATTCACGCCTATTGTATTTTTATGAAAACTTTAGAGCAAAACTCAGCAAGGACATACCATTGCTTGTGTTTTGTGCATCAACTGATAATTTTTAGCTGGCAACGCAATCTAGATGAAACGTCAACAGACGCGTCTATCGTAGCATAACTGGCTATTTTTTAATAAATGCTTTGTATAATAAAAATCACGTTTCGTAAATAAAAAAGGCATGCTGTGCATACCTTTTTACCGTTAGATAACAATTTAATTATCGGCTAGAACATTGCTGCTGATCATCTTCATATACTGGCGTGTGTTCTATATATTGGCGATTTGCCAAAGCCTTTTGTGCCTGTTTATCCTCACGTAACAAAACAAATGTAACCATTACCATCGCTAGACTTAGTGCAGTTAAATAACTATATGTGACTGGCATTTCAAAAGTGACTTGAACTCCAAAACGGACCACTTCCAATAGCCCCCAAAAGAACATCCCTGCAAGCATAAAACCAAGCCAACGACGGTAAGGAGAAAAGAAAACAGCAACAAGCGCGACAGCGATCAAGCTGAATCCGGCGATAGCGGCAAAATTCGCTGTTACCATAGAAACCTCCGTCTTAATGAAAACGTCTAAAAAGATTCGGTCTTAAAAACCCGACCTCATTCCAAAAACAACTTTAATTCATAATTTGTGTTGAAGCTTAGGATGCATTATGGATGTTTTTTTTTAGAAAAAAAGACCCGTTTTTTCTTAATGCGACATACTTTGTCGCAACATTCTTTTGTCATTACATTTTTGTAAAATTCAAAAAGTTCGATTCCCTATATGGCATCAATTCTGGCGTGTCATTACAAAAAAATATGCTGTTTTTAAGGATCAAAATAAGTTTTTTTCAGATTTTTTTATTGCCTTTTTTCTGTGCAAAATTCTGTCATAACTTGCTTGTTTTTATGACTATTCTGCATAAAAAAAGCGCTACTCTGAAGTAGCGCTTAAAGCTTAGCCCTATAGGTTAAGCACGGTTTAAATCTTTGTCATGCATACCTAATAAATACAGCACGCCATCTAAGCCTACACTTGAAATAGCCTGATTTGCATTTTGACGAACTAACGGTTTAGCGCGATAAGCTACACCTAAGCCTGCAATAGCAAGCATTGGCAAATCGTTTGCACCATCACCTACTGCCATCGCTTGCTCTAGAGAAATACCCATTTTATTTGCAAGTTCGCGTAATAACTCAGCTTTACGAGCGCCATCAACAATTGCGCCTTTTACTTCACCTGTTACGAAACCGTCTTGCACATCTAAGATGTTTGCATGAACTTCATCAATACCAAGCTTGCCTTGTAAATATTCAGCAAAATACTGGAATCCACCAGATAAAATTGCCGTTTTATAACCAAGCGCTTTTAAAGTCGAGATCAGGCGTTCTGCACCTTCAGTAATGGTTAAACGCTCTGCAATTTTAGGTAGAACAGCAGCATCTAGCCCTTTTAATAATGCAACACGTGCGCGGAAGCTTTGCTGGAAATCAAGTTCACCTTGCATTGCTCTTTCAGTAATTTCAGCAACTTGTGCGCCTACCCCTGCTTCAATCGCTAACTCATCAATCACTTCTTGTTCAATGAGTGTTGAGTCCATATCAAAACAAACTAAACGGCGGTTACGTCGATAAGCGTTGTCTTCTTGAACGGCAACATCAATATTTAATTCGCTTGAAAGAAGTAAACATGCTGCACGCATAGCTTGAGCATCTAGAGTTGGGCCACTGCTTAAACCAAACTGTACACATGCACGACGTGGGAATGCGCTATCCTTTTCAAAGTCGACACGGCCTGATAAACGGGTAACCGTTTCAATGTTAAAGCCTTGGCTAGACACAATTTGTGTAACCGCTTGTAAGTGTGCAGCAGTGAGTTCAGGGGCTAAAGCCGTGACGATATAACGAGTACGACCACCTTCAGTTACCCATTGATCGTATTCTGCGCCTGTGATTGGTTTAAAGCGCACTGTTAAGCCAATATCATGTGCTAAAATCAGAATTTCTTTCATTGCCAATGCAGTCGCAGTTTCATTATCGGAAGCGACTACAATGCCTAATGTAAGTTGATTATGAATAACAGCCTGACCTACATCCAGTATTTGCAATGAATGTACGGATAGTACTTGCATTAATCGGGTAAACTGGTTTGGTTGGTCTGGTCCTAAAAAGGATATAAGAATGATTTCTCGCATGAATTGACTCTAGTCTGAGTGACAACTATTGTAAGAATCATAATCGAATTTCAATATAATTGCCTTGGAAGTTTAACTTGATTGCGCCTAGACAAGGGCTATTTGCTAGCCTACTGATCGTTAGTTTTGCATTGCATACCTTTTTAATGGTGATTGCAACGACACACCAGCTTAATGAAAACCGTGCGAGTCAAGGTCAGCTCATGACTAGTCAACTCGTGGCCGACAGCTTATCTGAGCTAGAACCTGCCAATACGGTGTCTTTAGCTCTGATTGCCAATCGCTATGCGACCAATCCAAGCGTTGCGTCTATTCGCATTCTTGATGCCAACAAACAAGTACTGGCAACGAGTGGAATTTCAAAAACTCGCCAAGGTGAGATTTTTGCTCGCGATGCTTTGCAAAACGAAAAGAAAGTAGGCTCTATCGAGGTTACGCTGATCCAGCCAAGTATTGGCGAAATTTTGCGCACACAATGGCTAGCAATCTTAGCATCTCTGTTTTTGCATGTTTTATTATGGCTTGCCTATCGCGCGATTGCTCGCCCAACCCGTAGCGAATACTTGGCACGCATTAATGAAGAAAACCGCTTGAAACATGAAATTCAGCAATTAACTCAGGCGCTTGCATTAGAAAAACAAAATACGGTGACATTGGTTGCCCAAGCTCAGCAACAAGCTAAAGCTAAACCAGCGCTTCGCCCACAGCCAGAGAAAACTTCAGAGTCCGCAGATCAACATACTTTGGCACTCAATATCCAGTTTTATGACCCTAAACAGTTATTAAACAGTGTTAACCAATCGGTATCTGTTCCGTACTTTAAACTCTGTCAGCTCTTTTTAAACAAGAGTATTGAGTTATGCGTGAAGCATTACCAATTGAAGCTAACAGATATTGAAGTGGTAGATGAGTTTAATGCCGAGGGCGCGACACTCGCGATTTCAACCTCGCATACGCATGCTGTAGAGTGTTTACTCATGATTGGAACTGTCTTCCAACTACTCTCAGACGTTTTATATAAACGTTACCGCGAAGATAAACGCTTTGCGCTGCAAACCCGTAGCGCAACGTGTAATGCTGTAGAAGCAATGCAAATTGATGCGAAAGAAGCGGCTCAACGTTTAGCACAGCATCTTCATGCGAAAGAATCTGCTTTATATCTTGAAAATGATCAACTCAAGGCAATTCAAGACAGCTATCAACTTGTTGCAATGCCAAACCCAAGCAATGTGATGACTCGTCATGCATTTATGATCAATGGCATGAATGCAGAGTGTGCTGAACTTGCTCAAAATATCCGGACAGAAATTTTGATGGGAAAAAAATCAATCCCACAAAATGATAGTCCAAGCAGTGCAGCTTCATAAAAAATAACTGCGCATATCAGAACCTAGCCTCTTGGCTAGGTTTTTTATTTAAATTCATTGTTTTTATTTTAAATTATTCCATTTTCTTATGATTTATTTGTATAAATAAAGCTGGATCTATTCTATCTCGATGCAAAGTTGGATAAATCAGAATCATAGGCAAAATTATCTAAACAGCGTAAACTATGCAAAATTTATTAAATAGAAATTGTCTAACGACAAAAAAAGGTGAGAGCGAATGCCGCTGAGTCGTGTTGAAGATCTTGTCGCCGATATTCGTGCAGGCAAAATGGTTATCTTGATGGATGACGAAGATCGCGAAAATGAAGGTGATCTTGTCATTGCAGCAACGCATGTTCGTCCTGAAGACATTAACTTCATGATTACCCATGCACGTGGTCTAGTTTGCTTAACGTTAAGCCGTGAGCGCTGTAAGCAGTTAAACCTTCCGTTGATGGTTGACCAAAACGGTGCTCAGCATAGTACAAACTTTACCTTATCAATCGAAGCCGCTGAAGGTATTACGACTGGTATTTCAGCAGCAGAGCGTGCACATACAATTCAAGCTGCTGTCGCAGCGCATGCAAAGCCAAGTGATATTGTGCAACCGGGCCATATTTTCCCGTTAATGGCACAGCCAGGCGGTGTTCTACACCGTGCGGGTCATACCGAAGCGGGCTGTGATTTAACACGCTTAGCAGGTCTTGAACCAGCGTCTGTCATTTGTGAAATCATCAATGAAGATGGCACAATGGCACGCCGTGCAGATTTAGAAATTTTTGCCGAGAAGCATGGCTTAAAAATTGGTACAATTGCGGACTTGATTCACTACCGCATGACAAATGAGCAAACGGTTGAACGTCTGGATCAAAAAACCATTCAAACAGAATATGGTTCATTTGAACTCTATCGTTATCGTGAGATTGGTAACCCAGACATCCATTTGGCTTTAGTCAAAGGCGAGCCAAAAGAAGGTGTTACAACAGTACGTGTACATGGTTTCAGTCCAATTCGCGATTTACTTAAGCTAAATAAAGCTGATGGTGAACCTGCGTGGAATCTAGACCGTGCACTACAGACAATTGCAGCGAGTGATCGCGGTGTTTTAGTCTGGATCGGGCAAGATCATTTGCAAGACTTGGGACCAGCGCTGGATGATTTAAACAAGCCGAAACCGGTGAAATCCAATGCAGCACTTTCACATCAATATCAAACCATTGGTGTAGGCGCTCAAATTTTGCGTGACTTAGGTGTTGAAAAAATGAAGCTTCTTAGCTCACCATTACGTTTCAATGCTTTATCTGGCTTTAATTTAGAAGTAGTGGAATATGTCACTGCTGATCAAATCACAACGAAATAATCGAGGTTGCTATGGCAATTCGCCGTATTGAAGGTTTATTACATCTCGCAAGCGAAGGTCGTTATGCGATTTTAGTGGGTCGTTTCAACAGTTTTGTTGTTGAACACTTATTGGATGGTGCAATCGACACATTAAAACGTCATGGTGTAAATGAAGATAACATTACTGTTATTCATGCTCCTGGCGCATGGGAACTCCCGATTGTTGCTAAAAAATTAGCTACATCAAATCAATTTGATGCAATCATCGCACTTGGCGCAGTTATTCGTGGTAGCACACCACACTTTGACTTCGTAGCTGGTGAATGTGCAAAAGGTTTAGGTGTAGTTGCGTTAGAAAGCAGCTTGCCTGTCATCAATGGTGTATTAACTACTGATAGCATCGAGCAAGCCATCGAACGTTCAGGTACAAAAGCAGGAAACAAAGGTAGCGAAGCTGCTTTAACTGCAATTGAAATGGTTAATTTATTAAAGGCAATTTAAAGCATGTCTCAAACACTGCAAGCCGCTTATGCAGCAAAACGCAAAGCACGTCGTTTTGCTGTACAAGGTATTTATGAGTGGCAAATGAGTCACAATCCTGTACATGAAATCGAAGCACGTACTCGTGCTGAAAATGCCATGCACAAGGTAGACTTAAATTACTATCACGAACTATTAACGCAAGTGATTGCACTGCGCGATGATCTTGATGCATTACTCATTCCGGTACTTGACCGTGAACTTAGTGCACTTGATGGTGTAGAGCTCGCAACCTTACGTTTAGGTGCTTATGAGTTACGTGATCATTTAGAAGTACCTTATCGTGTAGTTCTTGATGAAGCCATTGAACTCGCCAAACACTTTGGTGGAGCAGATAGCCATAAATACATTAATGGCGTTTTAGATCGTTTAAGTTCAACACTACGTAGTGCTGAAAAACAACAAGCAAACTAATAGGTTTGAAGTTGATATGGCTGAGTTTTCTATTATTGACCAATACTTTAACAGACAATCTTATACAGATGTCACCTTAGGTATTGGAGATGACTCAGCCTTAGTCACCCCTCCTCAAAATCAACAATTGGTGATCTGTGCAGATACGCTAGTTGCTGGTCGTCACTTTCCTCTGAATACCTCAGCGCATGCAATTGGCTGGAAAAGTGTGGCTGTTAATCTTTCAGATATTGCTGCCATGGGTGCTAAACCGCATAGTATTTTACTTGCGTTAAGCCTCCCTACCATTGACCATGAATGGCTCGAAGGATTCAGTCAGGGTATCTATGACTGCTGTAATCAATTTGGCGTTGCTCTCATTGGTGGAGATACGACCCAAGGTCCACATCTGACCATTACTGTGACAGCTATGGGCTGGATTGAAGCTGGACAAGCTGTGTTACGTTCAGGTGCAAAAGTTGGTGACTATGTTTGTGTGAGCGGTCAAGTTGGTGATGCAGCATATGGTTTACAGCACCTAGGTCATCCATTACAAAAAAGACTAGACTACCCGACGCCACGTTGTCAGCTTGGACAACTGTTAAAGGGCCTTGCTTCTAGCATGATTGATATTTCTGATGGATTAGCACAAGATTTAGGTCATATTTTAAAAGCGTCAAAAGTCGGTGCTCGATTATTTTTAGAAAAGTTACCGATTGATTCAACGCTAGAGAAACTACCAGAACAGCAGCGCTGGCAATATGCGCTAGCTGGTGGTGATGACTACGAATTATGTTTTACAATAACACCGCAAAATTATGAAAAACTTTTGCAAAAACAACTAGACATTAAGATTACAATGATCGGACAGATCGTTGAGCAAACACAACTAACTTTTGAGCATTTGGGTTCGGATTACCCATTGCAAATTCATGGATACCAACACTTTGCATAAGCCGCCGATTCATTTTAAAGACATGTCTTGGTTCAACCGCTGCATCGTTTTCTGTGGAGTTGGTTTCGGATCTGGTCTCGCACCTAAAGCCCCGGGTACTTTTGGCTCTGCTTTTGCCCTACTCTTCGTTCCGATCTGGTTATCGCTTGGATTTAACTTAAGCTTAATCGCGATAATTATCATGTCTTTGGTCGGGATTTATATTTGTGGACAAACAGCAAAAGTCATAAATGTACACGATGATGGTCGAATTGTGTGGGATGAATTTGCAGGGCAATCTATTACCTTTCTTCCTCTCATTTACTTACAACAAATGAATTGGATGTGGGTGATTGCAGGCTTTATATTATTTCGAATTTTCGATGTTTGGAAACCTTGGCCTATCCGTGTTATTGATCGTCAAGTACACGGTGGTTTTGGTATTATGCTTGACGATATTATTGCCGGTGTATGGGCTGCTCTTTGTACACTAATTATTATCCATTTGACTTAATCATTAGAGTTATACATGTCAACTACTGTCATTATTCTTGCTGCTGGCAAAGGAACGCGTATGCGTTCTCAGCTTCCTAAAGTATTACAACCTTTAGCAGGTCGCCCACTATTAGGGCATGTCATTCAAACAGCAAAACAATTACAAGCTAAAAATATTATTACGATTTATGGTCATGGTGGTGACCGCGTACAACAAACATTTGCCCAAGAAAATGTTCAATGGGTTGAGCAAGCAGAACAACTTGGTACAGGTCATGCAGTACAAATGACCTTACCTGTACTTCCTAAAGAAGGTGTTTCACTGATTTTATCAGGCGATGTGCCATGTATTAATGCAAATACGCTACAAAAATTATTAGATGCATCGACCCAGACAGGAATTGGCTTAGTTACGCTCACTGTAGATGATGCAACAGGTTATGGCCGTATTGTGCGCCAAGATGGCAAAATTCAAGCCATTGTTGAACATAAAGATGCAAACGAAGCACAACGTCAAATTAAAGAGTTCAATACAGGTATTTACTGTGTTAGCAACGCAAAACTTCATGAGTGGTTGCCTAAACTTTCAAATGAAAATGCGCAAGGCGAATATTACCTAACAGACATCGTTGCAATGGCAATTGCAGATGGCTTAGAAGTTGCCTCTGTTGAACCAGAGCTTGCTTTTGAAGTTGAAGGTGTTAATGACCGCTTACAACTTGCAGCTTTAGAACGCCAGTTCCAACAAGAGCAAGTCAAAAAGCTAATGCAACAAGGTGTAATGTTCTTTGACCCTGCACGCTTTGATTTACGTGGTTCTGTAAAAGTTGGACAAGACGTTCGCATTGACATCAATGTTATTATTGAAGGTGAATGTGAGCTTGGTGATTTTGTAGAAATCGGCGCGGGCTGTATTTTAAAGAACACCAAAATTGCAGCAGGCACTAAAGTTCAGGCCTATAGCGTTTTTGATGGCGCAGTTGTTGGTGAAAATGCTCAGATTGGACCATTTGCACGTTTACGCCCAGGGGCTAAATTGGCAAATGAAGTGCATATTGGCAACTTTGTGGAAGTTAAAAACACAACGATTGGACTCGGTAGTAAAGCTAATCATTTCACCTATTTAGGTGATGCAGAAATCGGTGCTGAATCAAATATTGGGGCAGGTACTATTACTTGTAATTATGACGGTGCAAATAAACACAAAACCACTATTGGCGATGCCGTTTTTATCGGTTCTAATAGCTCGCTGGTTGCCCCGGTGACCATTGGGAATGGCGCTACAGTTGGTGCGGGTTCTGTGATTACGAAAGATGTAGCTGAACAAAGTCTCTCCTTTGAACGTGCGCAACAAATTTCTAAAGCAAATTATCAACGTCCCCAAAAGGTTAAAAAATAAGAGGATTGAAGTATGTGTGGTATCGTCGGAGGCGTTGCAGAGCGTTGTGTAACCGAGATTTTAATTGAAGGTTTAAAACGTCTTGAATACCGTGGTTATGATTCTGCGGGTGTTGCTTTACTAAATAATCAACAAATTTTACGTGAGCGCCGTGTAGGTAAAGTTATCAATCTTGCTGATGCTGTTGCTGAACACCAACTTACAGGGGCTATCGGCATTGCGCATACACGTTGGGCGACCCATGGTAAGCCAACTGAAAATAATGCTCACCCACACATGTCTGGTAAGGTTGCTGTTGTACATAACGGCATCATTGAGAACTACCAAGAGCTAAAAGATGACCTTCAAGCGTTAGGTTATGTTTTTACTTCTCAAACAGATACTGAAGTTGTTGCACACTTAGTTGCTGAAGCTCTAAAAAGCACAGATAGCCTTTTAGATGCTGTTGAAACTGTTGTACCTCAGCTTAAAGGTGCTTACGCGCTAGGTATTATCCACAGCGATTATCCAGATGAACTCATTACTGTACGTGAAGGTTCACCTTTAGTGATTGGCGTAGGTATTGGTGAAAACTTTATTAGTTCAGACCAACTTGCCCTTTTACCAGTGACAAACCGCTTTATGTACCTAGAAGAAGGTGATATTGCACGTCTTACACGTACTTCAATTGAAGTATTTGCAAATGGCGAACGCGTTGAACGTCCAGTAAGAGAGCTTGATGCAACCGTAAGCAGTGCATCAAAAGGTGAATACAAACACTACATGCTCAAAGAAATTTATGAGCAACCAGAAGCAATCAAGCAAACTATTTCTCAAGCGCTTGATGGCAATAGCTTGCGTGATGATTTCTTGAAAAATGCTGATGCAGATTTCAACAAAATTCAAAGCGTACAAATCATTGCTTGTGGTACAAGTTACCACTCAGGAATGATTGCGAAATATTGGTTTGAACAACTGATTGGCGTGCCTTGCCAAGTTGAAATCGCGAGTGAATTCCGCTATCGCACCCCTGTAATTGTTGAAAATACACTTTATATCTGTATTTCACAGTCAGGTGAAACTGCTGATACTTTAGCGGCACTACGTGAAACTCAAAAGCGTGCGAAAGCAAACAATATCGATATTCAGACTTTGACTATCTGTAACGTTGCGACGTCTTCAATGGTTCGTGAAACTGATCATCACTTATTGACTCTTGCTGGTCCTGAAATTGGTGTTGCTTCAACTAAAGCGTTCACGACTCAGCTCGCTGCGCTTATGTTGTTAATCTTGAAAATTGGTCAAGTGAAACAACGTATTAGCCCTGCTCTTCTTGAAGAAATTACACGTGAACTATGGCACAGCCCGAAAGTTATTCTTGATACGCTTAAACATGATCCAGAAATTTTGCGTTTGTCTGAATTATTCGTTGAAAAAAATCACTGCTTATTCTTAGGCCGTGGTACGAATTATCCAATCGCATTAGAAGGCGCATTAAAGCTTAAAGAAATTTCATATATTCACGCAGAAGGTTATGCGGCTGGCGAGTTAAAACATGGTCCATTGGCACTTGTTGATAATGAAATGCCAATCGTGATTCTTGCTCCAAATGATGAAATGCTTGATAAGCTAAAATCAAATATGGAAGAAGTTCAGGCACGTGGTGGTGAATTATTCGTTTTCGCTGATGAAAATAGCGGAGTGAATGAAAAAGATCGTCAACACGTTGTACATATTCCAGCAGTAAATGAATGGTTAGCTCCTATTGTTTATAGCGTACCAGTTCAGTTATTGTCTTATCACGTTGCTGTATTACGTGGTACAGACGTTGACCAGCCACGTAACTTGGCGAAATCAGTAACTGTAGAGTAATAATCAGACATGCTATCTATGCCATACATGGTCTAGATCGCTTCTGTTGATTAGAAAGCCCGATATGCATTAATTGCCTATCGGGCTTTTTTATTGCGTTCATATCGCTACAAAAGCGCTTTTACGTGAAAGAAAATCTAGTTTGATAGTAGAGAACTCCCCTAGGACCCTGTGTCACAACGGACTTTTACTTTTGCGCTGATTTAAAGTTTGAGAGATCATTGCGACACAGAGATAAAGGAGCTAAGCGAACTTAGCCCATTTGAGTTTTGTCGCAGCGTTGAATGCTGCTGAACAAGTTAGGGGCAAAGTCCTGTGGGAGAACAGGACTTTGCAAACTGGTGTGTTTTAAACGTTGTACGGTTTGAGGTGAATACACCTGCGCAAGCTGTTGGCAAATACAATTGCAACTGGCTTGCATGTGTTCACCTGACAAGCAAATTCTTTTAAATTCCTGCTGAGCATTGGCATCATCATTTGTAATACCGTAAGCACCGACCACAAGGTTTAAAAACAATATAAATTTATGAAGTTTCATATTATTCTCATGATTATTTATATCTTTAAATAAAATAAAAATATTATTCGTTTAAATATTAAAATAATTTTTTAAATAATAGTTAATCCTCCCATAAAAATAGGAAAATAAAATAATTTATATTTTAAAATAAAAATAATTTATAAATTTAAAAAATCAGGATATAGAAAACCCAAATTTTAAATAAATAAAATAGTTAAATGAGAGAGAAAATGAGTTTAAATTGTGGCATGGCCAACTCCTTAAAAATGGAGTCCTACCACCAAATCACCGTCAATTGATTAGGGTGGCAGAACGAAAGAGGGTTGACAGACTGGTGCCCATAGAGACCAGCACGCACGGGGCGTCCCCCTTCCGTCCTACCGCAAAGAAAGGGGACGCAAGGGTCTAACGACTTATAGTAGAACTATAATCCGCTATGGGGACTTACGGTCTGTCAAAACCGTCTGGCAATGTAGGCCAGCAACGAGATAATAATCGGTATAATAAAGAACGTCAATTTATTTTAATGAAAAAGTTTAAATATAATAATTTAATTAATGTTTAAATAATATTATTCTCTTTATTATATTTATGTCTTTAAATTAAATTTAAAATATAAAATTTGGTTATATATATTTAGTTAATAAAATAGATTAATCGTTAATTCTAATTTAACAGTCTATATAAATATATAGAGAGATGTTGCCCGATCATGTAACTTGGCTAAGTCAGTAACTGTAGAATAATTTAAAAATATCGTGTTACGAAAGTCACCTTTGTTTTGATAATTCATCTATTAAAAAGCCTGATATGTCTTTGAAATACATACTGGACTTTTTTATTACGTTCATGAAACTTTAGAAAATAGTGGTATCTTCTTCTTAAGATATTCTAATAAATACAACTAAATCAATATGTTATATACAAAAACCAACAAAAACACTTGGATTTATATGTGAAAAATTATGGTATAAATCACGCTTCGAAATTTGCCTAATAACTATAAATTTCGACTACTACAAAAACTTTCTAATTATAAGGAGCAACTCATCATGGCTAATGGATTTCCAGGCGGAAACTTTAGAATCGTTAACAAAGAAACAGGTGCATGTATCGCAAGCGCATACGGTGGACAAACCCATGGCTTACAAGATGCTGTAACTGCACGTGGTGAAACGGGTCAGTTAGCCTATTCTCATACAAATGACCGACTCTTTACGGTACATGACAAGGTTAAAAACATAGACGAAGAGCTTTGGTATTTTGACAGCCAAGACTATCGCAGTGGTCGAGAAAATAAGCTTTATAACAAAGTTAAAGATATCCGTTCTAGTTGGGTGCTCGGTGCTCATGTTGAAACAGATGCGATTGCATATAAATTATTTGATAAAGACTTAGAGCATTTCCTTAGTCTTTTACCAAAGCAAGATGAAGAAACAATCGCCCACTTAAAAACCAGTGATTGTCTTGATATTGTTCATTTATTACAGACATTTATTTATAGTAACGGCGAAGAAACGATTAAATCGGAACTTGTTGGTAAACTCGATGAGACTAAGCTGAACGAATATTTAAATGCTGTACTCGCTCATGAGTCAATTCGTCGCATCGAACAAAAGTTCTATGAATATGCTGCCTCTCCTTGGCTCTTTTTAGATATTCCTGAACTTAAAGGTTTGTCTGAAAATCCTTTCGCTCAGCAGAATGAACAAATCTATAAGATCATTCTTGCCTCTGTACAATTAGATGTCTTGGATCAAAAAGATTGGACTACAAGATCAGAGTTCCGATTGCATTTACGCCATGACAATATCGATGCTCTACTCAAAAATATGAAGAAAGAGAGCATGGCGGAGCTTCATGGAAAAGCATATAAAGAATATGAAAATACTCAAGACCTCAAAAAAGAAGCCGTAAAAGTCCTTCTAGAGCTTAGAAAAGCACTAGATTTACATACGAATGAAAAAAATATGGATACGGTCAAAAAGATTTTAAAAGTCAGCTTAAAATCAAATGAGTCTTTTGAACAATTGCAAACAGCGTTAAACAGTACCAATGGTAAAGAAATAAAACCAGTTAATTGGCATAGTGGCAATGTTTTCTTGCAAGGCGCGGGTCGCCAGTACCAAACTAACTGGGCATTTGAAGATGGTTATATCTTTGTAGAAGGCCAACCAGATGCTGTACTAACGCATCTCTGGGGTTCATCGGTAGGTATTAGTCAACGATCTAATGACCCAAAACAGCGCTGGGAATTGAAATAAGCTTAATTTGAGCTAGAACATAAGATGGTAAGAGAAAGCTCTCTTACCATCCTGATGAAGTTTATATTGCGATATCTTTTACTGGTAAATGCTTACCTAACAAAGAAAAACTAACGTCTGCAACTTCCAACGGGTCTGAACTGGTCCAAATAATATGATTTCCCTCATTTGGACTTTCAGAACTTAAATCATATCTATTTAATTGGCGCATTAAATGTGCGGTAACTGCTTCCGAAGGCTCAATAATTTGGATATCACGACCAACAATTTCTTGAATCGTAGCTGAAACAAATGGATAGTGTGTGCATCCCAAAATAATCGTATCAACTTTTTGCTCGACCAGCGGCGCCAAAATATTTTTTAAATAATCCTTAACTTCCGCTGTATGTGCTTTACCCGTTTCAATTTTTTCGGCTAAGCCAATACAAGGCACCAAAGAGACTTTAATATCTTGCGCATACGTTTCTATTAAACTTTTTAAGTTTTTTCCCTTCACCGTGGTGGCGGTTGCCAAAACAGCAATATGCTTACTTTGTGTGATGGCTACAGCAGGTTTTACCGCGGGTTCTATGGCAATAAGTGGCACATTAATTTGCGCTCTAATCGTTTCAATTGCTACAGCCGTCATGGTGTTACAAGCAACCACAATCGCTTTGCACTTCCCGTCATTTATAAGATTTGAGATTAAGTGAGTGGTTCGTGAAACAATCCAGTCACTTTCCCTGTCTCCATAAGGGACATATTTCGAGTCTGCAAAATAGATAATATCTTCATTCGGAAGAGCCTGACGAATGTGCTTAAAGAGAGACAGCCCACCTAAACCTGAATCAATCATTCCAATCGGGTTGTTATTGTTATTCATGGTTGGTCCTGTATTTCATGTATTTAGAAAAATTCTTTCATGGTTGCCAAGTCTGTTAGCACGACTTTGGGCTGAATGGTTTTTAATTTTTCAGCCGATGTATAACCCCAACCTACCGCAGCAAAATCAATACCTGCTTCATGTGCAGCTTCGCCATCCGTGGTTTGGTCGCCGACATAAATTGCTTGGTTTTTACTTACATCCAAAATGTTGAGAACACGCTTAATTCGCTTCGCTTTGCCAAATATAGACGAGCCGCCATCAATATGGCTAAAAAGCTCACAGAGTTCTTTACCAAGTACATTTTGACAGTTTTCTTTAGAGTTTGAAGTAATAATTGCGAGCGTATACCCTTGCTTATGCAGTTCAATTAAGTGGTCCCGCATGCCTTCAAATAGATGAATTTCTTCATCTCTTTCTTTCATTAGCTGAATAAAATCTTTCGCAATCCAAGGCAGTTTCCACCTAGAAACATTCATCTCTTTCATAATTTCTTTTGGTGAAAGATGTTTGTACTGCTCTACTTCATGTAGCCCTACAGATTTAAACTTATACTTTGCGGAAAGTTGATTTAAAACGCTTAGAAAAAAATGAAAGGAGTCGACTAAGGTACCATCTAAATCAAAAATAATAGCCTGATATTCTTTTAGGTTTTTTTCCATTTCTAATTTCGAAAATATATTTTTTATTATTATATTATGTTTTCTATCGGTTTTTAAATCAGGCCCAACGAGGACCTGACCTAAATTTCGAATTTATTTTAAGCTGCCGCTTTTTGTTCCTTAATCCAATTTTTAATACGTGCATCCAGAATATTTAATGGCAATGTTCCTGCATTTAAGATCATGTCATGGAACGCTTTGATATCAAAGCGGTCTCCAAGCTCATGTTTTGCTAACTCCCGTAGCTCTAAAATTTTGAGTTGCCCCATCTTATAAGCCAATGCTTGGGCAGGAATAGCAATATAGCGATCTGCCTCTGCCTGAATATCAGGTTCATCTAAAGCTGAGTGTTCACGCATAAAATCAATCATTTGCTGACGGGTCCACTTTTTATAATGCACGCCCGTATCAACCACTAACCGACAAGCACGGAACAACTCGCTCGAGAGTCGTCCATAATCTGAAAGCGGGTCTTTATAGAAACCAACATCTTTACCCAATTGCTCTGCGTAAAGTGCCCATCCTTCAATGTAGGCGGTGTGGTTGGGTTGCTTTCGAAACATCGGCAAATTTGGTAGGTTTTGGGCAATATCAATCTGCATATGGTGCCCGGGAATTGCCTCATGGTAAGCGGTCGCTTCCATTGATATTTTTGAACGTTCAGAGAAGTCGCCAGTATTTACATACACCTGTCCGGGACGTGAACCATCAGGCGTGCCTTGGTGATACTCCGCACCTGCCGCTTCTTTTTCTCGATATTGCTCTACAGGCAAAACTTCGACTTTATTTTTGGGTAATAAACCAAATAGCTTCGGTAATTCTGGTTGCATTTGGGCAATATATCCGCGATAAATCTCTAAAATTTCTTCACGAGATTTGGGGAAAACCGTAGGGTTTGTTTTTAAGGATTGTTGGAAACTTTTTAAGTCGTTGAAACCTTGTGCTTTGGCAATTTTCAGCATTTCCGCTTCTATACGAGCAACTTCTTTTAACCCAAGCTGATGAATATTTTCAGGGCTTTCAGAGGTTGTCGTATTATCTTCTACATAAAAACGATAGAGCTCGTCACCGTTTGGCAAGCTCCAGATACCCACGTGTTGTCGTCCATAGGGTAAGTAATCTTTCTGAATAAACGTGCCGAGTTTTTGATAAGCAGGGCGAACATTCTGATCTATGGCCTGTAGTATTTCACGGCTTAAACGCTCTTGTTCTGCTTTCGAAATGTTTTTTGGAAATTGCTTTAATGGCGAAGCAAACACACTGTCTTTCCCTGCTGGAGTTGCAATGCTATCAATCTGCTTTGCCACTTTTTCAAGTAAATATTTCGGTGGTATCAAACCATCTTTTTGTCCTTGTTTTGCTAACTCAATCCCTTGATCAAGAATAAGAGGGATTTGTTTTAAACGAGCAATATAGTCTTGATATTGTTTAGCATTATTAAATGGAATCGAACTAATGAATCCCGGAAATTGTAAATGCAGTCCCCACATTTGATTGAAAGGCATCTCATAGAGTTTCAAATCATAACTTTTAAGAGTCTCTTTCAACTGATAAATCATTAAGTCTTTATTTAATTGATCAGTTGCTGAAAATCCTGTGCTATCAATTGCTTCAAGACGTTTTAAAAAATTTTGAGTCGTTTTTTTATCTTTCTCGATCTGATTTTTTGAAACCTCGGTCCAACGATTGTTATAGCGTAAATCGCCTAATGTCGTTGCAGTTTCAGGATTATTTTTCAAAGTGTATTCCCACTGTTCTTGTAAAAGCTGGTTTAAAGCTTTCACCCGAACAGAGACATCACTGTTTTGTTTAGATTGTGATTTTTCGATGGTATTTGTATTTATTTCGGGGCTTGCAGCATCAGAAGAATGAGACATCCAAAATAAAACACTGATACAAGCAAAATGTAAGGTTCTGTTTTTCATTTAATTATCCAGAAATATTTAACGAAGTTTAAAATATAGACAAAACAAATTACGTGCCAAGCAGCCTATAAAATGGTGTAAAAATCGAGTATTTTTTAACTCAATGATTTTATAAATTAATTTTCTTTTTAATTAAATTATTTATAGTTGCTATCTTTATTCCGAATCTGACTTTAATTTACCAAAAAGTCAAAAAAAGAGCACATGAGCGATCTCAGTGCACTTTTTTATTTCTACATTAAAAATTGTTTCTCAAGAAAACAAATATTGATAAACAATATACGCAGCCAGTTTTGCTGTTCTATTGTCTAAATCAAATTTTGGATTGCACTCGGCAATATCTAAAAGTTTGATTTTTCCAGTCTCTTGAATATGCTTAAAAATTGCTTCAAAAGTGGCTAAATCAATTCCTTTTACAGCTGGTGCACTGACTCCGGGTGCAACCGCAGCTGCGAAGACATCTAAATCAATCGTAACGTACAAATAGTCTACTTTTTCAATAAAAGCATCAACTGCCGCGAGCACATTGTTTAGGTTAAAAATATTAACCTCATGATCACGTAAATATGAACAATTCAGCGCATCGGCTGTATCAAACAAAACTTTAGTATTGGCGTGGTTAGCGACCCCAATACATAAATAATTAAATTGTTTTTGATGCTGTTCTGAAAGTCGCGCTGCTTGTAAAAAAGGTGTTCCAGAGGTGGCATGCTCCGCTTCACGCAAATCGAAATGGGCATCGAAATTAATAATGCCTATTTTTTTATCTGGCGCGTGAGTTTGTACATATTGGAACAGACCGCTAAAGCTGCCAAACGCAACTTCATGTCCACCGCCCAATACAATCGGTTTTAAACCATTTTGTAGGCTAGTTGCGACTTGCTCAGCCAACTCGGTTTGGGCTTGCTCTAAATTGTCATATTCGCAGGTCACTGTACCCAAATCGACAATACTGACTGGACGATGAATAGGTAAATTGGCAAGCTGATTACGGATTGCATCTGGCGCATCGGCAGCACCGACTCGGCCTTTATTACGTTTCACGCCTTCATCAGAGCTAAAACCAATCAACGCAAATTCAGCATGTTGGGTTTTATTCATAATATGGTGAATACGTTGGTGTGCTTCACCCTCGCCATCATGGCGACCTTGCCATTTAAATGTGTGATTCATGTGACACCGTTTAAAAAAATAACTTCTTGTCCATGCTGAACGACTCGCTTCGGCAAATCTCCGCCCAGCCAGTAAACAATTTCAGATGGATGCTCAATATCCCAAGCCACAAAGTCAGCGACTTTACCCTGCTCCAAACTGCCGTGCGTTTGTTCTAAACCGAGCGCTTGTGCAGCATGAATGGTGACACCTGCTAATGCTTGCTCAGGCGTTAAACGGAATAACGTACTGCCCATATTCAGCATTAAACGTACAGAAAGTGCTGGAGATGTGCCCGGATTTAAATCACTCGACAACGCAATACGCACGCCATGTTTAATGAGGCTTTCAATCGGTGGATATTGTGTTTCACGTAATAGATAAAAGGCGCCCGGTAGTAACACAGCAACCGTACCCGACTCTGCCATTGCTTTGACATCATCTTCGGTCATGTACTCTAAATGGTCAGCCGACAAAGCATGATAACGTGCTGCCAAGCTTGAACCGCCGAGTGATGAAAGCTGTTCAGCATGAAGCTTAACAGGTAGACCCAATGATTGTGCTGTTTTAAAAACACGCTCAACCTGAGCAGGTGAAAATGCTAAATGCTCGCAGAATGCATCAACTGCATCGACTAAACCTTCAGCATGCAGTTTAGGCAGCATTTCCGTACAGATATGCTCAATATAAGCATCGCTTTGGTCTTTGTACTCTGGTGGTAAAGCATGTGCAGCTAAACATGTGCTTTTGACCGTCATTGGTAATTTTTCACCAATTTGACGGATCACACGCAGCATTTTGCGTTCATTTTCGTAATTGAGTCCGTAGCCAGACTTAATTTCGATAGTGGTTACACCATCTTGTTGCATACAGCGAATACGTTTAAGTGCTGAATTTAATAGTTGTTCTTCGCTGGCTTCTCGGGTTGCGCGTACTGTACTGGCAATACCGCCACCACTTGCTGCAATTTCAGCATAACTTACACCTTGCAAGCGTTTTTCAAACTCAACACTACGGTTGCCACCAAATACACTATGCGTATGACAGTCAATGAACCCTGGGGTTACCCAAGCGCCTTTTAAATCAACTGTTTCGGAATATGTGTCGGCAGGAAGTTGTTGTTGTTTTCCAATCCACTGAATGAGATGCCCTTCTGTGACAATTGCAGCATCTTCAATGTAGGAGTATTGCCCATTTTGCATGGTCGCAATGTGGCAATTCTGCCAAAGTTTTTTCATGAGCCTTTCCTCAAAACTGCCCAATAGTGAAACCATTGGGCAGTTCATTTGTTAGCTTTCTATCTCAACATTTTGCTGGATAGGATTACTTTCCTTTCCCAAGTTTTGCTGTGGTTTTACCCATATGCGATAAGCAATAGTTAAGAGTGCAAGCCATGCTATTCCGACATAAATTGCAGGACGTGAATCAGGGAAATAACCCATCATCACTAAAATAAACACCATGAAACCAATCGCGAACGCAGGTGCAACTGGCCAACCCCATACAGGGAAATCAAGTGCTTTAATTTCAGCAGTAGATAATTTACGGCGCATCGCAACTTGCGAAAGCAAAATCATGAGCCATACCCAAACCGTTGCAAAAGTGGCAATTGATGCAATGATCATGAATACATTTTCAGGAATTAGGTAGTTCAACACCACACCAATTAACAGCACACCAGCCATAACCACAACAGTCATCCAAGGCACACCATTACGCGATAACTTTTGGAAGATTCGAGGTGCTTGACCACGGTTTGCCATACCGTAAAGCATACGGCCAGCACCAAATACATCACTATTAATTGCTGAAATTGCAGCAGTCACCACAACAATATTTAGAATATTCGCGGCAGATTTAATGCCTAAATTTTCAAAAATTTGTACGAATGGGCTACCTTGGCTACCAATTTGATTCCATGGGAAAATCGACATCAAAACAAAAATGGTCAGTACATAGAAAAGTAAAATACGTACTGGAACAGCATTAATTGCTTTTGGCAAAGTGGTTTTAGGGTCTTGTGATTCGCCAGCAGTTAAACCGATAATTTCGATACCACCGAAAGCAAATACAACCACAGATAAACATGCAACTAAGCCTGCAATGCCATGCGGCATAAAGCCATCATAAATCCATAAGTTTTGAATACCCGGTACCACACTGCTATGGTCAGCGTGGAAGCCATAAAACATTAAGCCTATTCCACCTAAAATCATGGCAACAATGGCACTAACTTTAATGATGGAAAGCCAGAATTCGAGTTCACCAAAGACTTTAACGTGAATTAAGTTAATGGCACCCAAGAACATAATCAGAGATAAAATCCAGATCCACCGTGGTACATCGGGATACCAGAACCCCATATAAATACCAAAAGCGGTGACATCGGCAATCGCGACAATCACCATTTCAAAAACATACGTCCAACCCGTAGTAAAACCTGCCAGTGGACTGATGTATTGTGATGCATAGTGGCTAAATGAACCGGATACTGGGTTATGGACAGCCATTTCACCCAGTGCGCGCATAACGATATAAATTGCAATCCCTGCAACGATATACGCCAATAATACTGAAGGCCCCGCCATTTTAATGGCGGTAGCCGAACCATAGAAAAGCCCAGTTCCAATTGCTGAGCCCAATGCCAAGAAACGAATATGGCGGGTGTTCAATCCCCGCTGTAGTGTGGAGTTTTGTGACATTATAATCTCCAATCCTTGAGGAAATTTAGTTAGATTCGGCCACTCCATGTGACCGTTTTATCAATCACACTTCAGATAAACTAGGGAGTAGTTTTGGAATAAGTAACTCGTTTAAACAGCCACTCGAAAGTAATTCACTTGCTTGTTCAATATCAGGAGCAAAGAAACGGTCTTCACTGTAGTAAGGAACTTGATCGCGCAAGATTTTACGAGCTTGTTCAAGTTTAGGCGAGCTTTTTAAGCCTTCACGGAAGTCTAGACCCTGACAAGCGCCTAACCATTCGACAGCTAAAATGCCACGGACGTTATCAGCCATATACCAAAGACGTTTACCTGCATTCGGAGCCATTGATACGTGGTCTTCCTGATTCGCTGAAGTTGGCAAACTATCAACACTCGCCGGATGTGCAAGTGCTTTGTTATCACTCGCAAGAGCTGCTGCTGTCACTTGAGCAATCATGAAACCTGAGTTAACACCACCATTTGCAACCAAGAACGGTGGAAGCTGTGACATGTGACGGTCCATCATCATCGAAATACGACGTTCTGAAAGTGAACCAATTTCTGCGATTGCCAATGCTAAATTATCTGCCGCCATTGCTACAGGTTCTGCATGGAAGTTACCACCAGAAATCACATCACCTTGTTCTGCAAAAACAAGTGGGTTATCAGATACCGCATTTGCTTCAATTTCTAAAACTTCAGCAGCCTGACGGATTTGGGTTAGACATGCGCCCATCACCTGTGGTTGGCAACGTAAAGAATACGGATCTTGAACTTTGCTACAGTCTTCGTGTGAATGTGCAATTTCACTCGAATCCGTCAATAAGTCACGATAAGCCGCCGCCACATCAATTTGACCACGTTGGCCACGTACTTCATGAATACGGGCATCAAACGGTGAGCGTGAACCTAGCATTGCTTCAACACTTAAGCCACCACAAACTGTCGCAGCAGCAAATAAATCTTCAGCCTCAAACAAACCACGTAAAGCATAAGCGGTCGAAACTTGTGTACCATTTAGAAGTGCCAAGCCTTCTTTAGCAGCTAAAGAAATTGGCTCTAAACCTGCAATTTTTAAAGCTTCAACTGCTGGTAACCATTCACCTTTGTAGCGAGCTTTACTTTCACCAAGTAAAATCAAGGACATATGTGCAAGTGGTGCTAAGTCACCTGAAGCGCCTACTGAACCTTTAAGAGGAATGTGCGGATAAACTTCAGCATTAATTAAAGCCAACAAAGCATCAATCACTTTACGGCGAATACCTGAGAAGCCACGTGCCAAGCTATTTGCTTTCAATAGAATAATTAAACGAACCATTGCATCATCAAGTGCTTCACCTACACCTGCCGCATGCGAAAGAACTAACGAACGCTGTAATTGTTCTAAATCTTCAGGAGCAATCTTGGTTGAAGCAAGTAAACCAAAACCTGTGTTAATGCCGTAAGCTGTACGCCCTTCATTTACAATCTGTTCTACACAAGCCACGCTTGCGTTGATTGCAGCTGAAGCACTTTCATCTAATTTAACTTTAATCGGGTTGAGGTAAGCTTGACGTAAATCAGCTAAGGTTAATTTTCCCGGTTGGATCAGTAATTCCATGTTGGCTTCCTAATTTTTTGCACTATATTCTGCTGAGACAGTGCTTTTCACAATTGCAAAAAGCACCGCCAGTTCTTCCATGTATTTTTATTGCGTGATCATTGGCAAGTTTAAGCCTTGCTCTTTCGCACAGTTAATCGCAATTTCATAACCGGCATCGGCATGACGCATAACACCTGTTGCAGGGTCATTGGTCAGTACACGAGCAATACGTGCAGCAGCTTCATCTGTACCGTCACACACAATCACAACGCCAGAGTGTTGAGAGAAGCCCATACCTACACCGCCACCATGGTGTAGAGATACCCAAGTTGCGCCGCCTGCTGTATTTAACAATGCATTTAATAAAGGCCAGTCTGATACTGCGTCTGAGCCGTCTTGCATTGCTTCAGTTTCACGGTTTGGACTTGCAACCGAACCTGAGTCTAAGTGGTCACGACCAATCACAACTGGAGCTGATAATTCACCGCTACGAACCATTTCGTTAAATGCCAAACCAAGTTTTGCACGTAAGCCTAGACCAACCCAACAAATACGCGCTGGTAAGCCTTGGAAGCTAATGCGTTCACGTGCCATGTCTAACCAGTGATGTAAATGTTCATCATCAGGAATTAACTCTTTAACTTTGGCATCTGTTTTATAAATATCTTCTGGGTCACCAGAAAGCGCTGCCCAACGGAATGGACCAATACCACGGCAGAACAATGGACGGATATATGCAGGTACGAAACCAGGGAAATCAAAAGCGTTTTCTACGCCTTCTTCTTTCGCCATTTGACGGATGTTATTACCATAGTCAAATGTTGGAACACCCATTTTTTGGAAATCGAGCATCGCTTGTACGTGTTTTGCCATCGACTGTTTTGCAGCTTTTACAACAGCTTCTGGTTCAGTTTTCGCGCGCTCACGGTATTCATCCCAAGTCCAGCCTACTGGTAGGTAGCCATTGAGTGGATCGTGTGCACTTGTTTGGTCGGTTACCATGTCAGGACGTACACCACGGCGAACAAGCTCAGGTAAAATTTCTGCAGCATTGCCATGAAGTGCAATTGAAATGACCTTACCTTCTTTTGTATAACGATCAATACGCGCTAAAGCATCATCTAAATCAGTTGCTTGTTCATCTACATAACGGGTACGTAAACGGAAATCGATACTTGCTTGTTGGCATTCAATGTTTAAAGAACACGCACCAGCAAGTGTTGCAGCTAAAGGCTGAGCACCACCCATACCGCCTAAACCAGCAGTAAGAACCCAACGACCGTTTAAGTCACCGTTGTAATGTTGGCGGCCTGCTTCAACGAAAGTTTCGTAAGTACCTTGCACAATGCCTTGGCTACCGATGTAGATCCAAGAACCTGCTGTCATTTGACCGTACATTGCCAAAGCTTTTGCATCTAACTCGTTAAAGTGTTCCCAGTTTGCCCAGTGCGGTACAAGGTTTGAGTTTGCAATTAAAACGCGTGGTGCATCTTTATGAGTTTTAAATACACCAACTGGCTTGCCTGATTGAACTAATAAAGTTTCGTCAGTTTCAAGATTTTTTAGAGTATCTACAATTTTGTCGAAACATTCCCAGTTTCGTGCTGCACGGCCAATACCACCGTATACAACCAACTCTTTCGGGTTTTCTGCAACGTCCGGATCAAGGTTATTCATCAACATACGTAATGGAGCTTCAGTTAACCAACTTTTAGCCGTCAATTCAGTGCCGCGTGGCGCACGAATTTCTACATCACGAAATTTTGTTGTCATTGTTGTCACAGGCGGACTCCTTCCTTTGAGCTTACATCAGCAGAACATCACTTGTTTCTGCATTTGTATAGTAATGTATTAACTTGTATATACATCCATATACTACACAAATATTTTACGGCGTGAAGAGGGTTACTCATATTTTTTTAAAAAAATTGAATAAGCTTATGAATTAAATTAATTTATTTTTATATTAGGCATAAAAAAAGCACATATCTTTTAAATCGACATGTGCTTTTTAAGTCGTAAATAATGTCTTTTTATCGTTGAATTAACTCAATGACATAGCAACTTTTAAGATGTTTTTTTAGAAAACTGATTGATGTAACGCCAGCATTTCTCTCAATTTTTAGCGTCTCTTGAGTAGCAAGCTGAACGGAATGATCATCCACCTTTACTTGTGTTTCACCACCCTGATTAAAAATAAAAATCAGGTCTGCCGAGCTAATAAATACCTGCTCCACCACATCATTCAACCACTGAAAACGGGCATGAAACTTTGCAGGATCATAAATTAAATTTAAATCTCGAATTGCACCGTCTATCAGTTCACTTTGAACCTGACTCTCACCATGAAAAGCAAAAATATCGCCTTGGTTTAGCGTTTTGGCAGGAAGATCATCGACATGTAATACCATACCCTGTCCATCAAGAACGCTAATAATGCGTTGCTTATTGGGAAATAGCGAAAATGGACCAGAAGTGGTCACATCTGCCATCGAAATACGCCAATCGAAATCAGTTTCACCTTGGCTTCGAGCAATTTCTAAAGTAAAGCCAGCACCATTTTTCCAAAGCATTTTTGTATATTGATCTGCCCTGATCAACTCAATCATGGGTTAAATTTCCCTTCGAGATAATAGCGGCTACCCGGATAAATCAAACGTGCACTTGAAATCAATTGCTTGTTTGACCATGTACGGCGACGGATCAGTAAACATGGTTCAGCTTTAGTAATCTTCAACCATTTACACTCTTGCGGTGATGCTAAAACTGCCTCGACAATGTGCTCACCTTCTGAGACAGGTGCTTTTGCCATGAGGTAAGCATTTGGGGTAATGGTTTTAAAGTCTTGTTGTAAATAATCTGGAATGAGCGCTGCGTCGACTAAACGATCTTCGACCTGAACAGGTACATCATTTTCATAATGCACAATAATCGAGTGAAATAATCTTTGCCCTTCGCGAGTTTGCATTAACACGCTTTGCTCTGCATTTGCATAAATTTGTTCTAAGACTAAAACTTCAGCGTGGTGCTTATGGTTTCGTGCAATAATCTCATCGGCAATATTATTAATCTGAAAAAGTGCAGTTCGGCCTTGCCCTTCAGCTACGAACGAACCAACGCCCTGAATTCGAACGAGTAAACCCTCAGTCGTTAACTCACGTAGCGCACGGTTTACCGTCATACGGCTACAACCGAGTTGATTAACCAGTTCACTTTCCGAAGGAATTTTTTTATTTACAGCCCAAGTACCTTCATAAATTTTTTGTGAAATCAGCTGTTTTACGCGTTGATATAAAGGAACTGGACTATCAGCTTCAATCGAAAGCTCAGCATGTTCTTGTTTTGATGTTCTGGGCATAACAAATACTCAAAAAGGCGGCAGGCAAAAAGGTATTTTAGTTGACATGCTATGTATATACAACCACATACAACATGTTAATTTATGAATTAAATAGATTTTAAAAAGTTTAAAAAATAAACATAGCTCGATAAGAGCTAATTTAAAGTTTTATGTAGAGAAATTCAAATATATAAAGGCTTTATCAATATTTATTTAATAATTATTTCTGCTATGCCTTAGCTCAATTCAAGGATGTAAAAAGTATCGTCTTTTCTGGTTTACGAAATGCTGCTTAAAATTTTTATTTAAAATAACTGATCGATAGTATTCTTCTGCCACACAGTATATTAATAAAACTGGAAGCACATCGAATGCGTAATTATAAAATAGATATTCTTCGAGGAATGTCTATCCTTTTGGTTCTTTTACATCATTTTAATATTCCCTATAAACTTAAAGATACATGGTTAGGTTTTGATTTCTTAGGTGAAGCATTTAGCACAGTCATCGCAAGAAACGGAAATTTTGGCGTCACCATGTTTTTTGTAATTTCGGGTTTTTTAATTACCCATCACACCTTAAAAAGAGACAAACAATTTTCCGCAATTAACCTCAAACATTTTTATATCCGACGGGCAGCCCGTATTTTACCGTGTCTGGTTTTACTCATTTTAGGTGTAAGCATACTCGGTTCGTTTGACTTAAAACCCTTTATGAACCAAGCACCAAATGGTATTGAGGTTTCCTATCCCCTAACAATTTTTGCAGCTTTAACCTTCTGGATGAATATCCTGATTATTAAATTCGGTTGGGTAAACTATGCTTTAGGCGTGTTGTGGTCGCTCTCTGTAGAAGAAGTTTTTTACTTTGTTTTTCCATTATTGTGCCTGCTCACGCGTAGTAATAAGCTCTTTATTGCTGTACTGATTGGAGTAATTTTATATGGGCCTTATTTTAGATCTCTACATTTTGGAGAAGAAAGCGGCGCCTATTTATATCATTATTTTTCGAGTTTTGATGGTATAGCGATTGGCTGTTTAACTGCCATTTTTTCTCATACATATCGACCAGACTGGACTTATAAAAAACCTCTTTCGTGGTTGATTATTTTGGGCATGGTCGCTCTTTATTTATATGCACCAATTAAAGAAGTGAGTACATGGGGTATCAGCTTATTTGCTTTTGCCACAGGCTTACTCATTTTGTGTTTTCAGCATCCTTCCGAAACGCAAGCACAGAGTCTATTTACAAAAATCATGGTCTGGTTAGGGCAAAGAAGTTATGAAACTTATTTGTTTCATCTGGTTGTGCTGGGCCTTATGAAGGTTGCTTTTGTTCCGGCTCAAACCGACGCTAGCATCAAAATTATGCTTTTAATTGGCTATTTGGTTCTAACCTTTATTATCAGCGCAGCAATTGAGAAATATTATTCCACACCGCTTAACAGCTACATTCGAAAGATTTTCATTAAAGACAAATCATAAAAAAAGCCCCTTTAAAATAGGGGCTTTTTTAATTAAGCAATCAACATGGTTTCATCTTCTTGTTTAAAAGGATTAGGCCAGTTCTGCCAAGCTTGTGGTCCTAAAGCCATTTCTTTATCACTTAATAAACAACGGTCTAAGCGCTCTATTAAAGCTTGCTCATCCATTTGCATACCAATTAAAACCAGCTCCTGACGCGCATCACCTGTTTGAGCGTCCCAAACCTTTTTAATTTGTTCGATGCTGTCTAAGTCACTCGGCCAGTCTTCTTCTGCAACGGCGGCCCACCAATAACCTGCTAAGCCATGCCGTGCCATCGCACCCGCTTGTGACCATGAATAAGCCAATGTCGGTTCAGCAGCCAACCAGAAAAAGCCTTTAGAACGGACGACACCTGGCCATTCAGCTTGTACAAGATCATAAAAACGCTCGGGATGGAAAGGTCGGCGTGCGCGGTAAACAAAGCTACTAATGCCATACTCTTCAGTCTCTGGCGTATGCTCACCACGTAATTCTTTTAACCAGCCTGGCGCTTGTGCAGCTTCATCAAAATCGAATAGCTGTGTATTTAAAATTTTATCTAAAGCGATCTTTCCAAATTGAGCAATTTCAATTCGAGCACGCGGGTTTAGAGTTTTTAAAATCGCGATGAGTTGGTCTTGCTGAGACTGCTCAATCAGGTCAATTTTATTCAGCATAATCACATCACAAAACTCGATCTGATCAATAAGAAGGTCGACCACGGTTCGCTCATCTTCTTCACCTAGCGACTCGCCACGTTCTTGCAGGGAGTCGATTGAACCGTAATCTTTAAGAAAGTTAAAAGCATCGACTACTGTGACCATGGTGTCGAGTCGAGCAAATTCATTGAGAGAGTTTCCATCTTCATCTTCAAAAGTAAAAGTTTCTGCAACAGGCAGGGGTTCAGAAATGCCAGTTGACTCAATCACCAATTGATCAAAGCGTCCTTCATCGGCTAAACGTTTAACCTCAACCAATAAATCTTCTCGTAACGTGCAACAAATACAGCCATTACTCATTTCCACCAGCTTTTCATCTGTTCTTGAAAGCTCCGCCCCACCTTCGCGTACTAATGCCGCGTCAATATTCACCTCAGACATATCATTAACAATCACGGCAATACGGCGGCCTTCACGATTATTTAAAATATGGTTGAGTAATGTGGTCTTTCCTGCACCCAAAAAGCCAGATAAAACAGTGACAGGAAGCTTGGCAAATGAGTTGGCGATTGCAGTGCGCATGGCTTGATCTCTTTGAATAATATTTAAACTGATCATGGCTGACCATTTAAATATGGCCAGATCACAGGCGTAATCTATTTCTAAACCACAATAATGTTATGTTATAACATAACTATTGATCAAGTTTTTATTCCAGTTTTATTTAAGCCCATTCACTTAGTCTTTGAAAAAATTGCTTTTATAATTACTGACAAATCGAGGTTCTATAGTGATGGTCAGGTCCCCATGAACGGAATCCTTGGCTATCAATATGGATTTGTCCCGAAGCATAAACACCCAGCCCCATATTAAGTGCTTGGCCCTTGGTTTCCCAGAACTGACAAAGTTTAGTTTTGGTTTGTTGAATATTGAACTGGTCTAAATCGGTAGGCTGTTCTGGTCCAATTCGAAAATCAAGCGCTGCATTAAAGACATGTCGAGAAGCATCTGCGCCACCCGCACAGCGATTTAAAGATAAAGCTCGATAGGCCGAGGTCACTTCAAAATCGTTAATTACACCATCGTCAACTAATGCTTTTAAAATGCTAAGCGTCGGAACGATATTGGACCAAATCTCTCTTGGTGGCACCGCATAGGGTTCAACTCCACATTTTTGCCAATCGCGAGCCGAGCGTAATAACTCATAGTCTGGAACTAAATTGGCAAGCCCTTTTTGCTTAAGAAATTGCTTATAGGCTTGTACAGACTGTCCGTGATCTGCGGTTGCGATCCAAGCCACATAATCTTCAGGTTGCTGCTTTATTCTGACCACTGTTTTAGAAGGCTGAGGCAAAGAGTGAAAATGCTTAGAATCTGTTGGCTTGGGTGTTTGAGTACTACACGCTGTAAGAGATAATAAAATTAAACCTAAATAACGTTTCATAAATATGCTCTATCTTCGCCAAAAATGGGAAAACTGCTCATCATTAAATTGAGCAAATGTTATATTATAACAATAATAAAGTCCTTTAATTTCTGTAGTTAAATTTTAAAAATAAAAAAGGACGTATGAGATACGTCCTTTTGGTAAATACAACTTACGCTGTTATTAAATATCGGCTTCTACAGCAGTTAAAGACTGCTCAGCTTTTAGTTTGCGGCGTTTAAATTGATAAGCCACCATCAAACACAATATCCAGCCAGGAATCATCATGACCGCAACACGCATATCTGGTGTTAAAGACATCACAATTAAAATGCCCAACATAAACACGATGCACAAATAGTTGCTAAATGGATACATGAAGCTTGGGAACTTCGTTGTTTGCCCTTGGCGTTGCATGTATTTGCGGAATTTTAAATGCGTCCATGAAATTACAACCCAGTTAATCACAATGGCTGCTACAACCAACATCATGAGTAAACCAAATGCTTTTTCAGGGAAAATATAATTTAACAGTACACATAAAATAGTCACAGCAGCAGAAAGGATCACTGCATTGGTTGGAATACCACGTTTATTAATGTGTGCAAATACTTTTGGTGCATTTCCTTGTTGTGCAAGGCCCAATAACATACGGCTACTGCAATAACTTGTGCCGTTATAAACTGAAACCGCTGCTGTCAAAATCACAAAGTTTAATAACGTTGCAATTCCTTGGCTATCTAAAGAAGCAAATACCATCACAAACGGGCTACCGCCTTCAGCCATTTGATTCCATGGAAATAGCGAGAATAAAACAAAAAGTGTCGCAATATAGAAAATCAAAATACGGTAAATAATTTGATTCACAGCTTTAGGTAAAGTTTTATCAGGGTCACGTGCTTCAGCCGCAGTAATACCGAAAAGCTCAATACCACCGAAAGCAAAAATAATGACCGCCATTGCCATGACTAAGCCTTCAACACCAAATGGGAAGAAACCACCAAGTGCCCAAAGATTCGAAATGCTTGCTTGTGGACCTGCCGTGCCTGTTGCAAGCAAATATGAACCAAAACCAATCATTGCAAGAATCGCCAAGATTTTGACAATAGAAAACCAAAATTCCATTTCGCCAAAAAACTTAACATGCAGCAAATTAATGCCATTAATTAAGACAAAGAAGGTTAAAGCAGATGCCCACGTTGGGATTTGCGGCCACCAATATTGAATGTAAAGACCAATTGCGCTTAGTTCTGCCATACAGACGAGCACATTGAGTACCCAATAGTTCCATCCTGACATGAACCCTGCAAATGGTCCCCAATATTTGTAGGCAAAATGACTAAAAGAACCACTGACTGGCTCTTCAACCACCATTTCACCAAGCTGACGCATCATTAAAAAAGCAATAAATCCTGCAATGGCATAACCGAGGATGACCGATGGACCTGCTAATTTAATCGATTGTGATATACCAAGAAAAAGCCCTGTGCCAATCGCCCCACCCAATGCAATAAGCTGGATGTGCCGATTACTCAAACCATGTTTCAGGTTTCCTTGCTCTTGTGCTGACATATGATTATTCTCATCCGTGTCACGTAATTTTTTTCCAATAAATTACGTATATCATAAATTGATCAAACTTTCATAGATATTCATGAAAAAATAATTGCGTGACTTTTCTCATGACCGCGAATGAAAACAGAAAATACAAGAAATGACAATTATTATGAAATGTGTAATTAAATTATGTATTGCGTAATTTGGTGGATTCAGTATTATAGAGACATGAAGCAATTGGTTGTACTCGGTCTATATCAAACTCATAAGACAAAAGATGATCTAAACAAAGGTTAAAAACTTATTGAGTAGCTCAGTCCTAGACCGAACTTTTATTTGTAGAAGACCCGAGATAAAGACAAGGACGCGAAAATGGAACAAAAACTAAACTCTTTTATTGAAGTTTCACCTCAATCAGATTTCACTATTCATAATTTGCCTTATGGTATTTTTAGCAAAACAGCTGATGGCGAGCGTCAGGTTGGTGTAGCTATTGGTGATTGGGTGATTGATCTCGCTGCTCTTGAAAAGCACGGTCTTTTAAAACTCTCAGAACAAGACACATACTTTAACCAGCCTACACTGAATAAATTTATCGAGTCTGGCAAAGCCAACTGGTCAAAAGTCCGTAAGACACTACAGTCTCTTCTTTCAGTTGAAAATTTAACACTTCAAGAAAATGAAGCATTACGCCAAGAAGTTTTAGTTAAGCAAGACAGCGTTACTTTGCATTTACCTCTTCAGGTGTCTGGTTATACCGATTTCTATTCTTCTAAAGAACATGCGACCAATGTGGGTTGTATGTTCCGCGATCCAAAAAATGCCTTACTTCCAAACTGGAGTGAATTACCAGTTGGTTATAACGGTCGTGCTAGCTCTGTTGTAGTTAGTGGCACTCAAATCGTTCGTCCATCTGGGCAAATTAAACTTCCAAATGAAGAGCGCCCAGTTTTTTCTGCAACGCGTAAACTCGATTTCGAACTTGAAACAGCATTTGTTATTGGTAAACCAACGGGGCTTGGCCAGCCAATCTCGATTGAAAATGCGTGGGACCATATTTTTGGAATGGTATTACTCAATGACTGGTCAGCACGCGACATCCAGCAATGGGAATATGTTCCACTTGGGCCATTTAATGCGAAAACTTTTGCAAGTTCGATTTCACCTTGGGTGGTAACGCTTGAAGCACTTGAGCCATTTAAAGTTGAAGGCCCGAAACAAGAACCAAAACCACTGGCTTATTTACAAGAAAGTGTTGCCAATAGTTACGACATTAATTTGAGTGTTGAAATTCAAACCCCGAAATCTGCACAAGCTGATGTGATTTGCAAAACCAATTTTAAATATATGTATTGGTCTATGTCTCAGCAGCTCACTCACCACACCATTGCTGGTTGTAACGTTCAAGTTGGCGATTTAATGGGTTCAGGTACGATTTCAGGTTCTACACCAGACTCTTATGGCAGCTTGCTTGAGCTGACTTGGAACACCACCAAGCCTTTAACACTTGCTAATGGCGAAACTCGTGGTTTCTTGCAAGACGGCGATACACTCATTATGAAAGGCCACTGTGAGAAAAATGGTATTCGCATTGGCTTTGGTGAAGTTCGAAATACTGTGCTTCCTGCATTAACGTTCGACTTTGCAGAAACTTCGGAGCCAGACTATGAAGCTGTATAGTTACTTTCGTAGCTCTGCAGCTTACAGAGTACGGATTGGTCTAAACATTAAAGGTTTAGCTTATGAGACTGTTCCAGTTCATCTGGTAAAAAATGAACAGCAAAGCGAAGACTATTTAAAGTTAAACCGTAGTGCTCTGGTTCCGACATTAATTGACGGCGATTTAACCTTGTCTCAATCGTTAAGTATTTTGGAATATCTGGATGAGCAATATCCAGAAACCAAACTACTTCCAAGTGATGTGCAAGAGAGAGCCAAAATTCGTGCTTTTTCCCAAGCAATCGCTTGCGATATTCACCCGTTAAACAACTTACGCGTACTGAAATATTTAAAAAATGATTTAAACGTTTCAGACGAACAAAAAAATTATTGGTATCAGCACTGGATTATTGAAGGCTTTCAAAATCTCGAACAGCTACTTCAAGATTCAAACGGACAATTTTGCTTTGGAAACGAAGCAACAATTGCCGATTGCTGTCTGATTCCACAGGTTTACAACGCGAAACGCTTCAAGATTGATTTATCAGCGTTTCCAAAAATTGAATCGATTTATCACCATTGTTTGTCTATCCCAGCCTTCTATAACGCGGCGCCAGAACAACAACCAGATTGGGAATAGTAAAAAGGAGTTTTAATATGACATTTGCCATTAAAAAAATACATCACGTTGCATATCGCTGTAAGGATGCGAAAGAAACTGTTGAGTGGTATAAAAAAATGCTCAACATGGACTTCATTTTAGCTTTTGCTGAAGACCATGTACCTTCAACTAAAGCCTTTGACCCATATATGCATTTATTCTTAGATGCAGGTCAAGGCAACGTTTTGGCTTTCTTTGAATTACCAACTCAACCAGACATGGGCCGAGACGAAAATACGCCGCAATGGGTACAACATATTGCTTTTGAAGTTGAAGACTTAAATGCTTTGATGGCTGCGAAGCAACATTTAGAAGAAAATGGCGTGAAAGTTTTGGGCGTAACCAACCATGGCATTTTCCACTCAATTTATTTCTTCGATCCAAATGGCCATCGTTTAGAACTGACTTATAACGATGTACATGCTGAAGAAAAAATTGCAAAAATTACTGAAGAAATGAAAGCTGAAATGCTAGAGGAATGGAGCAAAACCAAACGTGCTCCACACCACACTCATTTCTTACATGAAGCAGAGTTAGGAACCTAATTTAAAAAGAGCAAAGTAAAAAGTCGGCATTGGTTAGAATTGTTTGAATGAACGGTTCTGTATCAATGCCGATTTATATTATTTAAAACTGCTAAATTTTTTAGAAAATCGCGCTATAAATAAGAGTATCGGGATTTTAGAAAATTGTTGATTATTAAACATGCCAATTTCGCTAATAGAAAAAGGTGATTTCTATTTCTCACTAGGCTCAGGCATGATGTAAATCGCAGCAATTTCAATTTATGTTTTGAACATCGCTGTTTAACAGCTGAAGTAACTTTATTAAGGGTATTTAAATGATTGAAGAAAAAGTATCTGGGGGGGTTCAATCACTTGAAGTCGGTTTATCTGTACTAAACGCCCTTTTAGAGCACAATCAACCTATTATTCTCAAAGACCTATCGAGCAAGCTAGAAATGCATCCTGCCAAGGTACACCGCTATCTGGTCAGCCTTATTCGCATGGAATATGCAAAACAACTTGATGATGGGCAATATGCCCTAGGTGATCAGGCATGGCGCTTAGGTCTCAACTGTGTTCAGCATAGCGATACACTACAGCTGGTACAGCATTTAATTTACGACCTACAAAACAAAATTGGTTGCGGCATACAAATTAGTAAATGGTCACCTAAAGGCCCTGTAGTTGTTCAATCGATTGAATCAAACCATCCTATTTCGATTGTCACTAAAGTCGGCTCGATTATGCCTTTAGTCAATTCTGCTGCGGGACGTTTGTTTGCTTCTTATCTTCCAGAGCATTTTGTTCGCCCCTTAATGGAAACAGAATGGCAAAAGCATCAAGAGCTTGGTCTAAACATCGCACCACAAAACTGGGAAGCGTTTACAGAGCTTAAAGAAACCATTCGCCAACAAGAAATGTCAGCAGCGAAAGGTGACTTACTGACAGGAATTAATGCGGTGGGTTTACCTGTGTTTAACTCAAACCAGAGCATTGAGTTTTGTATTGTTGCACTGGATAGCGAAATGTTTTTACCAGTCGACCCTTACAGTAAAACGATTGAAATCTTGAAAAATGAAGTGAAGCTCATCAATCAATATATTAAAAGCCGCTAATCAACACCAATAAAAAAACCAAGAGATCAAACTCTTGGTTTTTTTAAATCAGGAATAAAGCTCAGCTTATTTATTTAGTTTCTAAAACACCACGGCGAATCTGGTCACGTTCAATCGACTCAAATAACGCCTTGAAGTTACCTTCGCCAAAGCCATCATCATCTTTACGTTGAATAAATTCGAAGAAGACTGGGCCAATCATGTTTTCAGAGAAGATCTGCAATAACAGCTTTTTCTGGCCATCTTTAGTGTTGCCATCTAGCAAAATACCACGCTGTTTTAACTCTTCAGTTGGCTCACCATGCTCAGGTAAACGTTCTGGTAGCATTTCATAATACGTATTTGGCGGCGGTGTCATAAATTTCAGACCGAGACCTTTTAACTTATCCCAAGTCGAAATTAAGTCATCACAAATAAACGCGATATGTTGAATACCTTCGCCATTAAAGTCAGATAGGAACTCTGCAATTTGACCGTTTCCTTTGTCCGAATCTTCGTTTAATGGAATACGGATCTTGCCGTCTGGCGCTGTTAATGCTTTAGACGTTAAGCCCGTATATTCGCCCTTAATATCAAAGTAGCGAATTTCTTGGAAGTTAAAGATTTTTTCATAGAAGTTTGCCCAATACTCCATACGGCCTTTGTAGACATTATGAGTTAAATGGTCAATTTCGTTTAGGCCTGCACCCACTGGGTGTCTTTGAGCATCATCAAAGAAAGTAAAGTCGTTTTCATAAATATCGCGGTCAACTAAAAAGATCGGCATGCCACCAATACCTTTAATTGCCGGAATGTTGAGCTCCATTGGCCCAACTTTTGAATACATTGGTTCAGCACCAAGCTCTACTGCTTTTTGGAAAGCTTTTGCTGCATCACGTGTTTTGAAACCCATCGCACAAGCAGATGGACCATGTTCATTAAAGAAGAATGAAGCATAAGATTCTGGCTGATAATTCAGGATAATATTGATATTTCCTTGACGCCATAAGTACGCTTCTTTCGATTTATGCTTGGCTACTTTTGAAAAGCCGATTGTTTCAAAAACTGGATCTAATTCATTTTCTTTTGAAACAAACTCAATAAATGCAAAACCGCATAATTCTAATGGGTTCTCTAAAATATCCATCTAGTTTCCCTCTGGTGATTACCTGTTCCGTTTATCTCTATTGCTGATGAACTCAGCTCCTTTCTCTATAGAATACGTAATCATTGGGTGAGTATTTGAACCGTCAAAATGCCTTAACCCAACGCATCCTATGAGAAAAAAACGAGTCGCTAAAACGAAGATATGATGGGTGTAAAGCCTTTGATGATTAATTTCCGTTCCATGTGGTGTTTATTTTCCATACACACTGTCCTTTGTTATCTAAAAGTACGATTGAGATTTTTCAATAAACCTTTAAAAATCGTCTTTTCCTAAAAATCATTTATAGATTTATGGAGACCAACATCCTTGTTGGATCTCCAATGGCCATTTACCTTGAATTAGATGCTACTAAAAACAATTAAATTATGCAATACATAACTTAATTATGAATTACATAATTTTAGTAATCTTGAATTAAGCTATTTTAAAATTTATGGTCAGTTTTCAAATTTTGTTTATGATTTCTACAATAAGCCCCACCATCCATTTGATTTAGGAAAACTTATGATCTTAGTCAGCGCCTGTTTAATTGGTGAACCTGTTCGATATGATGGTAAATCTTGTCCAAATACTTTACTTAAGCAACTATTACTCAATAAAAAAGCCCAATCATTATGCCCAGAGTTATTAGGGGGTTTTACGACTCCTCGCTTACCCGCAGAAATTGTGGGCGGAACAGGTCAAGATGTACTTGATGGCAAAGCAAAAATTACCGATTCATCGGGTTTAGATGTGACTGATCTATATTTAAAAGGTGCTTATCGCACACTAGAAGTCGCACAACAAATAAAAGCAAGCTGTGTGGTTTTAAAAGAAAATAGCCCTTCTTGCGGCAGTCAAAAAATTTATAACGGAACTTTTCAAGGGGAAAAAATTGTGGGAACTGGAATTACCACAGCACTGTTACAGCGCCATGGTTTTGAAGTGATTTCTGAAAACGAAATTGAAGATTGGTTAGTAGATCACCCTCTTTAAAAGTTACTCAATTTTGTTTTTAGCAAGATCATTTACATCTTTACGACTTGCCCAGTAAGTCGCAAGCGCAGGACCAGAAATATTGTGCCAAAGGCTGAAAATTGCGCTGGGTACGGCCGTAATTGGAGATGCAGCAAAATGTACTGCTGCCAGCGCAACACCTAAGCCTGAGTTTTGCATTCCTACTTCTACGGCAATTGCCTTACTGTCCGCATAAGGTAATTTAAAGAAACGTGCCGCGGTAAAACCTAATAAATATCCAAGGCCATTATGCAATATCACCACAGCTAAAATGAGCAAACCCGACTGTAAAATTGCCGCTTTACTGCCGCCAATAATGGCTGCCACAATCGCGACAATTGCAATGACTGACACTAAAGGCATCACTTGAATATAGGACTCGACTTGACGCTTGAGCAACGTTCTTAAAATTAACCCAACTACAATAGGAAGCAATACCACCTGCAAGATTGAAATAAACATAGAAGCTGCATCAATCTTTAACCATTGGCTAGCAAGCAGATAGAAAATAGCAGGTGTTAACACAGGTGCTAAAAGCGTAGATACCGATGTACAAGCCACCGATAAAGCCACATTGCCTTTGGCCATGTAGGTAATCACATTTGAAGCAGTTCCGCCCGGACAACATCCCACTAAAATGACGCCGACGGCGATTTCAGGGGGTAAATTAAATAATTTACATAAGATAAATGCCAAGCCCGGCATCACTGCAAACTGCGCTACGACCCCAATTAATACTGCTTTAGGGCTTTGTAATACCCCTTTAAAGTCGTCTACAGTCATAGTCATTCCCATGCCGAGCATAATAATCCCCAAAATCCATGGAATGTATGCTTTGAGCCAAACAAAAAATTCAGGCTGCCATAGCGCTAGCGCTGCAAAAACAATCACCCATAGGGCAAAAGTTTTTTGAATAAATTGAGTAAAGCGCAAAAATGCAGCCATATTTTCTATCCCTAAAAATAAAATATGAAAGTTAAAATACTAGACCAATATACTTAGTGCTTACTCAACAGATCAGTCGATTGAATACGGACAACACCTTGTTGCTGCATGGTTTGCCACGCATTTTCTAATGAACCATTCAGATCAATACCTTTGCAGGCATCTTCAACCACTAAAGTTTTAAAACCTTGTTTTACTGCATCTAAAGCGGTCCATGCGATACAAAAATCTGTGGCAATTCCAACCACATAAACCGTATCAATGCCACGCTCTTTTAAATACCCCGTTAAACCCGTCATTGTGGTGTGGTCTGCTTCCATAAAAGCTGAATAGCTATCAATATGCGCATGAAAGCCCTTTCGAATAATCAGTTGAGCGGTCGATATATTTAAATTCGGATGAAATTCGGCATCTTGAGTACCCTGCACACAATGCTTAGGCCAAAGCACTTGTGGCCCATAGTCGAGTTCAATGGTTTCAAATGGCTGCTTACCCAAATGGTTTTGTGCAAAAGATATATGATTATCGGGATGCCAATCTTGCGTCAGCACAACATTTTCAAAATAACCTGCCAATTGGTTAATGGTTGGAATAATTGTATCGGCATCGGCAACTGCTAAGTTTCCACCCGGTGTAAAACCATTTTGTACATCAACTACGATTAAAACCGCATTTTGTGGTTGTTTATTCATATTCAGGCCATCTTCAATCCCAACCGGGAAAATTGCATTCTATCTTGCCATAAAAAAAGTACATATTAAGTAAGGTCCATTCGAATCAGGCTCTATTGTTATATTTACTGGCCTCTCTCAGCTGACAATAATGAAAACATCCTATCTTTTCCTCAAGTTTACCTTGCGATTATCCGTTAGGCGTATTGTTCTTATGCGTCTGATCAGTCATAATTTGCATAATTGTCATTCAACAATCTGTTATTGTTAGAACTGGACAATCAAAATACTGCAACCATCCCACATTTTGTTTTTCTTACCTCAGATTCGGATGGATAAATAGGATATTTTTAAAAATGACTCAGCAAGCACAGACCATTCAAGGCTCAATCGTCGCAATCGTCACACCAATGTTGAAAGACGGCGGTGTAGATTGGAAGGGTCTTGAGAAGCTGGTTGAGTGGCACATAGAACAAGGTACAAACAGTATTGTAGCCGTCGGTACAACCGGCGAAGCCTCAACATTGAGCATGGAAGAGCACACACAGGTTATTAAAGAAATTATTCGTGTAGCCAATAAACGTATTCCAATTATTGCCGGTACTGGTGCAAACTCAACCCGTGAAGCAATCGAATTAACTAAAGCTGCGAAAGATCTTGGCGCGGATGCAGCTTTACTTGTGACGCCGTACTATAACAAGCCAACTCAAGAAGGCCTATTCCAACACTATAAAGCGATTGCTGAAGCCGTAGAACTACCTCTTATTCTTTATAACGTACCAGGTCGTACTGGTGTAGATCTTGCAAACGATACAGCTGTACGTTTAGCAGAGATCTCGAATATTGTTGGTATTAAAGATGCGACAGGTGATGTACCTCGTGGTAAAGCATTAATCGAAGCTTTAAATGGCAAGATGGCTGTCTACTCAGGTGACGACGAAACTGCTTGGGAACTCATGCTTCTTGGCGCTGACGGTAATATTTCGGTTACTGCAAATGTTGCACCTAAAGCAATGAGTGAAGTATGCGCTGTTGCGATTGCTAAAGATGAACAACAAGCGAAGACGATTAACAATAAGATTGCAAATTTACACAATATTCTATTTTGCGAATCAAACCCAATTCCTGTGAAATGGGCACTACATGAGATGGGACTGATTGATACTGGTATTCGTTTACCACTCACTCCTCTCGCTGAGCAATATCGCGAACCTCTCCGCAATGCCCTAAAAGATGCGGGAATTATTTAATAAGAGCAATTTATGATGCAATTACGTCTTGGTTTAGTCCTTGCAGTTTCAGCCTTGAGTTTAGCTGGTTGTGGTCGCTTCGCAATTAATAATCACTCTTTAGATTATAAAAATGCCAAGCAACTTGCCCCGCTTGAGTATCCTGCCGATGCAACTGTACGACCAGTGACACCTTTGTATCCTGCACCAACTGTTGACCAGCTCGCTATTGAGCACGCGCCGAAGTTTGAAAACCAGCGTGGTAACCGTTTTGCATTGCCACGCCCTGAACAAACTCAAGGTAACAATGCAACAGCAGATGCATCTGCTCAAACGACAACTGCGCTTGGTCGTCCTCAGCTTGTGACCGACGGTAATAAAAACCCATTATTAAAAGTTGATGGGAATACGACCGAGATCTGGCAATATACCAAAGCGACATTAAGTACTTTAAATTACAACATCATCGCTCAAGGCAGTAATCAGGCGACGATTAAAGTAAATGACAATACTTATGTGCTTAAACTTACTGGTGTAGGTTCAAGTCATACTCTTGCTCTATTTAATGTAGACAACACTTTTGCAAGCCCAGATGTGGCCGCTGAAGTGTTAAACCAGATTTACCAAAATTGGCCAGCCTAGTCGTTTACTAGGCATTTTTTTTAAAAGGTTCCCTCATGTTAAAACAAACCTTGCTCTATACTGGTAAAGCAAAATCTGTATATGAAACAGACAATGCCGACCATCTGATTTTAGTCTTTCGTGATGATGCCTCTGCGTTCAACGGCGAAAAAATCGAACAACTAGATCGTAAAGGCAAGGTGAACAACCTTTTTAACGCCTTCATTATGGAAAAACTTGCTGCTGCGGGTATTGAAACGCATTTTGAAAAATTGCTTTCTCCAACTGAAGTGCTTGTTAAAAAACTTCAAATGATTCCAGTTGAATGTGTAATTCGTAACTACGCAGCTGGTTCTCTATGCCGTCGCTTAGGTGTAGAAGAAGGTAAAGAGTTAACTCCTCCTACATTTGAATTGTTCTATAAAGATGACGGTCTAGGCGACCCAATGGTTAACGAATCTCAAGCGATTGCTTTAGGTTGGGCGACTGCTGAACAATTAGAACAAATGAAAGTGTTAACTTACCAAGTAAACGATGTATTAAAAGCATTATTTGCTGAAGGCAACATGATCTTGGTGGACTTCAAGCTTGAATTCGGTGTTTTCCATGACCGTATCGTGCTTGGTGATGAATTCTCTCCAGACGGTTGCCGTCTATGGGATAAAGACTCTAAGAAGAAACTCGACAAAGACCGTTTCCGTCAAGGTTTAGGCGGTGTTGTTGAAGCTTATGAAGAAGTTGCTGCTCGTTTAGGCGTAGATTTATCTGCTCTCTAATCGTTCAAACTTCATGAAAAACCGGGCTTTAGCCCGGTTTTTTTATATAAGGTATTTTAGAAAATAAATAATGTAGACAGATTTGTCTATTAAAGTAAATTAGCACTTGCACAAACTCAATTTAAAACACTAAAATCTAAAAAAACATTAAGCACTTCACAATAATTAAATTTCAAAACTAGGGTAAAGCTATGGAAATATCTAAGCTTGAAAAGAGATTAATGAATCATCCAATCCATTTTGGTGAAAATCCTTTGGTCTTATTAACTAACTTTAGCAATTCAGCCTTAAAACAAGGCTGGAGTCAGGCAGAAGTCGAATCTGTTATTTCTAAAGCCTCTCAAGGTGATTATATGGCACTGATCCGCACGTTAAGGGCTTATACATTTCTTTAATCTTATTGCTGATGATCTGCTGCCATTTAACATTCAATTTATAAAAAGACACATAAAGCTGTTAGGAATCGACTGGATTTATTCCAAGCACTGCCTTATCAATGAATAAAAATAAGAAATATAAATTATTTATTCAGTGAGGAGTAAACCTGATGGATCATGAAATAGAGGAAAAAAAGGTCGAGAAAACCTTAAGCTGGCGTGAAAAAATGGCAGTTGAAGAACATGAAAAACTGTCACCCCGTTTGGTCTATGAAATTATCCGCCGTGATGGTGCCGAAGAGCTGGATCGTCCAACGGCTGCACTGATTTTTTCAGGGATTGCTGCGGGTTTAATCATCAGTTTTTCATTTGTATTTAAAGCGATTATTGCCTCTTACCTCCCAGCTGATGCGGTCTGGACCGATTTAATCACCAATATCGGTTATACCATTGGGTTTCTGATCGCTATTTTGGGTCACATGCAACTCTTTACCGAGAATACTATCACCACTGTTGTGCCTTTATTCAAACCCTTTACCTTCGATAAATTACGAGCAGTGGGCCGCTTATGGGGAATTGTGATTCTCTGCAATATTCTTGGGACAGCATTGGCAAGTTTATTTTTCTTAACTACTCACCTGTTTACTCCAGATATTGACAAGGCACTGGATGAACTCGCCCATCATGTTGGTTCCTTTTCTGCCACCCAGAATATGCTTAAAGGTATTATGTCAGGGCTGTTAATTGCTGCCTTAGTCTGGATGTTACCCTCAGTTAGTAATAAGTTCCTGCTCATCTTTTTCATGACTTACTTGATAGGACTGGGTGACTTTACCCATGTAGTGGTGGGCTCTACAGAAATGTCCTATCTCGTCTGGCAAGGAGAGGCTTCCATTAATGACTATCTGTTTACTTTCCTCGTCCCCACCACTATTGGCAATATTATTGGTGGTACAGGCGTGTTTACACTACTGATTTATGGTCAAGTGACTGAAGAACTAGAGCGGAAGCATAAATAAACTATTGTTCCTGCTGCCATCTGCGTTGCTGTAAGCGCTCACCTTCAACCTCACGCTTATTTCTCGCAGATTCATAGAGTTTGGTTCCCTTTAACTCAGGTGGCAAATAGTCTTGCAACACAAAGTGCTCAGGATAATCGTGAGGATAGAGATAATTAATCCCATAACCTTGTTGCTTCATCAGCTTGGTCGGCGCATTTCTCAAATGCAAAGGCACAGGTAAATTTGCCGTTTTTTCAGCAAGTTCTAAGGCCTTATTAATCGCTAAATAAGTACTATTACTCTTTGCACTCGTTGCTAAATAAACCGCGGTTTGGCCCAAAATAATTCGAGCCTCAGGCATCCCCACCGCTTGTACAGAGCGGAAACACTCACCTGCAAGTAATAGCGCATTAGGGTTAGAGTTTCCAATGTCTTCTGAAGCTGCAATCAGCATACGTCTTGCAATAAAAACCGGATCTTCTCCGCCTTTGAGCATACGTGCCATCCAATACAGGGTTGCATCTGGATCACTACCACGAATTGATTTAATAAAAGCAGAAACGAGATCGTAATGCTGCTCACCCGATTTGTCATAACGCGCAATATTTTGCTGAGCGACTTTCACCACCACCGCATTGGTAATCGTGTTTTCAATTTCTGGTTCAAATGTACTTGCAATTAAATCCAGTAAATTAAGCGCTTTACGAGCATCGCCTGCTGCGAATTGAATGAGAGCATCGTATTCTTCAACATGAATATAACGCTCTTTTAAGAATTTATCGGCTTGAAGTGCATTATTGAGGAGTGTCTGAATTGCCTCACTGTCTAAACTATTTAAGGTATAGACCTGACAGCGAGATAAAAGCGCACTATTCACCTCAAAAGATGGGTTTTCAGTCGTCGCGCCAATTAAGGTAATTTTGCCTTTTTCAACTGCACCCAATAATGCATCTTGCTGTGATTTATTAAAACGATGAATTTCGTCAATGAAAACTACAGGTGTCAGTAAATCACCACTTTCTGCAATCACTTCACGTAATTCTTTTACACCCGTATTCAGCGCAGATAAGCTTACAAATGGGCGATCTATCGCTTGAGCCAAAAGCAAAGCAATTGTTGTTTTACCAACGCCTGGTGGCCCCCAAAAAATAATAGAAGGCAAATGTCCCTGATCAATCATTTGACGCAGTGGCGCATGTTCACCTAATAAATGATCTTGCCCAATAATTTCAGACAAGTCTCTCGGGCGCAGGCGTTCAGGAAGTGGAATATGGGTGTCTGACATCTCAAATGGCTTTATCGTCTTTTCACTATAGTCTATTGTGTCTCACAGAAATCTACAATTTGAATCTATGAGACACGCCCTTTATTTACAAGCTATTTCCTAGCTTTAAGAGGGTTTCTTACTTAGCTTCAGTAAACGCGCATTTGAGCCGTCTTCAATGACCCAAATCGAGCCATCTTGTGCTTCATGTAATCCACGAATACGTTTTTTCATATCTAATCTTTGAACTTCTTTCACTGGTTTATGCTCTAAATCCACCACAATAATTGCTTCTGAAGATAGCCCGCCAATTAACGCCTTATTTTTCCATGCAGGAAATTGTTGTCCCTGATAAATGATTAGGCTCGATGGAGAGATTACGGGAGTCCAGTCAATTTCTGGTGCTTTAAATTCTGGGCGAGTGTGATGGTCTGGAATAGGTTGACCTGAATAATGGTCTCCATTTGAAACGATTGGATAACCATAATTTTCACCTTTTACGATGACGTTAAGCTCATCACCACCTTTAGGCCCCATTTCAACTACCCAGAGCTGTCCTTGGCGATCAAAAGCCATACCTAATGGATTACGATGTCCTAGTGACCATATTTCAGCAGTGACCCCACCTTGCTTATAAAAAGGGTTATCTACAACCGCAGAACCATCCTCATTTAAATGCAAGATTTTACCCAAGTTACTTTTCATGTTTTGAGCAGGGTCAAACTTTTGTCGTTCACCTGAACTGACCCATAGCTTACCGTCTGCACCAAAAAGCATACGATGTCCATAATGGCCTTGTCCTGAAACTTTGGGTACTTGCTGCCAAATCTGCTTTATATCGTTAAGTTTTGGCTGATTGGCATTAGATAAATCTAATTTAGCGCGTGAAATTACTGCTCCAGATCCGCCTTGCCCTTTCGCAGCATAGCTGAGATAAACCCAGTGATTCTTCGCAAAGTCAGGGTGTAAAACGACATCTCCTAAACCACCTTGCCCCCCATAGTTCACTGCTGGAACGCCTTGAACATCCAAGATTTGTTTATTTTTAGGGTTAAAAATTTTTAATTTACCTTGCCGTTCAGTGACTAATAAACGCTGATCAGGCAAGTTGGTCAAAGCCCAAGGTTCATTGAATTGAGCAAATATTTCAGTTTGATAAGGTTGTTTGGTTAAAGCAGTCTGCTCTGTTTTTACAGACGTATTTTGTTCAAGATTTTTTGAATTTGTATTATTAGACCCACAAGCTATCAACAAAAAAAAGCTACTACATAATAATGGAGTTGCTAATCGTCTCATCATTCTTGTCTCCTTTTGTTTTTATTGTTATATAACGGAGATGAGCAAAAAATTTACGATAAAATGTTACTTTATAATACGTTGTAATTAAAAATGCCCATCACGAGCATATTAACGCACCCATCGTACGACATAATCTTCAAGATCATCTTCATGGACATCAACTTCTGAAAGACAACGTCCAGCAACTGACTTTTTCGCCTTAACAACGCTTTGTCTCGAACCTGTATTTAAATAATGCCAAGAAGGTAGATTTTTGCCTTCATTCAAGCGCTTATAAGCACAGCTCGATGGTAACCAATGAATTGTTTTTAAAGACTCTGGGGTTAATTGCAAACAGTCAGGCACTTGCTGCTGACGATTTGGATAATCGGTACAACGTCCTGTATCACAATCGAGTAACTTACAAGCCACTTTGGTATAAGCCACCTCATGGGTATCTTCATCTTCAAGCTTGACCAAACAGCACAAACCACACCCATCGCATAAAGCTTCCCACTCAATTTGAGTGAGTTGCTCTAATGGATAGTTTTTCCAGAAGAGTGGTCGAAGTGAGGTCTCGGTAGACATAATGTTTTAGCAGCTGATGAGATGAAACAATGACTAAGTATAACATTGAAGTCGTCTGTACGAAAAAAGAAGCTGTATTCCTAGCATCACAAAATGATTGTTTAATATACATTTCAACCACATAAACGACACATTCGGTGCAAAAAACAAGCTATATAGTTAAACAACAATGAAAAAATAAGGAGAACAGCATATGTTCCGTTGGGCTATAATTTTTGCAGTGATTGCACTCATTGCCAGTCTATTAGGGTTTGGTGGTGTTGCAGGACTATCTAAAGACTTTGCCGTGATTTTATTAGTTGTGGCTGTAATTCTGGCTGTAATTGGGTTCATTTCCCGAGGCAGAACGTAACTTAATCATGATCACCTAAAAAGAAGGAACTGGTTTCCTTCTTTTTTATTGCGTGAAGATTTCTATCTTTTGTTTTGATGTAGATTCTTACACAGTTATTTATATTACTTTTATCTTTTTATGCTTTAATCAAGCGTGTTTAAATCTCTTTAAATTTCAGGATTAAGGTTATGAGTACAGCAATTAAAACCCGTGAAATTCAATATACTGCACCAGATGGCAGCCATTTAATTGGTTACTTTGCGGCTCCAGATAGTGAAACACCTGTTGCGGGTGTAATTGTTGGTCCTGAGTGGTGGGGTCGTAACGAATATACTGAACAACGTGCACGTGAGCTTGCTGAACATGGCTATGCTGCGCTTGCAATTGATATGTATGGCGATAAAAAAGTAACCTCGACTGCCGCTCAAGCCTATGAATGGATGATGCAGACATTTGAAAATTTAGATACGGTTACTGATCGTGCCAATGCAGCACTTCAAACTCTAGCGGCCCAACCAGAAGTAAACAGTGAAAAACTTGCTGCAATTGGCTTCTGCTATGGTGGAAAAGTCGTGCTAGATCTTGCTCGCTCAGGTGCACCACTTAAATCAATTATAACATTCCATGCGACATTAGCTCCGAAAGCACCTGCTCAAAAAGGCAGCATTCAGGGTGAAGTTTTAGTACTACATGGTGAACTAGACAGCATGGTCACCTTAGAAGATGTTGCTAATTTTGAAAAAGAGATGCAAGCTGCTGAGGTTAAACACGAAGTAGTGGTTTTAGAAGGTGCTAAACATGGCTTTAGTAACCCACTTGCAGATGAGAAAGCTAAAGCGAACGGTGTAGACCTTGGCTACAATAGCGAAGCTGAAAAACAAGGCCTTGCTAAAATGTACGCTTTGTTAGATCGTACTTTAAAATAAAAGAAGCCAATTTGGAGCAAATGTTTTTTCGCATTTGCTCCCTTAAATGTTTATGACTTTGCAATATTTTTACTGTATTTTTTAAACCATACTTCAATAACTATACTCCCGTTGAGCTAGACCAAAGCCTAGTCTTATTTCCCGCACTCGGGGTTTAATGGAATAACATGAGAGGATACAACAATGACTGACAAGAAATGTCCGTATTGCGAATTTGATGAATATGACATCATTGATAAGAATGAATTTGCTGTAATTTTGCCTGATTCTAATCCACTAGCTAAAGGCCACTGTGTAGTAACACCACTGCGCCATGTTCGTTCTTTTTTTGATATCACTTCTAAAGAACATCAAGGCTTGCTTACACTCCTTGAAATTGCTCGCCACGAAACACAGCTTCGCCATCAACCAGACGGTTTCCATATCGGCTTCAATGATGGTGAAGTTTTTGGACAAAATTCAGATCATTTCCACATTCATGTCATTCCGTACTACAAAAACCAACCATTGAAACTTGACCAACGTTGGGGTGTACAAAAGGATTAATCCTTTTTATACATGAAACAGAGATTGCTCATTATCAAGTAATCTCTGTTTTAACACACTCTCGCTGTTCGCCTGCTTTAAACAAAATTTCATCTAAATTTCAGCTATAATTTAGCCCTTACTTCTCTTCTATAGCTGTTCATGCCTGAATTTTCTTTTTCTGATGCCCTTTTAAACTGGTTCGATCAACATGGTCGTCACGATTTGCCTTGGCAAGTTGCAGATGATCCGTACAAAGTTTGGGTTTCTGAAATTATGTTGCAGCAGACTCAGGTGAAAACGGTTCTGCAATATTTTGACCGTTTTATGGAGCGCTTTCCTACGGTAGAAACATTAGGTCATGCAACTTGGGATGAAGTAGCGCCTTACTGGGCGGGTCTTGGCTATTACGCTCGTGCACGTAATTTGCATAAAGCTGCTGGTCTTGTTACTCAGCAGGGCAAGTTTCCTGAAACACTAGAAGAATGGATTGCACTACCCGGCATTGGTCCCTCTACCGCAGGTGCACTCATGTCTTTGGGTTTACGTCAGTACGGCGTGATTATGGATGGCAACGTAAAACGCGTTTTAGCTCGCTTCTTTGCCATTGAAGATGATTTAAGCAAACCACAGCACGAACGTGAAATGTGGAAACTCGCTGAAGAGCTTTGCCCGACACATCGTAATCATGACTACACTCAAGCAATTATGGACTTGGGTGCAACTATTTGTACGCCCAAAAAACCGCTGTGTTTATATTGTCCAATGCAAGCTCATTGTCAGGCTTATCAGCAAGGTTTAGAACAAGAATTACCTTTTAAAAAACCGAAAAAAACACCGCCTGTTAAAACAGCAGATGTTCTTATTATTCAGTGCGAAGGTGAATGGTTCTGGCAACAACGCCAAGCCCATGGTCTATGGGGCGGTTTAATCTGTTTACCTATTTTAGAAAATGAACAAGAGCGACTGAGCTTAAGTCAGCAATTTAAACTGCAACCTCAACCGCAGACTTTCCAGATCAGTCATAGCTTCACTCACTTTACATGGCTACTTAATACTCACACGTTCCACGTGGAACCTGATCAAAAAGAACATCTGGCAATTGAACTTGAAGGCCAATGGCTAAGCCCAGAACAAGCTATTGCTAAAGGTGTTCCAACAGCTATGAAAAAATTGATCTCGACGAGTCGTTCGTGACATAGTGAGCAAAATAATTTTGATATGACTGTGACAGGGAGTATTTTGTGCGACGTTTTGTTTCTCATTTCTCACTTGGTTTTCTGATTATTCTATTGGCGGCCTGTGCCAGCGCGCCTAAAAAACCTGCCCCTCTTCCACCCGCTCAAGTCATCAAGCTCAAAAGCATGCAGCTTCCAAATCGACTGCCTGTACCAGTAAAAGGTGTCGATCGAGATGAGTTAAAAGACACATGGGGAGCTGCTCGCAGTCAGGGTCGTAGTCACGAAGGAATTGATATTTTGGCTCCACGTGGAACCAAAGTGTACAGTGCAACCGAAGGACTCGTTGCTGATCTTCGCAATAACAACTTAGGTGGCAAAGTCATCTGGATTTTAGGCCCAGCGGGAACATGGCATTATTATGCCCACCTTGATGACCACAAACGTGGCTTAAATGTTGGTGACTATGTCAAAAAAGGCGATCTAATTGGCTATGTCGGCAATACGGGCAATGCGCGTTATACTTCACCTCATCTTCATTATGGTCTTTACCTAGATGGTAAAGGACGTGGTGCTGTTAATCCTTATTCATATTTACGCTAGGAACATTTTATGTCGGAAGCGCTAATCAATCGCTTAGTAGAATTTGCCGAGTCTGGCAACCAGCAAAAGATCATTTTAAATGGCAATAGCTATCAAGGCTGGATCATGGAAATCAGCGATGATGCCCTGCTAATCAGTACCGGTTTTTCAGATAAAGTAGGTAAAGACTTTTGGCTAAAGTTTGAAGACTTAACTCAAGCTGAACTGTATTATTGGGATACTCGCCCAAATGAATGGGTGTTATTTAAACTTTAAAATTCTAAGATAAATATAAGGAGCATTATCATGAAAACTCAACGTTGCGGATGGTGTTCCGATGATCCACTCTATATTGCCTACCATGATGAAGAATGGGGCAAACCGGAACATGACGAAGCACGTTTATTTGAAATGCTGTGTCTTGAAGGCCAGCAAGCTGGTTTATCTTGGATTACCGTACTGAAAAAAAGAGAAAGCTATCGTCAGCATTTTTTTAATCATCCGATTGCAGATATTGCGTCATTTACTGATGACTTTTTAGAACTAAAACTATCCGATGCTGGCTTAATTCGTCACTTAGGCAAACTCAAAGCTATTCGTGATAATGCATTTGCTTGGCAAGCGCTCAAAGCACAAGTCGGTGACGTTCCTACATGGCTTTGGCAGTTTGTGGATGCAGCCCCACAAAATAATGATGTTGAAGATTACCGCCAAGCTCCTGCACAAACTGAACTCAGCGTAAAACTTTCCAAAACGCTTAAAAAGAATGGTTTCAAATTTGTCGGCCCAACCACCTGCTATGCTTTTATGCAAGCAGTAGGCATGGTCGATGATCATGAAAATAATTGTCAATTTAAAGCTTCATAACCCACCAGAACGGTTCAAAGCCGCTTAAGGAGTTCCAATGAGCAATAATACGATTCAGGCTTATGCTGCAATGCAGGCAGGTGAAAAACTAGTTCCCTATCAATTTGACGCTGGTGAATTGCAGCCGCATCAAGTTGAGGTAAAAGTTGAATACTGTGGTTTATGTCATTCTGATATTTCTGTTTTAAACAATGAATGGCGTTCTACGGTCTACCCTGTAGTTGCAGGCCATGAAATTATTGGACGAATTGTTGCTTTGGGTTCAGAAGCCAAAGGTCTACAAATCGGGCAACGTGTCGGCATTGGCTGGACCGCGGAAAGTTGCCAAGCCTGCGATGAATGTATTGGTGGTCAGCAAGTACTTTGTACGGGCGAAAATGTTGCAACAATCGTGGGACATGCCGGTGGCTTTGCAGATAAAGTCCGTGCGGGTTGGCAATGGGCCATTCCCCTCCCTGAGGATTTAGACGCTGAAAGTGCTGGTCCTTTACTTTGTGGCGGAATTACCGTTTTTGACCCACTCCTTAAACATAAGATTCAAGCCACACATCATGTCGGTGTGATTGGTATTGGTGGCTTAGGTCATATAGCTATTAAACTACTCAAAGCTTGGGGCTGTGAAATCACTGCATTTAGTTCTAACCCAGATAAAACAGAAGAACTCAAAGCAATGGGAGCCGACCATGTGGTGAATAGCCGCGATACTGACGCAGTAAAAGCTCAAAAAGGTAAATTTGATTTATTGCTGAGTACTGTGAATGTGACCCTAAATTGGCGTGCTTTCATCTCTACCCTAGCACCAAACGGTTCTTTGCACTTCTTGGGACTTACTCTAGAACCTGTTCCTGTTTCTGTCGGCTCTCTCATTGACGGCGCTAAGTCAGTGACTGGTTCACCTACGGGCTCTCCTGCTGCATTACGTCAGCTCTTAAAGTTTGCAGCACGTAAAAAAATCGCACCTCAAATTGAGCTATTTCCAATGTCACAGCTCAACGAGGCAATTGACCGTCTACACTCAGGTCAGGCACGCTACCGTATTGTGCTTAAAGCAGACTTCGCAGAATAAAACTAATTCACTGTTTTCATCTGTTGTCGTGACCATTCCGCCAAGTCACTAATTGCTTGGCGGACATCTGCTGTTAATTCATGACCCGCATTTAAACGAATGAAGTGCCGATATCGTTCATCCTCACCAAAAACATGGCCCGGTACCACGGTAATTCCTTCAGCTTTCGCAGTATAATAAAGCGCTAAGGTATCTACTTCCTTTGGTAATTGTATCCAAAGTGCGTAGCCCCCTTCTGGCTGACTTAACGCAATGGGAAGGCCGTCAAAGGCTCTTAAAATACAACTGCGATATTGCTCGACCTGTCGCATTAGATTTGGTCGTAGCTGCTCTAAATGCTCTCGATAACCACGGCTATAAATAAAATCAGCTAAGCCTAATTGTAGCGGTGTATTTACGCCAATATTGCTTGCCAGTAGCTCAAGTCTTAAATGCTGTAGCTTCGAACTTAAACAAAACCACCCCACCCGATATGCGCTCGACAGTGACTTAGAAACTGACCCACACCAAATGACATAGCCTTCGCGGTCCCAATAGCGAATCGGTAGCGGGCGTTCATTGCTGTAACCACATTCACCAAAAATATCGTCTTCAATAATAAAGCACTGATACTTTGCAGCTAATTCAGCAATCTTTTGTTTTTCCGCATTACTTAAACAATATCCTAAAGGATTTTGATAGTTGGCTGTCATCAGGCAAACCTTCGCCAAACCCTGATGCATCAATGATTCTAAGCGCTCAAGATCGACACCTCGATGATGCGCTGGAATTTCAATAATTTGCCGTTTTAAACTGGCTAAAAGCTGTAGTTGCCCATTGAAAGTAGGTGTCGGAATTAAAATACTATCGCCTACTTCTGTTAGGTGCTGAATGACTAACGACAAAGCGGGGATGCAACCATTGGTAATAAAAATATCTTCCGTTGCTATGAAGATTCCGTCTTCGCGCCAATGATCAGAAAGGGCTTTTCTTAATTGCTCATGTCCTTGTTTATTACAATAGAGAAAGTCTTGTGGCTGGCAATTTTTTAAAGCACGTTGAATAGAACGCCGTAAACCTTCTACTGGAATAAAATGAGGCGTTAACTGAATAGAGCCTAATGGTACAAGATGACTTTGTAAGGAAGCTTCTTGAATTTGATTATGCAGCTCTAGATTTGAGACTTGCCGAGGTAAAGACAAAAAGTCTGGACTATCAGGAATAGGACTAGATTGAGTACGAGCAACCACAAAATAACCTGATTTCGGCTTTACATAAATCAGTCCCCTCGCCTCAAGTAATTCATAGCAACTTTTTGCCGTGCTTAAGCTAATACTGTGCTGACGAGCGAAATCTCGTAAAGAAATCAGCTTCTGATGAGGCTTGAGCTCATCTTGATAAATTCGATGTGCTAATTGATTGGCAAGAACCTGATATTGAAAAGTCATTCTGTGCTGCTTTTTTAAAAATTTCTGTATCTGTACTGGTTTATAGAACACCTTTACGCTATAGAAATCAACTCAAAGAGTAGCAAGATCATGAAATTAAAAGCTATATTGTTATTTACTATTGTTTTAGCAGGTTGCCAGCCACAACCAAAAAACGAGCAGTACAGACATGCCGTTTGCCAAAGTCTCATTGAAGGTTATTTAAAAATGACCAATCAACAAGACTATAAAATGGAGCAACGCACTGATGATGAGGCCAGTACGATTTCTCATTATCAATATAAGCGTAATAGCTCAAATGAAGTTGTCATGGTGAATTCGCCTTATTCCAAATTATATTTTAGTTGTCGACAACAGCAAAAAAGCTATTTTCTGGCACAGCATTCATCAAAGGGACAAATCACTCCAATTTTAGAAGTTCATTTTCCGAGTGATGTCTATGGTTCTTTTAGAGAGCGTTTTTAAAGCCATCTTTTAACTGTTCTGCCAAAAACTCAATGAATAAACGGATTCGTTTTGGTAGATGCTCTTGTTGATAATATACAGCATGGATGCTTTGATATTGATGTTCAATTTGATCTTCGAATAATGCAATCAATCGCCCTTCTTGAATATCTTTCCAAATTTCAAATTCAGATAGTCGTGCAATACCATGGCCTCTAATCGTGAGTTGGCGTACCGTCTCACCACTAGAAGCTTTAATATTTGCTTGTGCAAAAAAATATTCATCGCCGATTTTAATCGGCCAGCTATTAATATAGGCAGGTCTGGTAAAACCAATCAGGTCATGCTGTTCGAGTTGTTCAGGCTGTGTTGGTGTGCCCTTAATCGCTAGATATTCTGGGCTCGCAACAATAAATAAGCGACTTTTACACACCAGTTTGGCATGCAGACTCGAATCATTAAGCTCCCCAAACCGAAATGCCACATCGGTTTTATGCTGCAATAGATCAATCACCTGATCATTACTATTTAACTCAATTTCAATATTTGGATAACACTCTCGAAACTTATGCATTAACGGCGCAATCACGTGTAAAACAAACGGCGTTGCTGAATCAATACGGATGAGTCCCGCGGTGCCCTGATCAGATTTTTGTAGTTCTTCTTCAGCCGCATTTAGTTCATTTAAGATTTTACGGGCCTTTACCAGAAACTGTTGCCCTTCTTGAGTGAGTTTCAATTTACGTGTCGTTCGCTCAAGTAAGGTTACATCTAGCTTCGCTTCCAAGCGTGTTAAAGATCGACTAACTCCCGAAGGTGTTTGTTTTAAATGCTCTGCTGCCGCAACAAAAGAACCCGTATCAACGATTGCGATAAACGCGACGAGTTCTTCAATTGTTGATTTCATGTCTTATTCCATTATTGACTAATGATCAAAGATATTTTGCTTATTCATCTATTTTTTCGCAACAATAAAAAAAGCAAAATGCATATCAAGTTAAATGATTATTCAAATTTAGGTAAACACATGAATATTCCACGTTTTGGTCTAGGTACTTTCCGTCTTAAAGAACAAGCAGTCATTGATTCTGTAAAAACTGCTTTAGACGTAGGTTACCGTGTAATTGATACTGCTCAAATTTATGACAATGAAGCAGCGATTGGTCAAGCCATTGCCGAAAGCGGTGTATCGCGTCAGGACTTATTTCTAACCACAAAAATCTGGGTAGATAATTTTGCTCAAGATAAGTTTATTCCAAGCTTAAAAGAAAGCTTAGAAAAGCTTCGTACTGACCACGTCGATTTAACTTTGATTCATTGGCCAGCACCAGATTTAGGCGTTTCGATTCCTGAAATCATGACGCTTTTACTTGAAGCGAAAGAACAAGGTCTTACTAAACAAATTGGTATTTCAAATTTCAATATTGAGCTTACCCAACAAGCGATTGATACAATTGGTGCTGAAAATATTGCAACCAACCAGATTGAGTTAAGCCCTTATCTTCAAAACCATAAACTTGTAAATTTCTTACAAGAGAAGAATATTGATGTCACTTCATATATGACGCTTGCGTACGGTAAAGTACTTCAAGACCCTGTTTTAGCTGAAATTGCAGCAGCTCATAAAGCAACGACAGCGCAAATCGCACTTGCGTGGGCATTGCAACGTGGTTTTGCAGTCATTCCATCTTCGACTAAACGTGAAAACCTGATTAGCAACTTAAAAGCACAGGATATCGAGTTAGCTTCAGCTGAAATGCAAATGATTGCCGAACTTGATCGTAACAGTCGTGAAGTTAGCCCAGAGCCATGGGCACCAGTTTGGGACTAAACTCATGAACACTCAATCAAATACGGCATTCTCGTTATTGGCATTGGCAATTGGTGCCTTTGCCATTGGCACCACAGAATTCTCACCAATGGGACTGTTGCCGAATATCGCTAATGATTTAGGGATTTCAATTCCAACAGCCGGAATGTTAATTACGGGCTATGCACTTGGCGTCATGCTAGGTGCCCCGTTCATGACCCTGTGGTTTGGTGGTTTTGCACGACGTAATGCGCTTATCTTCCTGATGGCGATCTTTACGGTAGGTAACCTGATAGCAGCGTTTTCACCAAGCTATATGAGCTTATTAGGTGCGCGTCTCATCACAAGCCTTAACCATGGTGCTTTCTTCGGGATAGGTTCAGTTGTAGCAGCAAGCATTGTGCCCGCACATAAACAGGCCAGTGCTGTAGCAACCATGTTTATGGGATTAACAATTGCCAATATTGGTGGTGTACCGTTGGCAACATGGGTTGGGCAAAACATTGGCTGGCGTATGTCTTTCCTTGCGATTTCATTGCTTGGTGTGATTACCATGCTCGCTTTATGGAAAGCATTACCACAAGGTATGGTTGCCCAAAAACCAAATGTGAAAGCTGAATTAAAGGTATTAACACGCACTCCTGTAATACTTGCTCTACTCACTACAGTGCTTGGTGCGGGTGCAATGTTTACGCTCTATACCTATATCGCGCCAAGTTTGACTGAGTTTACACATGCTTCACCGACCTTCATTACGTTTATGCTGATGTTGATTGGTGTCGGTTTCTCAGTTGGTAACCATTTAGGCGGTCGCTTTGCAGATTTGTCTATTAACAAAACTCTGATTGGTTTCTTGGTTCTGTTAATTGTGATGATGATGACTTTCCCAATCCTTGCACAAAGCCAGATTGGAGCAGCCATTGCATTAGTGATCTGGGGTGCTGCAACTTTTGCTTTAGTTCCACCATTACAAATGCGTGTAATGTCTGTCGCTCACGAAGCACCAGGGCTTGCCTCTTCAGTAAATATCGGCGCCTTTAACTTAGGTAACGCAGTTGGAGCAGCAGCAGGTGCGTTAGTACTCGATTTAGGTTGGGGTTATAGCGCAGTATCATTTGCTGGTGCTTTGCTAGCAGGGTTAGGTTTGTTATTGGTTTTATTCCAAATCAAACGCGAGACTATTCCCGCCCAAGCATTACAGCAGTGTTCAGATTAATAAAAAAAGCGCCTAATCTCAGGCGCTTTTTTTAAGTTATTTATTTTAAAATATCTGGTAATTTAGGTTGTTCATAAATCGGACTAGTCACTTCCCGCTTCATTTTCAACAACATCTGGTAAGGCTGTTGTTGAACAAACATATTTACGAAGCTGAGCGGAATCGCACCGGCTGGGTCAGCATAACCACTTGTGGTTACTTTAACTTTGTTATTCGCTAATTTCTGGAAGGTCCAATCCCCTTCATAGCGTGTTAAGCGCACTACATCAGGTTGTATCGGATAATTACTATTAATCGCCGTGTTCTTAATGGTAATGAGACCATTGGCCGCTTTACTCATTTTTCCTTTCACGACCACATCACGATCTTTTAAAGGAAAAGGAAAATCTAATAGCATATAGAGTGTGAATTCACCCTTTTTCTCATCTTGAGACAACATCTGAACCTTGCCCATATAAGGCACCCACTGATCAGCACGATTTACATCTAAAATCACAGCGACAGCGCGTTCAAGTGGCACATCAAAAGTCGTTTCAGCCTTATATTGAAAGACTGGATTATCAGTCTTTTGATAGGTCCAGACTTTAATATTATTACGGTCTAAGCTGAGTTTAGCTTTTTCCGTAGAAGCAGCCCCCGTCCAGAGGCTGCTTAAGCAAAGAAGAGTGGTCAAGGCAATTTGTTTTTTATTCATGTTCTGCTCTATCTTTTTTTTCTCGCTACACATGGAATACGTACAGGGTTTTAAACCTGTACGTCGTTCAATCCTAAAACATCTTTCATGTCATATTTACGCGCTTCACGGCCCACAACCCATGCAGCAGCTCGCACTGCACCAGCAGCAAAGTTCATACGGTTAGTTGCTTTATGAGTCACTTCAACGCGCTCACCTTCACCAATAAACATCACAGTGTGTTCACCAACAATATCCCCACCACGAATGGTTTCAAAACCAATCGTTTGACGGTCACGCGGACCTGTGTGCCCTTCACGTCCATAGACAGCAACTTCTTTTAGGTTACGGCCTAAAGTATCTGCAATCGCTTCACCCATCATTAACGCTGTACCAGATGGCGCATCTACTTTATGACGGTGATGAGCTTCAATCACTTCAATATCTACTGTATCGCCAAATACTTTTGCTGCAAGCTCAAGTAACTTGATTGATACATTTACACCTACTGAATAGTTCGCTGCATAAACCACAGGTGTATGAGTGGCAACTTCGTCTAATTCAGCTTTTTGCTCATCTGACATACCTGTTGTACCAATAACCATGGCAACCCCAGCTTCACGGCAAAGCTTCAAATGCTGAGCAGTTGCAACTGGTGCAGTAAAATCAATAATTACATCGCAATCTTTCAGAACATCGGTCAAGCTTCCTGAAACCTTCACACCCACTGAACCAATACCAGCAAGCTCACCAGCGTCAGTGCCCACCAAACTACTTTCCGGACGCTCTACCGCAGCAGCTAGTTGATAGCCTGCTTGTTGAACTGCTTGAATAAGCGTACGGCCCATACGACCGCCTGCACCTAAAATACCAATGCGTGGAGCTGCTGACATAATCCTTCTCAATCTTCTGTTTTACGTAATTTGTCTACTATATCAAAACTCTTTGCTCACAATAAAAAGTAAAAATTATTTTTTGAGATGAACTGAAATTTAAGCTGTTTTCACAAAAGTTAAAGAATTGATCTGCACACTACGGACCACGAATGAAAAAAAGATGACTATAAGGAGTTCAGCATGCATTCGAGAATTATTGGCTTTACCGTAATGATGGGGATTATGAGTTCAGTGGCTTTTGCAGAACCTGCAATCCAGCCAGGAGACACATTAGAAAGCTTATCTAAAGCACGTATTACAACTAACGTAAGTACTCAAACAGCAACACCTACAGCTCAAACAATAGCAACTGATGCCAACACTGACGTTAAAGTTGAAGATATTGACCCGATTATGGGCGAAATAGCAGCAGAGGCACCGAAAGTAGCTGTACAGGCAGAAACATTAGCCGCACCAGTAATCGAAAATGCTCCTACTCTTGCTTCTAGCGAACCGACTGTAAGCGTTAATGATATTGATGTTGCTCATCCTACAGAGTAAGCAGACGTAATTTTCTTTTAAGCAGAATAAAAATAATAAGATGAATCAGCGCAATAAAAAGGCGGATATTTTATCAATATCCGCCTTCTTTTTAATTTCTTGTCTAATCAAGCATTAATCGAACAAACGATCAAAGAATGATTTTTTCTTCGGTGAAGAAGCACTGTCTTCGCCATCAAAAGAAGCTTGCAACTCTTTAAGTAATTCACGTTGGCGAGAATTTAGGTTGACTGGAGTCTCGACTACAATACGGCAGAGTAAATCACCCACCATGCTGCTACGTACTGGACGAACGCCTTTGCCACGTAAGCGGAATAATTTACCTGTTTGAGTTCCCTCAGGAATTTTCAGGCTAACACGGCCTTCCAGAGTTGGAATTTCAATTTCTTTACCAAGTGCAGCATCAGCAATGCTTACTGGTACATCCATATAAAGATCTGCACCGTCACGTTGGAAAATTTCGTGTTCACGAACTACAACTTCAACGTACAAGTCACCTGATTGGCCATCACGAATTGCTTCGCCTTTACCACTCAAACGAACGCGGTCACCATTATCTACACCCGCTGGAATTGTAACTTCCAACGTTTGCTGGCGATCAGCTACACCTGAACCATGACATGCCTGACAAGGGTTTTTAATAATTTTACCTTGGCCACGACAAGTACCACATGTTTGTTGTACAGAGAAGAAACCTTGCTGCATACGTACTTGTCCTGAACCATGACAAGTTTTACAGGTTTCAACATCTTTTGGATTTTTTGAACCTTTACCATCACACACATCACAAGGTGCTGGAGCAGTAAAGGTAATGGTTTTTTTCACCCCTTTTACAGCTTCTTCAAGGGTAAGTTCCATTACATAGCGTAGATCTGATCCGCGACGTTGACGCTGTTGACGCCCACCGCCACCGAATGCACCACCGAAGATATCACCGAACTGGCTGAAAATGTCTTCGGCACTAAATCCACCAAAGCCACCACCACCACCAAAGCCACCTTCGAACGCATTATGACCCATGCGATCGTACATGCTACGCTTTTCGCTGTCCGATAAAACTTCATAAGCTTCAGCAGCTTCTTTAAATTTTTCTTCAGCTTCGGCATTGTCAGGGTTTCTATCTGGATGATATTTCATCGCCAATTTACGGTAGGCTTTTTTGATCTCATCATCACTTGCGGTTTTTGAAACGCCTAAAACCTCATAATAATCACGTTTAGCCATTTTTGGCGGTGCTCCTCACGGAATTTTATCAATACTCTATTGCCGACTAAATGGGGGGCTTTAGCCGAATTTACAAGGGTAAAATGTTTAAAAAATAGATATATTAAAAAACTGCCTTATTTTTTAAATATTTAGACAAGCCTTTTAACCATGCATTTAATAGAAATAACCACGCAATAGCGCTAAATACCACACCCGCAACCGTAGAGGCGGTTACCCAAAGGTTACTGTCCCATGCAAAAAAGAAGAGCGGAATAAACCAGACCACAGCAAAAATTGCCATACAAAGAAATAGAATCCCGTTTCGCATAATCCATAGTGCATGCGCATGAATCCAAACTTCTGCATTATCTACAACCGCCACTTTACGAGCAACCAAATAAGCAAAGGCCGCAAAAATAACCGTAAACAATGCAAGAAACATGAACGCATAAGAAATTACTATATAACGGCGATGCTGTTCGATATGGTCTTGCCCCATCTGTATTTCACCTCAATTCACTGCACTTAGCCTATTTTTTATGCAGTGAAATAATCCTGTATTTTTTGTGTAAAGACAGGTGCTACTATATTGGAGTTTTCAATATTTCGCACCTTTATTCACAAAAAATTTATGTATTTTATGCGGTTTTTTTCACCTTAAACCATGCTGCGTAGAGCGCAGGTAAGAAAAATAATGTCAGTAAGGTGGCAACAATCAAGCCGCCCATGATCGCAACTGCCATTGGACCAAAGAAAATACTTCGTGAAAGTGGAATCATGGCCAAAACTGCGGCTAATGCAGTCAAAATAATCGGGCGGAATCGACGTACTGTCGCCTCGATAATCGCCTCCCACGTCGGATGCCCTGCTTGCCTGTCTTGTTCAATTTGATCAATTAAAATAAGCGAGTTACGCATGATCATGCCAGAGAGTGCAATTGTGCCCAACATGGCCACAAAGCCAAATGGTTTGTTAAATAGAAGTAAGAATAAAACCACCCCAATTAAACCAAGCGGAGCTGTTAATAACACAATAGTCGCACGGGATAAGCTTTTGAGCTGAATCATCAGTAATGTCATGACCACAGCCAAGAACAGTGGCATACCCGCATTAACAGAGTTTTGCCCACGTGCAGACTCTTCTACAGTTCCACCGACTTCAACAAGATAGCCACTTGGTAATTCAGCACGTAATTTATCCATTGATTCAGCTAATTCACCAACAACAGTCGCTGGCTGCAATTTGGTACGAATATCTGCACGCACAGTAATCGTTGGTAAGCGGTTACGATGCCAAATTAAACCATCTTCAAATTTATACTCAATTTTAGCGATTTGAGCTAAAGGCACAGTCGTTCCATTGGTTGTTGGCACGGCTAAACTTGCCAGTGAAGCTACTTCAACTCGCTCGCTCTGATCACCACGTAAACGGATTTCAATGAGTTCACGCTTTTCACGATATTGCTCAATCGCACTACCAGTAATTGATGCATTAATAAAGTTCGCTAAATCCAAACTAGAGACACCCATTTGTCGAGCGCGATCTTGGTCAATTTGAATTGAAATAATCTTACTCGGCTCACCCCAATCTAAATGCACATTGGTGGTATTCGGGTTTTCGCTAATCAGCTTAGCGACTTTCTGTGCTTCTTGACGGACCAGATTTTGATCTTCACCCGACACCCTATATTGCAATGGATAACCAACAGGAGGGCCATTCTCCAGTAATGACACGCGAGTACGAACTTGCGGAAGTAATTGCTTAATTTGTGTGTCTAACGAGCGTCGAATTTCATCACGATCATCCAGAGATGATGCGAGTACAACAAACTGCGCAAAGCTGGCTTGCGGTAATTGCTGGTCTAACGGTAAATAAAAACGTGGTGAACCTGTACCGACATATGCCACATAGTTATCAATACCTTTTTGTTTAGAAAGGAATTTTTCAACCTTTTTCACAGCTTGTTCTGTCGCTGTTAAGGAAGCGCCTTCTTCAAGTTTTAAATCGACTAAAATCTCGGCACGATTCGAAGGTGGGAAAAACTGCTGAGGCACTATCTTAAACATCAGCACAGATAGCACAAAAATACCCACCGTCGTCGCAATTACGGTTTTACGGTAAGTCACACAAAACTCGACCATCTTTCTAAAACGTAAATAGAAATTAGATTGATAAGGATCGTAGTGATGGTCCTGTGAAATGGCCACAGTTTGCGGTTGCGGTTTTTTAGTTAATCTCGCCCATAAACGAACATACCAAGGTGCCTGATGCCCTGTTTTAGTAAAATCGGGTAATAGCTTTTCGCCTAAATAAGGTACGAATAAAACTGCTGCAATCCAAGAGACTAATAAGGCAATCGTCACCACCTGAAAGATAGAGCGAGTGTATTCACCTGTACCAGACTGAGCGGTAGCGATCGGTAAGAAACCAGCCGCAGTAATCAGTGTTCCGGTGAGCATCGGAAATGCTGTTGTTTTCCACGCAAATCCGGCAGCTTTAATTCGGCTATAACCCTGCTCCATCTTAATTGCCATCATCTCGACGGCAATAATGGCGTCATCGACTAACAAACCTAGCGCCAGAATCAAGGCACCTAGTGAAATCTTATGCAGCCCAACATCGAATAGATTCATCCCCGCAAAGGTCATTGCTAAAACTAAAGGAATAGAAAAAGCGACAACCAATCCTGTACGGAAACCTAAAGAGAAAAAACTCACTAACAAGACAATAATAACTGCTTCAGCGAGTACCTTGATAAACTCATGAATACTGCGTTGTACCGCTACAGGTTGGTCAGAAACTTTTTGGAGCTTCATACCTAAAGGTAAAGTTTTTTGTAGTTGGGCAAATTCTGTGTCGAGATTTTTACCTAAGGCAATAATGTCACCGCCCTTACGCATTGATAAAGCAATACCAATCCCATTTTCACCCATGAAGCGCATGCGTGGCTGAGCAGGTTGACTAAAACCACGGTAGACATCAGCGACATCTCCGAGCTGAATGGTTTTATCACCTACCAGTAAAGGCATTTTCTTAATTTCATCAATGTTTTGTAAATGACCGCTTACCCGAATCTGGATGCGGTCTGTGCCTGTTTCAAAAAAACCTGCACTTGCCATACTGTTTTGCTTTTGTAAGGCATCTTGAATCGCTGTAACTGGAATACCAAGCTGTACCGCTTTGGTGTTAGAAATCTCAATCCAGATTTTTTGATCTTGCAGACCAATTAGTTCGACCTTACTGACATCCTTGACGCGTTGAAGCTGTAATTGCAAACGATCTGCATATTCCTTAAGAAGTGCGTAGTCAAAGTCTTTGCCTGTCAGTACATAAATATTGCCGTAAGTGTCTCCAAATTCGTCATTGAAAAATGGACCTTGTACCCCGTTTGGCAGTTCATGACGTATATCATTTACCTTTTTACGAACGTTGTACCAAACATCGGGAATCTTGTCAGAAGTCAGTGAATCCTTCGCCACAAAAGTGACCAACGACTCACCTGGACGGGAGTAAGCCATAATCTTGTCATACTGCCCTGTTGTCATGAGTTCCTTTTCGATACGGTCCGTAACTAAAGTAGAAACTTCTTTGGCAGTCGCCCCCGGCCAGTAGGTCTGCACCACCATGACCTTAAAGGTAAATGGTGGATCTTCACTTTGTGATAATTTTGAATAAGAGATTGCACCGATAATGCCAAGCAACAGCATAAAATAAAGGACAATGCCTTTATTATTTAATGCCCATTCCGAGAGATTGAATTTCATGGCTGGGTTGCTCCCTGAATTTTCACTCCACGATTTTCACGATCAATCGGATGAATCTTCTGTTTATCACGTAGCAAATGTACGCCGCCAATCACAACCCAATCATTTGGAGCCAATCCAGATAACACAGGTACACTATCTTTGCCATATGCACCAATCGTTACAGGTACTTTACGCAAAGTCTGGTTCGCATTAACCACCCACACATAAGGTTGATTATCTGTTGCTGAAACACTTGAAAGTGGCACACTCATCACATTGGTTTGAGTCGAGCTAAAAAATACACGTGCACTTTGTCCAAGCTGAATAGCAGATTGACCTTCTTTGAGTGCAACTTTCACTGTAAATGTACGGGACTGATCCGCCGCTGGGGAAACTTCACGCACATAACCAGCAAATCGGTCATTCGGTTTAGACCATAAAGTCACCCAAGCTGCTTGGCCAACCTTGATCTCGGAAACCGCTTGTTCTGGCACACCAATGACAACTTCACGCTCTCCATCAATGGCCAGTTGATAAGCCGCTTGGCCCGCAGCAACGACTTGTCCAATCTCAATGTTTCGTGCAGTAATCACCCCGTTTTTATTAGAAACGAGTTGGTTATAACCAGTTTGGTTTGCAGAAACTTCATAGTTAGAACGAGCTTGCTGTAGAGCCGCTTGCGCAGCGTCATATTGATTTTTTACCGTATCGAATTGCGAACGACTCACCGCATTAATCGGCAATAATTGCTGAAAACGTTTAAGTTCGTCTGCTGCTGTTTTTGCTGAAGCCTGTGCATTGTCCAGTTGGGCTTTAGCGGCATTTAATTGTAGCTGAGCATCTGCCACGTCAAGCTTTGCTAAAACTTGTCCGACTTTAACTCGATCTCCTACATCCACGTAACGTGCCGTAACCTGTCCACCGACCCGAAATGCTAAAGCTGTTTGCTGTCTAGCCTGCACATCCCCTGCATAGCTTTTTTGTTCATTGAGTGTGGTCAAGGGTTGGACCACCATCACATAGGGTATTTCTTCTGTTTTGGGAGCTTCTTTACTACACCCCATTAATGTGACCGTACAAACAATCACCATACTCATGATGAGAGGTTTTAACAGATTCATATCTTATCGCTCTTATTCAAACTGATTTTTTAAGGCACAATATGCTTTCATCATAAATTGTTTATTTTTTAATTAATATACCCATGGGTACATTAATTAAAGAAAAACTTATAAATTGCTATCTTTTTAAATTTTTATCAGAGGGTTTTGTGCAAACAGTTAATCAAAGTGGTCGCCCCAAAGATCTGGAAAAACGTGCTCGTATCTTACAAGCCGCGAAAGCTATTTTTTTAAAATCTGGCTATCACGGTACCAGCATGAACCAAATCGCACAGGAAGCAGAGGTCACTAAACTCACGGTTTATAACCACTTTCAAGACAAAGCAAACCTGTTTATCTGTGCGATTACAGAAACCTGTGAAGAGACACTGTGCACTAAACAATTTGAATTAGATGCATCAGCAGACTTTTATCAAGCACTCTTTATTGTTTGTTCAGGCGCCTTGCAGATTATTTACTCACCTGAAGCATTAAAGCTTGAACATGTATTATTTGAGCTCGCAGCAGAACAAAGTCCTCTCACTCTACAGTTTTTTGATGCTTCACATACACGACTGCAAAATCAGTTAACTGAGTTTTTGCAAAAAGCGGCTCAATTAGGTTTTATTCAAACCGATGACCCTAATTATCAAACCGAGCTTCTTTTGTCTTTATTGCTTGGCGTACGCCACCAGAAGGTTCTACTTAGAATTATTGCTGTACCAAATGCACAAGAGCTAGAAAAAATTATTAGAGATGCAATTCATTTATTTTTGCTCAAATATCGGAATTAAACCAAAGTCCGATTGCCAAAAGTTGCACTGAGTGCATGTCTACTTTTAAGACGCAATAAGCGAATTAAATGTTATTTTTTAAGCAAAAATTCACATTTTCTTACGCTCAAAGCTTGGAATGTTCGCTAATCGCGCTATATTCGATAAGAATAAGAACAGGAGAAAAATAGCATGGTTCAGCAAATCGATGCGCCACTGCGTGAGGACGTCCGCTTACTTGGCAACTTGTTAGGTGAAACCCTAAAACAACATGCAGGACAAGAACTGTTTAATCAGATCGAGCAAATCCGTGCTCTTGCCAAAGGTGCACGTGATGGTCAAGCTGAAGCCGAAAAGCAATTAGAACAATTATTTTTAGAATTGCCCGATGAAGAGCTACTTCCTCTTACCCGCGCTTTTTCTCATTTTTTAAATTTTGCTAATATTGCCGAGCAATATCATGTTGTTCGTAGCCGCAGACAGGCAGAGTTTGATTCGGAGGCTAATTCTCCGAACCCCCTTGTTCACTTATTTCAAAAATTTAAAGATAAAAGTATTTCGACAGAAAAACTGTTTCAGCAAATTTGTGATCTCAATATTGAGTTAGTACTTACGGCGCACCCAACCGAAGTCAGCCGTCGTACACTCATTCAAAAATATGATGATATCAATGCTTGTCTTTCTCAACTTGACCAGCAGAAACTTACTCCGCGCGAACGACAAAATGCACTTGCCAACTTAAAGCAACAAATTAGTTCGGCATGGCAAACAGATGAAATCAGACAGCATCGCCCGACTCCAGTCGATGAAGCAAAATGGGGCTTTGCCACAATTGAGCAAACACTTTGGAATGCTGTACCTAAATTTATTCGCGAATTAAATGAGTTGGTTCAAGATAATTGCCAACAAAACTTACCCCTTAACATTGCGCCTGTGCGCTTTGCTTCTTGGATGGGCGGAGACCGTGATGGCAACCCAAATGTTACTCATCAAATTACCCAAGAAGTACTGTGGTTATCACGCTGGCAAGCTGCCGACCTTTACCTAAGAGATATCGAAAACTTACGTTGGGAACTTTCAATCCAAACCTGTTCTGAAGAAATGATTCAGGCTATTGGTAACCAACATGCAGAACCTTATCGTGAATATTTACGTGCTACACGCGAACGTTTAAAAGCGACTCGCCACTGGTTAGCTCAACGCTTACAAGGTTTAGAAGCAGATGACAGCAATGTCATTAAAAGCAAAGACGAACTCTTACAACCGTTATTACTGTGCTATCGCTCTTTAATCGACAGTAACTTACCTGAAATTGCGAATGGTCAACTCCTCGACTTTATTTACCGTGTGAACTGTTTTGGTATTGAACTACTTAAACTCGACATTCGCCAAGAATCAGGTCGTCATCGTCAAGCGATTTCAGCAATTACCGAATATTTAGGTTTAGGTAATTTTGAATCGTGGACTGAACAAGCGCGCCAAAACTTCCTGATTCAGGAATTACAGAGCAAGCGCCCGCTTTTACCGAAATATATTAATGAACCTGAAGGCAGTTTGATTGGTCATCCAGATGTTCAAGAAGTATTTGCAACCATGCGTACTTTGGCAGACCAACCGCCAGAGTCTTTAGGGGCTTATATTATTTCGATGGCTGAATATCCAAGTGATGTTTTAGCTGTGTTGCTATTGCAAAAAGAAGCAGGTATTCAGCACCCTTTACGTGTAGTTCCTCTGTTTGAAACTTTAAAAGATTTAGATGGCGCTGCAACTACTATGAATACGCTGTTCAATATGCATTGGTATAAACAGCACATTCAGGGTAAACACGAAGTGATGATCGGTTACTCCGACTCTGCAAAAGATGCCGGTTTCATGTCAGCTAACTGGGCGCAATATCGTGCTCAAGAAGAGCTCACTGCAATTGCTCAAAAACACGGCGTACAGTTAACGCTATTCCATGGCCGTGGTGGTTCAATTAGTCGTGGTGGTGCTCCAACACAACAGGCACTATTTTCGCAGCCACCGGGTTCGATCTCTGGTGCAATCCGTGTCACAGAACAAGGTGAAATGATTCGCTTCAAGTTCGGTCTAGAAGGGATTGCTATGCAAAACCTTGAAATCTATACCGCCGCAACACTCGAAGCGACTTTATTACCACCACCAGAGCCTAAAGCCGAGTGGCGTGAAATCATGAACCGTATGACAGATCATTCTGTTAAGGTTTATCGCCAGACAGTGCGTGAAAATCCACATTTTGTGAAGTATTTACGGACCGTTACCCCTGAACTTGAATTACAAATGTTGCCATTAGGCTCACGTCCAGCAAAACGTAAAGTGAGTGGTGGTATTGAGTCGTTACGTGCGATTCCATGGGTATTTGCATGGACTCAAATCCGTTTGATGCTACCTGCATGGCTAGGTACTGGTGCAGCAATTAATGAAGTGATTGCCGATCAGCAAAAAGCAACGCTTGATGAAATGCTCCAGCAATGGCCTTATTTCCAGACGCTTATTGATATGCTGGAAATGGTATTGTCTAAATCCGACGCCAACATTGCACTCTATTACGAGTCTCATTTGACTGACGATGAAGATTTAAAAGTGCTCGGTAATCAATTACGTCAGCGCCTAAAAGATGCTGTTGAAACACTCCTTAAATTGAAAGATGAATCAAAGCTTCTTAGTAACAACGAAGTTCTTGATCAATCAATGCAGGTTCGTAAACCGTACTTACTTCCTTTGCATCTTTTACAGGCTGAACTCATGAAACGCCGCCGTGATTATCTTGCTGAGCGTCAGGCAGAGAACACACCTGTTGACCATGCACTTATGGTGAGTATTGCGGGTATTGCTGCTGGTTTACGTAATACGGGCTAAGCTAATTTTACCAATTGTTTAACAAAGCAGTGCATCTCGATGTGCTGCTTTTTACTTGCAAAATTCTCTATTTTTCTTAAATTTTCCTCGATTTTCTATTTTTTTGAATATTTTTTTAAAATCAAAAAATTAGTCTTTATTAGAAAAAAATAACTAATTCCTTATATTTAGAATTCATAAAATTATACCAATCGTTAAAAAATAATTATTTTTCACTAACATACTTCTCTCTAGAGATTAAATGCATTCTCAAGAAAGAGTATCATGGCACCAATTAAAGAATAATGAGCTTATTTTATGTCCAATTGGTTTCCAAAATGGCAGCCTTACCAAGGTGATATTGACCACCGACCGGTCTCTACCAACGAATATCTCCCTCCAGTTCAGAGTGCTATTTTAGGTATTCAACATGCATTTGCCATGTTTGGAGCAACTGTTTTAGCACCATTACTCATGGGCTTTAATCCTAACCTTGCCATTCTAATGTCTGGTATCTGTACCATCCTGTTCTTTTTAATTACGGGTGGTCGTGTTCCGAGTTACTTAGGCTCAAGTTTTGCATTTATTGGTGTGGTTGCAGCAGCAACTGGACATATTACAGGTTCAGGTGCCAATCCAAACCTTTCGATGGCTTTAGGTGGAATCGTAGCATGTGGTGTGTTTTATGCCATTATCGGTTTTATTGTGATGCTTACGGGTACACGCTGGATTGAAAAACTCATGCCGCCTGTGGTGACTGGCGCCATTGTGATGATTATTGGTCTAAACCTCGCACCCGTTACCATTAAAGGTGTTGCAGGCCAACCATTTGAAATGTGGATGGCCTTAATTACCGTACTTTGTATGGGTAGTATTGCAGTCTTTACGCGTGGCTTATTGCAACGTCTGCTTCTATTGGTCGGTTTAATTTTGGCTTATGCAATTTACGCTATCACCACCAATGGGCTAGGTTTTGGTAAACCAATTGATTTTAGTCAAATCTCACAGGCTGCATGGTTCGGTATTCCAAGCTTTTCACATCCTACTTTTGATACTAAGGCTATGCTAATTATTGCGCCAGTTGCATTAATTTTAGTGGCAGAAAACTTAGGCCATATTAAAGCTGTTGGTGCAATGACTGGCGAAAACCTGACACCACAATTAGGCAAAGCATTTGTTGCAGATGGTTTGGCAACGACACTTTCTGGTAGTGTTGGGGCGCCGGGGATGACCACTTATGGTGAAAACATTGGGGTCATGGCAGTCACTCGTGTGTACTCAACCATTGTATTTGTGATTGCTGGTGTCTTTGCTATTTTCTTGGGTCTATCTCCAAAATTTGGTGCGGTAATTAGTACGATTCCAAGTGCTGTCTTAACAGGCGCGTCTATTGTCGTGTTTGGTTTAATTACCATTGCCGGTGCAAAAATCTGGATTGAAAACAAAGTTGATTTTTCTAACAATAAAAATCTGATTGTTGCTTCAGTAACAATTATTTTGGGTGCCGGAAATTTTGAATTAATGTTTGGTAATTTCAATTTAGGTGGTATTGGTACCGCAACATTTGCAGCCATTATTCTAAATTGGTTGTTTAGTTTAAAAGATAAAACCTAAGTTCAAAAAGGCAGCGTAAGCTGCCTTTTTTCATTACGATTTAGTATGATGAATTTTTGCGTTTCAATACGTTCCTATCATGCGTTTTGATTTTTTTGATTTACAGTTGGTTCTTCATATTGTCTCGACTGGTAGCCTAACCAAAGGTGCAGACCGCTCTGCTATTTCACTTCAAGCAGCGAGCGAGCGTATAAAAAAACTCGAACAATATTTTGAGACACCCTTATTTATTCGCCAAACCACTGGGGTAGAACTCACCACAGCTGGACATGCTTTTGTAGAACATGCCCGTCAGCTTTTAGTACAAAAAGATCAACTCGAACAAGAAATGCAGCGGTTTAGGCACCCTACCACAGAGGCATTAACGCTTTGGTGTAACTCTTCTGCTCAAAGTGAATATTTGCCTACGTTATTACCGCAATATCTGGTGCTTCATCCAGAAATGAATATTGATTTACATGAGGCAGAAAGCTCAGAAATTGTAGATGCATTAACCCAAGGAATTGCGAGTCTAGGTCTAGTCTCAAGCTTTTTTGATACCCGACATTTGCAAACTAAGGAATTTGCGAGTGATTCGTTAGTTTTGATTTGCCCTACTACCCACAATTTAGCTCAATACCAAGAGCTGAATTTGGTAGAGGCTTTAAGCTATGGTTTTATTGGTCTTAAACCCCACCACTCTTTGCAACAGTCCATTGAAACTCAAGCTAAGCTATTAGGCTTTAACATACAGTACCGTTTGCGCCTACCTAACTTTAGTGCAATTGCTGAGGTTGTCGCCAAAGGTGTGGGAATTGCGATTATGCCAGCTCGTGCGGCACAGCGTTTGCAATCGGATTATGATTTTCATTCCATTCAACTGCTAGGTGCATGGGCAAATCGTAAACTACTTTTAGCCGCACAAAATTTCAATCAGCTGCCTAACAGTTACCAACAATTTGCAGATTTTTTATTACAGCATCGCCCTTAAACACTTGGCTTAGTGCAAAACCATATAAAGCCCTAATGACACCAAACCTATAAAAAAGATACGACGAAATAATTGCTCGTTGAGTCGATAGCGAATTTTTTTACCTAACCACATTCCAACGAGTGCAGCCACCAACGCAGCAAAAGATAAACGATAGTCCAGTGTTATTCCTGACATCGGGTTGTGATGTAAAAACACCGCAAGACAAATGGTAGACACCGTAAAAGTCAGTCCGAGAGCTTGTACCAGCTCATCACGTTTTAAATGTAAAGACTGCAAATAAGGAACTATCGGAATAATAATAACGCCTGTTGCTACGGTCACTGCCCCACCAATATAACCAATAATCGGCGATAGCCAACGCTCATGCTTCCCTAAGTGCGGAAGCTTTTTGACACATAGTCCATAAAGCCCATATAAGGCCAACATACAGCCTAATAAAATTTCACTACTCTGCCCATGGCTTTGACTTAAAGTCGGTAGAAAACTCCATATTGAACCGACTACAATGCCTACGAGTAAGGTCCAGAAACGGCGAATGAAAGCCCAGACATGTCCTTCAGCAAAAAGCTGCCAAACATTGGTGACCATTGAAGGAACAATGAGTAAAGAGGCTGCTTGAAAAGGACTCATTGCGATGGTGAGTAAGCCCATCGATACTGCGGGCAACCCTAGACCGATCATGCCTTTAATCATGCCAGCAAAGGCAAACACCACCATAATAATTGCTAGAAATGTCACTGTTTATCTCCGATTCCTTACAAGGTTATGCTACGGAAAAAACAGGCTTTGCCCTATTCTTGTTTTTAGGAGTAGGCCTCAATTAGAAGTTGAGGCCGTTTTGTATTTTTCTTCTAAAACATTACTAAAAATACTTTCAATCATCCAAACTCGGTACAAGCTATTAAATACATAACTTTGCCCATCAATACGCAACTCTAGAACTGGTAAATCAGGCTGATGCTTATCTTTGCAAAAAGCATCATTTTGTGCCAGAACAGCTGGCACATCCTGCTCGGTTAACTGCTCAATTCCCAGCTGCTGCTGTAATTCTTGGAAATGCTTTTGGAAAGATAAATCTTTGCCTTTTGTCCAAACCGCTTGCAAAATCGTAAAAATCGTATCGATTTGCTGATTTTCCTGCACACTATAAAAAAGCTTTGCCATTTCAAGCGTACTTTCTTCTGTAGGGCGGCAAAAAGGAGTAAAAGCGACGTCTGTTCGTTTAGAGACACGGGTTGCCAAACTCCAGTCAAACCAGTCTCGACCTTGATAACTCAAAGGATAAACTTTTAATTGAATGTCGTAATAATCAGCCAGTTCTTCCTTAATATAAGCAAGCAACAGCCAGCTCATTGGATCTTCTAAAGCAATATATATATCGAGTTCAGGACGAAGTGTCTGAATTTCGGTAAGTGCCTCAGCATCATTAATTAAATGCTCACGCCATTCGATATGATTAATTAAAAAGATCGGATTACCAGTCAGTAACTTTTGCTGCTTTAGACGACGAGTTAAACGTAATAAATCATCTACTGCATGATATTTACGTCCACCAAACTCAAAGTAAGCTGCTGGTACAGGCTCATCCGTAAAAATACGTTCTGAAAAATGTTGAGGAAGCTGATGTTTAACTGCCATGGCATGTAAAGTACGTAGCTTTCCGTATTGCTGCTGCCAAAGCATGTGAAAAATATCTTCAAGTAAATGTAAGAAATTCTGACCTTGTAATGGAGTTCTTTTTAATATGACAGCGGCTTGTTTTAAAGATTCTTGGCTTGGGATTTCTGGAAATTCATCAAAAGCAAAACGGTGTTGTTTGGCTAATATTTTGGCATCATTCAGACAATAATTTTGCCACTCTGTATGTGACATACCATTCGGAGGTTCAGAAGCCGTATGAGAAATAATAATTTTTAAAGGCTTAAGTTCATCACTTAAAATCTCATCGAGCTGAGATAGTTGCTGAACAGCTAAATAGCTATACACATCATCAAGTCGTAAATAAATACTTAAACCATTTTCCGTGGGTAACACCGCTTGACGTGAAGGTTTTTGGTAGAACCAACTCGATCGGATAGGGTCAAACCAACGGCGTAGCAGTGACATGAGAGTAGAGCCTCTAAAAAATAATCCTAAGCAAGACCAAAAAACTGCTTTGATCGCAGTACTAAGTGCCGCAGAAACTTCATATACAAAATGTTGTTGAAGAGCTCTGCTTACGCAAAACAAAAATCGTGTTATTGCATGTATTTCTGCATCGGTGAAGATTTTATCATCATTTTATGGCAAACCCATAGAATGACTTGCAAGACCTTCATCTACAAGCCTATTTTTTCCAACAGATGTAAAAAATGCACCCATCAGCATGATAATAATTAATCATGCAAATGGATGCATAGTTTCTATTCAATTAATAAAATTGAATATTTTATAGAACGCGTACAGCTCCTTTCGCTGCACTTGTTGTATGCATTGCATAAACTTTTAACGCTTTTGATACCTTACGTTTACGTTCTTCTTTCGGATGCCAGCCTTTCGCTTCTTGAACTGTACGACGGTGCGCCATAGTCGCATCATCAACGTTTAAGTGAATAGTACGGTTCGGAATATCGATTTCAATGGTATCGCCATCTTCTACCAAACCAATTGCACCACCTTCAGCAGCTTCTGGCGAAACATGTCCAATTGAAAGACCTGATGAACCCCCAGAGAAACGACCATCTGTCACCAATGCGCAGTCTTTTCCTAAACCTTTCGATTTAAGGTAGCTGGTTGGGTAAAGCATTTCTTGCATACCCGGACCGCCACGTGGGCCTTCATAACGAATCACAACAACATCACCAGCCTTAATGTCATGACCCAAGATTGCATCTACAGCGGCATCTTGGCTCTCAAATACACGCGCTGTGCCCGTAAATTTCAAGATCGATTCATCTACACCCGCAGTTTTCACGATACAACCATCAAGCGCGATGTTGCCGTATAGAACTGCTAAACCACCATCTTTAGAGAAAGCATGTTCTGCATTACGGATAACGCCTTTTTCACGGTCGCCATCTAATGTTGAATAATAACGATTTTGCGAGAAGGCAACTTGAGTTGGAACACCACCTGGAGATGAGCGATAGAACTCATATACATCTGCATCTTCAGTACGGATAATATCCCACTTATCTAATGCATCTTTTAAAGTTTTCTCATGTACGGTTGGTAGTGATACATCAAGTAAGTTCGCACGATCAAGCTCACCCAAAATGGCCATAATACCACCTGCACGGTGTACATCTTCCATATGAACGTCTTGTTTTGCAGGCGCTACTTTAGACAACACAGGCACTCGACGTGATAATTCATCAATATCGTCCATGGTAAAATCAACTTCTGCTTCACTCGCAGCAGCTAATAAATGTAGAACCGTATTGGTTGAACCACCCATTGCAATATCAAGCGTCATTGCATTTTTAAATGCAGCCTTTGTTGCAATTGAACGCGGTAAAATACTTGCGTCGTTTTGTTCATAATAGCGTTTAGCCAATTCAACAATAAGCTGACCCGCTTTTAGGAATAATTTTTTACGATTCGCATGAGTTGCAACAATCGAACCATTGCCCGGTAAAGATAAACCCAAAGCTTCTGTTAAACAGTTCATTGAGTTTGCAGTGAACATACCTGAACATGAACCACATGTTGGACATGCTGAACGTTCAAATTCCGCTACTTCTTCATCTGTATAACTTTCATCAGCCGCAACAACCATTGCATCAACAAGGTCAATCGCTTTTTCATCACCGCGGAACTTAACCTTACCAGCTTCCATTGGTCCGCCAGACACGAAAACAACAGGAATATTCAGACGCATCGCAGCCATGAGCATTCCCGGAGTAATCTTGTCACAGTTTGAAATACACACCATGGCATCTGCACAGTGTGCATTCACCATATATTCAACTGAGTCAGCAATCAAATCACGTGATGGTAGTGAATAAAGCATGCCGTCATGCCCCATTGCGATCCCGTCATCTACTGCGATCGTATTGAACTCTTTAGCAACACCACCTGCTGCCTGAATTTCTGCTGCGACTAGTTGCCCTAAATCTTTAAGGTGTACATGGCCCGGAACAAATTGAGTAAATGAGTTGACCACCGCAATAATCGGTTTGCCGAAATCCTCATCTTTCATTCCTGTTGCACGCCATAAGCCACGTGCGCCAGCCATATTTCTTCCGTGTGTCGATGTTTTTGAACGATAGTCAGGCATTAGTGTTTCCAACAAGTTGTGCTTGAGCGGAATTTCTCCCACTCTGGCTGAATGATACTGATATAGCGTTAGATCAGTCGGAATATTGACTCATCATCATAATTTGATCATTCTCCATTCTATAGAAGCAAATAATATTCGGAAAGCCAAGAACCGTAATAGTCAGTCAATATTTAGCAAAACTTACATGAATAATTTTTTATTTTTTCATAACCTTTTTTTATCAATAAAAGTTTTTCAATAATTTTTTGTTCACTATTTAAAAATCAAATCTCTCAATAGCTGTGAGTTTAGGGCTTCAAACGTTTTTCACGTATACTACCCATAAACTCTTTTTGGATTGCATTTGTGAAAATTATTTTTGCTGGCACCCCCGAATTTGCTGCAACAGCATTGGCGGCATTATTAAAAACTTCCCATGAAATTATCGCCGTTTATACTCAGCCGGATCGTAAAGCAGGCCGTGGACAAAAACTAACGCCATCCCCTGTAAAACAGCTTGCGCTTGAACATGGTATCCCTGTTTATCAACCACTTCATTTTAAAGCATCTATAGAAGAAGGGCTCGCAGCCCAACAAGAACTTGCAGCTTTAGGTGCCGATGTGATGGTCGTTGCAGCCTATGGCTTGATTCTTCCACAAGCTGTGCTTGATACACCTAAATATGGCTGTTTAAATATTCATGGTTCACTATTACCACGTTGGCGCGGTGCAGCACCAATTCAGCGTGCGATTGCAACAGGTGATGAAGAAACCGGAATCACAATCATGCAAATGGCTGCTGGTTTAGATACGGGCGATATGATGTATAAAACCTATTGCCCAATCACTAACGAAGATACATCAGCGACTTTACACGACAAACTCGCAGCTCAAGGTGCAACGGCAATTTGTGCGGTACTCGAGTCGGAAGAAACACTACAAAAATATTTAGCAGAACGCGAAGTTCAAGACGAAAGCTTAACGGTCTATGCACATAAATTAGTGAAATCAGAAGCTCGTATTGACTGGTCAACTGAAGCTGTGCAAATTGACCGAAATATCCGTGCATTTAATCCTTGGCCCGTCGCTTTTGTTCAACTAGATGAAAATAGTGCTTTGCGTGTTTGGAATTCAACAATTTCTAGTCAAAGCAAAGCAAATGCTCAAGCTGGTGAAATTATTGCAATCGATAAACAAGGCGTACACGTTGCTTGTGGTCAAAACTCTTTTATTTGTCTGACCAGTGTGCAATGGCCAGGCGGTAAAGCAATGAATGCTCAACAAATTGCACAAACTCAAAAACTTCACGTAGGACAAATTCTACCATGAGTCAGGTTTCATCAAATTCGTCACGATTTAACTTACGTGCTCAAGTCGTTCAGACGTTATTAAAAGTTCAGCAAGGGCAATCACTTGCTAGTATTTTAAATACACAGCTGAATCAAGTTGCAGAACGTGATCGCGCACTATTTCATGAACTTGTTCTAGGTACGCTACGCCAATGGTTTGCTCTTAAATCAATTAGCCTACCTTTACTCAGTAAACCTTTAAATAATGAAACTGTTGAAACCTGTCTGTATGTTGGGCTTTATCAAGTTTTATGCACGCGTATTGCAGCGCATGCTGCTATTTCAGAAACAGTAGATGCCACCAAACAACTTGGATTTCCTGCACTCGGCGGTATTGTGAATGCTATTTTGCGTCGAGCTACTCGTGAAACTGATGACTTTCAGCAAGGTCTACAGCAAGCGCATGGCTTACCAAGTTGGCTTTTCAAAAGGTTAAAAAAGGATTGGGGAGAACAAACTGAATCTCTTTGCCAATCATTAAAACAAGTCGCACCTTTAACCTTACGAGTTAACCAACGTCATATTGGCCGTGATGCTTATTTAGCAAAACTACAAAGTCTAGATATTCAGGCACGTGCATGTACTCTGTCTGAAGTAGGTATTGTTCTTGAACAATCTGTACAAATTACCCAGCTTCCCGGCTTTGAAGAGGGATGGTTTTCTGTACAAGATGAACATGCCCAGCTATGTGCAACATTATTGCCAGATCTAAATAATAAAATGGTAATTGATGCCTGTGCAGCCCCTGGTGGAAAAACAGCTCATTTACTCGAAAAGTTTAAACCGGCTAAACTCATTGCTATTGACCAAGATTCTAATCGTTTAATCCGTGTAACTGAGAATTTAAACCGCTTAGCACTTGATCAAAGTCAAACAGAAATTTTGGCAGCCGATGCAACCGAGTGGACTCCGACTGAACCAGTAGATTGTATTGTGCTTGATGCACCTTGCTCCGCTACAGGCGTTATTCGTCGTCATCCTGATATACGTTTATTGCGCCAATCTAGCGATATAGCTCAAACGATCCAACTGCAAAAGCAAATTTTGGAACACATGTGGCAACAGCTTAATGTTGGAGGCACATTGCTTTATATTACCTGTTCAGTTTTAAAAGCTGAAAATGAACATCAAATGATAAATTTCTTTGCAGAACATACTGATGCGAAAGAAGTTAAAATTGAAGCGAATTGGGGACTTGAACAAATTCATGGCCGACAATTATTACCGCAAGCACAATCAGGCGATGGATTTTATTATTGTAAAATTCAAAAAATTGCATAAAAAAAGCAGGCTTTAAGCCTGCTTTTTATTAGATCAGCATCAAAGCGTGTGCTGATCTTTTACATCTTCTAAAACGTCATCTAACTCTTCAGGATGTTTCGATAAATGTAGAATGGATAAAGCCAATCCACCCCATAAAAACACCATCGAAATCACCATCATCACGATTGCCGAAGTATTCATTATTTTATCCTCCTAGCGATCTTTCATTTTGCTTAACACGATTGCAACGACCGCACAGAAAATCACACTGCCCCAGCCGAATACACCTTGTAAGCTCATACTATAAGTATCATAGCCATTTTTGATCAAATTAAAAACAGTCATACTGAGTGTAGTTAACAAGATTAAAGATGTAATGACTGTTAAAGTGAAATCCCATCCCTTACCTAATTGAATAGTAGAGATGCGATTTACGTGATCACGAAGTTCTTTAAGAGCAGAACGTTTAAACCAAGTAATGGCAATAATAGAAATTAAAGCACCACCAATAATACCGATGTTATTGATAAAGTGGTCAACAATATCAACTAGTTTAATTGCGTTTACACTTGAGAATAAAATAATTGATACAAGCGCACTTCCACCACCAATAATGGTTACAGCTTTTTTACGGCCCCATTTCAATTTATCTTGCATTGCAGCAATAGGCACTTCCAAAATACTGACCATCGAAGAAATACCTGCGACGAAAAGTGAAGAGAAGAATAAGAAACCAAATAAATCAGCACCTGTACCTAAACTTGAAATAATTTTAGGGAATGCAATAAATGCTAATCCAATTCCGCCACTTACGACATCTTTAACTTCAGTACCCGCGGCATGTGCCATAAAGCCAAGCGCAGCAAAAATACCAATCCCTGCCAAAATCTCAGTTGATGCATTTGCAAAACCAACGATTAAGCCAGAACCTGTTAAATTCGTTTTTGGTTTTAAATAAGATGCATATGTCACCATGATCCCGAAACCAACAGATAATGAAAAGAAGGTATGACCATAAGCGGCTAACCATACTTTATAGTCCATCATTGCTGACCAGTTTGGCGTAAAGAATGCATTCAAACCTTGAGCAGCACCCGGCAAACGCAATGACTGAATCACCAAAATAGTGAATAGAATGAACAATAATGGCATGAAAATTTTATTGGATAATTCCACACCCTTTTTCACTCCACCATAAAGAATGATTAAAGTAAGTGCCCAAATTCCAATAATCGGCCAGAATAAATGACTTACAAACTGTAAATCAAAGCCAGTTGCTTTTGAGGTTTGCAAATAAGTATTAAAGAAGAAACCTTCTGGATCACTTCCCCACATTTGACCAATAGAGAAGTAAACATAACTACCAGCCCAAGTGAGCACACTTGCATAGTACAAACCAATAATGATACAGACACAAACCTGCCACCAACCTAATGTTTCCCCGCCTTTAAATAAGGCACGATATGCTTTAGGAGGTGAACCAGTACTACGATGCCCTACCGCATAATCTAAAAATAGTAACGGTAAACCAGCAGTAATGAGTGCTAGTAGATAGGGAATAAGAAACGCACCACCACCATTTTCATAAGCAACGTATGGAAAGCGCCAAATATTACCTAAACCTACAGCCGAGCCAACGGCTGCAATAATAAAACCAGATCGTGACGTCCAGTTTTCACGAGAATCTGTCATAGAACACCTAATGTTAAAAGATTACTTATTTTTACTGCTATTGTTGATTGTTATTCCGCATGCAAAAAAAGAACCAAAAAATACTTTTGTGTTTGTAGAAAATAAAATGAACCTTTTGAGTATTTTTATTCCCTTAACAAACAAGCAAAAATAGAAAATTCTTCCTTAAAGATTTTTGTCCATTTTTTGCCCCTATATAGCTGAACAATACCTGTTTTTATTTCTTTTTACTGTAATTTCCGTCAGAAATTTTACGAATTTTCTGAATTTTTTTCACAATTGGTTATTTTTCAGCTGATATTTACGTTCTACTACTTGTAGATCAATATTTTTATTTAATGACTTTTTCTTCCAACTCTTAAAAAAGCTTCCTTAATTACTCTACTTCTCCACTAATTTATTCATACCTCTCTGATTTTTCAAATTAGACTTAATACCCTCATATAATTAAATGACAAAATTTATACTAAAATTTTTAGCTAATCAGAATCTCCCAAATTAAAAATCTAATAATAATCATTTGAAATAAATAAACTTTTTCTCTATATAAAAATTTATTCCTATTATACGTACCAGATCTTTATTTTTTATCAATGCATCGGTAGCAAGATGTCTATATGATGCGCTCAAAGATTTCTTTTATACGCGGATGTTCAAAATGAAAATATTAAAAATATCTCTATTAACGCTCGGGATGGGCTTAAGTGGCCTTGCTCAAGCAGACTTTGTTGGAGTAAAAGGAGATGTCGGCTACTGGTTTTATGATGGTAATGCGAATATGTCATCTCAATTTCCTGATAATCAAGATCTTGATCAGAAAGGTAGTGCTCAACTCTCATTAGCAATAGAACACCCAATCCCATTTATTCCAAATGCAAAAATTCGTTACGTAAATTTAGATACTCAAACTAAATCGGAAACTTTGGGTCAAGCCAACTATAAAGTTGATTTGGATCATAGCGATTTTATCCTTTACTATGAGTTACTAGACAATATTGTGAGTGTAGATGCTGGACTTGGTGCAACTGTACTAAATGGTGATATTACTGCTTATACAGGTAAACGCGTGGATATTGATAAAACATATCCTATTGCTTATTTATCCGGTGAAGTTAAACTTCCATTTACAGGCTTAAGTGCTAAAGGTGAAGCAACCTATACAAACTTTGATGATGCACGAATCACAGATGCATTAGCAGAAGTAAAATATAAATTTGCAGATAATTTACTCATTGATCTGGGTTTAACAGCAGGATATCGCGTACTCAACATTGATTTAGATGACTACGATAATAATGATCTTAAGTTTGAATTTAAGGGTCCGTATATCGGTTTAGAAGCCCATTTCTAACTTGGCACGGATTTGAAGTTTCCTTCCTATATAAAAAAGGACTCTTATAAAGTCCTTTTTTTATTAGCCCATGCCTACATAACCTGAATATTTTCGAATTCTTTGGCACCACGCTTGAATATTTGGATATAGCTCCAAATCAAAACCACCTTCCTCCGCAACATGCGTATATGCATATAAGGCAATATCAGCAATAGTTAATTGACTTCCAACAAGATAGTCATGCTTTACTAAAGCTTTATCCATAATAGATAGTGCTTTATGGCCTTTCGGTTGTAAATTATGATATTCCTCTATTCTTTCTGGTGGTAATCCTAAATATTTATTAATAAAACGAGCAACTGCAATAAATGGTTCATGACTATACTGTTCAAAGAACATCCACTGATACATTTTTGCTTTCGTATAGGAATCTGTAGCAATAAACTCTGTTCCCTCCGCCAGATAACCTAAAATAGCGTTAGATTCACTTAAAACACGACCATCATCTAGAACCAGTACAGGTATTTTTCCATTAGGATTTAAGAATAAAAAATCTGCTGTTTGAGTGTCTTTTTTTAAAATATCAATATGGACCCATCTATGTTTAATATTTAATAAGGAAAGTAATAGTTTAACCTTATAACAATTACCTGAACCTACATCACCATAAATTATCATAGATGCTTTTCCCTTGTTATTCATATTTAAGTATGTGATTTTCTTATTATTTATAGCATGAATCTTTCATAATATTTTCAGTTTTATTTTTTCTCATTTAATTTCCCATAAGGAAACACCCCGGCCTCTTTCGGGGTCGGGGTGTTTGAATAATGAGCTGGCGATGACTTACTCTCACATGGGAAACCCCACACTACCATCAGCGCTAAGAGGTTTCACTTCTGAGTTCGGGAAGGGATCAGGTGGTTCACTCTTGCTATGGTCGCCAGCACAACTGGTATGGATACTTGCATTGGTCTTAATATGCCGATGCGTTTTCCAAATCTTTACAGATGGGCTGATTGAATCTTACTTTATTTGTTCATTTTAGCTAAGCATATAACTAAATCAAGTTGCTTTGCATATTAATGAATCGATTGATGCTTTATATACAACTGCTTGGGTGTTGTATAGTCAAGCCTCACGAGCAATTAGTATTGGTCAGCTTCACATATCACTATGCTTCCACATCCAACCTATCAACGTCCTAGTCTCGAACGGCTCTTTAGAGGACATAAAGTCCTAGGGAAATCTTATCTTGAGGTAGGCTTCCCGCTTAGATGCTTTCAGCGGTTATCCCTTCCGAACATAGCTACCCGGCGATGCGACTGGCGTCACAACCGGTACACCAGAGGTTCGTCCACTCTGGTCCTCTCGTACTAGGAGCAGATCCTCTCAAATTTCCAGCGCCCACGGTAGATAGGGACCGAACTGTCTCACGACGTTCTAAACCCAGCTCGCGTACCTCTTTAAATGGCGAACAGCCATACCCTTGGGACCTGCTTCAGCCCCAGGATGAGATGAGCCGACATCGAGGTGCCAAACACCGCCGTCGATATGAACTCTTGGGCGGTATCAGCCTGTTATCCCCAGAGTACCTTTTATCCGTTGAGCGATGGCCCTTCCATACAGAACCACCGGATCACTAAGACCTACTTTCGTACCTGCTCGACTTGTGGGTCTCGCAGTTAAGCGCGCTTTTGCCTTTATACTCTACGCGTGATTTCCGACCACGCTGAGCGCACCTTCGTACTCCTCCGTTACTCTTTAGGAGGAGACCGCCCCAGTCAAACTACCCACCAGACATGGTCCTCGCCCCGGATTACGGGGCAGAGTTAGAACCTCAACATTACCAGGGTGGTATTTCAAGGACGGCTCCATTGGAACTAGCGTTCCAACTTCAAAGCCTCCCACCTATCCTACACAAGTAAGGTCAAAGTTCAATGTCAAGCTGCAGTAAAGGTTCACGGGGTCTTTCCGTCTAGCCGCGGGTACACTGCATCTTCACAGCGATTTCGATTTCACTGAGCCTCTGCTGGAGACAGCGCCGCCATCATTATGCCATTCGTGCAGGTCGGAACTTACCCGACAAGGAATTTCGCTACCTTAGGACCGTTATAGTTACGGCCGCCGTTTACTGGGGCTTCGATCAAGAGCTTCGCTTACGCTAACCCCATCAATTAACCTTCCAGCACCGGGCAGGCATCACACCCTATACGTCCACTTTCGTGTTTGCAGAGTGCTATGTTTTTAATAAACAGTTGCAGCGGCCTGGTTTCTGTGGCTGCCAATAGCTCAGACCGCGAGGGTCATCACCGTCAGCAGCGTACCTTCTCCCGAAGTTACGGTACCATTTTGCCTAGTTCCTTCAGCAGAGTTCTCTCAAGCGCCTTGGTCTACTCGACCTGACCACCTGTGTCGGTTTCGGGTACGATTCCTGTGTAACTGAAGCTTAGAGACTTTTCCTGGAAGCATGGTATCAGCCACTTCGCTGTACAAGTACAGCTTGCTATCAGATCTCAGCATAGAGCACCCCGGATTTGCCTAAGATGCATGCCTACTTCCTTCCACCTGGACAACCAACGCCAGGCTGACTTAACCTTCTCCGTCCTCTCATCGCATTACACAGAAGTATTGGAATATTAACCAATTTCCCATCGACTACGCCTTTCGGCCTCGCCTTAGGGGTCGACTCACCCAGCCCCGATTAACGTTGGACTGGAACCCTTGGTCTTTCGGCGAACGGGTTTTTCACCCGTTTTGTCGTTACTCACGTCAGCATTCGCACTTCTGATACCTCCAGCATACTTCTCAATACACCTTCATCGGCTTACAGAACGCTCCCCTACCACTTGACTAAAAGTCAAATCCGCAGCTTCGGCACATAGTTTTAGCCCCGTTACATCTTCCGCGCAGGCCGACTCGACTAGTGAGCTATTACGCTTTCTTTAAAGGGTGGCTGCTTCTAAGCCAACCTCCTAGCTGTCTATGCCTTCCCACATCGTTTCCCACTTAACTATGATTTTGGGGCCTTAGCTGGCGGTCTGGATTGTTTTCCTCTTGACTACGGACGTTAGCACCCGCAGTCTGTCTCCCGGATAGTACTCATAGGTATTCGGAGTTTGCATCGGTTTGGTAAGTCGGGATGACCCCCTAGCCGAAACAGTGCTCTACCCCCTATGGTATTCGTCCGAGGCGCTACCTAAATAGCTTTCGGGGAGAACCAGCTATCACCAGGCTTGATTAGCCTTTCACCCCTATCCACAAGTCATCCCCTGGCTTTTCAACGACAGTGGGTTCGGTCCTCCAGTTAGTGTTACCCAACCTTCAACCTGCTCATGGATAGATCGCCTGGTTTCGGGTCTATACCCAGCAACTAAACGCCCTATTAAGACTCGATTTCTCTACGGCTCCCCTATACGGTTAACCTCGCTACTGAATATAAGTCGCTGACCCATTATACAAAAGGTACGCAGTCACCGAACAAGTCGGCTCCCACTGCTTGTATGCATGCGGTTTCAGGATCTATTTCACTCCCCTCACAGGGGTTCTTTTCGCCTTTCCCTCACGGTACTGGTTCACTATCGGTCAGTCAGGAGTATTTAGCCTTGGAGGATGGTCCCCCCATATTCAGACAAGGTTTCACGTGCCTCGCCCTACTCGTCATCATTATGTGTGCCCTTTCGTGTACGGGAATATCACCCTCTACGTTCGCACTTCCCAGAGCGTTCCACTAAAACACACATAACTTAATGGGCTGATCCCCGTTCGCTCGCCGCTACTAAGGGAATCTCAATTGATTTCTTTTCCTAAGGGTACTGAGATGTTTCACTTCCCCTCGTTCGCCTTGCAACACTATGTATTCATGTTGCAATACCTACCTTAAAGTAGGTGGGTTCCCCCATTCAGAAATCTCCGGATCAAAGGATATTTGCCGCCTCCCCGGAGCTTATCGCAGGCTATTACGTCTTTCATCGCCTCTGACTGCCAAGGCATCCACCACATGCACTTAATTACTTGACTATACAACCCCAAACAGTCGTCAACACTTACAAGTGAGTGTTGTCCGTGCGATTCTTCATCGCTACTATCTGTTGTCTGTGTACTTAAACACTGTACAGCTTCAATCTAAATTCATATACCAAAACGCTTGATTCAGTTAATTTGCTAGTTCTCAATTCATCTAGATTAATTGCTTAATCTAAACTCTTGAGTGAACAATTTATTTCAGACTCAATTTTGCCAATCTGTTAATGAATAAACACGCCTTCGTCAGGTCATGCTTAATACCGTGATACTTAAATCACAGAAGTTAATAAACTAAGATCTAAATCTTTATTTACTAATTTCTGTAATCCGAACTTCTCTTAAGTTCTGGTGGAGACTAGGAGAGTCGAACTCCTGACCTCCTGCGTGCAAAGCAGGCGCTCTACCAACTAAGCTAAGTCCCCAGCTTACATCATCAGTCATGTATCTTTTATCTATAACTTCAACCAGTCAAAGTCATGGTGGGTCTGACAAGACTTGAACTTGTGACCCCACGCTTATCAAGCGTGTGCTCTAACCAACTGAGCTACAGACCCTCAGATACATCTATGAAGAACAACTTGTTGTGGATTCTTACCAATCGTCAATCTTTCGTTAAGGAGGTGATCCAGCCGCAGGTTCCCCTACGGCTACCTTGTTACGACTTCACCCCAGTCATCGGCCACACCGTGGTAACCGCCCTCTTTGCAGTTAGGCTAGCTACTTCTGGTGCAACAAACTCCCATGGTGTGACGGGCGGTGTGTACAAGGCCCGGGAACGTATTCACCGCGGCATTCTGATCCGCGATTACTAGCGATTCCGACTTCATGGAGTCGAGTTGCAGACTCCAATCCGGACTACGATCGGCTTTTTGAGATTAGCATCCTATCGCTAGGTAGCAACCCTTTGTACCGACCATTGTAGCACGTGTGTAGCCCTGGCCGTAAGGGCCATGATGACTTGACGTCGTCCCCGCCTTCCTCCAGTTTGTCACTGGCAGTATCCTTAAAGTTCCCGACATTACTCGCTGGCAAATAAGGAAAAGGGTTGCGCTCGTTGCGGGACTTAACCCAACATCTCACGACACGAGCTGACGACAGCCATGCAGCACCTGTATGTAAGTTCCCGAAGGCACCAATCCATCTCTGGAAAGTTCTTACTATGTCAAGGCCAGGTAAGGTTCTTCGCGTTGCATCGAATTAAACCACATGCTCCACCGCTTGTGCGGGCCCCCGTCAATTCATTTGAGTTTTAGTCTTGCGACCGTACTCCCCAGGCGGTCTACTTATCGCGTTAGCTGCGCCACTAAAGCCTCAAAGGCCCCAACGGCTAGTAGACATCGTTTACGGCATGGACTACCAGGGTATCTAATCCTGTTTGCTCCCCATGCTTTCGCACCTCAGCGTCAGTGTTAGGCCAGATGGCTGCCTTCGCCATCGGTATTCCTCCAGATCTCTACGCATTTCACCGCTACACCTGGAATTCTACCATCCTCTCCCACACTCTAGCTAACCAGTATCGAATGCAATTCCCAAGTTAAGCTCGGGGATTTCACATTTGACTTAATTAGCCGCCTACGCGCGCTTTACGCCCAGTAAATCCGATTAACGCTTGCACCCTCTGTATTACCGCGGCTGCTGGCACAGAGTTAGCCGGTGCTTATTCTGCGAGTAACGTCCACTATCTCTAGGTATTAACTAAAGTAGCCTCCTCCTCGCTTAAAGTGCTTTACAACCATAAGGCCTTCTTCACACACGCGGCATGGCTGGATCAGGCTTCCGCCCATTGTCCAATATTCCCCACTGCTGCCTCCCGTAGGAGTCTGGGCCGTGTCTCAGTCCCAGTGTGGCGGATCATCCTCTCAGACCCGCTACAGATCGTCGCCTTGGTAGGCCTTTACCCCACCAACTAGCTAATCCGACTTAGGCTCATCTATTAGCGCAAGGTCCGAAGATCCCCTGCTTTCTCCCGTAGGACGTATGCGGTATTAGCATTCCTTTCGAAATGTTGTCCCCCACTAATAGGCAGATTCCTAAGCATTACTCACCCGTCCGCCGCTAAGTGATAGTGCAAGCACCATCACCCCGCTCGACTTGCATGTGTTAAGCCTGCCGCCAGCGTTCAATCTGAGCCATGATCAAACTCTTCAGTTAAAAATCATTTTGCACCTTATTAAAGACAAGGTGCCAATTCTGGCTCATCAATTTTCTGACTTAAATTTCGCTCAAATAAACTTCGAGTAATTTAAACCAATCAATCAATGATAATATTTCGATTAATCAATCAGTAAAAATCCACACAAGTTGTTCTTCAATTCTCTTAATGATCTTCTTCCTGGTTCGTCACCAGCAAGCTAGGTCGGCTATATTACTCTTAATCTCTTAAAAGTCAACAGGTAATTTCGATATTTTTAAAACTTATTCTCAAAACCAACTTCTCATCAAATTCATCACTTAAAGCAACCAATCTAATTCCAAGTAACTGTTTTTCAACAAGTTCTTATCTGCATCACCGCCGATGGATGTGCATTATAGACCATTAAAAACCTTTAGCAAGGGGTATTTCAGCCTTTTTCTTTTGAGTGCCGCTTTTTTCTACTATTTTGCGAAAAAAGTGATATATGTGCCTTTTTTTTAGGCATTTTTACTACTTTTTCTTAATTCTTATATTCAGAAATGTAGGTTATCTTGAGTTTTATATGACTTCTATAGAGCTTAGAGGCATATATAGGTTCTTCTAATCCAAAGATTCCAAAGATTCCAAAGATTCCAAAGATTCCAAAGATTCCAAAGATTCCAAAGATTCCAAAGATTCCAAAGA
>NZ_KB849420.1:0-135048 GCF_000368405.1 Acinetobacter sp. NIPH 817
GGCACAGACGGTAGCTTCAATGCACAAGTGGCGTTGGGACCAGATGCAATCGACGGCACAGTGGTGAATGTTAATGGTGTGAACTACACCGTGACAGCAGCTGACCTTGCAAATGGCTTCATCACAGCGATTCTTGCCGCAACAGCAGCAGATCCTGTGACTGGTCAGATTGTGATTCATGCTGAGGCTGTAGATGCACAAGGTAACGTAGATGTTGCTGATGCAGATGTAACGGTAACTCTAGATGTTACTCCACCTGATATCACTACAACTGTGTTAGCAATTGACCCAGTTACTGCTGATAACATTCTAGATGCGACAGAAGCTGGTGGACCAGTGACCTTAACAGGTACATTGACCAACATCCCTACAGATGCCGTAACAACAGGTGTTGTGGTTACTGTAAATGGTGTTGACTATACAGCCACAGTTGATGCCGTAGCAGGTACTTGGACAGTTGATGTAGCTGGTAGTGGTCTTGCAGCAGATTCAGACTTAACTGTTGATGCTACTGCGACATTCACAGACCTCGCAGGAAACACTAGTACACTTCAAGATACGCAAACTTATACTCTTGCAAGCTCTATCATTGCTTTCGATAACACTGATACAGCAGTACTTGCACCTCAACCATTGCTTGTACAAGATGATGCAGCTCTAGGTAGCAAAACATACTTAGCTCTTGTGTCACTTGCTGGACTTGATTTGCAACTTGGTTCTGAAGCGATTGGCTTTACAGTTGGTGCAGGTGATGAAGGTAACGCAACCTTTACGTACAGTGCTTTAATTGGCGTAGATGCATTATCTGATTACTCTCTAGTCCTTCAGAAATTTGATACAACAACGGGGCAATGGACTTCTGTCTATGGTGGTGGCCAAGCAGACATTCTTGACCTTACTTTATTAGGTACAACTCCTAGTGTAGTTATTGATGGTTTAGAAGAAGGTCAATACCGTGCATTCATGACTTATAACGGTCTTCTAGGTATTGGTTTACTTGGTACCTTAACTGGCACAATAGATGTTTATGACACGACGCAAGTAGGTGGATACTACACTGAAGTTGCTGATGGTAACGTCATCACAGAAGTGAATGGTTCAGGTGAAGTAGACATCGTGACTCCAACAACAGTTGTAAGTGCAGTTAACGGTCAGCCTGTTGTAGCAGATGGCACGATCATTAATGGTGCTTACGGTACATTGGAAATCAACCTTGATGGTTCATATACTTATACACCTACTGCAAGTGCAGCTGGTGTTGGTCAAACAGATGTGTTTGTCTACACATTAACCGATCCTGTAACTGGGGACACTGCTCAAGCAAATCTCAATATTCAATTGAGCTCTGTGAAAGCTGCAGACAACCTAGCAGTTGCTGAAATTAATCCAGAATCGTTGCTTGTTGCAGATGACGTAGCTCTTGGTAGTGCAAGTTACTTAGCAGCAGTTTCTCTCGCTGGTTTGAACTTACAATTACTAGGTGATGCAACCATTGCATTTAATGTGGATGCAGACCGAGAAGGTACAGCTACATTTACCTTCAGTGGATTACTCACTGCGAATGTATTAAGTGACTACTCACTAGTTGTTCAAAAATACGATGCAACTACTGGACAATGGGTATCTATTGGTGGAACTAACCCAGAAGCTTCGCTCATTGATCTATCTCTGATTGGTGGAGTAGCAACTGCTGTAGTGGATGGCTTAGAACCAGGTCAGTACCGTGCATTTATCGGTTATGACGGATTGTTAGGTGTAGGTCTAGGCGGAACATTAACTGGTACGATGGATGTCTATAATCCATATATCGTGGCTGGTTACTCTGTCGAGCCAATTTCTGGCAACGTTATTAAAGATGTTGGTATCAACGGTGCAGTTGATGCTGCAACCCATGACGCTATTATCTCAACAGTTAATGGAAATGCAGTAAGTGCAACTGGTACAACTACGATTGCAGGTACTTACGGTACATTGGTAATTGATCAAAATGGTAACTACACTTACACACCAAATGCGAATGGACTAAATCTCGGACAAGTTGATGAGTTTACTTATACGTTACTCGATCCAGTTACGGGCAATAGTTCTCAAGCGACTCTATATGTTCACTTGGATAGTGATAGTGTGGATATGACTTGGAACGCTAATGATCCATCTCAACCAGCTGTTATCACAAGCCCAGTTCCTGTTGATGCAATGGATAACGTTGCTTCAGCAGCAATTGACATGGTTTATCCAACGACACAACAAGTCTTTGATAATGCAATTAGCTATAACTGGTTACTTGGTGTTGGTGGAGTTGTTATCGGTACTAAACAAGGTACTGCGACATTTACAGTTGATCCAGGCCATATTACTGAAGCAATTATCTCAGTGAACTTTGGTTCAGTTGCAACGATTGTTGATGGTTTACATGTGGTATTAACACGAGTTAATCCAGACGGCACTCGTACAGTAGTAGCAGATAGTGCAGATACAGGGGTACTTGATTTATTAGGTATCTTTGGGTCTGAGGTGAAATTCAAGGTTGATAACTTAGGTTCTGGTACTTATGAGTTGTTTATGGAGAGCAATACGCTTCTTACAGCTCTAGGTAGTGTCACTGCGGATATTACTTTGAATAATGGCGATATTACTCAAGTACCTAGCTTAGTAGTGGATCCTATCATTGGTAATGTTCTGTCAGATGATAACTCTGCTGTATATGGACCAAACTATACGCCAGATTACATTACGACAACTTCAGTTGTGACTTCAGTGACTTCTGAAAATGGTAATACATCAGCTGTGAGTGTAGGTTCATCAGCAACAATTGTAGGTGCTTATGGTACTTTAACAATTAACGCGGATGGTACTTATAGTTATCAGGCTACAGCTAACACGTTAAATATAGGAAAAGTAGATAGCTTTACCTATACCGTGACAGATCCAGCAACTGGTAGAACAGACACGGCAACATTGCATATCCAAATTGGTTCACCTGATGTGGATATCACTTGGGATACAGCTAACCCAGGTGTAGATGCGGTAATTCCTGCACCAGTAGCCAATGCGGATACTAGTGATGCAACAATCAGCATGAAACAGGTAACTGATGCTGTTGTTGATGTACCAAGTGGTAACGTATCGCTTAGTACATTACCACCAGTTTTAAGCAGTACAGTGACATCGAACCAGTTTGTTGTTGCTGCCAATACTGTAACTGATGTACATGTTCAGCTGAATTATTTAGCATCTTTAAGTCTATCTGTTCTACCGACGACAGGTTATAAGATCCAGCAGTTTGTAGGCGGTGTATGGGTAGATACAGTTTATTCAGGTTCTTCGACAGCCTTGGCAGGTGTGTTGGGTGCTCCAGCATACTCGGCTGATGTATCTCACTTATCTGCTGGTACTTATAGAGTTGTGTTTAGCTTATCTAGTTTGCTTCCAATTGGTAATATGTCACTTGATTCGGTTGTGACTACAAAAACAACTCATCTAGATCAATACACACCTGATGGTTTAACAGATTGGATTCATGGCAATATCTTGGTAGGTGATACTACTGGTGGAGTTGCAGACACTACAGTTGCTTCTCAATTGTATGTTGAAGTTACACCAGGAAACTACCAAATTGCTGCTGGTCAAGCGATTAATACTGGTGAAGGTACCTTGTACCTCTACAATGATGGTTCGTACTATTACAAACCATTAGATAGTGCAGCAAATGCTACGATTGATACGATTAACTACAAACTTGTATCAGTTACGGGCGCTGAATCTACCAGCACATTAACGATTGATTTGAGTCAAGAGTTGAACAGCCTTGCTGTAAGTACCAGTGCGAACGATACATTTACGCTTGGTAATGGCTCGGATACCTTGATTTACAACACATTAACAGCTGCAAGTGTAAATAGTGCAACTGGTGGTAATGGTGTAGATGTATGGAATGATTTCCATGTAGGTAATACGGCAACTGATACTCAAGCTGATAAGATTGATATTAGTAACTTATTACTTGGCAATCCAAACAGTTTAACCATTGGACAATATGTATCTGTAAGCTACGATGCTAAGACTCAAAACGCTACAATTAGTGTAGATCGTGACGGTTTAGGTCTTACTTATTCAAATACTCAATTGTTGACAATTCATCTAGATGAATCTCGAACTTCATTGACCCTCAATGATCTTCTCAACAATGGTCAAATTATCTATTAATAGATAATTAACCAAGTAAAAAAAGAGCCTTCGGGCTCTTTTTTTATGTTTAAACAATACGTTAATCTAGTTTTTAATTTCTCCGTGCTATGATGTATCGAAAATTTTATAGAACAACAATTAACGAATAGGGACTAAATTCGAGTGACGGCATTTTTAAAATTCCAAAGACAAATGAACCTTTGGTTAGAGCAAGTTGTTCAGCACGTTCCGAGTCTTAAACAGGATATTATTTTATTTTTATCTTATGGTCCTAAAGACCAAAGATGTGGTGTGTGGCACAGTGAGAAAACAAATTTAGAGCAGGCTAAAAAACAATTATTAGATTTTATTAATGACCAGTTTGCACAGTCACCGCTGGATGAATATATAAAAATTGATGTGGCATATAACTTAACGAAACAAGCTTGGAAGGAAGTAGAGCAACAGGTTCACCATCAATTTCACAACAATCACTACCGTAAAGGGATTGGATTTGATGAACACTGTTCAGTGGCTTTTCTTGAGCAAGAGATTTATGGAAAAGCAATCATTCGAGGCTTGAGCTACGACAAACCGAACTTTTTTGATGAAACAAACCTAAATTATGCAGTTAAGCAAAAATATAACGCTCCAAAACCACAGATTAAATTACAGGAGCTGCAAGACATTTGGACTTTTGATACCTACGCTGCATTTTATGAAAATGAGGAATTTATTAACTTAGCGAGTGGCTATGATGTAAATGGAATTAGAGGAATTTCAAGCAATAAAAAACAGCATTTTCAGCATCTAATTGAGCAAAATTCGGCATTTCTGCATGACCAGATTCAAGAAAATGGCAAATTTATTTATGGTTATTTTTCTGCTTATGATCGTGACATTCGTAACTACAATACAGTGCGCCACTGTACCTCGGTATATGCCTTACTAGAAACTTTTGAAGTGCAGAACAAGCCAGAATATTGGCCCAAAATACATGCTGCCATTCACTATGCACTGACCAACTTTTATAAAGAAAAAGACTCAGAAACAGCCTTTATGATTGATGGTAAAGAAGGGGAGTTCGAAATCAAATTAGGTGCGAATGCGGCCGCTATTTTAATGTTAACTAAATATCAAGAAATTACTCAAAAAGCGGATTATCAAAAATATGCAGAGAAACTCGCAAATGGTATTTTAAAATTAATAGATTCAAATGGCTCAACAACTCATGTATTAAATTATCCAGATTATGATTTAAAAGAAAAATTTAGAATTATTTATTATGATGGTGAGGCTGCTTTAGCATTATTACGTTTATATCAAATTAACCAAGATTCTAGATTATTAGAAACGGTTAAATTAATGTTTGAATGTTTTATTGACAAAAGATATGAAAAATACCATGATCATTGGTTAAGTTATTGTACAAATGAACTCACTAAAATATGCCCTGAAGATAAATATTTTATTTTTGGTTTAAATAATTATTTAAAACATTTTATTTTTATTAAAAATCGAAAAACAACATATGCAACTTTATTAGAAATGCTAATGGCTGCTTATAAAATGGTGAACCGTTTAAAAGAGCAGGGGCGGACAGCACTTTTTGAGCAGGCGTATATGCCTGAGCTTCAAAAGCTAATTGAGTTTAGAGCTGATTTTCAAACTACAGGATTTTTTTATCCGGAAATGGCGATGTATATGGCTCGGCCAGATAAAATTTTACATGCGTTTTATATTCGTCATGATCGTTTTCGAGTACGGATTGATGACCAAGAACACAACTTATCGGGTTACATCGCTTACGTTAAAGATTACAAAGGTGATGAGCCATGAAGTATCAACCCGTTGAGATCAAGCTATTAGCACATATCGATACGACAAATTTTGATGAAGCTATATGGCAATTCGAATTTGATGATGATATTTCAACCCTACTGCTAATCGACTACGCATTAGAGCAATTTCAGCAAAAAAATGTACAAGCTCAAGATGTCTATGTTGTGCCACAAAAAATGAGCGAGCAAATTGGACAACAAAACTTAGGTTTAAAAACATCTGAAAGTTATACATTTACCGAGTTATTGCAGTTCTTAATTTTTACTCAAGCAGTAGATGTAAAAGAAGCTTTAAGTAATATGATTTGCGGTACAAATGAGCAAGCTTATTTAATTTTGTCAAAAAGAGCCGCTGCCTATAACTTAACTTTAAAAAATGAAGCTACCCAAAATCAACTAAAGCATTTGTTTTTATTGCTTAGAAAAATTTTTAGTTACCCAGTTGAAATAAAAAATCTTTTTTTTATTAAAGAGCTTATTTTTAAAGGAAAGTCCTATCTTCCTCAGACCTCATTAATGGCACAGAACGTAGTAGAGGTCTTATATCTTACAAACTCATTTAGAAAAATTTATCTCACATTCTTGGAAGAAAACCAAACGATCGGTTTCTTTTTATTCTTAGATGATATTCATCGTGCTGAGCACTTGATTCCTTACTATCATTGTTTCCAAGCACAGAATGTAAAACCTAAAGTTTGCTCAACTCCAAGTGGCATTATTAACATTCTAGGCGATACCTACTTTGGGGAAATCTACACTGAAAAGCGTAGGTCAAAGGGTCAAAAAGATGCTCTACAACAATATGGATATAACTATTCTTTTAAAAAAATAAAAGCTTTTTTAGGTGAACATGACTTAAATATTGCTAACTTTGAAGCGGTATTTTCTTTAGAAAACCAATCTCCTTTAGGTCATAAAAAGCCATTTATTCTTAAAGCTGATGCTGAACAAACATTAGCAGCATTCAAAAATATTCACCTTAATCATGTGGTGTTGGCAAACAACCATCTAAAAGATTATGGGGATCGTGGACTGGTCTATACATTACAACAGTTGGATCAGGCTAACATTTCTTATATCGGGGCAGGCGTAAACCAAAAAGATGCTCATAACTACTTTCAACTCTCTTTTGAAAATAAGCGCTATGCTATTTTTAACGGATACTGGCACAGAGATACTGCCTATCTCGATTATGATTTTTATGCTTTAGGCCATAAGAGTGGAGTGGCGTGTTTAAATGGTGTTTTGCTTGAACAAATAGGGCGCTATAGGCTGACTCATCCTGAACATAAAATTATTGTTATTTGCCATTGGGGTGTCGACTTTAAGCCCATTACAAAAGAGCAGAGTAAGCTTGCTGCGATTCTAACCCAAGCTGGCGCTGACTTGATCATTGGTCATGGTGCTCATACTATTCAACCTGTCCAGATCATCAACCAAAAGCCAGTCGTGTTTGGTATTGGAAATGCTGTGTTTAATAGCAATGGCGAATATGAAAAACACAATGCTTTACCATTGGGTTGTATAGCAAGGTTAGACTTGTCAAAAGACTTACTTCGTCTTTATCCAATTTACACCAATAATTTGAAAACATTTTGGCAGCCATATCCAGTCAATGCTGAAGATCTCTTAAAAGCTAGTACTTACATGACATCTTCACTGACCCCTGAAAATTACATCGCTACCCAAGATAACTTAGGAGCATATATTGAAATTAAATTTTAGGGATATAGTTTGTATGTCGATAAAATAGTTTGAAGTTGTACTGGCGTAAATCCTAAATTCCTTAAGCCACCACTGCCTAATTTACATTCGGCGCTTGCCATGATGTTTGTTGGAGTACGTTTTGTAGCTTTTGGTGCACAAACATGTTTTAGTCCAAACACATGTCCCATTTCATGCACGCTACCAGCCTGAATATTATAATTGAGGCGGTTCCAGTCTAATAAAATAAAGGGTTTGCCATTATTACGAAAAGCTCTACTTGTTACATCTTCAAATTTCCATTTCGTTGAGTAGGCATCATAAATAAAAACAATCACTTCTTTACTTGCAGTTCGTTTCGGAAAACACGTATTTACACTGGCAGGAATGGTTTCAATAGTAATTGGGTAGGGCTGATTAATCTGTTGTTTTAAATCACAATGTAATTTTGAAAACTCTTCATAAGGAATATAACGATGTAATTTAAATTTAAAAATTTTATTATTTTTATCATCTACATAGTATTTATTTAATATTTTAATTTCCTTACGCATCTGTTGATAATTATCAAACTTTGTAGCTTCTGGAGAGTTGGTTGTAAAAACAAAAGTGACTGGAATAATAGGACGGCCATCTGTAGAGACTTTAGGTGTTTCTCCTAAAGGAAGAGGAGGGCGTGTAGTACAAGAAACGCATAGTAAAGTGCCAGTAATCACCAGTAATGTTTTTTTCATGCAGATTTCCCTCAAGCCCACCTTGGATTGCATTTAGTTTTGTTCAAAATTTTTTATATGATATGAATGATGTCAATTTTTATGGAGTCCATTTTGACAACTCAGTATGAACTACATCGACAAATTTTAGAAGTCATTGCTTTGATTCCTTAAGGAAAAGTTGCAACGTATGGACAAGTGGCTCGTATGGCAGGATTACCAAAACATGCGAGATTAGTGGGCTATGTTTTGAAACATCTTGAAGCTGATCATCAAGTTCCTTGGTATCGTGTGATTAATTCTCAAGGCAAAATTAGCCTAAGTAAATTTAATGAAAAAGGTGAAAATATTCAGCAATTAAAATTGGAAGCTGAAGGTGTCTATTTGTTAAATGGTAAAGTTGACTTAAAGCAGTTTGCTTGGCAGCCTTAATATTTATGTTAGAGAGTAAATACACATGCAAAAGAATAATAAATGGTGTAGTGGAGCAGTATTACTTTTAAGTTTGATGGCACAGGTGAGTTATGCTGAAAAGGATATTTCAACTCAACCTTTTGCAAATATAAAGGCTTCTCAGCAAGACATAGATTTGATATGCAAGCAACTGAGACAGAAATGCAGTGGTGAAGCTATCCTGTGGAAGGGAAAAAATACGCAAGATTCGATTTATTACCTAATAGATGAAAGTCCACAAATTGTTCAGGTTAAGAAGCAAAATAATCAATATAAAGTAGTTGATCAATGGGACTTTAAAGATTATCAACATAATAATAAAGAGCCTCACACCGATGATTTGGCACCAGATGGATTACAAATCTTTCCAGCTTTATATCCATTAAATAAAAATGAGTTTGCAATCGCAGTAGTTAATAGATGGTTTACGGGTTACTCAGGAGGAGGGCGTTTTGAAGAAAATGCTGACTTCATTAAGCTCAAACCTCATGGGGAGTATCAAGTTGCACTAAAAGATATTACTTTTTCTTCACGAGAAATGATTCGAGCATGTTTTTCAGAACAAGATTATAAAAAATCGCCCCATTGTCATGATGAGGCATGGATGATACTAAACATTCAATTTAAAGATGTGGGACAACCATATTATTTATGGCAATTAAATTATAAAAATTATTCTTGGGAAGCTTTCAAAAGTAAAAAAACAATAACGGTTGAGCAATCGCGTGAAGAGGTTATGCCTTTTAAGAAATAGAAGCCTATCTTGCTCACTTTAGCCAAACAGGCGTCTCACTTTAGCGAACAATTAACACAGGAATATGGCTTTCCCCTAAAACTTTTTGTGCAACACTTCCCAACACGAGTTTTCGGACTCCCGTGCGGCCATGAGAACCCATGACAATCAGATCTGCATTTAAGTCTTGAGCAGCTTGAATGATTTCCTCATGTACAACAAAGCCTTCCAACAGTTTGGTTTCAACAGTAATGCCTTCGTTGGCAAATTCTTGTTTTGCTTTTTCTAAAATGTCGAGCAAATAAGTTCTTGTACGTTCAATCAACTCATTAGTTTGGCCAGTTTTTACGTAGACATCAGCAATAAATGGATCAAGTGCCATCACTTGTACAACTGTAATTTTGCTATTTAATGCTTTTCCCAGCTTAATGGCCTCTTTCATGGCGACCATAGAAGTTTCAGAACCGTCAATTGGTACTAGAATATGTTGATATAACATGAGTATTTTCCTTATTGTAATGATGCTTATTTATTAATACTTTATACCTATTTTTAGACGATTTAAATTCAAGCACGTAATCATTTGTGATTTTATAACGACAAATTTTGTAGATAAATTTTTATAAATTGCGCAAATTTTCTATATGTGTAGATAAAGCATCAATATCGTCAGTTTGAAGATATTCACGTATTTTCAAAATTTGCTTCTCATCTAAATCATAAAGTTTTAAAGCAAGTAGTTTGTCGATCTGTTCTTGAGGAAAGCGATATTTAATAATTTTTGCAGGCACCCCACCGACAATTGCATAGGGCGGAACATCTTTAGTTACTACGGCTCCCGTGGCGACCACTGCGCCTTCACCTAGTTTGACACCTTGCATAATCATGGCACGGCTACCAACCCAGCAGCCATCAGAAATAACAGTATCACCAGCTGCCAAAAAACTACGAGTATCAAAAGGAAAAGTTGAAATCCAGTCGGGTCTATGAAGCTGATTGCCACCCATCATAATGACGCATTCAGCGCCAAAGCAAACAAAATTACCAATATAAAGTTGGTCAATCGGTTTATCTGGTGTCGAGGCTTTGTCATGTAAATAACGCACGACACAACGTTCAAAACCTTGATCCCAATAGGCAGAGTAATATGAGTAATTACCTTTAATATGGATATTCGGGTTTTTAACAGTTTTATGGATAAATTCAAACTCACACCAATGACGAACTGGAGATTTAATTAAAGAGTTATCCATTTGTGATTTCCCAAAAATATATTAATGGTATTGAATAAAAACCCCTCATAAAGAGGGGCTATTTGTGCATTATCTTAGAGATATTCTACACTTACGATTTCATATTCGACTTCGCCTTGAGGAGTCACGATTTTTACTTCATCGCCTTCATTCTTACTCAAAAGACCACGTGCGATTGGTGAGTTCACCGAGATTTTATTAATTTTAAAATCTGCTTCGTCATCGCCAACAATTTTATAAGTTTTACGTTCTTCAGTATCAAGATTTTCAATTGTTACTGTTACACCAAAAACAACACGGCCATTTTGCTCAAGTGTTTTAACATCAATTTCTTGAGCAGCGCCTAATTTACCTTCGATATCCTGAATACGGCCTTCACAGAAACCTTGCTGTTCACGTGCAGCATGATATTCAGCATTTTCCTTTAAGTCGCCATGTTCACGTGCTTCTGCAATAGCTTGAATAATACGTGGACGTTCAACAGATTTTAAATGTTGTAATTCTTTCTCTAAGGCAATTTTACCTTCAGGGGTCATTGGATAGCGTTGCATTTTGGTCCCTCTTAATTTGAGAAAACACAGTTAAAAAAAATGAAAAAATCCCGCCACCGATAAGGTGACGGGACTTATCGGTAACAAATTAACCTACAGTTAAATCTTGCAAGCGGTATACATCCATTGGCAATTTCACATCAAAAGCTTGGCAAACAGCTTCTGCACCATTGATAGTCGTTGTGTAATACACTTTGCCTTGTAGGGCAGCACGACGAATCATTGCAGAATCATATTGAGCTTGTTTACCTTCAGTGGTATTGACAATAAGGTGTATTTCACCATTTTTCAAGCGGTCAACAATATGTGGACGACCTTCAGTCACTTTATTCACAGATTCGCATTCTAAACCTGCTTCTTTAAGCACTTGGTATGTACCACCTGTTGCAATAAGCTTGAAGCCATATGCAGCTAATTTCTTAGCGATATCTGCAATATATTTCTTGTCAGATTCACGTACAGATAAGAAAGCATGTTTTACTTCGCCTTCAGTTGGTAAACCTGGTAAGCGATCATTTGAGCCTAAAACAGCTTTATAGAATGCTTCACCAAATGTTTTACCAACACCCATTACTTCACCTGTAGATTTCATCTCAGGTCCAAGCATTGGGTCTACGCCTTGGAATTTAGCGAATGGGAAAACAGCTTCTTTAACAGCAAAGTGTGTTGGAATGATTTCTTTAGTAAACCCTTGAGATTCAAGAGATTGACCAGCCATACAACGTGCAGCTACTTTTGCTAAAGAATCACCAATACATTTCGATACGAATGGAACTGTACGTGAAGCACGTGGGTTAACTTCAAGAACGTAAACATCATCGCCTTTAACTGCGAACTGAACGTTCATCAAACCAACCACACCAAGTTCTTTTGCCATCGCAACAGTTTGACGACGCATTTCATCCTGAATTTCTTTAGATAAAGAATAAGGAGGAATTGAACATGCAGAGTCACCTGAGTGAATACCTGCTTGTTCGATGTGCTGCATGATGCCGCCGATCACAACGTCTTTACCGTCAGATACACAGTCAACATCAACTTCAGTTGCATCATCAAGGAAACGGTCAAGAAGAACAGGAGCTTCGTTAGATGCCTGAACTGCTTCACGAAGGTAACGTTTAAGTTCTTCTTCGTTGTATACGATTTCCATTGCACGACCACCTAATACATAAGATGGACGAACAACTAACGGATAACCTACTTTCGCAGCTTCAGAGATACCTTCTTCAGCAGATTTTACAATGCTGTTGTTTGGTTGACGAAGCTGTAAACGTTGGATCATTTGCTGGAAACGTTCACGGTCTTCTGCACGGTCAATTGCATCTGGTGATGTACCAATAATTGGTGTACCAGCTTCTTCTAAAGCACGTGCCAATTTAAGAGGTGTTTGACCACCGTACTGTACGATCACGCCTTTTGGCTTCTCTGTACGTACGATTTCAAGTACATCTTCAAGTGTTACAGGTTCGAAGTACAAACGATCTGATGTATCGTAGTCAGTAGAAACAGTTTCAGGGTTACAGTTAACCATGATTGTTTCATAACCATCTTCACGCATAGCTAATGCAGCGTGTACACAGCAGTAGTCAAATTCGATACCTTGACCAATACGGTTTGGACCACCACCAATAACCATGATCTTGTCACGATTTGATGGATTTGCTTCACACTCTTCATCGTAAGTTGAATACATGTATGCAGTACCAGATTCAAACTCGGCAGCACATGTATCAACACGTTTGTAAACAGGATAAACACCTAAGTTCCAACGTTGTTTACGGAATTGCTTTTGTGAAATACCCATGAGGTGCGCAATACGAAGGTCAGATAAACCTTTGCGTTTGAAAGCACGGATATTGTCAGCGTTTAAGTCACCAAAACCTAAAGCTTTTACTTCAGCTTCAGTTTTAACGATGTCTTGAATTTGAATGAGGAACCAACGATCAATTTTGGTTGCTTCAAACACTTCATCTAAAGAGAAACCATGACGGAAAGCGTCTGCTACATACCAAATACGCTCAGGGCCTGGAACTTTAAGCTCTTTTAAAATGGTTTCTTTTGCATTTGTTGCGCCAGCTTCGATTTTTTCATCGAAACCGCTTACACCAACTTCAAGACCACGTAATGCTTTTTGTACAGATTCCTGGAAGTTACGGCCAATTGCCATGACTTCACCAACAGATTTCATCTGAGTGGTAAGAACTGGTTCAGCTTGCGGGAATTTCTCGAAGTTAAAACGAGGAATCTTCGTTACAACATAGTCAATCGATGGTTCGAAGCTTGCAGGAGTCACGCCACCAGTGATGTCATTTTTCAATTCATCAAGGGTATAACCAACAGCAAGTTTTGCTGCGATTTTTGCGATTGGGAAACCTGTTGCTTTAGAAGCAAGAGCAGATGAACGAGATACACGTGGGTTCATCTCAATGACAACCATACGTCCATCTTTCGGGTTAATACCGAACTGAACGTTAGAACCACCTGTTTCAACACCAATTTCACGAAGAACTGCAACCGAAGCATTACGCATCAATTGATATTCTTTGTCTGTTAATGTCTGAGCAGGAGCAACGGTAATTGAGTCACCCGTGTGAACGCCCATTGGGTCAAAGTTTTCGATCGCACATACGATAATACAGTTGTCGTTTTTGTCACGAACAACTTCCATTTCGTATTCTTTCCAGCCAATTAAAGATTCATCAATCAATAACTGGTGAGTAGGAGAGAGGTCAAAACCACGTTCACAAATTTCAAGGAATTCTTCGCGGTTATATGCAATACCACCGCCCGAACCACCCATTGTAAATGATGGACGGATAATTACTGGGAAACCAAAGCGTGACTGGATTGCTAAAGCTTCTTCCATTGTTTCAGCAATGGCAGCTTTTGGACATTCCAATCCAATTTTACGCATAGCGATATCGAAGAGTTTACGATCTTCGGCTTTCTCAATCGCTTCTTTGCTTGCGCCAATTAACTCAACATTATATTTTTCAAGAACACCATGCTCATCAAGTGCGAGGGCACAGTTCAATGCAGTTTGACCACCCATAGTTGGTAATACTGCATCTGGACGTTCTTTTTCAATAATCTGTGCAACTGTTTGCCAAGTAATCGGCTCAATATAAGTTGCATCAGCCATTGAAGGATCTGTCATGATGGTAGCTGGGTTAGAGTTAACCAAAATAACACGATAGCCTTCTTCACGAAGTGCTTTACATGCTTGAGCACCTGAGTAGTCAAACTCACATGCCTGTCCAATCACAATCGGGCCAGCACCAATAATTAAGATGCTTTTAATATCCGTACGTTTAGGCATTATTCGCTCCGTAATTACTGTTTAGATGCTTCGATAAGTTCGATGAAATGATCGAACAAAGGTGCACAATCATGTGGACCAGGACTCGCTTCAGGGTGACCTTGGAAGCTGAAAGCTGGTTTGTCTGTGCGGTGAATACCTTGTAAGGTGCCATCGAACAATGATTTATGCGTTGCTTTTAAGTTAGCCGGTAAAGTTTCTGCATCTACAGCGAAACCATGGTTCTGTGAAGTAATCATCACTGTACCATCTTCAAGATTTTGTACAGGGTGGTTAGCACCGTGGTGACCATGGTTCATTTTTACAGTTTTTGCACCAGAAGCGAGTGCCAAGATTTGGTGGCCTAAGCAAATACCAAATACAGGTAATGTTGTGGTTTCAACAATAGTTTTTACAGCTTCGATTGCGTAATCACAAGCAGCTGGATCGCCAGGACCATTTGAGAGGAATACGCCATCCGGATTAAGTGCCAATACTTTTTCAGCCGGAGTTTCTGCAGGAACAACGGTTAGTTTGCAACCGCGGTCTGCAAGCATACGCAAGATGTTGGTTTTGACACCATAATCGTATGCAACTACATGATATTTTAATTCAGGTTGAGAGAAGCCTTGGCCTAAGGTCCATGAACCTTCAGACCATTCAAAACCAGTTGGATCACAACATTCTTTTGCAAGGTCTAAGCCGTTTAAGCCACCAAAAGCACGAGCTTTTGCAATTGCTTCTTCTTCAGTAATATTTTCACCAGCAAGGATGCATCCGTTTTGTGCACCCGTCTGACGTAAAATACGTGTTAATTTACGCGTATCGATATCTGCGATTGCAACAACATTGTGTTCTTGCAGATATTCACTCAATGACTGCTCAGCACGGAAGTTACTGTGTAGTAGAGGAAGGTCACGAATAATTAAACCATTCGCCCATACTTTATGGATACGACCAGATTCAACGTCTTCCGCGTTGCAACCAGTGTTACCAATATGTGGGTAAGTTAATGTCACAATTTGTTGTGCATAACTTGGGTCAGTCAAAATTTCTTGATAGCCTGTCATGGCTGTGTTAAAAACGACTTCTCCAGTCGTATTTCCCGTTGCGCCGATTGACGTTCCTTTAAAGATCGTTCCATCTGCGAGGGCTAAAATGGCGGGGATGCTCAAACCAAAGCTCCTGAATTTCGGCTGTAAAAAAGCGAGTAGACCCAAAAAAGATCGGCAATGTTTGGATAAAACATGCCCTCCCTATCGGTCTGCCCGCTTGTAACTTAACAGCGCATTATACGCATGGAACCCTCTAAAGTCTATTTCTTTTCTGCTAAAAAATATAATTCATTGCTTGCTTTTTACAAAAAAATATCCGCTTATCTGAATTAGATACTTTTGATAAATTGTCTAACAATTTGCAAGGAGAATTCTTGGAACTGGATTTATTGTATTGCTAGTTAAAAAATAAACAATATGAGGAAATAGTATGAGCAATAATGAAGTTTCAAAAGATGTGAGTGAAAAAACTCAAGCAGTAGTGGAGTCGGTAAAAGCTGAGGTTGCTGAAGTGAAAGAAGCCATAGCTGCAACTACAACTAAGGCTAAAAAAACAGTAACTGCTAAAACTGCACAGGTAAAAGAAACTGTTGCTGAAAAAACTGAGCAAGTTAAAGAAGTTGCTACTGAAGCTAAAGCTCAGGTAAAAGAGGCAATTGCTGAAACTCAAGAACAAGTCCAAGAAGTTTTAAGCGAGGCTCAAGAGAAAATTGAAGCTGAAACTCACGAGTTAAATAAAAATATTCAAAATCAATTTGTCCAAATTAAACAAGATATTTTACAACGTCTTGATGTGATTAAGGCTCAGTTTAGTACTTCGCAAGAAGGTTTATCTGATCTTAAAAATGCTTTGAAAGCAGAAATTAATGCGCTTATTGAAGATTTAACAAAAGTGAGCAAAGAGCTTAAAGGTGATATTAGCCAGATTTCTTTGAAACACAAAGATTCTCTAAGTGAAAGTATTAAACGTACTAAAAATAATGCAGTCGAAGCTTGGAATAAAGCACGAGACAATTAATGATCTCTGCTTTGGTCCAGCTATAAAAAAGCGAGAATTAATTTCTCGCTTTTTTATTTTTAGAACTGATGTAACCAGTCACGTTTATTATGGAAATCTGCACTTTTTCCACTATGCTGCATTGCATAGTACTGCATACCTTCTTTGGTTTTTAAAACTGTAGTTAAACCTAAATAAAGGTTTGCCCATTTCAAGCGATGCTGTTGCATAAATTGCCCTAAATCGAGACTAACATTTAAGCCATAGTGAGTACGCTTGAGATGATTCAGTTCAATATCGTAAGCAGCAAGGGGAGGTATACTTTCTGGATAGCGATATTCTTCAAACTGATATGACTGCCATGCTTGAGAAGGGGAAAGATTAATCTCCCGATAATAATCTTCATCATGCACGCCAACAAAAATTTCGAAACAAGTTTCTTCCCACAAAAAATCTTGACGAGGATGAGCCGCGACTTCTTGAGGCCAGATAATAAGTTGATTTGGATCACGAATCCAAAAACCGATATTTAAAGTATAGGGTGCTTGCTGTTCAATTGCGCCAACAACGGAAACAGCATGAAAACGATCAAAAGCTGAAAGTTCGTAACTTGCCATAGTTTGTCAAATTAAATTAGTTTGCTAAGTGAGCGTGACGAACAAGATTAGACAAATGCTGGTTTTGTTTAGCTGCTTTTTTGTAAAGCAAAACAATTTTACCAATTTTTTGCACAGCTTCTGCACCAGTTGCTTCTACAATTGCTTCAATTGTTGCAGTACGCGCTTCACGGTCTTCACCAGCAATCTTAACTTTAATAAGCTCATGGTCGTTTAAAGCACGAAGCGTTTCTTCGATTACCGCGTCTGTTAAGCCTTGTCCACCAATCATGACAACCGGATTAAGCACATGACCAATTTGACGTAAACGTTTACGTTCATGGATAGATAAAGCGGCCATTAAAAATACCTGATTTTAAAAACGGCTTAGTATAGCAAAAAACTTAAATCCAGATGTACGAAAAACTGTATAAATAATCGATTAACATTATTGGAAAAAAACTGTAAAACTTAGTGAGATTACGCTACATCCGTACTGTAATGAGAGTAATTTTCACGTACAATGAACGATCAGAAGTTTTTTTGATATTTAGTGAGTTATGGCAACACGCATTACAAACCAGAAATTGTCGAAAAGTAGTCGTGCGTGGATGAGAGAACATCTAGACGATCCTTTTGTTAAAAAAGCTCAAAAGGAAGGGTATCGTGCTCGAGCGGCCTATAAACTTCTTGAAATTCAAGAAAAATATAAGCTGATCAAGCCAGGCATGACGGTAGTAGATTTAGGCGCGGCTCCTGGTAGTTGGTCTCAAATCGCTGGGAAACTTGTTGGTAGCAAAGGTTTAGTGATTGCTTCCGATATTTTGCCTATGGATGCTTTGCCTGATGTCACTTTCTTACAAGGCGACTTTAGAGAAGAAGATGTATTTGAAAAATTGTTAAATATTTTAAATGGGCGACAAGTAGACATTGTAATTTCTGATATGGCCCCCAATACATCTGGTAATAGGGCTGTTGATCAACCTAGACAGATTTACTTGTGTGAACTGGCTTTAGATTTTGCTCAAAAGGTTCTTGGTCCTAATGGACAACTTGTGGTTAAAGTGTTCCAAGGTGCAGGATTTGATGAGTTTCGTAAACAAGTAGTTGATAGTTTTGATGTGTTAAAAACAGTAAAACCAGCAGCTTCTCGTGCACGATCTAAAGAAGTTTTTTTGGTTGGACAAGGGCGTAAGAAAGCATTGCAATAAAGTTTACTTGCCAAGCTCCTAAAAATTGTGCATTTTGTACTTTTAGGTTATCCGCAAGCAATACAGTTGCTGCTTTTATGACGATCGGCCAAGATTGGGCATGATCAAATTAGATCGATATGGGAATAAAGCTTTGAGCGATTACTTCAAGAATGCCGTATTGTGGCTAATAATACTTGGTGTTCTGATTTTAATTTTCAGTAATATCAGTGACCGCAACAAGCCTACTGCGATGAAATATTCAGATTTCGTTGCAGCGGTGAATAGTGGCCAAATTAAGCAAGTCACAATTGACGGTTTAAATATTAATGGTGAAAAAACTAACGGATCACAGTTTGAAACTGTTCGTCCGCAAGTTGAAGACACTGAGCTTATGCCAAGCTTAAATAAACAAAATGTTGTTGTTGAGGGAACAGCTCCACAACGTCAAGGCATTTTGATGCAACTTCTCATTGCTAGTTTCCCTGTACTGTTAATCATTTTGTTATTCATGTTCTTTATGCGTAACATGGGTGGTGGTGCAGGCGGAAAGAATGGACCGATGAGTTTTGGTAAATCGAAGGCAAAAATGCTTTCTGAAGACCAGATCAAAGTCAATTTTTCTGACGTCGCCGGCTGTGATGAAGCAAAACAAGAAGTTGTTGAAATTGTTGATTTCTTAAAAGACCCTGCAAAATTCAAACGTTTGGGCGCGACTATTCCTCGTGGCGTACTTATGGTTGGTCCTCCGGGTACTGGTAAAACATTATTAGCTAAAGCAATTGCTGGTGAAGCGAAGGTTCCTTTCTTCAGCATTTCAGGTTCTGACTTTGTAGAAATGTTCGTGGGTGTGGGTGCGTCCCGTGTCCGTGATATGTTTGAGCAAGCGAAGCGTCACGCGCCATGTATCATCTTTATTGATGAGATTGATGCAGTTGGTCGTCACCGTGGTTCGGGTACAGGTGGTGGTCATGATGAACGTGAACAAACCTTAAACCAGATGCTTGTGGAAATGGATGGTTTTGAAGGTAATGAAGGCGTAATCGTTATTGCTGCAACTAACCGTGTTGATGTGCTTGATAAAGCATTATTACGTCCAGGTCGTTTTGACCGTCAAGTAATGGTTGGTTTACCTGATATTCGTGGTCGTGAGCAAATTCTGAATGTACATTTGAAAAAATTACCTTCAGTTACAGGTGTAGACATGAAAGTGTTAGCACGTGGTACGCCAGGTTTCTCTGGTGCACAGTTGGCTAACCTTGTTAATGAAGCTGCATTATTTGCTGCACGCCGTAATAAGAATACGGTCGACATGCATGACTTTGAAGATGCAAAAGACAAAATCTACATGGGTCCAGAGCGTAAGTCGATGGTTCTACGTGAAGAAGAGCGTCGTGCAACTGCTTATCATGAAGCTGGTCATGCAATTGTTGCAGAGATTTTGCCTGGTACAGATCCAGTTCATAAAGTAACGATCATGCCACGTGGTTGGGCTTTGGGTGTAACTTGGCAGTTACCTGAACAAGACCAGATTAGCCATTATAAAGACAAGATGCTAAATGAGATTGCGATTTTGTTTGGTGGTCGTATTGCTGAGGAAGTGTTTATCCAACAGCAATCTACTGGTGCTTCAAATGACTTTGAGCGAGCTACTAAAATGGCGCGAGCAATGGTTACTAAGTACGGTATGTCTGACAAAATGGGCGTAATGGTTTACGAAGATGAAAACCAGAATGGGTTCTTTGGAAATGTAGGAAGTCGTACGATTTCTGAAGCAACTCAACAGTTAGTTGATGAAGAAGTACGCCGTATTCTTGATGAGCAATATAAAGTTGCACGTAATATCTTAGAAGGTAATAAAGATATTGCACATGCAATGGTAAAAGCTTTGATGGAATGGGAAACCATTGATCGTGATCAAATTCGTGACATTATGGAAGGTCGTGAGCCACAACCACCTAAGGTGTATGTTGCTGAAAATCCAGTGGCTGCATTTGAACCACCAAAAGATGGTCCATCTACACCACCACCATTACCAGCAATGAACTAAAAATTAGTTAAGCAAAAGAGCCACAGTCATGTGGCTCTTTTTTTAGGCATGTATTTTCAGACAAAGGCGAAAAGAAATCAGCAGTATATTGATCAGAGTCTTGTTAAAATGTTGCCGAATATTAAATTGGAGCTTGTCATGCAGTTAATGCCTTTACCTCAGCAAATTCTACAATGTGGGCAGCTTCAGTTGGATTTATCACAGCCTCATGTTATGGGTATTTTAAATGTCACCCCAGATTCTTTTAGTGATGGTGGAAAACATAATCAAGTGCACCAAGCTATTGCACATGCGCTAGTTATGATAGAGCAGGGTGCTACCATTATAGATATTGGCGGTGAATCTACTCGGCCGGGTGCATCTGAGGTGAGTGTAGAAGAAGAAATTCGCAGAGTTGTGCCTGTAGTTGCAGCTTTATCTAAACATGATGTGATTTTATCAATTGATACAAGTCAGCCAGATGTTATCCGTGCAGCAAAAGAAGCAGGTGCTCATATTTGGAATGATGTACGTGCGCTTACTCGACCAAATGCTTTAAAAACGGCAGTAGAGTTGGATATTCCTGTGGTGATCATGCATATGCGTGGTGAGCCAACCACAATGAATCAGCTAGATCAATATGCGAATGTGACACTGGACGTGATGCAAGAGCTTCAGCAGCGTGTTGAAGAGGCTTTAACTGCGGGTGTAAAAAAACAGAATATTATTATTGATCCTGGGTTTGGTTTTGCAAAAAATGCGCAGCAAAATTTAAGACTGTTAAATGAATTCTGGAAGCTTAGTGAAATGGGTTATCCAATTTTATCTGGCCTTTCTCGTAAACGTTTTATTGGTGAAGCTTTACACGGCGTAGCTGCAGATGAGCGCGCAGTAGGAAGCGTTACGGGGCATTTGCTTAGTATTCAGCAAGGAGCATCAATTGTTCGTGCACATGATGTAAAAGCCATGCATGATGCAATTCTTGTTTGGAAAGCGATGACACAAGCTTAAAAAATAGGCTTTTATAATCAGGCCGTGATTGATTAATTTCATGGGGTAGATGATTGAGTCAGGGAAAATTGTCGTTATTATTTTGAAAATATGTTATAAGCGGCAGGTTTCTGCTGCTGTGTAAACTTTTGTATGTTCGAAGACTTACTTCTCCCAATGTTTGATGATGAGTATTATCCAGATATTTTAGTCGCTGAACTCAAGCAGTTAATTGAACAATTTGCCAAAAAAGTTCAGAAGCCTGCTTTAGCTGATCAGGATATTTATCGATATGCTCATCAAACTGTAATTGAAATCAATGAAATGAAACCTCATTTCGAAGATCTAGATTCTTCCTTGGATGATAGTGCTGCTGACTATATTGCTGAAGCAATGATGATGGTGGCACAGGATGCAGGATATTTAGACCTTGAAATGGAAGAGCTGGTGATGAATCGAGAGTGGTGATTACTCTCGATTCTCAATACCTTCAAAAGCATCTAATAAATGACAAGATGCTTTTAAATGAATTTCATCTATTTTTTTAATTTTTAAAACTAAAACACCATTCTCTTGATAATTTGCATCTGCTAATAAACTGACCCAATAATTTTCTCGTTTTTGTTCCAATTCTTTAAATTTATCTATGATCTGTTCGGGTGCTTTAATTAAATAATCGTCTTTGGTAATAGAGCAACGTGAAAAATACCAGTGGTTATCTTTGAAAGAAATGGTGCCTGAGAAAAGATCTGTAGCATAAACGTTTGTTAAGAGAAGGATGCTAAATGGAAGTAATAATATTCTTATCATAAAATTCATTTTCATTAGATATAAAAAAAACCAGCTTACGCTGGATTCTTTGTAGCACCAAATTCAATATTTGAAAATGGTGCCCGGGGCCGGACTCGAACCGGCACGCTTTGTGGGCGGGGGATTTTAAATCCCCTGTGTCTACCTATTTCACCACCCGGGCATGTGCGCAATAATAGAGGACAAGTAAGCGATTGGCAAGAGAAAATCAGAGAGTTTGCTTTATTTTCAATCAGTTCTTGTTAGTATTTATATAAATTAACCAATTTATGTCATGATTTATTCATTAAACTGAGATCACTTGTTCATCTTATCTACTTAAGTTTAAGGCACTCATTGCTTAAAACTTAGGTAATTTTATGTCAGAGAAAATTTCACGCCGAGAATTAATTCAAAAAAGTCTGTTCGGTTTTGGGGCGCTATCTTTGCCGGTAGCTTTTACGGGTTGTAATGATGGTTCCGATGAAGAAAGTTCGGAGGCACAAGCAGGTTTTTTGCATGGCGTTGCAAGTGGCGACCCATTGCAGGATAAAGTAATTTTATGGACGCGTTTAACACCGGTAGATCTTAGTGCGCGCCTTAAGGTCACTTGGGAAATTGCTACCGATGACCAGTTTAAGCTGAATTTAAAGACTGGTGTGGTTCAAACGACTAAGACAGATGATTTTACCGTGAAAGTAGATGCAACAGGACTACAGGCGGATACCATTTATTATTATCGTTTCCATTTTGGTAATAAAACTTCACCTGTTGGTCAAACTAAAACTTTGCCTGTAAGTACCAATAAGGTCAGCTTTGCAGTATGTTCTTGTTCTAACTATCCTGCGGGTTACTTTTACGTTTATCGTGAAATAGCAAAACAGAATGTGGATGTAGTTATTCATTTAGGAGATTACATTTATGAATATGGGGCTGATGGCTATGCAACGGAAGATGCTGCAAAACTGGGCCGTACTTTGCCATCAGATAATAATAAAGAAATTATTAAATTAGATGATTACCGCAAGCGTTATGCGCTGTATCGTCAAGATAAAGACTTACAGGCAGCTCATCAGCATCATCCTTTTATTGTGATTTGGGATGATCACGAGTTAGCAAATGATACTTGGCGCGATGGTGCGGAAAACCATCAAGATAATGAAGGGCTTTTTTCTGATCGTAAGTTAGCTGCTCTACAGGCTTATTTCGAATGGATGCCAATTCGCCCTGTTTCTAATACAGATCATCTCAATATTTATCGTCAGTTTAATTTTGGATCACTGGTTGAGCTAACGATGTTAGATACACGCATTATTGCGCGAGATAAACCGCTTGAATACAAAGATTACATGACAGCTTCTGGTTTAGATGCACAAAAATTTCAGGCCGATTTAACAGATTCAAAGCGTACTTTAATGGGGTATACGCAAAGAGATTGGTTGGTTGATAAATTAAAGCAATCTACAGCAACCTGGAATGTGATTGGTCAGCAAGTCTTAATGAGTAAAATGTGGATTCCTGCTGAGTTGTTGGCCTCTCTGGGGCAAATTACTTCAGGTGGAACTTCGCCAGATGCGTTGGCTAAAATGAATGCGCAAATTACAGAATTAGTCACATTGAAATTGCGATTAGAGCAGGGTGATCCAACTTTAACTATTCAAGAAAAAGCGCGAGTCACAACTTTAGTTCCATATAATCTCGATGCTTGGGATGGGTACTATGCTGAGCGTGAGTTTGTGTATGATAAATTGGCAGAATTTAATAAGAAAATTATTGTTTTGGCTGGCGATACCCATAATGCATGGACATCTTACTTGTATAGCCAAAAAGGGAAATATGTCGGTGTTGAACTGGCGACAAGTTCGGTTTCTTCACCGGGTCTTGAAAAATATTTAAGTATTCCTTTGGCTCAGTTGCAAAATTTCGAATTTGCCTTTACTACGCTTATCGATGAATTGACGTATTGTAATTTAAATCAACGCGGTTATTTGGTGGTTACGCTCGATGATACGCAAGTGCAATCGGATTGGATTTTTGTAGATTCAATTAAAAATGCAGAATATAAAGTAGATTCAAGTCGACACTATCAATTAGTGTTAGATGCGAATTTAACGCCTGAACAAGATAAGCAAAAAACTGCTTAAATATATGGGGGAAAGGGGTACTAATAAGTATCCTTTTTTTAGGCATAAAAAAACCAGCTTACGCTGGATTTTTTATTGCACCAATTTCTATACTAGAAAATGGTGCCCGGGGCCGGACTCGAACCGGCACGCTTTGTGGGCGGGGGATTTTAAATCCCCTGTGTCTACCTATTTCACCACCCGGGCTTTACCAAATTTGGAGGCGGAGGTCGGAATCGAACCGGCGTCCACGGAGTTGCAGTCCGCTGCATGACCACTCTGCCACCCCGCCTACATTTGGTGATGCACATATTAGCAACCTTTAGAAAAAAAACAATACTGTTTTGAGATAAGGTGAACATAAAAGCAACATCTAGAATAAATTTGTCCAAATAATCATGTATTATTGGCACATTAAATTCATGTCTACCTTGGAGATGTGCTGTGGCATTGGTTTTAGACGGTCGTGCATTAGCAAAGCAAATTGAAGAAAATTTGTCAGTACGTGTTGAAGCTTTAAAAGCTAAAACAGGTCGTACCCCAATTTTAGCGACTATTTTGGTTGGGGATGATGGCGCATCTGCAACTTATGTACGCATGAAAGGAAATGCTTGCCGTCGAGTAGGCATGGATTCTTTAAAAATTGAGTTATCACAAGAAACGACAACAGAACAATTATTAGCTGAAATCGAAAAGCTTAATGCTAATCCAGATGTTCACGGTATTCTTCTACAACATCCAGTTCCTGCACAAATTGATGAGCGCGCATGTTTCGATGCAATCTCATTAGCTAAAGATGTTGATGGTGTAACTTGTCTTGGTTTTGGCCGTATGGCTATGGGCGAAGCTGCATATGGTTCAGCAACTCCTGCGGGCATTATGACAATTTTAAAAGAAAACAATATCGAAATTGCTGGCAAACATGCGGTTGTGGTTGGTCGTTCAGCAATTTTAGGTAAACCAATGGCAATGATGCTATTGCAAGCGAATGCAACAGTAACGATTTGCCATTCACGCACACAAAACTTACCTGAGCTTGTGAAACAAGCTGACATTATTGTTGGTGCTGTAGGTAAAGCTGAACTCATCCAAAAAGACTGGATTAAACAAGGTGCAGTAGTTGTTGATGCTGGTTTCCATCCACGTGATGGCGGTGGTGTAGGCGATATCCAGCTTCAAGGTATCGAAGAAATTGCTTCTGCTTACACGCCAGTACCAGGTGGTGTAGGTCCAATGACAATTACAACTTTGATTCGTCAAACTGTAGAAGCTGCTGAAAAAGCTTTAGGTTAATTTAATTAACGCTAGGCTGTTATTTGATACGCGTAACCGTCATCCGCAATTGTTTGAGGCAGAAATACATTAAAAATTTAATGTTTCTGCGATGCTTTCGATTCTAGATAGTATTTGTCGAGTTTTGCGGATGACAATGGTTTTGCCTACTTTTTCCGAAAGAAAAGTAGGTCTAACCGAAGGTTATTCTAAAAATTCAAATCATAATGGAATGACTCTGTTATGCTTGTTATAAAAATGAATTAAAAGAAATCTGATGAGCTGCACCTTTCAATTTACCAAAGCCCCTGAACATTTACTTCAAGCCTTGCATGAAGTCATTCCTCATTGTGAGTTGATGGTACAGCAGTTACCAGAAACACCTATTTCCTTGTGGTTGATTCCACCCGTTTTCCCAACCGATCGCTTAGATGATGAGGTTATTCGCCGAATCTGGAATGACACGCCATATTGGATTTTTTGCTGGGCATCTGGTTTAGCAATGGCGCAGTGGTTACTTGCAGAGCCACATCATGTTAAAGATAAAGTTGTTTTGGATTTCGGAGCCGGTTCGGGCGTAGTCGCAATTGCAGCTAAAATGGCTGGTGCTAAAAGAGTAATTTGTTGTGATATTGATCAAGTTAGTCTTGCGGCCTGTCGTGAAAATGCTTTGTTGAATGATGTGGAACTGGAATATCTGGACGATTTATATAAAGCAGAGCAAATTGATGTTTTATTGGCTGCTGATGTGTTGTATGACCAGTGCAACCGTTTCTTTTTAGATGAATTTTTGAAATTTGCGCCAGAGGTTTGGGTCGCAGATAGCCGTGTTAAAAACTTTAGTCATCCAAAATATCAAAAAATTGATGAAAGAAGTGCATCGACATGGCCAGATCTTGATGAAGCTAAAGAATTTAGAAATGTAAGTTTTTATAAGACGCTGTAAAAGAACAGCGTCTTAATTCATATTATGAGCAAGTATAGCGAACTACTTTTAATGTACTTGGGCGTGCTTCAAGTGCTTGGCGAGTCGCATAGTCTTCGCCATTGTTTAAACTTGGCGTATTCGATAAACCAAATGAGGCGCGAGTTTGACCCAATTGCACACCATAATTTTCTTGTTGGGCTGGGTTTGAAATCTCATTAATGCTTAGAACTGACAATTTATAAACTTTTTGAGCGCCTAATACATTTTGACAAGCACGTTGCAATTTACGTTCATCTAACTGCTGATTAGGGCGGCTAGCCAATGTGTAAGCTAAAGTTGCGGAAGTTTTTGTTTGATTTTCAATTTGATAGCCAGTTGAGCCATTATATTGTCGAGGGGTGGTCTGACAAGCGGTTAAAATAAACATACTGCTTAATGCCAAACATAAAATACTTCTATTCATCAGTATCATCCTTATATTCTTATCTCTAGTATCTCATAAAACACAGTGATTGTTGGGGCTTAATCGCACGATTTAAGCTAACTTTGGCTAGCGATATTAGCTCTTGTTAGTAAAATATTAATGTTCTTTAATTTTTGAATGATGCTTGGTATCTTTCATAAAAATATAAATAATAAGTGAAATGAAGATCATAATACTCACATAAATAAAGTACCAAGATTCATGTCCGGCTTCTTTAAAACTTAAAGCAAAGAACTCTGCCGTACCGCCAAATAATGTATTGGCAATCGCGTAGGGTAAAGCTACCCCTAAAGCTCGAATATGCGCAGGAAAGAGCTCAGCTTTAACAACAGCATTAATTGAAGTATAACCCGTTACCATTACTAGACCTGCCAAGCATAACCAGAACGCAGTCCAATAGTTATGTGTGGTTGCAAGGGTATTAAATAAAATATAAGTAAATAAAACCCCAGTTACACCAAAGGCAATCATAAGGGGTTTACGTCCGATTCGGTCTGACAAAGCACCCGCTACAGGTTGTAAGCACATGAAAATAAATAGCGCTAACGTGGTAATTTGAGTGGCTTCGGGTTTAGTAAATCCGGACGTATTTACTAAATATTTTTGTAGGTAAGTAGTATAGGTGTAAAAAGCTAAAGTTCCACCAGCTGTTAAAAATAATACGGTAAAAGCTTCTTTAGGGTAATGTTTGAATAAAGCAAACATGCCTGATTGTGGTTGGTCTTTTTCAGCTTGAGCATTTTTAAAAGATTGTGTTTCTAATAAGCCACGACGAATACGGAATACAACAATGGCAAGTAAAGCACCAATAAAGAATGGAACACGCCATCCCCAATCATGTAACTGTTGTTCGGTTAATATTATTTGTAATATTAAAAGAACACATAGAGCTGTTAGTTGCCCTGCAATTAAGGTGACATATTGAAAGCTTGAGAAAAAACCACGTCGATTTTTTTCGGCCATTTCGCTTAAATAAGTGGCACTGGCACCATATTCACCACCTACGCTTAAGCCTTGAATTAAACGAGCGACAACTAATAAAAGAGGTGCAAATACACCAATACTTTCATAACTTGGCGTCACAGCAATCAGAAGTGAGCCTACGCACATCAAAGTAACGGAAAGTGTGAGACCTGCTTTACGTCCTTTGCGGTCTGAATAGATTCCCATAATCCATGCACCGATAGGACGCATTAAAAAACCTACAGCAAAAATTGCAGCTGCTTGAAGAAGTTGAGCTGTTTGGCTTCCTTTTGGGAAAAATGCATGAGCAAAATAGAGCGTAAATGCGGCATATACGTACCAGTCGTACCATTCGACAAGGTTACCCGCGGAACCGCCCAAAATTGATTTTAGCCGGGTTTTTGTATCTAAATTAGAATGCGGAGTTGTTGCGGTAGAAGGTTGATCAACCATGAGTCGCTCCATGTTTCGCTTGGGTTGAATGCTAAAAAAGAGAAGTTTTATTTCGTTTTTACATATTATCTAGAGGAGTATTTCACTTTATTTTTTTTATGTCTGTAAAACAATGTTTATTATTTAAGCAAAGGAATAAGTTGAATATTCATGTGATTTTAAATTGGCCGATCAGCTCATTTTTATAATCTTCCTCCAATCTTTGGCATACTATTTTTTCCAAATAGTAAAAAGTGTTAAAGAATGCGTAATGTTTGGACTGAGAAAATCTATATCTCTTAAAAATAATGATATATTCCAAAGAAAATTTTAAATAAATACAGTTAGGCATGATGTCTTGGCATTGTGGACTAGATGTGTGTGGATAATGAAAGGGACATTCAGATGTCAAATTGCCCGAAAAAATATATTGTTGCTTTTGATCAGGGAACAACAAGCTCAAGAGCAATTGTTTTAGATCATGATGCTAACGTTGTAAGTATTGCTCAAAAAGAATTTACTCAGATTTATCCGCAACCAGGTTGGGTTGAGCATGATCCTATGGAAATTTGGGCCACACAAAGTGCTGTTTGGGTAGAAGCTCTAGCTCAAGCTGGGATCAAGAGCGAACAAGTTGCAGCAATTGGCATTACAAACCAGCGGGAAACCACAATTGTATGGGATAAGAAAACAGGAAAACCTATTCACAATGCAATTGTTTGGCAAAGCCGACAGACAACTGAAATATGTAATCAATTGCATAAAGCTGGTTGGCAAGAATATGTTCGTAAAACAACAGGGTTGGTTATTGATCCGTATTTTTCTGCCACCAAAATAAAATGGATTTTGGACCATGTAGAGGGTAGCCGTGAACGAGCAGGGCGAGGAGAGTTATTATTTGGTACGGTAGACACATGGCTAATCTGGAAATTAACTAATGGCGCAGTCCATGTCACTGATTTTACCAATGCTTCGCGAACCATGCTTTTTAATATCGAAAAGCTCGAATGGGATGAAAAACTTTTACAAGCTTTAGATATTCCTAGAGCAATGTTACCCGAAGTCCGTAGTTCATCTGAGGTTTATGGATACACACATACCATTAGTGGGCAAGAAGTGGGGATTCCGATTGCTGGTATAGCTGGGGATCAACAAGCTGCACTTTTCGGGCAAATGTGTGTAGAACCCGGACAAGCAAAAAACACTTATGGCACAGGCTGTTTTCTACTCATGAACACGGGTAAAAAGATTGTTCGTTCAGAGCATGGCTTGCTGACGACGATTGCATGTGGCGCAAATGGTGAAGTGAACTATGCTTTAGAGGGCGCCGTGTTTAATGGTGGCTCTTGCGTACAGTGGTTACGTGATGAGTTAAAAGTGATTAAGAACGCTAAAGACTCTGAGCTTTATGCAACACGTGTAAAAGACAGCAATGGTGTATATGTTGTACCTGCTTTTACAGGTTTAGGTGCTCCCTATTGGGATCCGACAGCACGTGGAGCAATCTTTGGGCTTACTCGTGGAGCCAGTATAGAACATATTATTCGTGCGACTTTAGAATCAATTGCCTACCAGACAAGAGACGTACTTGATGCCATGCAGCAAGACGCAGAAGAAGAGCTTCGCACACTTAGAGTCGATGGTGGGGTAACGGAAAATAATTTCTTGATGCAATTTCAAGCCGATATTTTAGCGACCCCAGTAGAACGCCCAATAATGAAAGAAACTACTGCTTTGGGTGCAGCTTTTCTTGCAGGATTGGCAACGGGTTTCTGGCAGGATCTTCATGAGTTAAGGAATAAGTCTACGATAGAAAAAGTATTTGAACCCAAAATGTCTTCTGAGCAATCTGAAGTCATTTATAAAGGTTGGTTGAAGGCAGTGAAGCGTAGTCAAAGTTGGGCTGAGGATTGATCTGTTCTTTAACTGGTTAAATTCAATAGTAGGGTAATCAATTAACGGTAAATACTTGGTTATTTAAAATTGATTATTCTACTTTTTTGATTGTTGTTTTATCAATTTGATGTTTTAATTTTTATAAGATCAACAATAAAAAGAAAATGAGAAATGATAGTACAGCCTAATGATTATTCAAAAATATATGACATTGCCGTGATTGGTGGCGGTATTAATGGCGTCGGTATTGCTAATGATGCGGCAGGCCGTGGCTTATCAGTATTTTTATGTGAAAAAGATGATTTAGCTAGTCATACCTCATCTGCGAGCAGTAAATTAATTCACGGCGGTTTACGCTATTTAGAACATAAAGAATTTCGATTGGTTAGAGAAGCGTTGGCAGAGCGTGAAGTCTTGTTGGCTAAAGCTCCGCATATTATTAAACCAATGCGTTTTATTATGCCTCATCGACCACATTTGCGTCCTGCGTGGTTAATTCGGGCAGGCCTATTTTTTTATGATCATTTAGGAAAACGAGAAAAATTATTAGGCTCAAATCTTATTTATTTCAAAGAAGATAGTCCCCTAAAACCAGCTATAACGCGTGGCTTTGAATATTCGGACTGTACTGTAGATGATGCACGTCTTGTTGTGCTAAATGCGCTACAAGCTAAAGAGAAGAGTGCCAAAGTTGTAACACGGACAAGTTGTGTTAAGGCTTATAGACAACAAGAACTGTGGCATTTGGAACTACAAAGCGGGGCTGAGTCTTATCAAATACGAGCAAAAGCCTTAGTGAATGCAGCAGGTCCTTGGGTCGAAGAAATTATTAGTAAAAACCTACAATTAAAATCGCCATATCAAATTCGGCTTATACAAGGAAGTCATATTGTTGTGCCTAAACTCTATAATTGTCATAAAGCTTTTATCATGCAAAATGAAGATCGACGCATCGTGTTTGCCATTCCTTATTTAGAACAATACACATTAATAGGTACGACAGATCAAGAATATATAGGTGATCCACAAAAGGTAGAGATTACCGATGTAGAAATAGATTACCTTTTGACAGTCACAAATTCACATTTTAAAAAGCAGCTGACCCGTACAGATATCGTCAGTCAGTTTTCTGGAGTCCGAGCTTTATGTGATGATGAGTCAGATAATCCGTCTGCAGTTACACGTGACTATACTCTGGCACTACAGGCTGAATATAAAAAAGCACCTTTGTTATCTGTATTTGGTGGCAAGATCACGACTTATCGGAAACTGGCAGAGGCTGCTTTAGAAGATCTATCCCCGTTTTTTAGTAATATGGCAGAGGAGTGGACTGCAAATGAAGTATTACCTGGGGCGGAGAATTGGACCACACTTGAAGATTTAGTTATAAAGATTCAAAACCAAGTTGAAGGGGTAACCGAGCAGCTTGCTACTCGTTGGGCAAATGCCTATGGTTCTAGGGTTTGGGATATTTTGCATGAGCGAAAAGCTCTTGAGCAGTTAGGGCAAGATTTTGGTCACGGTTTATTTGAATCTGAAGTTCAGTATTTATGTGAATATGAATGGGCAAATACGGCAGAAGATATATTGTGGCGTAGAACTAAGTTGGGTTTGGCATTTGATGAAAAACAAGTAAAAAATTTGGAAAGTTATTTGGCTGGACGTCGACAAAAAGATGATGCCGCATAATAAAAAAGGCCGCACAAGGCGACCTTTTTTATATTTAGCAATTAGAAGCCAGTTTTTACAGCTTCAAGTAAAGCTGCTTGACGTTCTTTTAATGCTTTTGGTAAGCGCTCACCAAGTTTATTGAATAACTCAGTGTGGCTTTCAATTTCAGTAACCCACTGATCTTTATCTTGAGCTGTGATAAGGTCAAATTCTTCTTTAGAGAATTCAGTACCTTCCCAATTCAAGTCATCGTAAGTTGGAACAAGGCCAATTGGTGTTTCAATAGCGTTTGCACGACCTTCACAACGGTCAATGATCCACTCAAGAACACGCATGTTTTGACCGAAACCAGGCCATACGAAGTTGCCTTCAGCATCACGACGGAACCAGTTTACATTGAAGATTTTTGGTAATTTATTACCAGCAGCTTCAGCTTTTGTACTTACTTCTTGACCAAGGCTTAACCAGTGATCGAAGTAGTCAGCCATGTTGTAGCCAGCAAACGGAAGCATCGCGAATGGGTCACGACGAACGATACCTTGTTGACCAACAGCAGCTGCAGTAGTTTCAGAACCCATAGTTGCAGCTTTATAAACGCCATCAACCCAATCGAAAGCTTCAGAAACTAAAGGAACCGTATCTGCACGGCGACCACCGAAGATAAATGCAGAAATCGGAACACCTGCTGGATTTTCCCAGTCAGCATCGATAGAAGGGCATTGACCAGCAGCAACAGTGAAGCGCGCATTTGGATGAGCAGCCTTTTCACCATTTACGTGAGGTTGACCTTTCCAGTTAGTTAAGTTAGTTGGAATTTCTTTAGAAAGACCTTCCCACCATACTTGACCGTCATTAGTTACCGCAACGTTTGTATAGATAACATCTTTGTGAAGAGTTGCCATACAGTTAGGGTTAGTCTTGGTATTTGTACCAGGAGCAACACCAAAGAAACCAGCTTCTGGATTGATTGCGTATAGACGACCGTCTTCACCTGGTTTGATCCAAGCAATATCGTCACCTACAGTCTCAATTTTCCAGCCTTCATAGCCTGCTGGTGGAATTAACATTGCGAAATTTGTTTTACCACATGCAGATGGGAATGCTGCAGCGATATAGTGTTTTTCACCTTGTGGGTTAGTCACACCAAGAATAAGCATATGTTCAGCTAACCAACCTTGTTCGCGACCCATAACAGAAGCGATACGAAGTGCTAAACATTTTTTACCAAGTAATGCGTTACCGCCATAACCAGAACCGTAAGACCAGATTTCACGAGTTTCTGGGTAATGAACGATGTATTTTTCAGGGTTACAAGGCCATGCAACGTCTTTTTGCCCTTCAGCAAGTGGAGCACCTACGGTATGAATACAAGGAATAAATTCGCCGTCTGTACCTAATACGTCATAAACTGCTTTACCCATACGTGCCATTTTACGCATGCTAACAGCAACGTAAGGAGAGTCAGTTAACTCGATACCGATATGAGCAATATGGCTTCCAAGTGGACCCATAGAGAAAGGCACAACGTACATTGTACGACCTTCCATTGATCCTTCAAACAAACCATTTAATTTTTCACGCATAACAGCTGGTTCTTCCCAGTTGTTTGTCGCGCCAGCATCTTCTTTCTTTTGAGAGCAGATGTAAGTACGATCTTCAACACGCGCAACGTCAGATGGGTCAGAATTTGCAAGATAAGAACCAGGATGTTTTTCTTGGTTTAACTTCTGCATGGTGCCGTTAGCGATCATCAAGTCGATTAGACGTTGATACTCTTCTTCGCTTCCGTCACACCATTCGATTTTTGCTGGTTTGGTTAAGTTTGCAATTTCTTCAACCCATGCGATAAGCTTAGGATGACGAACGAATTCTGGTGCGTTCACTGTGGTCATGGTGAGGCCTATTCAAAATATGTACAACGTACAAGTCATTCATTGAGGTACAATGAAAGATCAAATAAAAAAGTGGCTGTATTAAAGCACAAAATCATAAAAAAAATAAGACTAAAGAATAAGAAATAAATATTTTGATTTTTTATTTTTTTTAATTTAAATCATATGCTTATTGTTTTTTGACGTATTTTATTCTTTACATTTTTATGTTGTATGTGTGTTATTTATATTATTTATTTTTTTTAAAATCAATAACTTGATGTTTAAATTTTTCTTGAGAATTATTATTGATTAAACAAATGATCATCATTCGAAATTTACATAAAGAGACTTTTATTAGGCGATTTTCTATACAAAATACAAGGTGAATCCTCTTTAAGATAATAAAAATGCGGACTTTAAAACCTCTCTCTATCATCTATAACCAGAAGTCGGGTTTTCATGCTTCAAAACATGAAGATATGTATGAACAATTAATGACTGTACTCACCGAATTTGGTTTTGAAATACAAGTTTTTGAATTAGCGGAAGATGTTTCATTTGATGATTTAATGAATCAAGTGATTCATCGGCATAGTCAAAACGCGAATTTAGGCGTTGTGGTGGCAGCGGGTGGAGACGGGACGTTAAATGCAGTAGCATCAAAACTTCGACATACCAATATTCCTATGGGAATTTTACCTTTGGGGACTTTTAACTACGTCGCTAAAGTTTTAGATATTCCTTTAGATTTGTTAGAGGCGGCTGAAGTTATTGCTACAGGTACACCCCGTTCTGTACATATTGCGACTATTAATGACCATGTTTATTTGAATAATGCGAGCCTAGGCCTTTATCCATTGTTTATAAAAAAACGTGAGCTCTACAATAAATACTTAGGACGTTTACCGTTACATGCGTATACCTCAGCTTTAGATGTTTTATTAAGAGAAAATAAATCTATGAAACTTTCCGTCACAGTTGATGGAAAAAAATATCCAGTCAAAACCCCTCTAATTTTCTTTGGTAATAATCAACTTCAACTATGTGATATGAAATTAAGAATTGCTGATTGTGCTGCACAGGGGAGAGTCGCTGGAGTAGTTATTACAAAAAGTGATAGGCTTAGTTTATTACATATGCTTTGGCAATGGATTCAGGGAAAGGTTGAAGAGACAAAAGATGTTTATAGTTTTTGTGCTGATCATGTCATTGTTGAATGTGCAAAAAAATCAAAACTTACTGTAGCTTTAGATGGTGAAATATTAGAGATGAAAACACCATTAAATTTCACTGTAGAAAAGAATGCTTTAAATATTATGGTGCCTAATGTTATTACATCTGTCTGATTTGCATTTTGGAACAGAAATTGAGGCCTGTTTAGATGCAATTCGGCTTTTTTGTACCGAACATAAACCTGAAGTTATTATAGTGAGTGGAGATATTACTCAGCGAGCCAGATATCAACAGTTTTATAATTGTCGTCAGTTTTTAGATAGTCTTAATATTCCTTATCTTGTTGTGCCTGGTAATCACGATATTCCGTTGTATCATGTCTGGAACCGTTTTTTCTCACCATTTACTCGCTATCAATATTTTTTTGGCCAGCTTGAACCAACTTTAGAAACTGAACATTTCTATATTGTTGGCGTAAACAGCATACGCCGCCGTTATCATACCCGTGGGCATATTTCGATTGAGCAAATTCAAACTACGTATGAGCGATTACAGCAAGGACCAGCGAATAAAATCAAATTAGTGGTTTTTCATCAGCCTTTTTATACCCCGCCTGATGATGAGCAGGGTATTAAAGATTGCCCAGTATTAGGAAAAATGGCTCTAGAAAAATGGAGTACGACTGGGCTATTTGGTATGTTACATGGGCATCTGCATAAAACAGCTGTATATGATTTAACGCAAATTTATCAATTAGAAATAGATCATCCTATTTATGATATTCATGCAGGAACAGCCACATCTAGCCGTTTGCATTATCATGTTCCAAATAGTTTTAATGTCATTTCAAATGAAGGAAGAATTAATCATTATTGGTTTAATGCACAGCTGGCTGTATTCACTTCTGATTGATTTGGTTTAGATGAGTTTAATTATTTGATTGTTTAAAAAATATTCGAAAAAGATAAGTTTTTTTTCATTTTCCCCTTGAAGCCTTTTTTTTCATCCCCACAAAAGTGACATCTAAATATTTTGTTATTGCTCTGGATTAAAGCAATAACGATTAATCAAAAAGACTTAGTCTGATGGAGTTAATTATGAGCAACATTCGTCCATTACATGATCGCGTTGTAATTCGTCGCGTAGAAGAAGAAACCAAAACTGCTGGTGGTATTTTACTTCCAGGTTCTGCTGCTGAAAAACCATCTCAAGGTGAAGTAATTGCAGTAGGTAATGGTCAAATCACTGAGAATGGCGTACGTGCTTTGGATGTTAAAGTTGGTGACAAAGTATTGTTTGGTACTTATGCAGGTACAACAGTGAAAGTAAGTGGTGAAGAACTCTTAATCATGAAAGAGTCAGACATTTTAGCTGTGTTGGAAGGCTAATCAATCCATAACTCAATTCATTATCAGATTCAGTATTTAAAAAGATTCGGAGTTTAATATGTCAGCTAAAGACGTAAAATTTGGTGATTCAGCTCGCTCAAAAATGATTGCAGGCGTAAACGTACTTGCAGATGCGGTTAAAGTGACTTTAGGCCCTAAAGGTCGTAACGTAGTGATTGACCGTTCTTTCGGTGCTCCGCACATCACTAAAGACGGTGTAACTGTTGCTAAAGAAATTTCTTTAAAAGACAAGTTTGAAAACATGGGTGCTCAACTTGTTCGTGAAGTTTCTAGCAAAACTAACGACATCGCTGGTGACGGTACTACAACTGCAACTGTACTTGCTCAAGCAATTTTAAATGAAGGGATCAAATCTGTAACTGCAGGCATGAACCCAATGGATTTAAAACGTGGTATCGATATCGCAGTAAAAACTGTAGTTGAAAATATCCGTTCAAATGCAAAACCTGCTGATGATTTTAAAGCGATCGAACAAGTTGGTTCTATCTCTGCTAACTCTGATACTACTGTTGGTAAACTTATCGCTCAAGCGATGGAAAAAGTAGGTAAAGAAGGCGTAATCACTGTAGAAGAAGGTTCTGGCTTCGAAGACGCATTAGACGTTGTAGAAGGTATGCAGTTTGACCGTGGTTATATCTCTCCGTACTTTGCAAACAAGCAAGATACTTTAACGGCTGAGCTTGAAAACCCGTTCATCCTTCTTGTTGACAAGAAAATCGGCAACATTCGTGAATTGATTTCTGTTTTAGAAGCAGTTGCGAAAACTGGTAAACCACTTCTTATCATCGCTGAAGATGTTGAAGGCGAAGCGCTTGCTACACTTGTTGTAAATAACATGCGCGGTATTATCAAAGTATGTGCTGTTAAAGCTCCTGGTTTCGGTGACCGTCGTAAAGCAATGCTTCAAGACATCGCAATCTTGACTGGCGCAACTGTTATTTCTGAAGAAGTTGGTATGTCTTTAGAACAAGCAACTCTTCAAGATTTAGGTACTGCACACAAGATCACTGTTTCTAAAGAAAACACTGTAATTGTTGATGGGGCTGGTGATGCAGCTGCTATTGCTGAGCGTGTTCAGCAAATCCGTGCTCAAATTGAAGAATCTTCTTCAGAATATGACCGTGAAAAATTACAAGAACGTGTTGCTAAATTAGCAGGCGGTGTTGCTGTAATTAAAATCGGTGCGGCAACTGAAGTTGAAATGAAAGAGAAGAAAGACCGCGTAGACGACGCACTTCATGCAACTCGTGCAGCAGTTGAAGAAGGTGTGGTTGCTGGTGGTGGTGTTGCGCTAGTACGTGCTGTAAATGTATTAGACAACCTAAAAGGTGCTAACGAAGATCAAACAGCGGGTATCAATATTTTACGCCGCGCGATCGAAGCTCCACTTCGTCAAATCGTTTCAAATGCTGGTGATGAGCCATCTGTAGTGATTAATGCAGTTAAAGCGGGTGAAGGTAACTTTGGTTATAACGCTGCAACTGGCGAATATGGCGATATGTTAGAAATGGGTATTCTTGACCCAGCTAAAGTAACTCGTTCTGCACTTGAACACGCTGCTTCTGTAGCTGGTTTAATGTTAACTACAGAATGTATGATTACTGACATTCCAGAAGATAAACCAGCTGTTCCAGATATGGGCGGTATGGGTGGTATGGGCGGTATGATGTAAACCGCTCAAATTTAAGTTAAGTGTTTGTAATATATTGTTTAATTATTAATTTAATGATTGATTACTCACAGTATTACTCACATTTGATTTAGCCACATAAGAAAAGGTCGCTTAATGCGACCTTTTCTTTACTGATTTCATGCTCTCAGTTCCTGAATTTCATTTTCATCCGCACCTTCTCTAATGCAGCTTAGTACATAACTATTTAACCAGAAGTTTTTACGTCCATCTTTAGTTGGGGGTTTAATTCTTCCGTCCTTTATTCGATCATATGTTTTAATAAAACACCTTCATGTTCACCAAGTTGTCTTGGATCTAAAAATAATTGTGAACGATCTTTAGTAGCTACTGTAATGTTGTCGTGTGAAAGATCAAGTACAGTCGTAAATTCATATTCAACACCATCTCGCTGTTCAGCCTTCAAGTTTACAAAGCACATTGGGTGAAATCTGATGTGCTTTTTTGTTGTCTTGATGAGAGAAATATTGGTATACCAATATAAGTAGTCAATAGTTCTTAACGTTTAATACTAGTTTACTTATTTTTGTGGGAAATTAATTAAAGAAGACCCACTTAAAGTGGGTAATAAAGGGATTAGTATTTTTTTAATTGGCTAGATATTATTGATATTTAAGTTCTGTATAAAAACAAAAGAAATGAGAAAAAGCCTAAATAAACCCAGTACCATATCTCTCGGACCAATTCTCTGCCGCCGTAAGCACCAACTATTTCAAAGACCAGACCTGAAGCAAATAATGCCATGAGAGCCATTACAAATAACATTACTCCCCAATCGCTCAATCCATACAATCGTTCAGGCTTTTCGCCTTCCTTTTTTCGATATATCCAGTTTTTAATTGATCTGTAGTAAAAGTAAGAAGCACCAATTCCCAGAACTATCATGAAGAGAGTAGATGCTGAGTTGTTGGTTGATGGACTACCTGTCACTCTATATCCACTATAAATCACAGCATTCACTTTAAAATTAATAAGGAATAGGAATAAAAAAAATCCTAAATTTTTTAATAAAAACATATTAGGCTCATTTTAATATTTGACCTCTCTATTGTGCCTAACAACAACACCAATAATCGATATTATAATTTGTAACGAGTTAAGTGTTGGAAATTCTGGATTTAATGGTACTGATTCAATACGAAAGACTTTTTCAGTTGGTTTAATCGTTTGATTTTTATATCTTTTAACATGAAGTGTGAGTAATGCTATTTTTGAGGTGGCTACTCACAAAAATTGGTAATGTCATGTAAGACTAATTCAGCATAAAAAATACTAAGTGACATTAGCTCAAGATTTTACTTCATACTAGTTCATATAAGGTAATGATGATGTTAGGAATGATGTAATAACGCATCAACGCTTTAACCAAAAAATCCCTGTTTATACAGGGATTTTTTATTTTTACATGATTTTAAGAAATAGTTAAGTTCAATAACTTATATTAAAAAACAGGAACAGCAGCTAGAAGTTCCTCTTTGTTACAGCCATGCTTATTTACTTATAAGCATGGTTTTTTTTTATCCTAATAAAATGAACAACCATGTAATGGCAATGATAGAAAGTGCAACAAATTGAGCCGCACTTCCCATATCTTTTGCATTTTTAGAAAGCTGATGTTTTTCAAGAGAAACTCGGTCAACGACTGCTTCAATAGCCGAATTGAACAATTCAACGATCATTGCAAATAGACATACAATAATGAGTAAGACGTGTTCACTGCGGGTTACGTCAAGAAAAAAACTAACTGGAATTAAAATAAGATTAATCAAAACAATTTGACGGAAAGCTGCTTCATTTTTATATGCTGCTTTAAATCCGGAAATCGAGTAGCCCGTTGCATTGAGTATGCGTTTAAGACCACTTTTACCCTTATAAGGAGAATAGCTATTCATTTACTTATATTTCTGACACATTTCATGCATTATATAATTTGGGCCTTAAAAAATTATTAAATCTTTTTTAAAGATTTTGACTTTATAACTGAATAGAGAAGAAGAGATGAAAAAATTATGTGTAGCTTTGGGTCTTGCATTTTGTAGCATGCATGCTGCGTATGCCGAGCAAACTCCTACCCAGCAAGTACCTGGATATTATAAGCATCAATTCGGAAAATACCGTGTAACGTCTTTACTTGATGGCACGATTTATCTAAATCCTAACTTGTTTAAAAATTTAAATCAGACTGAGAAAACTAAAATATTAACTAAATATGCTGCTGTGAATGAGAAGGGTATTCAAACTTCGGTCAATGCATTTTTAGTAGATGATGGTAAGAGTTTAACGCTTGTTGATAGTGGGGCAGCAAGTTGTTTTGGCCCACAATTGGGTTCGATTGCAAAAAATATTGAATTGGCAGGTTATCAACTTGCTAATGTAAAAACAGTGTTGCTCACACATTTACACCCAGACCATGTATGCGGAATTGCTCAAAATGGGAAAGCCGTATTTCCTAATGCAACCGTTTATGCACATGAACGCGAAGCTGATTACTGGTTAAATCCTGCTTCTGAAAAGATAGTACCAGCAGACAAAAAAGAAAATTATTTGGGTACTGTTAAAAATGTAAAAACTGCTCTTGCTCCATATCAAGCAAAAAAAGCATTCAAGACATTTAAAGATGGTGATGTTATTCAAGGTTTTGAAGTGATCGATACGCGTGGTCATACACCTGGGCATCATAGCTTTCGCTTAAAGAGTAATGATCAGCAAATCATTTTTGTTGGAGACATTGTTCACTCACATTCTTTGCAGTTTGATGCTCCAAAAACTGGTGTGGATTTTGATGTGAATTCTGAGCAGGCGATTAATAGCCGTTTAAAAATGTTCGCTGAAATTTCAAATAAACAACAATGGGTCGCAGCACCACATTTACCATTCCCAGGTATTGGCCATGTTTATAAAGTAAACGCTGAGCAATATCAGTGGATCCCACTTTATTTTGATAATGTTGTAGAGAAATAAAAAAAACAGGGCATTTATTGCCCTGTTTTTTATAAAAACGTTAATTATTTTGCGGCTTTTTCATAATTAATAACAGCTTCACGACCAAGTGCTGGGTCATCTGTAAAGACTCCATCAACACCCGCTTTGAAATAGGCTTCAAACTCTTTTAAAGCACCAGTTGGGCAGCGCTCAGCTGGTTTATCTTGACTGCATTTTAAAGGCGTTGGTAAGAAATTATTTTCTGGACGGAATGTATAAGGATGTACTTTTAAGCCAGCTGCATGAGCATCAGAAATAAACGAAGTCGTTTGAACTGAGCCATTGTCATTAAAGTTTAGAATATAACCTTTACTTGGTCCTACACCGTTTGCATATTTAGCAACGTCTTTTAAGCCTTGTGCTGTGGCTAAATCTGCATAAGTTTTAGTTTCACCAGATTCAACAAAGTCGGCTGGTTGCGAAGTTTTAGCGTCATAAAGTTGAATGATTTGTGCATGTTTAAGTGTTTTGTGAAGATCAAGCTCCCTTTTTAAATCTTTTAAGTTTTGAACTTCAAAAGACTGTAAATAAACAGGTGCAATATCACGTGTATATTCATATTTGGCTAATGTTTTAAGAAGGGTATCTTCCATTGCCAGATTATGATTTTTAAAGTAAGTCGGATGTTTGGTTTCAATATATAAACCAATAATTTTTCCAGTTTTTTTATAATTTGCTTCAGCCAGCTCAATCACCTGTTCTAGAGTTGGGACAGGGTAAAGGTCATTATAGGCTGTGTTTGCTGGTCGGAACTCTGGAATACGTTCACGCGCTTTAAGCTGCTGTAATTCACTTAAAGTGAAGTCTTCTGTAAACCAGCCTGTTAAGTCTTTACCATCAATATTTTTTGTTGTTTTACGGTCTGCAAACTGAGTTAAAGTGCTTACATTGGTTGTTCCACCAATCTCATTTTCATGACGAGTAACCAATACACCGTCTTTTGTAGACACTAAATCCGGCTCAATAAAATCTGCACCATCATCAATAGCTTTTTGATATGAAGCTAATGTGTGCTCAGGACGTAAAGCGCTCGCGCCACGGTGCCCAATCACTAAAATCTTAGGAAGTTGATATTCTGGTGTAGTAGGTGTGTTTTCGGTTTTATCATCGTCATTACAACCAACCAAGCTAATTAAACTTAAGCATAAAATTGCTCTTTTAAACATAATTCTACTCATATTGTTTTAGTTGAAACGGCTCTAGTCTGCCCATTGAACTTGACGTGATCATGAAGAATTCATGAATTTTCAGTGACACTTGTTAAAGCCTTCTTTATGGCTTTGTAGGAAATAGCCATTCCTGCTTTGTTTTTGTCCTAATTGCATTTATTGTGTTAATTCTACTTGTCTTTTATATGTCGCTCGTTGATGATCAAGAGGCCAAATTTGGCAGTGCCATATGTTAATTGACGACCTAATTCTGAGCAGCCATGCTATCTAAATTTTTTATTCAGCGCCCTATTTTTGCCAGTGTACTTGCAATTATTGTTATGGCATTTGGTATTTTCTCGGTACTGAATTTGCCAGTAGAACGCTATCCCGATATTGCACCTCCAAAAATTACAGTATCGGCAAGTTATAGTGGGGCAGATGCACAAACAGTTGAGCAAAGTGTTACTCAGATTTTAGAACAGCAAATACAAGGTATCGATCACTTACTTTATTTTAGCTCTACCAGTGACTCGTCGGGACGTAGTCGAATTACCATTAGTTTTGATAATGGAACAAATCCAGATACGGCACAGGTCCAAGTCCAAAATAGTATTAGTGGCGTGATAAGACGTTTACCCGATGAAGTACAACGCCAAGGGGTGACGGTGAGTAAGTCACTCGGCGATACTTTTATGGTGGTAGGTTTATATGACTCATTTGGTAAATCGGGAAATATTGAGCTATCGGACTACTTAACTACACATGTGGTCGATAACCTGAACCGTATTGAAGGGGTGGGTGAATCTGATGTTTTTGGTTCGCAATATGCAATGCGAATCTGGTTAAATCCAGAGAAATTAAAACAATATAATTTAATGCCAAGTGATGTTGCCAGCGCAATCACCGCTCAAAATACCCAAGTGGCTGCGGGTGCAATTGGCGATTTACCTGTTATTGATGGGCAATATTTAAATACTAAAGTTACAGCTGGTTCTCGACTAAAAACAGTTGAAGATTTTAAAAATATTGTGGTGAAAGCCAATCAAACAGCGAGTTATGTCTATTTAAAGGATATTGCTAGAGTCGAGTTGGGTGCAGAAAATTATCAGTCTTTTAATACCATTAATGGCTATCCAGCCGCTGGTTTAGGTATTTCGTTATCTTCGGGCGCAAATGCCATTCAGACCTCTAAACTCATCCATCAAACTCTAGATCAGCTTACAACTAAATTACCTCCGGGTTATAAAATTGTTTATCCACGAGATAACACGCCGTTTGTTCAAGAGTCGATTAAGGAAGTCGTAAAGACCCTTATTGAAGCCATTATTTTAGTTATTTTGGTAATGTTCTTGTTCTTGCAAAGCTGGCGCGCGACACTCATTCCGAGTATTACCGTTCCAGTTGTTATTTTAGGAACTTTTGCTGTTTTATATGTGCTCGGTTTTAGTATTAACACCTTAACGTTATTTGCATTGGTACTCGCCATTGGATTGTTAGTCGATGATGCGATTGTGGTGGTCGAAAATGTTGAGCGGCTCATGCATGAACAGCATTTAACACCAAAAGAAGCAGCCATTGAGTCGATGGGAGAAATTAGTGGAGCTTTAATTGGGATTACATTGGTTTTAACTGCCGTTTTTATTCCAATGTCATTTTTAGGTGGCTCAATTGGCGTGATTTATCGCCAGTTTTCTATCACTTTAGTTGCCGCTATGGCGTTATCGCTCGTCGTTGCCTTAGTGCTTACACCTGCGTTATGCGCTTTAATTTTAAAGCCTAATCCAGAGCCTATGCGTTGGGCGGTTTGGTTTAACCAAAAAATTGATCAACTTAAAAATCAATATATCAAGATCGTTCAAACAAGCATTCGTTACAGTAAGTCGGTTGTTGTGATTTTTGTGGCTTTGATTGCTGTTTTTGCACTGTTCTATAGCGGTTTAAAAAGTGGATTTATTCCTAAAGAAGATCAAGGCATTTTAAGTGTTCAAATTAAGCTTGTTGATAGTGCCCCGATTTCTCAAAGTCAGAAAATTGGTGAACAAGTTCGTCAATATTTCTTAACTCAAGAAGACAAAAATGTGGATTTAGTCTTAATCCGCTATGGTCGAAACAATTCGGGTACAGGGCAAAATTTAGCACAAGGGTTCATTGCTTTAAAACCGTGGGATGTGCGTACCGGAAAAGAAAACTCAGCGGATGCTATACAAAAGCGGGCAATGAAATATTTTAGTCAATTAAATAATGCTCAAATTAATGTGACTTTACCACCTTCGGTAAATGGTTTAGGTCAAACCGATGGTATGGATTTATGGATTCAAGATTTAAATGGGCAAGGACAAGATTTTCTAGATAGCACCTTCCGTCAATTGCAAACTCAAAGTAAAAACTACTCAAGTTTTGAAAACTTTGATAAGCAATCAACCAATAGTAAAGCAAATCTCAATATCAAAATTGATCAGAAACAAGCCTTAGCAAATGGTTTAGAACTACCCGCGATTAACAACACTTTGTCGAGTGCGTGGGGTGGAACATATGTGAATGACTTTATTGACCGTGGTCGTATTAAGCGCGTCATGATTCAAGGTGATGCCGAGTTCAGATCGAAACCTGAAGATCTATATAACTGGTCTGTGCGTAATAACCAAAATGAAATGGTGCCTTTTAGTTCATTTGCTAACTTTAGCTGGGGCGGTGCTCCTGAAATCGTAAAACGCTATATGGGTTATAGTGCTTTGCAGTTACAGGCAGATGTTGCGAGTGGTAGCAGTTCAGGTCAGGCAATGAAAGATGTTGAACAACTTGTAAATCAGCAAAAAGACGTTGGTTTAGCTTGGACTGGTTTATCTTTTGAAGAACAGAAGTCGACAAATCAGGCCGTCTGGTTATATTTAATTTCGGCAGGTTTTATTTTCTTATGTTTAGCTGCTCTATATGAAAGCTTGAGCATTCCAGCCGCTGTGATGACCTCTATTCCGCTAGGTGTCGGAGGAAGTGTCATTTTCTCTTATATTTTCGGATTACCAAATGATGTGTATTTCCAGATTGCACTGTTAACCACAATTGGTCTGTCATGTAAAAACGCAATTTTAATTGTTGAGTTTGCAGCTTTGGCTCAGGAAAAAGGTAAGACTGCAATTCAAGCAGCTCTAGAAGGCGCAAGCTTACGGTTAAGACCGATTTTAATGACTTCTTTGGCCTTTGGTGCAGGTGTAATTCCTTTGGTCTTTGCACAAGGAGCAGGGGCTGTGAGCCGTCAAGAAATCGGTATTAGTATTCTAGGTGGTGTGATGTTTGGTACGGTGCTGGTTTTATTCTTTATTCCAGTTATGTATGTGTTATTGCGTTCACTATTTAGATCGAAGGCATCTAGTTAAAAGTAAACAATTTAAAAAGAGGCATCAAATCAAGTATATTAAGTTTAACTTCTCTTCATATATTTGATTTAGATGCCTCAAGAAAAAAAATTAACAGAGCAACAGGTCATCGCATTAGAACGAGACCTTGCCAAGTTTGCCACCATGATGGATAGCGCAGTGCGTATTCCTTTTACGAAGCAGGGCATTGGAGCCGATGCTGCACTGAGTACGATTCCGATTGCCGGTGATGTCGCAGGTTTTGTACTGACGTGTTATGCGATTTATAAAGCTAAACAGATTGGTGTACCACAACACAAGTTAACTCCAGTTATCAAACTCGCTGTTGTAGATGCTGTAGTGGGTTTTGTTCCAGTTGCTGGGACTATTTTTGATATTTTTATACGCCCGAGTCGAAAAGCATTAGATGTGGTTCATACGCACATACGCGAAGAGTATGCGATTCAAAGTGATATTCATGTTATTCATCCATATTTGCATGAAAAACTCGAAAAGAAGCAGCAGCATTCAGCCTTCTGGCGTAATCCTGTGGTGAGTTGGTTATGGTTACATATACCTGATTTATTAGGCGCGTTTGTACTGCTTTTAATTGGCTTCGCTGTTTGGTGGGGTGCAAGTTATTTGTGGGGTCTCTATCAAACCATGTAATAAAAATAAAGCCTCCAGTTGGAGGCTTTATTTCTTCACGTTAAACGTTTTATGGGCAATCTAATTGATGTAAAGCTGCCACACGTTGTTCAATTGTTGGGTGGGTTTGGAACAAAGCAGCTAAGCTAAAGCCTTGTTCTTTACCTTCCGCAATCGCGAAAGCTTTCATTTCTTTTGGCATTTGATCTGGCATTTCTGTCTCGGCTTGTAGACGTAATAATGCAGAAATCATTGCTTGTTTACCTGCTAAACGTGCACCTGCTTCATCAGCACGATATTCACGATAACGAGAGAACCACATTACAATCGCAGAAGCGAGAATACCAAAGACGATATCCAATACCATGGTAATAATGAAGTAACCCATACCTGGGGCTTCATCGTCTTGACGACCAAAAACATTACGGTCGATAAAGTCACCGACTACGCGAGCAAAGAACATAACAAAGGCGTTCACGACACCTTGGATGAGTGCTAGGGTAACCATGTCACCATTCGCAACGTGACCAATCTCGTGCGCAAGCACAGCACGTAGCTCATCTTTGTTCATACGTTCAAGTAGACCAGATGAAACGGCAACTAAGGCATCATTCTTATTCCAGCCTGTTGCAAAGGCATTGGACTGATATGATGGAAAAATACCAACCTCTGGCATGTTAATACCAGAACGTTGAGAAAGTTCAGCGACTGTTTGCAATAACCAGCTTTCAGCTTGGTTACGAGGAGCATTCGGGTCGATCAGTTCTGTACCGGTCGTTTTCTTAGCCATCCATTTTGACATGAATAACGAGATTAAAGATCCCACCATACCAAACACAAAACAGATCACTAAAAGGTTGCCTAGATTCAAGCCACCCGCGCCATGGTAACTACCGACACCGAAGAGTGACAAAATAATGCCAGCTACAACCAGTACCGCGAGGTTGGTAAGCAAAAACAAACCAATCCGCATCATTGAGAAAATCCTCTTATAAATAAAATGTTATCTGATTTACAAATTCTAAATCATGCAGCTAATATGCGGGGCTTAGGGGAAAAATTCAAGAAAAATATAAGGAATTGATACATTCTTTCACGAAGTAGAATGTACCTAAATTTAAAGAATAATTGGCTAAATTCGCCTAAATGGTAAGGATCAGGTAATAGATCATTACAATTTAAAGGACAAAAAATTGACAGAATAAACTGTCAGTAAATATTCTTATTCTATGCGGATATGTGCAATTGCTGTGGCATTATTTGTGACATAAGTACCTGTAGGCGCATCAGTAAATGTTCCATTAGATAAAGTCACAATTTGACGAGAATTGGAATATTTAGGAGCTGGTGCTGCTATTTGAGCTGTTGTGTTTTCCACCGAATTAGAAGATTGAGAAGTGACTTGCGCTGAAGTATTCGTAAAAGATGAAAAACCTGAACCAGATGAATATAAGTTTTGGTATCGGCTCGTTACACGACGCACGTAGTCTTGTGTTTCACGAAAAGGGGGAATACCACCGTATTTATCAACGTTTCCTTCACCAGCATTATAAGCAGCGAGCGCCATTTGAGTATTGCCCCCAAAACGTTTGAGTAACCAGCTTAAATATTTTGCACCTGCAAAAATATTTTGCTGAGCATCAAAGGCATTGGTCACGTTAAATCGACGTGCAGTCGCAGGCATAAGTTGCATAAGACCTTGCGCACCTACTGGAGAGCGGGCATTGACGTTAAATCCTGACTCGGTATGCATGACAGCCTTGATTAAGCCTTCAGATACACCATGCTGTAGAGCAGCTTGTTTAATAATATGGTCAAAAGCATTTTTATTTTTATTGTAGCTTGGCAGAACAGAAGCTTCTGATGCTCCCCAGTTTGTATAACTGTGAATATTACTATCAGGGTAGTAAGTCACTTTTACTTTTTTAAGTGATTGATCATAACTTTTTCGGTTGGTGAGCAATGTACTACCATTTTTATCTTGGTAAATATACATTTGACCTGCTGAACTCGAAGTTATGCCGACCGTAAACGTGGTCATCCCCAGCAAACAAGAAATAAGAAATTGAACCGAATTTTTCATTTTATGTTATTCACAATTTTAAGGTATTTAAAACTTGAAAAAGAGTTTATCAAAAAATATTACTTAAAGAAGATTTGTGTAATTTTTTTTATTTCGACTCTTTCAAAAAATCAAGCTGTTTTGTTCGAATGCTCATCAAAAAAAATTAAAAATTATTTTTAAAATGATTCTATTGACTTGAATAACATGTTGATATTAAAGGGTAAAAAACATTGGTTAAAAAATGATCAATTTAAATAAAACCCTTAACAGAAGGTCAAAACAGTTTGTCAAGTACGAAGAAATCCACAATTTTATCCACAGGTTTTGTGGAAAACTGTGGAAAAGTCCAAAAAGTAAGCATTTTGCACATTTTTTGAACGCTTCAGTCAAAAGTAGAGCATCACTTTTGCATCATGCATGAGCAATGTTACGGCTTCAAGAATTGAAACTATTCTTTTGATGCGATTCTCTTCCGAATCATATAAAATTGCGCGGTATTTTTATTTATGGGTATATCTCGTCTATGTACGCGCCAGTTGAGTCCAATCAGGGATTTAATTTTAAGCCTGAACTTCCAACAAGCTCGGCCTATTACCGTTTGCTCAAGAAGCTTCGCCGTCAAGTTGGGCATGCTATTCGTGACTTCAATATGATTGAAGAGGGCGATAAGGTCATGGTGTGTGTGTCTGGTGGTAAAGACAGTTATACCTTGCTCGATATCATGTTGCAGTTTAAGCGTATTGCACCAATCAATTTTGATGTTGTTGCGGTTAACCTTGACCAAAAGCAGCCGGGCTTTCCTGAAGATGTGTTACCTCGTTATATGGAAGAGAATAACATTCCATATTACATTTTAGAAAAAGACACCTATACCATTACTAAACGTTTAACACCGGAAGGTAAAACCTACTGTGCAGTATGTTCGCGTTTACGCCGTGGTTCTTTATATGGCTTTGCACAAGAAATTGGTGCGACTAAAGTTGCTTTAGGACATCACCGCGATGATATTCTTGCAACGTTCTTCTTAAACCTGTTTCATGGCGGAAGTTTAAAGGCGATGCCTCCAAAGCTTTTATCATCGGACAAGAAGAATATTTTGATTCGTCCATTGGCATATGTTGAAGAAAAAGACATCATCAAATATGCAGAATTGCGTCAGTTCCCGATCATTCCATGTAACCTTTGTGGTTCACAGGAAAATTTACAGCGTGCCATGCTTAATGACATGCTGCGTGACTGGGATAAACAATATCCGAAACGCTTACACAGCATTTTCGGTGCCTTACAAAACGTATCACCGTCTCAGTTAGCAGACCGTGAATTGTTCGATTTCGAAGCTTTAGATTCTCAGCGCGAGTTAGATTTTAAAGATCCGGAAGAGCTTAAAAACCGTTTAGATGTCGTGAACTTAAGCTTTGCTGCTGAATAAACGCTAGACATAGACAATGTTAAAGGCACTTTATAAACAAGTGCCTTTAATGTATCAAAATACTAAAAAATGAATGTTCCGTACAAAAAGTCATAGCCCTAAATTTAAATTACATGCTATAACAACGCTCAAGCAGAATTGCTTCACATGATGTTGTCTGGATAGACAACTAGAGAAATTGAACAAATAAATTTGAGGAAGAATCATGCCTGCATTTTTAACTGAAGATTGGTTTGCTACTGTCGAAAAATTAACTGCTGAAGCAGGGGATCTTAATTTGCCACCTGCTCTTGCGAATTTGGCAATTAATTTAGTAGTTACAGATGCTTCTGGAAATACCGAATTAGCTTTAGATGGGGGTAAAATCCAAAAAGGTTTGTCTTCAAATGCCAAAACAACTTTAAATATGGATGCTGAAACTTTACGTAAAGTATTCTTAGAGTTTGATATGGCTGCTGCTATGCAGGCATTCATGACTGGTAAAATTAAAGTTCAAGGCGATATGTCTCAGTTAATGGCTTTACAAACAGCTAAGCCAAGCCAAGAACAAAAAGATTTGTTTAAGAAAGTATTAGAGCATACTGCTTAAATCTAAAAGAATTTATATAAAAAGCTTACCCCAAGAGGTAAGCTTTTTATTCACACAAACAAAGAATTTATCAACTTTTAAATAATAAAATTAGATATTGATTCGTGTTTGCGCTGTTTTGATATGCTCAAGATAAGCACGAATACGAGTGACATATTGAACCGCTTGCTTATATCGACCATTACGCGTTTTATTACTTTGCAAATAATCGTAGAGATTAACCCATTGGTTCGGGTCTTTCCCTTGTGCTTGCAAGCGCTTTTGAATCTGGTTTACCGCACCTGGTCCCATATTATAGGCCACCAGCGCATACCAGTTCCGATCAGGGAAAGGAATATCATCATATTCACTTAACATCTGGTCGTAATATTTCGCGCCACCTTGAATGCTTTGAGCTGGATCACTACGATTGCTCACACCCATTGCTCGAGCAGTGCTATTGGTCAGCATCATTAAGCCACGAACACCTGTGGGAGAAACAGATTCTGGCTTTAAATATGATTCTTGATAACCAATTGCGGCAAGTAAATGCCAGTCGAGATCGTATTTAGCTGCACTTTGTTTAAAGCTCGCTTTATAAATCGGTAAACGCGTCGTTAAGTCACGTTGAATGGTTGACCAAGCTTCTGGTTTCACCACATTACGATTATAGAAAGAAGCGAGTTGCTGCGTCACACCGTTTTGCTTACTTTGGCATACAAAGCCACTAGCGGTCTGGGTGAGGGGATCATCAGCTTGTTTAAACACCCAGCTTAACTCAGGATTTAAACCGTTTTTTTGCAAATCGGCTGTGTCACCACAACTTGCAGAAAAAGACATTAAACCTTTGTTCTCGATGGTACTTAAACCAGCGCTAGTCATCGCAAAGTTTGCTTTACCTTGCTGAACCCATCTAAGGGCAGTGGCATTGTCTGCCACGATTTTAAAGTCCAGCTTTACATTAAGGCTTTGTGCATAGTTACGGGCTAAGTCGTAACCGAAACCATGTAAAAACTGATCTTCTTTGAAAACGGTTGTCGGGCTTTCTACCGCAACAACAGTTAAAGTGTTTGTATTTACTACAGTATTGTACTGTAGGGTTTTTCCTGCATTAATACTATGAAATGGAAAAAGCATAGTACTAAGTGCAAGTGCTTTTAACGGGAGAGAAGAAAATAAAGAGTTAAGGCAAAGCCTCGACCCTGAACTTGAATTACTGTGCATGTTGTCTCCGCTACAGGTAATTTATGCCCCAAAAGTCAGACAAAAAGCTGCCATAACTTCTAAAAGTTGATAAATTCAATAAGGGGTGGGCAGTCATGACGTCATTCAAAATGACATGAAATGAAAAAAACAAACTGTGTAGAAAATCTACATAGTTTTCTAGAAGGTTAAAAATTGCTCAACATTTAATCTGCGCGCATCATAATATTGAAAAAAAGTATTGTCAAATTTCGTACAATTAAATATTCGATATATCATCATAAACACATGAATTTCTTAAGGAAGAAAATTTATACACTTCTGATATGAGAAAATAGGGTATAAAATGCTACATCTTGTAAGCGATATGTTGTTGAACAGTGGTTTTTAATCATGAAATCTAACTTAATCACTCGATCTGGGCATGACAAATTAGTTGCTGAATTAAAACAACTTTGGCATGAAGAACGACCGGAAATCACAAAGAAAGTGAATTGGGCTGCAAGCTTAGGTGACCGCAGTGAAAATGCCGATTATCAATATAATAAGCAGCTACTTAGAAAAATTGATCGACGAGTACGTTATTTAGGAAAACGTTTAGAAGAATTAAAAATCATTGATTACGCACCTGAGCAAGACGGTAAGGTTTACTTCGGCGCTTGGGTAGAGATTGAAAACGAAGAAGGCGAGCAAAAAACTTTACGTATTGTAGGGATCGATGAAATTTATGACCATCACCCGCAGCATATCTCAATTGAATCGCCGATGGCTCGTGCGTTGCTCGGTAAAGAAGTTGATGATGAGATTGAAGTACACACGCCATCTGGAAAAAAGCTTTGGTATATCAATACAATTCGCTATGAAAAGAATGAAAACCCAGAAAACTAAATTAATTTGTATTTATTTTGAGCGTTTGAATTAAAAGTTAAATAAAAGGTTTGCCAACTTGAGTTTTTATTTATATTATAGCGCTCGTTGGAAGCGTGGCAGAGCGGTTTAATGCACCGGTCTTGAAAACCGACGAGGGTGTGAGTCCTCCGTGAGTTCGAATCTCACCGCTTCCGCCAAATTCTTAAAAAGCCCTTGTTAATGACAAGGGCTTTTTTTATGCCTATTATTTTATTGCTCTGCTTATATCAATTTTGAATAACGCTATTTAATTTTTATAAAAATATGTGCTTATATTTTTCCTTATTGTCATTTTAGTTTGATTTATAAGTAATAAAAATCGTTTGTTCTTCTCATTTAATAGTTCACTCTTCATTTTTAAAATAAAAACTTTAATCTTCATTTAAGTTCAACTCTTTAATTTATTACATAGCAATTGATTTCTTTAATAGGTCAGAAAAACTCAAACATGACTTTATTTTAGCTAAATCAAAAAATTAAAGTGAGTTATAAAAAATGAACCAATTCGTAACAAGTTCGAAGAATATTATTCGTGGTAAATTTCACCCCGAATTTTTGCAAGATGAAGTACTCGCCGATATTTTTATTCAAACTGCTCAAAATCTCTCAGATAAAACAGCTTTAATTGAAGCAAATAAAACGCTGAGTTATGGAGAGTTATATCAGCAAGCTTTAGTAATGGCGCAACAACTGACTTTAAATGGGGTGAAAGCAGGGAATATTGTTGGGTTATGGCTGCCGAGAGGTATTGAACTTTTAAAAGCGCAACTGGCCATTTGTTTGAGCGGCGCAGCGTGGCTTCCTTTTGATATGGATACACCTGCCGACCGTATTGCGGTTTGTCTCGAAGATGCTGAAGCTGTAGGTATGATTACTACAGATGAATGGTATGAACATTTAGCGGAAGTGCCGCAAACCAAATGGACAAACACTGAGCTGCAACAGCCGGTTATTAAAGAAGTTAGCTTACCGAAAACCACACCAGATCAACCTGCTTATATTATTTATACTTCAGGCTCAACTGGAAAGCCGAAGGGTATTGTGATTACCCAGAAAAATATTTGTCACTTCTTGCGTAGTGAAAATAGTATTTTGGGTATTCAAGAACAGGATAAAGTTTATCAAGGCTTTTCAGTCGCTTTTGATATGTCGTTTGAAGAAATCTGGCTCTCTTATTTGGTTGGGGCAACTTTGTGGATTGCTCCTAAAACTTTAGTGAGTGACCCTGAGCGTTTATGTCAAACGTTAAAGCAGGAACAAATTACTGTTTTACATGCAGTTCCAACATTACTGGCTTTATTCCCTGAAGATGTACCTAACTTAAGAATTATTAACTTAGGTGGGGAGATGTGCCCGGATTCACTTGTTGACCGTTGGGCATTACCTCATCATCAAATGTTTAACACTTATGGCCCAACTGAGACTACGGTTACTGCAAGCCTTGAGTCGTTAGAACGTGGCAAACTTGTCACGATTGGTAAACCTTTACCAAACTATGGCATGTTGGTCATTAACGCTGAAAGAGAGTTACTGCCTCAAGGTGAAACAGGTGAGCTATGTATTTTCGGCCCGAGTGTAGCACCAGGCTATTTAGGTAGACCTGATTTAACTGCTGATAAGTTTATTGAAAACCCGTGGGCAATGAGTTCGGATGAAGAATTGCTTTACCGTACGGGTGATTTGGCAAAAATTGATGAATTTGGTCAAGTCCACTGCTTAGGGCGTGCTGATGATCAGGTGAAAATCCGTGGTTTCCGTGTTGAACTCGGTGAAATTGAAGCGGCACTTTGTGATATCGACGGCATTGGTACCGCGGCTGTAATTCTACGTCAAGAAGACGGAATTGATCAGCTGATTGCTTTTATTGCAGCTGAGCTTGATGCCAAACAACCGATAGAAATTAAGCAGCTTCGTCATACTCTAGCTCAACGTTTACCACCTTATATGGTGCCGAATCGTTTTGAGATTATTGAAGAAGTACCGCGTTTATTATCTGGAAAAATTGACCGTAAAGCCTTAAAAGTAAGACCGCTTACGAGTGTGATTGATCGCAGTGAATCTGATCAGCCACAAAATCCAGCCGAAGAAATTTTATTTGAAATTTTAAACCGCCTGTTTCCGAACATGCCGATTAAACTAGATTCGGATTTCTTTGATGATTTAGGTGGGCATTCGCTGTTAGCGGCCGTTTTAATTTCAAACCTGCGTGAACATCAAGAATATAGCCATCTCACAATTCAAAGCTTATATCAAGCGAGAAGAGTGGGGGCAATTGCTGCTTTAATGTTGGAACAGCCAGAACCGACATTATTTGATAGCCAGATTGGGCAAGACAACCCGCGTAATCAAACTTATAAATGGTTATGTGGTATTGCGCAGCTTGTGACCATTCCAGTTTTAATTTCGATTAATATTTTGCAGTGGTTAGCACCATTCTTTACCTATCACTATTTTACAGGTGGAACCCGAGACAGCATTCCATATGCAATCGCGTTGTCTCTGTTGGTTTATATCAGCGTCATTATTAGTAGTTTTGTGCTTTCAATTACGGTGAAACGATTATTAATGCTGGGCATTGGTGCTGGACGTTATCCACTTTGGGGAATGACATATTTCCGTTGGTGGTTAGCAGACCGTATTAGCAATATTTCACCAGTTTATTTATTGTCCGGTTCAACTTTACTTAACCTCTATTTAAAAGCACTCGGCGCAAAAATTGGACATGATGTCACCATTAGTTCAGTTCATATTCGCATGCCATCTCTATTAAATGTTGAAGATGGCGTGAGTATTGGCTCTCAAGTGAATTTAGAAAATGCCAAAGTTGAACACGGTCATTTGGTGTTGGGTTCAATTCACCTTAAAGAAGATAGTTATGTGGGCTCATATGCTGTATTAGAAGAAAATACAGTGTTAGAAAAACAAGCTCATGTAAATGCCTTAACTTCAATTGAATATGACACAGTTGTACCAGCCGGAGAAATTTGGGATGGTACGCCAGCTAAAAAAATAGGGCATGTCGATGAACTCGCTAAAATGCCAGAACGTCCTAAATTATCGTTCATTCGTAAGATTGCTGAATATGGATATTATGGTGTTAGTGCGTTAATTATTGCTTGTCTGTTCTTTATTCCAATTTTCCCAAGTTTCCTTTTGGTCGATTGGTTAGATGTAAACGTATTTAATATCAATCCGAATAACCACCTGCAAATCGCACTTTATTATTTTGCTTTAGCAATTCCAGCGAGTGCAATGATGATGATGATTACTGCTGTTATTTCTTCAGCAATACGCAAAATTGCATTGCCTCGTCTTGAGACTGGAACATACGCTGTTCATGGCAGCACCTATTATCGTAAATGGTTTGCATCTCAAATTTTAGAAACAAGCTTACAAACATTGCACGGCCTGTTTGCTACGATTTATGCGCCTACATGGTTCCGTATGTTAGGAGCGAAAGTAGGTAAAAATACCGAAATTTCTACAGCAAATGGTGTTATTCCTGAAATGCTGACTTTGGGCGAAGAAAGCTTTATTGCCGATGCTGTAATGTTGGGTGATGAAGAGATCAAAGGCGGTTGGATGACATTAAAATCGACCAAAATCGGTAACCGTAGCTTTGTCGGAAACAGTGCTTATATTGCTGATGGAACTGTTTTACCAGATAACGTTTTAATTGGCGTACAATCAAAAACACCAGATAACCTTGAAATGTATGATGGTCAAACTTGGTTTGGTTCGCCGCCATTATTATTGCCTGCACGTGAAGCTGCCGAAAAATATCCTGATCACTTAACGTTTAAACCAAGCTTCAAGCGCCGTTTCATGCGTGGTTTTATTGAAGGCCTTCGCGTTGTATTGCCAGCTGCACTCGCAATTGGTGTGGGTTATATGATTGTGCTTGAGATTATTGATGTTATTAATAAATATAACATTATGACTGGCTTGTTGGCTTTAACGCTTGCTGGTTTGCTCTATGGTGTTGGCTGTTTCATTATTGTTGCATTGATGAAGTGGACTTTAATTGGTCGTTATCAACCGCGTTCAGCGCCAATGTGGACCATGTTTGTGTGGTTAAGTGAAGGGATTACCAGCTTATATGAATCAGTTGCCATTCCAAACTTCTTAAACTACTTAAGAGGAACGCCAATGCTGCCATTCTTCTTACGTATTTTGGGTGTCCAAATTGGTAAAGATGTTTACATGGATACGGCTGATATCACTGAGTTTGACTGTGTAAGCATTGGTGACCGTGCAGAGTTTAATAGCTTCTCAGGCCCACAAACCCACTTGTTTGAAGATCGTATTATGAAAATTGGACAAGTAAATATTGGAAATGATGTGGTTGTAAATTCACGTAGTATTATTTTATATAACGCTAATGTTAGCCATCATGCAGTGTTAGGGCCATTAACATTAGTTATGAAAGGTGAAAATATTCCTGCTAAATCTGCATGGATTGGCTCACCAGCTGTGCCTTGGGTTCATAAATAATTGAAACTGAGTTTAACTCTCTAATTTAAAAAGCCTTTGTGAAAACAGGGGCTTTTTTTTATGCATAGGACATAGATTACAGCCATAGTTAGCTTAAATATTGCTAACAAATCCTGAAAATTTCATATAAATCAAATAAGTACATATTTTAGTCAAAACTGTTTTATTTATATAATATGTTTTTTATTTTCAGTGCCTTATCAAGAGTACGTCTATATATCAAAATCGAACAAGTTATTTGTAGAATATTCACTTATTGATATATGATGATCCAATATTTAGAAACTGATTCAAAACATAATTCTGTTGTTCAGCGAGCAAGATCAAGGAAGAAATAAGGCTGAATTCAGGCTTCTAAACCCTTATATATCTGGAATTACTTCCAGCCAAATATCGCATTTCGACCCAATGGTTGGGAATGCCGCGCTCTTTTGTAGAGTAGGCATTTCCTATTTTAGGATGTATCTATGAAAAAATTATTTAGTGTCCTGTTCAGTGCATCTGTACTCACACTGACTGCATGTAATAAACAACCTGCACAAACTGAAAATTCAGCACCAGCTAAAGACAAAGCTGAGTCAGTACGCACAATTAAACTTGTTTCAACAGGTTCAGACACTGACGTATGGAAATATGTTGCAACGCTTCCTGAAACTAAAGAAGCGGGCATTAAACTCGAAGTGACTAACTTGACTGACTACGTTGTGTTGAACACATCTGTAGCAAGTGGCGAACAAGATGTAAACGCGTTCCAGTCATTTAACTATTTAGCAGCTTACAACGCTTCTAATACAGCTAAAGTTGCTGCTGTTGCAACAACTTACTTGGAACCAATGGGTCTTTATGCAGATAAAGTTAAAACTGTTGATGAGTTCCCACAAGGCGCTACAATCGCGATTCCAAACGATACCGCTAACGAAGCACGTGCATTAACATTATTACAGTCTGCTAAACTTATTAAACTTAAACCAGACTTTGACCCTGTAAAAGGGACAACGAATGACATCGCTGAAAACCCTAAAGGTTTAAAATTAAAACCAATTCAAATGACAACAGCAGTTCGTGTTAAAAACGACGTTGATGCAATTGTATTGGGTAATACATTGGCACTTGAAGGCGGTTTAAACGTTCTGAAAGATTCTATCTTCCGTGAACCTATTGACCAGTCTACAAAGCTTTATGTGAACTTATTAGGTGTGGCTGAAGCGAATAAAAATGACCCGATCTATACGAAATTGGGTGAACTTTACCACTTACCTAAAGTACAAAAGTTTGTGAGCGAAAAATTTGCTGGTACAAAAGTTGAAGTTAACAAACCTGTTTCTGAGTTTACTGACATCAAATAAGTAATTTTTTAATTTAAAATTATTTTAAAGCTAAGTCACGGTAATCGGGGCTTAGCTTTTTTATTTAGATTAGCGTTATTGGGTTCGTTTTATTTTTATAATTCATATAATGCCCATTATTTTAAATTGAGAAAAAGATGTATTTATTTAAAAATAAAAGTACTAAATAGCAATGCCGTATTTTTTAAATATGGATATATAATTTTCTTAGGACTCACCTTTAAAAAATATGAAGTTAAAGATTTAACAATTATGATACCTATACAACCATTTTCACTTTTTGCAATTTTTATGTTGTTTATTGTGCCATTAATTGGTGTTGTACTAACACTAGGTTTATTGGTGAAAGCACTATTCTTTTGGCGAAAGAAGGCTCAAATATCTGTGAGTTTTTTTTCTCGAAAGACATTATTCATTACGCTGTTGGCATTGATATGTGATCTATGGGCAGGTTATTTATTTTATATGACTGCATCGGTAAAATATGAGATTGCACTTAAGCAGCATTACAAGGAAAGTCGCCGTCATTTCGTTTTATCTCAAGATGCACAATATGGGGAACTGTTGATTCCCAAAGGAAGTTTAATTAGTCGTTACGATGCTTTTGACAACGGTGAACCACAAGTACCCTTTAGTTTACGGGGATTACAGGCTGTACACTTTCCTCATCCTGTACAAGTTGCAGGAATGTGGGTAATTGCGATGGAGCCTCCTCGAATGGAGTTGGCGTGGGATCAGCAGATAGGTCCAGTCATGCGCTTTGATCCTAATGAGGAAAATGGTTATGGTAAATGGGTTTACGATACGAAACGTCCTACAATCGACTGTTCTCGTGGAGAAATCGTGTTATTTGAAATTCCATTAATTGATCACGATATTGCAAAAGAATTTGGTAAACCTGAACCCGATGGATCTAATGCGCGTTTTCGCCCTAGTGAGTGGGGTGTTCAAGAATGCGAAAAAGGTCAGGGGCCAATTAAAGTTAGTCCTGCGTATACTGGGGCTGCGCCAAAGAAACCTTGGTTTCAACTTTGAGATAGTTTTAGTAAATTTTTAGTTCTAAATCTATTAATAATATTTTATTAAGGATTCTCAAAAAACTTTTGAAAGATGATAATCTCAAAAATAATATTAGTACAAAACTGGGGATGAAATGGATCAATTTCCTAAGGATGCAACCGGAGATACTTTAAACGAATTTAAGAAAAATGGATTTGATCTAACAAAGCCGATGGAAATAGATTTCTTTATTGTAATACCTTCGGAAGAGATTGGAGAAAAGGTTTCTATAGAGGTTAAAAGATTAGGCTGTAAAGCCAGTGTTGAGCAAGATGATGATACTAAGGAATGGACTTGTTATTGTACGAATACAATGATTCCATTTTATGATGACATTATAAAATTCGAAGAAGATCTAAATAATATCGCTAGTCAATATGGTGGTTATACTGATGGTTTTGGTTCCTTTGGTAATGTTTGATTAATTCTTAATAACTTACAGATTTAAAATTATGAAAATTAGTCAAAAGCAAATAGATGCAATAATTGCACTAAAGGGTAATAAAAGATATAAGCATTTCATAAAAGTTGTTGCCGATACGCAAGAAGTTTGGGGCTTGTACAAGGATGGATGGGCGTTAGCTGGAACAGAGGATAATCAAAAAGTATTTCCAGTGTGGCCAGCGAAAGAATATGCCGATTTATGTGCTGAGAATGAGTGGGGAGGATATGAAGCTGAGCTGATTTCTTTAGATGACTTCATGAATGAATTGTTACCTACATTAAAAGATGATGAGGCATTAATAGGCATTTTTTATACTCCTTTAAACAATGGTGTAACTCCAGAGATAGGACAGGTACTAAATGATTTAGAGCATGAATTGGAAAATTATTAGGAATTGAAAATTGTTTGAACTAAACTTATGTAAGTACATTTATGAAGAAGAAAAAGATGAAATTATTGATAGAATTTATTTTGAAAGAATATGGGCTGATAATAATAAAGTTGTGGTGAGTAATTTTAATGATTTAAAACACCTTGAAAATTCTTTAAGAATTTTTAGTAATTATCTTGGAGAAAATGATTATTCTTACAGTTATATAATGATTGAGTCTCGGCACAAGCTCAGTACAGAATTAAAAGAAAATAATATAGAAAATCGCTTAATTCTTTCTGAAAATTTTACTTTCGATGGTGAAGAACTCTCTATTGAATTTGATCCAGATTTTGATCTTATAGGAAAAAATAACTTAGAAAATTTTGAAAAATTTAAAAAGAAAGAAGAGCTATTGATTTGTCTTTCAAATGAAACTATAGGTAAAAAGAGATGGCTTAATTTTACAAAACTAGAAAAAAGATGCTGGTTAGATTTTGCTTATTTTAGAATGAACGAAAGAGGGGAACCTTTATCATTAAATATAATTGTTGATGGTAAATACTTATCGTGTGAAGAAGATGTGTATTGTTATTTTGGAGAGGAGGTTTATGGAGTATTAGGATACTTAGGTTATAATTTTAATGCATTTACTGATGTACTGTGCGATTTGCCTTTAAAAGTTAAATGGATAAATTTTCAATACTCTAAAGATAATTTTGAGTCAAAAGAATTTTTTTATCATCTAGATGATTTTATTGAAGTCTTAAAGAAATATTCATCATTAGAAATTTCATACTAGTAACCAGTCAAAGTTGAAAAATAAAGCAGAGATAGAGGAAAATACTATATGAGTTCTGAACTTACAGAAGAATATATTTTTTATATTGAAATAAGTGCATTTAGTGAGTTTGATGATGATGTAGCTATTTGGAGCGGATATCTTTCAGAAAATTGTGTAATCACTGATGCTCAAGTTGTTTTTTATGGTTTTTTGGGCGAGGGTGAAATAAATAAAGATAAAAAGAGTAAAAAATATAAATATGATATCTATGGCATTAATTTATTCTTCTTAAAAGAAAATAAAGAATATTTTGGAGTTTTAAGTTCTAGTATTGAATTTTTTGAAGTGAAAGATAATAAATTAATATTAAATTTATGCGAAGAAGAGACTTGTTTTGATGACTTTAAATTTGATTTAATTAAAAAATATCGAAAAAATCAGCTTAAATTACAAGACTGGAGCAATTTAAACGAAGAAGAGAAAAAGAAATGGATAGAAGTTTCGCATTGGGTTCAACAGTACAAGCCTCTAAACTTAGTAAGTTCAATAGTTATAGATGGTAGAAATATCAAGTCCTTTAATGATTTCTTATGCTGTATAGGTGAGGAAGTGAATGGATTGATGGGCTACTTTGGTTCTAGTTTTGGTGGTTTGTCGGATAGTCTCACTGGTGGTATTGGTTGTATAACTATACCTTTGAACATTACGTGGAAGTACTTTGAAGAAACAAAGTACTCTTTTAATAACCCTGATGATTTTGAATACTTAATTGAGCTTCTAAACGAAAAATCTACTTTAAATCTTACGTAATGTTAAATAGAGGGTATTAAACATAATATGGATGCTAAGATATTAGTTAATAGTTATTTAAATTCAGCAGTTACTATCTTAAGTGAGTGTGATATAACATTCAAAGATTTCGATTATGATGCTATTGATGTCACTAAAAGAAGATTAAATGGTTGTATAGTTAGTAAAGATAGAGAAGATGCTTTAGATTGGTATTGGAATTATATTGACGAGCGAAAAGCCCCTATGGAATTCTATAATAAAGATATATTGAGAGTAAGATTGGGTATTTGTTTGCTAACTATAGATGTAGATCAACTTGAAGATTTCAATGAGCATGTTTCTTGGTTTGTGACCTTAATGAAAAATTATGGAGTTAGTGATGGTAAACTTCAAATTTTAACTAACTTATGTTTAAAAAATTGAGGAAAATAAATCAGTTTATACTTCATATGATCAAAGTGGGGGACTTGAACTTCACATAAATACGTCTTATAGGTTAAATTTTGAAGGTAGCAAAGTAAATATAATTTATTTTCTTTATGCTTAAAAATGTGATTTTTATTGCTGTTTTAGTAATGCAATCTTGGTTTATAAAACGCTTACATTATGAATGTTCTGAATTTAAAATATTGGTAGTGCATGAATTGGATAGTTTTAATGTGGCTGAGCAAAATATATAATTTAATATTACTGTAGGTAATATTAAATATGCTGGAACAGCAGTAACGCTTAAAAATATTGAATATTTAATGAATAAATTTAGAGCAAGTGGTGATTGTCATTTTGGTCGTTATTTTGGGCAATCTAACATGCTAATTTTAGAGGAAGTGACGATTGATTGTTTGCGTGATGCATTATTAGATATTGTTAAAGATAAGACATTAGGTAATCTTAATGATATGTTTTATAGAATCAATTGTGATAGTTGAAATTAGAGTAAATAAATTTTTTTATAAGAAAATGTGAAATGAATAATATTTTAATTGAAAGGATTTCATTAGAACGTTTAAGAAAGATTTTTAATGAAAATAACGCTCATGATTTAGATATATTTGAAGATGTTAATTCTCTGGTTTTTAAATTAGATACTATCGTCCTAAAAACTGATCTATGTCAAGTATTGGTCTATGTTTGTAAGATAGATATTTTATCGTTAGATAATTTAAAAATAGCATATTACGAAACTATTTTTGATATGGATTATAATATTATTGATGATTTCTTTGTCACTATAACAGACTGATCTATAGGTAAGTTACTCTTATCTTCACAGTTTTATAAACTCAATAGTTACAATGAACTTCTCAAACTTATAAATTTTTAGGATCTCATCACACTCTTCATTTATAGATAATGAAAGTGATAAATCAAATTTATGCCAACTATTACATATAAGGATAAGTAAAAAAACTGCGTAAGCATGAAATTATTGATGCTAACTTTTTATATTAATATATATAATAGCAATATGATTGTTAAATATATAAGAATATCAAGTTAATGAAATACTCAAGTGAACAAATTAAAAAAGCTTTATTGCTTACTCCATTGCCATTACTTTTATGGCATTTCTTTTTTAAATTCATGGATGTGGATAAAGTCGAATTTAACTTAGATCACATTTTTGCATTTTTTCTTGGTATTGTAGGTTATAGCATTGTTTATTTAGCTTATTGTATTTTGACTGTACCTTTTACCTTTATTTTTTCCATGCTTTTAAATCATTATAATTATCTCAATGTGTGGGCTATCTGTATTAGTTCGATAGTTATAACCTCGCTGTTTTTCTTTTTCTTTTTCTTAGGATGGATTTTTACAGGAGAAATTTCTCCAAAAATAAATTATATGGAATCTATGGAGGGAGAAGCACCTCCAAAATGGTGGATGATGTACACCGATATATCTTTTATTATTTTTATATTATTTCCTGGTCTATGTTATTGGAGATTTTTAATTTTTCTTCAAAAGAAACAATCAAATATTATTAGAAGTTACTTTTCAAACTATTTCTAAAATTAACATACTGCATCTGATAAAAAACTCTCTAGCTTAAAAACAGCCTATCATAAATTGGCTGTTTTGATTTACAGTCCTTCAAACAATGGCATAACTCCAGAGATAGGACAGGTACTAAATGATTTAGAGCTTGAGTTGGAAAATTATTAGAAAAATATGATCCAGCTTCCTTAATGGAGTTTAATTTTTAAGAGTAGTCAGGCTATGAAATAAGCTCAAATTATAATGAAAGCCAATTTTTAAGATCATTTAAGAAGGTAGGCCATATCTCTTCTGGTTCTAATTTAGATATACCTTCTAAAGCCAGATACAACTCATCATCATAATAATTTATAAAATCGTATAGATTTTCATCTTCAGCAAATCTAGATATTTTTATTAAAATTGCAAATAAATTAGAAATTAATTCTATTGAATATCCGATAGAGGGTATTATCTCTGTATATTTTTTTAATACTTCATAAAGAATTTTTTTCTTAAGAGTAGGTTCTATAGTAGTTTCAGCAATACTAATATTATTAAAATAATCTAAGACTTTATTATCTTTAGAGAAAAAGCAAACTTCCAAAGCTAATAAGTCTGCTGGGTTTTTATCTAACCTATCTATAGCCCAGTTTTGAATGTCTTTAGCAGATTTTAAATTTAGTAGTAACTCTAATTTGAACTGCAATTTTTCTGCATCACTCATTTAATTTTATTCACCTTTTAGTCTCATATAATATGTCTTATATGAGTAACCTATCATTAGTATGCTTCTTCATTTTATATGAAATAAGATTTTAATATTAAGAATGTTTTGATTTTTTTGGCATTCCGCAAGTCTTGCAATTTTTTCTAAATACAAGGCTTATTCCATCCGTTCCAAAACCTTCAGTAAAAAAACTCTCTTTACACCAAGGACAAATATCTTTAGACAAGAAAAAAAAGCTACTAAAAAGCATGAGTAATAAAGCTACTATAATTAAAACAAGTGTAGTCACTGAAATATTAACGTTAAAGTAGGTGAGAAGCTGAAAGATACAAAACAAGAAAAAAGGATTTCCAAAAAGTGTAAATAAAACAAAGTACTTTCTAATTTTTAAAAGTTTTTTATATTCTTGATACATTCAATAACCTATGTTTTAAGGGTATTCTAAAATTAATAAGATACACCTTATTTAAAAATTCTGGCTATCCTAAACAGCCTTCCAAGCCAATTATCTCCCCCTTTATAAACCCCACTTTAACAATAACTCCCTCATTATTTATCCTTACTTTTTAATGATCTAATTTAAAACAAATGTCATTTTGTGTGCTTGACTGCAAAAGGGCGGAGCACTATCCTTTGCCTGCTGGCCTACATTGCCAGTCGGTCGTCGCAGACCGCATATTATCTCCCGCATCAGAGTCATTCCTTCTGAGGAATAGTCTTGTGTGGTAGCTACTCGTCCCTTTCCCGTAGCGGTAGGACGGGAGAGGGACACCCTCGGGTGTGCTAGTTTGAGATAATGCTAGTCTGCGAACCCTTTCTCGTTCTGCCACCATAATTCCTATTCATGTCTGGCAGAACTCCCAATAAAAAGGAGTTGGCTTTGCACATTCTTAATTTCTTGGCAGCCTTTGCCAAAGTCTATATCGACACCACTTAAAATTTTAAAGCAGTTTGATGGCCATTGGGCTTTTCAGGCTTTAAATCATCACGACTAAAAAACTTAATCAACAATAAAACTTGAGATGTGCCATGCACAGTCTTTACGGCTTTGCTATGCCTTTTTTTCTCCCAAAAAAGTATCTCGTTTATCTACAACAATAATTTTATAACGGTAAAACTATGCGAAATTTAGTGATCTCCCCACGTGCCATACAAGTCGTAAATAAATCGATTGATCTGTTTCACCACCACGGATTTCATACGGTTGGAATCGACAGAATCGTGAAAGAATCTCAAATTCCCAAAGCCACTTTTTATCATTATTTTCACTCTAAAGAGCGGTTTATCGAAATCTGTATGACTGTGCAAAAAGAACGCTTAAAAGAAAAAGTAGTTTCAATTGCTGACTACGACCAAGGTGCAGGTGTAAGGGATAAACTCAAAACACTTTATCTTTTATATACTGATTTAGAAGGACTGTACTATTTATTATTTAAAGCCATTTTTGAAACGAAACTGACCTATCCGAAAGCCTATCAAATCGCAGTGAGATATAGAACGTGGCTACTTAATGAAATCTATAGCCAACTTATAAAGCTAAAAACCGATGTTTCCTTTCAGGATGCCAAATTATTTTTATATATGATTGAAGGTGCGATTATTCAGCTTTTAAGCTCAGATAAAATAGGGGAGCGAGAGATGATATTAGAATGTTTTTTGAAGCAGTTTAAAGTCGGCAGGACTATGTAATATCTACATATTTTGAAAGGAAATCAAATTTGTAAAAGCCCTCAGATGAGGGCCTATATATATTGATTTTCTAGCTGAGAGACTCCTTCAAAACCCCTTGTTGGCCAAATAGTTTTTCTCGAAATTCGGCTTCTAATTGTTCGGTTTGCATGTGTAAAGGATTAAAATTTTCATTTCTGACATCAAGCATATCTACAAATGCTTTCGATAAAATTCCTAACCGATTAACTCCTCCAAATCCTAAAAAAATGCCATCCTTTAACTGCTTTAAGCTAAATCTAATATCTTTTCTTTTTAAAATTTTTATCCAATATTCAAACATAATAGGCATGATAAGTTTTGTGACTCTAGCTAAAGCGAGTTTTCTATTTTTGCTCGAGTTGCCACCAATGGCATTTAGCACATCAAATGCAACCGACTTATGTTCAAGCTCTTCGAGTGCATGCCATTCCCAAAGATTTCTGCTCTCTTGTGTAGTTTTTCGTTTAATTAACTGATCTGTAAGCAATAGCCGAGCGAGGGTGGCTGTGTAATGTTCCATGACTACGGTCGCCGCGACTTGTTCGACCGTTGAAAGTTTACGTAACTTATCCAAACGTGCTTTGGTTTTGGCCTCAATCTCGATTACTTCAGGATAGTTAGAATGTATGAGGTGATTGTTCAATGTTTTATGTTCACGACTATGAAAGGCTTCTTGAGCAATAAAGGCTCTGATATCTTCTAAAAGTTTTTCATCCTTAATTTGATTTCGAACGTTTCTGATACTTTCAATAAAGAACATTTCTCCCGGAGGAAACATGGCGGAAAGTACAACGAATAAAGATGTAACGACAGGATTTTCTTCGTAATAAAAAGAGTAATTTTTATTCGCATCGTAAGAAAGTTCAACATTACGACGAACAATTTTTTGATTTGTAGCGAGAGCTGTATTCATTTTTTTAACTCATCTTTAAAAAATAATTGATCAAATTTTGATTTCCATTAGAATTTATCAATGAATTTATACGGAAAAAAGACGGATTTTTTGAAGGATAAAACATAATGGTAACTATAAGAAAACCAAAACAAAATAGAGCTAAAAATACATTTGATTCTATAGTAAGTGCAGGATTTATATCTGTTATGAAAAATGGCTTAGACCATACAACTGTACTTAAAGTGTGTGAGATAGCAGGTGTAGGATCGGGGAGTTTTTATGAATATTTCAAAAATAAAGAAGCACTTTTTATTGAGATGCAGCAGCATTTTATTATGGAAATATCGAAAGTCATTTATGATGTAATTCCTGAAATTTTAGATTTAGAGATCCCTGAAGCAATCAGAACAATTTTTTTGAAAATCGGTGAATTTTTGGCAAAAGATAATAATAAATATTTTTATTGGCTGAGTGTTTCTTCTAAATATAGTACTGAAGCAAGCCATGTAAAAGCTGTAAAAGCAATTAATGTCTTAGCCATTGAATATGCCATGAAGCATCCTGAAGTATTAAAAATCAAAAATTTGAAAATGATGGTTTATATTTTGATTCATTCAAGTATTGCCTTAACCATGAACTTTTTTGCTTCACAAAATATGGGTTTTACTTTTGAAGAGTTAGTTGACTGTTTAATTAACCTTACGATGTCATACATCGAGAATGATCGGAATAAGGTGGTTTAGCTTAGGGGTTATGAGGTTCTCATATTAGAAAGTTTATCGGTCATATTTGTATTCACAAAGAATCTAAATGAACTGATCCAATCATTTGAAAAAGCCCTTCTTATAAAAGGGCTTTTTTAAATCTATTCTTTATATTGCCATGCTTTTAAAAAGGTTCGGCAAACCTCTTCATTTAACTGTTGTAGTTCTTGAGGAGTCGGAATATTTCCACTTATAAGGGTCGCTGGATAAGCATATCCCATCACAGCACCGAGAAAGGCTTTTGTTGCTTCCTCTGGTTGATCAATTTTAACAATGCCTGCATTGTGTGCTGTTGCAAGAATATCGGCTAACGATCTTTTAATATTTCCTTGAGTACGCTGTTGAATTTTTGGAAGAATTTCCTTCATTTCAACTAATGCAATAATCAACAATCTTTGCAGACGAATGACGTCAATATTATAAAAATGATTTTGTACAGTCTGCCCAATTTCTAAGAGTAATTGATCTAGGCGCTTATTTTTTAATTCATGTTGTTCAACAAAAGGTACTTCCATTTCTGTTTTTAAATGATCAAAAACTTCAATAAGTAGAGCCGTCTTAGTTGGGAAATGATTATATAAGGTTTGTCGATTTGTTCCGGCTTTAGCTGCAATAGCTTCCAAACGAACTTCTAATCCATGCTCAAGAAATAGTGCACGTGCCGCTGCAAGGATAGTAGGGCGAATTCGAGAAGGGCGACCTGGAGATTTTTTTAACATATGAGAGCTTTCTTGCACATCCTAATTATTTACTTTACAGTAAAGTAAATAAATTGTCTATAAGTCTGGGGTACCAGATATGCTTGATCTAAGTTTTAATTATCGTAAGTTTTTATATTTATTGCCGTTATTGGTTTTTTTAAATGGATGTGATTCTGATCAGCCTGTCACTAAAAATATTCAGCAGGTGGGTATTATCACAATAAAACCAGAGTCCATTGAATCTACTTATCAATTGGCTGGCAGAACAGTAGCTTCTGAAATCTCTCAAGTTCGCCCGCAAGTCAATGGGGTAGTGATAGAGCAATTATTTAAAGAGGGCACACAAGTAACCAAGGGACAACCCCTTTATAAAATTGATTCTTCACTTTATCGGGATGGTGTTGATGAAGCTGTAGGTAATCTTGCACTTGCTAAAGCAACAGTCAATTCGACTCGTTTGCAAGCTGAGCGTTATAAAGAATTAATTAAAGTAAATGGCGTGAGTCAGCAAGAGCTCGACAATGCTCGAAGCGCATATGAACAAGCAAAAGCTACAGTTGCGGTAAATGAGGCTGTACTTAAAACGGCTCGCACCAATTTACGTTATACGCAAGTTACTGCGCCTATTTCAGGACGAATAGGGCGTTCATCCATTACACGTGGGGCTTTGGTCACTTCTGCTCAAACAGATCCTTTAGCAACAATTCAAAAACTGGATCCCATGTATGTCGATTTGACCCAGTCGAGTGATGAGTATATGGCACTACGTAAACAGCTTACTGAAAATGGAATAAAACCAACTGAACTTTCAGTACGTTTGCAGCTTGAAAATGGTACGACTTATGCCGAACAGGGAACGTTTAAGTTTAGTGATGTTGCTGTAGATGAAGCGACAGGAAGTGTCACCTTACGTGCTGCATTTTCCAATCCCAATAATGCTTTATTACCGGGCTTGTATGTTCGTGCGGAACTTGGGGCTGGTACACGGCCTAACAGCATCTTAATTCCTCAAGGCTCACTTTTTCGAGATGCCGAAGGAAATCCACTTGTATGGGTTGTTGGAAAAAATAATAAAGCCGAGCAACGAAAAATTACTTTAGGCAGTGCGATTGATAATCGTTGGTTAGTGACCTCTGGCTTGAGCTCAGGAGATCAAGTCATTGTTGATGGCCTGCAAGGCTTAAGTGCAGGCATGACGATTGAACCTACCCCGATGAGTTGAGGATTCCCTATGTTGTCGAGTTTTTTTATTGCACGACCTATTTTTGCTTGGGTCCTCTCTATTTGTATTATGGCGTTAGGTGCAATTTCTATTTTGACTTTGCCGATTGAGCAATATCCCGACATTGCACCACCAGGTGTAAATGTCACAGCAAATTATCCGGGCGCATCGGCCAAAACTGTTGAAGACAGTGTCACTCAAATCTTGGAACAACAAATTAAAGGGATTGACGGTCTGCTTTATTTTTCATCGAGTAGTAGTTCGGCGGGGCAAGCACGCATAAGTCTTAGTTTTAATCAAAATACTAATCCTGACACTGCGCAGGTTCAGGTGCAAAATGCTGTGAATCAGGCGCTGAGTCGATTACCTCAAGAGGTTCAGCAACAAGGGATTACTGTAACAAAGTCACAAGGCGATAGTTTACTAGTCTTTGCGCTTTATGATGAAAGTGGGACTAGATCTTCTGTTGATATATCAGATTATATGGTGAGCACACTTCAAGACCCATTAAGTCGGGTTGATGGGGTAGGTGAAATCACTGTATTCGGTGCCCAATATGCAATGCGTATATGGCTTGATCCTCATAAATTAAATAGTTATGGATTAATGCCTTCAGATGTCAGGACTGCGATTGAAGCACAAAACACTCAAATTACAGCGGGAGAATTAGGCGCATTACCTACGCGTGATGGGCAGGCTCTAAATGCAACAGTAACTGCACTATCTCGGTTACAAACTGTAAGCCAATTTGAAAATATTATTTTGCGGACAGAAACAAATGGTGCGGTCGTATTACTTAAAGATGTTGCCCGAGTCGAGCGTGGTGCTGAAAGTTATCAGACTTCTACACGTCTGAATGGAAAGCCAGCTTCGGGGATGTCTATTCAACTTGCATCAGGTGCCAATGCATTAGAGACGGCTGAGAGAGTTAAGGCTGAGGTCACGCGTTTAACTGCCTCTATGCCAGCAGGTCTAAAGGTTGCATATCCACGTGACAGTACACCCTTCGTCGAAGCTTCGGTAAATGGGGTGATTAAAACTTTAGCTGAGGCGATTGTGCTCGTTATTATCGTCATGTTCTTATTTTTGCAGAGCTGGCGTGCGACTTTAATACCGGCAATTGCTGTTCCAGTCGTATTGTTGGGAACATTTGGGGTGTTGAGCGTATTGGGCTATAGCATTAATACGCTGACCTTATTTGCGATGGTTTTGGCTATTGGCCTGCTTGTAGATGACGCAATTGTGGTCGTGGAAAATGTTGAGCGGGTTATGCATGAGCAAAATCTTGATGCTCGGCAAGCCACCATAATTTCAATGCAAGAAATATCTGGCGCACTCGTTGGTATCGCAATGGTACTAGCAGCGGTATTTTTACCTATGGCATTTTTTGGTGGCTCAGTCGGGATTATCTATCGCCAATTTTCGGTAACGCTCGTATCGGCAATGGTACTTTCGGCAATTGTTGCTTTAACACTTTCACCTGCGCTATGTGCAACCTTACTTAAACCTGCAAATGAAAAGCATAAGCAGAAGAAGTTTTTTACTTGGTTCAACCGTAAAGTTGAACAAGGGCAGTCAGGCTACCGCACAAAACTGCTTGCAGTTTTAGGTAAACCTAAAATATTTATGATCATATTCGTGGGTATTACAGCTTTGTTAGGTTGGCAATATACGCGTATGAATACGGGTTTTTTACCCCAAGAAGACCAAGGTTCAGTTATGGTTCAATTTAGTACGCCTGTAGGCACGACATTAGCTGAAACAGAAAGAGTTGGTAATCAAATCGCAGATTATTTCTTGACGAAAGAAAAGGATAATCTCAATGTGATTTTCATGGTCATGGGAAGAAATAATGCAGGTAGTGGACAAAATGTGGGAATGGCATTTGCAGGACTCAAACATTGGGATGACCGCGAAGGCACTGAAAATACAGCCGAAGCTGTGATTGCTCGCGCAAATGCACATTTTAAGTCTCTGCGTAATGCACGTGTTCAGGTACTTTCACCCGCTGCTGTAAGAGGCCTTGGGCAATCAAGCGGTTTTGAACTTTGGCTGCAAGATGCTGAAAATAAAGGACGTGATGCTTTATTGGCAGCACAAAATAATGTGTTAAAAGCAGCCAGTGCTGATTCTGGCCTAGCAGCAGTTCGCCTGAATAGTTTAGAAGATAAAGCCCAGTTACAAGTCGATATCGATCAACGAAAAGCCAGCGCTCTTGGTTTAGCTCAAGCTGATATAAGTAATACATTATCTTCTGCTTGGGGCGGATCTTATATTAATGATTTTATTGATAGGGGGCGTGTTAAGCGAGTTTATTTACAAGGTGAAGCGGACTATCGCTCTTTACCTCAAGATATTGGGCAGTGGTATGTTCGTGGCGCTACTGGTCAAATGACGCCATTTTCTAGTTTTTCGTCTGTAAAGTGGCAAATGGGGCCTCAAATGCTGCAACGCTTTAATGGTCTTTCAGCCGTACAACTTCAAGGCTCTGCGGCAATGGGTGAAAGTTCTGGTGGGGCTATGGATAAGATCCAGCAATTGGTCGATCAACAACAAGGCTTTAATCTTCAGTGGAGTGGGTTGTCTTATCAAGAGAAGTTAGCGGGTGGACAAACGATATGGTTATATTTGGCTTCAATCATCTTTATCTTTTTATGTTTGGCAGCACTTTATGAAAGTTGGTCTATTCCTGTTTCTGTCATGTTGGTTATTCCTTTAGGTCTTATTGGTGCTGTAGTTGCTGCAAGTCTGGCAGGTTTTGTTAATGATATTTACTTTCAGGTGGCGATGCTCACCACAATTGGGCTTTCGGCCAAAAATGCTATTTTGATTGTTGAATTTGCGGCAGCCAAATTGGAGGCAGGTCAGGCGTTAATGGAAGCGATTATTGAAGGAGCAGGTCAGCGATTAAGGCCTATTATTATGACATCTCTTGCCTTTGTTGCTGGTGTTCTTCCACTGGCCGTGTCTACAGGAGCGGGAGCCGTAAGCCGAAAAGAAATTGGTATCGCCGTCACTGGCGGTATGATTTCGGGAACTCTACTTTCTATTTTCTTTGTGCCTTTATTTTTTCTTTTAGTGCGCCGTTTAACGAATAGATTAAATAGCTCAGCAGGAAAATAGTTTCAAAAAAATAATAAAAGCTATTAAAAATTAGGCCCTCATGCTGTAAATGGTATGAAGGCCTAAAATTTAAAAACTTAGAATGTATTTTGAATAATCACATCATCGTAAGGAAGTTTGCCCACACGTGGGTAAGGCTGAGAAGCTGACTTACCAACTGCAATCATTAAACACACCACGTGATCTTCAGGTAAGTTAATCAGCTTTGCCATTGCATCAAAGTCAAAACCATCCATAGGGCAACTGTCTAAACCATGCTCTTGCGCAAGAAGCATCAAGGTTTGAGCAAAAATACCCGCACTACGCATAACTTCGTCACGTTGGGTTTGTGGACGGTCACGGTAATATTGGTCAATTGCACCTACCATAATATTTTGAACCTCTGGAGTCGCGCCATCCCACACGCGTTGAGCATCGGCTTCCCACGAGCTTACTTTTGCACATAGCACAATCAGTAAGGATGACTCTGTAACTTGTGGTTGGTCCCAAGCAATGGTGCGAATCTTTTGTCTGAGTTCAGCATCTTCTATCACAACAGGACGCCAGTGCTGTAAATTAAACGCACTTGGTGCATTTGCTAAAACTTCTTGTAATAACTGCTTTTTGTTATCGTCAGAAAGTTGAAATGCAGGGTCAAAGCGTTTCACTGCACGGCGATTACGGATGGCATCAATAACATTCATAAGATTTTCCTACTTGTTGGTTTGACCGTTTTTTAAAATAACAAAGAAATGTTTAGGATTGGTTCATATTAAACTGAATTAATCTTGCAATATCGATTGTTCGTTCATAAATCAGTTCGCCTGCATGTTTGCAGGCTTGTTCTAATGTGATGGGACCATTAGTTAGCGAAAATGCAGCCGTAACGCCGTGCTCATAAAGCGCTTGGTAGCCTTCACCTAATGTTCCTGCAATGACAAGGACAGGAACATTGTGTGTTTTGGCAATTTGACTCACCCCAAAAACTGTTTTACCACTTAAGGTTTGTTGATCAAATTTACCTTCGCCTGTAATGACCCAATCCGCGTTAGAGATTTTATGTGCAAGCTGATTGAGTTCAGCCACAACCTTAACTCCAGCCTTAAACTCAGCATTTAAATAACTTTTGGCTGCAAAACCTAAACCTCCCGCAGCGCCAGAACCCGCCTCATCTCGTTTATCGAAACCTAAAAGCTTAAGCGAGACATCGGCAAAATGGGTCAGTGCTTCATCAAGTAACTGTACTTGAGTAGGGTTGGCACCTTTTTGTGGACCAAAAATATAAGATGCGCCGTTTGGACCACAAAGTGGGTTGGTCACATCGGCAGCCAGTAAAAACCGTGTGTGCTGAATACGCGAGTCGAAATGTGTTAAATCAATTTGTGATAGGTTTTTAAGAGCAAGTCCACCTGCGGGTAAAACATTTTGATTGGCATCGAGCAAAACTGCGCCCAAAGTACTGAGTATTCCTGTGCCGCCATCATTGGTTGCACTGCCACCTACAGTTAAAATAATATCTTTTGCACCTGCGTTTAAAGCATCCAAAATGAGTTGGCCTGTGCCAAACGTTGTGCTATGGCAGGCATCACGTTCAGCCGGTGAAACTAACTGTATGCCGCTGGCTTGAGCCATTTCAATGATGGCGATTTTTTGTTTTTTTAACCATCCCCATTTTGCTTGAACAGACTGACCTAATGGTCCCATTACGGTTTTTTCACGCCATTCACCTTCACAGACCTCTAACACAGCTTCTATAGTTCCTTCACCACCGTCTGCCATTGGACATATCAGTGTTTCAGCATCTGGAAAAATCTCTTGCCATCCTTTGGCAATGGCTTGAGCGACGCCCAAAGCCGACAGGCTGTCTTTAAAAGAGTCTGGCGCAATCACAACCTTCATAAGTTCTCTGAATCTGTTTTTTTCAATTAATTTATACTGCTTAAACCCATAAAAACCTACTTAAAATGACGTAAATTTCAGCTCATTACATCATTTCTATTTTTAAAAAATATAAAGTAAATTATGTTTTTATCTGTAAAAAACAAATCATTGTGTTTTTAAGGTATTGTTATTATTGAATTTAAATAATTTTTTAGTTTGGGCTGAATGATTGTAATTATAAAAAATATGGCACATATTATAACTAGCGTTGAGGCTGCCTCTAAATATCATGAATAAGATAAAAGTGGATTTTTACTTATTTAAGATAAGTAGCAAAATGGCATAGATATAACCATAATTAAGTTGTGAATTTATTGCACCTATAGAATGTGTAAAAGTAATAAGAGGATGAAAAAGTGGATAATTCAGAAGAACAAAAGCATATTCAGGAAAATAACGGCTTTGCACGAATTGAACCCTATACTCATCCTGCGGGCGGGTGGGGAGCACTTCTTAGTGTCGCTCGTAACTTAAAGCGACAAGATATTTTAAAAAAAGGTTCAATTACCTTACTCAACATTAACCAGCCTACCGGGTTCGACTGTCCCGGTTGTGCTTGGCCAGAAAAGAAAGATGCTCATGCATTTAACTTCTGTGAAAATGGCGCAAAGGCAGTGGCTTTTGAAGCGACCAGTAAAACCGTTACTCCTGAATATTTTGCAGGTCACACTGTTAGTTGGTTATCAGAACAAAGTGACTTTTTTCTAGAAGACTTAGGTCGCTTGACCGACCCAGTTCGCTACGATGCTGCAACCGATAAATATGTCGCAATTTCATGGGATGAAGCATTTCAGATTATTGCTAAGCATTTACATGCCTTAGATCACCCAGACCAAGCTGCGTTTTATACCTCTGGCCGTGCCAGTAATGAAGCAGCATTTTTATATCAATTGTTTGTGCGAAGCTTTGGAACAAATAACTTCCCCGACTGTTCGAACATGTGCCATGAAACCACAAGCGTTGGGTTACTTGATTCGATCGGTTTAGGAAAGGGCACAGTCACCCTAGAAGACTTTGATTTAGCCGATGCAATTTTTAGTTTTGGGCATAATCCCGGAACTAACCATCCACGTATGTTAGGTACTTTACGTGAGGTGTCTAAACGTGGCGGTAACATTATTGCGATTAACCCGATTAAAGAGCGAGGCCTAGAGCGTTTCCAAGACCCACAAGCACCACTTGAAATGATGACTAACGGCAGTACCCCAATTAGTCGTTATTATTTCCAACCTAAAATTGGTGGTGACTATGCACTGATGCTAGGAATTTTAAAGCACCTAAATGAATGGGATAAAAAAGCACTCGCCTCAGGTAAACCAAGTGTTTTTGACCGAAACTTTATTGCGGTGAATACAATTGGTTTCGATGAAATGATTGCTGAGGTTGAAAAAACTGAATGGGAAGATATTTATAAACACTCGGGTCTATCACCAGAACATTTAGAAAAATTAGCCAAGCTCTTTTTAGAGTCTGAGCGTTCAATTTTCTGTTGGGGAATGGGTATTACTCAACACCGCCATGGAACAGCTAATGTACATATGTTGGCGAATTTATTGTTGGCTCGTGGGCAAATTGGCCGTCCAGGTGCAGGGCTATGTCCAGTTCGTGGACACAGTAATGTGCAAGGCGACCGAACCATGGGCATTAATGAGTTACCTAGCCCTAAATTACTCGACAACATTGACCGCGTGTTTGGGATTAAATCACCAAGAAAAAATGGGCATGGTGTGGTTGAAACCATTAAAGCTATGGCTGAAGGCGAGGTCAAAGTCTTCATCGGTCTAGGCGGAAACTTTGCAGTTGCGACGCCAGATACGCCGTATACCCAAGAAGCACTTAGAAAGTGTAATTTAACTGTTCATGTCGCAACCAAGTTAAATCGCAGTCATTTGGTTTGTGGTAAAGAGGCTCTGATTTTGCCATGTTTGGGCCGTACCGAAATTGATGAGCAGCTTCATGGTCCACAAGCCATTTCAGTCGAAGATTCGATGAGTAATATTCATTTGTCGGCTGGGCGTAATACCCCAATTTCTGAAAATATTTTATCTGAACCTGACATCGTGGCAAGAATGGCTGAAGCCGTGCTGCCAGACAGTAAGATCAAATGGAAATGGTACATTGAAAGTTATGACCGTATTCGTGACTCAATTGCTGAGGTTTTTGATGAGTTCCATGATTTTAATTTACGTGTCTATAACCCAGGTGGTTTCCATCTAGAGCACCCGGCTAATCAGCACATCTGGAACACAAAAAGTGGTAAAGCGCAGTTTATGATTACACCACTGAGTGAAGTCTATGGTGATAAAGAAAATCAATATGCTGCCGCTTATACAGAGAGCAAAGTTTATACCTTAATGACCACTCGCTCTCACGATCAGTACAACACAACGCTATATGGCCTCGATGACCGTTACCGCGGAGTCTTTGGGCAGCGCCGTGTGCTATTTATGAACCAAGCCGATATTGATGAAGCTGGCTTTGAAGCAAATCAGTGGGTTGATATTGAAAGTGTCTTCTCAGATGGCGTGAAACGTATTGTGCATAGTTTCCGTATTGTGCCGTACAACATTCCACGTGGCAGTTTAGCTGCGTACTATCCAGAGACCAATCCTTTGGTGGCGTTAAGCAGTCATGATAAATATGCCAAGATTCCAGCTTCAAAAAGTGTTCCTGTGATTTTGCATCCTGGTGATGCGCCTGCACACTTTAATTTGGCAACGGCAGTTGACCCTGAGGATGCCGACAAGAAAGTAAGTAACCTTTAAATTAACAGCGATATTAAAAATGTAATTCAAATAAATGGCGCTCTAAACAAGCGCCATTTCAAGATAAAGGAAATTATTTTGACACCACATTCTTATGGGGTTGAAACATTACAAGTAAAGCGGTTTAAAAAAACCGAATCTGAAAGTGTTTTAGATAATATTGTTCAAGAGCATCCGATTGCTTTGGTATATAACGGCATTTCTCATGCAGTGATGATGGCAACACCTACCGATGTGAGTGTGTTCGCTAAAGGTTTTAGTCTGTCCGAAGGAATTTTAACGAGCTTAAAAGAGTTGTATGCCATTGAGGTTCATGAAAGTGAATTGGGAATTGAAGTGAATATGACCATTTCATCTAGAGCATTTGCTGCGTTAAAAGAAAGGCGACGGATGTTAGTGGGGCGTACAGGCTGTGGTTTGTGTGGTATTGAAAGTTTGGAGCAGCTTCAGCTCGATATTTCTAAAATTACCATAGAACCTTGCAAAGAATGGCTTGAACAAATTCCAGTCGCGATTTCTCAATTAAAAGATCAACAAAAAATTACTGCCTTAACAGGTGGCGCTCATGCCGCAGCTTGGGTGGTTCAAGGCAAAATCATGGCTTTATTTGAAGATGTTGGCCGTCACAATGCCTTAGATAAATTGTTAGGTTATTTAGCTCAAGAAAACTACGACACCAGTTTAGGTTTTGTTGTTATGACCAGTCGTGCAAGCTACGAATTAATTCGTAAATGTGCTCAGCTTAATATTGGTTTATTGGCTTCAATTTCTGCCCCAACCAGTATGGCCATTCGGCTCGCAAAAATATCTGGCCTAACTTTAGCAAGCTTTTGTCGTGGAGATGATTTCGTTTTATACACATAAATGTCATGCCTTGAAATATTGATCAGATCAGCTCAAATGCTAAGAATGATCAAACACAATGGAAATATACATTTCTATTTTGCCTAATTTTAAGTTAAGTACGAACTTTATACTTTATGATCAGACTTATGTAGTTCAGAGTGTGTCCCAGTGGCTTGGTTACAGTCCTTAAAAGATTGGGCAAAACGTTTAAAAAAACAAATTATTATGCTTTGGTTTGCATCGAAGCATCCTCAAATGCCGATATTGCCTAAAATTTTGGCTGTGATTGCTGTTGCCTATGCTTTTAGCCCCATCGATTTAATTCCAGATTTTATTCCTATTTTAGGTTTTGTTGATGACGCTTTAATTTTGCCCATTCTTATTTGGTTAGCTGTTCGTTTTACGCCTAAGCAAGTCATTTTAGATGCAGAACAACAAGCTGATGAATGGCTAGAACAACAGGAGCGACGACCTCAAAATTATTTGGTCGCTGTGTTAATTATTTTAGTTTGGATAACGCTAGCAGTAATGGCTTATTTCTATTTTGGTGGAGGTTTGTAAGCCTTAAAAGTGCAAGATATAGAATCGTGAATTTAAAGCCATTAACATTGTGCTTTGCTACAACTCAAAGGATAATAACGTTTTTATAAGCTTTGAGTTGCAGATAATGAAAATCGTCGCAGATGAAAATTTGGCATTTACCGACTACTTTTTTTCAGAGTTTGGCGATATTCAACACCATGCGGGACGCACCTTAACACATGCAGATGTAAAAGATACAGAAGCATTATTGGTTCGCTCAGTCACTGCGGTGAATGCAAGCTTAATCGAAAATACAGCATTAAAATATGTGGGTAGTGCCACAATCGGAACCGATCATTTAGATATTCCTGCTTTAGAAAAACAAGGAATTACATGGGCAAATGCAGCAGGTTGTAACGCACAAGCGGTTGCTGAATATGTCATTACTGCTTTGCTTCATTTAGATGCCAACCTTTTAGAACAACAAGAAAAATTTACCCTAGGCATCGTTGGCCTTGGAAACGTCGGTAAGCGTTTGGCATATATGGCCCAGTTGCTGGGCTGGAACGTGATTGGCTTTGACCCATATGTGAAGTTAGATTCAATTAAAAATGTAAGTTTAGAAACTCTTTTGCAACAAGCGAATGCAATTTCCATTCATGTACCTTTAACCAAAAATGGTGAACATGCGACGTATCATCTTTTTGATGAGCAAGCGTTTGCTGCACTTCAACCGAGCACGATTTTAATTAATAGTGCGCGTGGTCCAGTCGTGAAAGAAGCTGCTTTAATCGAAGATATTCAGCGTACCCAGCGTAAAGTTGTGCTCGATGTATTTGAGCATGAACCAGTCATATCTGAAGAACTTATAGATATGTTAGTGTTGGCAACACCGCATATCGCAGGTTATAGCCTTGAAGGAAAGGCACGCGGTACACAAATGATTTATGAAGCATTCTGCCAAAAGTTTGGATTTGATATAAATAAACGTTTTGAAACGCAGTTGCCTACATGTGACGACTATTTTTCAGGAAATGATTTAAAAGCAGTGTTAAAGCAAAAATTAGCTCAGATTTATGATATTGCTCAAGATGATGCCAACATCCGTGCCTGCATTAAAGAGGGCAAAGTAGAGCAAAAAGCATTTGATTTATTACGTAAAAATTATCCGCTGCGCCGTGAATGGGCAGCACATGGAGGGCCGCAGGCATGAGCTTAAGTTATCAACCAACTTGTTCAATTAATGCCTTAAAAGCACGTGCTAAGCTCTATAACCAGATTCGTCAGTTTTTTGCTGAACGTGATGTCATGGAGGTGGAAACACCGATTGTTTCACAAGCAGGTGTCACCGATGTGCATTTAGCTTCTGTTCAGGCTTTACGTCATATTAATGGCAAATTGCAGACTCAATATTTACAGACTTCGCCTGAGTTTGCCATGAAGCGTTTGTTGGCGAGTGGCAGTGGGCCGATTTATCAGATTTGTAAGGTTTTTCGAGACGATGAACACGGGCGTAAACACAACAGTGAATTTACCATGCTCGAATGGTACCGTCCGGCTTTTGATTTAAAAGCTTTAATGCATGAAACCGCCGATTTATTGCAAAGCTGTTTGCAACATCGTTTTGGTGAAGTTCGTCCGTTTATTTTAAGTTATAAACATGCCTTTCAAGATCGCCTCGACATTAATCCTTTACAAGCAACATTGAAGCAACTCAAAGATACGGCAAATCGTGTGGGATTAAATCTTGATTTAGGCGATGATCGTCTAGCTTATATGGATTTATTATTTTCTCATTTTGTTGAACCAAGTTTAGGGTTTGATGCACCTGTTTTTTTAACTGACTTTCCACCTGAAATGGCGTCTTTGGCAAAAGTGAAAGTGGATGAAGATGGGGAAGAGGTCGCAGCACGTTTTGAGGTTTATATTGAAGGTTTAGAGCTTGCCAATGCTTATGATGAATTGCTCGACGCAGACGTATTACGCTCACGCTTTGAAGCAGATAATGCAGAGCGGGCTAAGCAAGGTCTTCATGTGATGCCTTTAGATGAGCATTTATTGGCAGCTTTGCCTCATATGCCAGAATGCTCAGGAATTGCTTTAGGTGTAGACCGCTTACTCATGGTTGCAATGGATCAGGTTAAAATTGAAAAAGTCATTACCTTTCCAGCTGAAATTGCTTAAAAACTGACAAATAAAAAAGCCACAATATTGTGGCTTTTTTATTGAGGGTTTATTTAGCTTAAGCTTGTTGAATACCAGCAACAACCCAGTCTTGCTGAGAACCAGCAGGTTTAACAAAGTGCCAGATTTCAGTAAATGGTTGTGGCAAGCTGTTTAAATCTTCACTCACAGTACCAGTGAAGCGTACGCTTACAACGTATTGACCATTTTCAGTCGCGCTGTCTACAACCATCGCATTCAGATTGCTAAATTCAGCAACGTCTTGATCTTGGTTTTCCATGATGTCGTTATACATAGAACTATAAAGTTCTGGTGTTAAGTAACGGCGAATTTCTTCAATGTTACTTGCAGTATTCATCGATTGGATGTGATTAAAACGTTGACGTGCAATACGTAAGAAGGCAGCAGGTTCACTACCATCTGGAAGTTGATTGCCATTGCTCGTTGTTGCACCGCCAAAAGGCGCTTGGGTTGCTGCACCGCCACCAACAGATTGACCAAAGATATTTGTATTATCTCCAGCATTACGTGGTGTTGCTTGTGGTGCAGCAGAACGGCCAAATGGGTTTTGACCGCCGTTATTTGGTGCGTAAGGATTGTTAGCTGCTAATTTTTTTTTTGCGCCCAATTTGCGGAAAACAAAAAAGGCTAAAGCAGCTGCAAGTAATACCCAAAGCCAGCTAGGAATTCCACCTTTTTTCTCTTCTTGTTGGGCTTGAGCAGCTTGTTCATTTCCAGGTTGTGTTGCTTGCTGTTCAGTTGATGTTGATTTGTCATCAGCTAAAGCATTTGCTGCAACAGCACCTACGGCAGCACCAGCCACACCAGCCGCAACCATTGAACCAACACCAGGACCTGATCTTTGAGGTGCCGTAGCAGGTTGTTGAGCAGGAGTCACTTGACGAGGTTGTTGATAAGACTGGCTTGAAGTAGTAGAACGTGCCATACCGTGGCTTTTACCACCACCTGCACGTTTAGCTTCAGCAAGAGGAGAAATTGCTAAAGCAGCCATTAAAATACCGGTAATCAAGCCACGCTGGTGTACTTCCATAGGAAATTCCTGTTTAAAGTTAATTTATAATAGTATTTATGCAGGTATTTACTCTAAATTTCAACCTTAAAAGTATGTTTTTTTATGTCAATTCATCACTGAGTTGCATCGCTTCGGTCAACGCTTCATGCAAGCGGGCAACGGCAATGACTTGAACGCCTGGAATTGCTTTTTGCGGTGCATTACCTCTCGGTAAAATGACATATTTAAAGCCATGTTTTGCAGCTTCTTTTAAACGCTCTTGTCCGTTAGGAACTGGGCGAATTTCACCAGAAAGACCAACTTCACCAAAAACTGCAAGCTGTTGAGGTAACGCTTTAGTGCGCAAACTTGAAGCGCATGCTAATAAGACAGCCAAGTCAGAACCTGTTTCGGTAATTTTTAGACCACCTACAATGTTCACATAAACGTCTTGTCCCGTGGTTTGAACACCGCCATGGCGATGCATTACAGCAAGCAGCATATTTAAACGGTTTTGCTCAAGACCCAATGCGACACGTCGTGGTTGACCTTGGGCATCATCTACTAAGGCTTGAACTTCAACTAACAGAGGGCGGGTTCCTTCACGGCTAATCATAACAATTGAACCAGGAATCGCTTCATCATAACGGCTTAAGAAAATAGCAGAAGGGTTGGCAACTTCACGCAAGCCTTTATCTGTCATGGCAAATACGCCAAGTTCGTTCACTGCACCAAAACGGTTTTTAACAGCACGAATCATTCGATAACGTGAGTCTGATTGACCTTCAAAGTAAAGTACACAATCCACCATATGTTCTAAAACACGTGGACCTGCCAGTGCACCTTCTTTGGTCACGTGCCCAACAAGAAATAGCGCCGTGCCACTATTTTTTGCATAGCGTGTAAGTAATGCCGCAGATTCACGAATTTGAGAAACACCACCCGGTGCCGATTGGAGTGTTTCGGTGTAAAGAGTTTGAATCGAATCTAAAATAGCAACCGCAGGCTTTTCTTGTTCTAAAACTTCACAAATTCGCTCAACACAGGTTTCGGCCATGGCTTTTAATTTGTCAGTTGGCAAATCAAGTCGTTGAGCACGAAGAGCAACCTGAGATAACGATTCTTCACCCGTAATATAAAGAGCAGAGCTTTTTGCACTTGCCATGTGGGTCGCTGTTTGTAACAGAATGGTCGATTTACCAATGCCCGGGTCACCGCCAATCAGTACGACTGAACCTGTAACTAAGCCTCCGCCAAGTACGCGATCAAATTCGCTGATACCGGTCTGTAAGCGTGTTTCATGCGAAACTGAAACTTTATTAAGTGTTGTAATATTCGCGACTTGACCTGCATAGCCTCCAATTTTTGGACGTGCGCGGTGAGCAGTGGTCGGCTCAAGTTTGACTTCAGTCAGAGAATTCCATTCACCACACTCTGAACATTGACCAGCCCATTTAAGATGATCGGCACCACATTGCTCGCAACGGTAAACAGTTTTGACTTTGCTCATAAAAAATTGAAATTTTGCTCGATATTATATAAATATAGTTCTTAGGAAGTTCTTCATTCTTGTTTCCTGAAATTTTCGTAAAAGATAATGAGGAAATTTGAAGGGTATTTCTAAGGAACTAGTAAGGGAAAGACGTCAAAAATAACACGATATAGGATTTTTACAAGTCAGATAGAGTTTGTTTTAAATGGATATAAAAATCTAATCGATCCCCAAGGAAGGTGTTTTTACTGATGTATGTATCTAACTGTTTATTATAGATATGGCATGGATATTGCTGAAGTGAAAAACGAACAAAATAATATGAGTATTGTATCTTAAAGATACAAAAGGTTGATATCTATGAGTGCAGCAGAAATTGTTGATTGGGTAAATAGCATAATTTGGAGTAAAGGGCTTATTTATCTGTGTTTAGGTGCAGGTTTATTTTTTTCTATTTTGACAAGGTTTGTTCAAGTACGCCAAATGAAGGAAATGGCTAGACTTTTAATAAAAGGTACTTCTTCAGAACAAGGGATTTCATCTTTTCAGGCTTTAGCGGTTTCATTATCAGGGCGAGTAGGTGTAGGTAATATTGCTGGTGTAGCGGCAGCAATTGGTTTCGGTGGACCTGGTGCTGTTTTTTGGATGTGGTTAGTTGCATTTTTAGGAGCAGGCACTGCATATGTAGAGTCAACTCTAGGGCAAATCTATAAAGTTGAATATCAAGGACAATATCGTGGTGGCCCTGCTTTTTATTTTGATAAAGGCTTAGGTCAGCGTTGGTTAGGCGTTGTGTTTGCTATAGCAGCGATTGTTTCTTGTGGTTTGTTCTTACCAGGGATCCAAGCAAATGCTGTGGGTAAGGCATTTACACAGATTACAGGTGAAGGAGCAATTATATTTGGCGATATTGGGTTATTTAAGCTTGTTGCACTTGTAGTCATTGTTGGTTTACTTGCTATCATTATTTTTGGTGGGATCAAACGAATTGCACGTTTTGCTGAATTTGTGGTTCCTTTCATGGCAGCTGGTTACATTTTAATGGCTGTCGTTATCGTTATTGCTAATATTCATGAATTACCTGGTGTAATTAAATTAATTTTTGAAGATGCTTTTTCTCCTATGGCAGGCCTTGGTGCTGCGATCGGTTGGGGCGTAAAACGTGGTGTTTATTCAAATGAGGCGGGACAAGGAACTGGTCCTCATGCCGCGGCTGCTGCAGAAGTTCAGCATCCTGCTCAGCAAGGTTTTGTACAAGCATTCTCCGTTTATGTAGATACTTTATTCGTATGCTCTGCAACAGCATTCATGATCTTAATTACCGGCAAATATAATGTGCAAGGAACATTAGAAGCTGGTCAATTCATTGTGCAACATGTTGGAGCTACTGTAGAAATAGGTTCTCCTGCATTTACCCAGATGGCAGTGAGCACAATGTTTGGTAATTTTGGTCAAATCTTTGTTGCTTTAGCGGTTTTCTTCTTTGCATTCACCACCATAGTTGCATACTACTATATTGCTGAAACCAATATTACTTACCTAAGTTATATTACAAAATCTCCATCATTATTATTTGTGACCAAGTGCTTTATTATTTTATCAGTATCTTATGGGGTATTAAGTGCAACTGGCTATATATGGGGAATTGGCGATATCGGTGTAGGTTTAATGGCATGGATTAATATCGTTGGCATTATAGTGACTTATTTTGTTTGGAAACCAACGATTAAAGCACTAAAAGATTACGAGGAGCAGCAAAAAGCTGGAGTAAAAGAATTCACATTTGATCCTGTTAAATTAGGAATAAAAAATGCGACATTCTGGGAAGAAAGACTGAAGAATAAGCAAAAGTAAATTTTTAAAAGATTACTGTATTTTTTGTCTCTTCATCAAAAAGGCTACCTCATCGGTAGCCTTTTTATATAGGTTGGAGTTAAACAAGTGCGACAAAAGTTGACTTGATAGTCCGTTGTATTGCAGAAGGCTTGTGCGTATTATCGGCCCTAATTGTATGTAGCTTAAAGTCATTAGCAATACAGACAAATATTGGTTAGCTGAAAAGTTGTCAAAAAATATACATTTAAAAGATACCTGCAAATGGTGCGATATCGTCTTTTTGATTTGATTTTAGCTAACGGACTAAAAAAATTACTGGAGTGTATTTATAAAATGTCGAATCAAAATCTGAGCGAGCCTCATGAACAAGGTGAGCTCCATCGAAGCCTCTCCAATCGGCATTTACAGCTGATCGCGATTGGTGGTGCAATTGGTACCGGATTATTTATGGGATCAGGCAAAACAATTAGCCTCGCTGGTCCGTCGATCTTATTCATTTATTTGATTATTGGTGTGATGGTGTTTTTTGTCATGCGTGCGCTTGGCGAATTACTTCTTTCAAATCTTGCCTATAAATCATTTATTGACTTCACAACAGATTTAATCGGTCCATGGGCAGGTTATTTCGTCGGATGGACCTACTGGTTATGTTGGATTACGATTGGTATCGCCGATCTGTCTGCAATTATCTATTACTTACAGTTCTTCAATAATGGTCTGCCTTTCTCACCTGTCGAAGGGGCGATGATCAGTGTTGCGGCTATTGTATTTATTATGGGTTTGAACCTACTGACAGTACGTTTATTTGGTGAGTTAGAGTTCTGGTTTGCGCTCATTAAGATTCTTGCGATTATTATTTTAATTGCTGTGGGTCTATGGATGATTTTTACTGGCTTTACTTCGAGTACTGGTGAAGTTGCTTCATTTACTCATCTTTGGGCGAATGGTGGTTTCTTCCCAACAGGCGTACATGGTTTCTTAGCTGGTTTCCAGATTGCAATCTTTGCCTTCGTTGGTGTAGAACTTGTGGGAACAACAGCTGCCGAAACGAAAGATCCAGCCCGTAACTTACCAAAAGCAATTAACTCAATCCCAATTCGTATCATTATTTTCTATGTGTTCGCATTAATTATTGTAATGTCAGTAACACCATGGAATAAAATTGATCCGGCGATCAGTCCATTTGTAAACTTGTTTAGTCAAGCTGGTGTTGCAGCTGCAGCGATCTTGATGAACTTGGTGGTGTTGTCTTCAGTAATGTCATCAATGAACAGTGGCGTGTTTTCAACAAGCCGTATGTTGTTTGGTTTATCGCGTGAAGATCAGGGACCCAAAGCTTTTGGTAAATTGAATAGACGTGCGGTACCTGCAAATGCATTGTATTTTTCTGCTGCGTGTTTGCTGTTAGGTGCAGCATTACAGTATTTCGTACCCAATACCGTTGAAGCATTTACGCTCGCAACAACACTTTCAACGATTTTGTTCATTTGCGTGTGGTTACTGATTATCTGGAGTTATATCCGTTATTACACTACACGTCCTGAGCTACATGCAAAATCAACATTTAAATTACCTGGTGGTCTATTTACATGTTGGATCACGATTATTTTCTTTATTGGTATGATTTACGTGTTGTCTTTAGAGCCAGATACGTTTAAAGCGCTTAAAGTCAGCCCAATTTGGTTTATTATCTTAATCATTGGTTATTTCTTCTTCTATAAACCGCCTCATAAAAAGTAATTAAATTTATTTAGTTATGATCAAACGCCAGCTGAAAAGCTGGCGTTTTTTATGCATATTGTTTTTCTCTTTAAGTTTACTCTTTAGCCGCCTGCACGATCACGGTATACTGCATCGAATTGTTTAAATCAGGTGCTCAGATGCGTCGTGTCATTTGCCTCATCAGTTTATTGAGCAGCAGTATTTTGCTAAGCGCTTGCGGTCAGTCAGGAGCATTACAGCTACCTTCTGATCCGAATTATGACAAACGTGCGAAATACTTGCTCTATCGTAATAAAGAACAGAAACAAGTTGTGCAACAGGATGAACAAGCTGATCAGCCAGTTGAATCATCAGCCCCAACCCAAACAACTTCACCTTAAGCTTTGAAATAAGGACACATTCATGAGTTTCACTCGCATTAATGGAGTATTGCACGCAGAGCAATGTTCTATGGAGCAGCTTGCGCAGCAATTTGGCACACCTTTGTATGTTTATTCAAAAGCAGCTTTTGAAAAACATTACTTAGATATGGATCGTGCTTTTGATTTTATTGATCATCAAATCTGTTTTGCGGTGAAGTCTAACTCAAATTTAGCTGTTCTTAATGTATTGGCAAAACTTGGTGCTGGTTTTGATATCGTATCAGGTGGTGAGCTTGCACGTGTTTTAAAAGCGGGTGGAGATGCATCTAAAGTTGTTTTTTCTGGCTTGGGTAAAACTGAAGCTGATATTGAAACATCATTAAATGTAGGCATTGCTTGCTTTAATGTAGAGTCTTATGCCGAACTAGATCGTCTTCAAAAAGTTGCTGCACGTCTAGGCAAAAAAGCGCCGATTTCTTTGCGTGTAAATCCAGACGTAGATGCAAAAACACATCCTTATATTTCAACAGGTTTAAAAGAAAATAAATTTGGTATTCCAAGTGATACCGTTTATGAAACCTATCAATATGCTGCATCTTTACCAAACCTTGAGATTATTGGAATTGACTGCCACATTGGTTCGCAACTAACCGAGACTAAACCATTCGTTGATGCTTTAGATCGTGTCATGGTGATGATCGAAGAGTTGAAAAAGCTTGGTATCAATCTTAAACATATTGATATCGGTGGTGGTTTAGGTGTTTGTTATAAAGATGAAACACCACCAAGTGTTGAAGAATATGCAAACTCAATGAAACCTGCTTTAGAAAAGTTAGGTCTCAAGGTTTATATGGAACCGGGTCGTAGCATTAGTGCAAATGCAGGTGTGCTTTTAACAAAAGTTGATTTGCTCAAGCCAACGAGCCACCGTAACTTTGCCATTATTGATGCAGCAATGAATGATTTAATTCGCCCTGCATTATATGAAGCTTGGATGGATATCCAACCTGTAGTGCCAAGTTCAGATGCTGAAGAAAAAACTTGGGATTTGGTGGGTGCAATCTGTGAGACAGGCGACTTTATCGGTAAAGATCGCTCATTGGCTTTAAAAGAAAATGACTTGTTAGCTGTTCTCGGTGCTGGCGCTTATGGTTTTGTCATGAGTTCAAATTACAACACACGTGGACGTGCTGCAGAAGTGATGGTGTCTGGCGACAAAGCTTATTTAATTCGTGAACGTGAAACGGTTGAGTCGCTTTGGGAAAAAGAAAGTTTATTGCCTGAGGAGTAAATGAAATGTTGTTAGAATTTACTAAAATGCATGGCCTAGGCAATGACTTTATGGTGGTTGATCTGATCAGCCAACGCGCCTATTTGGATACAGAAACAATCCAACGCTTAGCCGATCGCCATTTCGGTATTGGTTTTGATCAGCTCTTAATTGTTGAACCACCTGATTTACCAGAAGCAGATTTTAAATATCGTATTTTTAATGCAGATGGTTCTGAAGTTGAACAATGTGGTAACGGAGTACGCTGTTTTGCTCGTTTTGTACATGAGCGCCATTTAACAACTAAAACAAGTATTACTGTCCAAACCAAAGCAGGTATCGTAAAACCTGAATTAGGGCAAAATGGTTGGGTTCGCGTCAATATGGGCTACCCAAAGTTCTTGCCGAATGAAATTCCATTCATTGCAGAACAACCTGAAGCTTTATATACACTTGAGTTAGCTAACGACCAGAACATTAATATTGATGTGGTCAATATGGGCAACCCCCATGCTGTCACTATTGTTCCAGATGTATTAACTGCAGATGTTGCTTGCATTGGCCCACAAGTTGAATCACATAAACGTTTCCCTGAGCGTGTTAATGCTGGCTTTATGCAAGTAATTGATGAAAAACATGTTCGCTTACGTGTATTTGAACGTGGTGTTGGTGAAACATTAGCTTGTGGTACAGGGGCATGTGCTGCTGCGGTAAGTGGTATGCGCCGTGGTTTACTTGCGAACTCAGTTGAAGTTGAACTTGCTGGTGGTAAGTTGCAAATTGAATGGCAAGAAGGTGATGTGGTTTGGATGACTGGTCCAACAACTCATGTATATGATGGACGTTTGGATTTACGTTATTTTCAAGGTTAATAGCATTACTTAAATAGAAGCCTCTTTTATTAACTAAAATGATAAAAGAGGCTTTCTTTTATATACAATAATTTTTTAATTTTATTACTTTATAAAAATATGAATAATCTAATTTTCTTACCGGGTGCATCAGGCAGGACGACATTTTGGCATCCCATAATTGAAAAATTACCTCAGCATTACCAGACAAAAATTATTGGTTACCCCGGTTTCGGCGATACACCTGAATCCTTTGAGGTCAAAAGTTTTGAAGACCTAACAAATCATGTGGTCGATCAAATTAATGAAGAATCTGTAATTGTTGCGCAATCTATGGGTGGCATTTTTGCTGTTGCGGCAGCGTTGCAAAAAACTCAGCTGGTGAAAGGGCTAGTTTTGATTGCAACTTCTGGTGGAATTAACCTTGAAAGATTTAATGTACAAGACTGGCGAGAAGCATATCGCCAAGCATTTTTAAAATATCCAGATTGGTTTGTTACCACTAATGCCAACTATGAAGAGTTTTTATCAGATATAAACATTGAAACTTTATTAATCTGGGGCGATAACGATCCAGTGAGTCCCGTTCAGGTGGGACAATATTTAAATCAAAAGTTTGAGAATTCGACGTTATATGTTGTGAAAGGTGGGGACCATCAATTGGCAGAAAAACATGCCGATGAAGTTTCAGTTCAAATAAAAACCTACTTAGAAAAACTAAAGTAGGTTTTAAAGTCTTATTTAGCGTGCTATCTATGAGCACGCTTTTTTAAAATTTATCTTTTACTCAAAGCTAATTTCAAAGCAAACAACACAAAAATACTGCCCGTAATTCGGTCCATATATTTCATAAATTTGGGTTGCTTAAGGTAACGTGACAGTGGTTGCATGGCCAAAATTAATAAAATTGACCATAAGGTTCCAATCACCACATGAATCATTACAAGCCCCATAATCCAAGTGACAGCCGATGCTTGTGGTGGAATAAATTGTGGAAGAAATGAAATATAAAAAATTCCGACTTTGGGATTAAGTAAGTTACCCAAAAAACCTTTAATAAACCAATTTTGTGAAGAAGGGACATTGGAGTTGCTTTCTTGCATGTCTGAAAGTTGGCTACGTGGTTTTAAAATCATATTCAAACCTAGCCAAGCTAAATAAGCAGCCCCCATCCATTTCAGAATATTAAAAGCTAAATCAGAAGCCATAAGCAAAGCACCTAGACCACAAGCGACCACAATTCCCCATGCAATGCAGCCAAGGCTAATACCCACTGCTGCTTGAAATGCTTTAGATTTGCCTTCAAGAGTAGCGGTACGAATAATTAAAGTCGTATCCAGACCTGGGGTAAGCGTAAGTAAAGTAATGGCAATTAAGTAGGGAATGAGTATGGTAGTCATGACAGCAGGGTTCCGACGAATACTTAAAGTGAAGTGTAATATATAAGGTAATGAGTTGTTGCGCTGTACGATCTTAAATTTCCTGAACAACTACTTTTTGATACACTGAAAAAATAAAATGAGCAAATAAATGGAGAGCAATTTGGATTTTGCATTACAGCTGCTCTCAATGTGGTTAAAAGAAAGAAAAATTCAGAACCATTCTGAGCACACGATTACAGCTTATGAAAGAGATGTTAAAAGCTTTCTTGAGTTCTGCGAGCTCAAACAAATTGATTTAAGAAATATTGAAGCTTCAGATTTACGTGAATATTTGGCCCAGCGTGTTGAGCAGGACCAGTTAAGTTCAAGCAGTATGCAGCGTCATCTCACTTCAATTCGCCAGTTTATGAAATGGGCTGAACAAGGGAAATATCTAGAAATTAACCCTACTGATGACTTTAAGCTTAAACGTCAGCCTAGACCCTTACCGGGTATGATCGACATAGAAACGGTTAATCAGATTTTAGATCAGCCTACGCCTGAAAAACCAATTGATCAGCAATTATGGTTAAGAGATAAAGCCATGCTCGAGTTACTTTACTCAAGTGGTTTGCGTCTGGCTGAACTGCAAGGCTTAACAATTAAAGATATCGATTTTAACCGTCAACTGGTACGTATTACGGGTAAAGGAAATAAAACCCGGATTGTACCATTTGGGAAAAAGGCGAAAGAAAGCCTATTGAATTGGCTGAAAATTTACAAAATCTGGAAAGGCCATTTTGATCAAAATGCTTTTGTTTTTATTTCTCAAAGAGGTGGTGTGTTAACCCCACGGCAAATCGAAAAGCGTGTAAAGCTTCAAGCACAAAGAGCTGGTGTGAATGTAGATTTGCATCCTCATTTATTACGGCATTGTTTTGCTAGCCATATGTTATCAAGCAGTGGTGATTTGCGGTCAGTACAAGAAATGTTAGGCCACAGTAATTTGTCTACGACACAAATTTACACGCATATCGATTTTGATCATTTGGCACAAGTCTATGATCAAGCTCATCCGAGAGCACAAAAGAATGAATAGATTTAAGAACAATCTTAATAATAAAGTTGATTAAAATGGCAAGTCTTATACGAATGTAGACATCATTTGTATTTTTTTAGAAATTTGTTTAAGAGAAATAGGGGAAATAGTCAAATTGACCATTTTGATCTTGGGATATTTTGTCGGTACCCCTGAGTCAAAAACATCTCATCTCGATTATTTTAAGGTGATCTTATGTTTCTGACTAATAAGCTAAATAAGATAAAAAGATAATAAAAATCAATATATAAAATAGAGTGTAAAAAGAACGAAATAGCGCCTAATAAGGCATAATATTTTTTTTATGAACTGATGGTTTCATTTTTTTTGTGCTGTTCTGGAAAATTGTGACTTGACCGAAATGCCAAACACATTGCAAGATAGGGTACCTAAAAAATTTTAATTGAAGAGTTAATATACTTTTCTCAACATTTACTTTTGCTAGAACAGCCGAGGATTACATGAAGGCTCTTGTTGCTGTAAAACGCGTGGTTGATGCCAACGTCAAAGTTCGTGTTAAGCCGGACAATAGTGGGGTTGACCTAACTAACGTTAAAATGTCAATTAACCCATTTTGTGAAATCGCAGTGGAAGAAGCGGTTCGCTTAAAAGAAAAAGGAACAGTAACAGAAATCGTTGTTGTTTCTGTGGGTCCTAAAGAAGCTCAAGAACAAATCCGTTCTGCAATGGCTTTGGGTGCAGACCGCGGTATTTTAGTTGAAACCACTGATGAAATTGGCGCTTTAGAAGTTGCTAAAATTTTAAAAGGTGTTGTTGAAGCTGAAAAACCAGAACTTATCCTTCTTGGTAAACAAGCAATTGATGATGACTCTAACCAAGTAGGTCAAATGCTTGGCGCATTATTAGGTGCGGGCCAAGGTACATTCGCTTCTGAAGTGAAAGTTGATGGCGGCAAAGTACAAGTAACTCGTGAAGTTGACGGTGGTTTACAAACTGTTGAACTGGCACTTCCAGCAATCATTACAACTGACTTGCGTTTGAATGAGCCACGTTATGCAGCATTGCCTAACATCATGAAAGCTCGTAAGAAGCCACTTGATACTAAATCTCCTGCTGATTATGGCGTTACAGCTGGTACTAAGCTTAAAACTGTTAAAGTTGAAGCTCCAGCAGAACGTAAAGCTGGCGTACAAGTGAAATCTGTAGATGAGCTTGTTGAAAAATTGAAAAATGAAGCGAAAGTGATCTAATACGGAAGGATAAAATCATGAGTATTTTAGTTATCGCTGATCACAACAACCAAGTACTTAACGGTGCTACTTTAAACGTTGTTGCTGCAGCACAAAAAATCGGTGGTGATATTACTGTATTAGTTGCTGGTTCTGGTGCTCAGGCAGTTGCTGATGCTGCTGCTAAAGTTGCTGGTGTAAGCAAAGTTTTACTTGCTGATAATGCTGCTTATGCAAACCAGTTAGCTGAAAACGTAGCTGCTTTAGTTGCTGATTTAGCTAAAGGTTACAAATACGTATTAGCTGCTTCTACAACCACTGGTAAGAACATTCTTCCACGTGTTGCTGCTCTTCTTGATGTAAGCATGATCACAGACATTATTTCTGTTGAATCTGCAAATACATTCAAGCGTCCGATTTATGCAGGTAACGCGATTGCGACTGTTCAATCTGACGAAGCAATCATTGTGGGTACAGTTCGTGGTACAGCATTTGATCCAGTAGCTGCTGAAGGTGGTTCTGCTGCGGTTGAAGCAGTAAGTGAAGCGAAAGATGCAGGTATTTCTCATTTTGTATCTGAAGAAATCGTTAAGCTTGATCGTCCAGAATTAACTGCGGCTCGTATCGTAGTTTCTGGTGGTCGCGGTGTAGGTTCTGGTGAGAACTACCATAAAGTACTTGATCCATTAGCTGACAAGCTTGGTGCAGCACAAGGTGCTTCACGTGCGGCAGTTGATGCGGGCTTCGTACCTAACGACTTCCAAGTGGGTCAAACTGGTAAAATCGTTGCGCCTGACCTTTATGTTGCTGTAGGTATTTCTGGTGCGATCCAGCATTTAGCTGGTATGAAAGATTCTAAAGTTATTGTTGCAATCAACAAAGACGAAGAAGCGCCAATCAACAGTGTTGCTGACTACTGGTTAGTTGGTGATTTGAACACTGTAGTACCAGAGTTAGTAAGCAAGTTGTAATTTACAGCTTGTCACTTATTCGAAAAACGCCCTTGTGCTATAAATAGCCAAGGGCGTTTTTTATTTAGATCATCATTATGAATATTAATTATTCCGCTTCCCTAGAGGCCCACCAATTGCATCAATCACTTGTGAGATTGGCACGGGCAGATATGGCACGAGATTATTTATGTATTCGTTCGAAAAATCAGCATGGACTGTCCAATATTAAAGTTAGTCAGTTGCACATGGGGTTTATTTTATATGGGCAACAGCAATTAAATCTTCAAACAAAACAAATCAATTTTAGCGCTGGCGATCTATACGTTATAAAACCCGATACGGTTATCGATGCAGTTAATCTGCCGGACCCTATAACGGGTGAATATCTCACTATTCTGGTGCCTATGTGTGACGAAGTCATTCAAGCTGCACAAATGATTTGGGCTAAGCCAGTTGTAGACAGAACTGAAGCAATATTAAAGTTTTCAATTGATGATTTCGCTACATCTTTAGCTGAGTGGCAAACGGCTTTATTTAATCATGATGTGGTGAAAGCACGTTTATGTATTACCGCTATACTTGTACAGTTATGCCAACAGCATTGTTCAGATGTGTTAATTGTACCGCCACCTAAATTGACAAAAATCATTCATGATTGGGTAATAGAAAATCCACAGCACCATTGGCAGTCTAGTGAGTTTGAAATGCGACTAGGTTTGAGCAGCGCAACACTTCGCCGCAAGCTTAGCCATGAAGATACGACCTTAAGAGAAACGATTACGCATGCCCGTCTTACTTATGCACTTGAGTTGTTGTACTCGAAAAAGTTACCTATGAAAACCATTGCAGCAAAATCTGGATACCAGTCTGCTGCTATTTTTCGTGATCGCTTTGTAGAGCGTTATGGTATAGATCCTGCTATGCTAACTGCCGAATAAGTCAATTTGAGCGTTTCTTGTAGTTTATTGAGCGATTTAAATAGATAAAAACCAATAGAGTTAAAGTATTAAAATACGAAGGACTCTATGATGAAATCATTCAAATCACTTGCGATATTATTACTGCTGAGTGCCAGTACAGTTATCCATGCTGAACAGACGCCAAGTGTACATCAAGTTGATGGATACTTTTTACAACCAGTAGGCAACCTTAAGGTAACAGCATTGTTTGATGGGGAACTGGGACTGCCTCGTAGTGATTTACTAGGTATTTCAGCTGAAAAAGCCAATCGACTGTTTGCAGAAAACTTTGTTCCTGTAGATGAGCATAATCAGATTGTCACAGATTTCTCTGCCTATCTTGTTCAAACACCCACACAAAATATTTTAATTGATGCTGGTACTGCAAAATGTTTTGGTCCAACCTTGGGCCATGTGCGTGAAAATTTAAAGAAAGCAGGCGTACAGCCTGAACAAATAGATACCATCTTGATTACACATGCTCATCCTGATCATTTATGCGGTATTACACTTGATGGCAAAATGGCTTATCCGAATGCAAAAGTTTATCTGGCTAAAGAAGATGTAGATTTTTGGACATCGCCAGCGAATGAAGCAAAAGCTACCAATTTTTTTAAGCCAATATTTAAAATGACGAGAGATGCCTTACAGCCATACCAAAAGGCAGGGCAACTCGTCGCTTTTACCAAAACTTCTTTTAACGTACCGAATGTTCAACTTATCGTGACTCATGGTCATACCGAAGGTCATTCTTCATACTTAGTAGATGGACAAAACGGTCAAAAGTTTTTAGGTCTTGGTGATGTTGTGCATTATGGTGCAGTACAGTTTCCTTATCCTGATGCAAGCTACAAACCTGATACTCACTCGAATCAGGCTATAGCTGTTCGTAAGAATATCTTTGAACAAGCCTATAAAAACCAATGGTGGGTGGGAGCTGCACATGTTGCTTTTCCTGGCATTGGGCATATTGGCAAAGGCTCAAAAGGATATCTGTGGATTCCTGCTCAATATCGGCCTATAAAATGATATTTCAAACCCATTATTTAAAGAAATTAAAGAATAATGGATTTACAGCAAGACGAGTATGTTCAAGCTAAATATTATGTATTTGGACTAATAAACTAAGTTTTGTTTTTAAGATTAGATGAAAAGTGCTCTAAAGAGAGCATTTTTATGTTGTCTATATTTTGGTCGAACTGTTGAGTTTTAAGAAATACATTTAAAACTAGAATTCTCTAATTTTAACTTATTAATTCTAATGAAATTTTTATTGTAAAAAAATGCTATTTTCAGATTGCTAAACTCCCAGTTAACGAGCAGTTTGTGCTATACTATACAGCTATATTTTTTCGATTTTAGTTCAGTTTTCAGAACTAAATTTTTTGCAAGATCAAGACATATTAGCAGATGGAAATTTCTATCTGTAAGAAGGAGTATGCATGAGCGTATCGGAAATCCGACCGATTGCCATTGAGGATGAACTCAAGCATTCATATTTAGATTACGCAATGAGTGTAATCGTATCTCGTGCATTGCCGGATGTGAGAGACGGTCTGAAACCTGTTCACCGTCGTGTGCTATTTGCCATGCACGAATTGGGCAATGACTATAACAAAGCCTACAAGAAATCTGCACGTGTTGTTGGGGACGTAATCGGTAAATATCACCCTCATGGTGACTCAGCTGTTTATGAAACTATTGTACGTATGGCTCAAGATTTTAGCTTACGTTATTTATTGGTAGATGGTCAGGGTAACTTCGGTTCGATCGATGGTGATAGCGCGGCTGCAATGCGTTATACCGAAGTCCGTATGACTAAGTTAGCGCACGAGCTTCTTGCAGATCTAGAAAAAGACACAGTTGACTGGGAAGATAACTACGACGGATCTGAGCGTATTCCTCAGGTACTTCCAACACGTGTTCCTAACCTGTTAATTAATGGCGCTGCTGGTATTGCCGTAGGTATGGCAACCAACATGGCACCGCATAACATGACAGAAGTTGTGAATGCATGCTTAGCCTATGCTGACAATCCGAATATCTCGATTGAAGGGTTGATGGAATACATTACTGGTCCTGATTTCCCTACAGGCGGTATTATTTACGGTAAATCAGGTATTGTTGATGCTTACCGTACAGGTAAAGGCCGACTACACATTCGTGGTAAGTACCATTTCGAAGAAGATGAAAAGACAGGCCGTACAACCATCGTCTTTACTGAAATTCCATATCAAGTTAACAAAGCAAGAGTTATTGAACGTATTGCTGAGTTAGTTAAAGAGAAAAAACTTGAAGGTATTTCAGAGCTTCGTGATGAGTCTGACAAAGATGGTATGCGTATTGCAATTGACTTGAAACGCGGTGAAAACGCAGAAGTCGTTGTAAATAACTTATTCTTAAATACGCAGCTTGAAAACTCATTCAGCATCAACATGGTTTGTCTTGATAACGGACAACCAAAATTGATGAATCTGAAAGATATTATTGCGGCATTTATTCGTCACCGCCAAGAAGTAGTGACACGCCGTACCATGTTCGAATTACGTAAAGCACGTGAACGTGGTCATATCTTAGAAGGCTTAACTGTTGCTTTAGCCAATATTGATGAAATTATTGAAACCATCAAAACTTCTGCTAACCCAGCTGAAGCGCGTGAGCGGTTACTAGCAGGTGAGTGGGCTGGTGGTGGCGTTATTTCTTTACTTGAAAAAGCTGGCGCTATTTCTGTTCGCCCAGATGAAATCGAAGGTGAAAACCCAGATCGTCCATTTGGTCTAACTGAATCAATTTACCGTTTATCACCAACGCAAGTGGGTGCAATTTTAGAATTGCGTTTACATCGTTTAACAGGTCTTGAGCAAGACAAATTACATGCAGAATATACTGAGATTTTAGGTCAAATTGCTGAACTTACAGCAATTCTTAATGATTTCAATTTATTGATGGCTGTAATTCGTGAAGAATTAGCGCAAGTACTACAACAGTATGGTGATGGTCGTCGTACAGAAATTATTGAATCACGTATTGATTTTAGCCGTGAAGATTTAATTCCTGAAGAACAAGTTGTATTAACGGTTTCACAAACAGGTTATGCAAAAACTCAACCACTTTCAGACTATCAGGCTCAGCGCCGTGGTGGACGTGGTAAGTCTGCAACCTCAATGAAAGATGATGACTTTATTCAACATCTGATTGTGGCTTCAAACCATGCGACTGTACTCTGCTTTACTAACGTAGGTAAAGTCTATCGTCTTCGTGTATTTGAAGTGCCTCAAGCATCACGTGGTGCTAAAGGCCGTCCGATTGTAAACTTGTTACCTTTAGATGCGAATGAAACGGTTACAGCTATCTTGCCGTTAACTGAGTTCCCAGAAAACCATTATGTATTTATGGCGACAGCTTCAGGTACGGTTAAACGTGTTGATTTGGAGCAGTTTGCTAACATTCGTTCAAATGGTTTACGCGCAATTGAATTGAATGAAGAAGATACCTTGATTGGTGTTGCGATTACTGATGGTAATCAGCAAATCATGTTGTTCTCGAATGAAGGTAAGGCAATTCGTTTTGCAGAAACTGACGTGCGTTCAATGGGTCGTACTGCTAAAGGCGTCCGTGGTATGCGTGTTAGCTTTGCAAGCAGCACTTTAAGTGAAGAAGATGCAGAAGTTGAAAATGATGAATCTGATGATAATGAAGATTCAGCAGATTTAAATGTAGTAAGTCGCATCGTATCGCTTGTTGTTGTTCCTGAAACGGGCGAAGTGCTGTGTGCGAGTGCCAATGGTTATGGTAAACGTACTCCTGTAAATGACTTCCCAACCAAAAAACGTGGTGGTAAGGGCGTTATTGCGATTAAGACAAGTGAACGTAATGGTGAGCTTGTAGGTGCAGTATCTATTGATGAAAGCAAAGAGCTGTTGCTTATTTCTGATGGCGGTACATTAGTTCGTACGCGTGCTGCTGAAGTTGCAATGACTGGTCGTAATGCACAAGGTGTTCGTCTGATTCGTTTAAGCGAAGAAGAAACTTTAGTGGGCGTTGTGTCTATTGAAGCTGTCGAAGATGAAGAAGAGTTTCTCGAAGGAGAAGTTGATACTTCAGAAGTAGATGGTGAAGATGCAGTTTCTACGAATGACGATGTGTCAGAAGAGTAAGTCTTAATTAAATAAAAAAGGAAGCGTAAGCTTCCTTTTTTATTGGGTTATTTATTTGTTTGAGTGGAAGATAAACACATCATAATTTCGATAATGGAGTGTCTTAACAGATGGATCTTTAGTTGCAAAATTATGAGGTTGACTTACGACAATCAAATCTTGCTTTTGCGTTAAAGCATCTTGAAGTTGTTGTTCACTCCATAAGTATTTTTTGCGTTGTGGTTCAAACAATAAACCATCTTTAATTTCTAAAGAAGCACTATCTGAATGTACTATATCCCATTGATTTACAATATATACAGGCTGTTTTAGCTGTAAAAGGAAAGGCACATCATAGAAATAGTAATTGTAGAAAACTATTTTTGTTGATGGTGTCATATATTCAGAAAAACTCGTTTGTCCCACATTATTTTTGGTATCTAAAATACGAACGGCAAAAGGGATTGAACTACACAAAACAATTAAACTGATAAAAATATAGTTCAAATAGTTTAATTTCTGCTTTTTATATAACCAGACTAAAGCCAGTGGAAGCATAACCAATAGCGCGCCAATGATATAAATAAATATCGATTGGTTTTGGAAAAAGGGTTGATGTACACGCATGAAATGCGGTGTAGTAGTAATACCTATTCCGACAAGCATAATAAATATAGATAAACCCCAAACCTGTAATTTGGTTTTATATTCACTTTCAAGTACTTGGTTGATAACAAGAGCCAAGAAAACAGCGAGTGGAGGCACAGCTGGTAAAATATAGCCAGCTAGTTTAGATGGAGGAATAGAGAAGAAAATTGTGACAGAAATAAACCACCATACAAGCAGGGCAAGTAAAGCGGATTGCTTGTAATTTTGAAATACGGCTTTAATAGATCCAAATCTACTCGAGAGAATCCATGGTAAAAAGCTGACAAATAAAATAAGCAGATAGAAACACCATGGTTGCTTATTATTAAACTCTTTTGAGCTAAATCGACTAAATTGTTGGTCGATAAAGAAATAATGCAAAAATTGAGGGTATTTAAGCTGAACTGCATAGAGCCATGGACTAACCAATAATATAAATAGCAAAATCGCCAAAGGGTTAAGCAATGAAGGGATTTTTTTCCATTGTTTGGTGTAAAGCAACCATGGTAAGAGAATCATGCCGGGAATCAAAACACCAATTAAACCTTTACTTAAGAACGCAGCCGCACCTGCAAAATATCCTAAAAATAAAATAGATTTACGCGCTGAAATTGTGAAATCAACAAAACATAAAACACTGACGGTAATCCATGACGCAAGTAGTAGGTCATGGTTAATATATTCACTACTACCAAAAAACAGTAAATTAGTGCCTAAAATAATGGCCGTAAGTTGTGCTACATGTTCTGAAATGTGCTTTCTAACGAATAAGAATAGACTGACTAGCATGAGTGTACCTGCTAGCACTGGAACTAATCTCAATACCCAAATATGCATACCGAACAGTTCCATAAATATAGAACTTAACCAGTGTAATAGAGGGGGCTTATGCATAAATGGCAAGCTATTGATACGGGGAATTAACCAATCTCCCGACTCAAACATAGATCGACTAATGTCTCCGTAGCGTCCTTCATCTGGTACAGAAAGAGGTCTTATCCAAGACAAAACAAACAACCAAATCGGTAAAAATATTAATAAGAATTTGGAACTACGAAGCCATTGCTGCATACATAATCCTTAATGTTGAAATGCAAAAAAACGGTTAAGCAAGAAAGTCACAATTGATGTCAGGACAATAGCTACACAAACCAAAGTTGAAATAGGGGTGCTGAAATACAAATTAGAAAGCAAGAGAAAGCTCTCATTAAATAAAAAACCTAATCCAGCGACTAACGTAAATTTGGGTAATGTTTGTCGATGAGAAATATGCTGGGCTTTAAAAGTAAAAATACGATGCCCAAAATAGCTCACCCAATAGGCAAGTAAAAAGGCGACTAAATTGGCATACTGCAATGCAATGTTTCGTTTAAACAAGAGCATGACAATACTGTAGTGCGTAAGTGCCGCCGCGGCCCCAGTCGTGGTAAACCGCGCGAGCTGAAAAATATGTGCAAACATTAGAAACTAGAGAACGTATTTTCTGAGTGAGTGATTGGGTGTTCTTGCTTAATACGAGAATGTTCGGTTGAAACAATATATTTTGGTCGATTTTTAACTTCTGCATAAATTCGGCCAATGTATTCACCTAAAATTCCAATGAATAACAATTGAATGCCACCTAATAGCGTCATGCCTGCTGCAAGAGTTGCCCAACCAGGAACAGAAATTCCTTCAATTAGGGTTTTAATAATGATCCAAACACCGTAACTCATAGCACCTAAAGCCAACAGGGCACCTAGATAAATACAAATTCGTAAAGGTAAATCTGAAAACCCAGTTAAACCAGACATTGCCAGATTAAATAATGCTTTCACGTTAAAACTAGAACGGCCGTGTTGACGATCTTGCTCTGAGAAATTGATCCCGATACTTTTAAAACCGACCCATGCATAAAGGCCTTTCATATAGCGATTTTTTTCTGGTAGTTGTTTAATCGCTTCAACAACTTTTGCGTCAAGAAGTCTAAAGTCACCAGCACTTTCAGGAATATCAATAGGCGAGCTTAAGTTTAAAATACGGTAGTAACCTTGAGTTAAGGTCCGTTTTAGCCATGATTCAGTGGTACGATTACGAATGCCATACACCATGTCATAACCATTTTTCCAAAGGTTAATCATGGTTGGAATGGCTTCAAAAGGATGTTGAAAGTCAGCATCAATCAGTAGTGCAACTTCACCATTTACATGGTCTAAACCTGCGCTTAAAGCAGCTTCCTTACCAAAATTTCGTGATAATTCCAGCACAACTAAAGGATAATCTTCGATCATTGTTTGCAAGATTGGAATAGTATCGTCCTTACTGCCATCATCGACCACAATAATTTCATAGCTAAGATTTTGTTGCTTTAAGCTGTTTGCTAAAGCTGGAATAAATGTCTTTAAATTCTCTGCTTCGTTATAAGCGGGAACAACGCAGGATAAAAAAGGTTTTGTGCTCATTGCATTGCCCTTAGTCTGGTAAGTTGAATGCCATTTTTCTGGCAATCAAGAGGGAACTGATCAGAACAAAAATATTGGTATTCTTGGATACGTGCATGCTGGATTGAATCTTGCTCACTTGGTGTAGAAAGTGAGGGATGGCACATAATCAGTAAGTGGTCTTTTGCTTGAGCAAGCCAATATTGATTCAGTTCGGCATAATCAGTTTGTTTAAAGTCATAGATACCAGCGAAATATTCATTTTGGCTAAACTGGTAGGTTTGGCATGCCTTTGCTAAGGCATTTGAGCCAAGTGCAGAAAGCATATGAGTTTTAAAACGATAATGGGGTAGATAAATTGGATGTTGTAAATTACGTATCCAACCAGTGAAATTTTTCTCTTTTAAAAGCTGTAGCAAAATATCCCGTATAAACGGAAATTGATGAATATGTTGGTGCCCATCAATAAAATCGGGTTGTTTTCCCATGACTGAAACAAATGCATCCCATTGCTCTTCAATACACTGAGTAATTAATTCACGGTTAAGATTTGATGACCATGCGCGAAACATGAGTGCTGGTAATGAGAAAACCGTATTACCTGAAGTAAACGCATGAGTGAAATTTAAATGTAAGCCAATATCAATTTGATTCGAGAAAGGTTTAAGTTTGGCAGCAGCTGTTTCCCAGAGTTCAGATTGGGTCATACATGAGGTCGCTTGCAGTGCTCCTCTTTCAATTAACTGAATAATTGCATGAGATATCTCTGCATTCATTGCAAAGTCATCTGCGCAATAACATACCTTTGCCATATCAAATTCCGTCATAGAAAAGGGTAGCAGAGTTACCCTTTTAGGCTGCTGAAAAACTAAACAGTTTTACTATGGAGAAATTTCCTTAATTTCAACTTAAAGTTTTTTTAAGGTTTTATGACAATTGTTACTAATTAATAATTTGAATTTATTGGTTTTTTTATATTTTTATGGTCAATAATTTTTAAGAAATGACTTTTATCTATCAGATTTCATAGTAAATAAAAATATAATTTATGCTCCAAGTTTAGAAAACTCTTCACTTGGAGGCTTTTAAACGTGAATATGCCCAGATTAAAAAAATAAGACCGATTGTCGTAAGAAATATCAGTTTTGGTACAACTGTGGCTAACGGAACACCCATCTGATTAAGTTGTACAAACATTTGTACTCCATGTGTTGATGGTAAACACCACGCGAACCATTGTAGCCATTCAGGCATTGCTTGATGTGGCCATGCAGCGCCAGTTAATAAGAATAAGGGTACAGAGCTAAACACAATAATATGTCCAGCACGTTCTGGCATGTCTAAAAGTGAACCGATCAACATGCCTAATCCAATCACACAGCTAATAAAAATAGGAACAGCAACGAGTAAACCTGTGAAGTTTCCACCGTGTGGATAGTCGTTGAACCATAAGGTAAAACCAAAAAGATAAAAACTGCTTAAACAACCAATAGTAAACAGGCTGGCGAAAATTCCAGCGAAGCGAACAGCTGTAATTTTTTGGTGTTGCTCACGGTAGCTTGCAATCAACATCGCTAAACCTAACACAATGGTTTGATGAATAATTAAAGATGCAACAGCCGGAAAAATATAACTTCCATATCCTGAAAGGGGATTAAATAAAGGAACCTGATGGATAGAAAGTGCGGGTTGGAAATGAGTACGCTCTCCAAATTTTTCGACATATTCTTTTAAGGTGGCTTCAATGGAGGTAGCTAGGCCTAAACCAATTTCTTTAGTTTTTAAAAAGTTCGTTGTACTCAAATATAAGCCAATTCCGCCCGTTTCTCCACGGCGTAAGCTTTGCGTTAAGTTGCTTGGTAAAAGTAAAATACCATCGGCTTTTTGTTCACGAACCATTTGTTCTGCTTGTAAGAAGTTGCTTGTAACGGTAACAATATGAACATGCGGGCTATTTGCACTTTGACCGATTAATTGAGAAGTTAAAAGGCTTTGCTCTTCATCAACAATTACGATTGGAATTGATTCTGCCCGCTCAGCTTTATAGGCAGTAGGGTAAAAAAAACTATAAAGAATGACCGATAAAATCAGAGTCGTGAAAACTGAACTATTCCCTACAATATCTTTAAAAGTTTGCAAATATGCATTTAAAAACTCTTTCATTGTGCTGCTCCCTGAATTAGTTTTTTAAGAAGCAAACAACTTAAGAAGAAATAAATAAGGCAATAACCCATAAGTATTAAAAAAGGAATCATAGAAATGAAAACTGGACTTCCAATCACCCATTGTTCAGTTTGCAGCTTGGCATAAGGGGTATAGGGAATAATGAGTGACCAAAATTTGGTAAAAATAGGAGCATTATTCAAAGGTAGTGTAACGCCTGCGAAACTTAAAGATGACCCACCATAGACAGCGATAAAGCCAAAAGTTTTGCTTAAATTTTTGGTTGCTAAAATAACTGTGCTGCTAATCAAAGCGTAGGCAAAATAAAGTAGGAACTGTGCAGATAGCAATAAACTAAGAGAACCCGCTACAAACCAGCCACGGATTTCGACTAGCCAAAACATCCATAACCATGTCCAGAAACAAAAAATAAGGCTATAGAGCAAATTTTTAGCCAATAAGCCTTGAATAAAACTTTCTCGGTTTACCCACGATGTTAATGTGCCACGTTTCAGTTCTTGTCCAATGGCAAAGGCAACACAGCAGCATAGCAATAGATGTAATACAGCTGGAACCATGAAGGGTTCTAAATAAAACTCATAGCTCATGCTTGGGTTATAGAGCGTTGAGATTTTGACATGAGCCGTAGGAACATCTAAATAGGGAATATTATTTGCGAGATAACTCTGGCCTGCGTAGTCTGCTAAAGCATTGAGGGTGCTGACCAACATTGCGGAGGAAATCGTATTCCCGACACTAAAAAAAGACTGGTTAAATGCAATGCTGATTTGAGCATCTTGCGCTTTCACAAAGCGTTTTTCAGCGCCGTCTGGAATGAAAACATAGCCCCAGATTTTTGTTTCATTGAGTAGTTGTTCCGCTTCTGTGGAGCTTGCCGTAATTGTTTTAATCTCTACCGTATGATTCAACGAAAGATACTTTTCAATATTACGGCTAAGTTCACTTTGGTCCTGATCAATAATCGCAATTGGTAAGTGTTCAGCTTTACCTGCGTAAAACATGCTGCTAAACATAAAAATGATAAAAGCGGGGATGAGTGTCACCATACACAAATCCCATTTGTTGCTTTTTAGATAGTTTAGTTCACGTAATATACTGGCAAACATGCGTTATTTTTCTTCTTTAATTTTAAATAGAACACTCATCCCAACTTTTAAATCTTGCACTGGACGCTCAGGCACAAGATGCAATTTAAAGCTGCGAATATCATAGCCTCCAGTTTGGCGAGTCGTTTTTATGGTGGCAAATTCACCTTCAGCATCTATATTCTTAATTTTAAAATTCACACTCTGATTAAGTGCTGGAATGAATCCTTCAAGGGTTTTATTTTTATAAACAGAGGCATATTGATTTTCACCCACGTTTAAACTTACCCATAAATCATCATCTTCTAAAATGCTGACAACAGGTACACCCATAGCAACTAATTCAGAAGGTTTGCCATAAGTTTTTGAAACCGTACCTGAAATAGGAGAGAGTAAACGTGTCTCTTCCTCTAACGCTTTTGCTTCACCTACAGCTGCTTTTGCAATTTCAACCTGTGCATCTGCTGTAGATTTTTGTTGGCTCGTACTGCCACGTTTTGCGCGAGCATATTGTTGATAAGAGGCTTCACTTAATTCTTGAGCAGAGGTCTGTGCTGCGAGCATTTCATCTCGTCTTTGACGCGAAATTACCCCTTGTCTATATAAATTTTCCCCACGTTGGTAAGTGGTTTTTGCAAGGTTTGCTTGTGCTTTCGTGCTTTGCCAGTTGGCATAAAGAGTATCGATATTCTCTTGTTGAGAACCACGATCTACCGTAGATTGAAATGCTAAAGCAGATTGTAAGGTAGCCAAAGCTTGTTGCTTTTTAGCTTCTATTTCCGGGCTAACTAAACGAACAAGTGGCTGGCCTTTGGAAATTTTTTGGCCTTCTTGTACATAAATTTCTTCAATACGACTCGGAACTTTTGTGCTTACGTGAATTGTTTCGGCTTCAACTCGGCCTTGTAGTTCAATAGGCTTTGGCTGATAACTTTTCCATAAACCAAAAATAATTAAACCTAATAGGGCAATAATGATCAAACCAATAATCAGTTTAATTTTTGAATTTTTAGGTGGTGTGGAATCACTTTTATTTGTGCTTGATTCTTGCTGATCACCAGCTTGGTCATCTTTTTGAACTTGGTTGGTTTCTGCTGTATCCGCAACAGGAGCATCTTGTTCTGAATGAGCTGAGTCTTGATTCATTTTATACTCCCCTTAACGAATATAGTCGGTATGTGGTTGATTAACGTAAGCTTTAAACTGGTCAATTGAGCCGTGACTTTGTAGTAAGGTTGCGAGTGACATGACATATTTATAAGCATTTAAAGCCATTTCAGTTTTTAACGCACTTAATGCATTTTGTGCATCAATCACTTGGGTTGCTGTACCCATTCCTTCACGAAAAGACAGTTCTTGAATACGTAAGTTTTCTTGAGCAGCATTTACGTTTCTTTGTAAGAGCTGATGACTTTGCTGAGCAGAGTTAAGTTCGTTATATGACTTATTCAAAAGAGCTTCGATCTCTTGTTTAGTTCGTTCAGTCATGAGTTCAGAGGCATAGCGCTTCAATTCGGCAGCATGAATATTCTTATTTTTATCTACACCTGAAAATAAATTGTATTTTGCCATTACACCGACAATCCAATTTTCATTTTTATCGAGAGCATATTCACCAAAGGCAAAAAGACTTGGTTTTTTTGCAGCTTCCTGAGCTTGAATATTTACATTAGCCAGTTGAGTATCCATCTGCATTTTTTGTACAAGGCTAGATTTTTGTGAATAACTGCTTAAAAGTGATTCTAGAGACTGGCTTGGGGTGTTGTTTACAAATAATGGTGTACTTAAATCAATATTATTTTGTTGATGTAAAAGATTATTAAGACTAAAGCGACTGGCATTTAAGTTGGCTTGAGTATTTTGTAAAGTACGTTCCGCATTATTACGCGCGACTTCAAATTGCATGCGTTGCCCTTTACTAATAAATCCCTGTTGCTCGAGCTTTAGGGCATTGCTGTAATGTTTTTGCATTGCATTAAAGTTAAATAAGCTACTCGCTACCAGTTGCTGCTGTAATTGAACATTAAAATAGCTTTGTACCACTTCAAACCGCTGTATATCTTGTTGTTGCTGGCTTGAAAGCTCTGAACGCTGTGCTTGAATATTTGCTAGTTTTTTTGCACTACTGGTTAAGCCACCTGTATAGAGTGGCATAACGACTGAAATAGAAGGGCGTACAACCTGATCTTCAATGGTCAGATTCGCATAATCTGGAAATCGATTTATACCGTCATGTATGGTTTGATTGGCGCCTTCTTGAACTTGTCCCAGCACATCCGATGGAATGACATTGTTCCACTGTGAAAGTTTGTCATTCAGCCCTTGGCTTAAATCATTCTCAAGTTTTTGTTTAAAAGAGCCAAGAGGTACATCTGTTTCACTATGAAAAGCATATGCTCTCACATTTAAATCAACTCGAGGTAATCCGAGGCCCTTTACTGCTTCAGCTTCTAATTGAGATGCTTGCTGTAATGCTTGGTTGGCTTGGGTGCTATATGAACTTTTCAAAGCTTGTTGTTCTGCTTCTGCATAACTTAAGCTTTGGGCATATAAATGATTAGTAAAAAAAAAGCCTAAAGCCAAAGCAAGATGTTTAGGTTTAAATGAAAAGGGAAAAATAGACTGTCTATATCGATGTGCTGGCATTTTGAATAACAATTTCTGGCATCCCTTATAGTTTAAATTTCTTGTTATTAAATTCAATTATCATATTGTTTATTATACATTTGTATAAAAACATTTTGATTTTAGCTCCTTTAATTATTGAATTTACTAAGCCAATATTTTTTCTAATATCTATCAAGGTATGTGAAATTATAATCACAAGTCAAGTTGATCTTTTTGCTTAAAAATCTTTTTAAATTTGGAAGGCAGTATTTAAAAGTAAGTAAATAACGACATCAATAATTGAAAAAATAAACTTAAATACAGTCCAGCATTGAAATATTTACTTGAGAAGCTGCTGCAAGCTTAAGCAATCTGTGGTTAAATGCCATTTTTATTGTGTTTGACTTTATACAAGGGAAAAATCATGCGCGCGTACAATTTCTGTGCTGGTCCTGCTGCATTACCTACTGCCGTTTTAGAAAAAGCTCAACAAGAATTGTTGGATTGGCAGGGTAAAGGTCTATCCATCATGGAAATGAGTCACCGTAGTGCTGACTATGTTGCTGTGGCTGAAAAAGCTGAAGCAGATTTACGCAAGTTAATGAATATTCCAGAAAACTATAAGGTACTGTTTTTACAAGGCGGTGCGTCATTACAATTTTCAGCGATTCCTTTAAACCTTTTAGGTAAGAACAGTAAAGCTGATTATATTGATACAGGCATCTGGTCTGAAAAAGCGTTAAAAGAAGCTCAACGTTATGGCGACGTTAATGTTGTAAAAGCTGGTATTAAAGTAGATGGTAAGTTCGCAATTTCTGATCAAAGCGAATGGAATTTGTCTGATGATGCAGCCTATGTACATTATGCGGATAATGAAACGATTGGTGGCTTACAGTTCGCAGGAATTCCTGATGTAAAAGCTCCACTTGTTTGTGATTATTCATCAAGTATTTTATCTGCTCCATTAGATGTGACCAAGTTTGGTTTAATCTATGCTGGCGCACAAAAAAATATTGGTCCTGCTGGTTTAACAATTGTCATTATTCGTGATGACTTACTTGATCAAGCTAAACCAGAAATTCCAAGCATTTTAAAATATGGTGACCAAGCGAAAAATGGTTCTATGGTAAATACTCCATCGACTTACGCTTGGTACTTGTCTGGTTTGGTATTTGAATGGTTGCTAGAGCAGGGTGGGGTAGATGCTATCCATAAAGTTAACCTGGAAAAAGCTCAGTTGTTATATGGTTATATCGACTCAAGTGATTTCTACAATAACCCGATTGCAATTCCGAACCGTTCAATTATGAACGTACCGTTTACCTTGGCAGATGAAGCTTTAGACAAGCAATTCTTAAAAGAAGCCGAAGCAAACCATTTGTTGAATTTAGCTGGACACCGTTCTGTAGGTGGTATGCGTGCAAGTATTTATAATGCTGTACCATTAGAAGGCGTACAGGCTTTAATTAGCTTTATGGATGATTTTGCAAAACGTAATGGTTAAGCAAATCAAATAAATAAAGCCCTCAAATGAGGGCTTTATTTTTGAATAAATTTTATAAACTAAAAAGGCACTAAACCAAGTTGGTGCATGAATATGGCAGCTAAAAACATACCCAATACAAAAAAGCAAAACGCACCAGTATCGACCTTTACGCGCAGGCTACTAGATTGAATGAGGCTGGTAGTTTGTTCGGGTATAATCTTCATTCAATAACCTAATTATTAAAATATTAGTGAAATTCAATTAGTTTCACCCTTTTTAGCACAAATAGTCGCCTGAATCCAGATATTACCGCGAATATATTCGCCAATATTAAAGTTTTTATACAAATCGTTTTTGGTCGCAATGCGCACTAATATGGCAGGAAGATCATCTTCTAAAACCAAAGTGACATCATAAAGGGTATATTCTGCCCCCATAAATGTCATAGAAGTTTTGCCAACAATATTACCTTGGAACCATGCTTCATCTTCTTGACCAAGATTTTCACCATATAAATATGCGACCATTTTAGAAAAATCAACAGTTACAGGTTCTTGATCTTCTGGGGTTTTTGGCTGCCATTCATTAATGAGTTCCTGTAAGTTTTCAGGAGCAATACCATTATGTTCAGTCAAGATTGCATTTAATGCACGGTGATGTTTAATTGAAGCTGGGTCGTCAACAACAATTTTCTCGCCTGCTGGAACCGGTTCTAATTCATAAGCCCATGCATTAAATTGAACTTGATAGTTTTGATTTTTGTCATATTGACAAGCGTTAACGCTAAATAAATTATCAAATGCATAAACAGTTGTATTTTTATTTAGTCTTAAACTTAACACAGCTTGCGTTGCAGAGTCACAAGTAATGATACGTTCAATTTTTGCATTATATTGATATGGACTTTCAAAACTTGGAAACGCTGTTTTGAGTGCTCGAGGCTTTTGGTTTTCAACAGCAATAATCTGGTTGATTGTAACTTTTTGGTTTTGTGGGCCTTGAATCAACCAAAAAGATTGATCCATATCTTCTTCATGTTCGCATAAGCCCATCGGCATTACAGGTGCATCAAGTGCTAGTCCTAACCATTTTGGTACATCTGTTTCAGGATGGGACGTCAATAGATTCCAATGTTCGCCATGACTACCAAAATTTTGGTCATTTACTTTAATTACTTCTGGACTGTTTTGATTTTTCATAAGCACGATGCTGTTGGGTTCACATTACTTGTTATATTAAATCGAGGGTGTTTACTATTTTTCAAGTCATCATGTGTAAATTCTCTTGTAAAAGCACATATTTAGTCATTTAAAGAGAAATGCGGCTTCTATTTATAAATTAAAAGGAAGCTTCATCTATAAAAACTTGAATGTTGAAATTAAAAATAAGTTTAATGTTTATTTCTACTCACCTTCGAAAAGCATCTGTTAGACTTAGATTTTTAGTGGAAATAGAGAATAACGTGCTGCCATTTAAGCTATGGGTAGACGCAGACGCCTTACCAAAAATTTTACGTGAAGTAATTTTGCGTGCATCAGATCGTTATCAATTAGAAGTTATTTTTGTTGCCAATCAGAATGTTGGGATTACACCTTCTGTTCGTATTAAGTCAATACAAGTTTTAAGTGGCGCTGATCAGGCCGATAAAGAAATAGTCGATCGTATGATTGAAAATGACATTGTCATTACACAAGATATTCCACTGGCAGCTCAAGTGATTGAGAAAGGGGGCGTTGCTATTCATCCACGTGGTGAAGTTTATACAACCGCGAATGTTAAAGCACGTTTACATCTGCGTGATTTCATGGATACGCTTCGTGGTGCGGGTGTGCAAACTGGTGGGCCGCCGCCTATTTCCGAACGAGATAAGCGTGAATTTTCAAGTTCATTAGATCAAACAATTTTAAAGCAAAAACGTAAAACAGCTAAGTGAGCATCACATGCCATCGCAAACCAATTTGGCTTTAACTTATGCCTTGTTAGTGTTCATTTGGGCAACCACTCCATTGGCTATTGTTTGGAGTGTGTCTGATTTACATCTGATGTGGGCATTGTTGTTACGCTTTTTTATTGCATTGCCTTTGGCTGTCATCATATTACTGATTTTAAGAACACCTTTTCCGACTCATCGACAAGCAGTTCATAGCTACATTGCCGGATCTTTTAGCTTAATTGGCTCCCAAATTTTTACTTATGCTGCAACTCAATATTTAAGTTCAGGCATGATTGCACTTATGTTTGGCTTAGCACCTATTATGGCAGGACTTATTGGTCGGTTTGCATTTGGCCAACAACTTTATAAGCTGCAATGGTTGGGTATGGCAATTGCGGTCAGTGGGTTAGCCATTATTTGTCTGAGCGGTGCAAATCAGCATGTGCATCCGTTTGGTATTGTCCTTATGCTGATCAGTGTGTTTGTTTATTCTTTTTCAATTTTCTGGGTTAAGAAAGTTAATGCTCAGATCCAGCCGATGGCTCAGGCAACAGGTTCTATTTTAGTGTCTTCTATTTTTGCTAGTTGTTTTATTCCATTTATTTGGCAATATGCACCGACACATTTGCCAGAAACTAAATCTTTATTTGCTCTAATTTATACGGTACTCATGGCTTCATTAGTCGCCATGTTTTGTTATTTCAAACTTATACAAAATATTCAGCCAACGACATTATCTTTAACGACAGTAATTACACCAATGTTAGCTATGATGATTGGAGCTGCTTTAAATCATGAACAACTTTCGATTATGGTTTTTGTAGGGGCTTTAATTATCTTGTCTGGGCTCTTTTTATATTTCTATAAAGACATTCAGGCAAACCGGAACTTTGCTCAACATATGAAGTCTAAATAGGAGAAGATTTGGGTAATTTGTTGAGCTTATTCATTAAATTGTTCTAATTCGTAGCGAAATGCATGATCAAATTGATCTCCTAACTTAAGTAGTAGAAAATAGCGCAGCAATATAATATTAGGATTGTTAAGGAAAGATCAGAACTTACTGATTTTTAAACCTTAATACAGCATCTAACGATATGGCCAAATAGTAAATGTGAATGTAATTTAACATTGGCATCTGCTATTTCCCATCAATCACCTTGGATTTAGAAGGTATGTTTAAACCAATCTCACTGTATATAGGGTTGAGATATACTCGCGCAAGACGCAGTAATCATTTTATTTCTTTTATTGCATTGGTTTCGATGGTCGGTTTGACACTAGGTGTCGCAGTGTTGATTACGGTACTTTCTGTAATGAACGGTTTCGATCGCGAATTGAAAAACCGTGTTTTGGGAATGGTGCCGCAAGCGACAGTTTCATCTACACAAATCCTCACGGATTGGCCTGAACTGGTAAAACGAGTTGAACATCATCCACATGTAACTGGGGTTGCACCTTTTACCCAATTGCAAGGTATGTTAACCGCGCAAGGGCAAGTCGCTGGTATTATGGTGACGGGTATTGACCCAAAATATGAAAAGAATGTTTCTATTATTCAAAATCATATTGTTGCCGGGAGTCTAGATTCACTTAAAAAGGGTGAGTTTGGTATTGTGCTTGGTAAAGATATGGCTGACTCATTAGGCTTACGTCTAAATGACAGTGTGACATTGGTTTTACCTGAAGCAACACCATCTCCAGCCGGTGTTGTTCCTCGTTTCAAGCGTTTTAAAGTGGTGGGTATTTTTAGTGTAGGCGCTGAAGTCGATTCTATGGTGGGTTATATCGCCCTATATGATGCTTCAACCTTATTGCGCTTACCTGATGGTGCTCAAGGCGTTCGTTTAAAACTAGATGATATTTTTGCAGCGCCACAAGTTGCCGATGATTTGGTAAAAAGTTTACCAAGCAATTTCTATGCAACGAACTGGACCTATACGCATGGCAACCTGTTTAATGCCATCCAAATGGAAAAAACACTAGTTGGTTTATTGCTTGTACTTATCATTGTGGTTGCAGCATTTAATATTGTTTCGTCGTTAGTCATGGTTGTGACTGATAAAAAATCAGATATTGCCATTTTACGTACGTTAGGTGCGTCGCCGTCGATGATTACTAAAATCTTTATGGTGCAAGGCACCGTGATTGGTGTGATTGGTACAGTTGCAGGTACGGTTTTAGGTGTAATTTTAGCTTTAACCATTAGTGATATCATTTCTTGGTTTAACAATGTGTTGGGCTTAAATCTATTTGATGCTTACTTCGTGCATTACCTTCCTTCTTATTTAAGATGGCAAGATGTGACGATTATCGTGATTGTTTCTTTACTTTTAAGCTTCTTGGCGACTATCTATCCGGCGCTTCGTGCTGCCAAAGTTCAACCTGCCGAGGCATTGCGCTATGAGTAAAATTGTTTTAGAAGCAAAAGAAATATATAAACATTTTGATGACGGTAAATCTAAGGTTGAAGTCATTAAAGGTCTTTCTTTACAAGTTGAAGCAGGGCAGTTTGTTTCAATTGTTGGTGCGAGTGGTTCAGGTAAAAGTACTTTGCTTCATGCGTTAGGTGGTCTAGAGCAACCAACACAGGGACAAGTATTCTTAAATGGTCAGCGTTTTGATAATTTAGGTGAAGCCGAACGTGGTTTTCAACGTAACAAATACCTTGGTTTTGTTTATCAATTCCACCACTTATTACCTGAGTTTTCTGCACTTGAAAATGTAGCAATGCCTTTAATGCTTCGAGCAGACAGTCAATACAAATTGGTAAAGGCGCAAGCTGAATATTTACTAGATCGAGTGGGATTATCTCACCGTATGGATCATAAACCTGGTGAGCTTTCAGGTGGTGAGCGACAGCGTGTGGCTTTGGCGCGTGCTTTAGTCACTAAACCTGCCGTAGTTTTAGCGGATGAGCCAACGGGTAATTTGGACCGTAAAACAGCTGTTGGTATTTTCGAATTGCTGACTGATCTTAAGAAAGAGCTCAATATGGCTATGCTCATTGTGACTCATGATGAGCAGTTGGCTCAGGCAGCAGATTCAATCTTGCATATGGAAGATGGTCTGTGGGTCAGCGGTTCTTAAAAAATTGTCATTAAATCACATTGTTAAAGCCCACGCAGTTGGGCTTTAATTTTGCCCCTAAAAAGATAACGATATGATTTTAAATGTTAAAGCTTATTTTAGTGGGGTGGGTTGTAGGTATTGCATTTATGGGAATAGATCTTCCGCTCATAACGCAATATGGTTGGATTGGTAAAGTTTTGCTCTTTATCTGCTTAATTTTTTATATTTTTAAGCGGCATCTTGTTGTAAATCGTCCCATATTAAAAGGAGTTTATTATTTAGTCTGTAGTCTAAGCCTATTTATTATAGGCCATCAGTATGCCCAGCATGCCTTAAATGAAAGACTACAACTACGGGAGATGCAACCTGAGTCTTTAAACATTGTTGTTTATATAGACCGAATAAGCGAAGAAAAAGATAATAAGACACAGCAACTTGCTCAGGTTCTAGGGCGGTCATCCGATGTAGTGAATTGGTTGCTATATTTAAAAAATGAAAATGAGAGTGCATTAATAGAGGGGCCAAAATTACAATTAGGTCATTACTATCGAATTTCGGGTAAAACCAGACCAGCTCATAGTTATGCAGTATCAGGTGCTTTTGATCAAGAACAATGGTTCATTCAACGAAATATAATGTCCGGTTTCAGTGTTCAGCATATTGAGCCTTTAAACTCTAGTGAAATTTATCGGTTGGGTTATCAAAATCACTTAAAACAGCAACAAAATTTTTTGACTAGACAACAATTAAATATAGAAAAACTCCGTCTAAAATTTAGATTAATGCTAAAAAAATCTCCATTTCAGAATAAAGGATTGTTATTAGCGCTCCTAACTGGGGATGAAAGTCTTTTAAATGAAGATATTAAAAATCAATTTAAGCAGTTAGGAATCTCTCATTTGTTGGCCATTTCAGGGCCTCATGTCCTCATTTTTGCAATCTTATTATCTTGGGCATTACATCAATTAGTACGACGTTATTATCCCCAGCTTTATTTGTGGCAACCCAAGCAAATATGGGCAATGATTCCGTTATGTTTTGGGGTTTTGATTTATACAGCTTTTGTCGGCTTTGAAATTCCAGCCTTAAGAACTTTACTCTCAGTATTTTTATTTGCCTTTTTATTGTTGGTCAAACTGCCAGTTAAGCCATTTTCGCTCTTGGTTTATAGCGCAAGTCTACTTTTACTTTTTGATCCATTTAGTGTTTTATCGGCAGGTTTTTGGCTCTCTTATGGTTCTTGCTTTATTTTATTACGCATTTATCAAACCATAGTACAGGCTCCAAATCTTGCCTCATTGAGTTTGCTATCTAGAATAATTCTTTTAACTAAAACTTTAATTGAATCTCAGGGCAAAATATTTATTGCTCTATGTCCTCTAATGTTGATTTTCTTTCAGCAGATTTCATGGGTAGCACCTCTCACAAATATTATTGCTGTTCCTCTGCTAGGAGGAGTTATTGTTCCTTTAAATATTTTCGCTGCTTGCGTATGGCTTATTTTTAACTCAGTTGGTAATGCACTCTTTCAGATTAATGATATTTTGCTCAGTATGGTGCTGACATGCTTTAGTCTTTTAGAGAAATTATCTGTACCGTTGCAAGGTTTTAGTCTGACACCACTGGCTTTGATAGGCTTAAGCTGTGCCATTATTATTCTATTTTTACCGCGCGGTGTTTTACCAAAATCTTGGAGTCTTATTTGTTGTTTACCCTTAGTCATTCCGAATAAAACCTCACAGCAAATTCAATTAAATATTATAGACGTAGGCCAAGGACAAGCGATTTTTCTACAACATCCAGAGCAGACATGGTTAATTGATACGGGTGGTTCTTATGATGAGAAGGCTTTCAGTATTGGTCAAAATGTAGTAATTCCATATTTACGTCAGAAAGGTATTAAGCAACTAGATCATGTGGTGTTATCTCATCTTGACCAAGATCATAGTGGGGCATTTCCTTTTATCGCTCAGGCTTTTCCTATCAAACAAGTCATATCAAATCAGCTATGGGCAGAGCAGGTGAAAGAACCATTTAGCTATTGTCATCAAGGGCAAAAATGGCAATATCCACAGTTAGATATTGAGATACTTTGGCCTAAAGAAAATGATTTAAATTTAGTTCCTTCTAATCAAAATGAATATTCTTGTGTCGTTTATATTCATTTAAAACAAGTAGGGGGGTATCAGAATTATTTAATTATGGGGGATGCGGGATGGGAAGCCGAATATCAATTGATAAAAGAATATCCTGATTTAAAAGTAGATGTCTTGGTCTTAGGTCATCATGGTAGTAAGCATAGTTCAGCCTATGACTTCTTAGCGACGTTAAACCCCAAGTTTGTTATTGCGTCTGCCGGTTTTAATAACCGATATGGTCATCCAAGCAAAGAGGTTTTAGCGAGAATACAAGAACTTAATATTCCATTTAAAAGCACAGTTGAGCAAGGAACATTAAGTTTTGTATCTGAGAATCATCAAATGATTTTATACACTCGACGTTTCGAGCGTACTTGGCTTCACAGAAATTTGTGAAGCTTCTGCTTTAAGCTTATCCACAATTTGAAGAGCTTCAGCTGGATCAATATTATAAATATTATCTAAAGCAGGATTTGCTTTAAAACGTTTATAGCTCCAGTGATAATGTTCTGGATAACGATGGATGAGTTGTTCAATAGCCTGATGAATGACATAAGTTCCATCATCTGCACTACCTTCGTAGATTTTCTCATCCATAGGTTCAACGTGCATCGTGAAACCGTCATTTTCGTTACGAATCGCGTAAAGGAATAAAGCTTTTGCTTTAGTTTTTTGAATAAGCTTGGTACTTAAATTACTTGAGGCAAGCGGAACACCAAAATAATTGATCATACTGCCGCCGACGTTAGGGGTATGGTCAGGCAAAATTACGGTAGTTTCACCTTGTTTTAAGGCTTTAAAAATTTGTCTTACACCAGTTTCGTCAGTAGGAACCAAGTGAGCTTGTTCACGACTACGTGCTTCTCGAACAAAACGGTCTGCATCTTCATTCTTTACTGGCTTGTATAAAATTGTCATTGAAGTGAATTGTGAACACCAAGCATTCAGGATTTCCCATGTACCAAAATGTGGAACAATCAAAACCACACCTTTTTTTGCTGCAAGTGCTTCATGAAAGTAATGCTCACCTTCAATATGATGAATTCTTTCGATATTCTTACTATTTGATGAGCCCCAAATACTTAAAAATTCAAAGTATGAGGTGACTTCATTACGAATAGCTTGTTGCGTAATTTCTATTCGCTGCTGTGGCGTTAAATGTGGAAGGGCGATTTGTAGATTTAGTTCTATACTTTTTGATGTTTTAGTAATTTTTAAAGTATTGATTAACCCTGCCAACATACGAGCAAGAAAACGTCCAAATTGAATTGGCTGGCGGCTAAAAGTTTTGAGTAGGTAGTAGTTCATGCTTTTTGTATCTAATTTGGTCATCTATCGCGGTAAAAAGGAAGCAATAATTAAAAAAAGATAAAATTATTATAAATGAAATCATATTATTTAGACAGTTTTTATCAAATCAACGTATATAATGACATCATTTTAGATTAATTTGGATTGGAATTTTATGTCCGATTGGCCACCAAAACCACAAAATGAACCTATAATCCCTAAACAAAATGGACCAGAATGGCAAATTCTTGAGAAGGCTGTACTTGCTTCAGTAGAGGAGCAGCGTCGTAGTCGCCGTTGGGGAATCTTCTTTAAAACATTAACTTTTATTTATTTATTATTCATTATTGTACTCATGGGTAAAGGCTGTTCAACCAGCAAAGAAGGCTCTGCTGTAAGTAGCAGTAGTGCCCATTTGGCTGTAGTGGATATTATTGGAACTATTGATGCTTCGAGTAATCAATCAGTAAATAGTGAAGATACCAATAAAGCGCTTAAACGTGCTTTTGAAGCTTCAAATAGTAAAGCTATTGCACTTAATATTAACTCACCTGGCGGTTCCCCAGTTCAGTCTGATGAAATCTGGCAAGAGATTCGTTATTTGAAAAAACAGCATCCAGATAAAAAGGTTTACGCTGTGATTGGTGATATGGGCGCATCAGGTGCTTATTATATTGCGTCTGCTGCGGATGAGATTATTGTCAATCCATCAAGTCTAGTCGGCTCAATTGGTGTGATCATGCCTAACTATGGGATTACTGGTTTAGCTCAGAAACTTGGCATTGAAGATCGCACTTTAACGGCAGGAACGAATAAAGACATTTTAAGTATGACAAAACCGATTGATCCTGTGCAAAAGCAACATATTCAATCTGTTCTTGATAATGTCCACACTCACTTTATCACTGCAGTTAAAGAAGGGCGTGGAAAGCGTTTGAAATCGAACGATCCAGCTATTTTTTCTGGTTTATTCTGGACTGGCGAACAAGCAATCCAATTGGGCGTTGCTGACCGTTCAGGTAACATTACGAGCTTGATGCGTGAACTAAACCTTGATAATAAAGTTGACTACACAATTGAGCGCAACCCATTACAATCCATTTTAGGTCGTATGGGGGCACAAATCGGGCAAGGGGTAAGTGAATCTATTGCTCAAGAAGTGCAGACTCGTCAAAGCGCAAAATTACAATAAAATCTGTTTTAGGATAGCGGTATGTCAATGAAACCAGTTATACACTTTGCTCATGCGAATGGCGTACCATCAAAAGTGTATCAAAAACTGTTTGACCAGTTGAAAGGGGAATATGACATTATTTATGTTCCTCTGATTGGTCCTGATAAACGTTATCCTGTAACTAACCATTGGCCTGCTTTGGTTGATCAGGTAATTGACAGTATTGTGCGACAGGCGAAAGGACGTAAAGTGATTGGACTTGGCCATTCTCTTGGTTCGGTTTTAACGTTGATGGCATCTTTTCAGCGTCCTGAACTCTTTTCTCAAGTCATTATGTTAGATCCGCCTCTTATTTTAGGACGATATTCATTTGCTTTTCATATGGCAAAATTATTTCGTCCTAAATTGGTTGATGCGATGACTCCAGCTGGTTTATCTGCACGCCGTCGTGAACATTGGGACTCGAGAGAGCAGGCTGCTGAGTTACTACGTCCTAAAGGTTTCTATAAAGATTTTGATGAAGATTGTTTTCAGGCTTATATTGATTATGCTTTGAAAGAGGATTCGGTTCGCGGTGGAGTTACTTTAACGATTTCTCGTGAGGATGAAGTTGCAATTTTCCGTAAGAATCCTTCTTGGTGGTGGCTGCCTATGCCAAAACCTAAGATGCCTGTGCATTTAGTTGTAGGTAAAGGAAGTGATTTCTTAAAGAGAGGCTTTCCTCAAATGGCAAAGCGAAAAATGGGAATTCCGTTTACTGTGGTTGAAGGGGGGCATATGTTCCCTTTAGAGCATCCAATTGATACAGTGAATTCTATAAAGAAATTAATTCATCATCAGCCAAATTAATTTTTAGACTTATAAAAAAGGACATGCTGGCATGTCCTTTTTTATTTTTGCTTTTGAGTAAAAAGTTTTACCAATTTGCAAAACGAATAGGGTGTTCAAGAACTTGATCACGGAAATAAGCTTGGCCATTTTTCCATGTAAGTTGACCGTTACATAACCACTCTGCTACTTGTGGGTAGATAAAGTGCTCAAGTGCATGCACTCGATTTGCTAATGAAGCGGCAGTATCATGTTCTTTAACTGAAATAGCGGATTGGGCAATTGATTGACCAGAATCCAGTTCAGCCGTTACAAAGTGTACGGTACAACCATGTAAACGATCACCTGTGTTTAAAACACGTTGATGAGTGTTCACACCTTTATAAGCTGGAAGAAGTGAGGGATGTATGTTCAGCATTTTCCCTTGCCATTTGTTGACAAAGGTGGGAGTTAAAATGCGCATGAAACCGGCTAAAATAACCACATCCACTTGCCAAGCCAAGAGCTGTTGATGCATTGCTTCATCAAACACTTCACGAGTTGGAAAGTCTTTATGAGAAATAACGGCTGTAGCAATATTGGCTTTTTGAGCACGCTCTAGGGCATAAGCATCTGCTTTATTAGACAGTACACCTACAATTTGCCCTGATAGATTTGCATCTATCAAGGCTTGTAAATTACTGCCATTCCCAGAGACTAGAACAGCAATTTTTATCATGCAAAGATCACACGAATTTTTTCGTCTGCACCTTCCACTGATTCAGCATTTTCTTGGATGTGTCCAATTTTCCAAGCTTTTTCGCCTTGAGCATTAAGCACTTCAATTGCTTTTTCAGCATCATTTGCATCAACAGCAATGACCATACCTACGCCACAGTTAAACGTACGGTACATTTCAAAGCGCTCTACATTGCCTTCGCGTTGTAGAAGCTGGAATAACTCAGACCATTCCCAAGAAGCTTCATCAATGACTGCTTGAGCACCATTTGGTAATACACGTGGTAAGTTACCAGGTAAACCGCCGCCAGTGATGTGTGCCATAGCATGCACATCAACTTGTTTGCAAAGTTCAAGAACTGGTTTTACATAAATACGTGTTGGTTCCATTGCAACATCTGCAAGAGGGCGACCATCAATTATTTGAGTTAAATCAACGTTTTTAACGTCTAAAATTTTACGTAGTAATGAGTAACCATTTGAGTGAGCACCACTTGATGCAACACCGATAAGTACGTCACCAGACTTTACTTTAGTGCCATCAATAATTTTGCTTTGCTCAACAACACCAACCGCAAAACCAGCAAGATCGTAATCTTCGCCTTCATACATGCCTGGCATTTCTGCGGTTTCACCACCTACAAGTGCGCAACCTGCAAGCTCACAACCTTTACCAATACCAGTAACAACATTTGCAGCAACGTCAACATTTAAGTGACCAGTCGCGTAATAATCAAGGAAGAATAATGGTTCTGCACCACAAACTAAAAGGTCATTTACACACATAGCCACAAGATCTTGGCCGATTGTGTCATGACGATTAAGATTAAGTGCCAAACGTAATTTAGTTCCTACACCATCGGTTCCAGAAACTAAAACAGGCTCTTCATAACCTTTAGGAATTTTGCATAGTGCACCAAAGCCACCAAGACCGCCCATTACTTCAGGACGACTTGTACGTTTAGCGACTGACTTGATACGATCGACCAGTGCGTCGCCCGCTTCAATGTCGACACCCGCATCTTTATAGCTTAAACCGGTATTTGGGGTAGAAGTTGAGTTGCTCATAAATGAAGTCTCCGCATTGGCGGCAGATTATAACCTGAATATACGAAACTCTTATGTTATTTATGCTCGAAAATGCTATCTTTAATAAAAATATTTTTTCATTTATAACGATTAAATCAAAAAAGGCTAGATTTTATGCAAGATCGTATACTGCGCCGTATTCTTTTACTCGCAGGTATTGTATTGCTGGTATGGGTATTGTACTTACTCAAGCCTGTAGTCATTCCTTTTATCGGTGCTTTTTTCCTGGCTTATTTATTCAGTCCACTCGTTGATGTTCTGGTAAAAATCAAATTACCGCGCTGGTTAGCAATTAGCGTGGTGTTCATCGGAATTGGTGTAACACTAACCATTGCATTATGGTATTTGGTTCCTCTGATCTGGAAACAATTGGTTTACGCCCGAGATAGCATTCCAGCAGGCATTCACTGGATTAATGCAGAACTATTACCATGGGTTTCTTCGACATTTAATGTTCAGCAAATGGAAATTGATACTGATCAAATGTCCAAAGCTGTAATGGATTATGTTCAGACAAATTACAGTGCCGATAGTATTCAAGCTGTCTTATTAAAGCTTGCACAATCAGGTCTCAATTTTATTCAAATTGGTGGAACAGTTGTTCTAATTCCAATTATTGCTTTTTATTTTTTATTAGACTGGGACCGTATGCTACAAAACTTACGCCGTCTCATTCCACGCCCATATGAAGCAACTACTTTACAGATCGTTGGTGAATGCCATAGCGTTTTAGGAGCGTTTGTTAAAGGTCAATTTCTCGTCATGCTATTGCTAGGCGTAGTATATGCAGTTGGTTTACAGCTCATTGGTTTGGAAGTTGGTCTTATTATTGGTATGGTGGCTGGTCTTGCCAGTATTATTCCTTATTTAGGATTTGCCGTAGGTATTATTGCGGCTGTTATTGCCAGCTTGTTCCAGTTCGGTTTGGATTGGATGCATTTATTACTGGTTGGTGTAGTATTCATGATTGGCCAAGCGGTAGAGGGCTATATTCTTCAGCCATTCCTACTAGGCGATAAAATTGGTTTATCTCCTGTGGCAGTTGTTTTTGCCGTATTGGCAGGTGCACAGCTTGCAGGATTCTTAGGAATGCTAATTGCATTGCCTGTTGCTGCTGTTATTGTAGTGTTGTTGAAGCATTTAAGAGAGAATTATGAAAGAAGCTCACTTTATGCTCCACCTTCTACATTAGTGATCCAACATGGCGATATTGAGCAAATTCATGTAGAAACCGAAAGCACTAAGCTTGATCTTGAAGTTAAAACACAGCAAGATACAGATGAACTGAAATCCCCTAACCAGAAATAATTTCAAGGTTAATTCAATATATGCGTCAACTCCAACTGGATATAGAACCTCAACTTGATGCCCGAATCAGTGATTTTTCGGGACCAAGTTGGGGGAATGTAGTCGATGCTGTGCGTCAACTACATGCTGGTCTGGTGAGTAGGTTTTATATCTACGGGGGAGCAGGAACAGGAAAGAGTCACTTACTTTCCGCAATTTGTGACTCTTATTTAGAAATAGGCAAATCTGCAATTAAAGTTTCTTTGCTTGAACTCCTCGATGCTCCTATCGAAGCAATTACTTCTTTAGAGCATTATGATCTTGTTGCTTTGGATGATATTGAATCAATTAGTGGGGTGCCTCATTGGCAAAAAGCTGTTTTTCATTTAATGAATAATCACGAAGGACAGCTAGTATTTTCTTCACGTGTAGCGCCTATCGAATTAAAGTTAGAATTGCCAGACTTACAGTCACGACTTACGCAAGCTGTTAGTGTTAAAGTACCGAGTGGAAGCTTATATGCGGACCGCTACTCTTTAGTTACGTCTGTAATGTCTAGACGTGGTATCCATTTTGATCAGCAAATTGTTGACTATTTATTATTACATGGTCCTCATCAAGCCTCTCTTTTACTACAGACAGTTGCTCAGTTAGAAAAACTTCTCAAAGGCGAAAAAACAAAACTTTCGAATGCAACTTTAAGACAAATTTATGCTTTGATTGATGAATATCAACCATAGATATCCTTTAATCTTGTCTATTGCCTCACCTGTGCACATAAAAACTATTAAAATAGAGTCTCGGACAAAAAATTCTAATTTCAGAGTACTTGCCTCTATATCTTTTTAAAGCTTCTTCTAATTTTAAAAAGTCACATTTTTGTATTTAAAAAAGTTTTTTAAATGTATGAAGCTTTTTGTAAGCTGGTTCAAAAATGACTCTACAGACCGACCAAAATGTCTTGAGAAATTCTACTTGCTGTGACAAAGTACGCACAAAGGATGCGATTGCAAAAGCGGAAATTTTGCAATTTTGACAAAGAAAAATGAAAAAAAGATGTAAGGAGATGGGTATGCTCAAACGGAGCATTGCTTTTGCTTTATTGGCTGCTGCTGGACACGCTTATTCTGCCGATATTCAAGTCACAAGCTTAATTGATGAAGATAAAGACGATACGTTATGTACGTTGCGTGAGGCTGTACAATTTCTTAATTATCGAGCATCTTCCAATGCTGCTGATGTTGAAAAATATGCAACTGGTTATCATGGATGCGGAAGTAAAGATGCCTCTTCAAATATTATTTTGCAGCGTGATAAAGAATATATTTTAAATAAAAAAATATTAATTACAGCGCCTCTTACAATTACAACAGCTGGAAATGATTCTCCATTTGAAGAAAATGATCAACCTGGGGCCCATAATGCCACCATTAAAATGGTAGGATCTGAACGACTATTCCAAATTGATGATGGAAGTACAGAAAAGGCATCATTTTCTGTTTATCTGAATAATCTTAATTTGCTGGGGGCTGGTTCAAAGTCAAATGTAACTATAGGTGGTTTAATTTTAAATCACGAAGGTTTAATTATTCAAAACTCTCGTTTAACTGATGGATATGCTAATGAGGGCGGGGTTATTTATAACCAAGGATTATTGACGCAAACAGATCAAACTGCTGGATCAGTTCGTATTGTAAATAGCCTTATTCAAAATAATAAAGCAAATCAGGGCGGAGTAATTTACAGTGAACAGCCTTTGTATTTAATTACTCAATCGGTAGTAAGGGATAATGAGGTTGGTTTAGCTAATGGCTCACTTTTTTATAGTCAAAGTAAATTTAATGATGAAAGTACAGGACAATATTTAAGCCGCCGAGCGATTGGATTTAGTAATAGTACTATTTTTCATAATAAAATGGGTTTTATCGCGAATATTTATGATGGGATGTTTGTTAATAACATTACCATGATTAAAAATGATAAAGGTCTATTTCTCGATGCTCCGCAAGGTAATGCCGCTATCTCAAATAGTGTTTTAGTCGGCAATACAATTAATTGTCAGGCTAATGCAACCGATAAAACAATTATACAAAGTAATTTGGTGACAACAGAATGTGATCGCAATGCTTCATCCACACTTCCCAATATCCTTTACCCTGCTAACGAAAAGTTAATTGCAGGAACTACAGATGAAGGTGTTTGTGATGTAACTTCAAAAGACGGATTGTTTTGTCCTTTTAGCACCCCTAAAGACAGCTTCTTAGGTTTTTTTAAACCTCGGTTGCTTGAGAGTTATAAGACTTTAGCAGATTCTCTAATTATTAATAAAGGGCGCTTATATAGTGATGGCTCCTCAACTGGTTTAGCAAGATGTGAAACATTCGACCAAAGAGGAAAAAGACGTAGTGGATATGACGAACTTTGTGATCTAGGTGCAATTGAATATATTCTAAATAATGAAATCGCTCCTGTTGGTCAGGATATTAAATATGGCCAAGTTGCAACATTCAGTATTTTGAGTTCTTTAAGTGAAGCAGATTTAGTTACACCTACTACGTGTAAACGTTTATTCGGTGAGCGCGCCGATGGGAAAGAATGGCAACCCGGGTGCCTAAAAGTTATACAAAATAAAGATACTCCAGTTTCAAAAGGTAGTCTAACTCTTGATCAGAATGGAAATGTCATTTACACGCCAAATGGAAATTGGCATGGGGCAGATATTTTTAGTATTCAGGTTGTGACGAGCGTAACTCGTTTTAATGAAGGCATAGATTTTCAATATATTTCTATTCCAACCACTATTTCACAAGCACCTTTATCAGGAATTGAAGATAAGTCTGTGAGTGCTGGTGGCGGAGGTAGTGTAGGAGGTGGAGTCTTATTTGGTTTATTGGGATTGATTGCATTACGCCGTTTCAAGTCATAATCAAGGATGTAGACTATGAAAAAATATCAAAAAACATTAGGGATAATTACTTTTGTTGCTGCAATACCTTTAATGGCAGCACAAAATGACACGATTATTAAAGTTAATACATTTGTAGATGAAGACCTTGATAATAATTTGTGTTCATTAAAAGAAGCTATTACAGCTGCTGAAAAAAGCACTTCATATCATGGCTGTATCTTACCTGCTATTGATACTAAATATACAATTCAGCTTGAAAAAGGAACGTATGATTTAAACGAAGAGTTAGTTCCTAAAAATAGTCTCACTATTCAAGGGCCTGAGCCAGTTGATTGGACAAAAAAGGGCTCATTAAGTGGTGATTATCCAGCACTAACCCCCATACAAACTCGTATAAATGCTAGAGGGAAATCTCGTATTTTTAATACAGCTGTTAGCAAACAGCCTTTGATATTAAATAATATTATTTTAGAAAATGGTAAAGCTTCTGATGTGGGGGGAGCAATTTACGCGGGTGCAGACGTAACTTTACAAAATACACAAATTTTAAATTCACAAGCCCCTAATGGTGGGGCAATCTATTTAGGCGGAGGAAATGCTTCTTTAACGGTAGATCATTCATTACTTCAAGGTAATGGATTAGCGGCTAATACTGGAAGTGTAATAGCAATGAGCTGTATGTTTAATGGCTCTTATACAACGAATACTATATTATTTAAATTGAGTAGTATTATTAAGAATGGATCTGCTAATTCTTTAAGTACATTTGAATTCTGTGGCTCACCAAAAATCACTTTTGAGAATAATACAGTTGCTCAAAATAGTGCTAACTTGACTAATGGTACTATTGTTAAATTTTCTGGTAATGCAGACCCTATACAAAATCAAACTACAAACCTTAGTTCGGATAGCAGTTTAACATTGGTAAATAATACAATTGTTGAAAACTCAGCTCATACAATTTTTTTATATGATAAGTTAGGAAAGAAAGATTTAAGTTTTAATGTTTTAGCATTTAATTCAGGGACCTTTGCATGTCGCTATTTGTTGGGTTCTGCTGCTGATCAAAAAGATTCTAGGATTTCGTTAAAGTTTAATGCATTAAAGTTAAGCGGTACCAATGAAAAATGTGACCTGCCAGCCGAAACTTTACCCGCTGGTCACACTAATATAGATGTTTCCTCAAAAATATTAAGCCAGTTATTAGAGCCATCAAAAGAACCTAGTGATGAAAATACGGAGTTCTTACCAATTTATTATCCAAAAAATAATCAGCAATCTGATGACTTAGTTGATGTTGATTTAAAAAATGAAGGAGGCTGCCTTTCAGTAGATCAAAGAGGACTAGAAAGACCTACCAGTACTACTGATCAAACAGTTCTTAATTCTAATAATAAATGTGATATTGGTTCTATTGAGCAAGCAAGGTTAGGGATAAGAACAACAGAAACTGACACGGGTTATATTAATAATTCACTTACTGATTTATTAAATACTTATCAATCGGGTGTAGATCAAACAAAAGCAAAGTTAGCTGACCCTTCTTTTTCATTTCAGGAAGCTACTTTAAAGATTGATTTGGCAACTTTTGAAAACTTGGTTAATCAGACTAAAGCGAATTTAAAATACAGAGCAATTTATATAAATCTTAAAAACTATTACTCTCCGTTTCAAAATGGTAATCTTCGAGAGATTAATATTATACCTTATGAAAATAGCAATCATATATTCGTTCCGTTTAAGCCAGATGATTATGATATTGATGTTAAAGTTATAGGTAAGGGCCAAACATTTGAAACGGCCACAGAGGATGAAGCTAAAAGCTTAAAATGTGAGTGGAATTCCTCTCTTAAACAAATCATTTTGTATCGTATAGACGATGCTCCTTCAGGAGATGGGTATTTTGAGTTCTGCAAATACACAATTACTTTAAAATCAGATAAAAATATTACAGCCAGCGGTATAGTTAAAGCTTCACTTGTTAATATTGCCCCTGTTTCTGAGAATAGCACCATAACATTTAAGTATTTAGCAAATGAAATCATCCCATTAAATTTACTTCAATATGCAAATGATGATGGGGATGGCCCAACGAATACACTTATTACAAAGCCAAATAAACCTCAGTTTGCAGACTTGCCTATCTATTTACCAAGTAAAACTTCAAAAGACGGTATTTTTAAAGTAGTCAAAGCAGATCGTGAAGGGCCATGTCCTGGCAAAGACAGTAAAAAAACTTGTTATGGTGGAAATATCTATATTCAAGCGAATAATGCCTTTAATACTTTTAACGATACATTAACTTATAATGTATATGATGCAGATAATGTTATTTCTAGCACCCCTGGTACGATTACTCTAGTAAGTACAGCAACAACTACTGATGATACCCGTGGTGGCGGTGGTAGCTTAGGAATTTTGTCTTTAGCATCCTTACTTGGTTTAGTGGTTTATAGACGCTACCGTAAATAAACGATATAAAATAAAAAAGCCTCCAATTGGAGGCTTTTTTATAGAAAATTATTTAAGACATTAAATTCACTGTGTACGAATTTTACAGAGTTATATTTAATGTTCTAAATACTTGTTCATATACTCTTCACGAATAGCTGTTCTTTCTTCGCCATTCGCTTTAAGCATACGCTGGCGTAAATCATTACGCTCTTGTGTACTCATTTTTTGCCATGCTTCACGCATTTTTTCTTTTTCAGCATCGGGAAGTTGAGTAAACCAGTCCATACGTTGCTGTAGGTTCGTACTTTGATTCGCTGGTAACTCTTTTAAGCTCTGGTAGCGTTTAATAACTGCACGTTGTTCCTCTTCAGAAAGAGCATTCCATGTGTCATCAACTTGTGTATTGGCATCCTTAGAAAAAATCCAAAATCGTTCAAAACCTGCAAAACTCGTTTGCAGGAAACTTAATGAACAAAGGATAAGTGCTAATTTTTTAGCTGCCATGTTGTACTTTATCCTCACCCAAGACCATTAGCATTTCTAAATCTTCTACCATTTGTGGAGATAATTTAGGATTTACAATCACTTGATTTTGTGGCTTATCAACAATATCTGCTGAATTAGGTAAAATTACAAAACCTGTGATCGCAGCTGCAAGTGCAAAACCAGACATTTTCCAGACACTATAAAAAGAGGCTGGTTTTTGTTGAATATGGTCAAGCACATGATTCATGACCACTGTTTTATTTTTATGGTGATGCGCCAAACTATCAAGTTCAGACGTCACCTTTTTAGTGAAATCATCATGATTCATCAGAACCTCCCAAGGGATTTAAATGGGCTAAGTACTCTCTAAGTCCCTGAATTGCTCGGTGATAATGGGTTTTTACACTACCTTCAGTACAGTTCATGATCTGAGCCGTTGTGTGTGTGTCAAAACCTTCCCACGCACGTAACATAAATGCCTGTTGTTGACGAACAGGTAGCTTTGAAATTGCTTCTCGAATTTCTTCGATAGTCACTGCTTGATCAAGAAAATCCGCAGGATTAATGGCTTTTTCATCAACTACATCAATAACTTCATCGTCGTCATTATCCAGACTAACTTTTTTGAAGAATGAAAATGGGTTTGCTCTACGAGATTCTTTGCGGCGCCAATCCTGAAGTTTGTTGTTTAAAATAGTATAAAACAGGGGATACCATTCTTCAGTACTTTTATCGGCATAAGATTTGTGTAAAGCAATAAATGCTTCTTGAACCAAATCCATTGCAATACCTTGTTGACCTTGGGTAGCACTCTCCATCATCACCAAAGCACGACCAGTAACATCTTGCATGAAAACTTTCAGGCGTTGTTCAGCCGTGCTTGCATGAGCACTAGATGTTTCCGATCGAGACTTTTTCGGTGCTAAATCCATGGAGATGGAAAATCCTGTCATTGGACATACCCACCTTATCTTCAATATATCTCTTATATAACGTTGAAAAGAGGTGGGAGGTTGACAACAATCGGTTATTTTTTACTAGTGTAATTGATTTTTTTCACAAATATGTGAGATGTAAAATAAATTAACGTTTTATTGGCGTTGACGAACCATCTCAAAAAAACAAATAGATCCTGCTATTGCTACATTTAATGACTCTTGTCCACCAGGCTGAGGAATAGTGACAGATTCTGCGTGATCTAAGGCATAATCACTTGCCCCTTGGCCTTCATTTCCTAAAATCCAGACACACGGTTTTGAAAGATCTTTTGAGTAAAGGCTGCTTGAGCGATGAGAACTTGTAACAAAAACTGGTATTTGAAATTTTGGAAGAATATCTATGAGTTGGAAGTTTTCAAAACAATGTAAGCTAAAATGAGCTCCCATACCTGCTCGTAAAACTCGTGGCGACCAAAGTGATGCAGATCCTTGTGTGCAAATAATTTGTTTAATATTTGCTGCCGCTGCTGAACGTAGCAATGTACCTACGTTGCCTGGATCTTGTATATTTTCCAGAATTAAAGTATCTACTTTATAGTCAATCGTTGATGCAGTTTTAGGTAAATCAATAATAGCTAAACAAGGTAAGCTTGTACCTAATGTGCTCAAATCTCTATATAAAACTTCACTAATAACAAAGATATGACCTTGATGCAGTTCGATTATTTTTTTTAAATCAGTATGTTCTAATGCTTGTTCTGTCGTAAATAAAGAAAAAATCTTCTTTTGCTGTTGTAACCACGTCAAGCAGAGATGGGTACCTTCAAGAACTGTTTGTTGGTGCTTTTTTCGGGCGCTATTAAGTTCGATTAACCCACGCAAATGTTTAATTTTTGCATTGTCTTTTGATTCTAAAAAAATAACCGCCATGAGAAAATATCCAACAAAAGGGCATCATGATACTATGATGCCCTAAATAATTAAAATTATTAATGATAGCTTGTTACACGCTCAACTTCATTTTTAGAACCAATAATTACAGGAACACGTTGGTGAAGTTCTGTCGGTTCAATATCTAAGATGCGAACACGACCTGTAGTTGATGCGCCACCAGCTTGTTCAATCAGCATACTCATTGGGTTTGCTTCATACATTAAACGTAAGCGACCTGCTTTTTTCGGATCTTTTAAGTCGTACGGATAAAGGAAAATACCGCCACGGCATAAAATACGGTGAATATCACCCACCATACATGCTACCCAGCGCATGTTGAAATCTTTTTCACGTACAGATGTTTTACCTGCAAGTAATTCATCAATATATTGTTTTACAGGCTCTTCCCAATGACGTTGGTTAGATGCGTTAATTGCAAACTCTTGAGTATCTGCTGAAACTTGAACATTGTCAGTAGTAAGCAAGAATGTTTGAGTTTCTGGGTCTAAAGTAAAGAATACTACGCCATTTCCTACAGTTAAAGCCATCATGGTTGATGGACCATAAAGTACGTAACCAGCAGCAACTTGCTGTGTACCTGCTTGCATGAAATCTTCTGCTTGGGTTACCGCATTTTTCGCAGGCAGAATAGAGAAAATAGTGCCTACACACATATTGATGTCGATGTTGCTTGAGCCATCTAATGGATCAAATAAAACCAAATATTTACCATTTTCTTGTGCAGGTGTGAACTCATCAAGCTCTTCAGAAGCGAGGCCACCCACTTGTGGATGAACTTTTAAAGCATCAATTAAATAGTCATTAGAAATCACATCAAGTTTTTTCTGTGTTTCACCTTGAACATTTTCATTACCAGCACTACCCAAAATACCAGCGAGCGCACCTTTTTGTAAGGCTTGATCGATCGTTTTACAGGTGGTGGCGATAGTGTCGATGACTTGAGCCAACTCAGGTGTTAGATTCCCTTTTTGTTGTTGTAAAAATTGGGACAATGTGAGGTTGGACATAAAAAAAGCTCCTGTGCTTCAAGCATCAAAATGAGTCAGATAAATACGTGGCATATTCTAGATGAGAATGTCACAAAATAAAAATTATCTTACTTTATTTGTGTTGGATTTATGCTTACAAGCCCCAATTAAAATGGTATGTTGATTGCATTACAAAGGATTGTATATTTTTAGGAGAATCGAAATGACAACAAAGAAGTTTGATGCGACCCCAACAGCAGGTGAACCAATCAATCTAGATGAAATTTCGAAAGAAAATGTTCAGGAAGCTTGGAAAGACTACGAGGCTAAGCCTGAATATAAAGATTTTAATAAGCATGATTTGATTGAATCTATGCAACATTCTGAAGAAGAAAAGAAATCTTCTTAAGTTGTGTTGTTATAAAAAAACGCTCATAAAATATGAGCGTTTTTTTTATGTAGATGCCTTATTTTAATAAAGGAGGCACTGCTTCGTAATTAATTTCAACGCGGCGATTTTCTTTCCACGCAGATTCATCATGTCCTGCATTCACAGGAGCTTCTTTACCGTAACTTACAGCCTCAAGTTGCTGTGGGTTTACACCATTGGTAATTAAGTAGCTTTGTACAGCTTTAGCACGACGCTCGCCTAAAGCCATATTGTACTCACGTGTACCACGTTCATCTGTATGACCAGTTAATGCAACTTTTGAATTTGCATTTGCCATAAGGAATTGAGCGTGAGCTTGAAGCGTTTGATAGTCTTCAGTAGATAAATCACTGCTGTCATAATCAAAATGAACAACGCGTTTAGCCAAAGCAGCTTTATTTGCTTCAGTTACACCTTTCGATGAAGCACCAGCCAAATTTTGAGCATTTAATGCAGCATCTTCACTTAAACCAGAAGTGTTAACTGTACTTGGATTTGTGCCAGTTGCGGTAGTTGCTGCTGGTTTGCGGCTAGCACAACCCGTCATTACAAGTGCTACGCTAAGAAAGGGTAAAGCTAAATATTTGATTGATTTCATGATCTTCTCCATCAATGGAATTAAAAGTTATTTTGGTGCCCAAGCTGGTTCACGTACTTCACCTTGTTCACTTGGTAAATTCATACGGAAACGTCCATCAGTAGACATGATAGATAACAAGCCACGGTTGCCTTCACGAGTCGCGTAGACCACCATTTGCCCATTCGGTGAGAAACTTGGTGATTCGTCTAAACTGGTTGGAGTAAGAATATTGGTGATGCCAGTATTAATGTCTTGAATTGCAACTTTATAACTGCTGCCACTTGGACGATGAACAAGAGCAATCTTTTTGCCATCTGCACTCAAGGTTCCGCGTGCATTAAATGAACCTTTAAACGTTAGACGTTTTACTGAACCATCAGCAAAGGTATAACGATAGATTTGGGCTGAACCACCACGGTCAGAAGTGAAAATAAACGATTTTCCATCTGGTGTATAACGTGCTTCTGTATCAATTGCCGAGTCGTTTGTCATACGTTTAACTTGGCGAGTTGATAAATCCATTTGATAGATTTCTGGATTGCCATTCATTGATGCTGTAAATAGCATTGATTGACCATCAGGTGAAAAACTCGGTGCGCCATTTAGGCCTCTAAAGCTAGTGAGTACTTCACGTGTTCCAGTAGATAAATCTTGTAGATAAATTGCTGGACGTTTAGTTTCAAAAGAAACATAAGCAATTTTCTTGGCATCTGGTGTCCATGCCGGAGAAAGAATTGGGTCACGAGATGACAAAACAGTTTTTGGCTGTTCACCATCGGTATCTGCAATTTGTAGAGTATAACGCTCTGCAGGAGTTGCAGGGTTTCTGAGTACATATGCAATACGGCCGCTAAAATCACCTGGAATACCAGTAAGTGCCTGATAAATAGCATCACTCACCATATGGCCAGCTTGACGTATGCGTGAAGCGGGTACATTTAAAAGTTCATTTAAAATGTATTGCTGCTTTTGTACATCATAAAGTTGGTAATGAACTTCAAAACCTGTAGCTGTTTGTTTAATTTGTCCAGTAACTACATATGGAATTCCGGCAGCTTGCCAATCAGAAGCTTGAATCTGATTGATTGCAGCATTCGCAGGCAAATTTTTAGATGAGCTTGTAAAACGTCCAGAACGGTTTAAGTCAGTTTCAACAATAGGAGAGAGCCCATTGTCATTGTTAAACGGGACAATAGCAATTTTGGGTGCCTGATCTGGTGCTTTAGCAATTTCCAGATATAACTGGGCAAAAGCAGTTGTAGAAGCAATAGGGCTTAAGGCGGTGATCAATGCTAAAGATAGCAGGTGTTTGCGGCTCGTATTCATAAGTTTAAAGTCATAGCAGGTATTTTTGTGACTGTTGATTTTGTAGCATAGTTACATGCCTTAAACTATTTAAAGCATGTAACTCTTTCAAAATTATTGCGCTCTAAATGTAGAGTTAACGCTTCTTGCTTCGCGTCTTGCATCAGGATCTGATGGCATAGGATATGGCGCAGATGCTTGAATTGCAGCCTTAATACTTGCATCTAAAGCATCATCGCCACTTGAACGTGTGATCACAATAGAATTAACGCTCCCTGAGTCTGAAAGGGTAAAACGGACACCAACTGTTTTACCGCTACTGCCAGTCGGAACATCCCAAGAGCGTCGAATTTTTTGCTCAAAATCACGTCTAGCTGAAGAAGCAATTTTTTTAGCTTCGGCTTTCTTCTGAGCTGCTTCTTCTTGTGCTTTTTGAGCAGATGCAGCTTTTGCTTCGGCCTCAGCTTCAGCTTTACGTTTAGCATCATCAGCAGCTTTTTGCTGCTTAGCTTTTGCATCAGCCTCAGCTTTGCGTTTAGCGTCATCAGCTTTTTGCTGTTTAGCTTTAGCGTCTGCTTCAGCTTTGCGTTTAG
>NZ_KB849420.1:135411-335570 GCF_000368405.1 Acinetobacter sp. NIPH 817
TCGTCATTAGCTTTTTGCTGTTTAGCTTTAGCATCTGCTTCAGCTTTTTGCTTAGCTTCTTGCTGTGCTCGAAGTTTAGCGTTTTCGGCTTTTTGAGCCTCACGTTTTAGCTTTGCATCGGTCTCTGCTTTTTGTTTAGCTTCTTCAGCAACTTTTTGTCTTGCCTTGGCATCTGCTTCAGCTTTTGCACTTTGTTCAGCCTTACGTTTTTGTTCGGCTTCGGATTTTATTTTAGCCTCAGCTTGGCGTTTAGCTTCAGCTTGCTGCTTTTGTATTTCCTCTATACGTTGCTGTTCTGCTGCTTGTTTAGCTTTTGCAGCTTCTTCAGCTTTACGCTTTTGTTCAGCTAATTTTACTTGCTGTGCCTGTTCGACCTTTTGCTTTTGAGCAGCAAGTTGTTGAGCGGTCGGAGGAGGGGGCGTAGCAGGAAGATTTTCAGGAAGCGTTTCATCCACAATAGGGGTTAACACCTCTTTTGCTTCATTTGTAGCTGTAGTCTCTTGTTCAACTTCTTTGGCTAACGGAGGAGGTAAATCTTCTGGCTTAACTAAAATAGTTGTTAGCTTTTTTGGCTGTTCAGGTGGTTTACTCAAGCCTAAAAAAAGCAAGCCAACAATGGCAATTGCATGAACTCCTAGTGTAAAGCTCAATGCAATCGCATTTTGTTTAAAGTGTGGCTTTTGATTTTTATTCATAGCTTATTTTAAAGGCTCTGTCAGAAGGCCAACTTGAGTTAAACCTGCTTCTTGTAAACTTGCCATCAATGATACGACTTCTCCATAAGGACGAGACTTATCACCATTGACTAAAACTGTGAGTTGTTTATTTTCTTGTTCAGCTTGTTTTTGTGCACCGCTTAAAACTTCTTCAAGTTTTTCACGAGACAATGGTTCACTATCTTTGTAATCTTCATACTGAAGATAAATATTGCCATCTTTACCAATAGTTACCATGGCTGGCATATCTTTTGATTCGATTGGATGGTTATTTGCTTGAGGTAAATCGACTTTAATACCACTAGTAATCATGGGTGCAGTCACCATGAAAATAACCAAAAGTACGAGCATAACGTCAATATAGGGTACGACGTTCATATCACTTTTTAATGGTTTTTTTATACGCTCAAAGCGCCCTGAACGCTGTATTGCCATTATGCATCTTCCTGTGATGAACCCACAGACTGACGTTGCAATAAGGCAATCATCTCTTCAGCAAATAAAGCACGATCAGAGTAAACACTTTCACTTTTAGAAGTGAAGTGGTTAAAAGCCAACACAGCAGGAATTGCAGCAAATAAACCAATTGCGGTTGCAATAAGTGCTTCGGCAATACCAGGTGCAACAGTTGCCAAAGTGACTTGATCAACAGCAGCTAAACCGATAAATGCATTCATAATCCCCCAAACGGTACCGAATAGACCGATGTAAGGAGCTACAGAGCCAATACTTGCTAAAGTACCTAAGCCGTATTCTAGATGGCTCTGATCACGACTCAAACCTACTCGCAAAATACGTTCAGTCCCTTCAATCGTTTGTGAAACAGGGGCCTGACGTTTTTTAAGTTTAAAAAACTCACTCAACCCTTGATAAAAAATATCTTCAAGACCTGAGCGTTTTGAGTTGAGCTGAGCATTGTTGTAAAGCGTATTGAGTTCAGCACCCGACCAGAACATTTTCTGGAAATGTTCATCTTCTTGATGCGCTTTCTTATAACTCATATGTAACTTGGCAATCAGATACCAACTAAAGATTGATGCTAACAATAAAATTAGCATGACCAACTGAACGACTGGACTTGCCTGTAAAATAAGGTCAGAAATATGCAGGGTTGATTCAATGTTTGTTGCCATAGTTACATATGCCGGTTGTTTTTTTAGTCTTGTTCCAATTCTTTACGAATAAGATCACGTATTTCTTCTGGAAGACGACGAGCTACAAGTTCTTTGCTTAAACATGCCAACTCAACCTCGCCAGAAGCAAGCAAGATTTCACCACGATAAATATTTTGTTGCAACACAAATGACGCAGCTTTACATGAAACTACACGTGCTGTAACAGTAATTAAATCATCCATTAAAATAGGACGCATGTATTTTACGTCAATTTTGTGTACGACAAAGTTGTAGTCTTTTTGATGCCAGTAATGATCAACGCCAGAAGCACGGAGCCATTCAGTACGGGTACGTTCCATATAGCGAATGTGGTTGGCATGGTAAACAATACCGCCTGCGTCCGTATCTTCAATATAAACACGAATGTTGAATTCAAAATGATTCGCCATGAGAGGATTCCGTTTTAGTTCACTATAGAGCTTTATATTTAAAATATGGCTTTGAATAAAACATTGGTTCCATTCAAAAGCCATACATCTGCTTTTAAATACGGGGCAGTTTAGCAGATTGCATACTAAGTCCTATGGCACAACCTTTCAATTGCGATTGCTGAATTTCTAATCTAAAAACGCTACATCTTATGGCTAGCAAGCTTTTTAAGTTAAGAGGGCTTCCATGAAGTTTGGACTTGTTTTGATATATTCGGATAATCTAATACGAACCTTACATGTAGCTCAGTTCCAGTTTTTAAGGTCTTGTCATCTACAATAAAATAGGGATTATGATTCGGTGCAGCCTGATTTAAGTCTTGATTTTCTGGTGTCGCCCCTAAGAAGACAAAGAATGAGGGCATTAACTTGCCATAATAGGCAAAATCTTCACTTGCACTCGCATTATGGTCTAAAACATGAAGTTTTGACTCGCCAGCAACTTTAGCTAATGTTGGCTGAATAAGTTGAGTAAGGGTTTTGTCATTCATGGTGACTGGCGCATAAGGCGCAATTTCAACTTTAGCAGTGACATCATTGGCTTGAGCGTTATGCTCAATCATGACTGGTAAACTTTTTAAGATGTTATTTCTTATTTCTTCGTTATTAGAGCGAATGGTACCGATCATATTGACCTGTTCGGGAATCACATTTCCTGCTGTACCACCTTGAATATTGCCAATACTGACTACGCCCATACCTTGGGTTAGATCTGTTCTTCGGCTAATAAGACTTTGTAAATTATTAATCATTTGTGCCGATGCATAAATTGGATCTCTGCCTAACCATGGCGTCGAACCATGAACCTGCTTGCCGTTGACCTGAATACGTAAGTGGTCTGCACTATTTAAAATGGCACCATCTTTATAATAAAGATGACCACTTTTCATACCCGCAATAACATGCATTCCAAAAATAGCTTCTGGTTTATAGTCTTTAAAAGCATCATCAGCGATCATTTTTCGTGAACCGATTTGATCACCCTGAGTGAAGTTATCTATATCTGCACCACCTTCTTCAGCAGGTTGAAAAACAAAAATAACTGTGCCCGATATTTTATCTTTATTCGCAGCTAAAATTTTTGCTGCACCTAATAACATTGCTGTGTGTGCATCATGTCCACATGCATGCATCACATAGGTTTCCTTACCTTGATAAATTGCTTTTTGTTTACTGGCAAAGGAAACACCGCTCTTTTCTTCCATAGGTAAAGCATCCATATCCGCTCTAAGCGCAATAATAGGCCCAGGTTTATTACCTTTTAAAATACCTACAACACCTGTTTTCGCATAGCCTGTTTTGACTTGAATGCCATAAGACTTTAATTCTTTTTGAACAAGGGCTGAGGTTTTAAATTCCATATTGCCGAGTTCAGGGTGTTGGTGAATGTTTTGTCTTAGCTGAATGACTTGATTTTCATTTTGTTGAGCAGCATCGTTTACCCAATCTGCTAGGCTTAGCTGACTCATTAAGGCAAGTGGTAAAAATAAAGCGGCTTTCTTATACATGTCCTTATCCTAAAAATATTATTGTTCATAAGATTTAATATCTAGATTTCTTATAATTCAGTTTTTAAAAATATTAAAAAATCAATAAGGTATAAAGAAAGACTTAAAAGGTATAGAGTTTCTAAATTATTGATAAAACAATTGTTATTTAAGTTAAAAGAATAAATGAATTAAAAAAGGAAGAGAAAATTCTCTTCCTTTGATTAGTTTTTAGGCTCAGGTGGTGTCATTCCAAACTGTAAATAAGATTGGTTCGTTGCAATGCGACCTCGTGCAGTACGCATCACATAACCTTGTTGAATTAAATACGGTTCAATTACATCTTCAAGGGTGCCGCTATCTTCAGCCATAGCAGCTGCAAGCGCTTCGACTCCAGCAGGGCCGCCATCAAAACGCTCTAACAGCATGCTCAAATAACGGCGGTCTAGGGTGTCTAAGCCAGCTTTATCAACATTGAGCATATCAAGCGCACGTTGTGCCATTTCATGAGTCACTTCGCCTGTACCTTTCACTTGAGCATAGTCACGAACTCGACGTAATAAACGATTGGCAATACGAGGCGTTCCACGGGCACGGCGTGCAACTTCTTCTGCACCCTCAACTGTAATGGGCACATTCATCAAGTTTGCAGAGCGTGACACAATATGAGTGAGGTCTTCTACAGAATAGAACTCAAGACGTTGGACAATACCGAAACGGTCACGTAGCGGAGAGGTGAGCAAACCTGCACGTGTTGTAGCCGCGACAAGTGTAAACGGGGGTAAATCGAGTTTAATTGAACGAGCAGCAGGCCCTTCACCAATCATAATATCTAATTGGTAGTCTTCCATCGCTGGATAAAGAATTTCTTCAATCACTGGAGAAAGGCGGTGAATTTCATCAATGAACAAGACGTCGCCTTCTTCGAGGTTGGTCAGCATTGCAGCTAAGTCGCCGGCACGCTCCAAAACTGGCCCCGAAGTAGATTTAAGATTTCCGCCCATTTCACGCGCAATAATGTTGGCAAGGGTAGTTTTACCTAAGCCGGGTGGACCAAAAATCAGCGTGTGGTCGAGTGCTTCACCACGACCGCGAGCTGCGCCAATGAAAATTTCCATTTGCTCGCGTACTACAGGTTGTCCGATGTAGTCGGCAAGAGAAGTTGGTCGAATAGCCCGATCAAAATGATCTTCGGGTTTTTCTGCTCCACTGATTAGACGGTCTTGCATAAGTGTTTTACTTCATCATTGATTTAAGAGCAGCACGAATAATATCGGCTGATTCTGTGTAATCGGCTTTAACCGCAGCAACAGCTTTTTGTGCTTCAAGTGGCTTATAACCTAAAGATTGCAAAGCGGCTTCTGCTTCTGCCACAGGCGAGTTTGCAGCGAACTGAATTTGAGGCAGGCTAGCTGAAGTAGAAGTGCCTTGGGCTAATGTTTTGAAACGGTCACGAAGCTCAATCATTAAACGTTCAGCTGTTTTTTTGCCAACACCCGGAACTTTTACTAACGTGTTAATGTCGTCATGCTCAATGGTGTGAACCAATAGCTCAACGCTTAGTGTCGATAGAATACCCAATGCCATTTTAGGGCCTACACCATTTACTTTTAATAAAGTGCGGAAAATTGTTTTTTCTTGAGCATCACTAAAACCGTAGAGTTGCTGAGCATCTTCACGAACAACTAAATGTGTCCATAACGTAACTTTTTGGCCTTTTTGTAATTGGCAAAATGTTGAAAGTGGCGTATCAATTTCATAACCCACACCACTTACATTCAGTAATACAGTAGGGGCTTCTAGGGCAAACACTTCGCCAATTAAACATCCGATCATTGAATCTTTCACTTGTTTGTTAATGGTTGAATAGTAGATGCCATTTGTTCTAAACGCAAAATGGCTTTTAAAATTTCCTTTCGATTTCGTGTGGATTTTATCCATGCAGGTAGACGCGAAAAGTAACTGCTATTACCAGTCTGTTTCGTTCGTTCTCTTAGATTAGCTTCAACAAACATTTTTAATTCTTTTAAATGTGTAGGATTATAAACGTATATATCTCCATGCCTACTTGAAGTTTTCAAATAAAGTTCAAGTCCATAGTTTGTATAACCAAATTTCTGGTCTAAAACAAAAGCTACATTATATTTTTCAAATTTTGAAAAATTTTGGCATAGATGACATTTAGCTTGAATATATGGAGGATAAGCTCCTGAATTATTCAGCTTTTGATTTGCTTTGAGCCATGACCCACCACAACTGTGGCAACGCTGGTAAGCCGTGGCGTAAAAATGACCATTGTGACGACTCGATGTTGAACTATCTTCAGCTTTAATTTGATAACAACAATTTAGACAAGTAAAAGAAAAAGTTCCTTGATAAGGCGCATTTACTGGTGACAAAGGACTGTCATATTTCAAGATACTCAGATGAGAACATTTAGGACATTTTACCCACTGATCTGAATACATAAAAAATGATGGATAGAGCCCTCTATCTACATGTCGACTTATCATTAAAACAAACCTATTTTATTACCTTGCAACTCTTGCGCCAAGCTATAAGCCTGATGATCTGAGAACTTACTGATAATATCGAGTACTTGCATAATATTGCTGTAATGATTATTGCTAAAGTTAGCACCATACAGATTAAGGATAGACATTAAACGTTGTTCTTTAAAGCTTAAAGATTTATGTGGTGTGGTCAGTGGTACAAATGCATCTAAAATCGTTTGCAAACTTTGATGCGCAATAATTTCTAATCCCGATTTTTGTGGGTGTTCAAAAATTTTGTCGCGTGCCAGATTCTTGGCTGTTTCGATACCAATTGCAATATCGGGTGAACAATATTGTAAAAGGTTACCTTTAAGCTGGCCTGTAATGATTTCATAATGATGTTTAGCAAAGGCTGTAGTGACTTCATCTACAAGCCGTTTCATGACACGACCACGTAATGCCGAAATCTTTTGTTGCCATGTACTATTTGGATGTGACAATTCTTCAGGCTGACCATAGTCGGCAATAAGGTTTAAGAAAATTGGTTCAACTTCTTGGTAACTCAACATATTTAAGATAATGCCATCTTCTAAGTCAATTAAGGCATAACAAATGTCATCCGCAGCTTCTAACAAATAGGTGAGTGGGTGACGGCAATAATGATATTCGCCTAACTGAATAAGGCCAAGCTGTTCGGCAATCTGTTTTAAAATTTCTTTTTCAGATTGATAACAACCAAACTTTGCTCGTTGATGAGAAGGGCGATCACCTTGCGACGCAATGGTTTTTGAAAGCCATGGATACTTTAAATAAGCGCCTAAGGTTGCATAGGTTAAACGCATACCTCCATCATTTGGATGATAGTCAATGCGACTTAATAAACGTAATCCTTGAGCATTACCTTCAAACTGGCGAACATCGGCTTCTTCTTCGGGACTTAGCTTTTTTAAAAAATCATCATGTGATGCATCATCGAACCACTCACGGATTGCATATTCACCTGCATGTCCGAAAGGTGGATTGCCAATGTCGTGGGCAAGACAGGCTGCTTGAATAATTGCGCCGACATCGGCAGGAGAAATCCAGACAGGTAATTCATTTTTTATTTTTTCTGCAGCAAGCATACCCATTGAGCGGCCAATACAGGAAACCTCAAGAGAGTGAGTTAAACGGGTATGAATGCCATCATGCTGTGCGAGTGGGTGAACTTGCGTCTTACGGTTTAGCTGACGAAAACTTTGAGAAAATATAATACGGTCATAATCTTTATGGAATGGGCTACGAGCCAGTTCTGTACTGCTTTTTTTACTACCTAAACGAACTGCAGAAAGCAGCTCTAACCAACGCATTTGTTCCATTTATCATTATTCAAAACTGTAAAACCTGATCATGCCAAAAAAAAGTTAAAAGCACTAGCTTGGTGCGACATAGTTTGTCTTAGTTCAGATTTTATTATGTTATTGAATAAACATGAAACAATTTATTTTTAGCTAGAATGCCTAAAAAAATGATTTTGAACAAAAAACTACTCACTTCTTGCAGAATTAGGTTACAGAATACTGATTCTACATCTAGCTGATTTTAGCAAGAAGCAGTAGAATATGCGCTCTCTCTAAAGTCACATTGCGGTAAGGTTCACAAGACCTGCCCGTGGAGCCAAAATCAACATGTTTATCGTGGCCGGTGCAGCAGCACATTCTTCTTTTAAGAAAGCTCAACTATTAACACGTTTATCGTCAATTAGTTCTGTTCAATCTTTTGACAGCCAATGGGTCTATTTGTTTGATCAAGCGCTCAACGAGCAGCAACATCAATCTGCTTTGCAATTATTGAATGACGGTGAGTCTTTTGAACTTCGTCAATCTGCAAGTGATGAGATTCAGATTTTAGTTACACCACGTGTGGGTACTATTTCACCTTGGTCTTCTAAAGCAACTGATATTTTCAAAAACTGTAATACACCAGTACACCGTTTAGAACGTGGTCTTTTATTCACGTTAAAAGGCGTTACTGAAATTACGAATGAAGTTAAACAAGTACTTCATGACCGTATGACAGAAACAGTTTTTGCTCAAATTGATGATGCAAAAGCATTATTTTCAGAAACAGCTCCAAAACCATTAAATTCAATTGATATCTTGGGTCAAGGCAAAGAAGCTTTGGTTAAAGCTAACAATGAGTTTGGTTTTGCGTTATCTGAACAAGAAATTGATTACTTAACTGAAGCATTCGGTAAGCTTGGTCGTAATCCAAATGACATCGAGTTAATGATGTTTGCACAAGCAAACTCTGAGCACTGTCGTCATAAAATCTTTGGATCTGAATGGACAATTGATGGTGAAAAACAACCATTATCATTGTTCCAGATGATTAAAAACACTTATAAAGAATCTCCAACTGATGTGTTATCTGCATATAAAGATAATGCTTCAGTAATTGTGGGTTATGACACGATGCGTTTTTATCCAAAAGCGGATGAAAATGGTCACTTTGTTTATAAATATAAGAGCCAAGCTGCTCATATTTTAATGAAGGTTGAAACTCATAACCACCCAACAGCAATTTCTCCATTTGCTGGTGCTGCAACAGGTTCAGGCGGTGAAATCCGTGATGAAGGTGCAACAGGTCGTGGTGGTAAACCAAAAGCTGGTTTAACAGGTTTCACAGTTTCCAACTTAAATATTCCAGGTTTTGAACAACCTTGGGAAGAAAACTACGGTAAACCTTCACGTATGGCTTCGCCATTACAAATCATGATTGAAGGTCCATTAGGCGGCGCGGCATTCAACAATGAATTCGGTCGTCCTGCGTTAAATGGTTATTTCCGTACTTTCGAACAGAATGTAAATGGTGAAGTGAAAGGCTTCCACAAGCCAATCATGATTGCTGGTGGTTACGGTAATATCCGTCCTGATCACGTAGAAAAAGATGCGATTCAACCAGGTGATTTACTCATTGTATTGGGTGGCCCTGCAATGTTAATCGGTCTTGGTGGCGGTGCAGCATCTTCGGTAGATAGCGGTACAATGGGTGAAAGCCTTGATTTCGCTTCAGTACAACGTGAAAACCCAGAAATGGAACGTCGTTGTCAAGAAGTAATCGATACTTGCTGGCGTTTAGAAGACTTCAACCCAATCGTTTCTGTACACGACGTTGGCGCGGGCGGTCTATCAAATGCTATGCCTGAACTTGTGAACGATCATGAGTTAGGGGCAGTTCTTAACCTTCGTAAGATTCCTTCATTAGAGCCGGGCATGAGCCCAATGGAAATCTGGTCAAATGAAGCACAAGAGCGTTATGTTCTTGCTATTCGTCCAGAATCTTTAGAGCAGTTCGAAGCAATCTGTGCACGTGAACGTTGTCCGTTTGCTGTGTTGGGTGAAGCAACTGAAGCACGTCACTTAACAGTTGAAGATCCATTGTTCCAAAATGATGCAGTTGATATCCCAATGCAAGTAATGCTTGGTGGTACACCACGTATGCAACGTTCTTATGAAACTATTGAACGTAGTGGCGATGATTTTGACGCTTCAAAAGTTGATTTGAAAGATGCGATTTTCCGTGTATTGAAAAACCCTACAGTTGCGTCTAAATCATTCTTGATCACAATTGGTGACCGTTCAATTACAGGTATGGTTGCACGTGATCAAATGGTTGGTCGTTGGCAGGTTCCTGTTGCGGATGCAGCAGTAACGACAACAAGTTTGCAAGGTTTCACTGGTGAAGCAATGGCAATGGGTGAACGTCCACCAGTTGCATTGTTAAATCCAGCAGCATCTGCTCGTTTGGCAGTTGCTGAAGCAATTACCAATATTGCATGTGCAAACATTGAACAAATTAGCGATATCAAACTTTCTGCAAACTGGATGGCTGCTGCTGGTCAAAAAGGTGAAGACCAAGCATTGTTTGAAGGCGTGAAAGCGATTGGTATGGAAATGTGTCCTGCTTTAGGAATTGCGATTCCAGTAGGTAAAGACTCGCTTTCAATGCGTACGACTTGGAATGATAACGGTGAAGATAAAGCCGTAACTTCTCCAATGACGGGTGTAATTACTGCATTCGCTCCAGTAACTGATGTTCGTAAGACCTTAACGCCTGAACTTAAAAATTTAGAAGATTCAGTACTTGTACGTATTGATTTATCTAAAGGTCAGTTCCGTTTAGGTGGTTCGATTCTTGCTCAAGTATATAAAGCAATCGGTTCAATCACTCCAGATGTTGATAGTTTTGATGATTTCAAAGCGTTCTTCGCTTTAATCCAAGACTGGAACAATCGTGGTTTGATTCAAGCTTACCATGACATCGGTGATGGTGGTTTATTAGCTTCTGTAGCTGAAATGATGTTTGCTGCACGTTTAGGTGTTGCGTTAGAAAACCAGACTACTGCGGGCTTATTTGCAGAAGAAATTGGTGCAGTACTTCAAATTAAAGCAACTGATTGGGAAGCTTTACAAGCAGAAATCGCAGCTTCTAGCTTAAAAGATGCAATTGCTGTAGTTGGTCGTGTAAACAACTCAGATCAATTATCTGTAAATGGTTTAACTTTAGATCGTGCTGAATTACAACAAGCTTGGTCTGAGGTATCTCATCAGATCCAACGTTTACGTGATAACGTAGAAACTGCTGATCAGGAATTTTCATTAATTACTGACAATACGCATCAAGGTTTGATTGCTAAACCAACATTCGATTTGAATGAACCTATTGAAGCGCCGTTCATTAATACACGTCGTCCTAATATGGCAATCTTGCGTGAGCAAGGTGTAAATGGTCATATTGAAATGGCAGCAGCTTTTGACAAAGTTGGCTTTAATACGATTGACGTACACATGAGCGATTTACTTGCTGGTCGTGTAAGCCTAAGCGATTTCGAAGGTTTAGTGACTTGTGGTGGTTTCTCTTACGGCGACGTAATGGGAGCAGGTGGTGGTTGGGCAAAATCAGTATTGTTCAATGCTAAATTACGTGATCAGTTTGAACAGTTCTTCCATCGTGAAGAAACATTCAGCTTAGGTATCTGTAATGGTTGCCAAATGTTGTCACAATTGGCACCCCTTATTCCAGGTGCTGAACACTGGCCACGTTTCCACCGCAATATGTCAGAAGTTTTTGAAGCTCGTAGCGTAAACGTTCGTGTTGAAAAATCTGTTTCTGTATTACTTGATGGTATGGAAGGTTCAATCTTACCGATTGCTGTAGCACATGGCGAAGGTCGTGCAGTTGCGAGTGAAGCTGATATTGCAAGCTTGAATGCAGCTAACCAAGTTGCATTGCGTTATGTTGATAGCCACGGTAACCCGACTCAACATTATCCATTGAACCCGAATGGTTCACCTGAAGCGATTACTGGTGTTACTTCTAAAGATGGTCGTGCAACGATTATGATGCCGCACCCTGAGCGTACTTTCCGTGCAATTCAGCACTCTTGGAGTCCAGAAGAGTGGACTGAAGATGGTGCATGGTTACGTATGTTCCGTAATGCTCGTAAGTTTATTGGTTAATAGAAAAGTTGAAATAAGCCACCGTAAGGTGGCTTATTTGTATGTAGTACAATGTTAATAGAATAAATAGTAGAGAAGAAAAATGAAATCAAAAATCCATTTCCGTGAATTTGCTTTACTCATGGCATTGCTCATGTCGATTGTTTCTTTTTCGATAGATGCAGTTTTGCCTGCTTTAGGCGAGATTGGACGTGTTTTTGAATTAAAAAATAATAATCAGTCACAATGGGTCATCATTGGTATCTTTTCTGGTATGACCATTGGGCAGCTCATTGCCGGGCCTCTATCCGATGCGATTGGGCGTAAACGCATTTTATTCACAGGAATTATTATTTATTTTCTCGGAAGTTTATTGTGCTTTACAACACAAAGTTTTGAGTGGTTTTTAGTTGGGCGCTTTATTCAAGGTATTGGTGTTTCAGGGCCTTATGTTGCTACGATTTCAATTGTTAGAGATAAATACAGCGGAGCTCAAATGGCTCGCATCATGTCTTTAATCATGATGGTATTTATGGTGGCTCCAGCAGTTGCACCGAGTTTAGGACAGCTCATTATTCATTTCTTTGGCTGGCGTGAGATCTTTGTTTTATATATGGTTTATGCCACAGTGATTGGAGCATGGTTTGCTTTACGATTAGAAGAAACCTTACTTCCTGAAAATCGTTTACCTATGCGGTTGCAAGCATTTCAAGAGGGCTTTAAAGAAGTTGTAAGTAATAAAACCACTATGAGTTATTTGCTATGTGCAGGCTTTTGCTTTGGTGGATTCATTGGTTATTTGGGAACTTCTCAACAAATTTTTATGCAACAGTTTGGTAAAACAGGACAAGAATTTAGTGCTTATTTTGCCGTGCTTGCTGGTGTGATGGGAATTGCATCATTTACAAACTCTAAAATTGTTATGAAGTTTGGTATGCGCCCAATCTGTATTTATGGCTTTTTAGGCTTGTGCTTAATTTCTTTGATTTTCTTGGGAATTCAGCTTTTAGGCGTGGTTGTATCATTCTGGATGTTTATGCTTTATGCCTGTATTTTATTTTTATTATTTGGAACTCTGTTTGGTAATTTAAACGCGATTGCGATGGAACCAATGGGGCATGTTGCTGGAATGGCATCGGCTATTATTGGTGCAGCGTCCTCTGTCTTGTCACTTATTCTTGCCTCTATTATTGGGCAGTTATATAACGGTACATTAATTCCAATGACCTGTGGTTTTGTCATTTTGTGTGGTTTAGCTTTCGCTATGACAATATATGAGAATAGATATTTAAAGAAATCGGATGCTTAAAATTATAGGGATGAAGATAAATCACTGAATTTTCAAATTTCTTCAAACTAATAGCTGCATATGGAGTGTTGAAGCTCTTGAAGCATTTTAAAAAAACGTATAAAAGTATAAGCAGCTTACTATTTAACCACTTATGCTTTATTTGAGGTTGGTTCAATTTTTGCTTTCTCTGTAACAACGATAAAAAATTGGAGATCAAAATGATGAAAAATGGAAATCACATAAAAACGTTTTATAAAAAAGATATGGGCTGGCGTTTATTTGGCTTAGCGCTTGCAATTCAAATCCTCTTTATTGGAGCAAATTATTTAGTAATGATGAGCTGACTTTGATTTTGAGGCTTTTTTAACGGTATGATTTAAAGCAAGTTCGCTAGTTTTTGAGTCATTTTGCCCATGTTAAAGCTGATTTATTACGTACCTGAGTCACATCTTGAGTCGACTAAACAAGCCATTTTCTCTGCTGGTGCAGGTGGTATTGGTAATTATGAACACTGCGCATGGCAAGTGAAAGGAATAGGGCAGTTTAAGCCAGTTAAAGGCGCCGATCCTTACATCGGAGAGCTAGGTGAACTTGAACAAGTTGATGAGTGGCGTGTAGAAACAATTGTAATTGAAGAAAACGCCAAGACCGTAGCGAAAGCATTAAAGGCAAGCCATCCTTATGAAGAGCCTGCCTTTGAGTTTATTCAAATCATAGAAATTGATTTTAATTAAACTGAGAGAAATCTGGTTTACGTTTTTGCATAAATGCTTGTACTGCTTCTAGCATTTCAGGTGAGTGAACGCGCTGCATAAAGATTTCAGCTTCATGATCAATACATTCAATAATTTGCTCTAAATTATGCTTCATAAGCGCTTTTGTTTGCTTTAATGATGCAAGGGGCAAAGCTGCTAAATGCTGAGCTGTTGTCTGAGCAGATGCGTAAGAATCTTCAACTACTTCATTAACTAAGCCAGCTTGTACTGCGGTTTCAGCATTGAATTTTTTTGCAGTAAGCAGAAGCTCAGCTGCTTTGTGATAACCCGCTTGTTGAATGAGTAATTGACTTGCACCACCTTCTGGAGAAAGGCCAAGACTTACAAATGGAATTTGGAATAGGGTAGTGTTGTCAGCAAAAACTAAATCTGCATGTAATAAAATCGTAACGCCAATTCCAATTGCCACACCTTTGACTGCAATAATAAGTGGTTTTGATAATTTGGCAGCCGCTTTAAGTAGAACGAATGGCGGAACTTCTCCAGCTGGACCCATGTTTGGATTTTGTACAAAACCCATAAAATCTTTCATGTCATTACCAGCAGTAAAATCTTGCTCGACACCACGTAGAACAACCACTCGGACGTCTTTATTGAGATCGGCTTCATCTAGTGCTTGAGCAATCCATAAATAAAGTTCGCCATAGAGTGCATTTTTTGCATCTGGGCGATTTATGGCTAAGGTGAGTACGCCACCCTCTAAATTTGCGTTTAAATGTTGATGAGGTTGTTGAATACAGCTAAGTGTCATCGTACTATCCTTGCTTTAAACCACGTTGTTAATTTTTAGGTTCTCATTATGGCGCATATTTTTTGTAATGAGCGTTACTGATGAGTTCATAAAAAGTGAAAATCTAATTATGTATAAATTTGACTATCTCGTTTTTATAGGGCGTTTTCAACCATTTCATTTGGCTCATATGCAGACAATTGAAATTGCCTTACAACAAAGCCACTATGTGGTTTTGGCGCTAGGTTCTGCTCAAATGGAACGTAATATTAAAAATCCGTTCTTAGCAATAGAGCGTGAGCAAATGATCTTGTCAAATTTTTCTCTAGAAGAACAAAAACGCATCCGTTTTGTACATGTGGTAGATGTTTATAATGATGAAAAGTGGGTAAAACAAGTCAAATCTTTAGTGAATGACGTAATTGAACCGAACTCAAAAGTTGGTTTGATCGGACATTTTAAAGATGAGTCTTCCTATTATTTGAGACTGTTTCCTGAATGGATTATGGTTGAGCTTGATAGTTTAAAAGATTCAATTTCGGCAACGCCAATGCGTGAAGCTTATTATCGTGGTGAAATCCAAACGGAATTTTTTCCTGTAGGAACGATTAAATTTTTAGATGAATTTAAAGAGACTGAAGTTTATGCTGAACTACAACGCAAATATCTTATAGATGATAAAACCAATCTAAATTAATTCAGCTTGTGGTTTTAATTCTTTGATCAGAAAATCGATAAAAACACGAATATGAAAAGATTCGTGTTTTTTGAGTGGGTAGAGTAGAGAAAACGGACGTGAAGTTCCTGAAAATTTTGTAAGAATCTCAATCAACTCCCCATTTTGTAGCTCTTTTTCTACTATAAAACGGTAGGTTTGTAATAATCCTGCACTATGTTTTGCTAGGGTGATGGTACCTAGAATATCGTCTAAACAGCGGATTTTACCTGTACTTTGATATCCAATAATTTGATGGTTTGAATTGAATAGCCACGGTACATTTTTCCCTGTACTGGGTAGCACAAATTGAATGCATTGATGATGCTGTAAATCTTCAATGCTTTGCGGTATGCCGAATTTTTTTAAGTATTGTGGCGATGCCACCACAATTAGCTCAGCTTGTTCGAGTTGGCGTGCAATCAAGTTTGAATCAGAAAGTTGTCGTCCGCGAATCGCTAAGTCATATCCTTCTGCAATAAAGTCCACATTTTTGTTGGTTAGTTGAACATCCACTTCGATGGCTGGATATTGCTGCGAGAATTTTGCTAATAATGGCAATATTCGGTAATGCCCATAAGGTGTTGGTACGCTAATTCGAATCAAACCTGAAGGTTGTTGTTTTTGGTTTTTAAGTTGTTGCTCAGCTTCTAATATTTGATTTAATGCTTGTTTGCATTCCTCAAAATACATTTTTCCTTGTGGCGTCAAACGTACTTGTCGAGTCGTTCTCACAAAAAGTGGTGTGGCTAAATGCTTTTCTAATCGGGCGATTGAACGGCTTACAGCTGCTGGACTAACACCTGCATGAAGTGCCGCTTTGGAAAAGCTTTCGTTTTCTGCGACTAAGCAAAATAGCTCTACGCTACTAAACATCATTCTTTTTAGTTGTTGAGCCATTTATTACACCATGTAAAAAATGATTTGAGTTCTGGGCTATTTAAGCACATATAAGTAAACAATAAGATGATTTTCATACCTTGTATGCAGTTATTTTATGAAACTATATTATTCACCCAATGCTTGTTCTTTAGCACCACATATTGTTTTAAGAGAGCTGGGATTTGCATTTGAATTAATCAAAGTCGATTTGGACCAACATTTAACTGAATTCAATGAAGACTTTTATCAATTTAATCAAAAAGGACAAGTCCCTTTATTACAACTTGATGATGGTTCATTGTTAACAGAAGGTGCAGTAATTAGCCAGTTTCTTGTTGATCAATCTTTACGAAAAGATTTATTAGCTGAAATAAATACCGCTGGGCGTTACGAGGTTCTCTCATGGATGAACTTTATTGCTTCTGAAATTCATAAAGCGTATTCACCATTTTTTAATGAATCTTACAGTGAAAAAAGTAAAAACGTATATAGCAGAACCCTCAATAAGCACTATGCATGGGTCGATCAACAATTAAATGGGCAAAATTACTTAACAGGAACCAACTTTACGATTGCTGATATTTATATTTTTGTTGTCACACGCTGGGCTGATTTTATTGGCCTTGATTTAGCACACTTTAGCCATTTAGCCAGTTTTATGAACAGAATTTCTGAGCGCCAAACAGTTCAAGACGCAATTGCAGCCGAAGCAGCCTAATACTTTTGTTATTAAATAAAATTATAAAAGGAGGTCTATATGCCTTATATTTTAATTCAAATTACCAAAGAAAATGTCTCAATACAGCAAAAACAGCAATTAATTCAAGAAGCAACAGAGCTTGTGGTTCGTGTACTTGATAAAGATCCTGCAACTACCTTTGTAGTCATTGATGAAGTTGAAACTGATAACTGGGGTGTTGCAGGTGAAACTGTTTCTGCGATACGAAAAAGACAAAGTTTGAGTACTTAAAATGCAAAATAATCCGATTACTGAGATTCAGAAACAACTAGAGCAATATTTTGATGGTTTGTATTTTTGTGATGTACAACTTCTAAATAATGTTTTTCATCCTGATGCCATATATATCAATGTAACTGAGCATCCCGTACTACGACTTAGTATGGCTGAATATTTTCCGATAGTTGCGAGTCGAATTTCTCCAGCTTCAAAGCGACAAACACGACAGGATAAAATCAATTCAATCAATGTGATTAATGAACGGTTGGCGCTAGTCCATGTTGAATGCGTTATCCACCCTAAATATTTTTATGATGCACTTACATTTGTGTTTGAAGATGATCAATGGAGAATTATATCGAAAGTATTCCATTATCAAATTTTAGCGGACTGAATGATTAAGCATCTGCCCAAAAGATAATTCGGTTGGAAAAAGGATCGGTGATGCTGAGTTCAAGTGTTTCCCAATCTGTTTTTTCAACCTGAGGCTTAGAAAATTTATAATCTTTTTTGCTTAGTTCGCTGTGCAGCTCATAAATATGTTCCCAATAAATACGGATTGCACTATGTGGACTTGCATCACCAAAATGCTCTGATAAATGAATAACGCAATCATCTTTGGAAATTTGTAAATATAACGGAAAGTTATCTTCAAATTGATGTTGCCAATCAAGCTGAAAACCTAAGAACTCAAGATAAAATGATTGAGCTAAATCAACATCAAAAATTCTTAAAATTGGAGTGATTGAACCAGATTGCATCATTTTTCCTTTTAACGCGTACCAAATTGTTGAGTCCAATAACTCTTTTGCTTTACAGACTGATCAGAAGCACACGCAATTGCGTAAGTGGTGAATTTTGGATTCATTAGATTACTACAATGCAAGGGACTTGTTAGCCATTTAGACATAACTTGCCCTAAAGTTTTTTGGCCACTAGCGACATTTTCACCATTGGCTTTACCAAGTGTATTGTAAATTTTCAAACGTGATTTTAAGTCCAGACCCGTTGAGCCAACATGCCCGAGAAAGTTGTGTGCAGCCATATCTTCACTATGAGAAAGTGCACCTTTATATAAATTATTACTCCAGCTCAACGGTTTAGTTGCGGGGAAATACTGTTGACCACATTGGCGTGATTGCTGTCGGATCTGATTAATTGTGTTAAGTACAGCTTGTTGATAGGCTGGGTTTTGTAAATCTTGGCAGCTTATTTCATTGGAATTGTTTTGAATTTGAGCAATTGATGTGGGCGTGTCAGTGGATATTGCTAATGTATTTGCACTACATGCACCGATAAAAAGAGTAGCAGGCAGCAAAGAGCAGGTTTTGAGTAGACTCATATCATTGCCTTAAAATAATTATTCTAATGTTTTTATGATACGCCAAAGTCAAAGTATTGGGTAATGCTTTGCAAACAAAAAGCGAGTGTGAAACTCGCTTTTTGTTAGTTAATTTTATTAAGCTGTTTGAAGGGCTTTTAAGTCTTCTAGAACTTGTTCCGCATGCCCAGCAGCTTTAACTTTACGGTAGCTTTTAACTAAAGTTTTGTTATGGAAAATGAAAGTAGAGCGTTCAATACCCATTACTTTTTTGCCATACATATTTTTTTCTTTAATCACATCGAAGTGTTTACACAGTACTTCTTCTTTATCACTAATCAGATCAATAGTCAGTGCCTGCTTTTCTGTAAAATTTTGGTGGGCTTTTACTGAGTCGCGCGAAACACCAAAAATACTGGCACCTAAAGCATCAAACTGATCTTTTAAACAAGAAAAACCAACAGCTTGTGTTGTACATCCTGGAGTTGAATCTTTAGGGTAGAAGTAAATGATTAACCATTCATTTTCGACCTCAGTCAAGTTCACTTCACCTTGTGTTGTTGGGAATACCTGATTTGGTAATTGGATATTGTCAGTCATTTCTCATCCTTCAAAAAAGCTAAATTTGATCTAATTCAAGTGGTAAAAAAGCATATTCCTCATGATAAACAATATCGAGCTTTCTTACAGGAATTGGTTTGTTAAAAATTGGGCCATCAATCACAGTGGTATGAAATTCACCACCTTCACCACATGGATCAATACCGCGGTTTTCAAGTTCTTTTATATATTCTAAGGTTAAAGTTTTTCCTAAATCTTCAATTGTCATTCCTAATTTTAAGTTCACTGTCACAAGCACACTATGGAAACCAAGATTGATGAATTCTTCAACAACTTCACGATGTGGGCGAAGCCAAAGAGGCATTCCTAATTTGAGTCCTACCTGTTGAGTTATTCGATCATGCCAACATCCATGTTCAGGCATATCCAGATCGCCTGTAACAAGTACCTCAGCACCTTGTTGTTTTGCCTGAATGAGTAATTCAATAAATTTAGCTTCATAGTCATTCCAGCTTGATGAAGCCATGAATACTGGTAAGCCGATTGCTTTAGCTTGTGCTTGAATAATATCAAGTGGCATAGCATGTGAACGAGAGCGCTGACCTTGTTCTTCCAGCATGACAATGAGCCCACTCACTGTGCCAGTTTTCATGGCATGGTAGAGTGCAAGGGAGCTGTCTTTACCACCACTGAATGAAACAATAGAGGTCTTATTTATTGCGTTGGTTTTCCATTGTTCTTGCATGGTTTATTTCGGATAAATTGTTCAAGTTCGATAAGATCATTTTAACAGAGCTACAAAAAAGCCTGCATAAATGCAGGCTTAATTTGGAATAACAAAAGCTTATTTTTTAGGAGCTTGTTGTTGAGCAGCTTTCATTGCATCTTCAGTTAATTTTTCAAGTTTAGTTGTTAACTGAGGACCGAAACATGCTTTAAGATCACGGTTTTGTTGTTGTACAAATCCTAGAGAGCTTGGGCTTTTCTTCGCATTAATTGCACTTTGGATTTCCCATTTTTGTGCTTCAGTTACTTTACCTTGTGCTTCAACTTGGCAGCTACAGAATTTGCTAACTTCAGATGAACTTAGTTTACCGCCTTTAGCTGTTTGATCTTTACAAACGTTAACTAATGCACCTTTAACGTTAGTACTTTTATATGCTGCTTGAACTGGGTTTTCGGCAGCATGTGCTGCACCAGCCATAAGCGCAACTGTTGAAAACAAAGATGAAAGAATAAGATTTGATTTTAACAACTTCATAAATTTTACCTACTTATTACGGTATATAGCGTGTTGGGTCGGCAACACCAGCCTCGATAAAGCCTTCTTTACGCAAACGGCAACTGTCACATTTGCCACACGCACGTCCTTGAGCATCTGCTTGGTAGCAAGATACCGTTTGACTATAGTCTACGCCATGTTCAATCCCTAAACGTATAATATTCGCTTTGGATAAATGTAACAGTGGTGTTTCAAACTTAAGTGGTTTTCCTTCTACGCCAGCTTTAGTTGCTAAGCGCGCCATATTCGCAAAAGCATCAATAAATTCAGGACGACAATCAGGATATCCTGAATAATCAACAGCATTGATACCAATAACAATCGCTTCGGCATTAAATACTTCAGCTGCTGCTAGAGCATAAGAGAGGAAAATAGTGTTACGTGCTGGTACATAAGTTACAGGAATGCCTTCTTGTAACTGTTCTGGTACGGCAATGTTGTGGTCTGTAAGTGCAGACCCACCTAAATTCGCCAAATCAATATTAATTACACGATGTTCAACACCTGCACGTTGAGCTAATGCTTTTGCTGCATCGAGTTCAGTCGTTGAGCGTTGGCCATACATAAAACTAATAGCAATACATTCATAGCGTGCTTGTGCCCAAGCTAGGCAAGTGGTTGAGTCTAAGCCGCCTGAAAGCAAAACAATGGCACGAGGGCGCATATTTTTCTCCATATTCGGAATGATTTATTTTATTGAGTGATTAACGACCTGATTCATCGTTCCAAAGCAGTTTATGTAACTGAAGTTGGAAGCGAACAAGGAGTTTATCATCAAGTATCCACTGTGCCAGATCACGTGCTAGACGTGGCAGGCCAACAGCACCTTTTTCAACTGCAAAGGCAGGGGAGAACCAAACGGTACTGACTTTTTTATGCAGTTGATATTTTTCAACTTGCTGCTTTGACCATTCATAATCTTCGCGGTTACAAATGACGAATTTAATTTGGTCATGTGCAGTCAAATGATCAAGATTACTGATGAGATTGCGATGTTCTTCACCAGAAGTTGGAGTTTTTAAATCGAGAACTTTAGAAACACGCGAATCTACTTTTGAGACATCGAGCGCGCCGCTAGTTTCCAAAGAAACATCAAAGCCTGCTTCACATAAGCGTTGTAATAGAATCAAACAGTTTGGCTGTGCTAATGGTTCGCCACCAGTAACACAAATATAAGGTGTTTGATACTGTTTAGCTGTTTCAATGATATGTTCAAGTGAAAAACGTTCTCCGCCTTCAAAAGAATAAGTCGTATCACAGTAACTACAACGTAGTGGACAGCCTGTTAAGCGAATGAATACAGTCGGTAAACCAGAAGCATTCGCTTCACCCTGCAACGAGTAAAAAATCTCGGTAATGCGTAAACCAGACGCAGGGTCAGAGACAGGAATTGCAGAGGAACGTAAGGAAGCCATTCTAGAAATACCACACTATATAAAAAATAAAATCTCTACGATCAGTTGGATCGTAGAGATGAGGAGCGATTAAAGCTCCGCAAGAGCGTTATAGCAAATTAGTCAGCGCGTAACAAATCGTTCAAGCTCGTTTTTGCACGTGTTTTTGCATCAACTTTTTTCACGATAATTGCAGCGTATAAGCTGTAAGTTCCACATTTAGATGGCAAGCTGCCTGAAACTACAACTGAACCTGCTGGTACACGACCATAATGGATTTCGCCAGTTTCGCGGTCATAAATTTTAGTTGATTGACCAATGAAAACGCCCATTGAAATGACTGAGCCTTCTTCAACAATTACGCCTTCAACGATTTCTGAACGCGCACCGATAAAGCAGTTGTCTTCAATAATGGTTGGGTTAGCTTGTAATGGTTCTAAAACACCACCGATACCTACACCACCAGACAAGTGAACATTTTTACCGATTTGAGCACATGAACCTACAGTTGCCCATGTATCAACCATTGTGCCTTCATCTACATAAGCACCAATGTTTACATAAGAAGGCATTAACACTACGTTTTTAGCTTGGAAGCTACCACGACGCGCTACAGCAGGAGGAACAACACGAACACCTGCTGCTTTAAATTGCTCTTCAGTCCAACCAGAGAATTTAGTTTCAACTTTATCGTAGAAACGAAGATCACATGACTCGATTGGTTTATTGTCATTTAGTTTAAATGATAATAAAACAGCTTTTTTTAACCATTGGTGAACAACCCATTCACCATTGATCTTTTCAGCAACTCGAAGAGTACCGTTATCTAAACCAGCAATTGCTTCTTCAACAGCTTGGCGGATTTTGCTTGAGCAATCTGCTGCAGTAAAATTTGCGCGGTCTTCAAATGCTTGCTCAATGATCGTAGAAAGCTGAGACATGATCTTCCTTCCATAAAAAATTTTAAAGATTTTACACTAATTTGTGACAAGAATCTTTCAAAAAACGTGTTACGTTTAATTGAGGATACAAATAGGTTAAATGAAATTAAGCTTATTAGATAATCAAGTGTTTTTTACACAAAAATGATTAGAAAATAAAAATTTAACTCAATTTGTATCAAAAAATAACAGAAATCTAGCATTTTTTGTATAAAAAAGAATCTAAGCTCTTTTATTATGATTTTAGTCACAAAATTAAAAACAGAGCCTTTTTGAGGAGAAAACTATGAAAGCATTACGTGTATTAGTAACAACAACAGCTTTATTCGCTGCTGGCGCTGTAATGGCAGATGAAGCCGTTGTTCATGACAGCTATGCATTTGACCAAAAACAATTACTTCCTGTAGGGGTGCGTGCTGAGGTAGGTACAACTGGTTACGGTGGTGCTTTATTATGGCAAGCAAACCCATATGTAGGTTTGGCTCTTGGTTATAATGGTGGTGACATTTCGTGGACAGATGATGTTTCTGTAAATGGTACGAAATATGACCTAGATATGGATAATAACAATATCTATTTAAATGCTGAGATTCGTCCATGGGGTGCTAGTTCTAATCCATGGGCTCAAGGCTTATATGTAGCTGCTGGTGCTGCTTATCTAGATAATGATTATGACTTAGCTAAACGTATTGGTAATGGTGAAACTTTATCAATTGATGGTAAGAACTATCAACAAGCAGTTGCTGGTCAAGAGGGCGGTGTAAGAGGTAAAATGTCTTATAAAAATGATATTGCTCCATACTTAGGTTTTGGTTTTGCTCCAAAATTCAATAAAAATTGGGGTGTGTTTGGTGAGGTAGGTGCATATTATACTGGTAATCCATCAGTTCAATTAACTCAGTACAATCTTGCTCCTGTAACAGGTAATCCAACATCTGCTCAAGATGCTGTTGATAAAGAAGCAAATGAAATTCGTAACGATAATAAGTATGAATGGATGCCAGTTGGTAAAGTTGGTGTGAACTTCTACTGGTAAGATCTAAAATAAAAAACGAGCTTCGGCTCGTTTTTTTGCGTCTCATAAAATAAAAGAGCTAAAAAGCTCTTTTATTTATTTTTGAATTTTTATTCATCTGGGTAAGCAATTTTCTTAAGTGCTTTAATATCTGCATCAGGTGAGCATAAGGAAATAAACTCGTAACCATAACCGCGTAGTAGATGGCCTTTACGAACTGCAATCCATGTCGTATTGACACCAAAAATATCAGTTTTAGTTTGTTTTAAGCGATGATCACGTTCTGTGTCATAGGCCACGTCATTGACAATTCCGACTCCCATACCCAATTCGACATACGTTTTAATAACGTCTGCATCGAGAGCTGACATGACGATATCTGCATCAAGGTGAGCTTCTTCAAAAGCTTTGTCAATTTTAGAGCGACCTGTAAAACCGCCATGATAAGTAATGAGTGGATAGTCCGCTAAAAGTTCAAGCGTAATCTTGTCTGCCTTTACTAAAGGATGATTTTGCGGTGTGATAATGCTGTGTTGCCATTGATAGTAAGGAATACTAGCCAGGTTTTCTTCAGTTGTTAAAGACTCTGTGGCAATCCCAATATCCGCTTCACCTTGTAATAACATTTCTGAGATTTCAACTGGGCTGGCTTGTTGTAAAATCAAATGAACTTTAGGAAATAACTTCTTAAATTGATTGACGATCGGAGGTAACACATAACGTGCTTGAGTATGGGTTGTTGCGATCGTTAATGTGCCTTCATCAACTTTATTAAAGTCTTCTGCAAGGCGCTTAATATTTTCAGCATCAACCAACATGCGTTCAACAATGCCAAGAAGAGATTGTCCTGGCTCTGTTAAACCTAAAAGACGTTTACCTTTTCGTATAAAAAGTTGTACGCCGAGCTCATCTTCTAGATCTTTAATATGTTTACTTACACCTGATTGAGACGTGTAGAGTGCAGCCGATGCTTCGGTTAAGTTAAAGTTTTGGCGTACAGTTTCTCGGATAATTCTTAATTGTTGAAAGTTCATTCACACTTTTCCTTACCAAATATATTTCTTAAGCAACTTGATCTGCAAATAAGTGCAATTGAGATGCACTCACCCAAACAGTTTGATTCGGTTTAAATGCATGTAATTTTGCAGCTTCACTGCTCAGAGCAATTTCAATTAAACGTCCATTACGGTCTTGTAATTCCGCCACAACTTTTCCAGCAATCCAGATTTCACGTACAAAAATGGCTTCAATGCTATTCGCCTGCGGTTGCGAGTGAATATGTAACTCATCTGGACGGGCAAAAGCAATCACTTTTCCTTGAGGTGCTTCAACTAACGTTGGTAATTGAATACGGTCATTGCCAATACGGATAATACCGTCTGTGTTTTCACCTTCAAAACGATTTGCCTGACCCAAGAAATCAAATACAAATGGTGTTGCAGGTTTTTCATAAACTTCACGAGGTGAGCCGATCTGCTCGACATTCCCCTTATTCATTACAATAATTTGGTCTGCAACCTCGAGTGCTTCTTCCTGATCGTGGGTTACAAAAATTGACGTAATATGCAATTCATCATGCAAGTTGCGTAACCAACGGCGTAACTCCTTACGGACTTTAGCATCTAGCGCACCAAATGGTTCATCAAGCAATAAGACTCGTGGCTCTACTGCCAAAGCACGGGCTAAAGCAATACGCTGACGTTGTCCACCAGAAAGCTGAGCAGGGTAGCGATCTGCTAAAAATCCAAGTTGAACTAGATCGAGTAAACGCGTAACGCGTTTTTTAATTTCAGCTTCCGAAGGACGGGTTGCACGAGGACGAACACGTAAACCAAAAGCAATATTGTCAAATACTGTCATGTGACGAAATAAAGCATAGTGCTGAAATACAAAACCAACCTGACGCTCGCGTACGTGTACATTGGTCGCGTCTTCACCTTCAAGTAGCACTTGACCACCATCAGCTGATTCTAATCCTGCAATAATCCGAAGTAGGGTTGTTTTACCGCAACCAGATGGGCCGAGTAGGGCAACCAGTTCGCCTTCTGGAAAGTCTAGGGAAATATTTTTAAGCGCATGGAATGCACCAAAGTGTTTTTCAATATTTTTAACTTGAATACTCATGATTTCATTCCTTACGAATCAGTTGAATGTGGTTCTGGTTTGTCTTGATGTAGTTCTAACCACGTTTTCAATACCAGCGTTAATATGGCTAAAAAAGCAAGTAATGAGGACACGGCAAACGCTGCGCTAAAGGTGTACTCGTTATATAAAATTTCGACATGAAGTGGCAGGGTATTGGTTTCACCACGAATGTGACCAGAAACCACCGATACTGCGCCAAACTCACCCATTGCACGGGCATTACAAAGAATTACGCCGTAAATTAGCCCCCATTTAATGTTAGGGAGTGTGACCTTCCAAAAGGTTTGCCATCCGGAAGCGCCGAGTACGATAGCTGCTTCTTCCTCTTCAGTTCCTTGAGCTTCCATGAGTGGAATTAACTCACGTGCTACAAATGGAACGGTAATAAAGATAGTCGCTAAAACAATTGCAGGTACGGCATATAGAATCTTGATGTCATGGTCCATTAACCAGCCGCCTAACCAACCTTGAGCACCGAAAATCAGTACAATCATTAAACCTGCGATAACAGGTGAAACTGAAAAAGGCATATCAATAATGGTAGTTAAAACTGCCTTACCTCTAAACTGGAACTTAGAAACAGCCCATGCAGCGGCAACACCAAATACCACATTAATTGGAACAGCAATTGCTGCGGTGAGTAAGGTTAATTTCACTGCTGATAGCGTGTCTGGATCAATCAAAGCTTGAACATAAACTTCAAGTCCTTGTTTAAATGCTTCTACAAAAACCAGAATGAGTGGCAACATGAGGCAACTGAGGAAAAAAACCAGCGCAATTGTAATTAAGGTATAACGTACCCAAGTTGGTTCACGTGTTGCATCTCGTGATTGCAATTTAAACGCGAGTGCATTGCTGTCAGTATGTAGGTTCATGTGATATTTCTCCCTGTACGACGGTTTGCCCAGACTTGAAGTAAATTAATGGCAAATAAAATAATGAAAGAGAGAACTAACATCACAGCAGCAATAGTGGTTGCACCTGCATAGTCATATTCCTCAAGACGAGAAATAATCATGAGTGGTGCAATCTCTGTTTTAAAAGGTTGATTGCCAGCAATGAAAATAACAGAACCATATTCACCCACACCGCGGGCAAATGCCAAAGCAAAGCCTGTAAATAGGGCAGGTAGTAAGATCGGTAAAATAATTTTAGTGATGGTTTGCCAACGATTTGCGCCGAGTGCGGAAGCCGCTTCCTCAAGTTCAGTTTCGATATCACTGAGTACTGGTTGAACTGTTCTTACAATAAATGGGATACCGATAAACACCAATGCCAGCGTAATCCCGATAGGTGTATAGGCAACCTGAATACCAAGTGGTTCCAGATATTGGCCTATCCAGCCAGTAGGTGCATAGAGTGAGGTCAGCGCAATACCTGCAACCGCTGTTGGAAGTGCAAAAGGTAAATCAACCAAGGCATCAACCAGACGTTTCCCAGGAAAGTTATAGCGAACAAGGCACCAAGCTAAAAGCAAACCAAACACAACATTAATAAACGCTGCGATTAAAGCTGAGCTAAAGCTGAGTTGAAGCGATTTTAAAATACGCTCAGACGTTAAAATTTCCCATAATCCGTCCCATCCAATTCCAAATGATTTGATAAAGACCGCGGCTAATGGAATAAGCACAATAAAAGACACATAGGCGAGGGTGAAGCCCAAAGATAGGCCAAACCCAGGCAGCACTCGGGATCGCTGCGACATGATATTTCCTCAAAGAGAAAAGCCTGCTGAAACCAGTAAGCGAATAAATAAAGATAAACGGTGCGGTATAAAGATTGGTATTAAGCAAATTTCAAAGAGAAATGTGTTTTTACCGGGTCGATAGATGAGTAACTACACATCGAATCTTCTGGAATCAAATAATTCAGTAAATCTGGAAATGGCCCAAAACCTGAGGCAACATTAATATGGCCAACTTCACCAAGATTAACTGGATTTAACTTCCATGATTTTGCAAGTTGTAAAGCATCAAAAAGACCGAGCCAAGGATCGTTCTCACTAATGAGTAGCGTTGCAGGCACATCAATTTTTAATTGATGAAAATACGCTTTGTAGTCGGTCAAGCTATGACGAGCAAATCCTGCTTCCCCAAAGCGTGCTGGATTTGCTGGCGCGACTAAAATAAGTTTCTTCACTTGGCTTCTTAATTCTGGGTACTCTGCTAAAGCAGCAACACTTGTTAAACATCCAAAACTATGTGCAACAATCTGAACAGGAGTTGGTGCTGCTTGAACTGTTTTAACAAATTGTTCAACCCATTCGCTTAGTACGGGTCTATCCCAGTTTTTTTGCTCAACACGAGAACTAGACACGAGTTGACGCTGCAACCAAGATTGCCAATGTTGATGTTCACTACCACCTACACCCGGAACAATTACAGTGTGAATCATGTCTGTTCTCCTTATCCTTAGAACAAAGAATTATTTCTCTGCACTATTGATTTTCACGATTTGATCGAAAACACCACCATTATCAAAATGTTGTTTTTGCACTTTTGTCCAACCACCAAATTCTTTGTCGATGGTTACAAGCTTTAATGGCTTAAATACATTGCCGTATTTCTTAAGAACAGCTGCGTTACGCGGACGGTAGAAGTTACGAGCTGCAATTTCTTGACCAGCAGGTGAGTACAAGTAGTTGAGATAACCTTTAGCAATCGTTAAGTTGCCTTTTTTAGCTGCATTCTTCTCTACAATTGCAACTGGAGGCTCAGCTAAGATCGAAAGAGACGGGGTAATAATTTCAAATTTGCCCGGTTGTTCGCGAAGAGCTAAATGAGCTTCGTTTTCCCAAGCGAGTAACACATCACCAATACCACGCTCAGCAAAAGTAGTCGTGGCACCACGTGCACCCGAATCTAGAACTTTAGTGTGTTTATAAATTTGACGAACGTACTCTTGTGCTTTTGCATCATTGCCACCCGGTTGATGTTTTGCCCAAGCCCAAGCTGCAAGATAATTCCAACGAGCACCACCTGAAGTTTTCGGGTTTGGCGTAATAATTTCTACACCTGGTTTGATTAAATCACCCCAGTCTTTAATTTGTTTTGGATTACCTTTACGCACTAAAAACACAATTGTTGAAGTGTATGGGGTAGAGTTCTGCGGTAACTTTTTCTGCCAGTCAGCTGGAAGTAATTTTGCTTTTTCCGCAATTTCATCGATATCTGCCGCAAGTGCCAATGTCACTACATCTGCGTTTAAGCCATCAATAACCGCACGCGCCTGTTTACCAGAACCACCGTGTGATTGCTTAAACTCAATATCTTGACCCGTACGTTGTTTCCAGTAAGTACCGAACTGTTTGTTGAAATCTGTATATAACTCACGAGTTGGATCGTAAGAAACATTTAAAAACTCTTGAGCTGCAAATGATGAAACAGAAAGAAGTGCAGCGATAACCCCGACTTTTAATTGTGAAAAACGCATGAGATAAGTCCTCAAAAAATATGAAATGTTCAAAACATGAACGCAGAATAGCGCTAGTCTTTATTCTAAAAAAATAATAAAAAACGAATTTAATATGAAAAAAATAGAAATAGTAAAAAGAGATAAACTATTCTTAAATCTTGATATATAACAAGTTTTAAAAGTTAATACGAAATCGGTATAATTTTTTAAAATCAATCATTTATTATTTAAATGAAAGGTGTTGTTTTTGTTGTGCGATTTTTAAGAAAGGGTGATCAAACATGTGGTGTTTTAAAAATGGGCAACCTGTTGAGACCATTCCTTTATTGGATCGAGCATTTCATTATGGCGATGGGTGCTTTACTACAATTCGTGTTTTTCAAAACCAGATTGAGCTTAAAGAAAGACACTGGGAACGTCTAAAACTTGCATGTCAAAGACTGTCTTTAACTGCGAATTTTGAACTCATAGAACAAAGCTTACAGCAATTACAAAAGCAAAATCTTGTGCTCAACGGCACTTTAAAAATTGTGATTAGTCGTGGTGAAGGTGACCGTGGTTATAGTTTGCCAAAGCATGAAGCAGATATTTATATCTGGTTTTATCCAAAAGCTTTAGAGCCATTTTTGCCAGACTCTATCCAGTGCGGTGTCTTAAATCAGGCTCTAGGTCTAACCATGCCGAGCTTGGTCGGACTTAAATCTTTAAACCGTCTTGAACAAGTATTGCTAAAAAAAGAAGCAGATCAACTCGGGTGGGCTGAAGCATTAGTTACTGATGTACAAGGTTATATTGTTGAAGGGATCAGCAGTAATTGTTTTATTCGTTTAAATGATAGATGGATTACTCCTGAACTTCGCTATAATGGCGTCCACGGTGTAATGCGGGCAGAAATTCTGGCGCGTATGCAGCACCATGGAATTGCCTGTGAAGTACGTGTGATTGAATTAGATGAAGTATCTGAAATACAAAGTCTATTCTTTTGTAATGCTTTAAACCCTATGCGAGTAGTCACTCATTTAGGCGAAAAAACGCTAGATACACAGGCATGCATAGATTTATTTCATATCCTTAACTTAAATCAGATTCATTAATATGCCGAAGCCACCTGTGAATGCGAAAGCAAAAAACGCCAAGAAAAATAACAAAAAACAAGCTCCAAAATTTTCTAAGCGACTGGTTTTAATTGGCCTTTTTATTGTTTTAATCTCTACTTTTGCCATTTTATGGTCAAGCTTGTTTAAGGCTTATCCTATCGAAGGAAAAAAACAGATGTTATCGATTACATCTGGAGAAACTTATTCTGGTTTTATTGATCGTTTGGCCAAAGAAGGCAAAATTAGCTTTCCTATCGTATTAAAGCTTTATCAGAAGTTTATGATTCATGACAGCATGAAAGCTGGCGTGTATGAAATTGAACAAGGGATGAGTGTAAGACAAGTATTAGAGATGTTATCTGACGCTGATAATGCTCAGATGAACCGTGTTTTGGTCATTGAAGGTACAACTTTTAAACAGCTTATTACTGCACTCAAAAATGATAAAAATGTAAAAAATACAATACTAGATTTACCAGATGATCAGCTGATGAAGGCGCTTGGGATTCCTTATGGGCATCCTGAAGGTTTGTTTGCACCTAATACTTATTTCTTTGCCAAAGGTGAAACAGATAAGAAAATTCTGACCGATTTATACCACCGTCAAATGAAAGCTCTAGATGCAGCTTGGGCAAATCGTGCGCCGAATTTACCTTATAAAGATAAATATGAAGCATTAATTATGGCTTCTATTGTTGAGAAAGAAACAAGTTTAGACAGTGAACTTACACAAGTTTCAGGCGTTTTTGTTCGCCGTTTAAAAATTGGTATGCGTTTACAAACGGATCCAACTGTTATTTACGGTATGGGTAATAACTATAAAGGCAATATTACTCGAGAAGACCTCCGTACCCCAACAGCCTATAATACTTATACTATTAATGGCTTACCGCCAACGCCAATTGCTTTACCAAGCCAAAAAGCAATTGAAGCTGCATTGCATCCAGATGATTCAAATAACATTTATTTTGTAGCGACTGGCAATGGTGGGCATAAATTTACGGCAAGTTTGCAAGCGCATAATCAAGCGGTGCAGGACTATTTATCCGTGTTGAGATCGAAGAAATAAGGAAAAGAGATGTTTATTAGCTTTGAAGGCACGGAAGGGGTAGGTAAAACTACACTCATTCGAAAAATTCATCAGTATTTTGAACAACAAGGCAAACAAGTTGTTTTAACTCGAGAGCCGGGTGGGACGCCGCTAGCTGAACAAATTCGTTCAATGCTTTTAGCAGTGAATCATGATGAAAACATGAGTCATGATACTGAACTATTGCTTATTTATGCGGCACGTGCTCAACATTTACAACAAGTTATTTTGCCGGCTCTAGATGCTAACAAAATTGTATTAAGTGATCGTTTTACTGATGCAAGTTTTGCTTATCAATGTTCTGGTCGTGGTTTAAGCCAAGATAAATTACAGCTTTTAAATCAGAATTTTGTTTCGCGCATGCCTGAGGTGACTTTCTGGTTAGATGCACCGATTGAACTTGGTATGAACCGTGCCCGTGAACGTGGAGCATTAGACCGTTTTGAACAAGAAAAGTTAAGCTTCTTTACTAAGGTTCGTGAAGGCTATGAAACCTTGTGGAAAGCTGAACCAGAACGTATTAAGCGAATAGATGCAACCCAAAGTCCTGATCAGGTGTTCGAACAGGCATTGCAATATTTAGGATAAGCAATTGAATGAGCCACTCTTATAAAAATGGGAGTGGTTAAAAATGACGTTAATTCTGATTTAAAACGTCATAGAAAAGATCTGTTATTTTCTTATGCTATCTTACATATGATTTTATAGATTGAAGAATAACAAGGATGAAAAGTTCAAAAGAAGAAATCGTGGCATTTCTTGAAAAGGAATTTCCACCCAGTCTTGAACATTGCACGATTGAATCAGTCACGCCTAAAGCTGCTGTCGTTTATTATCATGTCGATCAAAGACATCAACGGCCTGGTGGTACCATATCTGGCCCAACCATGATGACTTTGGCTGATTTTGCTTTATATATTGCAATATTAGGTGAAATCGGCATTGTTGGTTTAGCTGTAACGACCAATTTTAATATTAATTTTCTAAGAAAACCTGCGGGTGATCAAGACTTGCGCAGTGAGTGTAAGCTTATGAAAGTTGGAAAGAGCTTAGTGGTAGGTGAGGTGTGGATTTATTCAATTGGGTTAGAGGAACCCGTTGCACATGTGACTGCGACTTATTCAATCCCACCTAAATCATAAATATTAAACCAAATAAAAAGCACAGTCTGAACTGTGCTTTTCCGTAGAAGAACAGCTTAAATATCAGTATTAACTAAGGGCTGTTCTACTGCAAAATTTGGCGGTGTTAGAACTGTTTTACGAATCTCACTCGAAGTTTCCGGGTAATCGAGTGTGTAATGTAGACCACGTGATTCTTTGCGTTGCATAGCACAGCGCACAATCATTTCAGATACTAAAACAAGGTTACGCAGCTCAATTAGGTTTTTGCTAACACGGTAGTCTTGATAATATTCAGTGATTTCACGCTTTAACATTTCAATACGGTGCAAAGCACGCTCTAAACGTTTTGTAGTTCTTACAATACCAACGTAGTTCCACATGGTCGAACGTAACTCATCCCAGTTTTGTAAAATCACCACATCTTCATCAGGGTTGGTTACTTGTGAGTCATCCCAAGTGGGTACTTCAGGTAATTTGAAGTTTTCATCAAATTTATTCTCGATATCTTTGGCTGCACTCATGCCGTAAACGAAGCACTCAAGTAATGAGTTACTTGCCATACGGTTTGCACCATGTAAACCGGTATAAGACGTTTCACCAATCGCATATAGACCTTCAATATCCGTCTGGCTATTTGAGTCAACCACGACACCACCACATGTATAGTGAGCTGCTGGCACCACTGGAATCATATCTTTAGTAATATCGATGCCTAACTCAAGCAATCTTGCATAAAGTGTAGGGAAGTGCTCTTTAATAAACTCAGGTGATTTATGTGTAATGTCCAACCACACATGACGAATACCGAGGCGTTTAATTTCATGGTCAATGGTACGCGCTACAATATCGCGAGGAGCCAGTTCTGCACGATCGTCAAAACGTAGCATAAAACGCTCGCCATCAGGTAAGCGCAAATAAGCACCTTCACCGCGCATGGCTTCAGTAATTAAAAATGAGCGAGCTTGAGGGTGATACAGACAAGTTGGGTGGAACTGATTAAATTCCATATTGGCTACACGGCAACCTGCACGGAAGGCCATTGCAATACCATCACCTGTAGCAATATCTGGATTAGATGTGTACAGATAAGCTTTCATCGCACCGCCGCAAGCCAGTGCGGTAAATGGTGCAAGGAATGTATGAACTTTTTCTGTATTTTCATCTAAGGCATATAAACCAATAGCGCGATTCGCTTGATCGGTATGACCTAATTTATGCGAGCTAATTAAATCAATCGCAATGTAGTTTTCAAAAATAGTAATATTTTTACGTTCTTTGGCACGCTCAACCAAGGTGGTTGAAATAGCTTTACCGGTTGCATCAGCCGAATGGATAATACGACGTTGTGAATGACCGCCTTCGCGTGTTAAATGAAGTTGTTCATCTTCATCTAAAGTAAATTGCACGCCTTGCTTTAAAAGAAAATCAACAGAAGGACGACCGCCTTCTACGGTATGTTGTACCGCATCCATTTCACATAAATGAGCACCTGCAATCATAGTGTCATTAATGTGCTGTTGAATAGAGTCAGTCTCATCAAGAACAGCAGCAACACCACCTTGAGCATAGAAGGTACTTGCTTCGGTTAAAGCAGCTTTGGCTAAAACTGCAATATTAAAATGATTTGGTAACGATAAAGCCAGACTTAAACCAGCACCGCCGCTGCCCACAATAATCACGTCAAAGTGGTGAATTGTCTGTAAATTAGGCATGTCCATTCGCAACAATCTAAAACGTCCGCTAATGACACCCCTTTTTATCTAAAAAGGCAAGAGCTTAAGCGCTCTAACTCAGAGAAAAATTGCAATTGGCTTAAAAAGTTGCAATGCGTAAAATAATGATTGTAAGGATGTCTTACAAATAAACATATTGTTACGCACAACCCCAAAGCGTTGTGATACAACAGTTTTATTCTTATTCTCGTAGACCAATTGTGGGTGAGCACCGAATGAAAACTCGCTATTTACAACAAGGAATGTATGCAGCGGTATTTACAGTTGCTGCTGTTCAGGCAAATGCTGCTGTTGATTTTTCGAACCTCGTTGAACAAGTTAGTCCAGCAGTGGTGAGTGTAAACGTCGTAAAAAAAATGACTCAGGATGAACTGTTGCAGCAGCAAGTCCCTGAAATTTTGAAACGTTTCTTTGGAAATCAGGTCATCATTCCACAGCAACAGGGTCCACAAGAAAAAACCGCATACGGTAGTGCATTCTTTATTAGTAAAGATGGTTACCTACTCACCAACCACCATGTGATTGAAAATGCCTCACGCATTAGTATTACTTTGAATGACCGCCGTGAAATTGATGCAACTGTGGTTGGGAGTGATGAACGTACAGATGTTGCATTGTTAAAAGTGACTGGAAATAGTTATCCAGCTTTACGCGTAGGAAATGTTGACCGCTTACGAGTAGGAGAGCCAGTTTTAGCAATTGGTTCACCTTTTGGTTTTGACTACTCTGCGTCGGCAGGTATTGTGAGTGCTAAATCACGAAATATGAGTGGTGAAACTTCGGTACCATTTATTCAAACTGACGTTGCGCTAAACCCAGGTAACTCTGGTGGTCCATTATTTAACCAAAATGGTGAAGTAGTCGGGGTAAACTCTCGAATATTTAGTGGTACTGGCGGCTATATGGGCTTGTCTTTTTCTATTCCGATTGACGTAGCGATGGATGTAGCCGAACAGCTTAAAACTAAAGGTAAGGTAACACGCTCTTATCTTGGTGTGATGATGCAAGACATTGACCGAAACCTTGCTGATGCTTACAAGTTACCAAAACCTGAAGGTGCCCTAATTACTCAAATTTCTCCGAACTCGCCTGCACAAAAAGCAGGGCTTAGAGCTGGTGACGTGATTTTGAAATATAACGGTAATCCAGTATCGCGCACGAGTGAATTACTCTACGCATTAAACAAAGTACAGCCGAATCAAACTGTTCAGTTTGAAGTATTACGTGATGACAAAACCCGTAATATTTCAGCAACTTTAACGACTGCTCCAGATGAAACGCCTGCCACAGGTGCGCAAAGTGCAGTATCTAAAGGCCCTGTTTTAGGAATGAGCATTCGTGATTTAGCTGAACCAGAAAAAAGTGCTTTAAGTGTAAAAGGTGGTATCTATGTACAAGATGTTCGCCGTGGTGGCTTAGCATCATTGTCAAATATCATTCCGGGTGATGTGATTGTTCAAGTCAACAATAACCAGATTTTAAATAGTCAGGATTTTGCAAAAGTCGTTTCTAACTTGCAAAAGAATACGGTAGCGCGTGTTGCAATTATTCGTCAGGGACAACGTGCAATGCTTGGTTTACGTATTCAGTAAATTTAAAAAAGAAACAATGAACCACCCTAAACATGGGTGGTTTTTTGTTATTTATCTTGAGCGTATAGTGATATCTACCTACACTTATTTCAGTTTAAAAGTTAATAAATAAGAGTGAATATTTGTGAGTAGTATTTTTGATTTACATATTCAGGTGCAGCCACATCATATTGATGCGTTAGGACATGTGAATAATGTGATGTATGTACAGTGGATGCAAGATGTAGCTGCTGCTCATGTTGAGACCTTAGGAGTCGGGGTAACTAAATATCTCGAACTAAAACATGCAATGGTCGCGGTTGAGCATCATGTGCAATATCGTAAAGCTGCATTTGAAGGCGAACAAATTGTATTACGCACATGGTTAGATGATATCAATGCTCTTTATTCGTTCCGCCAATATGTATTTTTCCGTCCATCAGATCAGGCCGTATTATTTGTTGGAAATACAAAATGGGCATGTATTGAAATTGCTACAGGACGTCCAAAGCGAATGTCACCAACTTTTACCCATGCATACAAGCCGCTTGATTCAAGCATAAACCCATATGATTTTACTATTTCTTATGCCCAATAACCTGAAACAATAGGCTCACTGTGATTGTCATTTTTAAAACATAAGTACAAAGCTCATGATTATTTTGGATACTTTAAAATATCCATCTGTTATAATCTCACGCAATTTATTTAACTGCTTTGGCTGTGTATTAAAACAAGCTACATAGCACTCTATATTTTCTCAAGGTAACCCATGGCGCAAGCTAAAAAATCCGTCGATATCAAAAATATACGAAATTTCTCGATTATTGCCCACATTGACCATGGTAAGTCTACATTGGCTGACCGTTTTATTCAGATGTGTGGTGGTCTACAAGATCGTGAAATGCAAGCTCAAGTCTTGGACTCAATGGAGCTTGAGCGCGAACGTGGGATTACCATTAAAGCCGCTTCAGTCACGCTATATTATACTCACCCTAATGGTCAGGAATATCAACTTAACTTTATTGATACTCCTGGACACGTAGACTTCTCGTATGAAGTTTCTCGTTCATTAGCTGCATGTGAAGGTGCACTATTGGTTGTAGATGCTGCACAAGGTGTAGAAGCACAATCAGTTGCAAACTGTTATACCGCGATTGAACAAGGTCTCGAAGTTCTTCCTATTTTAAATAAAATTGATTTACCGCAGGCTGAACCTGAACGTGTAATTCATGAAATTGAAGAAATTATCGGGATTGAAGCAACTGATGCACCAACCTGTTCAGCAAAAACTGGTTTGGGTGTTGAAGGTGTTTTAGAGCGTTTAGTCGATGTTATTCCGGCACCAGAAGGTGATCGTGAAGCACCTTTACAAGCATTAATTATCGACTCATGGTTTGATAACTACCTAGGTGTAGTTTCTCTTGTACGTATTAAACAAGGTCGTATCCGTAAGGGCGACAAAATGTTGGTTAAATCGACAGGTCAAACTCATCCGGTAACTTCAGTGGGTGTATTTAATCCGAAGCATACGGAAACAGATATCCTTGAAGCTGGTGAAGTAGGTTTTGTAATTGCGGGTATTAAAGATATTTTTGGTGCGCCAGTAGGTGACACGATTACGCTTGCATCTACCCCTGATGTTACGATTTTACCGGGTTTCAAAAAAGTTAAACCACAGGTTTATGCTGGTCTTTTCCCGATTGATGCGAGTGATTTTGAGCCATTCCGTGAAGCGCTACAAAAATTGCAGATTAACGACTCGGCTTTATTCTTTGAACCAGAAAGTTCTGATGCATTAGGTTTTGGTTTCCGTTGTGGGTTCTTAGGGATGCTACACATGGAGATTGTACAAGAGCGTTTAGAGCGTGAGTACGATCTTGATCTCATCAGTTCTGCGCCTACCGTAATTTATGAAGCATTAACCAAGAAGGGCGAAACGATTTATATCGACAGTCCATCAAAAATGCCAGACGGATCTACTGTAGAAGATTTGCGTGAACCAATTGCTGAATGTCATATCCTTGTTCCGCAAGAGTACTTAGGGAATGTAATGACCCTTTGTATTGAACGTCGTGGTGTACAAAAAGATATGAAATTCTTGGGTAACCAAGTTTCTATTACTTTTGAAATCCCGATGGCTGAAGTCGTTATGGATTTCTTTGACAGATTAAAGTCATGCTCTCGTGGCTTTGCATCTTTAGACTATAACTTTGTACGTTTTGAAAGTTCAGCTTTAGTTAAGGTTGATGTGTTAATTAATAGCGAAAAGGTTGATGCCTTGGCTATGATTTGTCACCGTAATGATGCACGCCATCGTGGTATTGCATTGGTTGAGAAAATGAAAGACTTAATTCCTCGCCAAATGTTCGATGTTGCTATTCAGGCAGCAATCGGTGCGCAAATTATTGCCCGTTCTACTGTAAAAGCGATGCGTAAAAACGTATTGGCAAAATGTTATGGTGGTGACGTTTCGCGTAAGAAAAAACTACTTTCTAAACAAAAAGAAGGTAAGAAACGTATGAAACAAGTGGGAAGCGTTGAAATTCCACAAGAAGCGTTCTTGGCTGTATTGAAAGTAGAAAGATAAGAAATGAGGGTGGGGGAAGTGAACAATTTCTTTTCCCCACTGTAATACAAGCAGCTAGGCTGCGAGTGAGGTCGTGTGGATTTTGATTTTAATTTAATTCTTGTTCCAGTTACGCTGATTCTATTTGCAGTGTGGTTGTTAGATAAACTTGTATTCAAACAGCGTGCAAATAAAGGGCGCGGGAACGAAAATTTTGTTATTACATGGGCTTATGACTTTTGGCCAGTTTTAGCTGTAGTACTTGTACTTCGTTCATTCCTTTACGAACCATTTAATATTCCATCAGATTCTATGGTACCTACTTTAGAAACTGGTGATTTTATTCTGGTGAATAAATTTGATTATGGTGTGCGTTTACCTATCGTTAATAAGAAAATTATTGATGTGGGAGAACCAAAGCGTGGTGATGTGATTGTATTCCGTTATCCACCTCAACCTACCATTAGTTATATTAAACGTGTAATCGGTTTGCCAGGCGATCATCTTGTTTATGATCATGGACAATTGATTATTAACGGACAAAAAGTACCGAAAGTATTAACACAGTTTAGCCGTGAAAAAGATGTATTAGATACACCAACGTCTATTTATCATAAAGAGACGATTGGTACGCACACCTTTACAATGCGTGAACTTGAAGGCGTAAATGTGGCGCGTCAAGCACCGTTTATCAACTATGTTGAAAATGGTAAATATGCAAACCAAGACGGTTTATATTGGGAAGTGACTGTTCCAAAAGGACATTACTTTGCAATGGGGGATAACCGTGATCAAAGTGCAGATAGTCGTTTTTGGGGCTTTGTTCCTGAAGAAAATTTAACAGGACGAGCATTCTATGTCTGGATGCATAAAGAACCGGGTTTACATCTTCCTAACTTTGGCCGAAATGGAAAAATAGATTAAAAACAACCATTAGGAAAAAAAGAAATGCGTAAGGCACAGCAAGGTACTTCGTATTTAGCAATTTTATTTGGGGTGGTTATATTTGCGGTTGCAGTAAAAGCTGTACTTGCAGTTTGGCCAGCATATTGGGATGATCGATTGATTAACAATCAAATAGAAGAGCTTTTACAAGAAAGCTCTTCTGACATCACCCCGCAGAAGTTTATGACACAAATGGATCAGCGACTGGAAATGAACAATATTCGTGATCTTCATTTTAAAGAGATTGCGCAAGTGTTTAATGAGTCTGGTCTGAAAGTCACAAAGAAATATGAGGTAAGAAAACCCTTCTTATCAAATATTGATTTAGTTTTAACATTTGAGAAGAGTTTTGATAAAACATCAGTTCAAACTAAGTGATCCTCGCTTATTGAGTCGAATCGGATATCAATTCAAGCAGCTTGAATTGTTACAGTTAGCTTTGACTCATCGTTCGGTGAGTCATAAATACAATTACGAGCGCTTGGAGTTTTTAGGCGATTCATTATTGGGCATGATTATTGCCAATTATCTATATCATGCCTATCCAAATGAAAACGAAGGTCGTCTAACGCGTATGCGGGCGACTTTAGTACGTCAGGAAGCGTTAGGTAAGATTGCAACCGATTTGCAACTTAGTCGGTGTTTAATATTAAGTACGGGTGAATTGAAATCTGGTGGTCATCATCGTGAGTCAATATTGGCTGATACGGTAGAAGCCATTATTGGTGCAATTTATATTGATAGTGGTGATCTCAACTTACTTACAGATATTGTGCTAAAATGGTATGTACCGTATTTAGACCATATTGAGCCTACGGATCAACTAAAAGACCCTAAATCACGTTTACAAGAGTATCTACAAGCACGTAAAAAACCTCTCCCTGTTTACGAGGTTGTAGATATTCAGGGTGATGCACCTCACCAGCACTTTAAAGTTGAATGTTTGATAGATGGCTTATCAAAGATTCATGGTGAGGGTTCAAGTCGTCGCTTTGCCGAGCAGGCAGCAGCGGCGGAAATTTTAAAGTTATTGGAGCAATAACCTGCATGTCGATGCATTCTGATCAAATCAATCCAGATTCAAATGAGAACCAAGATCCTAATAATCTGATTGATCAATTTTTTAGTTCCAAAGGCGTAACAATTCCTTCGGATTTTAAGAGCGGATTTGTGGCGATTGTGGGACGTCCAAATGTGGGTAAATCTACCCTCATGAACCATTTATTAGGTCAAAAGCTTTCTATTACTTCGCGTAAACCTCAAACAACACGTCATAAAATTATTGGTATTGATTCGCGTGAAAAAATGCAGGCGGTATATGTAGATACCCCGGGTATGCATAAAAAAGAAGTGCGCGCTATTAATAAAATGATGAACCGTGCAGCTCATTCTGCATTGCGCGACGTCAATTTGGTCTTATTTGTTATTGATGCTTATAAGTGGACGCAAAATGACGACTTAGTACTTGAAAAACTCAAGAATGCTGAAATGCCAGTTATTTTGGTGATTAACAAAGCTGATACTTTTGAAGATAAAAGAGATATTCTTCCTTTGATTCAGGAGCGCGCTAAGCTTATGAATTTTGCCGAGATCGTTCCTGTATCTGCATTACGCGGAGCAAATCTGGAACACTTGAGCGAAACGATTGAGAAGTATCTTCCTTACCAAGCGCCTTTGTATTCATTTGATCAGATTACTGACCGTTCTGAACGCTTTTTAGCTAGCGAAATTATTCGTGAAAAAATCATGCGCCAGTTAGGTGAAGAATTACCTTATGATTTAACAGTACAAATTGAATCTTTCAAAACGGAAGAAGAGACTGTTAATGAAAAAACTGGTCGTTTAAAGCCAGCTTGTACTTATATTGATGCAACGATTTTTGTAGATCGTGCAGGCCAAAAAGCGATTGTAATTGGTGAAAAAGGTGCCAAGCTTAAAACAATCGGTATGGATGCTCGTAAAGACATGGAAAAAATGTTTGAGCAAAAGATCATGCTTACTTTGTGGGTTAAAGTTAAAGGTGGCTGGTCTGATGATGAGCGTGCTTTAAAAAGCTTAGGGTATAGTGATATCTAAAGGATAAGGATGCTGGTATGAAAACAATTACATCATTGGTCGCTATAATTGGATGTACATTGATGTTACAAGGTTGTGTATATAAGCTTGTAACCGTACCAGTAGGTATCGCCTATAAAACTACAAAAGGTGTTGTTAAAGGTACAGCAGCTGTTGTAGGGGCGGTAATTCCTGACGGTGATGATGAGGATGACAAAAAAGAAAAAGAATCTGAGGAATAGTTTCTTTTTATGATGCGCAATGAAGTCCTCCATGGATATATGATTCATCACCGTAAGTACCGTGAAAAAAGTCATATTGTGCATCTTTTTACTCAGGAGTACGGGCGAGTCGATGGTATTTTAAGGCAGACTCCGCCCCCTCAATATCAGCCTATCCGCTTGCAAGCCACGGGTAAAAGTGAGCTGAAAAACTTTACAAAGCTTGAAATCTTAAATCAGCCTGTTTTCTTTTTTGGTGATGCTTTTTTTGCCGGATTTTATTTAAATGAAGTTGTTCTTAGACTTTGTCCCTTAGAAGAGACAATGCCACAAACGTTTGAGCAATATCAGTTAACGTTACTTCAATTACAACAATTATCTTCCCACGAAAATCCTGACCTTTTTCTTCGGCAGATTTTGCGCCAGTTCGAGCATATTTTACTTCCTGAACTTGGATACGCACTTGATTTCTCAGTCGATACCCAACAACAGCCGATTCAGGTTCATCAGTTTTATCAATTTCAAGTGACAGAAGGTTTCTCTCCTGTTGTGCAGGCGAGCCGTTCTTCCTTGTCAGGGAAAGCGATTTTGTCTATGTTGGATTATGAGCAAGGGCAGGATTTTTCTCTCGAACAATTGCAATTATTAGGTAAACTATACCGTCAAATGATTACATCGCTTTTAGGTGATCGTCCCCTAAAAAGTCGACAATTGTGGATTCAAAACACTCAAACTCAATCGTAATTAGGATTTATTTATGGCTGCATTGCTTGGTGTAAACATAGACCATGTTGCTACTTTGAGACAGGCGCGCGGTACTACTTACCCAGATCCTGTAGAAGCTGCTCTTATTTGTGAACAAGCGGGTGCAGAGGGCATTACTTTGCATTTACGTGAAGACCGTCGCCATATTCAAGATGATGACGTACGCCGCATGCGTCCATTATTAAAAACACGTATGAATCTTGAGTTAGCTGTTACTGATGAAATGGTCGAGTTTGCGAAAGAAATTCAGCCACAGCATGTTTGTTTTGTTCCTGAAAGACGCCAAGAAGTAACTACCGAAGGTGGTTTAGACGTAGTAGGTAACTTTGAAAAAGTTAAAGCTGCAACTCAGACTTTAGCTGCTATTGGCTGCGACGTATCATTATTTATTGATGCGGATTTAGCTCAAATTGATGCAGCAGTTGCATGCGGTGCACCTACGATTGAGTTACATACGGGTGCATATGCAGATGCGGCAACAGAGCAAGATCAACAGGCTGAGCTGGCGCGTATTATCAAAGGTGTTGAATATGCAGCTTCAAAAGGTTTAGTTGTAAACGCTGGTCATGGCCTTAACCTTAAAAATATTGCTCCAATTGCTGCTATCTCACAAATTCACGAGTTAAACATTGGACACTCAATTATTGCAGATAGTGTTTTTGTGGGGCTGGTTCAAGCTGTTAAAGATATGAAAGCAGCAATTCAGGTGGCAGGTTAATTGGTTATGTCGAGTATCAATTACGATGAATTAATGCAACCTGTCTTGGCTTTTTTAGGCTGCCAAACACCAAAAGCATGGTTAGATGAGGCAATCAATAATCTAGATATTTTGATGCAAGATCATGCTAATTGTGAAAAAAAAGCAGCTAGTACAGCAATGAACTTAATGTTTCGTTATAGCTTTTTCCCTGATTTGCAAGTAAAGCTTGCACAGCTGGTACGAGAAGAAATGCTTCATTATGAACAAGTGCTTGAGCTTATGGCCAAGCGTGGTCAGAAATGGGATGGCTTAAGTGCAGGGCGCTATGCTGGTGGGCTCCGTAAAGAGATTCGGACTTATGAGCCAGAGGCTTTAATTGATGTACTTGTGGTAGGTGCTTTTGTTGAGGCGCGCTCATGCGAACGCTTTCATGCTCTTGCCCCACGTGTAGATGATGAGTTAGGACGTTATTATCGCTATTTGCTTAAGTCGGAGTCTCGTCATTTTGAAGACTACTTAGCACTTGCACTTGATGTTGCAAAAACTGCAAAAATGAAAAATCCTAAAGAGGATATTCAGCAGCGCATTGATCATATTCGTGAAGTTGAAAAGAATCTGATTTTAACGCCTGACGACACCTTCCGTTTTCACAGTGGCGTGCCTGCATAATATTAGAAGTTTTAATAAAAAAGTTTACCGTGAAAGGTAAACTTTTTTATTAAGTAAGCTTTATACCTTCGGTGGTAGGCGTGTTCTGCTTTTATTTTTTAAAGTAATAACGAATATTATGTAAATATAAAGATAGTTTTGTTCATAATCGGTTCAACTAAATTAGTCGAATATTTTAAGGATATAAGAATGTTAGCATTAGTTACAGGTGCCTCTGCGGGCTTTGGTTATAGTATTTCAAAAAAACTGATTGAGTTAGGTTACAAAGTTATTGGCTGTGGAAGACGGGCAGAAAAACTAGAAAAACTAAAACAAGAACTTGGTGAAAAGTTCTATCCATTAGTATTTGACATGACAGATACCGTAGAAAATATAAATAAGGCACTAGTTGATTTACCAACCGAATTTCAAATCAGTCAAATTGATTTATTGGTAAATAATGCTGGTCTAGCATTAGGGTTGGAGTCAGCCGATAAATCAGATTTAGATGATTGGTACACTATGATTGATACCAATGTTAAGGGGCTTATTACTGTTACCCGACTAATTTTGCCAAACATGGTAAAGAAAAAGTCTGGCTTAATTATTAATATGGGGTCAATTGCAGGTACATACCCATATCCGGGTGGTAACGTTTATGGTGCCACCAAAGCATTCGTGGAGCAATTTAGTTTAAACCTTCGAGCTGATCTATCTGGTACCGGCATTCGAGTAACTAACATTGAGCCCGGGCTTTGTGGGGGTACAGAGTTTTCTTTGGTACGTTTTAAAGGTGACCAAGAGAAAGTGAACAGTCTTTATGATAAAAAGAATCCAATCTTGCCTGAAGATATTGCAAATACGGTAGCTTGGGTTGCTTCACAACCTCCGCACATTAATATTAATCGTATTGAAATGATGCCGACCACTCAGTCTTTTAATCCTTTAAAAGTAGTTGAAATGGAATAAGGATTTAAGAAAAGAATATCTTTTTCAAACTTAGATTGGATCATTAAGCCAAGTAAATGGTTTAACCATGAAAATTAAATCCTCTATATTGATAGGGGATTTTTTTATAGCTATTAATAAAATTATGGCAAAAAAAAGCCCGCTTTAATGCTGCGGGCTTTTTAGTATTTGGCTCTCCCACCTGGGCTCGAACCAGGGACCTGCGGATTAACAGTCCGTCGCTCTACCGACTGAGCTATGGGAGAATCTGCATGCGATTATAAGGAGATTTTGAGAAGGGTCAAGTCTAAATTGTCATGTTTACTTCATTTTTGTGTTGTATGCTTTTTATTTGATCAGTTGGGTGCTATGTTTAGAAATTACTTGCACTTTAAAAAGTCAGTTGCTAGATTCAAGAAAGAACAAGCGTTTGGAGAAATCCAAACAGTGTGGATTTAAACCAACTTGCCAGCACTAAAATGGCTAAATCGGAGATAAGTATGAAAACGCTTACGATCGCTTCTATTTTTTCTAATTTTGATTTTTATCAACAAAATTATCTTAATGTCTTAACTCAATCAGAATCCTATTACACACCTGTAGAAGATGCATGGATTGATGCTTATCCTTTCAAAAAACAGAACTTATATTTAGGTGATTTACTGCAACTTTGGTTTAGCTCTAAATGGAATGTGCATAATTCACTTAAAATTTTAAAAAGCTCGAAATTATTAAACTCCTCTAAATCTCTATATATTTTTCAATTAGAAGGGGAGTTGTTGTTGGGTAAAAATAAAGTGTTAGCTTGGTCTACTGAGCATCAAGAAATTATAGAACTTCAACTTAAAAATATTTGGGCACCTTATGTGATTGCGCAAACTTGTGAGCGTCCAAATAATCAAGATTACTCAATAAAAAAGGCAGCGGTTTAAGGCTGCCTTTAATCCTTAGGGACGAATAATCATGCAGGTTGCTGTTGCGTAGGCATACAGTTTACCTTCCTCATCAATAATCTTTCCTTCGGAAATACCTAAATTTTTACTTAAATTAATGACTTTGCCTGTCGCAATTAAAGGAAGGTTCTTTGAAATGGGGCGGCACATTTTCACGTTAAGGTCGATTGTGCCATAGCCTACACCCGCAGGTAACATCGTATGTACTGCACAGCCAGTCACCGAATCTAGGACTGTGGCAGCAAAACCACCATGTACGCCACCGAGTGGATTTAGATGGTTATGATCCGCTTGGGCTTTGAAAGTAACAGATCCTTCTGAAATTTCAGTAGGTTGCATAGGTATGGTTTTACTAATACTCGCTGCTGGAATGTGGCCATCTATCATGGCTTGTAAAAATTCAAGGCCAGTCATTTCCATCGGATTTTTCATTTTTTGAGTCCTTTAATTCTTTAGGTTCTAAAATGGAACTTGATATTAGCCTATTATTAAGTCATCGATATGTCAATTCTATAGTTAAAAAATGAACTGATAAGGTGAATCTTCGAAACTTGTCAATCTAATATAATATTCCTTTATTATAAAAATTGAATTAAATGAGTTGCATAATGAATTAGATAGATAAGAGGTTCTTCTTATACACTATAAAAAAATAGCAGGAGCATAGGGATAATGCTTTTAAAAATTGCACTAGCAATGATGGCTTTTGCAGCAAACTCCGTGTTGTGCCGTTTGGCTCTAGCAGGGCATCATATTGACCCAATGAGTTTTAGTCTAGTAAGAGTAGTAAGTGGTGCAGTTGTTTTATTGGGGCTATTTTCATATTCAAAATCACCTCAAGCCAAAGTCCAATGGAGTCTAAAAAACGCATTTTTTCTAGCGATTTATATTTTGGCATTTTCGTGCGCCTATCTTCAAATCGATGCTGGTATCGGTGCTTTACTATTGTTTGGCGTTGTACAGCTGACTATGGTGCTTTACGGTTATTGGCATGGTGAGCAGATTGGTATATACCGTGGTATAGGCTTATGTATTGCTTTAGCTGGAATCATTGTTTTGCTATTACCGGGTGCTCACGCGCCTGATTGGGGATATGCTCTAATTATGGTGATATCTGGTTTGGCATGGGCGGGTTACAGCATCGTGGGTCGTAATATGACGCAGCCTGTCGGCAGTACATTGGCAAACTTTACATTAGCTGTGCCAATCGTTTTTTTTGCAAATGTATTGCTTAATCAAGAGCGGTATATTGATTTGCAGGGGTCGGTATTAGCAATTTTGTCTGGTGGTGTGACTTCAAGTGTAGCTTATGTACTCTGGTATGCAATTTTGAAGCATATTGATCGAATGACGGCCAGTACTGTGCAGTTGAGTGTGCCATGTTTGGCAATTATAGGTGGAAGCTTATTTGTGAATGAAGCTGTAACAAGCCGAGTGATTTTCTCTGGTTTTATGGTTTTGTTTGGAATTTTTCTGGTTATTTATATGGTGCCAAAGAAAAAAAAAGCATAGATCAATTAAAAAAGGGTTCCCTAAAGAGAACCCTTTTTATGCAAAATGCAGATTATTTCGCAGCTTTTTCAGCTTCAATAGATGCAATCGCAGCATCTACACCTTCAATTGAGTCAGCGGCTTTTTTGATACGTGCTAATGCATCAACAAGTACTTCGTCAGCTGTAGCATATGAAATGCGCATAAAACCGCCTAAACCAAATGCATCACCAGGTACTACTGCTACGCCAGTTTCTTCTAGTAACCATTCAGAGAACTCTGTGCAAGATTTTAAGCCTTTTGCACGAATAAGAGGGCGAATGTTTGCATAGGCATAGAAAGCGCCATCAGCCGGTAAGCAAGAGATACCTTTGATGTCATTTAAGCCGTTTACAACTAAGTCATGACGGCGTTTAAACGCTTCAATCATTGGCTCTAAAACATCTTGTGGACCATTCAATGCAGCTTCAGCAGCAACTTGCGAAATAGAAGTTGGGTTAGAAGTTGATTGAGATTGGATTTTTTTCATTGCACCAATGATTTTTGCTGGACCGGCTGCATAGCCAATACGCCAACCAGTCATTGCATATGCTTTAGATACACCATTTAAAACAATCGTGCGGTCATATAAATCTGGAGCAACTGTTGCGATGTTGTAGAACTCATCTTCCCAACGAATTGGTTCATACATATCGTCAGATGCAACAAATACTTGTGGGTGGCGACGTAAAACTTCAGCTAAAGCTTCTAATTCAGCTTTGCTATAAATCATACCAGTCGGGTTAGAAGGGCTGTTTAATACAACTAAGCGAGTGTTAGGTGTAATAGCAGCTTCTAATTGTTCAGGAGTGATTTTGAAACGTTGATCTTCACCACATTTCACAATGACTGGAGTACCTTCAGCAATAATGACCATATCTGGATAGCTTACCCAGAAAGGTGCTGGAATGATAACTTCATCGCCTTTGTTTAATAGAGCAAGTGCCAAGTTAAAGAAGCTTTGCTTACCACCACATGAAACCAAAATCTGATTCGCTTGATAATCAAGATTATTATCACGCTTAAATTTAGCAATAATTGCTTTTTTTAACCCAGGAGTACCATCTACAGCCGTATATTTGGTGAAACCATTATTAATCGCTTCAATTGCAGCATCTTTGATGTGTTGCGGGGTATCAAAGTCTGGTTCGCCAGCACCTAAACCAATCACGTTCTTGCCAGCAGCTTTAAGTTCAGCAGCTTTGTTGGTTACAGCAAGTGTAGGGGACGGTTTGATAGCATTGACACGATCAGAAAGACGTACGTCCACGGCAATATTCCTCTTATGGGATTAAAAAATAAAAAGCATACTATCTTATCGCAAAAATTAAGTAATTTGCGGATGTAGGTATTTTTAGATGTAAAAAATTTTGATTTAAGAAAGATCTTGTCGCTGTTTTATTCAATTGAAGCTTTTTTGGAAAGAAATGATAAAAATCATTTATAATAAGTCGCAATCGAAATTTCGAGAATGAATCATGACTGAGCAACAGCCAAAACAGAAAAAGGCTTTGGTGAAATTGCCATTCCCAATGCCGAATGAAAGCAATCAAGCCGACGATGCGGTACACAACCAAGTACGTCCTAAACCAGAGCAATACGCAGATAGAACGTGGATGCCTCCACGTGGTACGCGTCGTTCTATGGGAAAACGCTAATTTTGAAAAACAGGCACTATGCCTGTTTTTTTATTGATTGAATAAAATTTCCTGATAATAACTTTTTTTCTTTTGATACATGTGATGGTCTGCTCGCTTTAACATGTCCTCAATTTGTTCATTTGTTTGAGTAGTTGCATGTCCAATTGCAATACTAACTGGATGGCTTGAATAATATTGATTGTCGATATTAAAAAGCTCCTGAATGGTCTGAAGCATAATTTGAACGTTTGCTTCATCTGCACCTGGCATTAAGATCACGAATTCATCGCCACCTATTCTAGAAGCCGTATAGGGCGTATTTAAAATGGCCTGACTTAAAATATTTCCAACGCGACGCAATAAACCATCCCCAATATCATGACCAAACTGATCATTGGTTTCTTTTAATCCATTCATATCTAAGAAAATTGAAGAAACAGGGCGAATAATGCTTCGGTTTAAACGGTTAAGTTCTTCTGTAAAAAAAGCGCGGTTATATAGTTTGGTCAGGACATCGTGTTGTCCCAAATATTCAAGATAGTTTTCCGCTTTTTTCCGCGCGGTAATATCTGTAAGTGCAACTTGTACTAGCCCCCAAGTTTCTTCATAACCGGGAAAAACGGTAAATTGAAGCAATACATTTCTTATTTGGCCATCTAAAGCGTAGTTAATGGCTTCACGTTTATGATGAATATTACCTTGCCATAATTCGATGAGTTGCTCGCGAAATGTTTCAATCATCTCTTCAGCAAAAACCTTATGTGTATTTCTGAAAAGTGTGGATTTATCAGGAGCCTTAAATAAATCAAGAGTTGCCTGATTAACATCTAAAATTAGAATATCTTCTACACACTGGCGGACAAATTCAGGATGAACATCTAGAAACGTTCTAAAATCTTCAATTCCCAATAGCCTAAGTTGATCAATTCTATTCTTTATACGGCTGAAATCTTCCACCCAAAGAGATGTAGGTGAATAGATAAACATGGATTCAGCCAAGCGACGATTTTTTTCTTCTTCACGAAGCGCATTTTGATAAGGTGTAATGTCTTCTGTAGTAATTAGTACACGTTCAAAGGTCGATTCAGAACCGGGTAAAATTGAGCCTCTTAACTGAACATCAATACGTTTGCCCGATAAAGTGTAATTTACAGTCGTACTTGAAAAATGGGTTTTACCATTCCATAGTTCTTCTAATTCATTAATATGTGATTCAAACATCTCTTTTTTAAAAATAAGATTTAAACTCGAATACAGTTCTTCGTGAGTTTTTGCTTCAAAAAGTTCTAATGTTTTTTGATTCACACGAATAATTTTAATTTTATGCGCACATTCAATAATTAAATTTTTATTTTGGCTTAAAAATTCATGGAGGTTTTCAATACCTTGATTTCTCCATAGATCAAATTGTTGTTTAACTTCACTGAAATCCTCAATCCACATTGGAATTGGGCTAAGGTCAAAAATTGAAGAATCTAAAGTTTCCATATGTTTCTTTAAGTATTCAGTTTGCCTTAAAGTATAATGAGAAAAATTAAGATTTGGGAATATAAAGAACTTAAATTTATTAGAATAATTAAAAATAAGAAAATTAAATGTAAGTAAAAATAAAATAATGAGAAAGCAGATATTATCTGCTTAGCTCATAAGTTTATTAGAGAAATTAACGATTAATTGGGTGATCAATATTCTTTTCACCACGCCATAACTTGATAAAGTCTTGCTCGTCAAAATCATAAAGTTCCATGAGTGCAACGACTGCACTCACAAAAATCATAGCGCCCTCAGAGTTTCCATGCAGGTCAAAAATTTTACCGTTGAGCTTACCTAAAATATCGCTAAGCTCATGATCGCGGCCTCGGCCATATCGATCTCGAGGGTAGAGCTCTTCATTTAAAACAATAAGAGCAATCGCTTTTTCAGCAGCTGATAAATCTGTTTTATCTAAGGCTTCTTCAAAAGATTCACTTCCGTGATTAAAGTAAAAAATTACTTCATCATTAATGAAACTTTTTACCATCTTTTGAGTTAATGTTGGAAATTGTGAAACAGCATTATCTTCAACATAAGGTTTAAAAGATTCTGGAAAGATAACGTTGTGATCAATATCTTTAAAAAGTGGCGCAATTTCAGAAACTTTATAACCTGCGATGCCACAACCTAAAGCAGTGACAAAATATTTCATTTTAGGATGATTTTTTGCATATATCTTAAAATCTTCAACATAGTGCTCAATTTGGGAAAGAGGCATTTGTTGAATGTGTTCATTTAAAGTTGGAATTGCAAAGCTTTGACCAGCCCAGCCGCGACCCACACCTTCAACTGCACCGAAGTGTTGACTGGCAACGCGTGCTGCACCGCTACCATGCTGTCCAGCAAGGTTACTACCAAATACAAAAACTGTATCTTCTGGAAGTTCGGTTACAATACTTTCATCATGATATTGATAGGTCATGGTTATGCTTTTTATTTAATGGATAGCTTCATGTTGCAACTGATTATAGTATTGGTCAAGTGTTAAGATGCTTAATCTTTTACATTGAATTTCCAACTCAATTTGCACTTTAAATTAAGATAAAAATCCCCATTAAAAGGGGAGACGTTAAATTCAATTTTTTCATAAAGAGAGATAACTTTGAACGAAAATCAACCTTTTGATTTGGTCACTCATTATCAGCCAGCAGGTGATCAGCCACAGGCAATTGAAAAGCTGGTCAATGGTATCGAGCATGGTTTTCGTAATCAGTTATTGCTAGGGGTAACTGGCTCAGGTAAGACCTATACCATGGCAAATGTAATCGCTCAAACACAGCGCCCTACAATTGTGATGGCCCATAACAAAACTTTGGCAGCCCAGCTTTATGGTGAGTTTAAATCTTTCTTTCCTAATAATGCGGTTGAATATTTTGTAAGTTATTACGATTACTACCAACCAGAGGCTTACGTTCCATCTTCGGATACGTTCATCGAAAAAGATGCAGCCATTAATGATCACATTGACCAGATGCGATTATCTGCAACACGCGCTTTATTAGAGCGACGTGATGCAATTATTGTCGCATCGGTATCTGCAATTTATGGTTTGGGTGATCCAAATGCTTATATGCAAATGTTGCTGCATGTGGTCGAGGGTGACCGAGTAAGCCGTGATGAAATCATCCGCCGTTTGGTTGAAATGCAATATACGCGTAATGAACTTGAATTCTTACGTGGTACATATCGAATTCGCGGTGAAATTATTGATATTTTTCCAGCAGAATCTGATCAACATGCTATTCGCATTGAACTATTTGATGATGAGGTCGACTCAATCCGTTGGTTTGACCCGCTAACTGGTAAAATGGTTCGTAAAGTTTCTCGGGTAACGATCTATCCAAAAAGTCACTATGTAACGCCAAAAGATCATCTAACCCGTGCCATCGATACAATTAAGGATGAATTACAAGATCAACTTAAATTCTTCCGTGAACATGACAAATTGCTCGAAGCACAGCGTATTGAGCAACGGACACGTTACGATCTGGAAATGATGCAACAGTTGGGTTATACCAATGGTATCGAAAACTACTCACGTCATTTGTCTGGACGACCATCTGGTGAAGCTCCGCCGACTTTATTTGACTATATTCCAGAAGATGCTTTGCTGATTATTGATGAATCACACGTTACGGTTCCGCAAATTGGAGCGATGTATAAAGGTGACCGATCGCGTAAAGAAAACTTAGTAAATTATGGCTTCCGTTTACCAAGTGCGCTTGATAACCGTCCAATGAAGTTTGAAGAGTGGGAGCGTATTGTACCGACTACCATTTTTGTAAGTGCAACACCTGCTAAATATGAATTAGAAAAGTCAGACCAAATCGTTGAACAGGTGGTACGTCCAACAGGTCTCATCGATCCTGAAATTGAGATTCGTCCTGTATTAACCCAAGTGGATGATGTTCTTTCGGAAATTAATATTCGTAAGAATTTGAATGAAAGGGTATTAATTACGACTTTAACGAAGCGTATGGCAGAAGATCTGACTTCATATTTAAAAGAATATGGCGTTAAGGTGGCTTATCTCCACTCAGATATTGATACCGTTGAACGTGTCAAAATTATTCATGAATTACGTACAGGTGTATTCGATGTTTTAGTCGGTATTAACCTGCTACGTGAAGGTCTGGATATGCCAGAAGTTTCTTTGGTTGCTATTTTAGATGCAGATAAAGAGGGCTTTTTACGTTCGGAACGTTCACTCATTCAGACAATTGGTCGTGCTGCACGTAATGTAAAAGGTAAAGCAATTTTATATGCTGACCGAATTACTGACTCTATGCAAAAGGCAATAGATGAAACTGATCGCCGTAGAGCCAAGCAAATTGAATTTAATGAGTTGCATGGTATTACGCCACGTAGTGCGGTTCGTCAGGCTGTCAAAGAAATTGACTCGGGTGAGGTACTTTCAGACGACGAGATTGATGAAAAAGTACTTGAACAAGCACAAGCATTGAGTGCTGATGAAAGACATATTCTTTCAGACCCTAAATTGTTTAGTAAACATATTACTAAGCTTGAAAAAGAGATGTTAAAAGCCTCGAAAGATTTACAGTTTGAGCAAGCAGCGCGGATACGTGATGAAATTCTTCGATTAAAAGCGCAGATGTTGCAATAAATGAATACATAACGCTACATAATGTGTTTAAAAAACAAGCTACTGTAGATATTTGAGTTCTTTTGTATTCACAACTAATCGTTGAGGGCAACAATGGCATTTAGAAATAATGTTCCGCAAGCCAGTTGGCGTTTGGCTAAAATTGCGTTGGGCGGTGTCGTTTTGGCTGGTTTAGCTGTCGGAACCTATGTCTATGCTCAGCCGAAACCCTTGCAAACTGTTTATAAAGTTGAACTGGACCGATATTTAGGTGTTTGGTATGAAGTTGCCCGTAAGCCTGCATTTTTCCAAAAAAAATGTGCTTATAACGTATCTGCAACTTACACCTTAAATGAAAATGGAAATGTGGTTGTAGATAACCGCTGCTATGACAATAGAAAACAATTACAGCAATCTATTGGTGAAGCATTCGTGGTTAACCCGCCATATAACACCAAATTAAAGGTGAGTTTCTTACCGGAAGCTGTGCGATGGATTCCAGTTATTCGCGGAGATTACTGGATTTTAAAAATAGATGAAGACTATCAAACTGTTTTAGTCGGAGAACCTTCTCGTAAATATCTCTGGGTATTATCAAGAACTCCTCATCCTGAACAAGAAGTGGTGGATGAATATCTAAATTATGCAAAAACATTGGGTTTTGATATTCGCGATATTATCCGTACAGAACATAAAGAATAAATGTAAATGTCTGATTAAGAAAAAACCATGTTTTCACATGGTTTTTTCTTTTTTATAGTGGATAAATCAAGTATTGTGGTGAGCTATTTTTACTAAAGTCTAAGAGGGTGGTGATGTTTAAGGGCGTGAGCTTGTCTGTCATGGCATCTGTCACTTTTGGCGTACTTTATTTTTATACTCAATTGTTAGGCCAGCTTGATAGTGAACAAACTTTTGGATGGCGGATTATTGCAACAATCCCATTTCTAACTTTGTTTATGTGGTGGAGTGGCGATTTAGCGTATATCAAAAATATCTACCAGCGTATTTTGGCTAAGCCATCTTTATTATTGTTGTTAATTACAACCTCCGTATTAACTTCAGTCCAACTTTGGCTGTTTTTATGGGGGCCTATGCATGGGCGAGGCCTGCAAGTATCTTTAGGATATTTTCTGTTGCCGCTTGTTTTAGTATTAGCTGGAAGTGTGCTGTATGGCGAAAAAATTTCTAAATTTCAATGGGTCGCAATTATTCTTGCTGTCATTGGCGTCGGCCATGAAATCTGGCGTTTAGGAAGTATTGCTTGGGAAACTGCATTGGTTGCAGTTGGCTATTCTGCCTACTTTTTATTGCGTAAAAAAATTAAAACAGACAATTTAGGCGGCTTTTGGTGGGACTTAGTCATTATTTTGCCGATTGCGATTTATTTAACTCATACAGGTTTACTCCCTTATAGCAAATTTATAGATCAACCGAGTCTTGCTTTGATCATTATTGGGCTTGGAATTTTAAGTGCTATTGGTTTGGGAAGTTATATTCTGGCAAGTCGCTTTTTACCCTTAGTTGTGTTTGGTCTTTTAGGGTATTTGGAACCAGTTTTGCTTGCTTTAGCTTCTCTAGTTTTAGGGGAGAGTATTGGCCAAGAAGAATGGTTTACTTATATTCCGATCTGGTGTGCAGTATTTGTACTCGTTTTAGAAGGCGCAGTTCACCTTTATCAACAACGTCAAAAAGCCAAAAATTTGCAGCTAAACATCGCGAAATATCAGAAAAGATTAAAAAATGATGCTCAAGATTAGAGCATCAGAATCTAAAAAGTAAGAAAAAGCAAAAATTTAGCTGCTTTAAACAATAAGATAATAAAAAATAATTATAGGTATTTTATGAATTTATGATGAATTTTAGGAAAATCTAGTCACTAACGTCAGCTTTTGATTCATTCTTGTCGATAATTCCATTACAATTACGGGGTTTAAAAAATCACGCCTAGATATAATTAATTAGAGGACGTATCTGTGAGCAAAGACACTATCATCGCCCTGCATGCTGAACACCAAGGCCGTTGGAAAAACCGTGAAGAAATCGCGGAACGTATGATTGCCGTAATCGGTCAATTATACCGTGAAAAAAATATTGTCGTATCTGTTTACGGTCGCTCTTTAATTAACCGTTCTGTTATTCAAATTTTGAAAACTCACCGTCGTACACGTGTTGTAGATGTTGAGCTTTCTGTTGTAAATACTTTTCCAATTTTAGAAGCTTTAGCAAAAGTTGAAAACATTGGTTCTGCAGAAGTTGATATCGGTAAACTTGCTGTTGAATATAAAGAAAAAGGCGGTGATGTTGACGCTTTTGTTGCTCAAGCAGTTGAGTCAATTAAAGGTAGTGCAACTTCTGAACAACCTAAAGATGTAGTTCTTTATGGTTTTGGTCGTATTGGCCGTATCTTGGCTCGTTTAATCATTAGCCAATCAGGTTTAGGTCGTGGCTTAAGCCTTAAAGCAATCGTTGTGCGTAAATCTTCTGATGGCGATTTAGCAAAACGTGCTTCTTTACTTCGTCGTGACTCTATTCATGGCACTTTCGCTGGTACAATCGCTGTTGATGAAGAAAACGAAGCAATCATTGCTAACGGTAACTTCATTAAAGTGATTTATGCATCAAGCCCAAGTGAAGTTGACTATACTGAATACGGTATTCAAAACGCGCTTTTAATCGATAACACTGGTAAATGGCGTGATGCTGAAGGTCTAAGCCAACACTTGAAATGCCCAGGCGTTGCACGTGTTGTATTAACTGCACCAAGTAAAGGCGAAATGAAAAACGTTGTATTTGGCGTAAACAACACAGACATCTTAGATGAAGACAAAATCATCTCTGCTGCAAGTTGTACAACAAATGCAATTACTCCAATTCTTAAAGTATTGGATGACAAATATAAAGTTCTTAACGGTCACGTTGAAACTGTTCACTCATTTACAAATGACCAGAACTTAATTGATAACTACCATAAAGCAGATCGTCGTGGTCGTGCAGCTACATTGAACATGGTTATTACTGAAACTGGTGCTGCTAAAGCTGTTGCTAAAGCATTACCTGCGTTGAAAGGTAAGTTAACTGGTAACTCTGTACGTGTTCCTACGCCAAACGTATCTCTTGCTATCTTGAACTTAACGCTTGATAAAGAAGTTGATCGTGAAGAAGTGAACGAATACATTCGTCAAATTTCGATTAACTCTAGCCTTCAAGGGCAAATTGGTTATACCAACTCGACTGAAGTTGTATCGAGTGACTTTATCGGTTCTCGTACTGCTGGTGTATATGACGCTCAAGCAACGATTACTTCTGGTAACCGTTTAACTGCTTATGTTTGGTACGATAACGAAGTTGGTTATAGCTGTCAGGTATTACGTATCGCTGAACAAATGTGCGGCGTAAGCTACAAAAAAATTCCAGCAGAATTGAATGCTTAAGATCATTTAACGATCTATAAAATATTTTCACAAAAAGACCCAGTTTAGACTGGGTTTTTTTACAACCGTACAAAATATATGCTGACTATTTTTTGTAAATAAATGAGAATACAAATTAAGGAAAAAAAGAAAATAGTAAGGGATAGGAATTGTCGCAGTTTAAACGTTTGTTGGTCGTTTTTATATTCATCATTATTGCCAATTTATGTGGTGTACTCATCGCAATATGGGTATTTAAGCACTTTAATATTTATATTCCACTGAAAAATCAGGCAGTTGCTATTGACTTGCAAGAACCTCTACAAGTTAAGGTTAAAGTACAAGATGCTTTAAACGTGGATGTAAAAGGGCGGGTAAATGCCAGTATTCCAATTGATGAGAAACTGAATATTCCATTAACTCAAACATTAACCCCGCGTGTTTACTTCGATAATATGGTGCCGATTAGCACTACAATTCCTGTCAAAGAAACTTTAAAAGTTGAGCAGAATTTACCAATCGATACGAAGGTTCAAGTGAGGGTTTTGGGACGTGATATTACCTTACCATTGAAAGGGACAATTCCATTAAAACTTGATGTTCCGATTGATATTAATGTTCCGCTTGAGCAAAAGGTTCATTTAAAATTTGATGCGCCAGTACGGACGGTATTAAAAGAAAATCTCCATATTCCTCTAAAAGCAAGATTGGATACTAATATTCCAATTGAGGGTAATTTGAATGTTCCTGTTAAAACAGCACTAAATGCTTCGGTCGATGTGAAAAATACATTGCCTGTGAAGATTGCAAATGGTGAGTTGAAAATTCCTCTGTCCACTATGCGATTAAATCGGGTAGTGGGTTCAGAAACATCGCAGACAACAACTGATCAATAGGGTGAATAGTAATGTTTCGTTCACTCAAAAGTATGTTAATCAGTTTTTTCTTAATGATGATCCTTGCTGCTGTTATGTTTTGGGTATATCTCAATATTCAAGCTAATTTAGTTGTTTCGGCTCATAATGCAGATATTACTTTACCTGACTCTTTAGAAACAAAGATTCAAGTTGGCAATACTTTACAGGTCCAATCTATTGGTAAACTTGATACAACATTAGATATAGACCGCCAATTGACTTTACCTTTAAAAGGGAAATATCTGGCAGATTTAAGTTTTGCTGTAGAGACACCAATTACAGTGAGTGTTGACTATTCAACAACTTTAAAAATTGATCAGGTTATGCCTCTTGAAACTACGACTGACCTCGTCTATCAAAGTAAATTTTTGCCAAAATTTCCACTTAAGCTAGATATTCCCATCAAGTTGGATGTTCCTTTTAATTTAAAACGTAGTTATACCATTCCAGTTAAAATTGTTTTTGATGGTCCTGTTTATTTTGAATTTGATGAGCCAGTAAATTTATCGGTTAAACATCGATTTAACCCAAGTCTACAAGTGAATGACCCTATGGAAATGGGGAATGTCTCTTCATTTAATGCGATCATGTATAATTCGGTTCCAAAAACAAAAGCAAATCTTGATATGCAAATGACCTTGCCATTACGTAATGTCCATCCTTAAAAATTAAATAGTTATTCTGCATTTTATGTTGGGTAAAGCCCGTATTTGTAAATCTAAAATGCTTTTGATGACTTAAAGATAAAAACAGACCGTTATAAATGGGAATTGTCCCATTTTCTATTCGAGAATTTTATGAAAATATGGCAGAATAGGCGGTTTTAGAGTTTTTAGAGGATTGGCAGATGCGCTTTGTTGATGAAGCAGTCATTACCGTAGAGGCTGGCGACGGTGGCAATGGCGTAGCCAGTTTTCGCCGTGAAAAATTTGTACCATTTGGTGGCCCAGATGGTGGTGATGGCGGACGTGGTGGAAGTATCTATATTCAAGCTGATGATGATACGAGTACGCTAGTCGATTACCGTTACACACGTAAGTTCCGTGCTGAACGCGGAAAGAATGGTGCAGGCGCTAACTGTACCGGACGTGGTGGTGAAGATGTGGTTTTAAAAGTACCCGTTGGTACAACAATTGTTGATACAGATTCAGGCGATATTATTGGCGATTTGGTTGAAGATGGCCAAAGAATTCTGGTTGCAGGTGGTGGTGATGGTGGTTTAGGGAATACCCACTTTAAATCATCAACTAACCGTGCTCCGCGTAAATGTACGACAGGCATCAAAGGTGAATTTCGTGAAATTCGTCTTGAATTAAAAGTATTGGCAGATGTTGGTTTATTGGGTATGCCAAATGCTGGTAAATCAACCTTTATTCGTGCTGTAAGTGCTGCAAAACCAAAAGTAGCAGATTATCCATTTACAACCATGGTTCCAAACTTGGGTGTTGTAGATGCTGACCGTCATCGTTCATTTGTAATGGCCGATATTCCTGGTTTGATTGAAGGTGCAGCGGAAGGTGCAGGTTTGGGAATTCGTTTCCTTAAACATTTAGCACGTACGCGTATCCTTTTACACATTATTGATGTGCAACCAATTGACGGTTCGGATCCTGCGCATAATGCAAAAGCAATTATGAATGAGTTAGCTAAGTTTTCTCCTACTTTGGCTAAACTTCCGATTGTTTTAGTACTGAATAAACTGGATCAGATTGCTGAAGAAAGTCGTGAAGAGTGGTGTCAGCATATTCTAGATGAACTAGAGTGGACTGGGCCTGTCTTTAAGACATCAGGTCTATTAAGTGAAGGTACAAAAGACGTTGTGTATTACCTCATGGATCAGATTGAACAACAACGTGAACGCGAAGTTGAAGATCCTGAATATGCAGCAGAAGTAAGAGCTTTCCGTGAACAACTAGAAGTTGAAACACGTGAACAAACCATTGCGGCAAAAGAAGCATATCGTGCTATGCGTCGAGCACAACGTCTTGAAGGCATGTTGGGCGATGATGATGATTTTGACGATGATGAAGACGACAATGATGTAGAAAGCATCTACGTTCGTGACTAAAAAACCGAGGAAAACATGATAGAAGTGGTCGATGGGCAACGTCAGCTCAGTGAGTGTAAACGAATCGTTGTTAAAATCGGATCATCTTTACTCACAGCCAATGGGCAAGGTTTAGATTTGAATGCTATTTCGCATTGGGCGAAACAGATTGCAGATCTACACAATGCCGGACACGAAATTATTCTAGTGTCTTCTGGAGCTGTGGCTGAAGGTATGGTTCGTATGAAGCTTGCAAGTCGACCCACCGATCTACCCAGTCTACAAGCCTGTGCTGCGATTGGGCAGATGGGTTTAATTCATACTTGGTCTAGTGTGCTTGAAGAACATGGTATTCGTACTGCTCAGGTTTTACTCACCCATGATGATCTAGCGGACCGCCGTCGTTATTTAAACTCATGTGATGCTTTGCAAAACTTGATTGATTGGCGTGTGATTCCAGTTATTAATGAAAATGATACGGTATCTACCGACGAGATTCGCTTTGGTGATAACGATACTTTAGCTGCGATGGTTGCAGGTCAGGTTCATGCAGAATTGTTGATCATTTTAACTGATCAGCAGGGTATGTTTGATTCAGATCCGCGTCACAATCCCGATGCTAAATTACTCTCTACTGTTCGTGCCATGGACGATGTTTTATTCGAAATGGCTGGCGGTGGTGGTGTGCTCGGCAGAGGTGGTATGGTGACTAAGGTTCGTGCCGCACGTTTAGCTGCTAAATCGGGTTGTCCAACGCTCATTGCGAGTGGTGAAAGTGATAATGTCTTGTCACGTGCGATGGCAGGTGAAATGCTAGGTACGTTGTTTACTACAGATAAAGACCGTATGACTGCTCATCAACAATGGCTCGCTGCTCATTTACAAACGGCAGGCCGTCTTGTAATTGATGATGGCGCTGTTGAAGCGATTAAATTAAAACATCGCAGTTTGCTCCCTGTTGGAGTTAAAACTGTTGAAGGACATTTTGATCGTGGCGATGTGGTTGAATGTGTAGATAAACAAGGTAAACGTATTGCAGTAGGTCGAGTGAATTTCAGTTCACGATCTGCTGAAATTATTAAAGGCTTAGCCTCAGATAAGGTTTATCAAGTGTTAGGTGAAGCTCGTTCACTTGAAATGATTCATCGTGATCATATGGCAATTTATTAAGTTATGTTTAAATAAAAAAGCTCGCTTTATGCGAGCTTTTTTTCTGGCGTTAAACGAGGTAGCACGTGGTCTTCACCCACCATATAGGGGTGTGTCGCGAGACTGAGCATATCTAGGTCTTCTGAGCTATTACCATACGCATAAACTTGATGGTAATGCTGGAGCGTATATTGCTGATGTATTCTTAATTTCTTTTGTTCACTACTACAATCTGGGGTGGAGTAGTAACCTGTCATCATGCCGTTTTTAATTTGAGTTTCAGTACAAATTAATTCGATATTTAGTAGTTTGCAAAGTGGAGCAAGATAGACATCAATTGAAGCTGAAACCAGCACCACTCGATCACCACGTAACTGATGATGTTGTAATTGTGTGAAAAGTTCAGGTGAAAGCGAAGAGACTAACTCTTGTGCATATTCTTCACCTAATCTTTGTAGTTCAATTGCAGGGGTATTTTTGAACATGCTGCGAAATAACTTGGCACGCATAGCATGAGCTGGATAAAAGTTAAGATAGTAGGCTTGAATCCATGGTAGGATTTTCAAACCTTGTTTAACAATATGGCGCTTAGACAAAGCATAAAAGATGAAACCTGTAAAACTATCTTTACTACACAAGGTTCCATCAAAATCGAACAGGGCGAGACTTTTTATAGTCTTATGCGTTTCGCTCGTTGCATACATGATTCATATCGTCCGTTTACGCGGGTTGCATACCAGTTGGTATTATAGTCACGACTTAATTTTGGCCCAGAAATGACCACTTGTGGCATCATTGCATAGATAGGTTCTTTACCTGTCTTTGCTTTATAAAGTTTCGTCAGAGCAATATAGGTTTGAGTACTTTCAAACTTTTTCTCTTTTTCTAATTTAAGGTCATCACGAATTTGACGTGGGGTAACCAATACATTATTTTTTGCAAATACTGTAATCAGTTCTTTTTCTGACTGGCTTTGAGTCGGACGCGGATCACCATCTTTTGTGTAAAGAAGTAGATCACCATCAAGACTGATTTCAGTATCTGTTAGGTCATTTAACATGCTTTGAAAAGCAGCATTACGGCTAGAATACATACCTGAGTTATAGTCTGCAAATCGATAAATGGCTTTATCATAGTCTGCTGGATAAACCATTAAACGATGAATACCATAATATAAACCGCCATATTCAGTATATAAGTCATCACGAAGTGCAGCGGTATTCATGCTTGAGCGTTTATTGGCTTTCGCATAGTTAATATGAACTTGCATAGAACCCAAGGTGGTAATAGGGTTCATTTTCTCGCCAATATCTTGCCCAACCAATTTGGCAGCACCTGTTAATGCACTCACATGGTAATGCTTAGCCATAAAATCGAAAATTTCTCGGTAAAGTAAGTCGAGGTCTTTCTCTGTTTTAACCTTGCGCATTTGACTCATATAGTTGTTATCGGGAGAAGGCTGAGTTCTTAGCACTTCTTCAAAATAACCGGCAATTGTTCCACCAATGGTTTTACCAAGCTTATCTTCAAACTTTTCATTTAAACGTGTGCTAACTTCTTCAACTGCTTTTTGGCCTAATCCCGGTACTTGAGGGTTGGCAACAAAGTTAGATTCTTGATCTACTACAGCCACAATACTACAGACATTTTTCTTGGTTTTAGGAATATCCAAGTCTTTCATAATGTCGTCAATATCTTTAGCCCATGACTCACGATCATGTACACGCGATGGGATTAGACGTTTAATCTGTTGGCTTTCTAATTCAGGCTCATCATTATTTGACCACCAAGCTTTATCTCCACAAGCAGCTAAACTCATGCACACGGCAACCATACCGAATGATTTTAATAAAAAACGGGAAGACAACGGTTTGTTCATGGCGAGGAAAGCACCTGCATAAAAAGATGAGCCGATTAAGCGGATGAAGTATACTATGTTGATCATCAATTGTATGAATATATATGTATATTGGTCCCTATCAACTGTCAAATAATTTAATTGTTGCTCCTATGGCGGGGGTTACTGACCGTCCATTTAGAACGCTCTGCAAGTATTTTGGCGCAGGCCATGCAGTCAGTGAAATGATGACTGCCGATAAGACTTTGCGGATGAGCAAAAAGAGCCTCTACCGTGCAAATTTTGACGGCGAACTCGCTCCAATTTCTGCTCAAATTGCAGGTTCTGATCCTGAGCAATTAGCAGAAGCTGCACGTTATCAAGTGGCAAATGGCGCACAAATTGTTGATATCAATATGGGATGTCCAGCCAAAAAAGTATGTAATAAACTTGCTGGTTCAGCATTATTACAAGATGAAGACTTAGTGGCTCGAATTCTTGATGCAGTGGTTGCTGCTGTTGATATTCCTGTGACTTTGAAAACCCGTTTGGGCTTTTTAAATGGTCAGGAAAATATTTTAAGAGTAGCAAAAAGGGCAGAAGAAGCGGGGATTGCTGCACTGGCCTTACATGGTCGCACCCGTGAAGACATGTATTTAAATACAGCACGTTATGATTTGATCAAACATGTCAAAGAGTTAATCAATATTCCACTTATTGCGAATGGTGATATTGATAGTCCTGAAAAGGCAAAATATGTACTCGATTATACAGGTGCTGACGCAATCATGATTGGTCGTGCTGCTCAAGGTCGACCATGGATTTTCCGTGAAATTGCTCATTATTTAAAAACTGGAGAGCACTTAGCCGCACCTAATATTGAAGAGGTAAAGCATGTGTTACTTGGACATTTATCAGAACTTTATCAATTTTATGGTGAATATTCTGGATGTCGTATTGCACGTAAACACATTGCTTGGTACACAAAAGGATTACGCTCAAGTAACGAATTCCGCCAAAATATGTATAAAGTTGAAAGTACTGCTGAACAAGCATTAGTGGTCGAAAACTATTTTAATCAGCTATTAGCTGAAGGCAATTTGATGAGTGATGTGCAAGTTGAGCAAGTTAACTTATTAGAAACACATTAAAGAAAAAGCCAGTATATGTTTACTGGCTTTTTTTAATTTACTCATCTTCTAGCATTTCTACCACTAACTGATTAACTAAATCGGCAGCAGCTAATTCACGTATTTGTGAGACATTACTACCCGCCCAAAAAGCACCGAAGCCATAGTCTTTATTTTTGCTTGCAATTGCATTGAGTTGCTTGGCCAAATCATAGGTATATGGATATTCGGGTTGAGGAGGGCGATTAGGTAAATCAATTTGTGTGTGCCAATGGTTGAGTAATCCACGGGCCGGACGTCCAGAAAGACTGGCACTAATTTGCGTCACAGACTCATTAAATAAAGCTTTACGATATTCGACAGATGCATTTGAAGATAAACATTGAACGAAAGCAGTTCCGAGTTGAACAGCTGTAGCTCCTAAACTCAACATATGTCGTGCTTGTGCGCCGTTCATAATACCACCAGCGGCTACCACAGGTCGTTTGCAATGTTTGACAATAAGATGTACTAAATCACTCGTTTTAATTGCTGCATCAAAAGTCTTATTAAAGATTCCACGGTGTCCGCCTGCTTCAATCCCTTGAGCAATAATAATATCAATACCAGCCGCTTCAATGGCTTGTGCTTCAACTAAATTGGTAGCAGAAACCATAGTGACAATTCCGGCATCTTTTAATGCCTGAATTTGATGGGGATGGGGAATACCAAAATGAAAACTGACAGCTTTTGGTTTCGTATCTAATACGACATTTAGAAAATCATCGTTATCAAGAAAACTTGGATAAATACAGTTTAAGTTTTGAGGAGGCTGTTCTCCGAACTTTTCAAACTGTGGCCGTAAATATTCAATCCATTGTGCTGAGGTTTGAGGATTAAGTTGTTCGGGTTGATGGCAGAAAAAATTAACCTGAAATGGTTTTTCTGTAAGTGTTTGAGTTTTTAAAATCTGTTCTCGAGCACTTTGCGCGGTATTTGCTCCCAGCCCTAATGACCCAAGTCCCCCTTGATTAGAAACTTCAGCAGCAAGTTCAGGGGTAGACACACCTGCCATAGGGGCAAGAAAAATAGGATGTTTAATTTCAAGTTGTTGTAACAGGGTCATTTTATTCACCTCATTTCTTTCTCTTCACCATAACGTGAAATCAGAACCAAGAGCAAATAATATTGGGCATTTAGTTTTTAAATATTTATTTCTTAAATATTTAAAAGTTCTGGTTTTTTAAAGTGGAGTAACATGAAACAAAGATCCGATCCAGCTTGAAAAAGCCATCGCTAAAATTCCCCACAAGGTAATGCGTAAACTTCCTTTCAGCTTAGAAGTACCTGCAAAATGACTTGATAGCGCCCCTAAAATGGCTAATGAAAGAATTCCTGTAGCTAGGACTGCACGCATAATCCATTGATTCGGGCTCAGTAATATAGCGAGCATAGGGAAAAAAGCCCCAAAAGAAAATGATGCAGCAGATGATAATGCGGCTTGTACAGGATTAGCTGCGGTATTTTCATGGATACCGATTTCATCTCGAGCATGGGCCCCTAATGCATCATGGGTTGTTAACTGCAAAGCAACCTCTTGAGCCAATTCTTTAGACAGGCCTCTAGAAATATAAATTTGGGTGAGCTCATCTAATTCTTTTTGAGGGTGCTTCGAGAGTTCTTTTGCTTCAATCGCTAGATCTGCTTTTTCAATATCTTCTTGAGATTTTACAGAGATATATTCTCCAGCAGCCATTGATGTAGCACCAGAAATTAGTCCGGCAATACATGTAATTAATAGGGTGTGTGAATTAGCTCCACTTGCTGCCATACCCATAATTAAGCTAGTGACGGAAATAATCCCATCGTTGGCTCCTAATACTGAGGCTCTTAACCAACCTGAACGGTGAATTGCATGATGCTCTGTATGATGTGGAAAAGCCATGTGTTTTGCCTTATAAATGTTTTATAGATGCTATGAAATTTTACAATTTATTGATCAAAAAATATGTCATCATTATAGGGAATTTAGGGATGCTAAAGAATAGATCAATAATAAAAATGGAGACTAAATAATTATTTCTAAAAATGCTTAACCTAATTTAACGATGTAAATTATTCTTTTTAATTATAATATTATTGGTCATTCAAAGAACTTGCCCTCCCTAATAAGTCTAATTTACTGTAGAGGTGAAAATGAAGAATAGCAAAACAATAAATTCTATAACTCATTCAATATTAATTATGGGAGCAGTGATTTCTTGTGTAAGCATGCTAAACATAAGCTCGGCTTTTGCACAAGATCAAATAAATCCTGAATATAAACCAGGTAATCCGATTTATGATAAATGGGACCAATTTTATAAAATTGAGAAGACTCAACCGGAAAATGCCGAGAAGTTATTATTAGAACTCGGCGAAATGACACCTCAAGATATTAAAGTATGGAAAAGTTTAACTTATTTGCAGATCAGAATAGGCAAGCAAGAAGCCGCTTTGCAAAGTTTAAGAAAAGCAGAGGCATTAGACCCAGCAGACGATAATTTAAAACTCCAAGAAGCCTATCTACTTAATTCTCAAAAAAATAATAAAGAAGCTTTGGTGGTTTTTAAGGAGCTTACGCAATCTAAAGATGAGGATATTGCCAATAAAGCGACACAGGCTGTAAAGAATTTAAGTGGAGGGGAAGTCAAAACTTATTTCCGAGATGTTTATTTTGCGCCTTCATATGAGTCACGTTATGACGATGTGATTTTTCCTCTGAAAGCCCGTTATGGTAAGAATCTTGATAATGGTCGAGCACAGGTGTATGGCTTTTTAAACCTAAACCGTGATACCCAATCTCAGGGCGGGGTACGACCTGAAATTATTGATGAAAATGCAGTAACTCTAGGTGTTGGCGCTAATTACCAACCTTGGACATCTATACCTGTGCGCATGTATTTAGAAGTAGGCGGAAGTTACGATCTGATTGATCGAAATAGAGATAAATTTCGTGAAAGTGTTGTCGGTGGGGTGACAGGGTATCAAGAATGGTATTCTCAAAATAGTTGTAATCATTCACTTTGCTTTAATGATTACTTCACTGATTTATATGGTAATGCAGCAACTTATTCTAGAGAAGATTATAACGTTATTGGCGATTTACGCTTACGTACGGGTTTGAATGTCTATAAAGGCGAGAATGGAACTGTTCAGGCTTATATGAAATTGCATGGCTTAGCTGACAGTAAAGATGAATATTACAATAATTTATTTGAATATGGCCCTGGCATTTCATGGCAGCCTTTTAATTATCAGCCGATAAAACTACGTGTTGAACGACTATATGGCAATTACTTTAAAGATGTACCAGTAAATACGAAAGATCACTACAACAATACTCGAGTAGAACTCGTCTTTTATAAGGATTTCTAAAATGAAGAAAATATTTATATCTATTGTATTTGGAACTCGTCCTGAATTAATCAAACTTGCCCCTGTTATTTTATTGGCAAAGCTAGATCCTCGTTTTCAAGTTGAGGTAATTTTTACTGGACAACACGATGAATTGGTAAGAGATGCAATAGATTTCTTTGGGGTTGAAATTGACCACCGTCTTAAAATTATGAATGCTGGACAAAGTTTAAATCAGCTACTAATACACGGTTTGAGCCAAATCGAGAATGTATACACGGATGGGCAAAAAAGAGATGCAATTGTTATTCAGGGAGATACAACAACTGTTTTAGCAGCTGGTTTAGTCGCGTTTTCAATGAAAGTTCCTGTTGCACATGTCGAAGCTGGTTTACGTTCTTATGATTTGGATCATCCTTTTCCAGAAGAGGGAAATCGTCAGTTAGTGTCACGTATTACCAAATGGCATTTTGCCCCAACAGAACAATCAAAAAGAAATTTACTCAATGAACAAATTCCACTAGAACTCATTACGGTTACAGGTAATACCGTTGTTGATGCGGTGTATTTAGGACGTAAATTAATTTCTGAAAAATCTGATTTGAAGAACCAGCTTGAACCTTATGGAATTCAATTAAAGCAAGATGATAAAGTTGTGCTTATTACTGCGCATCGTCGTGAAAACTTTGGTGGTGGAATTCAAAATATTTGCAATGCGGTTGAGCATTTAGCCAAAGACCATCCTGATTTACATTTTATTTGGCCAGTCCATTTAAACCCAGCCGTACATGATGTGGTTCATGATAAGTTTAAAAATCATTCGCAGATCCATCTTGTTAAACCATTAGACTATCCTAGTTTATTGGCAGTCATAGACCGATCTACTTTTATTTTGACGGACTCAGGTGGCTTACAAGAAGAGAGTCCATCATTTAATAAGCCAGTTTTAATCTTACGAGATACTACAGAGCGGCCTGAAGTTGTTGAAGTTGGGGCAGGTGTTTTAGTGGGTACAAACCAACAAAAAATTATTGAAGAAGCTGAAAAGCTACTTACTGACCAACAGCACTATGAAAAAATGGCGCACGTAGAAAACCCATTTGGTGACGGGCAAGCCGCTCAACGTATTCTTGATCAAATTGCTAAATCTTATGAATTGGCATAATTATGAGTTAAGAATTTCTTCTCACTTATGGTTTTATTAACACCACCATAAGTGAGGCGATACCACAAGCTCACAATATTGACGCACCAGCGGTTCATGTAATGAGGACCATCAAAAATATAGACAGTTTTTCCTTCATATGCTTTTAGCTGAGAAATAATTTCCCAAGGGTATGCAGCTCTAAATTGCCCATTTTTTTTAACTCTAAAGGCTTCTAGTACTATAATTACTTTATCTTTTCCAAGCTTTTGTTCAAGTTGATCTAAAATATGTTTGGCTTGCTGAGGAGACCGTACACCTACGCCAACGCCGTCTTGGAAGAAAACGCCGTTATTTTCTGGTAACCAGCTTTTAACCCATAAATCATAATGTTCGGGTTCGCGTTCACCACTATAAATACTGACCCAAACTGGTACTGGAAGTTTACTTAAAACCTGACCTAAAGCACTTACTCTTAACCAAGTCGGATCTGCTTCTACCGGAAAATAATAACCTTTAGGTGCAGTTTTTTGCTCTTTTATAATTTGGGCAGATTTTTTCCCTAACTCAGTAACATTTGCCCGAGCTTTAGGTTCATTATATTCGCCGGCTAAACCCAATATTAGATTTTTAGCCCAAGGCTCTTGTTTAATTTTTTCTAAATTAATTGCTTTTTCCCATTGAGGAAAATTTGATTCTTTCCACCATGATTTAGACTCAACAACAGACCATTGGGGAACAAATGTGTCAACACCCAAATAGTGCCAGTTTCCCTCTGGTGGAGTAGTGTTATTGTCGGGCTGCCAGAAAATTCCTTCAATATGCGGGGCTTGTCCTTGATGTTTAAACAACCCCGCATAAGCTATAACACTACAAATAATTAAAATAATAAAAGCAGCTATTTTAATTGGTATCTGTTTTTTCATTATTTCGTCTTAACCAGTACCACAAGAAGATAATTATTATCATGATTGCAGAGATAATCACAACTAATAAGAAGAAAGAAGATTGTTGAACTAAAGGCGCTTTTTGATTTCCGACAATAAGTTTTTGTAAAACATAAATATTTCCATTTTCTGAAACTAACATTTTTGTCACGTTATTTGGAATTTTATGTTGGATTTTTTCCCAAAGATGCATAAAGCTTTGTGCACCACCTTCTGAGTCGGTAATCACGTCAAAGCGATTATTGTTATAACTCACAATAAAACCATTAACAGCAGCAGGCGCATAAATAATATCTTGATGCATTAATACCTGTTGCTGATAAATATCTTTATTCACACGAACATTTACTGATTGTGGTGCACTTGGTGAATACCGGACTAGGTTAAGTGGCATTGGTCCTTGTGTTAAAAGCATTTTTTTCGCAGTTTGGCCTAATACAATCGCGATATTTAGAGCACCCGATTGATCATCAATTGCAATGGTTGGGGTTGTTGCTAAAGTCATTGAAATTGCAGCTACGCCATTTTTGAGTTTATGTGGCAGTTTGAGGGTAGATTTGGCTGTATCAATCCAGAGTGAGCCATGGGCATTGGGTAAACACTGAGAGTTAGCAATCACCGAGTTTTCAAGCTTTAAATTAAAATTGGTAGTATTCGAAATAGCTTTTGCAAAAATGTTGAATTGTCGGTTTACGGGATCGGAAGCAAGGTCAGCTGTTTTCATGCTGCCTGCAAGTCCGCCATCAATCCAAGCCGTAATATTTGAACCTTGCAATAAACCACTTTGAATGCGAAGTGCAATTTGTCCTTGCAAGATATCGGTTGGTTGCCATACTGCTGGGAAATCAAGGAATAAGTTCTTTTCAGCGTGGTTTAATCTGAAGTCTTCAATGCCTAAATCGGCAAGTGTATTAATTTTTTTAAATTGTGCCCAAGCGGGATTGGAGATCGTTGTGGGAAAAATTGCACTCCCCGTATCAAGCTGCTGTACATAAGAGGGATTAATTAAGCCATTTACAGCAGCAGAGAGTTCTTGTGGGGTATGATAAGTAATTGAAAGAGTGGCTACTCCATCTGCTGGTTTTGCAATTTGTACTAAAGCACCTCCTTTGAGGGGCGTAGCTGAGTGAATCACTTCAATAATAAAATTTGTTTCATCATTTAAATTAGTTTGTCCTGAATCAACCCATTCTATCGGCGTGATTGAATTCCATGAACTTGCTAATCTAGCGAGCATAGAAGCTTCTATAATTTCTTTGCGATTATATTTTAAGATGCCAACAAAGGGGGTAGGTCGTCTTGTTTGTGGGTTAAATAATGCATCAGGTAAGTAGTTAAGCTGATAATTATTTCTGATTGAAGTAAAGTCGATTTGAGAATTACTGAAGTAAGTTAAATGATCAATATCTTCTGAACAGAAGGTTTCTTTTGTTTGATTAAGATTGGTAGGCTTAGAATATTGCTGAATAATAAAATCTAAACGGTGGAAGCCACTTTGACTTGGAGGAATATCAAATTTGAATTGACCGTCCCCATTCAGGGTAGTGTTATAAATGAGTTTGTCATCATATTTAACTAATAAGGTTGTATCACTTTCAGTGGAATAATCACTTGAAAATTGAATGTTTTGCCACTGGGCACCTTTTCCAATATAGAAAAAATGTGGCTCGACTGTATATTTGGTTGAGGTACTAATATCGTCGAGTTTCCATGTATACGCATGAGCAGAAATGGCGAGCATAAGACTGGTGCTGGCAAGGAGCACTTGAGCTGTTTTATAAAGATCAAAAGTCTTTTTCATTTATTTTTTCTCCTTGCTACGTTCCGTTTTGTACCATTGAAGGGAATTACCCTGTATTTTATTTTTAAGCATGTCATATGCAGCTTTAAATACAATAAATAGAAATATTTGTGAGTAACTTACGTAAGATAAAACTGAATAAAAGTAGAGTTCCGGTTTAACTTTTTCGAGGGAAAGGGTAAACCACATTTGTGCAACATATAGGCAAAATGAGAGTCCCCACAACGTCGTAAATGGACCTGGAACTGAAATGCCTGCAATACCTAGTAACCCAAGCGTCAAGGTAATATGACTCCAGAATAAAGCGGGTACGAAAAGTATGTAGCACATAATATTGTTAAGAATTTCAATTCCAATAGGAAATGGGGTTCTTAACGCTACTGGTAAATATTTACGAGTCACATAAAAATTACCTTGAGTCCAACGTGAGCGCTGTTTAACAAACACACTTAAAGATGGTGGGTCTTGTTGCCAACCAATTGCATAGGGAACCCATTTAATTCGTTTTTGACCGATAAAAATCCGGAAGCTCATTTCAGTGTCATCGACCAATGACTTTTCATCAAAACCACCCAAGGTTTCTAAAGCATCACGCCAAATGACATAGTTGGTACCCATTAATGTTGATAGCTCAAAACGTTGCCAACGTCCGCCTTGGAAAATCCATTGGAAAAAAATAAATTCGATCGCGATAAATCGGGTCAAAATACTGTCTTGCCAATTACGGGTTCTGACTTTGCCATTTACAGCCACTAATTTTTTATCAGCAATTAGCGTTTGAGCTAAGAGACGGACACAATCAGGCTCAGGCGTACTGTCCGCATCATAGACAACAATCAGTTCACCTTTGGCATGGGGAAGACCATTATTAAGCGTTCTAGATTTGCCTTTGCCCCCCATACCTTTAGGAACATTAACGATTTTTATGCATGGATAAATTTGTGCTAAATTTTCGGCGATTTCGAGTGTGTTATCTTTAGAACCGTCATTTATGAGTAATACTTCGTAAGATTCCGCCGGATAGTCCTGTTGGGCGATTGCATGCAAAGTATCCTCAATTACCACGCCTTCATTATAGGCAGGAATTAATACACTCAATACAGGCCATCTTTCTGGAATAGGGAGGTTCTGTAATTCTTTTTCCGCCGTTTTTGAATATTTCCAAGCTTGATAACTTAGCCATGCCCAAAATGCTTGAGGAATCCAGATACCCAAAAAACCAAATAAGAAGAGAATATCAATGGGAGCCATTTGATTTAACCCTCCTGATAATAGAAGAGATAAGTAATAGTAATAAAATCAATCCAATGACTAAGGAAATCCATGAAATATAGCTACCAAATGTACCAAGAAGATCTGGGTAGGTGCTTGTTAAAATAAGATCTAGAGGAACGACCACTGTGCTTAAGCCAATAAAAATGTAGCCGATAAAACTGGTTTTTACATGTTCAGGCGTACTCACGTAATTAATATTATTGAATTTCCAAGATATTCCGAGTTGGGGATATCGAATATTTGTGGTCGGTAGATCAGCAGGAGGATTAATAATAATTTCATAACCAGAAACATGACCATTAAAATTTTTGGCTGAATAAAATAAGTGCTGCTTTTGTTTAATCTCTCTAGAGGGGAGCGGAAGTTCCTTTGGATTAAACTTAACAATATAGCTGCCAGCGGTCTGGGAAATTAAATTTTCATCCCAACCTGTTGAAACAAAAGCAGCCATAGGCCGCAAGCCAATTGCAGTTGAAAATGTAGCTTTGGCCGCAAAATATTGAGGTTGTTCAGATTTAAAAAGTACAATCGGAATAGCACCTTGGCTCACTGCCTCTTTTAATAAGAAGTAGTGAGAAAAGCTAAAAACCTCATCTGGTAATATGATGCCTGGCTTTATTCCTTTATGAATAAGCCCTTGAAAGCTATCGGAACTGATTTGATCAATTGTAAAAATAGGCCACCATGTGTCCTGTGATGGGAAAAACATGGAAAGATCATCCATACTCTGAACTTCAGTTTTTGTTTGTTCAGATTTAATCTCGCAATGATAATATTGACGATAGAACTGTTGCAAAGTGCCATCTGGATATTGACTAGAGGCTATAATAATTCCACAAATATTAAGAAGATTAGACATTAAGTAACCTCCTCTTCAGGTGGAATCTGGATAACTTTATATTCGACTTCAAGCCGCAAAGTCATAATTTCTTTTAACTTTTTAATAAATTCAGGTTCTTCTTCTGTTTTTTGTTTACGAATAACAATACTGTATATCGTTTCTAGATCATCATCAGCGAACTGGAAAACAATTTCTTGCGGATGATGCTGGCTCAAAATTTTAATCATTTCATTTTGAGTGGTTTTCCATACATCATCACCTAACATTTCTTTAATTAAGCTTCGGTTGAGAATCCTGATTTCAAAGACTTCATAATCTTGTATGTGGTGGTGATCAAGAAGTTTAAAGAAACTACGCTGAAAATACTTAAGTGCGCTAAGCGGGAAAATATCACGGCGATAATTTCGATCATAACTTTGTATATCACGATATTTTTGGACGTTAATTTCAATATTGTGGCGTACAGCACTCAGAAAAAGAGGAATGAGAGGGATAATAAAAAGTAAAAGGAGTTGACGTTCAATATGTGTTTGCGCGCCTAGATCAAGCAGAAAATATACTGCAACACCTACGAAAGCGATTAAACCTACAATTAAAGATGCACCGACTTCTAAAAAAGCACCAGAAATTAAAAGAATAAGAATAAAAATCCAGCTTCCTCTAAAGCTTACAGGCAGCCACTCATATGCCACCATCCCCATAAATAGATGAGCTGCGATAATCCATAAGACGAGTGTTCTTCCTGGGTTCTTTTGTTGCATGCGAGCTCTGGCTACCTTTTTTGTAATGTTAATTTTTATACTTTTATAATGAACTGTGATGATTTTTAAATTTAATTTATTGTTGTGTTTGTCCTTTTATAAATCCCTTTAGTATTATTTTTAGAGTAAAGTCACAATATAGTCAAATTTCTCGTATTTTTTTAATAAAAAATAAACAGATAAGACGTAATTCTTATCTAAATGCTCTTGAAAGTTTCAATTGCTTTCATACGAGTTTCTTTCAAATCAACAATTGGCTTTGGATAACTCAACTGAAGCGGAGTTTTACTTGAGTAGGGTTCATGAATCACTTTATTGTCTAGATGGGCTAACTCATCCACCCATTGACGAATATAGTCTCCGTTTGGATCAAATTTCTTAGATTGAGCAATAGGATTAAAAATTCGGAAATAGGGTACAGCATCAGTTCCAGTTGATGCACACCATTGCCAACCACCATTATTTGCTGCTAAATCACCATCGATTAAGTGTTCCATAAACCATTGTTCACCTATTCGCCAATCGATGAGTAGGTTTTTACATAAAAACATAGCGGTAATCATGCGGACCCGATTATGCATCCATCCTGTTTTTTGGAGCTGACGCATGCCTGCATCAATAATCGGTATACCTGTTTGGCCGGTTTGCCATGCGGTTAGGTGCTCTGGATTATGATTCCACTTAATTTTCTGAGTATCTTTTTTAAACGGAATGTGTTTAGAAACATGTGGAAAATCAAATAAAATATGCTGATAAAATTCTCTCCAAAGCAGTTCATCTAACCAAGTCTGCTGACCTTCGTTTGTCAGATGGAAGTTGCCATGTTCAGCCCTGAAAAGAGCTTGCAGGCACTGGCGGATAGATAAAATTCCAAGGTTTAAATAGGGGGAAAGTTGGCTAGTTCCTTTTATATTTGGAAAGTCACGTTCTAATTTATAATTAGATAAATGATCTTCAATAAATACGTCGAGCTGCTCCAGAGCAAAATCTTCTCCAGTCGGCCACAAGTTTTGTTGGTCTTTAGAAATAGATGAGTCAAAAAATTTTTCTACATCTTCGAGACTTAAAATTTTTATATTTGAATCGGGCTCTGGTTTTGCTTTTTGCTTTTCAGGAATTGGATAGCACTGAGGCAAACCGCTGATATCTAGTTTTGAATAACATGCTTTTTTGAATGCGCCGAAAACTTGATATGGTTGCTGTGACTGGTTGCGAATAGAACGTAAAGGAAAAATCGTACGGTCATGGAACAAAAAGAGTTCTTTACTATGCTGGTTTAAAGCTTGTTGTACGGTTTTATCTCTTTTCAACTCATTCACGCCTACTTCTATATTTGAGTAAACATTTTCGATATGAAGTTGTTGTGTGAGTTCGCAAATATAATCTGCAATATCTTTCCAGTAGGGAATGACTTGAATGATAAGTGGAATATTAAGCTGTTCTAATTCTTTTTTAAGTTGTTGAAGCTGACGTAAATAGAAATTAATTTTTATAGGTGCATCGTGATGTATTTGCCATTGTTTAGGCGACAAAATAACTAACCCAATCGAAGGTCCTTGCTGGCAAGCATGCCATAAAGCAGCATGATCTCGAACTCTCAAATCCTGACGAAACCAAATCAGCTGATTTACGTTTGACATGAAAGATACCCTTATAAAGTTGAGTGAGTTAGAGGTTTATTATCAAGATATTATATAAAAATAAATACATAAAAAAAGCAAAGCCGAAGCTTTGCTCTTATCTTCATCTAAAGATGAATTAGTGGTGGTGACCACCTGCACCGTGTACGTGACCGTGATCTAATTCTTCTTCAGAAGCTTCACGGATTTCTACGATTTCAACTTCAAAAGTTAAATCTTGACCAGCAAGTGGGAAGTTAGCATCTACAACAACGTTGTCGCCTTCAACAGCTTTAACAGTTACGATCTGAACGCCGTCATCTGTTTGAGCTTGGAATTGCATACCAGGTTGAATGTTTTCAACACCTTGGAACATTTGAGCTGGAACTTCTTGTACTAGGTCTGGGTTGTATTCGCCATAACCTTCAGCTGCTGGTACATTAACAGTAAATTTGTCACCAACAATTTTACCTTCTAATGCATTTTCAAGACCAGGAATGATATTGCCTGCACCGTGCAAATAGGCAAGTGGTTCGCCTTGAGATTGATCAAGTGTTTCACCCTCAGCGTTTGTTAATTTGTAGTGGAATGAAACCACGTGGTTATTTGCAATAGCAGTCATGTTTTTGATCCATTCAATCAATTAAAGCGTACATCATAAAGTGAAAAATAAATTTTGTAGACTACAAAATCTTAATCTTTGGCACTTTTTCTAATGCGTTTTTATATAAATAGGGACGAACTTAAAAAATTCAACTTAATACAGCTTAATTTTTGGACGTACACGTCTTGTAAGTAAATCTTTCATTGTGAGTAGTCCAGCTTGAGTGTATCCATGAATCGTTGCTTGATGTAAACGATACAAAGATACGTACATGGTTTTTGCAATATAACCTTGCACACTTACATCGCCAAGTAATTCTCCAACGGCTTTATTACGACTTAAAGACACGAGGGAACCTTTGTCGTTAAACGTGAACATAGGTTGTGAACGATTGTTTAAGCGGGCAGCGATAGCATCGACTAAAAAGCTTGCTTGTTGGCTCGCAACTTGAGCACGCGGAGCAAGTGGAGGATGTCTTGCATCAAGCTGGCAATGAGCACAATCACCAAACGCAAATACATTTGGATCAGAATAGGTTTGCAACGTTGCATAGACCATTAAACGGTTAATGTTATCGCGTTTAAAGTCTGTAAAACTTTCTAATACCTTAGGTGCTTTTACGCCTGCTGCCCAAACGGTAATATCACTTTTGAGTTGGTTGCCATTACTAAAGTAGATGCAATGCTTATCAATTTTTTCAACGCGGTGTTGAGTCAAAATTTCAACGCCCATTTTTCTGAGTTGCTCTGCACTGTGTTCAGCAGTTTTATCTGTCAGAGCAGGTAAAATGCGTTCAGAGGCTTCAATGAGTGTAATTTTGACTTGGTTGGGGTGAATTTTCTTTAAACCATATCGATAAAAATTTTTGGTTGTTTCAATTAACTCAGCTGCAAGTTCTACACCTGTTGCCCCCGCACCGACGATTCCAATATTTAAAGTTCGCTGATTGGGTTGATTTTGAGCTTCAATATAAAGATGTAATAAATCTTGCTGGAAAACATCGGCTTGCTTTCTGCTGTCGAGGAAATGACAGTTTTCACGCACACCCATGGTATTAAAGTCATTAGATACTGAACCAAGCGCTAAAATAAGGGTGTCATAACTGAGCTCTTGCGGATGATTCTGTTGATCCTTAGATACTTGAGGGGGCATTAGTTCAATTAATTTTTTATCTTTATTGACTCCAATTAATGTTCCTAGCACAAATTCATAATGATGTTTTTCTGAGTGTGCGAAATAGTTAGTTTGTTCTTCGTGTGGATTTAAAGATCCAGCAGCAATTTCGTGAAGCAGGGGTTTCCAAATATGAGTGAGGTTTTGGTCAACCAATGTAATCTTTGCTTTATGGTTTTTCCCAAAAGTTTCACCGAGTTGTGTTGCTAGTTCTAAGCCACCAGCACCACCACCAACAATTACAATATGATGTAAATTTTGGGCCATTTTTTTCACCTAATTATTTTTCTATAAAAAAAGATGGCTAAATTATGCCATCTTTTATTTATAAAATTTATTGTGCGTCTGTGCACAATTTGATGTTTTTAGTGCGAATCTACAGGGTAGAGTTTTGCAGCACTATGTTCACTTGATGAAAAAATAGAGAAAAGGCTAGAAAACCACATTGCGATTTTTTGGAAAATATTGGCTTCTTCAATATGTACATTATCTTCGATTTGAAGACTGCGGATCAGTTGATTATTTTGATAAATCGATACTGTTGCCAAACTCATGACTTTCATTAACGGTGCAGTTAATTGTTTTTCATTGAGTTCAATGTTTACACGTGTTTGAGTCGTTTCGAGCGGAGCAATAACCTTTGGCTGAAGGTTGCTATCAATTACTTGAACGCGCTGAGTAATATTATCAAAATTATTTAAGTCAATTGGTGCTGGGTCAGCATATAAAGAAGTCGTTACAATCGTAGGTTGCTTTGTTGCTACCTTGAACATTTTTAAAGTCGACTTTACAACAGGTAGCTCGGCGATTAATTTTTGCTCAGGAATAATGACTTCATCACGTGTATAGGTATAAGCAAGATTCATTAGTTTATCTGCAATCTCAGCACGTTTTACCGCACTCGGTGTACCTAAAACAATAACCAGTAAACGTCTTTGAGCTAAGTCTGATGAAAATGAAGGACGTGAAGCAGTTAATGCCAAATTATAACCCGCTGCTTTAGTGTAGCCAGTTTTTAGACCATCAACAGATGGGTCATATTTCAAAGCAAGGTTAGTCGCATGGTGAAAACGTTGATTGTAGCTAAAGCTTGGCATTTTTGAATAATGCAAATATTCAGGCGTTTCTTTAATTACGGCCTGACCTAATAAGCTTAAATCATGTGCCGTAGTGTAATGATCAGGCATTGTAATTCCAGGAGGGTTACTAAAATGGGTATCTTTCATACCCAAAGCCTGAGCTTCCTGATTCATACGTTGTACGAAATGGGGAACATCACCAGAAATTTTTTCAGCTAAGGTCACGGCTGCATCATTCGCAGACATAACAATTAGACCTGCCAATAACTGATCAACAGAAATTTGTTCACCAGCTTTAAGATACATTTGTGATTCATCCCACTGCACGACACCAACCACTGGTGTTGCAGTAATGATTTCTTCTTTTTTCAGCTTTCCGGCTTTAATCTCTTTTAAAGCAATATAGGCAACCATCATTTTGGTTAAAGATGCTGGCGCGCGTTGCACGTGGCTATTATGCTCGGCAATGATTTGACCCGATTGAGTATCTACAATAGTCCATGCGGCGGCTTCAACACTTTCAGGTGCAATATTGAGTAGCGCAGCATTGGTTAGGGTGGTGCAGAAAAGACTGAAGAGGGTAAAAAGAGATAGAAAAAATTTCACGGATGACCTTAACTTTTACTGGCAAATACGGGACACAGATGCACAGCATGCTATGCCTTTTTTTAATGGAAGGCTAGTGGAAATTGTTGCCAAAAAATACATGTACGCAAGACGATACAAAAAAGTGATAATCTAATGCGAAGCCGTTCTTATTTTTAAATTGAAGAATTTATGTTGCATTATCAAATTGAGTTCGATGATTACAAACAACACCTTGTTCACGTGACAATTCGTTTTTTAGCCAATCCGAATCAGGAACTTTGGCTGCCAACGTGGATTCCGGGTAGTTATCTAATTCGAGAGTTCTCAAAACATATTGAAGCCGTTAAAGCTTATGATGAAGCTGGACGTCTGCTGGATATTAAAAAAACGAGCAAGAATCGTTGGCGTTTATTTAATACCGATCATGAGTTAATGACGATTGAATATGATGTATATGCATATGATTTGTCGGTACGTGGTGCATATGTCGATCAGACCCGCTTATATATTAATCCAGCATGCGTATGTTTAGTTTTAGAAGGCCAAGAACAGTCTGCTTGTGAAGTCGAAGTTTTCTTGCCAGATGAATTAAAACATTTTCAGCTAGCAACAGGTTTGGCTTCAAAAAGTCTAGTCAAAGGTCGCTTTACTTTAAAAGCCGATCATTATGATCAATTGATTGACAGCCCGTTTGAATTGGCTGATCAAACACGTTTTAGTTTTGAAACACATGATATTGAACATGAGTTTGTAATTTCTGGCCCACATAATGCCAATGTTGATCGCTTAAAAGCTGACATTGAAAAGATTTGTGCAGCCGAAATAAATATGTTCGGTTCAGCGCCATTTAAAAACTATACTTTTATGACGATGGCAACAGGGAATAGTTATGGTGGATTAGAACATTGTAATAGCACAAGTCTGATTACACCGCGTGACGATTTGCCAAAATCAAATGAACCAGCTGAACCTTCTAAAGATTATCAACGCTTTTTAGGCTTATGTAGTCACGAATATTTTCATTCATGGTTAGTAAAGTTCATTCGCCCAGAAAACTTTGCAAATTATAATTTGCATCAAGAAGGCTACACCTCTTTACTTTGGATATTTGAAGGCTTTACTTCATATTATGACGACCTGATTTTACTGCGTAGTGGCGTAATTTCTCAGAAGTCTTATCTTGATTTACTCAAAGCACAAATTGATCGCTATTTACAAAACCCAGGCCGTTTTGTTCAAACAGTGGCTGAATCAAGTTTTGATGCTTGGATTAAATTTTATCGTCAAGATGAAAACTCAAATAACGCGGGTACGAGTTACTACAATAAGGGGGCTTTAGTTGCGTTGTGCCTTGATTTAGGTTTACGTCTACGTGGTTCTAGTCTGGATGCTTTAATGCGTCGATTATATGAAAATACTCAAAATGGTATGCAAGTAAACGAAAGAACCATTTTTGATTTATGTAAAGAACTGACGGGTGATAATTGGATTGAACAAATTAATCATCTGATTAACACGACTGATGAATTACCGCTTGATCAATTGTTTCCAGAGTTTGGCTTAAGCTATAGAGTTAAAACCGACAAATCTTTGCCATTAGGCTTAAAACTTGTCGATAAGCCAGAAGGTGTGCTTGTGCAAAGTGCCCGCCGTGATAGTGCAGCAGCGAAAGCAGGTATTTCTGCCAATGATGTGATTATTGCAATTGATGGTTTAAAAGCATCCACTAAGCTTGTCGAGAAGTATGCAAAGCAGGGGGGAACTTATACTGTCTTTGCTTTCCGTCGTGATGAGTTAATCTCTTTTGAAGTCGATTGCGCTACATCTGATTTAACCGAAGTTGAGCTCATCGTTGAAGATCAAGCTAAAACTGAAAAATGGTTAAAAGCTTAGATTAAAGCTAAATAGTTTATAAAAAACCGATGTTTTGCGCATCGGTTTTTACTTTTAAGTACTTCCAGATGGCGAAATCCGTTTTGCCTTTGAGTTTATTTTGAATGAAAAGTATAATAATTGTCAGAACACTGAAAGATATCTCATGTAATTTAATGATGTTTAATGCCTGAAAAGTGATCTGAATGTGCGTATTACAATGACTTAGATATCAGAAAATTATCTATATATTTGAATTATGTATTATTTCGCTGCGAAATGTCGTTATCACTGGATATTTCGTTGACTGGAAGGCAATGAGAGCCGATACTCTCAGGGTTTTATTTAAGCATATCGGTTCGTAGGCACTGGGCCAAAAGCTCGGTCCTCAACACTCAATCAAACGGAAGGGGCTATATATGGCTGGTGAAAAGTCAACTATTATTTACACACTGACTGACGAGGCGCCACTATTGGCGACCTATTCGCTACTGCCGATCATTGAGACCTTTACTAAGCCAGCTGGCATCGAGATTATTAAAAGTGACATCTCTGTAGCTGCACGTGTGCTCGCAGAATTCGCTGATTACCTAAGTGAAGAGCAAAAGGTATCCGACAACCTTGCAGAGCTTGGTCGTCTTACACAAGATCCAGATACTAACATTATCAAACTCCCGAACATTAGTGCGTCTGTTGCGCAATTAACTGCATGTATCAAAGAGCTTCAATCAAAAGGTTATGCAATTCCTGATTATCCGGAAAATCCTGCAACTGAAGAAGAAAAATCAATCAAAGCTCGTTATGGTAAGTGCCTTGGCTCAGCAGTAAACCCTGTCCTTCGTGAAGGTAACTCTGACCGCCGTGCTCCAGCAGCAGTTAAAAACTATGCGAAAAAACACCCTCATTCAATGAGCGAGTGGAAACAGTGGTCACAAACTCACGTTTCACATATGGAAGAAGGTGACTTCTACCATGGTGAAAAATCAATGACACTTGATCGCGCACGTAATGTGAAAATGGAACTTATCACGAACAGTGGTAAGAGCATTGTTCTTAAGCCGAAAGTTGCGTTACAAGACGGCGAAATCATTGATTCAATGTTCATGAGCAAGAAAGCACTTTGTGATTTCTATGAAAAAGAACTTGATGATTGTAAAGAAGCAGGAATTTTATTCTCTTTACACGTTAAAGCGACAATGATGAAAGTTTCACACCCGATCGTTTTCGGTCACTGTGTGAAAATCTACTACAAAGAAGCTTTCGAAAAACACGGTAAGTTATTTGACGAATTAGGCATTAACGTTAATAACGGTATGGCTGGGTTATACGAAAAAATCGAAACTCTTCCTACTTCATTACGTGAAGAAATCATTGAAGACTTACATGCTTGTCAAGAACACCGTCCTGCACTTGCAATGGTTGACTCGGCAAAAGGCATCACAAACTTCCACTCACCAAACGACATTATCGTTGATGCTTCTATGCCAGCAATGATTCGTGCCGGTGGTAAAATGTGGGGTGCTGATGGTAAGCAATATGATGCTAAAGCTGTTATGCCAGAATCAACATTTGCCCGTATTTACCAAGAAATGATCAACTTCTGTAAGTGGCATGGTAACTTCGATCCGAAGACTATGGGTACTGTACCGAACGTTGGCTTGATGGCTCAAAAAGCTGAAGAATACGGTTCTCACGACAAGACTTTTGAAATTTCAGAAGCTGGTATTGCAAATATTACCGATCTTGACACTGGTGAAGTGTTATTGACTCAAAATGTTGAAGAAGGCGATATCTGGCGTATGTGTCAGGTTAAAGATGCTCCGATTCGTGACTGGGTAAAACTTGCAGTAACTCGTGCACGTAACTCAGGCATGCCTGCAATCTTCTGGCTTGACCCGTACCGTCCACACGAAAATGAATTGATCAAGAAAGTACAAACGTATTTAAAAGATCATGACACGACTGGTCTTGATATCCAGATTATGTCTCAAGTTCGTGCAATGCGTTACACACTTGAGCGTGTAGTACGTGGCCTAGACACTATTTCTGTGACTGGTAACATCTTACGTGACTACTTAACTGACTTGTTCCCAATTATGGAACTTGGTACTTCTGCGAAAATGTTATCTATCGTTCCGCTTATGGCGGGTGGTGGTATGTACGAGACTGGTGCGGGTGGTTCAGCGCCAAAACACGTACAACAGCTTGTTGAAGAAAACCACTTACGTTGGGATTCGCTTGGTGAGTTCCTTGCTCTAGCAGCTTCTTTAGAAGAAATGGGCATTAAAGAAAATAATGCTCGTGCTAAGTTACTTGCGAAGACTCTTGATGAAGCGACTGACAAGTTACTTGATAATGGTAAGTCTCCATCACGCCGTACAGGTGAGATTGACAACCGTGGTAGCCATTTCTACTTGTCACTTTACTGGGCAGAAGCACTTGCTGCACAGAACGAAGATGCTGAGTTAAAAGCTAAATTTGCTTCACTTGCAAAAACTTTAGCTGAAGAAGAACCGAAGATTGTTGCTGAACTCGCTCAAGTACAAGGTAAGCCAGCTGACATCGGTGGTTACTATGCAATTGATAAAGCAAAAGTAGATGCTGTAATGCGTCCAAGTGCTACATTTAATGCAGCTCTTGCAACTGTTGGTGCTTAATTACTAACTCGTTAGTGAATAGCTCAAAAGCCGGTGTATAAACACCGGCTTTTTTATTTTAAAAATAAATGGCATTAAAAAAGCCCACCGAAGTGAGCTTTGAAAATTTAGATATTAACGACTATTACGTCCGCGACCACGTGGTGCTTTTGTATTTGGACGAGTTGTACCATTAGTCTTACGACGTGGTTTTTCACTTTCATCCATTTGCCAAATACGTTTTGTACCAGACTTTTTCGCAGAACCATCTTTGTTTTTACGAACCATCGGTTTGCCGCCAGTACCACCTGGTTTTTTCACATATGAACGTGAACGATAAGGCTCTTCCGCAGGAACATCTTTAAAGTCAGGATAAAGCAAAGGTTCGATTTCTTTCACATCACCAGGTCTTAAACCGAGTTGAACTAAATCAATTGAACCAATTTTAGTACGAATTAAACGTAAAGTTGGAAAACCTACCGCAGAAGTCATACGACGAACTTGACGGTTACGGCCTTCGCAAATTGAAATTTCGACCCAAGATGTTGGAATATTTGCACGATAACGTACAGGTGGATTGCGTTCCCATAGCCACTCAGGTTCACTTACTTTAATGGCAGTCGCTGGAAGCGTCATACCATCATTAAGTTCTACACCTTTACGAAGCTGCTCAAGCGCTTCTTCAGTTACATCGCCATCAACTTGAACTAAATACGTTTTGTATTTTTTATTTGCAGGATTGGTAATGAACTGGTTAAGACCACCATGATCGGTTAAAAAGACTAAACCCTCAGAGTCCATATCAAGACGGCCTGCCAAGCGCAAAGTCGGGTCATCAACAAAGTCCGAGACGGTCATATGCGCTTCGTCTTTACGAAACTGGGAGAGAACGTCATAAGGCTTGTTGAGAATGACAATTTTCATAAAAAATGGCTTCTTCTTTCAAATAACTAGAGAAAACATTGAGCTATATTTAAGTGTGAAATTTGCTTATTTCCCACATAAATCTCAAAAAGAATTAAATTCGATTAAGCTATTATGCGTTAATAAAAGTTGAAAGTATTGTTTATCGATAATTATTTTTAGTTAATTAAGTATTATAAAAGGGAGAATTTACACAATGGGTTATCAGAAGATCGTGGTTCCTGCTGACGGCGACAAAATTAAAGTAAATGCAGACCTGTCGCTGAACGTACCAAATCATCCAATCATTCCTTTCATTGAAGGTGATGGTATTGGTGTAGATATTACGCCAACCATGAAAGCAGTCGTGGATGCTGCTATTTTAAAAGCTTACGGTGGCAAGCGTTCAATCGAATGGATGGAAGTGTATTGTGGTGAAAAAGCCAATAAAATTTATGGCAACTACATGCCAGAAGAAACTTTCGAAGCACTTCGAGAATTCGTTGTATCAATCAAAGGCCCGTTAACGACTCCAGTGGGTGGAGGCATTCGTTCACTCAATGTTGCCTTACGCCAAGAATTAGATTTATATGTTTGCGTACGTCCAGTACGTTGGTTTGAAGGTGTTCCTTCACCTGTTCAGCACCCAGAATTAACAGATATGGTGATTTTCCGTGAGAACTCGGAAGATATCTATGCAGGTATTGAATGGAAAGCTGATTCTGAAGAAGCTAAAAAAGTGATTAGGTTTCTTCAAGAAGAAATGGGTGTCACAAAAATCCGTTTTCCTGAAGGATGTGGCATCGGAATTAAACCTGTATCGAAAGAAGGTTCACAGCGTTTAGTCCGTAAAGCCATTCAGTTCGCAATCGAAAATGACAAGCCTTCTGTAACCCTTGTCCACAAGGGCAATATCATGAAATATACCGAAGGAGCATTTAAAGAGTGGGGCTATGAATTGGCTCTAGATCGTTTCGGTGGAGAATTAATTGATGGTGGTCCATGGGTTAAAATTAAAAATCCTAGAACTGGTAAAGACATCATTATTAAAGATGTCATTGCAGATGCCTTTTTACAACAGATCCTCATGCGTCCAGCAGATTACTCGGTTATTGCTACCCTAAATTTAAATGGTGATTATATTTCTGATGCTTTAGCCGCAGAGGTAGGCGGCATTGGTATTGCACCAGGTGCAAATATTGGTGGTGCAATTGCAGTTTATGAAGCAACTCATGGTACTGCGCCTAAATATGCGGGTCAGGATAAAGTAAACCCTGGTTCTATTATTCTTTCCGCAGAAATGATGCTACGTGATATGGGCTGGACAGAAGCTGCAGACCTGATCATTAAAGGAATTGCTGGAGCGATTGCAGCTAAAACCGTAACTTATGATTTTGAGCGTTTAATGCCGGGTGCAACCTTGTTGCGTTGTTCTGAATTCGGTGATGCGATTATCAAACATATGGAAGATTAAATAAATTTTGCATAAGAAAGCCCTCGATTGAGGGCTTTCAACTTATTTCTGAACTATTCGTTAAAGAATAATTCGGTAATACTTATTTAGCGTGATTTTTTTAGTCTAAAGATTCTAACTTATCTCTGTATGCTTTAACTTGTTGCTCTAAGGTTTTGAAATATCCATTAAGTTTTATGTTAGCTGGATTTTTTCTTTCATGTTCAGGGTATTGAGTTGGGTAGGCTAAACTTAGGTACATTTCTGCACGTGATAAGAGATTCATTAAATTTTCAGATAAATAAGATTCTGTAAAATCAACTGTCTTAAAAGACAATAATGCCTGCGGTTCTCCTTCTTTATGAGACTGAGCTAATTCTTCCTGTTTCTCTGTTAGATACGACTCAAAAATCATTGCGGCAATTTGAGAATGTACAATGAAATTTAATAATTCATATAAAGGGGAAGTTTTTAAATTTTTAATTCCTTTATGGTTTTCTTCTCCACCTTGATTTTTGAAAATTGGATGCTTCTCTTTCGTATTATTAAATAGATAAATTTGATTCTCCAAGTTATATAAAGACATAAGTCTCCGTGAAACTTCACCAAAATTTTCATATTGGTCTTTAAAGCAAATACTTAAATTTTGGTCATAGGGCTGGCCCAGCAAAATTTTTGTCAAATTATCATTGGTTCGAACATCCTATAATAAATTTTGGATTTCATCCAAACTCATGAGCATATGAGATAAAATTTTGATCTGTTCGGTAAAACTGTGCTGAGTTTTCCAATTCTGGAATAATCTGGCCGCGATAATGGCAGCGCCGAGTGTTGCTAAGGCTGAAAATAAGCTAATGGTTAGAGAAAATGATTCTTTTAACGGATCATTAATATTATTGTGTGAATACAAGAAAAGAATAAAGAAAAAGAAGATTATTGATATTGAGATAACCCAAAAACATGCATTAATTAAGAATGTACGGATTTCAGTTTTCATAAATTTTTGTTCTGTGAAATTGAGATTAGTTTAAGTATTTATCTGAAAAAAATCATGAAAATTTTATCAATTAAAAAACATTCTCAATTAGAACATTTTATATTAATGGAAAGTTTCGAATGTAACCTTATGCCTTGATCGAAAGAAAGGGGATTAAGTATTCTCAATATAGAACTTTCTGTATATATATTAGATAATTTTCTATATTGCCTGAGTAAATTAGTTCTAAGTAAATACAAAGTTCTACAACAAAAAGAGTCATATACATTTTTAATAAATAAGTAAGGTAATTTTAATGAAGTTCTTAACTGGTGTTCTCCTAAGCACAATGTGCCTAACATTTAGCACAGCATCTTCAGCAAATGAAGGAACTATTTTAGTTGAAAGATGTGCTCAGTCTGAAGGTTTCGTTCCTGGTCCTCAAGTTCAAACAGATATACCACATCCTGATGGTTACACCACTAAATTTTATAAAGGCACGAGTGGCTATTCCTCTGATGAATCAACATATAGAGTAGCCCATTGTATGCAAAATGACTTAATCAGAAGTTTAAATTTGAATTTTGAAAAAATGAGCGGTGGAGAAAAAGAAGCCGAAGCAATCAAGAAAAAATATGAAGAATTTCATACCACATACCGAGTAGCTGGTAATAACATCTTTGATAATAAGAATAAAATAGTATTTAATTTCACGAATCCTGCTGTTAAAACACAAAGTCGTGAAGAACTTTGTGCAGATAAAAAAGGTAAGTTCGATTATGGCTATGATGAATATGCATTCTGTATGGGAACAAAAGTACATCAAGCACCGACTTGTAAAAATTCTCATGGAGATCCATGTGGTACAAAATATGATAAAAGTCGTGCGGGCTATACAATAAAGAAAGACTAGATCGTCGATGAATTTATAATTTTACTCAATAAAAGGCCCTTAATTGGGCCTTTTATATTAATTTACTGTTCAAAAAATGAATCAGGAATAGTCGCTTCAGGAATTGCACCCAGCTCTATCAAAGCAATAGAATTTTCTTGTACTTTCGTTTTTAAGTCGTCAGTCTCAGAAGCCCAATTTTCATCAAAAACAAGAATAGTACCCGTGTTGTATTCGTTATCTATATCTACTTTTTTATATAAATGCGGTAGATAGTCAGCCGCAACATCTAAAGAGACATAGCAAATTGAAGTAGTCGGCAAACGATGTTCAAAGACATTAATATCTCTAAAGAATTTATAATTTACATAGAGATATTCAATTTTTAAATTCTTTAATAACACTTCAAAAATTTGAACAATTTGATCAGCAGTTAGGACCTTTTGAAATGTCATCACTAGGGTAAAGCTTCTAAAGCTTAAACTAGCAGAGTCAATATTTTCCTCTAGGCCATTCCATAAAGAAAAGCTTTCAAATTGGTCAGCACTTTTTTTATTAAATAGATATTTAAAGCCTTGTTCTGAAGGGATTTTATATTCTAAAGGTGCTTCAGGAGCAGTTTCATCATAATTATTGACATACCAATTCGCAAAAATTGGATCAATAACAGAAATTTCATTTACTATATTTTCTAGTGTTTTTAATTGCGCTTCAATGTCAGCTGAAGACTTTCCTAATTCTTTTGGTAGGCGTGTACTAAGGACAAACTCTCTCATTTTAATATCCAAATTTATAAAGGCATAAAAATTGTGTGAATCATATTTGCGATACGTTCATCAAAAAAGTCTTTCGTTTCTTTTTCATAAAAATACCAGTTTAACTTAGCAGTCTTTAACGTTAGGACAACCGCTTTTTGGCTTGCAGCTTCTTTAATCATAAGGTCAAAAACATTATTTCTAATGAATACTTTCATTTTAGGATCTAGAAATTGTGCATAACGTCCTTTCGCTTCGACCAGAATACATTCCATCGGCCATAACCCATCAAAAGAAACACCACCAACCACCCATTCTTGTACCTTTGTCGTTTCCTTCTTATTTCCGGGTTTTAAAAAGGGCTCAGATGTTCTAAAGGTTAAAGGATAGCTAGATAAGTTAGCGATTTTGAACTGATATTGTGTATTAATTTCATTACCCATCGAACGTTCAATTTCGTGCTTATTGCCTAATTGATAGGGTTCACATTTATTACAACGCTGTTGTTTTGTTATATCCTTACTAACTTCTTTAGCCAGAACAATGGTCGCCATCCCTTTAGCTGCTTCAGTCGCAATAACTCTACCACCTTGAGCCGCGACAACTTCCCCCGCAGCGGGTGCAGCAGTTCTCGCACCAGCCATAGCAACACCACGCAAAATTAACGGCCACATACTTAATTCCCCTTCAGCTCGTAATATTCAAAAGTCGATATAAGATCTTTACCGCGAATATTTGAGCTATAAATAAATTCTTGAATACCAGGATCCTGAAGTACATCTTTTTTCATAATCGTATTCCATACGATCAGCTGACAAATGACTTCATTGTCAGTCAATAAAAGCGATACCAATAAATCAAAGCTCTTGTATATCTCTGGCTTTAGTTGATCGTAATTTACGGTATAGGCTCTAAAAGAATCCTTTTTATCTACTAAGTACAGATAAATTTTTTCACAGAGTTCTTCTCTATCTTTTACTTTCTCAAGGCTATCAATCTGATTTTTATCTAACTTAATCATTGTATTTCAACTCATAGCTTAATTCGTTGAGCATAAAAGAAATGGACTCAAAGCCTTCAAGCAACTGCTTTTTTTGTTCACTGGTAAAGATGAGAGAGAGGCGATTTAACACACGTGGATCGTAATAACGAAGAATACCTATTCCGCCGTCATCGAGTTCAATATAGAGCTTTTCTAGAAGCTTATTTTTCAATTGTTTAATGTCTAATTTACTTTTAATCAAAATCATTGAATCCTTGGATTTCATGAGCTTAATTTGGCTTTCAACTTGCTTTAGGTTTAACTGACTTAAATCGAATAATATGGGGCCATATTGGTAGGCTTCTTCTTCATATGTACCTTGAAATAAGTAGAAGCAATCGCCGTACAAGTCTTCTAAATTTGATATATGGCCGTGGTCGATCTGTGCGCCATCTACAAGCAAAAATAATTGTCCATCTTTATGATGATTAGCAATAAAACTTTCTAAATTTTGATTCTTAAAACTCATCTTCTTACAATCCCTGCACCTTCTTTGGCCGCTTTCACAAGGCATTCAATACAAATAGGTTGGGGAAGTGCAATCTGAGGCATTTGTACTTGAGCACCGGGCTTAAAACGATGCTGACCTGCTTTAACCTCGAATTTAGACGGCGTAATAACAGTAATACCGCTTTTATTGATAATGATCTGTGAACCACCAGCCATGATTTAGATTTACCTATTATTTTATTAAAAAGATTTAAAATTAAACTATAATCTGCATAATAATAGTATTTAAACGTGATTAATTCCACTTTCTTTATGACATTTATTGTTGCAATTCAATTAAACGATAGCATTATCATAGCTTCAGATAATAAGAAAATTACAATATCAGAAGATGGATCTTTAAATATATCTAATGAAAATCTCTCAAAAATGTTCCCGTGGAAAAAGGGGATAATTACGGGCACAGGTGAATATTATGTTATCAGTCGTAGCGTGAAAATATTTAATAATTATAAAGGTCTACCACCTGAATATTTATCAGATTGCTTGGATGTTTCCAGAAGATTAAGAGAATTTGAAATAGGTAAGGGATATTATCAAGTAGCAAATACTAAACTTATGTATTCATCCTATACAGAAAAAGGCGCACAGCTTTATCGGGTTGAAGCTTTTGATCCTAATGAGCCGTATCAGGTCACAGCAGCGGAGCCAATGGATATAACAATATGGCTGTTTAATCCTTCTGTTGAAACGATTGCAGTCAATTTGCAAGAGTTATATGATGATTTAAAAGATAGATCCTTTTTTAAAAATAATAATGAATGGGTTGATTATTATATTGTGCGATTATCACTAATCTTTAAGAAACAAAGCCAACAAGATTACCTCATGAGCCAAAGCTTTGATATATTTTTTCAAAGCAAAGACGGTTTTGTTTATGACCAAATATCCAACATATTTGCTGGGTAATTTTTTTACAATTAATATATGTGGTTTATTGACAGCTGTTTAGCCAAACATTATTCTTCACATTCTGGCCACATTGCCAGGCAGTCTTGACGGTCTGCTTATTAAGTCCCGCATCAGAGCTTTCTTCATCTGAGGAATTGTTTTGTGTGGTGTGCCATCCGTTCCCTCCCGTAGCGGTAGGACGGGAGAGGGACACCTTCGGGTGTGCTAGTTTGACTTAATACTAGTCCGTCAACCTTCTTCCGTTCTGCCACCATAATTTATATCTTGGCAGAATCCAATTGTGAGTATTGGAGGTTGTCATGTTCTTAAAAATTCGTTTATTGGTCTCCTTGACCAAAATCCCTATATTTCAACAGCATTTATTATTTTCTTTAAGATTTTAATCTTTTATAGATTTTAATTTTTCAGACTAATATATTTAAAAATTACATTTAGTATTTATATTCGAGATATATCTGATATATATAAACTTGAAGGTGATTTTTACGCCTTTGTTTTTATTCTTCCTATATATTTTATAAAAATTTATCTCGATTTTTAAAATAAAAATGATTGGAATAATAATTTATGCTTGATTTAAAAGTGGGTGGTAAAGCAAGAAAATTGCTTGAAAATTCTAGTTTGTTGTTTGGTGAGCATGGTTTTACGAATGTTGGTGTTGACACTATCGTTAGAGAATCAAAAATAGCTAAAATGACCTTGTATCAATATTTTGAATCTAAAGAAAAATTGGTTGAAATATGTCTGGTTGTACATAAAAACCAATTAGTTGAGAAGATCGAATTTATTTTAGAACAGGTGGGAAACTTAAGCCTAATTGATAAACTTAAGAAAATTTTTTACTTACATGTTGATATAAAAAGCTCATATCGTTTAATTTTTAAAGCCATTGTGGAAATTAAATTAGCCTATCCAATTGCTTATGAGGTTGTGAGAAAATATAGAACATGGTTTGTAAATACCATTTATCAGCTTATGTCTACATATAAAAAAGCCGTGACTTATCAAGAAGCACATATGTTTTTATTTGTTATAGATGGTGCAATGACTCAGTTGTTAAGCCCTAATCATATTGATGATAGAGAAAGCCTGTTTGATTATTATCTTTTAACAGTTTTTGCATCTCGTAATAAGGATTGAATATTAATTAAATTTGAAAGCCCCTGAAATATCGGGGGCTTTTTTTTATTGCATAAATTCGGGATGTTTCGGAGTCTTAATAAAACCAGTTTTCTTTTGATAACTCTGGTCTAGGGCTTGAATAACAAGAACGAAAGCAACTAGAAATAAAGGAAAGAGCAGAGTTTTCACGATTTGGTTTCTCCAAGAGTTGAGGTGAAAGAGGGGCGTACAGGCACTAAAAGGCAAACCGCAAAAAGAAGAACGATTCCGCCCAAAAGAAAGAGATGTGCATAAGACCAATGCAAATGATGCAACGTACTAATGACCACGCCACCTAAGAGTTGAGTGCTAGCAAACCCAATGGTGGCAAGGCTCCAAAGCTTTTGATAACGTTGCTCATAAATCTGTAGCAGACTATAAGAACTAATAAAGACGGTTGCGGGAGTCAGTAAGCCTGTCAGAAGCGAAGACAAAGCCAGTAAAGATGTAGTCTGTGAAAGGAAAGGTAAAACAACGGCTAGGCAGTAAATGCCATATAACCATTTAATGGCTTGTATATAGCCCCCTATTCGGCTTAAGCAATAAGCAACAAATGCACCAATACAGCTTCCGACTCCATAGAGAACCCAAAATAGATTTCTTTGCTGCAATGGAAAATGCAAAGTTCCAGATAAATAATCCATCCAAAACAAAGAATGTGGAATATAGGCAAAGGCACTACACATATAGGCAATAATAATGACAAGGCCTAAACGTGATTTTTGTGAAGTTTGTAAAGTAGTAAATTGCGGTTTAATAATCTGGGCTGTATTACGGCTCAATAATCGATAAAGAGTTAAGCTTCCTAATAGAGAAATACCTGCAAAAATATCCCAAACATAATGCACGGGCATATTTTTAAGTAGGGGAATAATAATGGTGGCAGATAAAACCCCCACACCAATTCCGCTAAATCCTAAAAAATTAACTTTTAATCTTTCTGTGGCTGGAATGTATTTCATCGCAAAGCTAGGCGCTAAAATCATAAGTAAGCCACCAGCAATACCTGAAATTGTGCGCCAGAAAATGAACCACACCAGAGGCATATCCATGAATGAACAGCAAAGTAGGCTAAGGCTACCAGCTATAGCCGAAAGTACGATGAGGGATGGGATGTACTTTTCTTTAACACTCAATAGTGCTAATAAGGCACCCATCAGATATCCCAATAAATTTGCACTGCCTAAGTAACTGGCAAAATCATGGGTCCAGTGGTACTGCTCGATCATGATGGGCATGAGGGCAGTATAGGAAAATCTAAAAACACCAATTCCCAAACAAGTTGCCAAAAAGACAACTGAGCTCATTCGATAAAATGTAGACATGAGAAGACGCTCAATTTTTTTATTATTAAAAGCGAGTTTATCAATCATTAAAAATGATTTAATATGATATTAATTATCTTGTTTTGAGATAGTGGTATGTTGCTTAAGTCTCTAGAGTTTTTTTTAGCGGTTGCAGAGAGTGGAAGTTTTTCATTGGCTGCACAAAAAATGTATACGGTTCAATCGAATATCACGAGCCATATAAAAAAACTTGAAGAAGAGTTGGGGGTTATTCTATTCAATCGTAATAATCCTGTGACTTTAACGAATGCCGGACAACAGCTACATAGTTATGCTGTTCAAATGATTGCATTGCACGATAAAGCTAAGAAAATCTTTCAAGAAGGTGATATTGACCCGAATGAAACCATTCGCTTGGGTAGCATGGAAACAACCGCAGCAATACGTTTGCCACATTTGCTCAATCAATCTATGCAGCAATATCCGACTTTACCTATTGAGCTTCAAACTCATCCAACAGGTTATTTATTAAATGCTGTGCATAGGGGTGAATTAGATTGCGCCTTTGTTGCCTCTAAACATGCGATTCCAGAGCTATATAGTTTTCCTGTGTGGCATGAAGAGCTGGTTTTGGTTTGTCCTAAGCAACAACAGAGTTTTCCAGATAAGGCAACCCTTGCAAAGACCAGATTTATTGCATTTCGGCAAGGTTGTTCATATCGACATGCCATAGAGCTTTTCTTGAATGACTTTAGTATTCCGCCTTCGCAAATTATGGAAATGGGAAGCCTTGACGGAATCGTGAGTTGTGTAGAGTTGGGTGTTGGTTTTGCCTTATTACCGAAATCATATCTCACAAAAGTTGCAGATAAAGTTTTAGTCAATTGTTTTGGACTAAATACGGAATCTGCTTTTTTTACTACATATTTAATTGCCCAGTTACCCGAAACATGGGGAACCAATTTAAAGCAGTTTATTTATTTTATTGAGCAACAATTTGAATTAAAGGTTGCTTAAGTAGAGGCTGATTTTTATACATAAATATCTCACTTAATTTATAAATTAAAAGTGATATATATGTATTTAAAAGTCATTTTATATTCTCACGCAAGTTTGTAATCATCTTGATGCTATAAAATTGTTGAAAAGGGTAGTTTATATAGGCCGGCTATGGTCAAATATGCCCCCTTGAAAGATGACACAAGCAATAATTTGGAGTTTGGGAATGAATATACCCTTAATCATCAATATTGTGGTTTTTGTCGGGTTAATATTTTTACTCGCCCAAACACGTAAAACAGACTGGAGCTTATCGAAAAAAGTTCTGGCTGGCTTAGTTCTAGGTGTAGTGTTTGGTTTAGGACTACATTTGATTTATGGCGGTGGCCATCCGATTCTTGCTGAATCTATTAGCTGGTTTAATATCGTTGGAAACGGCTATGTAAAACTTTTACAAATGGTCGTTATGCCTTTGGTATTTGTGTCTATTTTGGGAGCGGTTGCAAAATTACACCAAGCCTCATCTTTAGGCAAAATCAGTTTTTATACAATCGGTACTTTACTCTTTACAACACTGATTGCCGCACTGGTAGGGGTATTTGTTACAAACCTATTTGGCTTAACTGCAAAAGGTTTGGTGCAAGGTGCGGCTGAAACTGCGCGTTTAACTGCCATTAATACAGAGTATGTAAGTAAAGTTACCGATTTAAGTGTACCGCAATTTATTCTTTCCTTCATTCCAACTAATCCATTTGCTGAATTGACGGGTGCAAACCCGACTTCGATTATTAGTGTGGTTATTTTTGCGGTCTTTTTAGGGATAGCAGCACTCAACCTAATGAAAGATGACGCAGAGAAAGGCCAGCGTATTTTAACTGCAATTCAGACTTTGCAGTCTTGGGTAATGAAGCTGGTTCGTCTAGTGATGACACTTACACCGTATGGTGTTTTTGCACTTATGACAAAAGTTGTAGCAAGTTCGAATGTCGCAGATATCTTAAACCTTGGTGGTTTCTTGGTGGCATCTTATTTAGGTCTAGCGATCATGTTTGTCGTGCATGCCATTATTTTGACCCTGACAGGTGTTTCTCCAGTTAAGTTCTTCAAAAAAGTTGCTCCTGTTTTGACATTTGCATTTACCAGTCGTTCAAGTGCTGCCAGTATTCCGCTCAGTATCGAAACCCAAACTCGTCGTTTAGGTATTCCTGAATCTATTGCAAGTTTTTCTGCTTCTTTTGGGGCAACGATTGGTCAAAATGGCTGTGCAGGTTTATATCCAGCAATGCTCGCGGTGATGGTTGCGCCAACCATGGGGATTAACACTCTAGATCCAATGTGGATTGCATCGTTAGTGGGTATTGTGACTTTAAGTTCAATTGGGGTTGCCGGAGTAGGTGGTGGTGCGACTTTTGCTGCGCTAATCGTGCTTCCTGCCATGGGTTTACCTGTGACTTTAGTTGCACTTCTTATTTCAATTGAACCGTTAATTGATATGGGACGTACTGCATTAAACGTAAATGGTTCAATGACTGCGGGCGTAGTTACGAGTCAATTGATGGGTCAGACTGATAAAGAAATATTAAATAGTGAAGATGAAATTGAGTTAACTCAACATCATTAAAAGCTGATATTAAACGGCTCATCTGCTCTGGATGAGCCGTTTTTTTATATGTGTGAATTGCCACTGTGATGTTAATTTTTAAAAAACTGTATCTGTTTTTCTTTTAAATAATTTTCGAAAATGAGTCTATTACAAAAGAGAGTACTATCATGAAAATGTATCAAGTCGACGCTTTTACAAAAGAGCTATTTCGTGGAAATCCGGCTGCTGTGATTGTTGAAAAAGAATGGCTAGATGCAGATTTAATGCAGAAGATAGCACTTGAAAATAACTTGTCTGAAACTGCTTTTGTAAAAATCATAGACGCTGAAAATTATGAAATCCGTTGGTTTACTCCAACGGTTAAAGTTGATTTCTGTGGACATGCCACACTTGCTAGCGCTTTTGTAATCTTTAAAGATTTTACCGAGAAAAAGACAATTAATTTTCATGTTCGAAACTTAGGTCTTTTTATCGTTCATCAAGATGATGATGGCAAAATCAGAATGGATTTTCCGATTCGCAAGGCTCATCAAGTCGAAGATTACCCAGCTGTTTTACGTGAGGCATTAACCAAACCTTTTAAAGCGGTTTATCAAAATGTTCAAGCTTACATTGTTGAGTATGAATCAGTACAAGATGTGTTAGATGAGCAGCCTGACATGAGTTTGCTCAAAGCTCTAGGTAAGAGAACTGCAATTACAACGACAGGAATGGAGGTTGCAATAACCTCAAAAACAGACCAGCAATACGATTGTGTATCGCGCTATTTTGCACCTGTCGCGGGTATTAATGAGGACCCTGTTACAGGTTCAATTCATACCGCAATAGCGCCGTTATGGGCAGAAAAACTGGGCAAAAATAATATTACGGCTTATCAGGCTTCTAGCCGCGGTGGGGTTTTATATTGCAATATCCTGTCTGAAGAGCGTATTGAAATTTCAGGCTACGGAAAACTTTATATGCAAGCTGAAATTTTTCTTTAAAATATAAGGCCGTTTAAATAAACGGCTTTTTTTTCAAAACTTTACTATTAATGTCAGCTTAAATTTCCTACTATAGTCCCACAACTATTGATTTTTTATTATTCAAATTAATTGGTATTTATATGTTTATGCAGTTTAAACAACTGACTCTCTCCCTATGTATTCTTGGTTTAAGTGCTGCGTCTTTTGCACAAACTACACTAGTAAAAAGCAAGCAAAATATTGAGGAATATAAATTAGATAATGGTTTTCGGGTTGTGCTTGCGCCGAACGACAAAGAAAATAAAATCTTTATTAATACCATTTATTTAACTGGTTCATTAAATGACCCGCAAGGTAAAAGCGGTTTAGCTCATTTGCTTGAACACTTGGCTTTTAAAGGGACAAAAAATGTTAAAGGGGAAGAATTCCAGCGTCGTCTAGATCAATATACATTGATGACGAACGCCAGTACCGATTATTACTCGACCAAATATACCAATATCGTTCGTCCGGAAAAGACTGCGCTCAATGAAGTGTTATATCTTGAATCGGAACGTATGGATAAATTAGTTCTACAAGAAAAATTTGTTCCTTCTGAAATCGAAATCGTAAAACGCGAACGTGAAGTCCGTATGGATCAGCCTTTTGCTGTCCTGATGGATCAAATGTGGAAGTCAGCTTATGGTAACCAATATTTAGGTCGTTTACCGATTGGTGATTTACCTGAACTTAAATCTATTAAAATGCCTGAATTGAATCAGTTCTATCGTAGCTGGTATGCGCCTAATAATGCAGTCATGGTGATTTCAGGTAAGTTCGATAAGACAGATGTCTTAAAAACTATTGATCAATACTTTAGCCCAATCGCGGCGCGTGATGTTCCTAAGCCTGTACAGATTCCTGTGCTCGACTCTACAAAAATAAAAAATCGTCAGTTTGTGGTGAAAAAGGGGAGCGATCTCGCTAAATTTCATATCTATATGAATGGTAAAAATACCAAAATTCAGCCGACACTCGCTTTAGCGCCTTTGTTATATACCATGCAGCCAAGTGGTCACCTATACCAGAACATGGTTGAAACGGGCATTACCACAAATGTTGATGCAAGTACGTGGTTAGACCAAGATTTTAATGTGGTGTTTCTGGGTGCCATTTATGCACCAAGTAATGACCCTAAAAAAGTTGAAAGCTCTCTGCTCGCTGGTATTGAGAAAGGAAAGCCTTTTACTGAAGTTGAATTAAATCGTGTTAAGAGTTTAATGAAAACCCAAGGCGATTTAATTACTAAAGATGCGGTAGCACTTGGGTCACGTTTAAGTGATTACACGGTCGCTGGTGGGCAATGGGATCAATATTTTAAAGATTTAGATTCAGTAGAAAACGTTAAGTTAGACCAAGTGAATCAAACTTTAAAACAGTTCCTTGTGGCTGAGCATCGTATTGACGGTGATATTTTGCCAACACCTGAAGATCAGAAAAAAGCTCAACAACAAAATGCAAAAGAGGCACCTAAAACTCTAGATCAGGTAGAAGCAAAGGCAGAGCCTTTAAAAGATCCAAAGGTGTATCAACAAGAAGTCGCGGAGTTTTTAAAAACTTCTAAGCAATATGTTGAAAGCAATGAGAAAAAGATTATCCGTGGAAAACTAAAAAATGGAATGAAGTACGCTTTATTCCCAGTTGAAACACGTGATGATCGTACTTATGCGACGATTACAATGGACTTCGGAACAGAAAAATCTTTATTTAATAAAGGGACGGTAGTTGATTTAACCTCATACTTACTGCTTCGTGGTTCTGATAAATACAGTTTGCAAGATATTGCCGATAAATCGATTGATGCGGGTGGCGCGGCTTATGCAAGTGCTGACGGCAATGGCATGACCATTAATATTCAGTCTAAATCAGAAAAATTTGATGAGTTTTTCGAGTTTGTTCTGGATGTGATGAAAAATCCAAAATTTGAGCAATCTCAATTTGATTTAATTAAATCACAAAGTTTATCGAGCCTTGATCGCCCTTATACCGAACCAGATGTAGTAGCTGGCTTAACACTTTCACGTTTGCTTGAAGAATATCAACCGGGTGATTTGCGTTATCACTTTGAACCTGAACTGGCAAAACAGCAATTGAAAAATGCAACTCAAGAGCAAGTAAAAGAGTTGTACGAGCGTTTCTTTGCAATGAACCATGCTCAAATTGCCATTACGGGTAAATTTGATGCGAAAAAAATGCAGAAATTACTTAATCAGGAATTTGGTCGTTGGAATGGTAAACAGCCTTATCAAAAAATCTTGATTAATCATGTTGATTTTCCAGCTCAGCAAGTTCATGTTTTGTCTGAGCAGCGCGAATTTGGTAGCTATCAGAGTGTGCTTTCAATTCCAGTTGGGAAAAACCATCCAGATGCATCTGCATTAATTTTACTTAACTATATTTTAGGCGAATCTCAAATTTCATCACGTTTGGCTCAAGAGCTTCGTGAGAAAAATGCACTAGTTTATGGTTTTGGAAGTGGGCTGCAACTTGACCGTGATACGAATGTGGGGGCCTTAAGCATTAGTGCAAATTATACTTCGGGGCGCTCAGCGCAAGTGTCTGCATCAATACATAAAGTGTTGAATGACTTGTTGAAAAATGGCGTGACTGAGCAAGAGCTTGAAGCTGCTAAAGCAGATATCATGAAGAAACGCGTTACGGCATTAGAAGATGAACGTAATATTCATGGGATGTTAAATCTACAGCTTGAAACAGATAAAACATTACAAGACCGTGTTCGACATGATCAAAACTTGACTAAACTGACTGTTGCAGACGTAAATGCAGTAATTAAAAAGTATATTAAACCTGAACATTTAGTCGAAGTGATGGCTGATCAATATGGTCAGGCAGCAAAAAAATAAAGTCTTATCGCAAATAAAAAGCCACTAAATTGTGGCTTTTTATTTGGATGTTTAAATCATCTTAATGGTCATGTTTATGCGCATGAAAATCTTCATTTTTACGGAAACGTAAATAATTTTCGAACTGTTCACAGTACTCATCAAAGTTATCTTCAAGCATCATTTGAAATTGTTGCACAAGATAAGACATCACTTGATCTTTAGCAGCGCGCATTTCTTCGCCATCTTTAAAATTATTTGCTGCTACCCACGTGTTAAAACGGGCACTAGCAAACAACATTGCTGCACTTACTTGACCACGCAGTTCTGCTGGATCTGGCTTTTCACCTTTTGGCGGGCGACAAAAATCATTGGCTTGTTTAATGAATTCATCCGCACGCTCAAAGAAAACAGCATTTAACGCTTCTTCTTCAGTAATATCTGTTGCATTAATCTTTTGAGACATGACTTATTCCCGCAAAAATAGAGCTGCTTATTATAGGCAAACGCTTGCGGAAACAAAACCTTTGACTTAGTCTGTAAATAGCCTAAGTATTGGTTGGAGAGTCTAATATGCAAGATGCGATTGCTATTCAAAGTTTAAAAACAGATATTGCTTTATTACGCCAGCATGTTTTCCCACCTCAATATTTAGAGCATGTTGAAGGATTGCCGATTTATTATGGCTTGCAAGAAGAAGTCGAAAATTATTATCGCCAATGGCAAGGTCTAATTGAAAGGGCACAAGAACTTTTCCAGCCATTTATGGAAGATGAATTACCAGATGCTATTCATTTGCCAAGTCATTTAAATTTACCGCTATTCTTTTTTCATGTAGACAGAATTCGGATTAATAAAACACGCGCAAAAGAATCTAAAACTTTCCGTGGTGTTGCGAGTCTTATTGAAAAATGCGGGCAGTTCGAAACTGATCAGATTTTTACGATGCAAGAATGGTTGCAGAGCGACGATACAGCGGCTTTAGTTGCTCACCGTGAATTTATCGATTTAAGAACCTATGTATTCCAGCACGGGCAAAGTGAATATACCCGTTCACGTTTTTATACTAATGGTATTGTGTTAGGTGTTGAACCGCATTTTAAATTGGTCGATGCCCGTGATAAGCCAAGAAAGCAACGTAGTGATAGCTATAATGACCCGTTAGCAGATAATGGCGTGTGGAAAGTATTTGGTAAATACAGATAAAAAGTCGCTGCTTGTTTACAGCGACTTTTTATAAATTACCAGAAAGTTTCAGTTTGACTAAAAGTTTGCAAAGCTTTTGCTGAGCGCTTTTGTAGGTGAGGTTGTTTGGCTTTTACCCATCCTAATGCAAACCAGAAAGATGAGTCATTTTCGACAACTTTATTGAAAATACCTTCCGCAATAAATAAGTCGTTATATTGACCTAAGGTGTTTTGTACAGGTTGTAGATGTTTTAAATATTGCTGTACTTTTTTGTCAGGATAAAGACTTGAAATAAACTCAACACAATAACGTAACTGCTTAGCTGTCTTTCGTATTTTGTGCTGTTCAGTCACTTCAAGCTCAGAGAAGTGTTCAGCATTGCTAATCACTTTATGATGTAATTTATCTAAACTCTTTTTAATATGTTTTTTTAACCCACCTGTTTTGTTCTTTGAATCTTCTTCTGAATACGCAAATGCTAATAAATCGAGTAATAGCTTAATCGTGTCCGCAGAGGTAAAGATTGTTGAGAGTTCTTTTGAGGGCTGAACTGAAACAGGTAGTAACAGCTCAGGCGAACCATGTTGTTGAATGACAGGTAACACCTCGGTACGAATAGCATCTTCATCACGAGTGTCTCCAAGCTTACGGAAAAGCTCCGCAATTTGTTCTTCCCAAACAGAGTTTAGCTCGCTAGACCAACTAGAGAAATGTTTAAGTGCACTGCGTAAACGACGTAAACTTACACGTGCCTGATGAATATGCTCAGCTTCAGCAACTTCATCGGCAATTGCAGCCATATTTGGTAAAAATTGTCCTAAACAGTTTTCGATAATCTTTTTTAGAGCCTGTTCAGCAGTAATATCTTTATTTAATGTCAGCGCTTTGGCATGTACAGCGGGTGAGGCTGCTTGCCCCAGTGCTAATAAATTCCCACGCTCGGCTTTACTTCTGACATCAAGCCAAAGTGCATAACGATTAATCCATTGCTGTGCAAATTGAATTAGCGTTTTTACTGCGCCTTGTTTGAGTTCAAATTCGACTTCACAAATTATACTTTGCGTATCTGCTGTTTTTACGACGCCGTCATCTAAGCAAACTTCAATAGCTGTATTATCTGCTTCAAACACATGATAAGTGCGCTGTACATCGGTCTCAAACTGCAAACTTAGTTTTTCAGCTTGTGTTCCTAAAACCGCGTTAATTAAATCAGTTACGACTTTATTATCTTGATATAACGCAAGGTTTAAGTCAGGTTCTTGGTCACACGCACCTAAATGAATTTCTTCTTCAACACGGTGCAGGTGGCTTTGACCTGCGGCTTTAAATGTTTGTACCCATTTATCATCTTCTTTACGTAAACGTAAGGCCATACCATTTTTTGCGAGTAATCGATCAGGGGTATCGTAATATTTTGCCTGTAAGTGAATATATTTCGCTTTATGTTTTTTTAAGTATTGCTGGACAGTTTTTTTCTTCGATTCAGGTAACTGAAACTTTAGTTCGACTTCGACCATAATATATCTCCCTGAATCAGGTATTTAAACTATCTTGAATAAGTATAATAGCTTAGCGCTAAAAGTAATGCTTTTGATAGAGAAAGTTACAATCAAACATATGACGCTAGGCTTTTATTTAGGTGTACAATCAGGTGACGTTTTGATCAAATAAAAATCAGGAAGATGATCGTGAATGCACCAGTAAACTTTAGCCATGACGCTCAGCCAGAGTTTGAATTGCCGATTAAAAACTATCAGGAATTTTATCGTTTTTATTTAACTGAACACCGTAACATCATGAGCAGACGCTTACATGTGGTGGGTAGTAGTATTGGTATATACTTTTTTTCAAAAGCAATTCGTAAGAAACAAGCCAAATATGTGCTCTATGGTTTGGTAGCGGGTTACGCAAATGCTTGGGTTGGACATTTTGTGTTTGAAAAAAATAAGCCTGCCAGTTTTAAACAACCTTTCTATAGCTTTATTTCTGATTGGCGAATGCTATCTGATGTTGCACGTGGCCGTTTGAGTTTGGTTGATCGCAAGCACGATAAAATACCAAGTTAATTTTACTTTCTATTCTTAACATACCGATTGGTACTGGTAAGCCTATATCAATCGGTACTTATGATGTCCTATAAATCCGTTATACTAGCGAAGTTTTTTAAAGCGAGAGTAGAGTATGCGCGGTTTATATCTCATTACCAATGATGACCCAATCCAACTATTATTAGAAAAATTAGACGCCGCACTCGCAACTCATCAGGTCGCAATTTTACAGTACCGCCGTAAGAAAGTAGAAAAAGCCGACCAACCCGCAGAAGTTGAACACATCAAACTTTTATGTGAAAAATATCAAGTTCCTTTTGTGATTAATGATGACCTAAAACTGGCCGCTCAGTTTGGATTAGGTGTGCATTTAGGACAAAGTGATGGCGAAATTACTGATGCAAAATCGCAATTACCAGAAGGCGTCATTATTGGTCGTACTTGTCTAAACTCATTAGAACTCGCCCAAAAAGCAATTGCAGATGGCGCGACTTATATTGCATTTGGTGCAGTCTACGCGACCTCTACAAAACCTGAAGCAGGTAATGTAGGTATCGAAGTGATTAAGCAGGCAGCAGCCCAATATGATTTACCCATTTGTGCGATTGGTGGTTTAACTGTTGAAAACTCAAAACCTGTGATTGAAGCTGGGGCTGACCTCTGTGCAGTCATTAGTGATATATTAGGCCGATCAACTGCTGAAATTCCTGCCCGTGTACAGGCCTGGGCACAATTATTTTCTTAAGCTTTCAAAATTATTTTTTAGATATTTAAGACGAGCATTTCCATGAGATTATCTCCAAAGCAAGAACAGTTATTTAAACAAGCCAGTAAACACATTCCAGGTGGTGTGAACTCTCCGGTACGTGCCTTTAATGGCGTTGGAGGAACACCAGTTTTTATCGAGAAAGCCAAAGGTGCTTATTTATGGGATGTAGATGGTAAGCGTTATGTTGACTATGTTGGTTCTTGGGGACCGATGATTTTAGGTCATGCTCATCCAGAAATTATTAAAGCAGTACAAACAGCTGCAGAAGATGGTTTAAGTTTTGGTGCGCCAACCGTACATGAAACAACGTTGGCAGATATTATTTGTGAAATCATGCCATCAATTGAATTGGTACGTATGACCAACTCTGGTACAGAAGCGACCATGACGGCTATTCGTTTAGCGCGTGGTTACACTGGCCGTGACAAGATTGTGAAGTTTGAAGGTTGTTACCATGGCCACTCTGATTCACTTTTAGTAAAAGCAGGTTCAGGCTTACTTACTTTAGGTGAAGGTGAGCCGACTTCAAAGGGGGTTCCTGTTGATTTTGCTAAACACACCTTAACACTGCCTTACAACGATATTGCAGCATTAAAAGAATGCTTTGTTAAATTTGGTCATGAAATTGCTGGTGTTATTATTGAGCCTGTCGCGGGTAACATGAATATGGTGAAACCAATCGACGGTTTCTTACAAGCCATTCGTGATGTGTGTGATGAATATAAATCTGTATTTATTATTGATGAAGTGATGACAGGTTTCCGTGTTGCTTTAGGTGGTGCTCAATCGGTTTATAATGTTAAGCCAGATTTAACGACTTTAGGTAAAATTATTGGTGCAGGCTTACCTGTTGGTGCATTTGGTGGTAAGCGTGAAATCATGGAATGTATCGCGCCTTTAGGTGGCGTATACCAAGCAGGTACATTGTCTGGAAACCCTCTTGCTATGCGCGCGGGTATTGAAATGTTCAAACATCTTCGCCAACCAGAGTTTTACAGCAATTTATCTGTGCAACTTGAAAAGTTACTTGTAGGTTTACAAGCAGCAGCAGATGAAGCGGGTATTCCATTTAAAACTCAGCAAGCTGGTGCAATGTTCGGTTTGTATTTTACTGACCAAGAAGACATTACAAGCTTTGACTCAATGTTGGCGTGTGATATTGAAGCTTTCAAAAAATTCTTCCATGGCATGTTAAAACGTGGAGTAAACTTAGCACCTTCAGCATTTGAAGCAGGTTTTATTTCATCTGCTCACTCTGATGAAGATATTGAATATACGATTCAGGCTGCCAAAGAAACTTTCGCTGAAATGAAGTAAGCAAAAAAGCCCGTGTTAAACGGGCTTTTTAATTTGAGCTATTTTTATATTTGTAGAGAACAATGTTTTATCCTTTACCTCGAAAAATTCAATTAGCAGCAAATACTTCAAATTGGTCAATTGAGTCTACGCAAAGTATTTTGCTCATGGTTGGGCTAAATGAACTTGAAAAATCACCTGACTGGGCGCACCAACCATTAGCTGATCATTTAGAATTGCTAAGTAAAAGAGCACAGGCCCTCGAAATTCCAGTTATTTTTATTGATGCATCTCAGCTTCAACAAACCATGTTGCAGTTGGGGCAGCGACTGTCTTCAAATGCTAAAGCCCAAGTTATGATGACTGGTGATTTGTCACCTCTGTTTAAACAAGTCATGCAGCTTGTTTTATCTATTACCGATTATGTAGCTATTGTAAATGATGCGATCTTGGCGGCTAATCTAGAGCAGCACATTCAATGGGTTGAAAAGATCAGTTTTGACCATATAAAACATTTAAATACACAGACCTTAATGCGTCTATGGTCTTTAAGTGCACCGTCTGAATATATTTTGTCGGATAAAGGAATCTTATTGGCAATTGCTGAACAGGTGGGGCGACACCCCATGGAGATTCATCCTGAAATTGATTTACGAAACTACGGTCTAGATCAGTTTGCTGTAGATTATCTGGTCGAACTGTGGCGTGCGAATGGTGCGAGTGTAAGCGCTGAAGAGGTAATGCAGGCACCGACATTGCAGCATATTATGCAGTTATTGAAGCCTTGACTAACTATAGACTCCAAGTGATCCATAATATTTGCAAATTATGCTGTTAATTTACCCGAACGGCATTGTAATTCGGACGTAAGCTTTTTATTATTGCCCGCTTGTTTTTCATCTTGCCTTGGGAATACAACTTTGAGTGATTTTCTAAGTGAACATCTGATCTATCGTGATGATGATTTTATGGTGATTCATAAACCTTCGGACATCTTGAGTGTTCCTGGTAAAGGTGATTTACATGATAGCGTTTTGACAAGGTTGGTTGCGATTGAACCTAAAACTTTGCTCATTCATCGTCTAGACCGAGATACTTCAGGTATTTTAGTATTTGGTTTATCAAAACGCGGTCAAAGTGCGATTGCTCGTCAATTTCAAGATCGTCAGACTTCAAAAATATATGAAGCACTTGTCGCAGGTCATTTAGAGGGTGAGGGGACTGTAGATATTCCTGTCATCTATGATCCAAGCCGACCACCTTTACATATTGTCGACGCTTCTCACAACAAACCTGCTTTAACACATTGGCAGGCAATAGAACATTTTCAGATTCAGGGACAGCCCGTAACTCGTGTGAAATTAACACCAATTACGGGCCGATCTCATCAACTCCGTGTACACATGCAATATCTTGGGCATCCAATTGTAGGTGACACGCTGTATGCAACACCGGAGCAGCAACTTGTTCCGCGTTTATGTTTGCATGCCAAACAGTTAAGTTTTAATCATCCTGTCACAACAGAAACATTAACTTTTGACTGTCCTGTACCGTTTTAATGTAAAAATTTTAATGCGTGATTTTTTGTAGCAAAGTCATTTAATTGGTTTTTGCTTCAAAATTTTGCTTTAAAGACTACATAAAAAGATGCAAAAATAAGCTAATTTGCATCGTACAATATGTAGTGCGAACTTGAGAGAAAGGTGGAAAAATTGCAGCAGTATGCTATTGGTCAACGTTGGCTATCAGACACAGAAACTGAACTCGGTTTAGGTGTGCTTATTGATGTAGATGAAAGATCTGTCAGCATTTTATTCCCCAAAAGTGATGAGACACGTGTCTATGCACGTAACAATGCTCCACTATCTCGTATCATCTTTAACACAAATGATGAAGTTCAAGATCAAGAAGGCAAGAAGTGGATTGTTGAGTCTGTTGAAGACCGACATGGTGTTTTACGTTACAACGTGGTTCGCACCTTAGAAAATGGCGAGCAAGATCGTAAAGCGCTGAATGAAACACGTATCGGTGCACAAATTCAATTGTCGAAACCTTTGGATCGTTTGCTTGCAAGTCAGGTCGACTATAAAGAGTGGTATGACCTGCGTATTGAAGCGATGCTTATGCAAGCACAAATGCAGAATAGCCCTCTGCGTGGTATGGTTGGGGCGCGTGTTGGTTTAATTCCACATCAGCTTTATATCGCACATGAAGTTGGTAAACGTTTTGCACCTCGTGTTTTACTTGCCGATGAAGTGGGTTTGGGTAAAACAATTGAAGCTGGCTTAATTATCCATCAACAGCTTAAAACCGGTCGCTCAGAACGAATTCTTATTTTAGTCCCTGATTCTTTACAGTATCAGTGGATGATTGAAATGCGCCGTCGTTTTAACTTGCAATTCTCTCTGTTTGATTTAACACGTACCGCATCTATTAAAGAACATGATCCAGAACTTAACCCGTTCTTGACTGAGCAATGCATTATTGCCAGCGTTGACTTAATGGTTGACCATGATGATTTGCGTGAGCAAGCCATAGAAGCTGGCTTCGATTTGCTGGTGGTCGATGAAGCACATCATTTGATGTGGAGCGAAGAAGAAGGCGGTAATGATCGCTACGATTTAATTGAAGAGCTTGCTGAAAATACGGCTGGGGTGTTATTGCTTACCGCAACACCTGAACAGCTTGGTGTGGAAAGTCATTTTGCACGTTTACGTTTACTTGATCCGCAGCGTTTTAGCAGTTTAGAGCGCTTCTTAGATGAAGAAACTCAATACCAGCAGACTGCAAAAATTGCTGAAGTACTCATGTCTGATCAGCCTTTAGCTCCAGAGCATTTATCTGTTTTAGAAGGCTTATTAGGTCATAGTATTGAAGACCAGCCGGACCAACGCTTTAGAGCAATTCACGAATTATTAGACCGTCACGGTACAGGTCGTATTTTATTCCGTAATACGCGTGAAGCAATTCAAGGCTTCCCAGGGCGTGATTGTCAACCAGCACCATTACCAGCACCAGAAGATTGGTCAAAAGATGGGAAACTGCGTGAGCAAATGTGGCCGGAAGAAGCACAACTTGATGGTTCATGGATGCAAAATGACCCACGTGTGCTATGGGTAATGGAAATTCTGCGCAAAGATCTCAAGCATAAAAAAGTGCTTTTAATTGCGCGTAGTGGGCCAGTTGTTGAAGCTCTAGAAAATGTATTGCGTTTGCATGCAGGCATTCGTACTGCAATGTTCCATGAAGGCATGAGCTTACTTGAACGTGACCAAGCGGCTGCGTATTTTGCTGAAGAAAGCTATGGTGCACAAATTCTCTTGTGTTCGGAAATTGGTTCGGAAGGCCGTAATTTCCAATTTGCCAGTGATCTAATTTTATTTGATCTGCCAGCTAATCCAGATGTTTTAGAGCAACGTATCGGACGTCTAGACCGTATTGGTCAAGAAAACCGTATTCAGATTCATGTGCCATATCTTGTTGGAACAGCTCAAGAGCGTATGTTCCGTTGGTACAATGAAGCACTTAATATTTTCAGTAATATTTCTCCAACAGCGCAAACGCTGCAAGAGAATTTTATTGTTGAATTAAAAGACTGTTTGCTTGCAGACCAAGGTCAAACATTTGAAGATTTACTTGAAGAAGTGAATGTTCAACGTCAAGCTTTAGAAGCTGAACTTCAAGCAGGCCGAGATCGTTTACTTGAATATAACTCATGTCGTCCTATCGTGGCGCAAGAGATTGTTCAGGCACTTGAAGATTATGATGACAATACAACGCTACCAATGTTTGTGAAGCGTTTCATGTCTTCAACTAATATTGACTTTGATGAGCAAAGTAACGGTACTGTAATTATTCGTCCAACAGACCAAATGCAAGTGCAAGGTTTGGCGCTAGACGAAGAAGGCATGACCGCTACGTTCTATCGCGATCAGGCTCAGCTTCGTGAAGATGCTCAATATTTAACTTTAGAGCATCCATTCATTGAAAGTGTGATGGAAATGATCCGTACGCAATCATTTGGTAGTACCAATGTTGCTGTACTCAAATCTAATGCGTTAAAGCAGGGTTCAGTATTAATTGAAGTATGGTTTAAAGTCGATGTAGTTGCGCCTAAGGCGTTGAACTTACCATCGAGCTTGCCTAAGCAATTAATTCGTGTGCTATTAAGCGAAACTGGTCAAGATTTGTCTGAAAAAATTGATCCAGCAATTTTGAAACCATATTTACATCACTTAGATGGAAATAGCTGTCGTCAAGTGGTTAAAGCTCGCCGTGATATCATTGAAGAACGTTATAAACAAGCGTTGGATATCGCGAAAGTTGATTTACCTCAGCTTCAACAGCAAGCAAAAGAACACTATGGCAATAAATGGCAATATGAAATTGACCGTTTAACTTATCTAAAACAGTTCAACCCAAGTATTCGTCAAGATGAAATTGACCGTTTACAAAAGCTGCAAAAAGAAGGCTTGAGCTTGCTTGATGGTTTAACTGTTACACCAGAAGCAATTCAAGTATTAGTTGTGGTTAAGCCATAATTAACTTCAAATAAAAAAAGCGCCTAGAGGGCGCTTTTTTTATACATCGATTTTGAATTAGATGAGACCAGCATCTTTAAGTTCTAATTTTAAATATGCATAGAAAATTGGAGCTGCGATTAGACCACCTAAGCCAAAAATTGACTCAAATACCAGCATTGCTAATAAAATTTCCCATGCATTTGCATTGATTTTATGCCCAATAATTTTAGCATTAATAAAATATTCAAGTTTATGAACCAGAACGAGATAAAGTAATGCTGCACCTGCGAGTCCAAGTGAAACAGTAAGAGCAGCAATGAACGTCAATGTATTGGAAATAAGATTACCTAAAATTGGAATCAATCCAAACATGAAGGTCAAAATAGTAAGCGTTTTGGCAAAAGGAAGATGCACTCCCCAAAGCGGTAATAAAACAAAAGCAAATAAAATAAAGAGCAGCGTATTAATTGCTGAAATTTTTATCTGTGCAAAAACAACATTTTTAAATGAAATTGATAGTTTCTGAATACGTTGAATCAGAAGAGATTTAAAAACAGGTTGGGGTGTACGGCGGTGAAAACCATGTATAGCTACCAAAATACCGATAATGAGGCCCATAACCATCGTCACGAAATTATGTAAGATATCTGAACTGGTATTTTTCAATATGGTCACGTTATCTTTCATAAACGCGAAAATTTCATCTTTTAATTCTGTCACGCTATCTGGAATATAACCTGGAAGATATTTGCTAATTTCAGCTTGTAAGTGCAGTAGTGTCTGATCGACTTTACTGTTGATATTATGGATGCCTACACCTTTTAAATCATGAACTACAAAGCTAATTAAACTTGTAAAGAAAAAGGCAATGAGTGAGATCGTAATAATACTTAATAAAATACTAATGAAAATACGGGCTCTTTGACCATCAATGTAACGTTCAACAACCGAACTCAAGCTAATAATAATTTCATAAATAAGGAAGCCTGCAAAAAAACTGGCTAATAGATGTAATGGGATAACCGAAAGCAAAAAGATGCCCATAAGAATGTAGCTTGCAATCAGACTTTGACGATTATTCAAATTTTGCATGTTGATCCCTGAGATCGTTGGGAATATAGGAGAAAGAGCAAATGGAATAATTATTTATACTCTCGCAAGCTATTCGCTTCAATCGGTGAATTATATTTTTATTGGAAAATAGAGGAGTTAGATGTAAAAATGGCCTGTTGATCAACAAGCCATCTATTAGATAATTTTAACGAATCTTGGCTTCATCCAAATGACGAGCACCTTCTAAAATCATTCGAATCATAATCATGGTTTGCTCAGCCACTTCTGCACGCTGATTAATTGGAAGATCAATCACTTTGGCACCCATGTGAAACACAAGTTGAGTAATTGCTTTTGCAACGAGTTCAGGGTGGTACAGATGATTGTTATTTAAACGCTCCAGACGAATTAAATCTTCTTGTAGTTCTTGCTGAAAGAAGTTTAATTGACGATCAACAGCAGCTTTATAAGAAGTAGAACCTGTAAAACCTTCGCGTAGTAATAAACTTAAATTACCTTCATCGGCATCGAGCTGCTGAAGAAAAATATCGACAGAACTGCGAATAATACTTTCTTGCAAGGAAGCACGTAGGCGAGCCTGTCGGATAATTTTACGTAAGACGATACCTGCACGGTCAATTAAAGAAATTGCTAATTCATCAATATCTTTAAAGTGTCGATAGAAACTATTTGGCGCAATGCCAGCTTCTCGTGCTACTTCACGTAAACTTAATGAAGCAATACTCTTTTGTGGGCCAATCAGATTGAGAGCAGCCTGAAAAAGTTCTTCTTTAGTAATTGTCGCTTTTCTTCCCACAGAACGCGTAGCTGTTTTAATTTCAATGACATCTTGTTGTTGAGGTGTGTCATTCAGGTTCTGAGAAAGTGAAGATTGGGTCATGCTGTTCAATATATTTATAAACTCTCAGGATTATAGCCTTAGAAGCTGAACTTGTGAAATTGTAATTAAAAGTACGTGTGTATATACAAATATATATACATGTGTATAATAATTAAAAAAGAGCGACAGAGCCTCAGTTATGCAAGCAATCGAAAAGAGAAATTCTCTATTCAATTCATTGACACAAGCCATCTTTGATAAAGAAATGGCTAATTTCTGGCTACAAAAAGTTAATCCTTTATGGTCTGTAAAACATGGCCTTGTTCAAATTGTAAAAAAAGAATTTGTCGCTCACGACATGGTGAGCTTGACGCTAAAATGTAACCGCTTAGTGAAAATGGGCGTTGCAGGCCAGCATCATCCTGTAATTGTAGAAATTGCTGGTCGTCGCTATGAACGTACTTATAGTTTGACGCAAATTGACGAACAACATTTACGTTTAACGATTAAAAAAGTGGCTGATGGTATTGTCAGTAACTGGTTTATGACTGAAAGCCAAATTGGTGATGTTTTTGAGCTTGGTCAGCCTTATGGCGACATGCAACAAAATATCAAAACACCAAAATTAATTATGCTAGCTGCAGGTAGTGGTATTACCCCAATGTTGAGCTTAATCACTGCAATTAAACAAAGCCAGCAGTTAGATAAAGTTCAAGTACAGCTTTTATATTGGGTAAAGCAACGCTCAGATGCAGCTTTTGTTGAATACTTTGAAAAAGTTGCACAGCAATTTCCAAATTTTAGTTATCAGGTTTTCTATACACAAGAAACACCAAATGATGAACGTTTAAATGCAGAGCATTTAGCATTAGTAGGCGATTTGGAAAATAGCACCATATATGCATGTGGACCTTCTGGTTTCGTTTCAACAGTGGAACAGCTTTTTGAAAAAGCACCGACTGTATTAACGGAAGCTTTTAGCTTAACGCGTGATAGTACGGCTGAAGTTGGTTATGTAAATGTCACATTAACCCAGTCTAATAAGGTTATTGCAATTCCAAAAGGCGAATCAATTTTGGTGAGTCTTGAACATGAAGGACTTAAGCCAACACATGGCTGCCGTATGGGAATTTGTAATAAGTGCGTTTGTAGTAAAGCTCAAGGTTCTACACGTAACTTACTCAACGGTAGTGAAAATACCGAACCAAGCCAATTACTCAAAATTTGTGTGAACTCAGCACAATCTGATCTAGTTATTGATCTTTAAGAGAGAACTTTTATGAATATGCCAGTGAAAGTCGAATATTTTAAAAATCCTAAAAATCGCGATTTGACTCCAGCAGAACTTGACGCATTTGCAAAAGAGCTTGATCAGATCAAACAAGAAGTATTGGATGATTTGGGTGAAAAAGACGCTAAATATATCCGCCGTGTCTATGCAGCAGTTCGCTACAGTAGTTTTTTAGGCCGAGCATGTTTGTTTGCAGGTTGGTTCCCACCAGCATGGATTTTAGGAACAGGTCTATTAGGCTTTTCTAAAATTATGGAAAACATGGAACTTGGTCATAACGTTATGCATGGCCAATACGACTGGATGAACGATCCTAAATTTAATGGTCAAACTTACGAATGGGATACTGTCGGTACTTCTGATAACTGGCGTCAAACGCATAACTATAAACATCACACATATACCAACATTAAAGGTATCGATGATGATATTGGTTATGGTTTACTTCGTTTATTCCCAGAGCAACGTTGGAAGCCTGGTTTCTTGCTTCAACCCGTTTATAGCATTCCATTTTGCTTATTGTTCCAGTGGGGCGTAGCGATTCAGAACCTTGAAATTGGTCGCGTTCTTTATAAGCGTAAGAGCATGGCAAAATTCTTGGAAGAATTAAAACCAGTAAATAAAAAGATTGGTACCCAGCTTTTCAAAGATTACGTTTTTTTCCCATTAATTGCAGGACCAGCGGCATTACCTGTATTGACAGGAAACTTGGTTGCGAATGGTCTTCGTAATATCTGGACGTTTACGATTATTTTCTGTGGTCACTTTACTAAAGATGCAGAAGTATTTCCAAAGTCTGTTTTACAGGAAGAAAGCCGTGGTCACTGGTATATGCGCCAGATTCGTGGTTCTTCAAACTTAAAAGGTTCAGAAGCATTACATATCTTAAGCGGACATTTGAGCCATCAAATCGAGCATCATTTATATCCTGATGTTCCTGCGCGCCGTTATCGCCAAATGGCTCCAAAAGTTGAAGCTGTATGTAAAAAATATGGTCTAAATTATAACAACGCGAGTCTAGCTAAACAGTTTGGACAGGTTGTCGGCCGAATCTTTAAATATGCTTTACCGTTTAAAAAATAAGATATTACTTTAACCCCGAAACGCACTACTGATTTTCAGGAGTGCGTTTTTTTATGGTTAGCACTAGCATGAATAAGTAAGAGGAACATTATTGAATATCCCCCATTGGTCAAACTGCTTTAAAGATAATGAAATTTCTTTTTCTATATCATTTTCATCTAATTGATTTGCATTAAAAACAACATGAGGTGTATGCCAGTTTAATCCGCATCGGCATGCAGTAGCTTTTAAAGGTGCCATGAGCTCATCTAGGGTGAAGCCATTTTGTCCTTGTTTTTGATATGCCGAATTCAAATTGCCAACCGTAACATGTAGGTAAATTGATTTACCTTCAATATTCTGACCTTCCTGTTCATAAAAAAGATAAAACATCCGCGTTAAAACCGCATCCATCCAAGTTTTGAAAATCGGAGGAACTGAATACCAATAGATAGGGAACTGGAAAATGATGTGTGAAGCAGAGATTAGACGTTGGGCTTCAATTGCGCCGTCTTTCATTATATCTAGAGATCCATTATATAACTCTTGAATATCAACAATATCGATTTGGTTTCGAAGCTTTAATGCTTGAACCAAAGCACGATTAACCTTGGACTGATTTAAATCGGGATGAAAGACCAGTAAAAGTGGCTTATTCATAGTATGTCTCCTTAATTTCTAAGATGAGTAATCAGATGCATAAACAATATTCACATCATAAAAAAAGCAGACCTATAATAAAATTAACTAAATTAATTGAGCAGATGAAAGAATTTTGATGAACAAACAGACTTCTTGGGATGATCAGAAATTCTTTTTAGTGGTTTTAGAAGAGGGGAGTTTCTCGGCAGCCGCTCGTAAATTAGGCGTTACTCAACCCACTGTTCGAACACGTATAGAACAGCTTGAAAACCAGTTGGGAACTGTTTTGTTTAGTCGTTCTGTTCATGGCTTGAAACCGACAGAACATGCTCTAGCTCTTGAACTTCCAGTTCGGGCTATGCAACGTGCTTCTGACCATTTTATGCGTACAGCAAGTGCTCCTCTAAATCTAATTGCAGGCAGTGTACGAGTGAGTGTATCGGAGTTCTTGGGCACGCTTGTTCTGCCTCAAATGCTCACAAAATTCCGTTCACTTTACCCAGAAGTTAATATCGAAATATCTTTAAACAATGCTTCTGCCAACTTACTAGAGCAAGAGGTTGATCTGGCAATCAGGATGTATCCTCCTGTTCAGGAAGCGCTTGTAGCCAAAAAGGTTGGTGAGGTGCCATTGGGTCTATATGCACATCGAGATTATATACAGCGTAAAGGTTTTCCCATCTCTCTAGCAGATTTAAGTCAGCATGATCTGATAGGACCCGAGCGTAATCTTCTTGAAAGAGAAATGATGAGGATTTTTCTACCTGAAATAAGAAATGAACAATTCAAAATACGCACCGATAGTCATCCTGCACAGTTCTCAGCAGTTAAAGCTGCTTTAGGAGTAGGTTTTATTCAGTGTCCTATAGCAAATCAATGTCCAGAGCTTGTACAGCTACTTCCAGATTTAGAGGTTCATCGATATGATCTATGGCTGGTGATACATGAAGACTTTAGACAAATTCCAAAAATCAGAGCGCTTTTTGATTATTTGGCTCAAGCTTTTGCAGAGTATTTAGATGGGGAAATTTAGTTAATAAAAAGCCCAAGCAATCAGGTGCTTGGGCCGGAAAAGGTAATTTATTTAAACTGAATTGAACCGTTTGCATTCACAGTAATTTTAGACTCCCCAGCTGCCATGTCTTGAGCTGGTGCAGCTTCCGCCATAGCAAACTTAGCCATACTTGCTCTCATTACAGGCTGAGGGAAATAATTGTTGGTATTTAAGTTTAAGTTAACGAGCGTGTATTGGCTTTTATTCCATGCTTGAGTCAACATTTGAGCACGTTGTTGAAAGTTTTTAGATGCTTCAACCATCAAGTCATTTTCAACTTTTTTACGTTGCTCATCTGAAACCGTAAAATTAATCGATTGAGTTTGGAAGCTTTGTTGCAATTCATTGACTAACTGGCTTGCTGCTTTAAAGTCTTTACTTTCTAGACGGATTTCAGCGCGGCCACGCCATTCTTTTAGCTTATTACTGTCGTTATCGTAAATTGGGTAAGTGCTTTGAGCACCAGTTTCCACTTTAACTTGCGGATATTTACGAGAAACGGCAAGTGCCTGATTCATCAATTGATTAATCTGATTTGAAAGTTCGGCTGGTTGCTTGTTACTTTTTTCAATATATAAAGTTGCGTGCATTTCATCATTAGAAACTTGACGAGAAGCTTCAGCTTGTACATTCACAATATTATAGTTCAAAGCATTATCATCCTGAGCAAAAACTAAAGGGCTAAGGAGAGAACCTAAAAGAAAGGTTGAGACAGCTAAAGTACGCATAATTTTTTCCTTTAAAAATTAATATAAATTTAATTTTTTTCATTAAGAAATGTTAAACATAAGTTATGCATAACTTTTGCAGATTTTGTGGCGTATTTGTAATATTTAGATCAGTTTTTTTAAATTTTGGTAAATATAAAATCTTTTAAAAATAAAAACTTAAAAATAAAGTGTGTCAATGTAACTTAAAAAATCAAAGTAATATAAAAAAAGAATATTTTCTTTAGGTTGTCACATAGTATGATGATAATTCATCTTAACTATTGGGATGATACATTTTTTCAATAAGATTAGATGAGTAAAGTACATAAAAGACGTTTTTTTTCTTGTAAAATTAGGTATCATCGCGCTCCTAGTTACAAGATATAAAATAAGTGTCTTTACTAGTTCTATAAAGCACCGAGTCAAAGGACCAATCGTCACCAGACTTATTTCTTTCTACCCCTATCAGAGATGGTAATCCGATATGAGCGTTACTTCCGTTAACCCTGCCACTAATGCTACTAACGAATATTATTTGACTCGCCAAAGTCAAATGGAATCAAATGTTCGTAGCTATCCACGTAAATTACCGTTAGCGATAGCGAAAGCACAAGGGTGCTGGGTTACTGATGTTGAAGGTACAGAGTACCTTGATTGTTTAGCTGGGGCAGGTACATTGGCTTTAGGTCATAATCATCCTGCGGTGATTCAAAGTATTCAAGATACATTGGCAAGTGGTTTGCCATTGCATACTTTAGACTTAACCACACCTTTAAAAGATGCATTCACTGAAGCATTGTTAGCATATTTACCTGGTGGTAAAGAAGAATACTGCTTGCAGTTCTGTGGTCCTGCTGGTGCAGACGCAACTGAAGCAGCAATTAAACTTGCTAAGACTTACACTGGCCGTAGTTCAGTAATCAGTTTCTCTGGCGGTTACCATGGTATGACTCATGGTGCACTTGCTATGACTGGTAACTTAAGTGCAAAAAATGCAGTTAACGGTTTAATGCCAGGCGTACAATTCATGCCATATCCGCATGAATACCGCTGCCCACTTGGTTTAGGTGGTGAAGCTGGTGTTGATGCTTTAACTTACTTCTTTGAAAATTTTATCGAAGATGTTGAAAGCGGTGTAACAAAACCGGCTGCTGTTATTCTTGAAGCGATTCAAGGCGAAGGCGGCGTAGTTACAGCTCCAGTAAAATGGTTGCAAAAAATCCGCGAAGTGACTGAAAAGCACAACATCGTTTTAATTTTAGACGAAGTTCAAGCTGGCTTTGCACGTTCAGGCAAAATGTTTGCATTTGAACATGCAGGTATTGAACCTGATGTTGTTGTAATGTCTAAAGCAGTAGGTGGTGGTTTACCACTTGCAGTATTAGGTATTAAACGTAAATTTGATGCTTGGCAGCCTGCTGGTCACACGGGTACTTTCCGTGGTAACCAACTTGCTATGGGCACAGGCCTTGTCGTATTAAAAACGATTACTGAACAAAATCTTGCTCAAAATGCGCAAGAACGTGGTGATTACTTACAAGCTGAATTTAAAAAATTAGCTCAAGAATTCCCATGTATCGGTAACGTACGTGGTCGCGGTTTAATGATCGGTGTTGAGATTGTTGACGAGCGTAAACCAGCTGATCGTATCGGTTCGCATCCTGCTGATTCACAATTAGCTGCTGCAATTCAAACTGCTTGTTTCAACAATAAACTATTGCTTGAAAAAGGCGGCCGTAACGGTACAGTAATTCGTTTACTTTGCCCGCTTATCATCACTCAAGAAGAGTGTGTTGAAGTAGTTGCTCGCTTTAAGAAAGCAATTGCAGAAGCATTGGTTGCAGTACGAGGCGCATAAGTATGGTGGATTTTGCAGAACATCGTAAAGCGTTACTCTGCAATGATGCACAATCCATTGCTGACTATGAGTCAGCAATGGGCGAAGCGGTAAAAGCCGTTTCAGCATGGTTGCAAAATGAAAAGATGTACACAGGCGGTAGTATTAAAGAATTGCGTTCAGCAATTTCTTTCCAACCTTCAAAAGAAGGTATGGGTGTACAAGAATCACTTCAACGTATGATTGAGCTTTTCTTAAATAAAAGCTTAAAAGTACATCATCCACATTCATTAGCGCATTTACACTGCCCAACCATGGTGATGAGCCAAATTGCGGAAGTGTTAATCAATGCAACTAACCAGTCTATGGACTCATGGGATCAAAGCCCAGCCGGTTCATTAATGGAAGTTCAGCTTATTGATTGGTTGCGTCAAAAAGTTGGTTATGGTTCTGGTCAGGCAGGTGTTTTCACTTCTGGCGGTACTCAATCTAACTTAATGGGTGTGTTACTTGCTCGTGACTGGTGCATTTCGAAAAACTGGAAAGACGAAAACGGTAATCCGTGGTCTGTACAGCGTGATGGTATTCCAGCTGAAGCAATGAAAAACGTCAAAGTTATTTGTTCTGAAAATGCGCATTTCTCTGTGCAAAAGAACATGGCAATGATGGGCATGGGCTTCCAGTCAGTTGTGACTGTTCCTGTGAATGAAAATGCGCAGATGGATGTAGATGCTCTCGAAAAAACGATGGCGCATTTGCAATCAGAAGGCAAAGTTGTTGCTTGTGTCGTTGCGACAGCAGGTACAACCGATGCTGGTGCAATTGACCCATTGAAGAAAATCCGTGAAATTACCAATAAATATGGTTCATGGATGCACATCGATGCGGCATGGGGCGGTGCATTAATTCTTTCAAATGACTACCGTGCAATGCTTGATGGTATTGAGTTATCTGACTCGATCACCCTTGACTTCCATAAGCATTATTTCCAAAGCATTAGCTGTGGTGCGTTCTTGCTGAAAGATGAAGCGAATTATCGCTTTATGCACTACGAAGCTGAATACTTGAACTCTGCTTATGATGAAGAGCATGGTGTACCAAACCTTGTTTCTAAGTCATTACAAACGACTCGTCGTTTTGATGCATTGAAATTGTGGATGACAATTGAATCACTAGGTGAAGACCTTTACGGTTCAATGATCGACCATGGTGTAAAACTTACTCGTGAAGTTGCAGATTACATCAAGGCAACTGATGGTTTAGAGCTTTTAGTTGAACCTCAGTTTGCTTCAGTATTGTTTCGTGTTGTGCCACAAGGCTATCCAGTTGAGTTTATCGATAGCTTGAACCAAAACGTAGCAGACGAATTGTTTGCACGTGGTGAAGCAAATATCGGTGTAACAAAAGTGGGTAATGTGCAGTCATTGAAAATGACCACATTAAGCCCAGTTGTGACATTCGAAAATGTTAAAAACCTTTTAGGTCAAGTATTGGCTGAAGCTGACCGCATTAAAGATGCGATTGCTTCTGGTAATTATGTACCACCAATCGACTAATTGAGTTGATAACGAAAAAAGCCCGGCTTCTTGCTGGGCTTTTTTATTACAGATTCTTTTATTCAAAATGTGTATGAGTAAATAAAAATATGCACAAACCATGCATATTTTTCAAAAACAAAAATAATTATGCATGATCTATCTTATGCAAATTTCTTATTGTATTGGTATGTCCCCAATATTTTTGGTCACATTGATATATCAATATCGTACTTACTTGAAATCATCCCGTTTTAACTGAAAAAAGTAAGTGGCTGTAATTACAATTAAGACAAGGAAGAAGAAATGCAACAAGTTAATGTGCTTAATGAATTTAAACTGATTATTAACGGTCAATCTTGTTCAGGTGAACAGGGTGAACTAGAAGTTATTAACCCTGCTACAGGTCTAACTGCAGCACGCTGTGCAAAAGCATCGGTTGAGCAAGTAAATCAAGCAGTAAGTGCAGCTAAACAAGCATCTAAAGCTTGGCAACAAGTTTCACACGAAGAGCGTAAGTCAATCTTAAATAAAGTTGCAGATGGTATTGAAAAACACGCTGAAATGCTTGCAGAGCTGGTTGTGCTGGAGCAAGGTAAGCCACTGGCACTCGCGCAAATGGAAGTGCAGGGTGCAATTGGTTGGACTCGCTATGCCGCTGCTATGGATTTACCTGTTGAAGTGATTGAAGACAGTGAAACCAAGCGTATTGAGCGTCATCGCCAACCATTGGGTGTAGTGGCTTCAATTACTCCTTGGAATTGGCCACTGATGATTGCAGTTTGGCATATCATGCCTGCATTGCGTGCAGGTAACGTGGTCATTAGCAAACCTTCTGAATACACGCCACTCTCAACTTTGCGTTTATGTGAAATTATTCAACAAGAAGTTCCAGCAGGCGTAATCTCAATTGTGGTCGGTGCTGGTGAGATTGGCGAAGCACTCTCTTCACATCCAGATGTACAAAAAGTCGTGTTTACGGGTTCAACTCGAACAGGTCAACACATTATGGCTGGTGCAGCTCAACAGTTAAAACATTTAACATTGGAGCTTGGTGGTAATGACGCGGGTATTGTATTACCAGATGCAAATATCGATGAAATTGCAGCTAAGATTTTTAATATGGCGTTCTTAAATGCAGGCCAAACATGCGCGGCGTTAAAACGTTTATATGTCCATGAAAGTCAATATGAGGCTTTATCACAAAAGTTAGCAGACATTGCCAACGCTCAAGTTGTAGGTGATGGAATGGAATCTTCTACAACATTTGGTCCTGTGCAAAATCAAATGCAATATAACAAGGTGAAAACCCTTATTGCTGAAGCCATAGAGCAGGGTGCAAAAGCACTTTCTGGTCAGCAGCAGTTACCAGAGCAAGGCTACTTTATTGCTCCTACTATTTTGACTGAAGTTTCTGACTCTTGCCGTGTGGTCCAAGAAGAACAATTTGGTCCAGTATTACCTGTCTTAAAATATACAGATATCAAAGATGCAATTGCCCGTGCCAATGACAGCGAGTTTGGTTTAGGTGGTTCAATCTGGTCTTCTGATCTAAAAGCTGCTCAAACTTATGCTACACAGCTTCAATGCGGTACTGTTTGGATTAATACCCATGCAGAAGTCCTGCCTCATGCGCCTTTTGGGGGCTGGAAAATGTCAGGTTTAGGTGCTGAGTTTGGCTTAGAAGGTTTACTTGAAAATACGATCGGGCAAACAGTCCATATCAGTAAAGTCTAAATATTAATTTTAAGGCGGATGATAGATCCGCCTTTTTTATTTTTAAATTATCTTATTAAATACTAATCTGCTTAAGTCGTGTGATGGTAACCGTGACCTTTAGGTTTGATTAAAAAATGATTCTGTTCTTTGATTTTTTTTAGAACAATGTAAGACTTTATGTGACCAATAAAATTATAAGAAAGCAATCTTTCGGTTACAAATTGAGAAAGCTGTTCTAAGTTTTCAGCAACGACTTTTAAAATAAAATCCGCATCGCCACTAATTGAAAATGCATCTTGAATGTTATCTTCCGCTTCAATGAGTTCTTGAAATGCCTGCTGAGATTTTGCCTCATGTGTTCTTAAATTAATGTGAATCATCGCTGTAACTTCCAGTCCTAGCGCTTGTTGTTGGATGCGGGCTGTATAACCTAAAATTATGCCTTTTTGCTCAAGTAGCTGCCTTCTTCTAGAACATTGAGAAGCAGATAAACCGATTAAATCTCCAACTTCCTGATTGGTGAGCCGTCCATTCTTTTGTAGTGCCTGAATGATTTGCCAGTCGAACTTATCCATTGCATAAAATCCTTTTATGATACACAAATCATGTATTTTTATTAAAATGCGTTTTCATTATGCACGAAATCTAAAAGGTAGATGAAATATTATTTTTCTATGGAATAAAAATTGGTCTCAAAGGATATAGAGCAATGTTCATAGAAATCGGTGACTTTTTAAATCTTCGTTTAAAACAAATGGGTATCCAACATCTTTTTGGTGTACCTGGTGATTTTAACCTCTCATATCTCGAACAAGTTGAAGCAGATCCAGAACTCGAATTTATCGGAAATTGTAATGAATTGAATGCAGCCTATGCAGCTGATGGTTATGCACGAATTAACGGTTTTTCTGCCTTGGCAACTACTTATGGTGTAGGTGATTTAAGCGCGATTAATGGCATTGCAGGTGCATATGCAGAAAATGTACCTCTTATTCATATCTCAGGTATTCCGCCTTTACATGCAGTTCAAAAGGGAACTTTAATTCACCATACGCTTGTCGATGGTAACTACGACAATATTATGAACTGTATGAAAGAGTTCACAGTTGCTCAAACACGTTTAACTCCTGCAAATGCAGCTTTTGAAATTGATCGTGTATTGCGTCAGTGTTTCCTTGAACGTCGCCCTGTGCACATCCAGTTAGCGGGAGATATTACTCACGTTAAAATTGAAGTTACTGACCGTCCACTTGATTTAAGTTATCCATCTGTTGAGCCAGACTTATTGCAAAGTGTGGTAAGCAAACTTTGTGACATTTTGAACAATGCAAAAAGCCCAGCACTTCTTATTGATAATGAAGCTTCAGTTTTTGGTGTAACTTCACTTTTAAATGATTTATCTCAAAAATGCTCAATTCCATTTGCGGGTATGAATACTGCAAAAAATATTATGGATGAGGGCTCACCGCGTTACATCGGTACTTATGTGGGTGGGGCAAGCCAGCCACATGTTAAAAATATCATTGAACAATCTGACTGCTTAATTGGTATTGGCGCACGTTTTACCGACGTAGGTTCAGCTGTATTTACTCATCAAATTGCGACTAAGAACTATATCGAAATTAAATCTTATGGTCTGAATATTTTTGGTCAGGATTTTCCAGGCATTGAGATTGGACAATTACTTGTTGAGTTAAATAAAAAAGTTGCACCGCGTAAAGCGACTAAACCTGTTCTTGAAAAACAACCTCAGAAAGCCTTTGAAGCCCCAGCACAACAAAAGCTAAGCCAAGATGTACTTTGGAACTACATTTCAGGTTTCTTAAAAGAAGACGATGTGATTATTGGTGAAGTAGGAACTTCAAACTCAGCTTTGTCTGGTTTAAAACTTCCTGCTACAGCTAAATATATTGCTCAGCCGCTTTGGGGTTCAATCGGTTATACCTTGCCAGCTTTACTTGGTAGCTTATTGGCAGCTCCTGAACGCCGTCAAATTTTGTTTATTGGCGATGGTTCTTTCCAGCTTACGGTACAAGAGCTTTCTACAATTATCCGTCACGGTTTAAAACCTATTATTTTCTTGCTGAACAATGGCGGCTACACCATTGAGCGCTTAATTATGGGTGAAAACGCAGCTTATAACGACGTGCAAAACTGGAAATACACCGAAATTCCTGCGGTATTTAACGGTAAAAAAGGCCATACCACCTATGTAGTAGAAACCGCTGGGCAACTGAAGAGTGTTTTAGACAATGTTCATTTAAATGATCAGTTAACTTTTATTGAATTAAAACTACCAGCAATGGATGCACCAGTAAGTTTGAAAAAATTTGCTTCAGTCATCGCGCGTTTTGATTACGGCGATCGTGGCTACGAAATTTTAAAGGAGCGTTCCCAGCCTATTAAATGTAAGGATGCAAGCTCGTTTTAAATAGAAGATAGGACAAGTCTTCTTAAAATTAAATGGACTCATATTAAAGCAAACGTATTTCCGAAGGTCGGTTTCTGGCCTTCGGATATGGTGCTGAATAAAGGTGTACAGGAAGTGACACCAACATTGGAGATAATGTTATGGATGCAAACAATAAGCACGAGTTAAAACAAGGCTTATCCAATCGGCATATTCAACTCATCGCGCTAGGAGGTGCGATCGGAACAGGGTTATTCTTAGGTCTTTCTCAAACGATTAAACTGGCAGGTCCTTCAATTTTATTAGGATATGCGATTGCTGGAATTATCGCTTTCTTAATTATGCGTCATTTAGGTGAAATGGTTGTAGAGGAGCCAGTAAGTGGTTCTTTTAGTTATTTTGCGAACAAGTATTGGGGCAAAATGGCTGGTTTTATGTCTGGCTGGAATTACTGGGTGTTGTATGTGCTGGTAAGCATGGCTGAACTCAGTGCAATTGGAACCTTCATTCAGTTTTGGTGGCCTGAAATTCCGACATGGCTGACTGCTTTATTTTTCTTTATTTTAATTAACGGCATTAACTTAGTGAATGTCCGATTTTTTGGGGAATCCGAATTCTTATTTTCCTGCATTAAGATTGTTGCAATTTTAAGCATGATTGGTTTTGGTACTTATCTCTTATTTACAGGTTCTGCTGGTCCGCAAGCAGGTATTGCAAATTTATGGCAACACGGTGGTTTCTTCCCGCACGGGATTCACGGTTTTGTCATGGCTTTAGCTGTTATTATGTTTGCATTTGGTGGTCTAGAACTTATTGGTATTGCTGCTGCTGAAACGAAAAAACCTGAAACCACTATTCCTAAAGCAGTAAATCAGATTGTTTATCGTATTTTAATTTTTTATATCGGTGCTATTGGGATCTTGCTGTGCCTTTACCCTTGGAATATGGTGGCAGAAGGTGGTAGCCCATTTGTTATGATTTTCCAGTCATTAAACAGTAATGGTGTTGCGAATGTCTTGAACTTTGTGGTCTTGATTGCTGCTATTTCAGTTTATAACAGCTGTATCTATTGTAATAGCCGTATGCTGCATGGCTTAGCAGAGCAGGGCAATGCTCCGGCAATTTTGAAAAAAGTAAATAGCCGTGGTATTCCAGTTCCGGCAGCGGTTGTTTCTGCATCAATCACAGCAATATGTGTGGTCGTAAATTACCTAATTCCTGGACAAGCCTTTCAACTCTTTATGATGTTGGTTGTGGCTGCACTTGTCATTAACTGGCTTATGATTTCAGTCACACATTTGAAATTTACCAAAGCAATGAAATTGCAAAAACGTCAAACCAAATTTCAAAGCATTATGAGTCCATGGAGTAATTATTTAACCATTAGCTTTGTATGCTTTATTCTTATTATTATGGCAATGACGCCAGATATGAGATTGGCCGTTATTTTAGGCCCAATTTGGCTTGCTGTTTTAGCACTGATGTATTTCTTAAAATATCGTAAAAAAATGGTCGCAATGCCAGAAGTGCAATCGAATTAATCCAGTAAATTTACAATGATATTGCGGTTACCTTACACACGGTAGGTAACCCTTTATCTTTTGTCATATTATTTTCATGTTACAAATAAATTATTATCTACCGTAATTTTTGATCAGAATTTTAGTAATAAAATTATTTTTAGTCGTAAAAGTAAAAATACAGTTAAATTATCGATTTTTAAAATAATTATAATATCTTTTGTTTTTATATTTTATGAAGACTTAAAATCTATATTTTTAATCAGTGTCATAATAGAGACTAATATACAGAGTAAAATATCCGCTCAAGTTGAATTAAATATTTGATAACAGATAAAAAATAATAATGTGACAATTAACAATATCGAAATCATTAAAGCGTCATCATACTGTAACTTAATTGTCATATTTTCTATTCACAATGCAGCTATCGAAGAGCGTACAAGCACTCAACAAAAAGTGACGTACAACCTATTGCATTAATGAGAGAGAACAGAATGCGCTTAAATCCACGTCAAATCGCAATTGCGTTAGCAGTAACTGGGGCAGCTGTAACAACGACTGCAAATGCAGCTCGTGATACGATTCAAATTGCTGGTTCTTCAACTGTACTACCATTTGCCAGCGTTGTAGCTGAAGAGTTTGGTAATACATTTCCTCAATTTAAAACTCCTGTAGTTGGTTCTGGCGGTTCTTCTGCTGGTTTGAAACAATTCTGTCAAGGTGTTGGCGATAACACAATCGACGTTGCTAACGCTTCTCGTAAAATTAAAAGTACTGAAATTGAAGCTTGTAACAAAGCTGGTGTAAAACAAATTCAAGAAATCAAAATTGGTTACGACGGTATCGTATTTGCGTCTAACTCACACAAAGCAGCTTATAAATTAAAACCTTACCATGTGTTTGCTGCTTTGGCTGCACAGTTACCTTCAAAAGGTAAGTTGGTTCCAAACCCATATACAAACTGGAACCAGATTGACAAATCACTTCCAAATGAACCAATTACACTTGTAATTCCTGCATCTAACCACGGTACTCGTGAAGTTTTCCAAGAGAAAATGGTTGATGCTGGTTGTGAATCATATGAATACTTCAAGAACTTAGATAAAGATGCTCAGAAGAAAGCATGTTCTACTTTCCGTAAAGATGGCCGTGTAATTGAAATTGCTGGCGACTATACAGAAACTCTGGCTCGCTTAAAGACTTCTCCAAGTGCAGTAGGCGTGTTTGGTTTAAGTTTCTATGATATGAACCGTGACAAATTACGTGTAGCAACAGTAAATAACGTTGTTCCATCTGAGAAAACTGTATTGAACGGTACATATCCTGTGTCTCGTCCATTGTTCTTCTACGTGAAAGGCGAACATTTAAAATCAGTTAAAGGCTTACCGCAATATGTAGAATATTTCGTAAGCAAAAAAGCAACAGGTAAAGGTTCTAAAGCTGAACGTGATGGCTTAATCGCAATGTCTGATGCTGAACGTGCAAAAGTTTTGGCTGACTTTAAAGCAGGTAAAACTGTTAAATAAGTTAGTTTGAATGAAGGCTGGTGATCTTGAGAGTTCATCAGCCTTTTTGTCTAACTTGTTTTTTCCAAATTATGACAATTGAGAAAACAGTGGAGAGTACATGAATCTGCTACTTATCGGTGTGTTGTTAGCCCTTGTGGCAATCGCATATCAACTTGGGCTGAGAAAGAGCCGTAGCCTAGCAGGTAAGGGAAGCAACTCGGCGACATTACATTCTCGTCCTGGTTATTATGGTGCACTGGTTGGTCTTTGGTGCGGTATCCCTGCTTTTTTAATTTTGATCATTTGGAGCTTGGTTGAACCAAGTATTTTAAATCACATTATCTTTAATAATATTCCTGCATCTGTAAGTGCATCACTTGATGAAGCTGGCAGAAGTGTCTTGATTGATCGTGTTCAAGCGATTGCTTCAGGTTTTGGGGTAAGTGATAAGCCGGCAGCCTATGAATTAGCTGCTGCACAACAGTTTGCAAAATTTCAAACCATTGGCTCTTTTGCCAAATTTGCTGTTGTAGTTTGTGCAGCTTTATTAGGTTTAGTGTGGGCAAAGAAAAAGATTAATCAACAATATCGTGCGCGTAATCAAGTTGAACGTGCGATTAATGTTGCTTTGATTTTATGTTCTGGAGTTGCGATTTTAACAACCATCGGTATTGTGATGTCGATGTTTGGTGAAGCAATGCACTTCTTCCGTTTTGTAAGCCCGCTTGATTTCTTCTTCGGGACAGAGTGGAATCCAGGCTTTAGTACTTCGGGTAATGCTGAAGGTAGTTATGGTTTATTGCCATTACTCTGGGGCACACTCATGGTCAGCGGCATTGCTTTATTAGTAGCCGTACCCATTGGATTAATGATTGCCATTTATTTAGCTGAATATGCCTCTCCTTGGTTACGCTCGTGGGCAAAACCAACAATTGAAGTTTTAGCGGGTATTCCAACAATTGTTTATGGTGTTTTTGCCATGATGATTATTGGACCATTTTTCAAGACAGCTGGTGCTTACGTTGGTCTTGAAATTAACGCGACCAGTGCTTTAACTGCTGGTTTCGTGATGGGGATTATGATTATTCCGTTTGTTTCTTCTTTATCAGACGACATTATTACCCAAGTACCTCGTGCAATGCGTGACGGTTCTTTAGGACTTGGAGCAACGAAGTCTGAAACAATTCGTCAAGTCGTTTTACCTGCTGCTTTACCGGGTATTACTGGTGCCTTTTTATTAGCTGTCTCTCGTGCCGTAGGGGAAACCATGATTGTGGTTTTGGCAGCAGGGAACAGTCCACTTTTACATGCAAATCCATTTGAAGCTGTTTCGACAGTGACCGTTACGATCGTAAAACAGTTAACTGGTGATACTGACTTTGCCAGCCCACAAGCTTTGGTTGCATTCGCGTTAGGTCTGACACTCTTTGTGATTACCTTATGTTTAAACATTGTTGCACTGTACATTGTGCGTAAATACCGTGAGCAATACGAATGAGTACATCAAATACATCGTCTCCTATGGATCAGAACGTATTTGATCCACAAGCTGCTGCTCAAGCACGTGATCGCCGTAAAAAAGTGATTGAAAAGTCATTAGCTAAACGCCACCGTAAAGAAAAAGCTTTCCGTTTTGCTGGTTTATCGGCAGTTGTTATTGGTCTTGCATTCGTAGCGCTATTGTTTAGCAGTATTTTGGCAAAAGGTTTACCTGCTTTTTGGCAAACGAGCATGAATGTTCCAATTTACTTCGATCCGAAAGTCATTGATGCAGGTCCAGTCCCTGTACGTACTCAAGGTGAAACACCTGCTCATTACCAAGAGCGTTATGTCGATTGGCAAACTAAAATGGGTATGGTGGATTGGGATGGCATTATTGTAAATGGAATGATTGCCAAAGATCCTGCACTTGCTAGTGAGCGTGATTACTTAAGTAGTCTTTATGCAAGTTCAGAGGCTTATCGTTTACGTGACATGGTTTTTGCAGACCCATCACTTATTGGTAAAAAAGAAAATATTAATTTCTTGGGCGATGCCAATGTTGATGTCTGGTTAAAAGGTAATATTGACCGTTCATTGCCAGATGATCAGCAACAACTTGAACCAGAAGTACGTAAACTTGCGGATGAACTAAAAGCAAAAGGTGTTCTTGAAAATACGTTCAATTTGAACTTGTTTAAGAATCCGGACTCTCGTAGTTCACCAGCAATTAGTGGTCTTGCTGGCGCATTTATGGGTTCATTATTCATGATGCTGATTGTAATCATTATTGCGATTCCAATTGGTGTTGCCAGCGCAATCTATCTTGAAGAATTTGCTCCAAAGAATATTGTCACAGACATTATTGAAGTTAACATCAATAACCTTGCTGCTGTTCCTTCAATTGTGTTTGGTTTACTCGGTGCGGCAATTTTTATTGGCTGGATGCATTTACCGTTATCTGCTCCATTAGTTGGTGGTTTAGTTTTAAGTTTGATGACATTACCAACAGTCATTATTACTACGCGTGCTTCATTAAAAGCAGTGCCACCTTCTATTCGACAAGCCGCACTTGGTTTGGGAGCTTCTAAGTTCCAGACCATTTTCCACCACGTTTTACCATTAGCTTTACCAGGCATTATGACCGGCTCAATTATTGGTGTTGCTCATGCGCTTGGTGAAACTGCACCTTTACTTTTAATTGGAATGAGTGCATTCGTTGCAAGTATTCCAGCAACACCATTTGATCAATCAACTGCATTACCTGTCCAAGTTTACTTATGGCAAGGTAATGAGTTGCGTAACTTCTTCGAAGGCCGTACTGCCGCTGCGATTATCGTACTACTTGCACTAATGATTGGTTTAAACAGTCTTGCAATTTGGTTACGTAAAAAGTTCGAAGTGCGTTGGTAATAGAGGATAAATAATGAATACTATTGATATTACGAATTCCTTAGAAAAGGATAAGTTAGTGAACACTGAACAATCTCAATTTACAGATAAATCGCAGAATCATGGCACTTCGTATGTTTCGCATTTTGAACCACAAACCTCAAAAAAGCAGAACTCAACCGAAATCAAAATTAGTGCACAAGATGCCCATGTTTATTATGGTGATTTTGAAGCGATTAAAGGTATTGACCTTGATATTTACAAGAACGAAGTTATTGCTTTTATTGGACCGTCAGGTTGTGGTAAATCGACCTTTCTTCGTACGATAAACCGCATGAATGACACTATTGATGGTTGCCGTGTGACAGGTAAAATTACACTCGATAACCACAATATTTATGATCCAAACCTTGATGTCGTATTATTACGTGCTCAGGTTGGTATGGTATTCCAAAAGCCAAACCCGTTCCCTAAAACTATTTTTGATAACGTAGCTTATGGCCCTAAACTTCATGGTCTCGCGCGCGATAAATATGATCTTGAAGAAATTGTTGAAAATAGCTTGCGTAAAGCGGGTTTATGGGAAGAAGTGAAAGATCGTTTGAATCAACCAGGTACTGGTTTATCAGGTGGTCAGCAACAACGTTTATGTATTGCTCGTACAATTGCAGTAAGTCCTGAAGTGATTTTGATGGATGAGCCATGTTCTGCACTTGACCCAATCGCAACAGCAAAAATCGAAGAATTGATTTCTGATCTATCAGAGCAATATACAATTGTAATTGTGACTCACTCAATGCAACAAGCGGCACGTGTTTCAGATCGTACTGCTTATTTCCATTTAGGTGATTTGATTGAAGTTAACTCAACTGAAAAAGTCTTTACTCAACCTGACCATCAGTTAACGGAAGCTTATATTACTGGACGATTCGGTTAATTAGTCTTCCATATAAAAAAAGAGCCATGTGCTCTTTTTTTATTTTATAAATGAAAATGACTCTATTTTGCAAAAACGCTATTGAATTTTAATCAAAAGGACCACATCTTAAGGCTATAAAAGATAACTTATGAGCTTAGAATTTTATGTTATTCCATTTGCCTAAACTCCCTGCAGAAATACGTGTGAGTCATTTAAATGCACGTGTAAATGAACAGAGAAAAAAAATTGCACAAACAACTGCAAGCCGTTTAGAACTTTTACAATTGGCTCAACAACTTGCTAAAGAAGCTAAAATTCGCCGTAAAAACAATCAGAAAATCTTTGTTTTAGATTTTAAGGGTGATATTCAGGCCTCAGCAGTTGAAAACTTGCGAGAAGAAATTACCCTCATTTTAGCAACCGCTAAAGCAGGCCGTGACCGTGTTGTGGTTCGCCTTGAAAGCCCAGGAGGCATGGTACATGGTTATGGTCTAGCAGCAGCTCAATTGGTACGTCTACGCGATGCGGGCTTCCATTTGACGATTTGCGTAGACAAAGTAGCAGCAAGTGGCGGCTATATGATGGCATGTATTGCAAATGAAATTATTGCGGCGCCGTTTGCTATTGTTGGTTCAATTGGTGTGGTTGCTCAAGTTCCAAACTTTAACCGTCTTTTAAAACAACACAATGTGGATTTCGAGCTTTACACAGCAGGGCAATATAAGCGTACTGTCACGATGTTTGGTGAAAATACCCCTGAAGGTAAAGCGAAGTTCGAAGAAGAGCTTCAACAAACTCATGTGTTATTTAAACATTTTGTAGAGAAGTACCGTCCACAACTTAATGTTGATAAAGTCGCTACAGGTGAGCATTGGTATGGTGAAGATGCGCTAGATTTAAATCTTGTTGATAAATTACAAACATCTGATGAGTATCTATTAGCGTTATTACCACAGCATGATGTTTATGTGATTAATACACGTAAGAAAGCAACATTAGGTGAAAAGTTAGGTTTGCAAGCGGCTCAAATGGCAGATAGCTTGATTCCGGCTGTAATGAATAAAGTTGCAGACACGTTGGCCAAAGCCAATTCAACCTTAGTGCAAATGCGTGATACTAGATTTTAATTAAGCTAGATTTTGAAATAGAGAGTACCTACATAGGTGCTCTTTTTTTTATGTGAGTGATGAAAGAAATTTGATTAATATTTGTTTAAGTTTCAATTGTCAGAGTTATAGTTAATCTTTCACTTCTGAGTTTTTGTAATGTCAAAAACATGGTCACACATTGATATTCTCATACGTATTTTACATATCATTATTATGCTTGGTTTTATTGGTGCTTACTTCACAGGAGATAAAGAAGATCTGCACCAAGTCCATATGATGTTTGGGTACATACTTCTTATTAGTATTACTGTACGAGTGATCTGGGATTTTTTGAGTCCACATATTTCAAGTACAACACCATTCGGTATTAAAAAACGAAGTAACATAGCGATAAATGCGATCAAAAAATCTTTAAGTCATGCAAACTTTAAGAGTATTTTTTCAAAAAATTCAATTCATTCAATCAGTATTGGACTTTTTCAAGCTTCAATTGTACTTATATTTCTCGTGATTCCAATTGTGGTGGGGCTAGGGTATGCAACTGAACATGTTAATTTTTCTTTGAAAGACCTACATGAATTTTTTGCAAACTTGTTTTTAGCTTTGGTTTTGTTGCATGTTTCAACTCTTATTCTAAATAGCATTTTTGCAAAACGTTTTCAGGGCTGGAGTATGCTGAAAATGACCTTGTCAGATGCGAAAATAACTAAATTTGCTGCTTTATGTCTTTTGATTCTGATAGGCACTTTTAGCTTCTTTTACTTACGAATGTAAATGATGGAATTAATATATGAGAGATTTAGTAAATACTCGAACACGGTGAAATTTAAGGGTGATATGAGTTTTATGAGAAATAGATATTTTAATTAAAAGTCAAAAATAATTATTGATAAATATGCTTTTTGAATTGTGATAAACACATGGTTTTGATATTTTAAACAGCAATAAAATAGCTTTTAGATGAATCATTTAAAAAGTTAGACATTTAAAAATATAATTGAAATTCAGGATAGGAAATAATGACAAGAATAATTGTGGCATCCAAAGAGGGTTTGGACGTTCTACAAGATGGTCGGCTCAATAAAGTGGTTTTAAACCAACCAGCAATCATTCAAATTGGTGTAAGTCAAAAAGATATAGCATCAATGGAAAAGCAAGGTGGAAGTCTTATCATCCATTTAAAAAATGGTGAAACCCTTGTTTTAGAAAATTTCTTTAATGAAGCAACAAATACAACAGACCATTCACTTGTTTTTCCGACTGAACACGGAAAATTTGTTGAAGCCCAATTCGACGCACAAGGTAAGGTGATCGACTATACAGGTTTAAACCATGTCACAGATTTAGCCTATACAAGTACTAGTCAACCAGCTTCAACAATGGCAGTTGATAATGATCCAAGTTTTTCGATGGGTAATGTAGTAAAAGCAGGTTTGGCGGTCTTAGCTGCTGAAGGTTTATATTTGTGGGCTTTTGATAAAGATGACAAAGATGATTCACCTGTTGATGTCCCAAACACTGCGAAACCAACAGAACTCAAACTTGCAGATGATGCTGTTACCGTCACTGGTAAGGCAGAAGCTAATGCCAAAATTTATATTAAAGATTTAAATGGAAATGTGGTTGCTTCTGGTAACACAGATGCAAGTGGTAATTTTACGATTAAGCTTGATAAACCTTTGACAGATGGAAATAAATTAAATGTCTTTGCTCAAAATGGAGGTGGTAAAGAGTCTACTGGTGCTGCTATTACAGGTACAAAAGATACAATTGCTCCCGATGCTCCACAAGCCCAGTTAAGTGAAGATGGTTCAATATTAGATGGTAAGGCTGAACCAGATGCAATGGTTTTCATTTATGATGCCAGTGGTAAATTGATAGATACTACAAAAGCAAATTCAGATGGGAAGTTTTCTTACAAATTTACTCCACCTTTGACCAGCGAAGCGGGTGGTAAAGTGGTTGCTGTAGATAAAGCTGGAAATGAATCTGAGCCAACTAAAATCATTGCTGGAAAAGACACTTTCGCTCCAGATATTCCTTTAGTTGAAGTGAATAAAGAAGGAACAGTGGTTGAAGGAATCGCAGAGGCTAATACCAAAGTACAAATTAAAGATGCTAATGGCAAAGTGATTGGAATGGGTACGGCCAATGCCCAAGGTGAATTTCAAATCACGCTTTCTTCTGCATTAAAAGAATCACAAAAGGCAACGATTGTTGTTGAAGATGCGGCAGGTAATACGTCAAAGCCCTTAGAAATTTCTATAGATTATGACACTATAGCGCCAGATAAACCTACAGCTCAAGTGAATGCAGAGGGAACATCTGTTACTGGTACAGCCGAAGCTAATGCGAAAATACAAATAACAATAGGTACTAAGGTAATTGGTACGGGAACGGCAGATGCGAATGGAAAATTTACAATCGCGATTTCTCCTGTTTTAACTGATAATAAGACTGCAAAGGTTACCGCAATAGATAGTGCTGGTAATAGTTCAGTAGCATCAGAAGTCACAGGAACAAAAGATACTACACCTCCTGATAAACCTAGTTTTAGTGTATATGATGATAATGGGACTACTTTAAAACAAATACTTGTTAACTCAGAAACAGATGATGCAACTCCAAAATTTACTGTTAAAGTTGAATCTCATGCAACTTTGACTATTTATGATAATGGAGTAGTCATTTCAATTATTACAATAGGTGATTTAGGTAAGAATACGACTTGGTCATTTACACTTGATAAAGATTTAGCTGTTGGGAAACATACAATTACTTTAATTCAAAAAGATGCAGCAGGTCTTCCCAGTGAAGAGAGTTCACCATTTACCTTTTATGTCGTCGCACCAAAAGTGGCGAGTACGAGTGAAGTTGTCAGTAGTGATGTAAATGAAGTTGTCCCTTCTATGGTGGATAGTGTCGGGTTAAATACATTAAAGTTAGCGCAAACTACAACCAATGAAACGACTAGTCAGCAGCAAAAATCTGTGTCATTAGATGATTTATTAAAAAGTTCTTCAACAGATACTTCTGACCCAATCGCAAAAATTTTATCTGCAACAGATTCTAAGCCTGTAGTGAATGAGCAGAGCGAAGTAAATAATACAGCGAGTGATGCCACAACTAATCTAGAACAGCTTCTACCAAATACGACTTCTTCGGCTTTATCAACTCTGTTAGATCAAACTTATTCAGTCGTTTAAATAATTCATAAATAAAAAAGCGCTCATTGAGCGCTTTTTTATTTATGAATTATTTATTTTAGGTATTTTTATAAGAGCCGCCAGTTCATAGAGAATTGCACCAATCGTTGCTAACAACATATCTTTATGGGCATCCCACATGTCACCTTGTTGGCCATTATAATTTTCGGCTTGCTCTGGCGATAAGCCAATCGCAATTGCCCATTCAATGAGTTCATAAAAAACGCTAGATGCCATGACGAATTGGACCACAAGTAAAAACAGAGTAAAAGGCCGTGCTGTAGGTAACCAAACTTGAAAAACTCTATAAATAAGAGGGTAGAGCAAAACACCATAGGCAAGATGAACTAAACGATCATACATGTTGCGGGACCATCCCATGTATTGATCTAGATTGAAATGGAATATATGTTGAATCCAATCATTGTAAGGAACATATGAATACAAATAGTGCGCACCGATAATATGGATCAACAAGAACACTAAATAAAAAGTAAAACTTAAAAAATCGAGGCCAATCTTTTTAAAAATAATAAAAAGCAAAATCAACATAAAAACAGTGCCTGCTTGATGAAGTAAATAGGCTTCAAATTCAAGGGGCTGGATCCCAGACAATATAATGGCAATAAAAATAAGGCCAAGAGCAATATAGTGTTTAAGTTTGAATTGTTTTTCGATCATTTTAGAAATATAACTTTATTGTGCTTTATATTAGTGTAATAAAAAAGCGAAGCCGAAGCTCCGCTTTTTATGAACTTTTTAATTAGATTTTGCTAATTAAATCGTTAATTTGTTTAGCTTGTTCAGCTGCATTACCTGTGTAAGTTGCAGGAGTAAGTTCAGCTAAACGTGCGCGCTCTTCGCTTGGTACTTGAGAAAGTTCATCACCATTTACGAAGTTAACCATCATGTCGCGAGTCATTGCTTGACCACGAGTTAATGCTTTTAACTTCTCATATGGCTTTTCAACGTTATAACGACGCATAACAGTTTGAATTGGCTCTGCTAAAACTTCTTGAGCTTGATCAAGATCTTCAAGTAAACGGTTTGCATTGAGCTCAAGTTTGCCAACACCTTTTAAACACGCATCAAAAGCAATTAAACTTTGCGCAAAACCAACACCCATATTACGAAGTACAGTAGAGTCAGTTAAGTCACGCTGCCAGCGAGAAATTGGTAATTTTTCGCCTAAGTGTGCCAATACAGCATTTGCAATACCTAAGTTACCTTCAGAGTTTTCAAAGTCAATTGGGTTAACTTTGTGTGGCATAGTTGAAGAACCAACTTCACCATCTTTCAATCTTTGTTTGAAGTAACCTAAAGAAATGTAACCCCATACGTCACGGTTAAAGTCGATTAAAATCGTGTTAAAGCGACGTAAGGCATCAAACAACTCTGCCATGTAGTCATGTGGTTCGATTTGTGTCGTGTATGGGTTGAACGTTAAACCTAAAGATTCAACAAAAGCTTGAGCATGTGCTGCCCAGTCAACATCTGGGTAAGCAGAAAGGTGAGCATTGTAGTTACCTACAGCACCGTTGATTTTGCCGAGTAGCTCAACATTTTCAAATTGTTTAATTTGGCGAGCTAAACGGTATGCAACGTTCGCCATTTCTTTACCCAAAGTTGTTGGGCTTGCAGTTTGACCGTGTGTACGAGACAACATTGGTTGTTCAGCGTGAGCTGTTGCTAAAGTAGAGATCGCATTTAAAATTTGCTTCATGCTTGATACTAAAACTTCGCGGCCGTTTTTAAGCATGAGTGCATGAGACAAGTTATTAATATCTTCTGAAGTACATGCAAAGTGAATGAACTCACCTGCATTTTGTAATTCAGCGATACCTGCGATTTTCTCTTTTAAGAAATATTCAACAGCTTTTACATCATGGTTAGTTGTGCGCTCAATTTCTTTAATGCGGTTTGCATCTTCTTCAGAAAAGTTGCTAACAATTGCATCTAAAGCTGCATTTGTTTCATTTGAAAAAGGAGCAACTTCAACAATTTCTGGACGGTTAGAAAGCGCTTGTAACCAACGCACTTCTACAGTGACACGAGCATGAATTAAACCAAACTCAGAAAGAAAAGGGCGTAGCGCATCACATTTGCTGGCATAACGTCCATCTAATGGTGATAGTGCGGTTAAAGCGTTCATAACGATTCCTTAATGTTGGAATAAACATAAAACAAAAAATAATCTCTTTACAGCCTTAGATGACTTGGTACTGTAAACGAGCAAGTGCCTGAATATCCTGTAGCAATTTACGTTTGCTAAAAATCATGTTCCAAGAACTACCACCGAGTTGTCGCCATAAATGGGCCATTTGTAAACCAGTAAACAGACAAGCACGGATGCGGTTAGTATGGTTGGTATCTTTAAATGCTTCTGCATTACCACGAACGAGAATGCGAGGGTTAATCTGCCCAGCAGTATCAACATAAGTTTGAGCCAAATTGGCTAAAATGCTTGGGTGTAAGTAGTTATTATCAAAAAAAGAAAGCTGTTTTAAAATTTTTTGCTGAGCTTTTTCAATGATTGCGACGTATTCAGGATTGCTATAGACCTTCTTTTCTAATTGCAAAAGGGACATCGCATATGACATTGGGAGCTTGGCAGTTCCCATTTTCGGAAGACGAGATTTGGGCATATTTGTAAAAGGTTGAGTAATACAATTTTCGAGGGTTTTAAGCCCTAAAGAAATATCTGCCAACTGATTAAAAAAATCTAATGTTTGCACACCATTGTTGACTGTAGGGCGAATATTTAAACTCGCTTTGATTAACAGCTCAAAATAGAAGTTACCACTTTCACCAATACTCTGCTGACCCGTTAAAGCTGTCATGTGCGTGAGCTGGGTAGCCTGAAATACCCCAGCCAAGGCAAGGGCACGGTTTTGGCGAACATTCAAGGCTTGTGATTGTTGAAATGGTAACTCCACCATGTCATTCATTCCCTTAAATAAAATTTGGTGTAGGGGCATTTGTATGGTGAATGACACCCCCGCCTAAGCAAACTTCATCTGAATAAAATACAACGCTTTGACCCGGTGTAACAGCACGCTGAGGTTCATCAAACTCAACTCGTACACCGTGTTCACTATTTTCATCAATAAAAACTGTACATGTCTGATCAGGTTGGCGATAGCGTGTTTTAGCTGTACAGCGTAAACCTTCAACAGGAATATTCTGTTCACCCGCCACCCAGTCAATTGACTCACTCCAAAGCTGTGTGCTTTGCATGAGAGGGTGTTCATGTCCCTGACCAATAACGAGGCGATTATTGGCAATATCTTTATGTAGTACGAACCATGCACCTTCCGCTGCACCCTTCAAACCACCTAGACCAATTCCGCCACGTTGACCGAGCGTATAGTACATCAGACCGTGATGTTCACCAACTTCTTTACCTGTATCAAGTACAATTTTTCCAGGTTGAGCGGGCAAATATTGTTTAAGGAAGTCATTAAATCGACGTTCGCCAATAAAACAGATTCCTGTAGAGTCTTTTTTCTTGGCTGTAGCAAGATCAAGTTCTTCAGCAATTCTGCGGACTTCTGGTTTTTCAATCTCACCTACTGGAAATAGGGTTTTGTTAATTTCTTTACCATGAACAGCATGCAAGAAATAAGTTTGATCTTTGTTATTGTCTACACCACGTAATAATGGTGCGTAGGCTTCGCCTTTCGAGTTATATGCAGTTTCACCACGGCGAGCATAATGACCAGTCGCGATAAAGTCTGCACCTAAAGTCATGGCATGATCTAAAAATGCGCGGAATTTAATTTCTTTATTACATAAAATATCTGGGTTTGGGGTGCGTCCAGCTGCATATTCAGCTAAGAAAAGTTCAAACACGCGATCCCAATATTCCATAGCAAAGTTTGCTGTATGGAGTTTAATACCGATTTTATCCGCTACTGCTTGAGCATCGGCTAAATCTTCCATTGCCGTACAGTATTCCGTGCCGTCGTCTTCCTCCCAGTTCTTCATGAAAAGACCTTCAACTTGATATCCTTGTTGAAGTAAAAGTGCTGCAGAAACAGAAGAGTCTACACCACCAGACATACCGACGATGACACGTTGTTGCATAGGACTAGGCATCCAAATGAGAAGTTAATGAGGGAGAGAAAGGGTGCTCATAAATAAGCGATAAAGGATAACGGTGGCCTTTTATGGCATCTTCAACTGCTTTGAGCACGAGTGGACTACGAGCACGAGCAGATTCTTTGAGCTCATCTGGTGTCATCCACACAGCAGCTACAATATCTGTATCGAGTTGAGGATTATTTTCAACTTGAGTCACATGTGCTAGAAAACAGAAGCGGTAATAGGTACGATCCGGAAACATGGGCGGGGTATACGTATAAATACCAAGCAAGGCATCAATTTCAACATGATGACCTGTTTCTTCAAGTGTTTCTCGAATAGCGGCTTCTGTTAATGACTCACCGCATTCCACATGACCAGCAGGTTGGTTAAATACTGTGTGTACAAAACCTTCGCTATGTTCTTCAACAAAAAGATAGCGTCCGTCTTTTTCTACGACTGTAGCAACAGTGACATGAGGAGTCCATGCGGCCATAAAAAAGCACCATGATTTAAAAGACGTATGATACGAAATTTAGGGGTTTTTGGCTATGATAAGATTTTTATAAATCTTTTTACTCATCAAGATTTCTTCTTTTCCATGAATTATCAATACAATCTCTTTCAGCAGTCTGGCCATAATCAAGATCAAAAACTTCATTTAAACTTGAATCTCTTAGTATCATTTGTTCTAAGGCAACAAGACGAATATCCTCTGGTTCCTGGTTGCCTGTTAGAAATTGCCAATCTCCATCATTATCATGAATAACTCTTAAAATAGGTTGATTGAAATCCAGCCATTGTCGAGTGGTGAAAACACCTAAATTTCTAGCCTCTCTAAATTTAAAATTAGCATTTCGATCTAGTAAAGGCTGATCATAAATGAACTTTTCCTCATATCCATCTTCCCAAGGAAATTTGTCATTGCGATCAGTCCAGACTAATTGTAAAGCTGAGAATTTATTATGTTGGTAATAATTTAGCGCCCCACCAAAATAATCTTCAATATTCCTTAAGTCTACAGGTAAAAACTGAGCACGACTTTCTTTAAAAAATTTGTCATTGTAATCTTGATAGGAGATGATTTTTTCTCCATTTTTAATTAGGTTTGCTACATCATTAATAATGAGATGAGCTAGATCCGTAGATAATCCAAAACAGATAATTTCAGGATGCTGATAACTCTCATATAAACCCACACTGTAACTAAAAGAGGGTAAATAGTCCGTTGCGCTAATTCCCATAACTTGTAATCCATATTCTTCAATATTGATTTTGATTTGGTTTATTAGTTCATGTTCACTAGGGCAGTTATCTAAGCTCACTATTTATTTCTCAAAGGTTTATTATTCTTGTAAATGCAATATACAGGTCAATTAAATTAAAAATAGCAAAGTTAGACTTCACTATTTTTATGATTATTTTGTACTTTTACATAATGTCTTGCCGAATAAGGAAGAAACGCTAATTCTTTTTCGGTTAGTGGTCGCACTTGCTGTACAGGGCTTCCTACATATAGGTAACCACTTTTTAAGACTTTACGCGGTGGAACCAAACTTCCAGCACCAATCATCACATCGTCTTCAATAATCACGTCATCTAAAATAACAGTATTGATTCCGATTAAAACTCGGTTGCCAATGGTACAGCCATGCAAAGTCACATGATGTCCAACCGTCACATCTTCACCAATAATAAGAGGTGAGCCATTAGGTTTTGCATCATTTTTATGGCTAACGTGCAACATACAATGGTCTTGTACATTACTGTTTTTACCAATTTTAATACTATTTACGTCACCACGAATGACGGCAAAAGGCCAGACAGAAACGTTTTCGGCTAAGCTGACTTCACCGACTACAACGGCCATGTCATCAACATAACATGTTGTATCAACTTGAGGACGGTGTTCAAGATAAGGACGTATGTTCTTTGCCATGAGTAGTATCAAAATAAAATTTAGATGAATTATAAAATAAAAAAGCACTCAGGCTAAATAGCATGAGTGCTTAATTCAACTATTCAAAAATTAGAATAAGTTGCTGAAGAATTGTTTAACATGGTCGATTAAGCGTGCAAAGAATCCTGCTTCTTCAACTGGTTTTAATGCTACTAATGGCTTTTCAGCAATTACTTTGCCGTCAAGGCTAGCAACAAGTTTGCCCACAACTTGGCCTTTTTGAAGCGGTGCATTTAAGTTAGGTTGAACAACTAACTGTGTTTTAATGCCGTTAGCTTTGCCTTTAGGCATAGTCACGCTAAAGTTTTCAGCTAGACCAATTTGAACTTCATCTTCTTTACCAAACCACACTTTTGCTTTTGCAAGAACTTGATTGGCTGGTTGAATATTTGCAGTTTCAAAGTTTGCAAAGCCCCAAGACAATAATGTACGCGTTTGGTTGGCACGTTCATTAACGCTATCCGTTCCGAAAATAACGGAAATAAGACGCATCGGACCACGTTTGCTTGAAGTTGTTAAGCAGTAACCCGCTTCATCTGTATGACCTGTTTTTAAACCATCTACGCTTGGGTCTGTGTAAAGCAAGGCGTTACGGTTACCTTGTTTAATGCCGTTAAACGTAAATTCTTTTTCAGAGTAGATTGGGTAATATCTTGAGCTGTCTTTAATAATATGTTGCGCTAAAACAGCCATATCTTTAGCACTTGAATAATGACCTTCTGCCGGTAAACCAGTTGAGTTCATAAACTGGGTATTTGTCATGCCGATACGTTTTGCTTCCTGATTCATCATGTGCGCAAACGTGCCTTCATTTCCGGCAATATGTTCAGCCATTGCTTTTGATGCATCATTACCTGACTGAATAATGATACCGCGAAGCATTTCTAGAACAGTCGCTGTACCATTTAAAGGAACATACATACATGATTCAGAGCTGCTTCCTTTACACCATGCAGACTCGTTCATACGAACCTGCTCATTTTCAGTCAGTTCACCTTTTAATAATTTTTGTTCAATGATGTAGCTTGTCATCATTTTTGTCATTGAAGCAGGTGCAAGCTTTTCGTTTTCATTTTTAGAAGCGAGAATTTGTCCTGTCTCATAATCCATTAATACATAAGACTTATTATTTAATTCTGGCGGAGCTGATAAGACAGTTGCTGCATAAGAAAAACTTGGTAAGAGGAGGAGTGCAGCAATAGCGCTTTTTCGAGTCATTCTAGGTAATTCCAATATCTTGTATGAAGCAGAAGAACCTAGCATTTTAGGATAAAGCAAAGCCGACTTCTATGGGGGAAGTCGGCTTTTTCAAACAGTATTGTAACTCAAGAGTTTTTTACTAATTTAGTTTTGCGATTGATAAGCTTTCACGTCTTGACAAACTAATGTGTTTTGCTCGTTACCCGCAGCTTTTGCATCATTACGCGCTTCTTTTAGGACTTTCTTGAAACTTTTGTCTTTAGCACGTTTCTCTAAAGCTGCAACTGGGTCGGCTTCATTTGGTAAATAGTCTTTTACTAAACGTTCATAGCCTTGAGCAAAATCAGCATCTTTTTTGCCAATAAGGCTTGGGCAAATTTCAGAAAGTACTTGAATTGCAGCTAATTCTTCAGGAGTTATAGTTTGCTGTGGAGTTACTTCAACAACATTTTCATTTTCGGTTTTCTTTTCAGCTGTTTTCTTCTTATCAGCAGCAAAACCAACTGTTGCCATGCTCATAAGTAAAACCAAAGAGAGCGATTGAACTAAGCTTTTCTTCATAAACATCGATAACCTAAAATAAAATTTTTAAATATGTCGATAGCTTAACCAATTTACAGGTTAAAAAAATGGAAAAAATGTATTGTTATGTTGGTTTTCTGCTTAATACCAAGCAGAAAACCTCAGTAAATAAACTTCTACCCTAAACGGATAAAAATCTATTCTTTATAGTTGACGATCTCTTCACAGAGTTCGTGTTGCTCATGATGGTCCATTTGTTTTGAAGCTTGACGTGCTTCATTCAACAAGGTTTTAAACTCTGCATCATTTTGTAGAGCAGCGAGGGTAATTGATTTATTCGAATACCCTTGAAGATACGTTGTGATAATTTTTTGAGTATTTGACTCAAGTTTTTTATTTGTCCCTACGAAAGCTGGACAAATTTCCTGTAAGACTTGCGTTGCTGCAATATCATCTTTAATTAAGCTATCAGCTTCTTGTGTTGAGATATCCTCATCTGCAAAAACCGCTTGCGTACACAATGTGATACTGATCCCCAATACCTGAAAAAAAGGAGCAAAAGTTTTCATTTTTTCACAATTTTATAATGCTATGGAGGCATAAATATATATAATTCAACAAATAATTCAATTGTGAAAACCTTTAGGTTTATTTGTAGAGAAAGATTTTAGTGAATATTTTGATAGCGAATGATGACGGTGTTTTTGCGCCAGGTATACAGGCTTTAGCTGAAGCATTAAAACCACTTGGACGTGTGGTTGTGGTTGCACCAGAAAGTGAAAGAAGTGGTTTTTCAAGTGCATTAACACTAGACCGACCATTGCGCCCAATTCAAATTGCCGAAGATGTATGGGCCGTGAATGGTACGCCAGCAGATTGTGTTTATTTGTCTATGAATGGTTTGTTTGATTTCGAATTTGACTTGGTCGTAAGTGGAATCAATAGTGGCGCGAACTTAGGTGATGATGTTTTATATTCTGGAACAGTCGGTGCTGCATTTGAAGGCCGCTTAATGAAGCAACCTGCAATTGCTGTTTCTTTAGCTGGTCCTGATGTACGTGCTTATAATGTTAAAGAAGATTATGCTCAGGCTGCACAGTGGGTTCATGATTTTATTGCAAGCGGATTGCCAGCTTTGCCTCCACGACATATCTTTAATATCAATATTCCTGATGTGCCGAAGTTAAAAGGAGCACAAATTACGTATCAGGGACGTCGTGCTCAATCTAAACCTATTACCAGCCATGTCGACCCAAGAGGACGCCAAGTTTACTGGATTGGATTAGCAGGCGAGGCGGTTACAGATCCTGAGCGTGTTTCAAGCCAGATTCAATCGGATTTCTTTGCGGTAGCAAACGGTTATGTCAGTGTTACACCTATTCAAATGGATGCTACAAATTACGCCGTTTTAGAAGATCTTCAGATCAATTTGAGTCAATAATTGAGCTCGAATGTTATAACTTTGTGAATAAAGAAAAAGAGGAACGTGTTTCCTCTTACTTTTTTGGTACTCTTAGCCGAAATGATTTGTAGCATTTAGTGAGGGAGATCAATGCATTTAATTGGGCAACAAAACAGAGTGCATATCCAAAAAGACAAAATAATGAAAATTATATTGTTGTCTGCGGTTGTAGGTTTTACCGTAGCTATGGCAGGTTGTGCTTCTAAACCACAAATTAATAATAGTTCTCGCTATGCAATGGCTCCTAACTATTACACAGTTCGTTCAGGTGATACTTTAAGTGGTATCGCAATGCGTTATGGTCTGGACTACATCAGTATTGCCGAAATGAATGATATTCCTGCGCCATATCGTATTTATGTCAATCAATCGTTACGTTTGAAGAAAGGTTCATCACCAAGAACGGTATCTACACAAGTCATGGCGCAGCCTGAGCAAATCAAGCGTCAAACGATTGCTTTGCCAACTACACAGCCTGTGACTCCAGTAACACAGCCGTCTACTGTACCGTCAACGAATACGACAGTGGCATCAGTTGCACCAAATTCGAGCTTACGTTGGATAAAACCGACGAATGGACCAGTGATTCAAGGGTTTAATTTGGCAAATAATGTCAAGGGAATCCGTTATGGTGGAAATCAGGGTGACCCTATTTATGCCGCAGCCGATGGTCAAGTTGTCTATGCAGCTGATGGCTTAAAAGAATACGGAAATCTGGTTTTAATTAAGCATATTGACGGATATATCAGTGCGTATGCCCACAATAGCAAGATGTTTGTGAAAAGCGGTGATAATATAACTGCTGGACAAAAAATTGCCGAAATGGGATCTACTGGCGCATCTCAAGTCATGCTCGAGTTCCAGATTCGTTTGGATGGAAAACCGATTAATCCTGTAAATCTTTTACCAAAATAGCTAATGCAAAAAACTTAGGTTTCCTCGTATAATGTAATTGGTTGCTTTCATTACAACAATAAGCATTTTTTATAAATTTAAAATTAGATTCGAGGAAACCTATGTTAGATCAGCTTCGTGCGATGGGTGTTTTCGCTTGTGTGGTTGAAAAAAGTTCATTTAGTGGTGCGGCACGTGAATTAGGAATTACAACAAGTGCGGTGAGTCAGCAGATACGCTCGCTTGAGCATGAAATGGATGTAACTCTATTACATCGCTCCACTCGTAAACTTAGTTTGACAGAAGCCGGACAGGCTTTTTTTTCAAGCTGTCAAGAGATGTTGGCGGCTGCTGAAAGGGGAAAAATCCGAATTAATGAATTGAGGGATGACTTAATCGGGGATTTGCGTATTGCGACAACTCCTGATTTGGCAGTTCAACACCTCATTCCTGCATTATCTCACTGGATGTCGGCTCATCGCGGTTTATCTGTGCATTTCGAAGTTGGGCATCGTTATATCGATTTAATTGAAGAGCGAATTGATATTGCAGTCCGCATGAGTTCTACTCCTGTAGAAGAAAGTAGCTCTATCATTCCGTTGGCTTTTGTAGATCAGATTTTGATTGCTTCTCCTAGTTATCTCAATCAGTCTAGTCCAATTGTGCATCCTAATGATTTAAGAGATCATGAATTGTTGTCGATTAATGTCATGAATGACTCACGCCATTTCAATTTTCAACATGTCAAAACAGGTGAAACACTCAATATTGAAATGCAAAGCCGTTTGCAGAGCAATAATTTACAAGTTGCAAAAGCGTTATGTCAGCAAGGGCATGGTATTGCACGAATTTTATATTTGGATGCTCAGAAAGAACTAAAAAATGGTTCTTTGATTGAACTCATGCCAGATTGGAAATTACCAACGTTTACATTGTATGCAGAAGTTGCCAAGCATGATCAGCAACCAATGAAAATTCAACGTTGTGTTGAAGCACTTAAACAATATTTTAGCCAGTTAGCAGGAGGACGAGCGATTCAGATCGTTCGTTAATTTTGCAAGTCTAAAAGTAAAAGGGCCTGTATTTTACAGGCCCTTTTTTATTACTTCTGTTTTAATGTAGCTACTTCTTCTGCATTTTCTTGTGGCAGATCGTCAGCTGTAAGTTCTTCATGCTTCTTAATTTTTTTCTTATTTTTCTTTTTCTTTTTTGGCTCTTCTTCAATTTCAGCACCATCTTCAATGGCTTGCCAATATTCAAGTTGTTCCATTACTGCTGCATAAATTGAATTTTTGCTGTATTTACCCTTCTTATCGAGCGTACCGACTGGACGAGCCATTAAAATTTCAAGTGCTTGATCAATCGTATCAATTGCATGGATATGGAATTGACCGCTGCGAACAGCATCAATAACATCTTGACGTAACATCAAATGCTGCATGTTTTGACGAGGAATAATGACACCTTGCTTACCTGTCAGACCTTGTAGCTTACATGCATCATAGAATCCTTCAATTTTTGCATTTACGCCGCCAATAGGTTGAACTTGTCCTAATTGGTTCATCGAGCCGGTAATTGCCCATGATTGATCAATTGGTATCTGGCTAATCGCAGAAATCAACGCTGAAAGCTCAGCAACAGTTGCACTATCGCCATCAACTTGACCATAGCTCTGTTCGAATGCGAGCGCAGCGGAGAAGTGTAAAATCTGTTCACGACCAAAGTGAGCTTTCAAGAAGCTAGACATCAACAACACACCTTTCGCATGAAGTGAGCCACCAAGTTCTACACTACGTTCAATATCAAGAATATCACCGCCACCTTGATAAACAGATGCCGTTAAACGTGAAGGTAAACCAAACTCAACATCTGCATAGTGAATGACAGAGAGGGCATTAATCTGACCTAAACGGTATCCCGACGTTTCGATTAATTGTGTACCACGTGAAAGATCTTGCCAGTAAAGTTCTCTTAAATAGCCTAAGCGGTATTGGCGATGTTGTAGAGCTAGATTAATGTGCTGGTCGGTTACCAGCTTCTCATTCGCTTTAAATGCATGATGATGTGCTTCGCGAATAAGATCGCCTAGAGTTGAAGCATGCAACGACAGTGAACTTTGGTCTTCAGCCTGACGACTTGAATCAGTAAGTAAAGCGGCTAAAGCACTACGATCAAACGGAAGCAATTTATCCGCTTGTACATAGTCAGCAATGAGCTGCATGTAGGCTTGTTCATTTTCGTCATTACGTTGTAATGTATCAGTAAAATCTGCACGAATTTTAAATACACTACCAAGCTCTGGTTCTACTTCCAAAATTTCATAATAAATTTCAGGTTCTGCCATAAGAACCACTTTAATATCAAGTGGAACCGCAGCAGGTTCTATCGAGATAGAGCCTGTTAAGGTTAGCATATGTTCAAGAGAAGATAACTTGAGTTGGCCTGATTTTAAGGCACGCTTTAAACCTTGCCATGCATAAGGCTGTTCGAGTAATTGCTCGGCCTCAAGCATTAAAAAACCACCATTCGCTTGATGTAGAGCACCTGGACGAATGAGAGTGAAATCTGTAGTAATTGTGCCGTTATGGGTAAGCTGTTCAACGTGGCCGAGTAAATTATAGTGCGTTGGAAAGTCTTCAAAAATAACAGGAGCGCCGCTATTTGGTTTATTTGCAACAATCACATTGGCTTGATAACGTGCTGGAACACGATTGAACATTGATGGAGTAAAATCATCTTCATCTTGTTCTAAGATCAGTTCAACATTATCAATAATATCTTGGGCATATTGTTTTAAATAATCTTCAAGTCCTTTAACTTGACCATATTTATTTAAAATAAGCTCCATTCTTGGCATAACGACTTGCGTTGCAATATCCCGATTTAACACAGACACTTTGTCACGTGCATCATCTTCTAAATCACCTAAATGTAGACCCAGGCGATCCAGCTTTTTATCCATATAGCGAATATTGGCCGCAATTTCAGCGCGTTGTTTACTATTTAATGCATCAATATCTGTTTGGGTAAGTTCTTGAACCTGATCATCTTTGACGTGTACAGGAACAAAACCGTGTTTCTCATTACGAGAAATGAGTTTTAAATCGAGCTCTTCGCCTTCTTTGGTTAGTTCAACAAGCGCTTGTTGTTGTACATCACCTGTTTCCTGACGGATACGTTCAATACGATTGTGATAAGTCTCTGCACTAAAACGGCGTTCAAGTTGTTTTAAAATAATTTGCCAAGTTTGGTCATGTGCTTGTTGAAACTTAGTTCCTTGACCTGCTGGAAAGCGTAGGGCAATAGGTTGACGTGCTTGTTTGAAATTATAGACATACACCCAGTCATCAGGCGTTGGCATTGTTTTAGCGTGTTGCTGTAACAAACGTTTAATCATGGTACGTTTGCCTAAACCAGCAGTTCCTACTGCAAAAATATTATAGCCTGAGTAGGGTAAAGAAATTCCCGCCTCTACAGATGCTTTAGCACGATCTTGACCTAAAAAATTATTAAGAGGTTTGATGCGTTTAGTTGAAGCTGGAATTTTTTCAAAATCTGGAATATGTGTAAGTTGTTCAGGTTTTAAAACGGTTTTATCTAAGGTCATTTTTATATCAGGTTGCTCAAAAGCTGAAGGAAATGCATTTACTGTGACGTTTGTGGTGGTTGTTTTAGCGAGTGATAAAGTTGAAATAGTCACTTGATCAAGTTTTTGTGTCACTGTTGATATCCAGCAAAAGAAAACGAAGGTTGAAGCCTTAAGGTATACAGGTTTAGCATAAAATATCAAGCAAACTTGCGGTTTTTATCGCCAAAACAAAAATGTTTGCATAAAGAATCTTGAAAGCAATTGTAAGAAGGGTTTGAATAGGCACATTTATAATTTATGGAAAATAAAAAACGAATGACCACACAAGCTTCGGGTTGGGTCTCGGCTTTTAAAGCGTTTTTAGATCGCCGTGCATTAATTATGCTGTTTCTAGGTTTTTCTGCCGGAATTCCAATTTTATTAATTTTTTCTAGTCTCTCTTTATGGCTTGGAGAGGCGGGCATTGATAAAAGTGCAGTCACTTTTTTTAGTTGGGCGGCTCTAGGTTACTCTTTTAAGTTCGTTTGGGCTCCTCTTATTGATGAGTTACCTGTACCAGTCTTAACTAAAATGTTAGGACGAAGACGAGCTTGGTTGTTAATTGCACAGTGTTTGATCGTGCTTGCTATTTGTATTATGGCTTTCTCTGACCCGGCTTTAGGTCAGAGTTATCTGGTTCAAATGGCAGTGGGTGCAGTATTGCTTGGTTTTTCAGCAGCAACACAAGATATTGTAATTGATGCCTATCGTATTGAATTAGCAGAAACAGAAATGCAAACCGTGTTGGCATCTACCTATAATGCTGGTTATCGAATCGGCATGATTGTGGCTGGAGCGGGGGCATTATTTCTAGCTGCACATTTAGGGACTGCTAAAGGTAATTACATTTACGAAGCTTGGAAAATGACTTACTTAACCATGGCAGCGGTTATGTTAGTTGGTATTATAACGACATTACTCGTTCGTGAACCTCAGGTAAATCGTGTCTATAAAAACTATAAGAGTAGTGATTATTACCGCTTAGTTTTTGTATTTTTTATTGCTGTTATTTCATTTGTAGTTACCTATATTTATTCTGGGCAGATTACAGATGCAATCTCACAAGCTGGAAATATAAAAGACAACGCAGCATTATTTGGCTTAGAAGCTTTAAGATTTTTAACGGCTACAGCTTGCGCCATTTTTGTGGGTTATTTACTGGTTAAATTTGGTGTAGTTAATCAGCAAATGGCGAAAGAAACATGGATTGCACCTATTTTAGATTTCTTTAAACGTTATGGTGTCAAACTTGCATTAGTCTTATTACTTCTCATTGGTTTTTTCCGTATTTCAGACATTATTGCTGGTGTCATTTCCAATGTGTTTTATCAAGATCTGAACTTTAGCAAAGAAGAAATTGCCGAAGCAGTCAAAATCTATGGTGTGTTATTCAGTTTAGTTGGTGGATTCTTAGGGGGACTTTTAGCACAGCGTATAAACATTATGAAGCTGATGTTTGTGGGTGCGGTGTTAGCAAGTTCTACTAATCTCATTTTTATTGGGCTCGTAAAATCTGGTCAGCCATTAGATATGGTTGATGTAAAAGTTGGTGGTCAAAGTTATCAAGTTAAACCAGATGAAGTAGGCTTATGGAAATTAGAAGTTCCAAGTTCTGCTTTTAGTGGAACAAAACAAATTGAAGTAAAAGCTGCTTATGCTGCACAAAATACTGTGCCGCCTGTGGTGCGTACTCAGCCGTTACTGACCACCGAATTGGCAAAATCACCTCTACAAATTTTACCTGTTATGGGAAATGATCAGGTTTCATTAAAAGATGGAGAGGGAAGTGTTGTCGTTCGAGGCCAATACTTTGGACAAGCTTTAACTCCTGCACAAAAAATTATAATTAGTCTTGATGGGCAAAATTTTGATGCAAAAATGACTGATCAAAAAGGTGTTTTTAGTACGACAATCGATGCGAAAAAATTAGTGGCATCGACCAGTAAAGAGCTTAAGGTCGCTGTAGTAGAGGGCGAACAGAAAATACTTACTGCATCTCATCCATATGCAGTAAGTGCGAATCTAAAAGCGACAAGTGAATTAGATGTGAATATTGAGCCGCTCCCTTACATCGATCCTCTTTCTGGCCAATCAGTTGAAATCAGCGGTAAGGTAATTAAACCATATAGTTCTTTATGGCTCTATTTTGCCATTATTGTCGACAACTTAGCGTCTGGCTTGGCTGGTGCAGCATTTATTGCATTCCTTTCAAGTTTAACGAGTGTGTCATTTACAGCTGTTCAATATGCGATCTTTAGTTCACTCATGACGCTCACACCAAAACTTTTGGGTGGATATTCAGGTACCATAGTGAGTAATATTGGCTATCCAAAGTTCTTTTTGATGACCACTCTTATTGGTATTCCAATCTTGATTTTAGTGGTTTGGGTTGGAAAGCTTTTAAAAGATCATCAAACTCATGAATCAGAAAAGGCAGGTGAATAAACATGCGAATGCTTCATACAATGTTGCGAGTAGGCAATTTAGAACAATCTTTAAAGTTCTATACCGAAGTATTAGGAATGAAGTTACTTCGTAAGCGTGATTATGAAGAAGGGCGCTTTACACTGGCATTTGTTGGTTACGGTGATGAAGCAACCAATACTGTGCTTGAGCTTACCTATAACTGGGATACATCAAGTTATGAGTTAGGTAATGCCTATGGTCATATTGCGATTGGTGTTGACGATGCCTATAAAGCGTGTGAAGAAATTAAAGCACGTGGTGGCAAAGTTGTGCGTGAAGCAGGCCCAATGAAAGGTGGTGTGACCGTTATCGCATTTGTTGAAGATCCAGATGGTTATAAAATCGAGTTGATTCAACAAGATGCTAATGCGACAAATAACTAAAAATTGACTATGACACTTTAAGATTTAGGTCTTAAAAGTCTAGCTTTATTTTTTTAGCCCAGTATGATGAACTCTTGACCAGATGGTCAATTTATCAACTGGGTTTTTTATTATCTAAAATAATCATAGGATGTGGCTATGTTGAAGTTATTGGCACTTGATCGATTTACAATTTTGTTAGTTGGAATGGTACTGCTAGCAACATTTTTTCCAGTCAGTGGTCAAGCAGCGCAATATTTCAATACACTGACTACTGTCGCGATTGCAATTTTATTCTTTTTGCATGGTGCAAAGCTGTCTCGTGAGGCTGTAATTGAAGGTGTTTTGCATTGGAAAATGCATTTACTTGTCTTCGCATTTACTTTTTTTATTTTCCCCGTGTTGGGTTTGTTAGCTAAACCGATTCTGTTACCTCTACTCGGCCAGCAGCTGTACTGGGGTTTTCTGTTTATGTGCTTTTTACCTTCTACGGTTCAATCTTCTATTGCATTTACATCAGTTGCAAAAGGGAATGTGGCTGGAGCAGTTTGTAGCGCCTCTTTTTCCAATTTGATTGGTATGTTTATTACACCAGTGTTGGTGAGCTTTTTTATTTTAGGCCAAAGCCAACATGGGTTCGATCCAACTGCTTCAATTATACAAATTACATTGTTGCTATTAGTGCCGTTTATTTTAGGGCAAATATTACGTCCTTATATTTTTCCTTATATGGCAAAAGTCCCAAGTATTGTTAAAGCATTCGATCAAGGCTCGATTTTGATGGTAGTGTATGGCGCATTCAGTGGGGCAGTGGTTGCTGGTCTTTGGCATCAGGTGAACTGGAAAACCTTACTTATTTTAGTCGTTGCTTGTTCAGTTCTTTTAACGGTCATTATGTTATTAGCACTGTATTTACCTCGTGCTTTTGGATTTAACCGCGCAGATCAAGTTACGGTTTTCTTTTGTAGCTCAAAAAAGACATTGGCAAGTGGTGTGCCGATGGCGCAAATCTTATTTATTGGCCAGCCTTTAGGCATGATTGTGTTACCTATTATGATCTTTCACCAAATCCAGTTAATGGTTTGTGGGGTCATTGCAAATTACTGGGCTAAATCTAAAGATTAATTCGCAAATAAAAATTATTTGGCGTATAATCTTGTCCACTTGTTGTGCTTAGCTCTAACCCTAGGGGTTTCGGTGAGCCAAAAGAATGGTCTGTTGTGGTGTTGATCTGCTCATTTTGAGCTTTCCTCGATTTATATTGAGAGTGATCAATTGCGATAACAGCTTAAGCCTTTCTAAATTAGGAGTAATCGACGATGCGCGCCGATATTCACCCAAAATATGCAACATTAGTAGCAACTTGTTCTTGCGGTAACGTAATCGAAACTCGTTCTGCTTTAGGTAAAGACACTATCTACCTTGACGTATGTTCAGCTTGCCACCCTTTTTACACTGGTAAGCAAAAGAATGTAGACACTGGTGGTCGTATCGACAAATTCAAACAACGTTTCTCTGGTATGTCTCGCTCTATCAAGCGTTAATACTGAAAAACGAAACAAAAAACGGGCTTTATGCCCGTTTTTTGTTTATGAACGACAAGACCATTATTGGTCTTGTACGTCTGTTAATCGATCAAGTCGTTTCTGGAAATAACGACCTTGTAAGAAACGTGCTTCCACATTCCAAGCGTTAGCAAATAAGTTCATATCATTAAGATCGGCAAGTAAAATCCCTACAGGTTTTACAGTCAAATAATTTAGAATCTTTTCTTGTAATTGCACTAAACCAGCATCTGAGTTTAATAGCTCTGTCTTCTTCGATTGCAATTTTAAATATTGAACATCAAGTTGTTGCAATATCGATTCACTATACATAGAAGATGTGAAATCCCGAATTGAAATTTCTGCGCCGTGTTGTCGTAAGCGGGCTATGAGTTGCTGCGCAATTGCAAGGTGTGGCTGAATCGCTTGCTCTGAAAATTGTAAAATCAACGGGCTTTCTTGCTTACTACCAATAATGGTGAGTAATTTCGAAATGAGTTCAGGGGCTGATTTATCTTTGAGTAAGATATCAATATTTAAGTTAATAATCAGCTTGGCTTTCGGATACTGCGTAATGAAATTATGTAGCTGCTTACAAGCCTCGACTAAAATCCAACGGTCTAATTGAATTGAAAGTTCACTATCATCTCGTAAAGCAGCTAAATCATTTAAATCATGCCACTGTTCATCTGCAATAAAACCACTCGTCACTTCGTAGTTATGGGTTTCTTGATCATGCTTATCATAAATCTGCTGATATTTTAAATGAATCTCACCCCGTGCTAGCTGTTGCTTTAACTGCTGCAATAACGGTGAAGGCATTGGAACATCAACATCTTGAAGGCTTAAATCAAGTGACAGAGAAGAGTGGGTAGGTTCAGAAGGGATAATATCGATTGTTGGCGTTATCTCAATTTCTGGCTTGGCTTTAGGTAAGGCTTGCTGATTTGTTTGATCAAGAAGCTTTGCAAAGCTAGCTTCATTTAATGGTTCTGTAATTTGCGCATAACTCAGTTTGAATTGTACTGAGTAATTAAGTTCATTAACCGTTAATAAATGTTCTTTTTGCAAACTTTGCAGACTAGCCAATTGGGAGTTAAGGACTGTACTGTTTTCGGCTTGCAAAACGCCAAGATATGCTCCAAGTTCAAGATTGAAAATTGGCATTTGAGCCTGTTCTTTCAGGAAACTTTGCAGCTGATTAAAATATTGTCCGGGTGTTTGCCAGTCTAGTTGAAACACTCGTTCTGGGCACTGATTTAGTCTGAATAAAACCAATGCATTTGCTTGAGCTGGATGTGTCGATATTTGTCGATTAATTTGTTGCCAAGGTGCAGTTGAACCGTAACTTTTTTCAGAAAATGCTGTATTTGCAGGTATTTGTAAATCCAGTTGATAGTCAATGGTTAACTGTACGGCGTCTTCTTCCTGACTCGGAATAAATTCAAGTTTTAAAGCATTATTACCTGAAATTGCTGCATGTTGACTCTGGATTTCAAAACGAGCCTGATCAAATTGACCTAATGAAATCTTCTTAAATCTTTGTTTAAAAATATTTAAATCATTGGGTTGTAAAACATCTAAGATGGGTAGGCCAATAATCTCTTCTTCTTGCTTAAAGCCAAAAAGGTTGAGGTATTCTGTATTTGCCTTAACGTGCATGCCTTCTTGAAAGAGGGCAACTGCTTTATGGCTGTTATTAACCAGTGTTTGTGTATGAGAATGAATAGTTTCCAATTCATTGGTCAGACGTTGCTCAGTTTGCAATAAGTGGCTATACGACAAGGTCCGAATGAGCGTGATATAAAAATAATCTAATGGCTCTAATGGAACTACGTCATAGATACCTTTATGAATATAGGTTTGATATTGTTGAGGTTGATAATCTTCAGGTTGCAATAACAAAACAGGTAAATGTGGCTGCTCAGATGCTTGAATAAGGGAGAGTGTTTGTTCAATTTTTAGGTCATAAGCACGACCAAAAATAATAGCATCCCAAGGCGTATTTAACTGTTTTTCGAAACTTTTTAGATCATCAAGTAATAACGCATGAACTTGATAATTATTCCCCAATAATAAATTTAAAATCTGGTTATAACGTAGCTGGTTGTCATCAATAATGAGTAAACGTGTTTCAGTACGTTTTAACTTTTTAGATAATAAAGAGTTTCTCACTTTAGTGCTTCCCATAAATCTTGACTGCTAGAGTTGCTATTCTTTTTCATCATGAACTGATCAAGCAGATTTTGTTGCTGCTCATTCAGAAGTTCGAAATGAAATTGAATAAAACTTTGAGTAATGAGTTGTGCTTTGAGTAGATACACTTTGATTTCTTCTGTCCCCAATCGTAAATGAATTGTTTGTTGCTCTCTAAAAATTTGTGAGCCCGGTAAAATCAACGTATTTTGTATTTCTTCTAGATTTTGTGTTTGTAGTAATAGTGCAGGATGATAGTTACGTGTATGACGCTCAGCTTGAATATGCACTGCACAAGGGAACATCGCCTGTGACAGAATTTCTAAACCAAGTTCCAGAGATTTTTCTGTCGACTGTTTAATCCAGCGGATTACGCCACCACGCCATTGTCCATGCAAAGTTTCTTTAACTAAAATATATTCACCGGTTCTTAGATTTTTCGGTGCTTCCCCAGACCATTTAATACGATATCCATTGACACTAATATCGAGAACAGTGGTTTGATAAATGGTTTTGCTTTCACGACTTAAGCGCTGATAGGAGCTTGTTTGTTGTTCTTTTTTCTCTAAATTTGATAAAACTTTAGACTCACTTTGTAAGTTGTAGTTATTGTTGAGTTGTAGTGTTTCTTCAAAGTTTTTTGCTTTCGCTAGATAGAAGTGAGCTGTACTTAAACCGAAACAAATTTGTAGTTCTGCATTGTATTCATAACGTTCGTGACGACGTTGAGCTGTTGTACCCAAAATCGTTTGAACATGAAACTTTAAAGCTGGGCTTAAATAAAACTTTTCATTTTTAGAAATATATTGCGCATTTTTATGCATGGTTGCAGTCACATGCTCAAGTAAAGCTTGTGTGCCTATAAAAATGCTTGGACTGAAATTAGAGCTGCGTTTGGTGTTATAGACTGGCGGATGGTCTTTACTTGGGTCGACGACATATTTGGTTAAGGCAGTATCTTTCGGCAAAATATGAATCATTCTTGCCCAGTCAAAACTACATTGAAATAAGGCTTGAATTTCTGATTGGCGAATTTGATTTGTATTTAAAATATCGAGCAAAATTAGCTGAGCATAAGCTTGGGTAATATTTGCTAGAGGGTGGTGGATACCCTGAATATGATTAATATTGATGAGATGATATTTGTGTTGAACAGCGGTTTCGTAGAGCTGATGTGCAACTAGCCACTGTCCTTTAAGAGGCTCACTATAGAGCATATGCTGCTGATATAAGAGACTCGTTAATTGTTTTAGAGCATGAAAAGTCGATAAGGTACGTGCCGTTTGCAAATTCTTTTTTTGCTTATAGGCAAATAGAGAAAACTTTTGATGCTGTAATTGCCCCTGGCTATTTTGTGCAATATTTAAATAAATACTGGCGAAATAGCAACGCAGCAACATCGCCAACTCAATAATATGTTCGTTACGGTCTGTACTAATCACACCTTGGTTAAAAAAGTTTTTTTCTAGACTTGCAAGAACGTTATTAATGGTGGGATGAAGCGTTTGTATAAGATCAAAACGTAAGGTTTCACTACACTTTAATTCATTGAGCTCTAAAATAGCGGTGAATAATGCTTTTGACGTATCGCCGAGTTGCATAATAGAAAGGGTAGTGACCCATTCATTAAGATCTTTAATATTGGCTTCACAAAAGCTTAACCGTTCACGAGTGAGTTCGGTTTGATTGTGAAAAATGTCCGACAGTGCATTATTCATCATCACTTATTATATAACTCAAAATGTTGTTGCCCCAAAAAGCGGTGTTTTATTCTTTTCGCCCGCAATTTCCCTGACGAGTTTAGGAACCAAATACCCCGGTAGGTTCGCTAACACATCACGATATATATCATCTATCTCAGATGGTATTAAATCAAAATGTTGTGCACCTTTTACTTTATCTAAAACATGTAAGTAATAAGGCATAACGCGAGCTTCAAATAAACGATAACTTAAATCAATTAATGTCTGTGCAGAATCATTAACGCCTTTAAGCAAGACTGCCTGATTAAGTACAGTAATGTGCTCGGCAGATAACTGCAACAATTTTGAACAGGTAAAGTCATCGAGTTCAGAAGCGTGGTTTGAGTGTACCACCAGAATAATACGCAGCCTACTGTTTTTTAATAAAGAAATCAGCTCTTCGTCGATCCGGTTTGGAATCACAATTGGAACTCGTGAATGAATTCTCAGAATCTTAATTTGTTTGAGAGATGATAAACGTTCTAGCCAAAGTGCTAATTTACGGTTAGAAAGCGTAAGGGGGTCTCCACCGCTTAAAATGATTTCATTAATGTGTGGATTCGCTTCAATGTAATTTTTAATATTTAGCCAATCATCATTTTTCGGTAAATTTTCTTGATAGGGAAAATGACGACGGAAACAATAACGGCAATGTATCGCACAAGCACCTGTCAAAGTCAGTAAAAAACGTGATTTATATTTATGTAATACACCGGGTAATTGATTTGCTGCTTCTTCGCCCAAAGGGTCTGTTACAAATTCAGGATGTTCTTCAAGTTCTAAATGATGAGGTAAAACCTGTAGCAAAAGCGGGTCAAAAGGGTTTTTAGCGTTCATTTTTCCGACGAACGCGCGAGGAACTCGCAATTTAAACTGTTCAGAAGCCAGAATCGCACCTGATAATAGCTGATCAGAGGATAACTCGAGTAGGCTTAGCAACTCCGACGGATCAGTAATAAGGTCACTCAGTTGTGATTGCCAGTTTTGCTCTTGGTATAAATAGTTTATCATTTGACACGATTAAGATAATGCAACAACGCATTATATCGCATAGTTGACTTGTTAAGTTTGGAGTGTGCCTTTCATGGCCTATTATTCTACAAATGATTTTAAAGCAGGCCTTAAGGTTATGCTTGATGGTAACCCATGTTCAATCATGGAAAACGAATATGTAAAACCAGGTAAAGGTCAAGCGTTCAACCGTGTAAAATTACGTAACCTTAAAACTGGTAAAGTATTAGAAAAAACTTTCAAATCAGGTGACTCTTTAGAAGCTGCTGATATTGTTGAAGTTGAAATGGAATACCTATACAACGATGGTGAAATGTGGAATTTCATGGATCCTGTATCTTTTGAGCAAATCGCTGCAGACAAAACTGCAATGGGCGATGCTGCAAAATGGTTAAAAGACGATTCAAATGAAAAATGTACAATTATGTTGTTCAACGGCGTACCTTTAACTGTAAACCCGCCGAACTTCGTTGTATTAAAAATTGTTGAAACTGATCCGGGTGTACGCGGTGATACATCTGGCGGTGGCGGTAAACCAGCTAAGCTTGAAACAGGTGCGGTTGTTCGTGTTCCGTTATTTGTTCAGCAAGAAGAAAGCGTTCGTGTAGATACTCGTACTGGCGATTATTTAGAGCGTGCATAATAGTTAAAAAATACACTATTATCGAAGGGATGATGTAAATCATCCCTTTTTTTATGCGAAAGTATAAGAGGAAAAAAGAAAAAGGAGGAGTAGAGTCACAGGGATTAAGAGAAACAGTACATAACAATATAAAAATGCTGTAGTTATTTATTGAGAGGTTAAGAATGGACACAATGCAAGCGAAATCTACGCTTCCCTCCAAGCTGGTCTGGAGCCTAGTGGCAATTATAGGTGCAATTTCTTTTGGGATGCTGGCACTCAGTCGTGGTGAACATGTTAATGCGGTTTGGCTTGTACTGGCTGCAGCATGTGTATATAGCATCGCATATCGATTTTATAGTCTATTTATTGCAACTAAAGTATTTGAATTAAACCCAAGACGTTTAACCCCAGCCCACCGTTTAGCCGATGGTCTGGATTATGTTCCCACCAATAAATATGTACTTTTTGGTCACCACTTCGCTGCGATTGCAGGAGCGGGGCCATTAGTCGGGCCAATTTTGGCTGCACAAATGGGTTTTTTACCAGGGACAATCTGGCTACTGGTCGGTGTGGTTGTCGCGGGTGCAGTACAAGACTTTTTAGTTTTATTTATTTCAACGCGTCGAGACGGTCGTTCGCTTGGTGAAATGGCAAAACAAGAATTAGGTTCTTTTGCGGGTATCGTTGTAATGCTTGGTGCGCTTGGGGTAATGATTATTATCCTTGCAGTATTAGCTTTAGTTGTGGTTAAAGCACTTGCCCATAGTCCATGGGGTGTTTTCACGATTGCAGCAACTATTCCAATTGCATTATTTATGGGCGTTTACATGCGTTTTATTCGCCCGGGACGTATTGCTGAAGTTTCGATTATTGGCTTCGTCTTAATGATGCTTGCAATTGTTTACGGTGGAAATGTTGCAGCAGATCCTTACTGGGGTGAGTTTTTCACTTTAACAGGAACACAGCTTACATGGTGCTTAATCATTTATGGTTTTATCGCCTCAGTCTTACCTGTCTGGTTATTGTTAGCGCCACGTGATTATCTATCAACATTCCTTAAAATTGGTGTCATTCTCGGTTTAGCAGTCGGTATCATCATTGCATTACCTGAACTGAAAATGCCAGCAGTGACTCATTTTATTGACGGTACTGGCCCAGTTTTCTCGGGTAGCTTATTCCCATTCTTATTTATTACCATTGCCTGTGGTGCGATTTCTGGTTTCCATGCGCTTGTATCAAGTGGTACAACACCAAAACTCGTCGATAACGAAGCAGATATTCGTGTGATTGGTTATGGCGGTATGCTCATGGAGTCTTTCGTCGGTATTATGGCGATGATCTGTGCAACTGTCTTAGACCCAGGTGTGTACTTTGCAATTAATGCACCTGCGGCTGTACTGGGTACAACTGTAGAAACTGCGGCAGAAGCTGTACGTAATTTAGGCTTTGTCGTTACTCCTGAAATGCTAACTTTGTTGGCTCAAGAAGTGGGTGAAAGCTCAATTCTTTCACGTACAGGTGGTGCGCCTACCTTTGCGATTGGTATGGCACACATCATTTCGGAAATTTTCAATAGCCGTTCAATGATGGCGTTCTGGTATCACTTTGCGATTTTATTTGAAGCGTTATTCATTTTAACTGCTGTAGATGCGGGTACTCGTGCTTGTCGTTTCATGGTGCAAGACACGGTTGGCATTGTTATTCCTGCGGTTAAAGCATCAGGTTCATTCTTTGGTAACTTGGTCGGTACGGCAGTTGCAGTTGGTGGATGGGGCTTCTTCGTCTATCAAGGTGTGATTGATCCACTTGGTGGTGTTAACTCCTTATGGCCTTTATTTGGTGTTGGTAACCAAATGTTGGCTTCAATGGCACTCATTTTGGGTACAGTCATTCTGTTTAAAATGAAAAAAGAAAAATATGTTTGGGTGACCATCATTCCAACAATTTTCTTATTCATCACCTGTATGACTGCGGGTTGGCAAAAGATTTTCCACGAAAATCCTAAGATTGGTTTCTTGGCGCAAGCGCATAAGTTCTCTGACGCGATTGCTCGTGGTGAAATATTAAAACCAGCTAAAAGTATTGCTGAAATGCAAAACATTGTGATGTCGAATCAGATTAATGCTGCGCTTTGTGGCTTCTTTATGATTGTTTCGATTGTCATGATTATTGCTTCGATTGGTATTGTGCGCCGTGCTTTAGCAAGCCCTAAACCAACAGTAAATGAAGCACCTGCTGTATATGCTGATCCGGAAGTGGTCACCCCACGAGGAGAGTAATGATGAATTTTAAATTTGCAAAAAATGGAACTGTCATTATTGCGAAAATCATCAAAATGACGGTGCTCTCACAAAAAGAGCTGTTGCTTTCTCCAAAGAACTGGTCGCGTATTGCAACCTTGTGGCAACGTTTGCAGCAAAGCTTTCGACTGATGGTTGGCGTGCCAGATTATCAGACTTATGTGGAGCACATGAAAGCTCATCATCCTGATTTAACACCCATGGATGCAAAAACTTTCTATCGTCATTGTGTCGATGCGCGCTATCCATCGGCAGGCGGTACTTTGAAGAAATGTCCTTGTTAAGTTGGGCTTAATATTCAGCTAAACAAAACGGTATGTGGTTAAACCATGTACCGTTTTTCTTTGTTTGGAAATGAAAAAAGGTTGCTTAAAGTCTGCTCATTTGTATTTTTTTCAATTGAAAATCACTTGTTTTGCTTTTGAAAAATGAATATTATGCTTTCCATTCTAGGTGTATAGCTCAGTTGGTTAGAGCGCTACGTTGACATCGTAGAGGTCTCCAGTTCGAGTCTGGATATACCTACCAAGATTTATAAAGGGTTTACATCGTTTCATAACGTGTAAGCCCTTTTTTTATGCCTGTTTGTCGCATTTAATAATTGGCAGAGTTGAAAATTTTGGAAAAAAATTTATCTAGGGGTTTTAGGACAATAAAATGAATATCGATACTTTAAAGAATCAAATAGAATTTGAATTTAAAAATGTTACTTTGGGGGATGCTTATACTCTGCCTGAGGAAGATTATGCCGATACAAGCTACTGGTACTTTGATAAAAGGCGCACCGATTTAAACTTAACTGAGGAAGAATGGGTAAAGCAGGAACTTTTCCTTCTTGAGACTGGTAATTGGTTTAGAGAGGACTTTAAAGAGGCTGTAGATGCAATTAAAGAAAAGAGGAAAATGAATAATAGGTACAGTAATCCTTTTGAAATACCTGTTTCATATTTAGACAACTATTATACGGGTTTTAGTTTTTTAGAACCTCAGGGATTTCTGTTTTATACCCCAGCTATTATGAGTTCTGTGTTAAAAGACACCGAAGTTCTATCTTCACCTAGTTTTTCATATTGGTTTTATCGTTTAAGAAGGTCAAATACTTTTGAAGAAATTTCTAAGTTATTAAATTGTTTTACCAAAGCACAGATAGAAGTGCTAAAAGACTTTTTGTTATTTATTTCCACTCTATCTCTAGATATGAAAGAAGAAAAAGAAGGAGTAGATAAGTGTTTAAATAACATAAGTTTATTAGGGTTTTGAGTGTAACGATAAAGGGTTTACATCGTTTTAATAGCAGTAAGCCCTTTTTTAATACCTAATTTTTGCATTAGACCCATTAAAATTAAAATCAAAAGTGAAGATTGAAGCGGGTAGTGGATTAGATACAAATCTGCCCCCCGATTGAGATCAAGTTGTAAAAATGATCACGACAGAAAGCAGGTCATTAAGCTATTCATAAAATGGCTTTGGCAAATTAGCTTCCTCTGTTATGAAAAATATCTGGTTCTAAAAACCCCACCTTTATAACCCCCCCATTAAACAATCACTTATTCATTATTTATCCTTACTTTTAATGATCTATTTTAAAACAAATGTCATTTTGTGTGCTTGATTGTAAAATGTTAGAGCACAGTCCTTTACCTACCTGCTTTACTCATTCTATATAAGGTAAACGAAGAGGGACATCAAAAGAATGCCTGCAATGAGCACACCTTGCTTATAAGCACTTTGAATCCAGAACATCACTTATTTTATAAATAAAATAAATATATATATTAGAAAACTTGATTAATTTTATTTTTCGTATACAATGAACATAACTAGAAAAAGTCATGTTTGGTAAATCTTCTCTAAGTACCGCAGTATTAGTCATAATCCTTCGTTTTTTTAGATTTTCAGCTCCATTCTTTATTATTTCGATGTTACTCATAACCAATAAAATGGTTTAAATTTTTAAAAAAACTAGGATGTATTATGTCTAATTCAAATATCATGAAAGGTACTGTTAAGTGGTTTAACGAAGCTAAAGGTTTCGGTTTTATCCAACCAGAATCAGGACCAGACGTTTTTGCTCATTTTAGCGAAATCGCTAACTCAGGTTTCAGAACTCTTGCTGAAGGTCAACGTGTAGAATTCAGTGTTACACAAGGCCAAAAAGGCCCAAATGCTGTAAATATTGTTGCTCTATAAATAATTATAAGCACTAATAAATAAAAGCACTAATGGGTGCTTTTATTTTGGTTTTTAAATAATTTTAAAGTTTTTTTAAGATTATAAGTAAATTTTAATTTAGGATACAAATTGTTAAAAATAAATGACTTAATTGCAAAATCTAAAAATGGTACAGAAATTCTAGTGTCTTTAATTCCTCTAAATAGAATACAAAATACACGTGAAGGTTTTAAAACTGTTGAAGTTGGAAAAAGAGTTCTCCTTTCCTCTGGAATTGAAGTTGATTTAAATTTAGATGGGCGTACCTTTTATGCGTCTATAAATCAACTATTTAAATTAGATTATAGAGTTAGTTAAAACTCAGTTTGCTATTGGATATTTAGGCGGGTCCATTATTTCTGCCATAATTTTATTAGGATATCGTTATGCTTAAACAAAATATCAGTGTTAAAGACCAGTTCGGAATTAAATATGTCATTCAGGCAACTGTAGATAATTATTTTGCTAATACTCAATGTTTTTCTAATTTGAAATACATTACAGTTGAAGGTGAAGATATACGACCGAGTTTTGAAATGTTTTTTCAAAGTACTTTAAGTGGTAAAATTTTTAAAATTGATAAGATAAATTAATTTATCAATATAGAACCTGTATATGACAGGATAGAGTTCTTCAAAAATATAAAACTCTCATCGTTCTAGAGCATATTGTAAATAATCAATTAAACAATAACTTTAATAATAAAGCGCAGGTGGTGAAAGCCACACTAGCGTATTCCTACTTCACAAAACCCAGCTTTATAAACCCGTATTAAACAATAACTAACTCATTATTTATCCTTACTTTTTAATGATCTAATTTAAAACAAATGTCATTTTGTGTGCTTGACTGCAATAAATGTGAAGCTTATCCTTTGCCTGCTGGCCACATTGCCAGCCGGCTTTGACAGGCTGTTCTTTGAGTACATTGAAAAAATCTTTTTTTAATGTAGACCCGTTCGTCTCCCTTTTTGTAGCGGTAGGACGGAAGGGGGACGCCTTTGTGCGTGCTGGGTTCTCAAAGCCAGTCTGTCAACCCTCTTTCGTTCTGCCACCATAATTCTTAATTAATGCTCTGGCAGAACTCCCTATAAAAAGGAGTTGGCTTTGCACATTCTTAATTTCTTGGCAGCCTTTGCCAAAAGCTATAACGACACGACTTAAATCATATTTATCAGCTTGTTGACCTTTAGGGTTTTCAGGCTTTAAGTCATTACGGCTCAAAAAAAACTTGCATCAACAATAAAACTTGAGATGTGCCAAGCACAGTCTTACGGCTTTGCTATGCCTTTTTTTCTCCCAAAAAAGTATCTCGTTTAGAAACAACAAGAATTTATAACGGTAAAAATATGCGAAATTTAGTTCTCCCAACGCGCGCCATAAAAGTTGTTAATACATCAATTCATTTGTTTCACCATCACGGATTTCATACCGTGGGCATCGACAAAATTGTGAAAGAGTCACAAATTCCAAAAGCGACTTTTTATAACTACTTTCACTCCAAAGAGAGGTTTATTGAAATCTGTTTAACCGTGCAAAAAGAGCGCTTAAAAGAAAAAGTGGTTTCAATTGCTAACGAGGTCAACCCCACCAACGTAATTGTTCAATTAAAGAAACTTTATTTCTTACATACCGATTTAGAAGGGCCGTACTATTTATTATTTAAAGCCATTTTTGAAACGAAACTGACTTATCCCAAAGCTTATCAAGTGGCAGTGAGATATCGAACATGGCTCATTAATGAGATTTATAGCCAGCTTAGAACACTCAAAAATGATGCAAATTTTCAGGATGCCAAACTCTTTTTATATATGATTGAAGGCGCAATCATTCAGCTTTTAAGCTCGGATGTGTCAATCGAGCAAGAAAAGGTGGTGGATTGTTTTTGGAAGGGGGAATTTGTGGTTAATAAAAAATGCATAGCTGTATGTGATTCAAAAATTAAATTATAGAGCGATCAGTGATAGGCTGAAAATGCTGCTTTAACGAGTCTAAAAAAAGCTGAACTTTTTTTGGAATTTTTGATCCATACGGCGTGGTTGCATAAAAATAAACTGGTGATGAAAAGATGTCCTGCGAACAATTAATAATAATGCCGGCATCTTCATATTTTTTTGCTAAAAAATCAGGAAGAAATAAAATACTTTGGTTCTTTTGGCAAAAATCTAAAAGAATTTCTATATTATTGCAAATGAGTTGAGGGATTGAATCAATGAAATTATTTTTTAAATCTGATCTTGAATATAGCGATATATTATATTTTCTTAAATCCTCTATGCTTTTAGGTTTTCCATTTTTATTTAAGAATGCAGGTGTGGCATAAAAGTTTCTTTTATAAGTATCTAGTAGAAAGATGTTTTGTTCTTTAATTTCTTCTTCAGTTTTTAAAAGAATATCAAATTTATGTTCGTTAATATGTATTGAATTTTCTGAAAATAAAAGATCAATTTCAATATTAGGGTATTGATTTAGAAAATTAGAAATAATCTCTGAGAAGCATGTTTGTACAAAAGCATGAGGAGCACTAATTTTTAATATGCCTTCAGGGTACTTTTGATCGTAGATGAAGTCATTGGCAGCTAAATCTAATTCTTTAACAATGACTTTACAACGTTGATAGAACTTTTCCCCTGAGCGGGTGAGGTCCATCTTTCTGGTGTTACGTGTAAATAATGATGTACTAAATAGACTTTCTAAATAAAGGATTCTTTTAGAAACTTGATCTCTAGTAACACCTAATTTTCTAGAGGCATGACTAAAATTTCCAGTTTCTACAACACTTATGAAAGTATTAATACAGTCTATTTTATCCATTAAATTTTGAAAGGCTAAATTGGTGTGCCGCTAAACTATATTATGATTTTGTACTTATCAATCATTGTATCTTTTGAGGATACAGTTTGTATTTAAATGAATATCTAGTAGTTTACAGTTATTTTTGATTTTATATAGGCTGCTAATTAAGTTTGTTTTGGAGTTGTTTAAATAATTATTTTAAATATCTAAATTAAAATCATGGTTCTTGTAAATATTAATATTTTTATAACTTTATAGGGTTGTTAAAAATCGAAATACCAATGAGGTAAATAGATGAGTGACTTAATTAATAATAATCCTGTGTGGGCAAAAAAGATCTTATCAATTCATGGATTGCTGCCACTTCTTCGAGTTGCATTAGTTTCAGCCTATTTAGTGGGTGGAATTAATAAATTAATCGGATTTCATGCGGCTATTGAAGAGCAGGCGAGTTTCGGTTTGCAACCTGCTTGGCTCTGGGCAGCTACAGCGATTGTGATTGAAATTGTGGGTTCGCTCTTGGTTATTTTTAATCGTTTTGTATGGTTAGGAGCAGGGGCTTTAGGCTGTCTAACCGCCATAGCGATGCTGGTTGCAAACGACTTTTGGAATCACACAGGTCCAGCATTTTTTAGCACGTTTAATAGTTTCTTTGAACACCTCGGTCTCATTGCAGCTTTAGTGATGGTCACCATTCTTTCTAATCAACAAACAAAGTCACAATAAGTTGTAGTACTTAATTCTTACGGAGTCTTTTATGCGTAAATCATTATCAGCCTTGCTTTTAAGCACAATGCTAGTGGGCACAAATGTTGCCATTGTTCCTCAAGTTTTTGCCAAAACAACAACCAGTATAAAAAGTGAAGCGCTCGGTGTAGCTCCTCAATACGATACAACGCATGTATATGTTAACCCAGAAGACTTCGATAAATTTACCGACAGCTTAGTCGCGACTTTTGGCGGGACTAAATCTAAACAGGGTATTTTTCAGGTGACGCCAACACCAAGCCAGACCATTTCCCAACTTGTATTGACTCCAGTAGGAACACTGTCTGTATTTGGTTTTAAAACTCCAATACCACATCCTTTTGGTTTAGAAAGAACAGGCTATTTAGTCAAAGATATGGATGCAGCCGTCCAGTCTGCCAAAGCGAATGGCGCAGACGTGATTGTTGATGCATTTCCTGACCCAATCGGGCGGGATGCAGTCATCCAGTGGCCGGGTGGCGTAAATATGCAGCTTTATTGGCACACGACTAAACCGAGTTATAACAAACTAGAAACCGTTCCAGAAAATCGTATTTATGTTTCAAAACAAAGTGCCGATTCTTTTGTTAAAAAGTTCGTCAATTTCTCGCATGGCAAAGTGGTTTCAGATAACTCAAAAGCGGCTGGTCTAGAAATTGGACGCCCAAATGAAACGTATAGACGTATCCGCGTTGAATCTGATTTCGGCAAAATGACAGTGTTAGTTACCGATGGTCATCTTCCATATCCATATGGGCACGATATGACTGGTTATGAAGTCAAAAATTTATCTGAGACTTTAGATAAAGCGACAAAATCGGGTGCGACAGTCTTAGTGAATGCCTATAAATCAGATGGTCGCGAGGCGGCGATGGTACAGTTTCCGGGTGGTTATATTGCCGAAATTCATGCTGCTACAAAGTAATTTATTAGCTTAATGATAGATAGAAACTGACACTCATATGGCCTAAGGGCGGTATGAGTGTAAAAGACGACGTCTCTGCAATGACCTGTTTATTACCGTGGATAACCATATGGCTCAGCCTATTTCTAATGATAGAAAATATCGCATTAAGACCTCAGAAAATTATCTTAAAATTATAAAAATGAGTGTCTTGCTTACGGGGAGTTTATTTCTTTATGAATTTGCTCATGCGGAAAATGAAGCTTCAAATACAAATGCATGTCCAGCTCGTCCAAAAATCTCAACCAATCGGTGGCAAGAAAATTGGGATGTTTTAAAAAACTCGTGTGTCCCAAAGAAAATAGGTGATGATTTCAAATATATACCTTTTGGTGATAATAATTATTTGTCATTGGGTGCGAATATTCGCGAGCGTTTTGAAGTCAATAATAATGCGAGATTTGGCAGCGGAAATAATCAAGCTGATCGCTATTTAATTCAAAGATTACAAGTTCATGCAGATGCACGTATTGGCGATCATTTACAATTATTTACTCAGCTCAGTGACGCGCGAGCGTTTGATAAAAAGAATATCAGCAGTACCGATCAAAATAGACTTGATGTAGAGCAAGCTTTTATTGCTTGGGTGAGCCCTTTAAATAACGGAACTTTTAAGTTTAGAGTGGGCCGTCAAGAGATGGCTTTTGACTTACAGCGCTTTATTTCAAATCGCGAGGGACCAAACGTTAGGCAAGCCTTCGATGGAATTTGGTCGGGTTATGAATATGGCGATTGGAGAGTTTTAGGCTATCTCACCAGACCTGTTCAAATTGAAAAAGATTCAACTTTTAATGATCACTCGAAACGTAATTTAAGTTTTAGCGGCTTTCGCGTAGATAAACAAAATGTGTGGGGAGGTGAGTTGTCCGGTTATTACTCGCGTTATGAACGGGATAATGCATCTTTTACAAGCATTAAGGGAAATGAGATTCGCGACTTATATGACGTTCGCCATATGGGTAAAAAGAATAATATCGATTGGGATGTTGAAGGCATGCTGCAACATGGAAGGATTGGTGGACAAACTATTCAAGCATGGGGACTCAGTAGCATTACTGGCTACACATTTGCTGACCAAGCTTGGTCACCACGTTTAGGCGTTCAGTTTGATATTGCCACAGGTGATAAAAACGCCAACGATAATGAGCTCAATACTTTTAACCAGCTTTTTGCAAACGGTTCATACTTTACTTTGGCGGGTTATAGTGGCTATAGCAATATTATTCACCTTAAACCATCTTTGACACTTAAGCCTTCCGAGAAACTTACTCTGTTAAGTGCTTTAGGCTTTCAGTGGCGTGAAACCACCAATGATGCAGTTTATTTCCAAGGTAATAACAGCATGGCAAACACAGCAGGACAAGGTTCAAGCTGGACGGGCGCATATATCCAACTAAGAGCAGATCAAAAAATAAATACTAACTTGTCTGTTGCTGCCGAAGGAGTGCACTTTGAAGTCGGAGATACCATTAAGAAAGCAGGTGGTAAAGATGCAAATTATCTAGGTCTTGAGCTTAAATATGCATGGTAAAAATAGAAGAGAAAAAATATGAGCACAGATATAAAGCAAACTAAAATTGGAAGTTACCAAAATCTAGACATAGAACTCGTGACTTGGGACTGTGCTTCGGCCGAGGTTGAACTTTCTTGTGCTTGTATTTTTGAACATGAAATAAATAACCGTTCTTTTTCGGGTGGCTTAGCACATTTAGATGAAGCTCTAAATGGCAGATTAGATCTGATACGAAAAAATAATTGGTTTAGCGCGAAATTGAATGATGCTCTTTTAATAAATCAAACTCCATCAACCATACAAGCCTCTAAAGTTTTACTAATAGGAATGGGCGCTCCAGAAGATTTCACGATAGAGAGAATCGAGTCTGCGATAAGAACTGCTGTAAAAACAGCACATCAACTGGAACTCAAAAGTGTGGCATTTGCCCCGAGTATTTTAGATACAGGCCTGAATCCTCCCGCTGGTTTAAATGAACTTATGCTAAGAAGTTTAAAAGAAGAGTTAGACAAACATCATCAGCTTTATTTGCAAAATTTAGTCAAAAAATCTGAAATTGAAAGATGGATTTTTGATTCAGGTTTTCAAAATTATGAGGCTAAAGCCGAGCAATATATAGCGTCTTTTGCCAAAGTTTTTACTCAAGATTAATTCTGATTTTAAGAAAGAATTCGCAAAGCGTTATAAAAAGAAAGATATTTTAATTTAACTGCATCAACGTGAACGATGCAGTTAAATGTAAAGATTAAGAAATTTCTAAAATTTTCTGGGCGATATATAAATCTTGGATCGATAGCCCTGAACTGTCATAAATTGTGATTTGTTCCTGAGACTGTCTCCCTTGAACGTTTGCTAAAAGCACATCACCTATATTGATTAAAGTTGTAGACTCAGGCGCATGTTGAAATTCACCAATGAGTCTAGATTGAACATCAAGATCACAAAATAAACCACAATGTGAAAATAACTCTGGCGGAAGTTCTTGTTTGCCTTGTTTATCGGAACCCATCGATGAAATATGTGTGCCAGCTTTGACCCATTCTGCTTTAAAAAGAGGAGAACTCGAAGATGTTGCTGTCACAATAATATCAGCTTGTTCACAGGCTTCTTTTGCACTCGTCATTTGAAGCTGAACACCTAAATGTTTGAGGTCTTCTGCCATTTTTTCAGCTTTACTTGAGTCGCGTCCTACTATCAAAATCTGTTCAAAATTTCTAATTCTCGCTAAAGCCTCGCATTCATATTTAGCCTGATTTCCTGTACCAAATATAGCCAATACTTTTGAATCTTTTCTTGCAAGTAAATTGGTCGCAACTGCATTAGACGCGGCTGTACGAAAAGCATTGACTTTGCCTGCTTCAATGGCTGCTGCCATTCTTCCGTTGGCCTGATTAAATAGTAAAATAAGTGCGTTATGTCGAGGCAAACCATTTTTAGGATTATCTTCCCAAAAAGAACCAACTTTAAGACCAGCTAAGTGCTGAGTCGCCGATGACTTAACGCTAAAGGTATTTTTGTTATCGGATCCTTGACCGTGAACCACAGGAAAACTTTTAGTTTCTGGTTGAGTTGCAGCAATTAAAGCTTGGTAAATGGCGTCATAAGCCAGTTCATGATTGATGAGCGCAGAAGATTCAGACTCGGAAATAAATCTCATAACCATCTCTAAAAATTAATATTTAAACTAAGACGTGAACAAGTCGAGAGACGAGTAGCATGTGATACCTATCTATGACGCACTAACTGACATCATAGATAGACAGTGACTTTTATTAAGCAGATAAAAACTCTACATATTTAGAAATATCGACATTACCGCCACTAATAATGATGCCTATACGTTTGCCTTTTAACTCATGCTTTAAATTACGCGCAGCAGCAAATCCGAGACATCCTGTCGGTTCAACCACCATTTTCATTCTTTCAGCAAAGAACTTCATACAGCTAATCAGGTCTTCATCTTCTACTGTCAAAATGTCATCTACATTCTTTTGAATAATTGGAAATGTTAATTTGCCTAAATATTGAGTTTGAGCGCCATCGGCAATGGTTTGTGGCGTATCAATATGAACAATTTCTCCTTTTCTTAAAGACATTTGTCCATCATTTCCTAGAGCAGGTTCAACGCCATATATTTTACAGTTCGGAGAGAGATGGTGAGCAGACAGGGCAGAACCAGCCAATAAACCACCGCCACCTAAACATACAAACAGGTAATCTAATTCACCTACTTCTTCAAATAACTCTTTTGCAGCCGTACCTTGACCTGCAATTACATGAGGATGGTCATAAGATGGAATGAGTGTCAGGCCATTTTTTTCGGCGATCTCTTTTCCAATTTTTTCTCGATCTTCTCTATAGCGGTCAAATTCAACAATATCTGCGCCGTATTCTCGCGTTGCTGCCATTTTTGCCGCAGGAGCATCTTGTGGCATAACGATTATGGCTGGAATACCAAGCGTTTTTGCTGACAGTGCAATTGCTTGCGCATGGTTTCCTGAAGAGAAAGCAACCACACCCGCTTTTTTCTGAGCATCATTGAATTGCAAAAGTGCATTCATTGCACCACGAAATTTGAAAGCACCAACACGCTGAAAATTTTCACATTTAAAAAATACTTCTGCTTCAAACTCATTGTTCACAGTACGCGAAGTTAAAACAGGAGTCTTATTTGCAAAACCTTTTATACGTTCAGCAGCGGCTGCCACATCTTCATAAGTGGGAAGGGTTAAATTTTTCATAATTAAACCTAATTCTATTCAATGTTTTCGGATGCAAGATTTACTATTGTTCAAGCAACGCACAATGTATTGACCTTGTTTAGATAAAATATATATATTTAGATAAAATGTCTAATTTTATTTTCTAATGTGATAACAATGAGATATAAGATTTTGATTTACATTAAGTTTAAAATTAGATAAAAAGTCTAAATTACTATTGCATGCTTCACGCTAGGGTTTGAAATAGTAAGTAAGTTATTAGGAGGAAATACATTGGGCAATCGTGATAAACATTTACTCACTCAGCTAGATACAATTGCAAAGGGATTAAGTGAAACGCTATCTCCTTTTTGCGAAGTTGTGGTCCATGACTTAACAAATCCTGAACATGCCATACTTTCAATACACAATAATTTATCTGGTCGAAAAGTTGGAGATCCAGCAACTGAATTAGGATTGGCTAGAATCATGTCTCCAGAATTTCCAAATCTTATTTCAAACTATGCAAATCAGTTTGCAGATGGCCGTCCCGCAAAAAGCACGTCTATTGGAATTAAAGATGAAGAGGGCCAGTATGTGGCTGCTTTATGTATGAATATTGATTTAACCCTGTTTAGAGGGATGCAAAGTGCTTTAGAGCATTTCACTAAAATTGAAACTGATAACATTGTTGAAAATTTGGAGCCGACTGGCACCGAAGCAATCCGGAAATATATCGATCAATTTGCCTCAAAACATGCCACTACACCGCGTATGCTAAAACTCAATGAGAGAAAACAATTAATTCATGAACTCAAGAATAATGGTTTGTTAGATATTAAAAAGGCTGTCGAGACAGTTGCGCAACATTTAGGTATATCAAGAGCAAGTGCTTATTTGTATGTAAAAGAAACTTAAAGGTTTGAGCTTATTTATCAAAAAACAACTTGTTTCTTCAGCATGACTCATTTAAAAAATGAAATAGGAACACAACACACATCTCTGTCGATTTAGTAGGAGGTCATTATTTGAAGTTATTTATTATTATATTTATTGCAATTTTTTCTAGTATTGGACTGATCTGCTTAATTGCTCTACTCAAAAATCTAAAAAACAATTCGTCATCTGGCGAATACGATCATTCATCTTCTTCAACACATCATTTTTACGATAATAGTCCTAGTCATCATAGCTCTAGTTATTCAAATGATTGTTCATCATCTTCAGATTCAGGTAGCTGCGATAGCGGCGGTGGTGGAGATTAAAAAAGCCCTTTTATGCAAAGGGCTTTTAATGATTTAAGGTAAATCGAACCAGATAAATTGACTATCTTCAGTTGCCTGAATCGTCGCTTTACCTTCAAACACGAAAGCATCGCCAGCTTTGACTTCTTGATCACCAATACGGATTACACCTGAAATCACGTGAACATAGTTCAATTTTTTAACTGGCTCAACGTTTAACTCATGTCCTTTTTCCAATACAGCTGATTTTATCTCTGTATTTTGGCGAATATGCATTGGTGCATTTGCATCAGGTCCTGCAATTAAATGCCATTTGTTTGGTTCTTTACGTGGGTCCAAATTAATTTGTTGATAATTTGGCTCGGCATCTCTTTCATTTGGAATAATCCAGATCTGTAATAAATGTACAGGCGTATCAGTGTTGTTGATTTCACTGTGGGCAACACCTGTGCCGGCGCTCATGAGCTGCCATTCACCTGCTTTAATCTGACCTTCATTTCCCATGGTGTCACGGTGTGAAATAGCACCATCTAGCACACAGGTTAAGATTTCCATGTTGTCATGCGAGTGCGTACCAAAACCATTATGCGCATCAATTCTGTCGTCATTAATCACACGTAATGCACTAACACCCATATATTTAGGATCGTACCAGCTACCAAATGAAAAGCTGTGATAAGACTCTAACCAACCTGCTTTTACATGTCCTCGATCTTCACCACGATGTAGATAAGTATTCATGATTTAATCTCCCAAATTTTTTATTTATCTCTTGAGAAATATATTAATGTTCTATGGAGACTAGAAAAATAGGCTAACTGCAACATGTCGTTGCATAATTGATATGGTTGTAAATTTTTTTATTGATCAATTTTTTAAGAATAAAAAAAACCTGCCATGAAGGCAGGTCTTTTAAAGAATATATGGATTACTCAAGGAATTTAACAGTTACGCCAGAACGTACTTTATTTCCTAAATCGTTTGCATCCCAGTTTGTTAAACGGATACAACCGTGTGATGCTGTTTTAGAAATTAAAGATGGATTTGGTGTTCCGTGAATACCGAAAGATTTTTTACTTAAACCAATCCAGATATTACCCACTGGAGCATTCGGGCCAGGTGGTAAAGAAAGAGGTTTTAAGTTTTTACCTTGTACGAAGTTCGAAGGTGAATAGCTGTACCAAGGGTTACGAGCCACACCAACTACCTTGTAAGTACCGGCCGGAGAAGGCGTATCAGTACTGCCAATTGTTGCAGGAAATGAGGCAATCATTTGGTTCCGGCTATTGAAGAGATACAATTGTTTTGCACCTTTATGGGCAATAATCAAATGAATATCTTCTGGTAAATCATTGCGTACGTTTGGAACAATGATTTTTTCACCCGCTTTTTTGAATGTCGCAGTTGGGTTAATTTTCTTTAAGAAAGCTTCATCAATATGAAACTTCTCGCCCAACATTTCGGTTACACGCGTGTAGTACAAACCTTTCATTTTAGCTTGTAATGCATAGTCAGAAGGAATCGACTCAGCATATGGGCCTTTTAGGTCAGCATCAGAAATTGTGTATTCAATAAATGCTGGCTTGGTTTGTTTAGCAACCAATGCATCCCAAGTTTCTTTGGTCAGGTCACCAGTAGGTGATAAACCATTCATTTGTTGGAATGAAGAAATTGCTTTTAATGTATTTTTACCGCTCATGCCGTCAATTGCACCTGGCGAAGCATGTGCATTATTGAGCATTACATGTGCACGCGCATAAACTGGAAGTTGGCCTTTACCAATATTTTCAGACCATTCTGCCGAGTTTAAGCTATCTAAAGTCCATGATGCAGCGGTTGTCGCAGGAGCCGTAGACGCAGTGCTGCTTTTAGCAACAGCTGGAGTAGACGCCGCGATGCCTGATTCAGCATTTGGGTCTTCAGTTTTCTGTAAATTTTGTAATGTTGTTGACGCTCGGTTTAAGTCATTTTGTTCTTGAGCGGTAATTTGTGTCGAAGCTTGAGCTTTTACAGTTGAAGCTGCATCTACTGCTAAAGGATCAATCGGATCTTCTACAGGAGCTGATACCTTTTTAGGGTTCAGGGGTTGCTCAGTTGTTGAAGCAGCAAAAGCAACATTAGCAATAATACAACTTAAACTCATAGCGAGTAATGAGCGAACAAACATGTAATTCAACCTTAAGAATTTTCATATAAGCAATAGGGGGATTGATCTAATCTCAAAGTGCATAAAATTACCAATAACTCATTTCTATGAGCCCAAGATTGGTAATTTAGTGATTAAAAGAATATCCAATAACCCCAATGTAACATGTTGCAAGTATTGCAGAAAACCCCAAGGCTTGCAGTAGACTTTTGTGTAAATATGCATTTTTTAGTAGATTGACGAGTTTTTTGTGTGAAATTGAAATTATAAAAATGTCTCTATTTTTGATATGATGCTGCCACATAAAGAAGATAGAGATTGGTAATGACGACTTTGAAAAATGATCGTTTCCTCCGTGCTTTGTTACGCGAACCTGTAGATACCACACCAGTGTGGATGATGCGTCAAGCAGGGCGTTATTTGCCTGAATATCGTGAAACACGTTCAAAAGCAGGTGATTTCCTATCTTTATGTAAAAATACAGATTTTGCCTGTGAAGTGACTTTACAACCTTTGCGTCGTTACGACTTAGATGCAGCAATTTTATTTTCAGATATTTTAACTATTCCAGATGCACTCGGTTTAGGACTTTATTTTGAAACTGGCGAAGGCCCTAAGTTTCAAAAGACCGTACGTACCGAACAAGATGTCGCAAATTTACCAAAGTTAAATGCAAAATCAGATCTTGATTATGTGATGAATGCGGTAAGTACAATTCGTTCTGCTTTAGATGGTCAAGTTCCACTGATTGGTTTCTCTGGAAGCCCTTGGACACTTGCAACTTATATGGTTGAAGGTGGTTCAAGTAAAGAATTCCGTTTTACCAAGCAGATGATGTACGCTCAACCAGAAGTTTTACATGCTTTGCTTGATCATTTAGCAGACTCAGTCATTGACTATTTAAATGCTCAAATTGATGCTGGTGCTCAGGCCATCCAGATCTTTGATAGCTGGGGTGGGGCATTAGCACACCGTGAATATGTCGAATTCTCTTTAAACTACATGAATAAAATCATTGCAGGTTTACAACGTGAGAAAGATGGCCGACGTATTCCTGTTATTGTGTTCACTAAAGGTGGCGGTCAATGGTTAGAGCCAATGATCACAACAGGTGCGGATGCTTTAGGTTTAGATTGGACGACACCATTAAATACGGCTCGAACTACAGTGGCTGGACGTGTCGCTCTGCAAGGGAATCTTGATCCGGCTGTTTTATATGGTTCGGCTGCTTCAATTGAGAAAGCAGTAAAAGCGATGTTGGACGATGCCTACGCTAATGGCGAAAAGACCGGTTACATTGCTAACTTGGGCCATGGGATTACTCAATGGGTAGACCCTGCACAACCAAAAATCTTTGTAGATACAGTGCATGAGTATAGTGCTAAATATCTAGGATAGTTTTTGTGCAATATCTAACTTTACCGTTTCAATTTATCGGCAAGGCTGTCTCGGCAGCCTTGTTTGGTATTCTGCTTTTAATTGCTTTTGCTTTAACAGCACCGATGGGAAGCCATGAATACATAGGGTTCTATCGTTATGATTATTTACTCGTCTATGCACTTTTAATCCAGATCTGCTTACTCTATTTAAAATTGGAATCATGGGCAGAAGCCAAGGTTATTGCTTTATTTCACGTTATGGCGATGTGCATGGAAATATTCCTAACACATCCTGCGATTGCATCGTGGCAATATCCACAGCCCGCCGTATTTAAAATTTTAACTGTGCCTCTATTTGCAGGTTTCATGTATTCGGCTGTAGGTAGTTTTTTTGCACGCTCAATACGACTGTTTCAAGTGTCTTTTGAAAAACTTCCAAGTTTTGGAGCTATGCTATTACTAGCATTTTTCTCATATATAAATTTTATGAGTAAATTTTTTGTTCCAGACATTCGCTATATTTTATTCGCGATTAGTATTTTTATTTTTTGGAAAACAAAACTTTATTTCCAGTTAAATGAACATAAATTTAAAATCCCGATGTTACCTGTTTTGTTTACACTCGCGTTTCTAATCTGGATTGCTGAAAATATAAGTACATTTTATAAAATCTGGCTTTACCCAAGTCAGGTCGATGCTTGGCATATGGTCGGTTGGGGCAAGCTAGGATCGTGGTATTTATTATTAATTTTAAGTCTCGTACTCGTGCTCAAAATATTAGGTAGTAGGGATAATCAAGGTAACTGGAATTTAAGATAATTTTTCTTTTGCACTTTTTATCATATTGTTTATTTTTTAATTGCTAATTCACAACCATCTCGCTATCTTTAATAGCGTGTAATAAAAATTACACATAACAATACAACACATAAGAAACAATCAATAATCATTTTGGAGATTTACATCTATGTTAAAAAAATTAGCTTTAGCTGCTTTATTAGCAGCTGGTTCAAGTGTTGCAATGGCTGACAACGACGTAGGTTGTGGTGTGGGTACACAAGTATGGGCTGGCAAAAAAGGAGTAGCGCCTAAAATTCTTGCTGCGACAACAAACGGTATTTTTACTAACCAATTACTAGGGATCACTTTCGGTACTTTAGGCTGCCGTCAAGGCGGAACAGTAACAGCGCAAGTAGTTACATTCACAAATGAAAATGCAGAAGCTTTAGCACGTGATATGGCTGTAGGCCAAGGTGAAAGCCTAAACGTACTTGCTGAGTTAATGCAAATCAAACCTCAAGACAAAGACCGTTTCTTCAAAGTTTCAAAAGCAAACTTTGGTGAAATCTATTCTGCAAACAACCAAAATACCCTTCAAGTTTTAGCATCACTACAAACTGTAATGGCTAAAGACGACGTTTTAAAAGCTTACGTATAAGTTTGAAATTGAAAACCCTGTCGTTTGGCAGGGTTTTTCTTATATTTAATGATAAAAATTGATGAGCTTAATGAAGTCAGTTGTTTTAGTTTTTGCCTCTTTGGCAGTTAATATTGCGTATTCAGCAGATATAAATCCATCTATTCAAAAATATTGGTCAATTGCAGAACAGAAAAACTTAGATCAAGACATTACATGGCAAAGGCTTATGTATGCGAATAAAAACCAGAAAAGTGAAGTGACTTATTCTGGCTATTTCATGTCGGAAAATGGGAAAAATAATTTAAAAGAAGAACTGAAAGCGGATATCTCGGCATTATTTATGCCCGCTCAAGATAATCAGTCGACTCGCTGTAAATTTCCGGCACGCAGTCAATGGCTTATAAAAAAAGTAGGCATTCAAGAAAATGAATTGCCTCAAGTGAAGTGTTCAGAGTTTGAAAATTGGATTGGGCAGATTAAGCCTCATAAAGCGACATTAATTTATGCGACAGATTTTATGGGCAATCCGAGCTCAATGTTTGGCCATACTTTATTGCGTTTAGACCCCAAAGATCAGCAACAATTAAATTTAGTTTCTTACGCTGTAAATTATGCAGCAACTGTAGCAGGTAACGACAACTGGTCATATGCATGGAAAGGTTTAACAGGGCAATATCCGGGTGAATATTCACTGATGCCTTATTACCGTAAAGTAAAAGAGTACGGCGATTTTGAAAGCCGTGACTTATGGGAATATGAGCTAAATTTAACACCTGAAGAAACGCGGTTTTTAGTGTCTCATATTTGGGAAATGCAGCATGTGAGCTTTCCTTATTACTTTGTGAGTGATAACTGCGCCTATCGATTGTTAGGGTTGGTTGATTTAGTAAAACCAGAGTCTCATCTGCAAGAAAAATTCACTCATGCTTCTATCCCGATGGAAACCATTAAATCGATGCAGCAGCAAGGGTTAACCAAAGCTCCTGTATATCGACCTGCTTTAGAAACTCAGCTATTGGCTCAAGCTCAGCAGCATGGCGAATCTTTGGCGAAGGTAGCTCATCAAATTGCGATGATGCCCACTCAGCAGTCTTCTCAGATTTTAAAATCATTTACTGAGCAGGATCAGGCCAAAATCCTTGAGATGGCTTACGATGATTTATATCTTCAATTTACGAGCCATAAAATAGAAGAAAGCGTTGCTCAGCCGCAGTTGCGTCAGCTTTTAGCTTTAAGAAGTCAGATTGATTTAGACAAACAGCGTCAAGAACCTAAAAGACCAACAAAAGAGCCAACTCAAGGTCACAATGCGCGTAATCTTTCAGTCAAAGCAGGCGAGGTTCAAGGAGACAAGTTTATCGAAATTGGTCATCGCCAAGCCTACCATGACTTAATAGATCCTCAAGGCGGATATCGTGCGGGAACTCAATTACTCTTTTTAAATGGCAATGCACAGTGGCGAGATGACCATTTAAAACTAGAACGTCTTGATCTGCTAGAAGTAAATTCTTATAACCCGATTCAACCTTTTAAAACACCGCTGAGTTGGGGATTTAATTTAGGTTGGCGTCAGGAAGCGATTCATGATGGTACTTTTAGTGAAGAAAAACAGCATGGTGTAGCGAATTTTAATGCTCAAGTCGGATATAGCTTTGCTGACTATGAGCGCAAACATGTTTGCTATGGGCAACTACAAACCTACCTACAAGCAGGCTCAAATCTAGATAAAGGATGGCGTGTGGGAATGGGCCCGACTTTAGGTTGCATGAATCAGTGGTTTGAACACTTCAACTCTGTGGTGCAAATTGAATTGCCATATTGGGAAGACCAAAACCAATGGAATTTGAGAGTAAATACTCAGTGGCAATATGTGATTAATAGTAATAATACCGTTCGATTAAACTGGGATTATGAACAACAAAATCATCAAGATTGGATGAAATCAAGTCTAGGATATGTTTGGTTCTTTTAAAGAATAAGTCCATAAAAAAAGAGAAATGAGATTATTCATTTCTCTTTTTGTTTTAGCAAAAGATTATTTCTTTATTGCATTCAACACTGCATAGGCAGCTTTAATGCGTTCTTCATTTGGAATACGTTTATTGGTTAACATGACTAAACCAATATTTTGCTTTGGAATAAAGACAACATATGTTCCAAAACCGTTGGTCGAACCAGTTTTGTGGAACATCTTAACTGAAGGTTCTTTCGAAATAGCTGTCACTTTATTAGATTTCATTACGATTTGCTCTGAATTACTGTCTAATAAAGTCTGTAATGGTGCTGGATAAGAGAACTCTTCCCAACCTAATGCTTGATACATCGTACCCACTTGGTAGAAACCTTGATGTGTTTCATTAATTGCGCGTTGAATATCTGCTGGATATTTTTGTGGATTTAGATTGGCATTAACGAAACTCAGCATATCAGGTAAGGTCGATTTAACGCCGTACGCAGGTGCATCTAGCGGGCCGGGGTTAACTCGAATCGGCTGATTTTCTTGGTTATAGCCAAAAGCATAGTTTTGCATTTGAGTTTTAGGCACATTTACATAGCTATGTTTTAAGCCAAGATCTGGAAAAATGGTTTTTTCTAAGACTTGGTCGAAAGGTTTGTTCATAGACAAAGCAACAACTTTTCCAAATAAACCAATGCTTGGATTTGAATATTGTCGATATTCACCGATTGAGTTTTTAGGCTTCCAGTCTTTGAAAAAAGTTAAAACTTGCTGATTTGTTTGGACTTCATCTGGAAACTGTAAGCCAAGGTTGCCACTTGTATAAGTAGCAAGTTGAAGTAAGTTAACTTGGTCAATCGGTGTGTTTTTTAATTCTTTCCAATATTTTCCGGGAGTGTCTTTAAAAGAAATTATTCCTTTTGTTTTTGCATATCCACCTGCTGTAGCAGTAAATAATTTACTGACTGAACCGAGCTCAAAAATGGTACTGCTATTTACGGCTTTTTTATCTTGAACGGATTGTAGACCATAATACATTTCATACTTTTTATTATTTTGGATGATGCCAACAGCCATACCGGGCACATCATATTTTTCTAATAAAGGTTTAAAATTTTGATCAACCAGTTTCTTAATTTCTTGCTCTTTGGGTGTATTCTCTGCATAAATTGAGGTATTAAAAATAAAAAGAGGGGATAAAAGTAAGCAAGAAATTTTGTTAAATCGCATGATTAACTCATAAATTATTTAAAATTAAAGATGTGTACTTTTATAACAAAAATCACATAATTTGATTGTTATGTTTTATAGAGTAAATGCTTTATCTAAATATAAAAAAAAGCCCAACTGAATCGGGCTTTTTTGCAGTAGTCACCAGATTAGTAGCTTTCTGGTACTGCACTTAAGAATTCACGGCGTGCTTCTTTGTCAGTTTTAAAATCTCCGACAAATGAAACTGTACGTGTTGTAGACTCTTGTTTACCTACACCACGCATCATCATACACATATGTGCTGAATCGATAACCACAGCCACACCACGTGCGCCAGTCACTTCAGCTACAGCTTCAGCGATTTGCTGAGTTAAATTTTCTTGAATTTGCAAACGACGAGCAAACATCTCGGTAATACGCGCAAATTTAGATAAGCCAAGAACTTTGCCTTCTGGTAAATAGGCAACATGAACACGGCCATAGAACGGGAGGAGATGATGTTCGCAAAGCGAATAGAATTCAATATTCTTCACCAATACCATTTCATGGTTATCTGATGGGAAAACCGCATTATTGGTGACTTCTTCTAAAGTTTTACTATAGCCAGAAGTTAAATATGAAAAAGCTTTAGCCGCACGCACAGGCGTATCTTTAAGGCCGGGACGATTAAGGTCTTCACCGACGGCAGTCAGAATGTTTGCGTACGATTGCTGCATTGACATAAGGCGTATAAATTTACTCTATTAGACAAGCTCGGCATTGTATCAGAAACATGACCTGATGTTCATAACTCGTCGCACTATATTTATCCTGTTCGGCACGCATTAGATAAATGGTGAATAAATTTCATGTTTTTTATCGTTAATAGTCAATTATTTGAGCATGAAATGTGCAACTAATATGGTTAAGTTATAAATGATCGCCTGATGGCATCATATTTGCAAATATGCCGTACTATAGAGCATAAGGATAAAACATGTCAGAACGTCCAATCACCTTTTTTTTTCGTGGTAGTCAGCAACAAGTAGAAAATGTATTACCTACCATGACAGTCTTACAATTCTTGCGAGAATATATTCAAACGGGTAAGACTCGGCAGACTGGTACAAAAGAGGGCTGTGCTGAGGGCGATTGTGGTGCATGTACAGTAGTGATTGGTGAGTTGGTCAATGACAATCTGCAATTGCGCAGTGTGAATGCGTGTATTCAGTTTTTACCGACTTTAGATGGTAAAGCCCTGTTTACAGTAGAAGATCTGCATAATTTATTGCCTGCACAAGATGGAACACTTCACCCAGTACAACAGGCAATGGTGGATATGCATGGTTCACAATGTGGTTTTTGTACGCCCGGTTTTATCATGTCCTTATGGTCAATGTATGAAAATGAGCAACAGTCGCCAAGCAAAGATCAAATCAGCGATTATCTCTCTGGAAATTTGTGTCGCTGTACAGGCTATAGACCTATTTTAGATGCAGCACAAAAAGCATATGACTATCCGCGTGTTTTATTAAAACGTCAAAAAATAATTGATGTATTAAAAGAGATCAGAACATTACCTGCATTACATTTAAATGATCATGGTCAACAATTCTTTGCACCAAAGACTTTGCTGGATTTTGCCGCATTACGTTTGCAGTTACCGCAAGCGCGTATTGTTGCGGGTAGTACAGATGTCGGTTTGTGGGTAACCAAGCAGGGCCGTGCTTTGGGCGATATGCTTTATATTGGTCAGGTGGAAGAGCTGAAAAAGATTGTAGTCACAGAACATGCTTTAACGATTGGGGCAAATGTCAGTTTAAGTGATGCACTTATCAAAATTTCAGAGTTTTATCCTGATTTTCAAGAACTACAGCGCCGTTTTGCTTCTATGCCGATTAAAAATGCAGGAACCCTAGGTGGAAACATTGCTAATGGTTCGCCTATTGGCGACTCAATGCCGGCATTAATTACTCTAGATACACAATTGATTTTGCGTGTAGGTGAACAAACCCGTGAAATTGCCTTGGAAGACTTTTACCTCGATTATCAAAAAACAGCATTACAGCTTGGTGAGTTTGTCGAAGCAGTTGTTATTCCGCTCCGTGAAGGGCAGACGCGTTTTAAATTTGCCAGCTATAAAATTGCTAAACGTTTTGAGCAGGATATTTCTGCGGTATGTGCTGCTATTTCATGCGAGTTAGATGCTCATCATGTCGCTCACAATGTGAGAATTGCTTTTGGTGGCATGGCGGCTATTCCCAAACGTGCAAAATATGCAGAAGCCATATTGGAAGGTCAGCAACTTACAGCAGAATTGATAGCTAAGGCACAGGAGGCCTTGTCTCAAGACTATCAACCTTTAGATGATGGACGTGCTAGTTCGGCATATCGTTTGCACGTCGCGAAAAACTGTTTACAGCGTTTTTATGTAGAAAAAGTCCTGTCTCAAACGATTACTCGTGTGAATGATTTGATTGCTATGGTGGAGATATAACATGAACCAAACCATTGACTTAAGAGTTTCTAAAAAATCCGCTAAAGCAGGTGATTCGATTCCACACGAGAGCGCACATTTACATGTCACTGGGCAAGCAACTTATATCGATGATTTACCAGAGCTTGAAAATACCATGCATCTGGCGGTCGGATTTTCAAATTGTGCCAAAGGTAAAATTATTAAATTTGATTTGGATGCAGTACGTCAGGCTGATGGTGTCCATGCAGTTTTTTCGGCAAAGGATATTGAGGTTGAAAATAATTGGGGACCCATTGTAAAAGATGACCCAATTTTTGCCGAAGAGCAGGTTGAATTTTATAGCCAAGCCTTGTTTGTGGTTGTTGCTGAGAGTTATCAGCAAGCCCGTCAGGCAGTTCGCTTAGCAAAAATTGAGTATGTGCCTGAAACTCCAATTTTAACGATTCAAGATGCGATTGAAAAAGAATCGTGGGTGTTACCGCCTGTTGATTTTAGCCATGGTGAAGTTGAACAGGCATTTCAAAATGCAGCCCATCAACTTTCAGGTGCTATTGAGCTTGGCGGCCAAGAGCATTTTTATTTAGAAGGTCAGATTTCCTATGCGATTCCACAAGAAAATCAGAGCTTAAAAGTCTATTGCTCGACACAACATCCAACCGAAATGCAGCTGCTGATTTGTCATGCATTAGGCATGAATATGCATCAGGTGAGTGTGGAAAGTCGCCGTATGGGTGGTGGTTTTGGTGGTAAAGAGTCGCAATCGGCGCAGTGGGCATGCATTGCATCTTTGGCAGCACAAAAAACAGGTCGTCCGTGTAAATTACGTTTAGATCGTGATGATGACATGAGTGCTACAGGCAAACGTCATGGTTTTGCTTATGAGTGGTCTGTGGCTTTTGATGACAGTGGTGTTCTGCAAGGCTTAAAGGTGCAACTGGCTTCAAACTGCGGTTTTTCGGCTGATCTTTCTGGCCCAGTTAATGAACGAGCGATTTGCCATATTGGTAACGCCTATTATCTAAATGCAGTTGAGTTGCGTAACTTACGCTGTAAAACTAACACTGTTTCTAACACGGCATATCGTGGTTTCGGTGGACCGCAAGGCATGTTTGTCATTGAAAATATTATTGATGACATTGCTCGTTATTTAAGTTGTGACCCAGTTAAAATTCGTCAACGTAATTTCTTTGCCGAGCAGCCTGGTGCTGGACGTGACCGTATGCACTATGGGGCAGAAGTCCGTGATAATGTTGCGCCAAAATTAGTAGCCGAACTATTGCAAAGTAGTGACTATGCGAAACGCAAACAGAGCATTCATGCCTTTAATCAGAACAATGACATCATTAAGCGTGGTATTGCGTTAACTCCATTAATGTTCGGTATTTCGTTTAATGCCGTACATTACAATCAGGCAGGTGCACTGGTCTACGTATATATGGATGGTACTGTTTCTATTACACATGGCGGTACGGAAATGGGACAGGGGTTATATACGAAAGTACGTCAGGTTGCTGCGCATGAGTTGGGTTTACCAATCGATAGCGTTCGTTTAATTGCAACAGATACTTCTCGGGTTCCAAATACTTCAGCAACAGCAGCATCGAGTGGAGCAGATTTAAATGGTAAAGCTGTTCAAAATGCCTGTATTAAAATTCGTGAGCGTCTGGCAAAACTTGCCGCAGAAATAAGTGACAGTGCGGCTCACCAAGTCCAGTTTGAAGATAGTATGGTTTCAACAGCGAATGGTCATTCATGGACTTTTCCTGATTTGGTTCAACGGGCATATATGGCGCGTGTACAACTATGGGACAGCGGTTTTTATAAAACGCCAGAAATTCACTATGATCAGGTCAACCATTTAGGACGTCCATTTTTCTATTACGCTTATGGCGCAGCCGTCAGTGAGGTCGCAATAGATACGCTAACTGGGGAAATGAAAGTATTACGTGCTGACATTTTGCATGACGTCGGACGGTCAATTAACCCTGCAATTGATATTGGACAAATTGAAGGTGGTTTTATACAAGGGATGGGATGGCTCACGACAGAAGAGTTGTATTGGCAGCCACAAGGACCACACGCAGGCCGTTTGTTTACCCATGCACCTTCAACTTATAAAATCCCGACCAGTGTGGATATTCCTCATATTTTTAATGTGAAACTGTTTGATAACCAAAATCAGGCGGACACCATCTACCGCTCCAAAGCGGTAGGTGAACCGCCATTTATGTTGGCATTATCTGTTTTCTCGGCAATTCGTCAGGCGGTACAGGCGGCTATTCCAGAAAATGCACCGCTCGTACTCAATGCTCCAGCAACTGCCGAAGAAATTTTACGTGCAATTGCGATTGGACGAGGACAAGCTTTGGCTGACCGCCCACAAGCTAAAATGTAGAAGATTATGCAACATTTACAATGGTGGACTGATTTTGTGGCGTGGCAAGTCGATGCTCTGCCTATGGTATTGGTCACAGTAGTCCGCGCTGATGGTTCAACACCACGAGAAGTTGGTGCAACCATGTTATTGCGGTTTAATTTGCAACAGCAATGGCAGCAGTCAGATACGATCGGTGGTGGGCATTTAGAGTTTCAGGCTATTGATATTGCTAAAGCAATGTTAAGTGAAATGGATACTTGTGTCAGGCGTATTGAACGCTTTAACCTCAGTGCTCGGTTGGGGCAGTGTTGTGGCGGAGTAATGTGGTTATTGTTTGAGAAAATATCACCCACTGAAAGCGCATCGGATTTATCTGCGAGTTTGCAAGCATGGCGAGCCGGAAAGCATATATGGCGTACCGTCTCACATCAATATGCGTCCACTTGGCAGACTAGAGATATGGAACAACAATCAAGTTTCGAGTTTCATTCTGGCAACAGTGAAGAATGGCAATTTGGCCAGCAGATTCAACCTTATGCTATGCAAGTGCTGATTTGTGGCGCGGGGCATGTGGGTGAAGCAATTGTCCGTTGTTTATTGCCTATTGGCGTTCGGGTGAAATGGATTGATCCACGTGATGATATTTTCCCATCAGACTTACTGGAAAATGTTCAATGTTTAACGACTGATACGCTTGAAGCTGAGATTGAGCATTTTGACCGTTCAGGTGCAGTTTTAATTTTAACTCATGATCATCAATTAGATTTGCAACTGTGTTTTTCAGCCTTGAAACCTGCGGCAAAACCATTTGCTTATGTTGGGATGATTGGCTCAAAAAGTAAAAGGGCTATTTTTGAAAAGCGTATGCAAATACGTGGTTATACTCAGGAAACATTACGACGTTTGGTTTGCCCGATCGGGGTAGAAGGGATTTCATCTAAACAACCTGCAACGATTGCCGTTGCAGTAGTTGCTCAATTATTACAGGCATTTGATGTAAAAAAATGATCCCAAAGGATCATTTTTTTTGTTCAAACTTTGGATTTTTTTCTGCACGTTTAAGCAGTACGAGAACGGCACCTGTGCCACCTTGATTTTCTGGAGCACTTACAAAAGCCAAAACATCGCGGTGTTGACGTAACCATCCGTTGACATAGGTTTTTAAGACTGCTTCTGGGCCTTTGCCATGCACAATTTTGATGACATTTTGATTCTCATCTTTTGCCATCTGGATAATTTGTAAAACTGCGTCACGTGCTTGTTCAATGGTACAGCCGTGTAAATCTACAGCCTCAAACCAGCGCATCTTGCCTGCTTTTAAGTCTTCAAAAACCTTATGTTGAAGAGTCGCAATGCGATAGCTTAACGTTGCTTGGCTTGCGACAGGATTTAAAGCAGCTTGAGTGTCTGATAGCTCGGCATGCTCAGTGTCACGACCGCCTTCGGCAGCTGCACGTTTTGCTAATGTTTGAGCATCAACTTTTTTGGCACGAGGTAGTTTGACATTAGCTACATTACTATTGTTGATGCGTTTAACACCTGCAACAGCTTGTTGAAACAAATGTGTATCTTCCAATTCTTCAGGCTCAGCCTGAGATTTTTTAGTCTCAGGCTGATTTGCGATTTTGCTTGAATGAGGATTGGAGATTTGCTTTTTAAATTGCTTCAATAATTTCTGTTGCTCTTTAGAAAGCGATGAATCTTTATTACTCATATATCTTTATTAAACCGTTTGAGGTTGTCCAAAAAGAGCAGTAAAAGCTTGATCTGGACGTGGTTGTTTCATAAAACTTTCGCCGACTAAGAAGCTGTGAATATTATGCTCTTGCATCATATGCACATCGGCTGGTGTCGCAATACCGCTTTCAGTGATTAATAAACGTGAGGCCGGAAGTAATTTTTTCAATCGAATGGATGTATTTAAATCCACATCAAACGTTTTTAAATTACGGTTATTCACACCTAATAAACATTGCTCAGAAAGCTTTAAAGCGCGTTCCATTTCTTCTTCGTCATGAACTTCAACTAATACATCGAGTTGATGTTCAAACGCAGTTTTAGACATTTCTTCGAGTTGCTGGTCAGACAAACAAGCAACAATTAATAAAATACAGTCAGCATGCAAAGCACGTGCTTCAACTACATTATATGGGTCAATCAGAAAGTCTTTACGTAAAGCAGGCAGGGCACAATGACTACGGGCAATCGCAATATTCTCATCTGCACCCTGAAAGAAATCAACATCGGTCAGTACCGATAAACAGGCTGCTCCAGCTTGTTCATATTGCTGAGCAATTTCAGCAGGATTAAAGTCTGCGCGAATAATCCCTTTAGATGGAGACGCTTTTTTAATTTCAGCAATCACACCTGGACGTTTATGTTCTAAAGCATTCGCAAAGCCACGCACTGGCGTTGCAGCTTTTGCTAGTTCTTCAACATCTTGCAAATTACGTTGTTTTAAACGTGCAGAGAGTTCCTCATGTTTACGGTCAACAATTTTACCTAAAATGGTATTTTGAATATTAATCATGAGAAGTCCTTAATCTGCCTGACATTGTTTTAATGTTTTAGTAAATTCAGCCAAAACACTCATTTTTTCTAAAGCTTGTCCGCCGTAAATAATATCTTGAGCGAAGGTAACAGCTTGAGCATAAGTTTTGGTAATACCCGACACATAGATTCCTGCGCCTGCATTAAGCGCAATCATATTTGCTGCTTTTTCACCAATATGAGTTTTATTTTTACCCAATGCATCTTTAATCAGCTTTAAGCTGGCAGCAGCATCGGCAACTACTAAACCGTTTAAAGTTTGTGACTCAATCCCGACATCTTCAGGGGTAAGTGTCCATTCAGTAATTTCACCGTCTTTCAGTTCGGCAACAGCAGTAGGAGCTGCAAGGCTAATTTCATCAAGACCATCTCTTGAATGAACGACCATGACATGTTCAGCACCGAGCTGTTTCATAACCTCTGCAATAGGACGACAAAGCTCATCTGAAAATACCCCAATCACAAAGCGTTTCACACCAGCCGGATTCGTAAGCGGGCCGAGTAAATTGAAAATGCTACGAACACCAAGCTCACGACGTGGGCCGACAGCATATTTCATTGCTTTATGATGGTTTGGAGCAAATAAAAAGCCTACACCCATCTCACGAATGCAGCGCTCAGTTTGTTGCATGTCTAAATCAAGGTTAATACCTGCCTGTTCAAGTAGATCGGATGAACCTGATTTACTTGATACGCCTCGGTTACCATGCTTTGCAATGGTTGCGCCTGCTGCTGCAATCACAAAGCTTGAAGCAGTAGAGACATTAAATAAGTTTTGTCCATCACCACCAGTACCGACAATATCAACTAAATATTTGATATCGCTAACATCAATTTTAATCGCGAATTCACGCATAACACGTGCAGCAGCAGTAATTTCGTCAATACTTTCACCTTTCATGCGAAGGCCCATCATCAAAGCACCAATTTGTGCTTCGGTTGCCTCACCTTGCATGATGCTACGCATAATGTCTTCCATTTGCGGCTGAGTCAGGTGAATATTTTTTGTAATATGGTTAAGTGCTTGTTGAATATTCATAGTGATCACTTATGCATAAATATCTAAAAAGTTTTTAAAGATTTGATGGCCATGTTGACTCAAAATTGATTCAGGATGGAACTGCACGCCTTCAACAGGCAATGTCTTATGTTTAACACCCATGATTTCTTCCATTGAGCCATCTGCTTCATTGGTCCAGCACGTTACTTCAAGGCAATCAGGCAGTGTTTGCTGATCAATCACCAAAGAATGATAACGAGTTGCTGAGAATGGGCTAGGAAGATTACTGAAAATACCTTTATTGCTATGGTACATATCAGATAAACGTCCGTGCATCACCGTTTTGGCTCTTACAATGTTTCCGCCAAAAGCTTGCCCAATACTTTGATGCCCTAAACACACGCCAAGCAAAGGAATTTTTCCGGCAAAGTGGTTAATTGCAGGAATTGAAATACCAGCTTCGCTTGGAGAGCAAGGGCCAGGACCAATCACGAGATATTTAGGTTGCCATCGTTCAATATCCTCTAATGTGACTTGATCATTGCGAACAACTTTTACTTCCTGATCCAACTCGCCAAAATACTGGACGATGTTGTAGGTAAAAGAGTCGTAATTGTCGATCATTAAAAGCATGATGAACTTAACCTCATGATAGTTAATATATATTTAATAAGTGACTAGAGATTTACTCACAATATTGCTCACTTTTTAAAAAGTACCTTTATTTGATCAAATAAAAAGCCGCTTTCTAAGCGGCTAATATAACAAAAAAAGAAGTAACCAGTTTAACTATTTCATTCGTTAGAAATTTGCAGAAAAAACGACTTTGAGAAGTGAAACTTTTTGAGATGATAAATAACTACAACTCGGGCAGAATAAGCTTTTCATTGGAAATAGAAAATTATTCTGCCTGAGTTAAAAAAGAAGATTAAATCGCTCTAGTGTTGTAAATCAGCCAGTCTAAAACTTCTCCAGACAAATGTTCAGCAAGTCTTTCTTGGACTGTTTGATGGTAATGATTTAGCCAGTCTTTCTCTTCATTAGTTAGCATATCAACTACGATACAGTCTAAATGAATCGGGCAAAGGGTCAGCGTTTCAAACTCCAAGAATTCACCGTAAGTTTTTTCAAACCCAGAGTGGAGCTGGTTTGCAACTAGATTTTCAATGCGAATACCATATTGTCCCTCATGGTATAAGCCCGGCTCGTTAGAAATAATCATTCCTTCACGCAACTTACTATAAGCATGTATAGGCGCATAATAAGAAAGCACTTGTGGACCTTCATGTACGTTAAGCGCAAAGCCTACGCCGTGGCCTGTTCCATGTCGATAATCTAAACCATGTTGCCATAAAGTATTACGACAAATTGAATCGAGTAGAGGAGCTGCTAAACCTTCTGGATAAATCGTTTTTGCCAAAGCAATGTGACATTTTAAAACCAAGGTGTAGTCACGTTTTTGTTGCCCTGTTGGCGTGCCTACAGGAACAACACGAGTAATATCCGTTGTTCCATCTACATATTGCCCACCTGAGTCAATCAGCAATAGACCATCGCCTTCAATAAATGAATAGTGCTCTTCAGTTGCACGGTAGTGGGGCAAAGCACCATTAGCATTAAAGCCAGCAATCGTTGAAAAACTTGGTCCTATAAAACCCTCTTGCTCAGCACGGAAAGCTGTAATCTTTTCATCAATAGTGAGTTCTGAAATACTTTCACCATGATGAAGCGTTTTTTCTAACCAGTGGAAAAAGTGGCAAAGCGCGACTCCGTCTTTAACCATTGCATGACGGATATGAGCAATTTCGCTTTCATGTTTATGCGATTTAAAAAGCGTACTTGGGTTGATGTCGTATACAACCCGAATATCTTTTGCGATGGCTTGTTCATGAAAAATCGAGACTTTGGCTGGATCTAAAAGTACTGAAGCATCAGAGATATTCGATAAAAACTTAGCTGTATCTTGGTAGTTATGAATTTCAATACCATCGGCTTTTAAAGCCTGTTGAGTAGTTAAATCGACTTTGTTGTTATCAATGAATAAAACAGCTTGTTGAGCACTGATATATAAATGCGAAAGAAACACAGGGTTGTATTCTACATCTTGACCACGTGCATTTAAGACCCATGCAATATCATCTAAAGATGAAATGAAATGCCCCGAAATATTCTTGCTATGTAAAGTCTCACGAATAGCCTGAATTTTCTCTTTACGAGATAGTGCATTTAGCCCTTCAGGCATTAAATAGATTTTTTCAGAGGGTAGTTCTGGGCGGTCTAACCAAATCTCTCCAACTAAATCTTTTTGTGTCTCGAGTTTATAGCTATGAACTCGTGCAGTATGTTCGAGTGCTTTAAATTGTTGAATAGATAAGGTATGTCCATTTACAGCAATGATCGAATTTGCTGCTAAGTTTTGTGTAATCCAAGCTAAATGTGTTGAAGACTCATCACTTGTTAATTTTTGAAGATTAAAGCCAGTTCCAACCAGTTGTTGCTCAGCTTGTACCCAATAGCGACCATCTGCCCATAGGCCAGCAAACTTTTGTGTCACCACAAGCGTACCAACAGAACCACTAAAACCACTGAGCCATTGTCTTACCTTCCAATAGTCTGGTAAATATTCTGACATGTGGGGATCGGCACTCATCACAACAAAAGCATCAATTTGCTGAATGCGCATGAGTTCACGAAGTTTCTCAAGTTTTTCTGGAACAGTTAAGATGTTCATATGGTTTCCAATTCAGGTTGAACTTTACTGGTACTTTTATTCATTAATCTATTGATAGGTTTCTTTAATAAAAATAACACGATTGCGCCAATCACCAACGCTAAAACACATCGCATAAACAGGGTGGGTAAATGATTAATACCATCTGCCGATACGTGCCCGCCAATTAAACCCGCGATAAGATTACCTAAAGCTGAACCAGTAAACCACAGACCCATAATTTGACTACGGATGACATCAGGTGCAAGTTTAGTCATGGTTGATAAGCCAATTGGGCTTAGACAAAGTTCGCCTAGGGTAAGAAGAAATAAAGTACCAACTAACCAAAATGGTGAAACTGCCCCGCCATTAATAGCAAAATGACTGGCAAGAGACATGAGCAAAAAGCCACCTGCTGCGAATAACAATGCAATAATAAATTTGCTGATATAGCTTGGGTCTTTATTTACCTTACTTAGCTTCACCCATAGCCAAGCTGCAACTGGAGCAAAAACAATAATAAATAGGGCATTGATTGATTCAAACCATACCGTCGGGATCTCAAATCCGAAAACAATACGGTCTGTATAATCTTGAGCAAATAAAGTAAAAGTTGTGGGCTTTTGTTCAAACGCCGACCAGAATAGGGCAGATGCTGCTAATAAAACGAAACAAATAATAATTTTGAATTTATCATGCTGCTCTAAGTTTAAGAAAAATAATAAATAAGCAAAGTAAGTAATAATCCCAATGCCTAGTGCAACTGTTAAATAAGTTGCTACCGCGACTGGATTGATATGAATAACGCCAAAGAAAGTAAGAGCGATAACGACTGCGACACTTAATAAAAATGAGAAAGCAATTTTGGGCGCATTTTTATTTTCTACCACAGGTCTATTGCAGTTATCAGTTTCTTCACGCAATTGATTAAAAGTTTGTAGCTGAGGAATGGCCAATGCACGGAAGATGAGTAATGCAATCAACATTCCAAGGCCGCCAATCCCAAAACCTAGATGCCAGCCATGATCGCGAGCCAATATACCTGTAATAAGCGGGGCAATAAACGACCCCATATTAATCCCCATATAAAAAATGGAGAAGCCGGCATCTCGTCTACTATCTTGCGCTTTGTATAATGTTCCGACAATTACTGAAATACAGGTTTTAAATAAACCTGATCCAAGAACAATAAGAACTAAACCAAAATAAAAAAAGAATTGATCAAAAATGGTAGTGAGGGCAATTGATAAATGACCTAGCGCAATAATAATAGAACCATACCAAACAGACCGGGCCTGACCTAACCAGTTATCGGCAATCCAACCACCAAAAACGGTCATTAAATACATGGAGCCTGCAAATAACCCAACAATTGCTGCTGCGGTTGGGCGGTCAAGACCTAAACCACCATCATTGACCATTGCAATCATATAAAGAACGAGTAAAGGCCGAATTCCATAATAAGAAAATCTTTCCCAAAGCTCTGTAAAAAATAAAGTTTTTAATGGTTTGGGATGGCCGAAAAAAGCTTTGTCATATTGTTCGAGTTCATGCTTCATTTCAAATCCTTTGAGCATATTTGTAGTTTAAAAAACAAAACTTTTAGTTTGTTTAGTTATAAAAAAAAGTTATGTTTTATTTTTTAGATTTTTTTAATTTTAAAAGCAAGTTTGTCATGTATAAAAAAGGTATATAACAAATGGTAAAAAATCCCTTTGATTTCTTACTGCACCAAAGCTGATCAAAACTTGTTTCATGGCAGATAAATTGATAAGCGAAAGAAAACTAATTTTATAAAACTTTAGTATTTATTGAGGTAAGAGGATGATTCGATCGCTGACGTTTTTAAGTTTTTGAGAACTATTCTTTGAAGTGATATTTGCGTTAAAGCTTTTGGCAAAGGCATGGATAGATATAGAAGAGACAACTAAAGGTTAAAATTTTATAAGCCATCTTTTATTATTTTCATTCATTGTAATAAGAAAGTCAGCTTTCTATATGAGAAAGTATTATGATCATGAATGACTGTTAGATATTGATGCGGTGATTCATATTGGCGCAACAATTTTGCACTAAATTAGGGCGATTGCGAGCTATTCTTGTATGCCATAATTTGAAAATGTCTGAATATGGTGCATTTAACTATGCAAACAGTATAATGGGTTCAAGACAAGGGGCCTAAATCATGGATAGTTATAAGCAATTCAATGTTTTAGGTAAGTCTTATAAAGTTGGTATGAGAATTGCTATATAAATACCAGCAATTAACACGCACTTAACAAGTGCAACAAAATTTCATTGGAGCAAAATGAGCATGGCGAACAAGGTCCTTCAACTCATACAAGAAAGTGGCGCAAAATGGGTCGATTTTCGCTTTACTGATACTAAGGGTAAAGAACAGCACGTAACTTACCCAGCTGATTCTATTGATGAAGATACTTTTGAAGACGGTAAAATGTTTGATGGTTCTTCAATCGCTGGTTGGAAAGGCATTGAAGCATCTGACATGATTTTACGTCCAGATGCAGAAACAGGTTTTATCGACCCGTTCTTTGCTGAACCAACTGTAGTTGTGACTTGTGACGTTATTGAACCTTCAACTGGTCAAGGTTATGAGCGTGACCCACGTTCGATTGCTCGCCGTGCAGAAGAATACTTAAAATCTACAGGTATCGGTGATACTGCATTCTTTGGTCCAGAACCAGAATTTTTTGTATTTGACGAAGTGAAGTGGGACATCGATATGTCTGGCGCTCGTCATACATTAATCGCTGAAGAAGCTGCTTGGTCTACTGGTAAAGATTACGAGTCTGGTAACTCTGGTCACCGTCCACGTGTTAAAGGCGGTTATTTCCCAGTTCCTCCTGTTGATTCTTCACAAGATATGCGTGCAGAAATGTGTGCAAAAATCGAAGACATCATGGGCCCAGGTCGTGTAGAAGTACATCACCACGAAGTTGCTTCTTGCCAGTTAGAAATTGGTGTGAGCTTCAATACACTTGTACGTAAAGCTGACGAAGTTCAACAGTTCAAATATGCTGTTTGGAACGTTGCTCACCAATATGCAAAAACTGCAACCTTTATGCCTAAACCAATGGTAGGTGATAACGGTTCTGGTATGCACGTTCACATGTCTATCTCTAAAGATGGCAAGAACTTGTTTGCTGGTGATGAATATGCAGGCCTTTCAGAAATGGCATTGTACTTCATCGGTGGTGTTATCAAGCATGCTCGTGCATTGAACGCAATCACAAACCCATCTACAAACTCATACAAGCGTTTGGTTCCTCACTTCGAAGCGCCAATCATGCTTGCTTACTCAGCACGTAACCGTTCTGCGTCTATCCGTATTCCATACGTTTCTAGCCCTAAAGGTAAGCGTATCGAAGCTCGTTTCCCAGACCCAATGATGAACCCGTACTTAGGTTTCGCTGCATTGTTAATGGCTGGTATCGACGGTATTCAAAACAAGATCCATCCGGGCGAAGCTGCTGATAAGAACTTGTACGATCTTCCTCCAGAAGAAGAAGCAAAAATCCCAACAGTTGCTCATAGCTTAGATATGGCTCTTGAAGCACTTCAAGCAGATCACGAATTCTTGTTAAAAGGCGGCGTGTTCACTAAAGAAATGCTTGATGCATACATCGAGCTTAAAACTGAAGATGTACGTCGTCTTAACACGACTACTCACCCAGTTGAATTCGATATGTACTACAGCTTGTAATACATATTTTCATAAAAAAGCCTGCTTATGCGGGCTTTTTTATTGCTTGGAATGTTGATTGAATTCTCTACGTTTTTTATCAAAAAATTGGGGTAAACTAGGTGCGAGTTTTCATGTGAGCAGATTATGCGTAAACGACAACCAGTACTTAAACAGGAAAAGACTTTAAATCCTGAATTGAAAACATGGTTGTATGCGTCTGGTTCACTGACCCAACAATTGACTGAACTTGGCGGTGGCCAGTTTAGTGTAAAGCCTTTTCAAGAACATTTTCAGCGTTTAACTTTTGCAGATAGTCAGTGGATGAAGATGTCTCATGCTCACACTTCGTGGGTAAGGGAAACCTATTTATATGGCTGTGAAGCAGAGCCATGGGTTAAAGCAAAAAGTATTTTTCCAATTCAAAGTTTACAAAAAAAAGCCCGTATATTTCAGCACATTGGTTCTAAGCCAATTGGCTTTTTTCTATTTCAAAGAACAACACCACTTTGTGACCGCCGTGTCATTCGTTTGCCAGAAGGTTGGACAAGACAAAGTTGCTATACTTGGCATGGGTGTAAATTTATTGTTCAAGAAACATTCTTACCGGCTTTTGAAGCTTTTTTAAATCAGCAGCACGACAAGGAATTACTATGACGACTGCAACAAGCACAACATGGCGTCAGCGCTTAGAGGCTTATTATTATCTATGTCGATTTGATAAGCCAATTGGTACTGAACTGGTGTTCTGGCCAACCATGTGGGCGCTTTGGATTGCATCAAAAGGAATACCTGATTTAGGTATTTTATTTGTCATGATTTTAGGCGTGATTTTTATGCGTGCTGCGGGGTGTGCGATTAATGACTTTGCTGATCGTAAAGTAGATGCTCATGTTGAACGTACTAAAACGCGTCCGCTCGCAACTGGAATTATTCGTGCAAGAGAAGCAGTATATGTGTTTTTAGTACTCGTTTTAGCAAGCGCATGTTTATTGTTCTTTTTACCCATTGAAACCTTTTACTGGTCATTTGGGGCATTATTTTTAGCGTTCATTTATCCATTTATGAAACGCTATACCAACTTACCACAGGTCTTTTTGGGTGCGGCATTTTCATGGTCGATTCCAATGGCTTTTACTGCGGTAGGTAAAACACCAGATTTGACTTGTTGGCTACTTTATTTTGGTAATCTGGCGTGGACAGTAGCTTATGACACTCAATATGCAATTACAGACCGTGAATACGACTTGAAGATTGGCGTGAAATCTACGGCTATTCTTTTTGGTCGATATGACATTCAGATTATTGCACTCTTACAGGCAACTAGCCTTGTTTTGATTGGGGCTGCACTGTATTTAGAAAATATCTTATTTCCATGGGCGATCATTGCTTTAATTGTTGTTGCATTCGATTTTATATATCAAACAATTAAAACCAAAGACCGCAACCCTCAAGTATGTTTTTGGGCATTCCGTCACAATCGCTGGGTTGGATTAATCATTTTTCTAGGAATATTTTTAAATTTCATATAGTAAAAATGACCGCAAGGTTGAAAAGTGTTCTATGCAGAGCACTTTTTTTATGTCTTAATATTCGTGCATAAAAAATATGCGGAATAAATAATACATAAAAAAGGATATTCTATGAAACGGTCAAAAATTGCTTTAGCTATAACATTATCGGTTTCAACATTATTTCTTGCAGCATGTAATGACAATGATGATGACTATGTTGGCGTAAACCCTGATAAAACCTATCTGTCTGAAAGTAATTACGCTATAGATCAAGTTGATAATGCTTCAACGATTAAAGTAATGACTTATAACATGGCAAATGTTCAAGGAAAAACAGCAACTGCCACAGCAATGGTATTGTTCCCCAAAGCCACACAACCGAAAGATGGTTATCGCGTGGTCGTGTGGGAGCATGGAACTGTTGGGGTGGGTGATGGTTGTGCGCCAAGTAAGAATACAATTAATCCACGATTTAAAATCCTAGCTGAGACTTTATTGGCGGCTGGTTATGTGATTGTGGCGCCAGATTATGAGGGTTTAGGTACCCCAGGAGTACATCCGTACTTAAACTTATCTAGCGAAGCAAAATCAGCGCTTGCGGCAGTAAAAGCAGTAAAAGAGCATTATGGTGCCCAGTTAAAAGGTGATTGGATGTCGATTGGTCAGTCACAAGGTGGACATGCATCTTTAGGTACGGCCGAATTTGCCAATACGGATGCAAGTTATAAAGGAGCTGTAGCTGGTGCACCAGCTTCAAGCTTAGGAACAATTATTCAAATTTATATTGATCCTCAATTTAATCTTGATGCAAATGGAAAACCTAAACAAGTAAATAAATTGGATGAGAACTTACTACAAGTTCGTTATGCAGTGGCCAATAAGTTGATTACAGAAGCTGAAGGTCAGGTGATGATTGACCAAATTGCAGATGGTTATGCCGAATTATTAGCATATGCAGCATTCGCAAGTGCAGGAATTAAAGCACAGCAACCAAATTATGATATGAAGTCAATCTTTACATCAGGAGCGGCTGACGTTGCAGAATTGGCTTATGGACGTACAGGTGATGATGGGGCTTGTTTAAGTTATCCTACACCTGATAGTGCAAATGGCTTGCAAGAGAAATTTAAAGCAGGAATTTTAACTTTCTTGGCTGATCCTACTCATCAAATTGCACAGTACGGTATTGATCTGAATAAATTCAAGACAGATCAAGTTGTCCAAAACTTTTTGAAAACAACCCAACCTGCGACGAATGCTACAGCCGAGAAAGTTATTAAAACGCCTGTATTTATTATTCAAGGTGAAAAAGATCAAGCTGTATTGCCAGTAGTTACCCAAGCCTTATTCGAGAATATGAAAGCGAAAGCTGTGAGTTTGTTCCCACAAGCAGCCTATGATAAAGGCTATAAGCTAACCATTGTACCGAATGCGACCCATACGCAAGCAATCATATGTCAAAATGCCAATACTGTAGATTTCATTCAAGCCAATATGTCAGCTGGTACGGGTATTGTACTAACAGATGCTCAGAAGGATGCTAGCCAAAGTCCTCACTGTACCGGTAAATTCTAAGATTTAATTATCTAATTAAAAAATTAGCTTTAAAAAAAGAGCCACTTTATAGCGGCTCTTTTTGTTATATTGTTACGTGGTCTGAAATTGATACTATTTGAGTTTAAAGCATTTATGAGCCAGCAACCTGTTGAAAAAAAATCTGTTCCTTGGTTATTAATGGGATTAGGTTTACTTATTCCCTTTTTAATTATTGGAATACTTTTCTTGGCTGCAAAGAGTGATGCTAAGACTAAAAAGCAATACGAACAGCAGCGTTTAGAAATGGCAAAAAGAATCGCTGAAAAAGAAGCGGCAAATTCTGAAAAGAAATAACAGCAGCTTATTAATGAATATCCTTTTGTAGCTGACGTACACTTGGGATGTTTGTATAACGTTTTACTATATAACCTGCTTCTGTGAGCATTTGATCACGAATACGGTCTTCTTCTGCTTTTTCAAGATGGGTAGGGTCATCTAGCTCAATAATGGCAATTACTTCCATCTTGTCGTTAAGTACAACGAAGTCGGTTACTTTACGGTTGAACTGACTACGAATTTTATAGTCATTGCTGGTAATCAAAGCACTAAAAGCCACTTGTGCTAAAACATGATGACTTGGAAAACTTTGTTTTAAACGAATAAACATTTGAGTTTCAAAGTTGGTAATGACAGGACGAGCAAAGAATTTTTGTTTTGGAAATAAATAAGGGCGTAAACAAACAACAAGAAAAATGCAGGTGCTTAAGCAACCTAAAACAATAAAAAATAAGTGACTCGATTCGAACATGTGAAGGCATCATACAAATAAAAACCCACTCATGATGAGTGGGTTTTTAAGAATCTTGGCTCTCCAACCTGGGCTCGAACCAGGGACCTGCGGATTAACAGTCCGTCGCTCTACCGACTGAGCTAT
>NZ_KB849420.1:335580-730958 GCF_000368405.1 Acinetobacter sp. NIPH 817
ACCTGGGCTCGAACCAGGGACCTGCGGATTAACAGTCCGTCGCTCTACCGACTGAGCTATTGGAGAATCTGATGCGCATTTTATGGATGAAATCTAAAAGCGTCAATAAGAATATTAAAGAAAATGAATCGTTTGCTTGATTAATATGCTTTTGTTGTATTAAAAATAAAAAAACCACCCCAAATAGGGTGGTTTTTATAAAGAAATAAAATTATTTCTCTACGCCTGCTGGTTGGCCTGCAAGTTTTGCATTTGCATAGTCCCAGTTCACTAGGCTTTCTAAGAAAGTTGCGATGTATTTAGGACGTAAGTTGCGGAAATCGATGTAGTAAGCATGTTCCCATACGTCAATTGTTAATACAGCAATTTGACCATGTGCAAGTGGAGTGTCTGCATTAGAAGTTTTAGTAATAGATAATTTACCGTTTACTTCATCAGCAACTAACCAAGCCCAACCTGAACCGAATTGAGTTGTTGCAGCAGCAGCAAATTCTTCTGCAAATTTTTCGTAGCTACCAAAAGCTTCTTCAATTTTAGCAGCGATTGCGCCAGTAGGTTTACCACCACCATTTGGCTTCATAGAATTCCAGTAGAATGTATGGTTCCAAACTTGAGCAGCGTTGTTGAAAATACCAGCTTTAGATGCATCACCAGCAGTTGCTTTGATGATTTCTTCTAAAGTTTTACCTTCAAGGTCAGTTCCTTTGATTAAGTTGTTTAAGTTAACAACATAGGTATTGTGGTGTTTATCGTGATGGTATTCTAAAGTTTCTTTACTGATATGTGGCGCTAAATCATCATAGCCATATGGAAGTGCAGGTAAAGTAATGGTTGTCATGTTCCTATTCCTTGCATTTGCTGGGTTATACAATATTAAGTGGCTCTATTGTAAATGATTCTGTTCACAATAGGGCATCGTTTTAAAGAACTATACACAATAAAGATCTAATTAATACGCATAACACAGATTGAAAAAAAGACTTAATTAAATCGGATTATTCAATTCAAAATATTCACTTTCAATAGCGAACTGCTGTGAAATTGCTTGTGCCAATCGCTGAACGCCGTAACGTTCAGTTGCATGATGACCACAAGCAAAATAGTGAACACCTAATTCTTTTGCTTCATAGAAAGTTCGTTCACTGACTTCACCTGAAATATAAGCATCACAATTTTGCATAGCTGCTTTAGCAATAAAATCTTGAGCGCCGCCTGTACAGAAACCTACTTTTTGAATGCTTTGTTTTCCAGCAGGTAAATGAATCACCTTAAAATCAAAACTGTTTTGTAGTTTTGCTTTAAATTCGTCCACAGAAAGTGCTTGCTCTAAATATCCAATATTACCAATCGGATGTCTCTCGGTTAAATCAAGTGGTTCTAAATTCTGTAAATTTAATTTCTCTGCAATGGCTACATTGTTGCCCAAAGTTGGGTGCGCATCTAACGGCAGATGATAAACGACTAATGAAATATTATTTTTAATGAGTTTTTTAATGCGGTTACCACGCATTCCTGTAATTGGGTACGGTTCGCCTTTCCAAAAATAACCATGATGTACAAGTAATAGATCCGCATTTTGAGCAATTGCTGCATCAATCGCATCTTCGGAAGCAGTAACCGCACAAACGATACGTTTTACTTCAGTTGAACCTTCAATTTGCAGGCCATTGGGTGCGTAATCTTTAAATTCTGCTGCTTTTAAGGTTTGGTCGCACCACTGAATAATTTCATGCAAATTCGCCATGATATTTCCTGAATTGAGTAGTAAAAAATTGCTAAAGCTATAGAAACATATTTTGTTGTGTAACTAAAGCTAGACAAATCTTTTTTGAGTTTTTTGTGTATATCGACATATTTAATTTAAAATGCTTAACTGAAAACTCTTTTTGTTCAATATATTAATTTAATTAAAAACTTCTTTTCGTAGAGGATATAAACGTGCGCCGCACCTTTACATGGTTACCTTGGGTGTTACTTATTATTGTAATTGCCAGTTTTATTGCATGGCAAAAATACCATCAACCGAAACCAACTGTTGCAGTTGATGGGGTACAAATGCCTGCCGAGAAAGTTGAGCCATTGGTTGATACTTCACGAACGGGCGGGGTGGTGTCTTATAGTGCTGCGGTAAAAGTTGCAGCACCGGCAGTTGTTAATATTTTTACGACCCAGAAAGTTAAACAAAATCATCCATTGTTAAGTGATCCAGTATTCCGCGAATTTTTTGGAAATCAGGTTCCTGAACAACAACAGCAAAATGAAAATAGTTTAGGCTCTGGGGTTATTGTACGTGCTGATGGTTATATTCTTACCAATAATCATGTGATTGCTCAAGCTGATCAAATTGTAGTGGCATTACGTGACGGGCGTCGTGCAGAAGCAACGATTGTTGGAACGGATCCAGATACAGATTTAGCAGTCATTAAAATCGATTTAGATAAATTACCTGTGTTGCCATTTAAGCTCAGCGGTAACGAAGTGGGTGATGTTGTCTTGGCGATTGGTAACCCATTTGGTGTAGGGCAAACGGTAACTCAAGGTATTATTTCTGCCACTGAGCGCTCTGATTTAGGCATTAATACCTATGAAGACTTTATTCAAACCGATGCTGCAATTAATCCAGGCAACTCCGGTGGTGCATTAATTGATGTTGCTGGTAACTTAATTGGGGTAAACACTGCTATTTTCTCTCAGTCGGGTGGCTCTTTAGGTATTGGTTTCGCAATTCCAGCTAAAATTTGCCAACAAGTATTAAACTCGATTTTGAAAGATGGTCGTGTAGTTCGTGGATGGTTAGGCATTAGTTTAGTACCGCCTACACAAGACGATGTCTTGGCACCAAAACAGCAAATTGGTGTAGTTGTTGCTGATGTATTAAAAAGTGGTCCAGCGGCTTCCGCAGGTATAAAAGTTGGAGATAAGATTGTTCAGGTCAATAATGAACCAATCACTTCGGCATCTCATTTGATTAATTACGTTGCATTACAAGCGCCTAATAGTGAAATTAATGTAGTGGTTGAGCGAGCTGGGAAGCAAGAAAACTTTGTGGTAACAGTTGGCGAAAGAAAAAACCAAAATAGTCAATCTCAATTTATACCGTTACCTAAACAGTAAAATAAAAAAGCCTCTTAGTGAGGCTTTTTTATTGGCTTAAATTAAGAGTGGGTTGGTGTCTGATGTTGATGTTTGAACTCAGTTAAAGCATCAATACGATATTGAATTAACATTTCGCCAATTTCAGCACCCTTAATGTTGTCTGGTAAATCCTGAACTTTAATAGAGCGAACCACTTGCATTGCATCTAACATATATTGAGCTTGAGGGTAGGGGCGATCTTCTAGACCTAGTCTTCCTCTAGCATCGCACTCACATGCCTGTACAAAAGCTTCAACTCTCTCAGGACGACGTAACACATCAAGGCGTTGTAATAGACGCCATACCGTTCCTGGTTTTAAAGACATAATCTGATGACATTTTAAATGCTCTTTACACACAGATAATGCCAACTGTCGAGTTTGTGTCGGAACTTTTAAACGTTCGCATAATTCGGTAACTGGTTTCACGCCACGCTCTTCATGCATGATATGGCGAGGAAGTTCGTTAACTGGCGTTAATGCTTTACCTAAATCATGTACTAAAACAGCAAATCGAACATCAAGCGAGTAGTTTGACTTACACGCTTGTTGCAAAGACATGAGAGTATGTATGCCGCAGTCTACTTCAGGATGATATTCAGGGCGTTGTGGTACACCAAACAGGGCGTCAATTTCAGGGAAAAGATGCTTTAACGCACCGCAATCGCGTAATGTCTGAAAATAAATATCTGCATGATCTTCTAAAAGAGCACGTGAAGTTTCTTTCCACACACGTTCTGGCGTTAATGCATCAAGTTCACCTGATTCAGCCATCGTTTGCATGAGTTGTAAGGTTTCAGGTGCAATATGAAAACCATATGCAGAATATCGAGCTGCAAAGCGTGCGACACGTAAAACACGTAAAGGATCTTCAGCAAAAGCTTCTGAAACATGTCGTAAGGTTTTATTTTCTAAATCAGTTTGACCACCATAGGGGTCATATAATTTGCCATCTTGATCCATTGCTATGGCATTGATGGTTAAATCACGGCGAATTAAATCTTCTTCTAAACTTACTGTGGTATCAGTAAAAAATTGAAAACCGTGATAACCCTTACCGGACTTTCGCTCAGTACGTGCAAGTGCATATTCTTCTTTCGTTTCAGGATGAAGAAACACAGGAAAATCTTTGCCTACAGGTTGAAAACCTTGGGCGAGCATATGTTCAGGTGTTGCTCCGACCACAACATAGTCTTTTTCTTGATAGGGATGCCCAAGTAGAGAATCTCGGACGGCACCGCCTACTAAATACACTTGCATGAAAAAACCTCTATTCTTCAAGCAATCATGCTACAGAATAGAGGTTTTCTCAAGTCATTAGACAGGCTTTTCGTAAAAAGCTCTTTCTAAATTACTTTTCTTGTTGTTGGATTTCCGCAACAGTTAAAGCAGTCATATTGATAAGACGACGAGTAGTTGCTGTCGGTGTCAAAATATGAACAGGTTTTGCTGCGCCAAGCAAAATTGGACCAATAGTAACGTTGTTACCAGAAGTCGCTTTCAACAAGTTAAATGAAATATTTGCTGCATCTAGGTTTGGCATAATGAGCAAGTTCGCAGAACCTTTAAAACGTGAACCAGGGAATGCAAATTGACGAATATTTTCGTCTAACGCTGCATCACCATGCATTTCACCTTCAACTTCAAGCTCAGGAGCTTGCTCAGATAAAATACGATAAACTTCACGCATTTTTTGAGCACTTGAATCAGTTTGGTCACTACCAAAACTTGAATGAGAAAGAAGTGCTACGCGTGGAGTAATACCAAAACGACGTACTTCTTCAGCTGCCAAAATAGTCATTTCAGCAAGTTGTTCAGCAGTAGGATTAGTGTTTACGTAGGTATCTGCAATGAACAAATTACGATCTTCAAGCATTAATGCATTTAACGTGAAGAAGTTGTTCATGCCTTCTTTAAGACCGATAACATTGCGTACAAAGTCAAGGTGAATGTTATAGCTACTGTAAGTACCACATAACATACCGTCTGCTTTACCGAATTTAACCAGTAGAGATGCAATTAACGTTGAACGGCGGCGAGCTTCACGTTGAGCATATTCAACTGTGATGCCTTTGCGTTGCATTGTTTGATAGTAATCTTTCCAAAACTCTTCATACATCGGGTTTTGTTCTTGATCAACAATCTCAATATTTACGCCATGTTGTAAACGTAGGCCTAATTTTTTGATATTTGCTTCAATTACAGCAGTACGACCTACTAAAATTGGTTTAGCTAAATCTTCATCAACAGCAATTTGTACTGCACGTAATACGCGCTCGTCTTCTCCTTCCGCATATGCAATACGCTTTGGATCAGCTTTTGCTTGAGCAAAAATTGGTTTCATCAAGAATGCAGAATTATATACAAACTCAGACAATTTTTGACGATATACAGCGAAATCTTCGATAGGACGAGTTGCTACACCTGAGTCCATTGCAGCTTTAGCAACTGCTGGTGCAATTTCTAAAATTAAACGTTGATCAAGTGGGCGTGGAATTAAATAGTCACGACCAAATGAAGCAGATTTTTCACCATATGTTGCAGCATCAGCTTCAACATGAGCCATACGCGCAATTGCATGTACACATGCAATTTTCATCTCTTCATTAATGGTAGTTGCGCCAACGTCAAGTGCACCACGGAAAATGTATGGGAAACATAATGCGTTGTTTACTTGGTTTGGATAGTCAGAACGACCAGTTGCCATAATGACGTCAGAGCGTACTTCATGTGCATGTTCAGGTAAAATTTCTGGATCTGGGTTTGCCAAAGCAAAAATAATAGGGTTCTCAGCCATCTGTTTCACCATTTCTTTGGTGAGAATACCAGCAGCAGAAAGACCTAAGAACATATCAGCGCCAGCCATTACTTCATGAAGCTGAGATGCTGAAATATCTTGAACATAACGTTTTTTAGATTCGTCTAAGCCTTCACGTGAAGTGGTTAATAGACCACGAGAATCGGCAACAATGATATTTTCTTTTTTAGCACCAAGCGCACAAAGCAAGTCTAAACATGAAAGTGCTGCTGCACCTGCACCTGAAGCTACGATTTTGATTTCATCAATTTTCTTATTTACAAGTTGCAATGCATTGAGCAAAGCTGAACCTACAATAATACTTGTACCATGTTGATCGTCATGGAATACAGGAATTTTCATGCGTTCACGAAGTTTCTTTTCAATATAGAAACATTCAGGCGCTTTAATATCTTCGAGGTTGATACCACCGAAAGTTGGCTCAAGAGAGGCAACGATATCTACAATTTTATCTGGATCGTTTTCTGCAATTTCGATGTCAAATACATCTACACCAGCAAACTTCTTGAAGAGAACGCCTTTACCTTCCATTACAGGTTTAGAAGCCAATGGGCCAATATTACCTAAACCAAGAACAGCGGTACCGTTAGTTACTACAGCAACCAAGTTTCCGCGAGCTGTATATTTAGCAGCAGTTGAAGGATCACGTTCAATCTCTAAACATGGCGCAGCAACTCCGGGTGAGTAGGCTAAAGCCAAATCTCGTTGGTTGACAAGTTGCTTACTTGGAGTAACGCTGATTTTCCCTGGGTTTGGATATTCATGGTAATTTAAAGCGGCCTGTTTTAAAGATTGATCGTCCATCTGAGTCTCTATTTGATACAAAAAAGCAAACTAGTCAAATCACTCATTCAGGGAGAAGGCAACTCAGTTCTTTTACTATGCTTTAATTTTTACCAATTAAGAGAATAGTAGACGAATTGCCAATAGCCCTGTAGTGAGCTAAATGCTAAAGAATATAACACTACTTCTTTATTTCTCACAGTCAAAAACGCTCATTTTTGGAAAAAGCAGCATATGTAAAAATAGAGAGTTAGAACAATTAATAAATATGCGAATCTGTTTGTAGATAAGGAATAATCTGCTCAGCTGGAATAGGGCGGCTAAAGAAATAGCCTTGTAAAAAATCACATTGCTGTTTTTGCAAATAGGTAACTTGTTCTTCTGTTTCTACACCTTCGGCGACCAATTTAAGGCCCATACTTTTACCCATTGCAATCATGGCATTTACAATAGCTTCTTGTTTGTGATCACCAATTTTAGAAATGAAAGCACGGTCAATTTTTAGTACATCAATTGGATACTCTGTCAGGTAAGCCAAAGAGGAATAACCTGTACCGAAGTCATCTAGAGCAATTGAAATATCTCGTTGTTTTATCGCATGTAATAGCGTTTTGACGTTATCCGTATTGTCTAATAAAGCCGACTCAGTAATTTCAAGTTCAAGATCAGAACCTTGTATATTATATTTTTGCAAAACTTCATCTAGATCATTAAGTAATAAGCCACGATGTATTTGCTGAGCGACAATATTTACAGAGACTTGAACGTTTGTGTAGCCCGCGTTTTTCCATTCTTGTAATTGTTTTCCAACTTTATCTAAAACGACTTTGCCAATATCTGAAATCAGGCTACTACGCTCAGCAAAAGGTATAAACATATTTGGCATGACTAATCCTTTTTCAGGATGTTGCCAACGGATTAATGCTTCAAAACCGATAATAGATTGATCTAATAGACTAATTTTGGGTTGATAATAAATGACAAATTCATCATTTTGAATGGCTTTACGTAACTCTTGTTCTAAATCAGCAGTTTTATATGGATGTTCTGCTTTATTACAATAGTAAGAAATGGTATTGCCTCCTAAGCGCTTTGCTTCTGAAAGTGCTTGTTCTGCATGGTTATTAAGATGGTCAATTTGTCGGCCATGTTCAGGAAAGCATGCCACACCGATAGAAGCTGTAATAAAATATTCGTGATTATCAATATAAAAAGGTGCATTGAGCGCTTGCAGGATGTTTTGGCAATATTGCTCAATATTTGGATGAATTGGAGAAATTTCATAAATAATTGCAAAATCGTCACTATTTAAATAGGCAACTAAAATTGCATTAATATTGATTAAGCGTAATCGTTGTGCGAACTGTTTAAGGAGTTCATCACCACTATCATTATTTAAAAATTCATTAAAAGCACGAAAACGGTCAATGTTTACTCGTATCAGTGCTAAATTTTTAATGTTATATGAAGGGTTTACAAGATATTGATGTAATTGATTGTAATAGTAAAGGCGATTAGGTAAGTGGGTGAGACTATCGTAATTTTTTAAATAGGATAGGTGTTGTTCCTGACGTTTTTGCTCAGTGAGGTCACGTGCAAATCCAATATAATTTGTAATTTGATGGAACTCATCTTTGACGACATTGATGTGTAACCACAAATAGACGCTTTTGCCGGAACTAAATTTTTCATCGAATTGACCCATATATTCTCCAGTCTCTAGGAGCTGTTGGGTAATTGAGGTGTGAAATTGTTGTTGTAATTCTTTTTGATTAATCGCAATGCTAAATAATTCTTTATTTAGAAGTTCTGATTTAGAAAATCCGGTTAATTTTTCGTAGTAGGGGTTAATATCAATATAGTTCAGATGTTCATCTAAAATGAATATGCCTTCTGCTGCTTGTTCAAGCACAATTGCCGATAGTCTTAAGTGTTCTTGATCTTTTTTCTCTTGATGTATATCTCGGGTCATCCCAACCATTCGAAGCGCTTTTTGTGTTTTGGGATCTCTGGTAATGACACGACCTACATCATGAATCCATCGCCATGAACCATCTCGACGTAAAATCCTGAAATTGATATTAAAATGATCTGTAATTCCTTCCAGATGTTGCTTTAAACGCTCGTTAAACAGTTTTTTATCACTGGGATGTACGCGATCTAAAATAGTATTGAGATGAATAACGGTCGTTTGAGTCTGCTTTTGTTGATCGAAAAAGGTAATTTCTAATTTTTGATTTTCAATATCCCAGTCCCAAGGTCGAATGCCTGCCGTTTCATTTGCAAAAGCTAAATTGTAGTGGTGGCTTTCGAGTTGCTCATTCATTTTAGTGAGATCGTATGTGCGTTCACGTACCTTTTGTTCTAGTAAATGGTTATTAAATTGGAGTTGGGCTTCAATATCTTTCGATTTATTCACTTCTTGTTGAAGTTGTACACATAACTCTTCAGCCCACTGAGTATGTTGTTCTGAAATTTGAATGAGCTGTTTATTTCTAAATAATAGTTGAGAAATTTTTTGATAGTTACGTTGAGTTGCGTATGCACAGAGTATGGTAGCTATGAAAGCGATGTTATAGGCGAAATAAAAAGGCAACTGATTAACGGGTGTATGTGTAAATTGAGCGATTAATAAGGGTAATGTACTGGGAATAAATAAGAGATAAAAGTATCGAGGTTGTTGCGTTAAAAAAGTCAGTCCAATGATATGGGCAGAAGTGATAAACAAAGCAATTAAAATATGAGCATCTGGTAGGGTAACTAGCTCTTGAGGAAGATAAAAATGAATAACCGTAACGGTTGCCCCTAATAAAACTCCTGAAATAAAACAAATACTTTGTAAGATAAGATCAGCTTTTTTAATAAAATTAATAGTACGATAGTGCGTTAAAATATTTGGAACAAATAATAGGCAAGTAAGAGATGCAATAGTCAGGCCCATAGACCAGTTAAATATTGTTATTGAAGATGAAAAATAATAAGAAAAAATAGCGTATGAAATGAGACATAGCAGTATTAAGCTAACTAAATACCAGCGTATATATTGAATTGAAAGTTTTAGCTGCTCAATTTTTGTTTGATGCTGTAAATATTCTTCCTGAAGCCCAGACATAAGATTTTTCTATCCTATTTTTTTACATATACCCAGAAAGAATCTGATTTATCAGTGATAAAGAATTTGAAATTTTATTCATACAATAAAAGTAAATTAACTTTAAATAGCGATTTAATCAATGTTCAAAGAACTTAGGTGGATAAAAACCGATAATTTAAAATAGATAAGGCGACGACTGGTGCAGTTTCTGTACGTAAAACACGGTCACCAATACACCAGTTCATAAAACCAGCTTGATTGGCTTGAGTAATTTCATTCTCGCTTAAACCGCCTTCTGGTCCAATTAACAAGGCAAGTTCAGGTTGTATGCCTGCTAATACATCTTTTTGTTCTTTTTCTGGTGCTAAAACAAATTTAGATTGAGGAAGTTCTGAAGAACTTAACCATTCATTAAGTGAAATAGGGGCTAATACTTCTGGGACTAAGTTCAAGCCACATTGTTCGCATGCTGCAATTGCAACAGCTTGCCAGTGATCTAATTTTTTTTGATCTCGGTCGTATTTTAAGCGCATTTCACAGCGGTCACTTGTAAGCAACTGAATTTGACTTACACCAAGTTCAGTGGCTTTCTGAATCGCATAATCCATTCGGTCACCTTTACTCATGACCTGACCAAGAATTGCTTTAAATGGGGCATTACGGTTATTAGGGTTGAAATTCTCAATGGTGACAAACGCATTTTTTTTATTAATTTCGGTCAGTGTCGCGAGATATTCGCCACCTTGGCCATTAAATAGAGTCGCTTGTTCTTGTAATTGTGCACGTAAGACACGCACCCAATGATGAAATACTGATTCAGTTAGTTGAATAGTTGAACCAACTGTAAGTTCAGTTTCGATAAAAAAACGATTCATTGGGTACGCCTTACAAAATTAATTTAAACCAAGATCAACAACGAGTTGACGAGTTGGTTCGACTTGATTCATTGAATAGAAATGTAAGCTTGGTGCACCACCTGCGATTAGGCGTTCACATAGCTTCACAACAACTTCATGACCAAAAGCTTTAATACTCTCGCTGTCATCGCCATAGGCTTGTAATTGTTTACGGATCCAACGAGGAATCTCTGCGCCAGTACCATCAGCAAAGCGAATTAAATTGCTGGCATTGGTAATCGGCATGATGCCAGGAGCAACAGGAATATTAACTCCAGCTTTTTCCAGACGCTCAATAAAATAAAAGTATGAGTCTGGATTAAAGAAGAATTGTGTAATTCCTGCATTAGCGCCAGCTTGTACTTTTTCAATAAAACGTTGGATATCTGAATCAAGATTTTCAGCTTGAGGGTGCATTTCAGGATAAGCTGCAACTTCAATATGAAAATGATCACCTGAGTGCTCACGAATAAAACGTACTAAATCTTGAGCATAAGGAAGTTCGCCAAGCCCGACTTGACCAGAAGGTAAGTCACCGCGTAAAGCGACAATACGGTTAATGCCTTGGGTTTTATATAAATCTAGTAACTCAGCAATACGCGCTTTATCATCACCAATGCATGAAAGGTGAGGTGCAACTGGTGTACCTTTACCATTGAAATCGTCAATAGCAGCAAGAGTACGTTCGCGAGTAGAACCACCAGCACCATATGTAATCGAGAAGAAATCTGGATTTAATAGTTGTAATTCTTGATGAACAATACGAAGTTTTTCAGCACCGGCATCAGTTTTCGGTGGGAAAAACTCAAAAGAAATGGGTATACGTTTAGTCATGTCAAATCCTTGTAAACAGCGAAACAATATTTTTAGAAAAAAGGGCAGGCGGTTCACCGTCTGCCCTTAAGTTCTTAGTATTTGTAAGCGTCAGACTTGAATGGTCCCTCAACAGCAACACCTAAATAGCCAGCTTGCTCTTGAGTTAATTGAGTAAGTACACCACCAAAACCTGCAACCATTGCCGCAGCAACTTCTTCGTCAAGTTTCTTAGGAAGAACTTCTACACGAATTTTTGCAGTTTTTTCGTTTGCAGGAAGGTCAGCAAATTTCTCTTGGAATAAGTGAATTTGACCTAGCACTTGGTTAGCAAAAGAACCGTCCATCACGCGTGATGGGTGACCAGTTGCATTACCTAGGTTTACAAGGCGACCTTCAGAAAGAAGAATGAGGTAGTTGTTTTCATCTTCAGAACGATAAACTTGGTGAACTTGTGGCTTAACTTCAACCCACTTGTAACCACGTAAATAAGCTGTGTCGATTTCTGTGTCGAAGTGACCGATGTTACATACAACTGCACCAGCTTTTAAGCTATCTAACATTGCAGCATCACATACGTGGTAGTTACCAGTAGTCGTTACAACAAGGTCAGTGTTGCCAAGTAAGTCGTGGTTAATATCTTCTTTTTTACCTGTTTGTACGCCGTTTTTGTATGGAGATACAACTTCATAGCCGTCCATACAGGCTTGCATTGCACAAATTGGGTCAACTTCAGTTACACGAACGATCATGCCTTCTTGACGTAAAGATTGAGCAGAACCTTTACCAACGTCACCATAACCGATCACAAGCGCACGGCGGCCTGACAAAAGCATGTCAGTTGCGCGTTTGATTGCGTCATTTAATGAGTGACGGCAACCATATTTGTTGTCGTTTTTAGATTTAGTAACTGAGTCATTTACGTTAATTGCAGGTACTTTCAAAGAACCGTCTTTCCACATTTCGATAAGACGTTGAACACCTGTTGTAGTTTCTTCAGTAATACCGTGAATGCATTCTAAAAGAGCAGGGTATTTTTCATGAACAAGAGCAGTTAAGTCACCGCCATCATCCAAGATCATGTTGGCATCCCAAGGCTGACCATTAACATTCACTTGTTGTTCAAGACACCATACATATTCTTCTTCAGTTTCGCCTTTCCAAGCAAAAACAGGAATACCGCGAGCAGCAATTGCAGCAGCAGCATGGTCTTGAGTCGAGAAAATGTTACATGAAGTCCAACGAACTTCAGCACCTAATTCAACAAGCGTTTCAATAAGAACCGCTGTTTGAATGGTCATGTGAATACAACCAAGGATTTTTGCGCCAGCAAGTGGTTTAGACGCTGCATAACGTTTACGTAAACCAATTAAAGCCGGCATTTCTGCTTCAGCAAGTTTGATTTCTTTACGACCGTAGTCAGCAAGAGAGATGTCAGCAACTTTATAATCTGTAAATGAAGCATTAACCGCGTTCATCAGGATCTCCTAGGGAAAAAATAGTATGGATCGTTCTGTTCGCGGATGCCGTTGTTGGTTAAAACGAGTGTTTAACCGATTGTCGAGCCTGGCAAATTGATCTTTAGTGCCGATCATTTGTCGCAGCATCCCTCGACTAGCGAAACATTGTACTTGGAAAAGCTTTTAGTGCCAATCCAGTTTTGTTTATTATCTGCCTAATTATCCTTATAGATTCAAATTATGGCAGTAAATATTCCCCAAGCTCTAGCAAACCTCGAAGCAAACTGTGGTGTTTTTACAGTTTGGATGGTGCTTCAACATCATGGAGTACAAATTGATGTTGCTGAGTTGATTAAAGTTTGCCGACACGACGAAGGGGGCACGTATACTATTGCTTTAGCCGTTGCTTTAAAGAAACTAGGATTTAACGTGTCATTTCATTCAGATGAAGATCCTAATATTAGCCCAAGCGAACGAATGAGCTATAAAGAAGCAAAGGTACTGAAAATACCGACAGGACCAGCGTTGAGCTATCAAGATATTCAAGCTGAAATTCAACATGGCAAAATGGTGATTGTCTATTACGATACTTTAGAAGGTGTTGGAAATCAGTCACTCATCTATTCTATTGACCAAAAAGAAATCTGCTTTTTTGATAATTTTGAACCTATGTCAGCAGCAGTTTTTGAAAAGCAACGTCAAGTAGAAGGGATTTGTCGTCAGGCTATCGTGATTGATGACCGTAATTTTCAGATGCATTCGACTAAATTGAATTAGATTAAAAGAGCCAGTAGATTGCTGGCTCATATTGAAGTTATTTTTGTTGATATTCTTGAATCACTTCTAAAGCAGCACGAAAAGCTTCTTGTGTAGCAGGCGCGCCGCAATATGGCAGACTATGTAATAAAGTTTCTTGAATCTCCTCAACTGTACAGCCATTGTTGAGCGCACCACGAACATGGCCTTTGAGTTCGGTTGGTGACTTAAGTGCAGTTAACATTGCCAAAGTAATTAATGAACGATATTTACGTGGTAGCACACCTTCACGCTGCCAAGTCGATCCCCATGCATGCTCGTTGATCCAGTCTTGTAAAGGCTGGGTAAAGGGCACGGTGTTTTCTTGGGCACGTTTTACAAAAGCTTCTCCCATCACTTCTGTGCGAACTTTTAATCCATTTTCGTAATCTTGCTTAGACATTAATTTCTCCTAAAAATAAAAGCGTCGATTGACGCTTTTATAGCTGTTTATTAATTAATGCGAATCAAGTGTGATTGCAATAGTGAATTAGTGGAGGCATCAGTCACACAATTCGATGAGGGTTTGACAAAGGAAGATCTTTATTTAAATCTTTATCAAATACATCTGTAAGCATGCTGTCGAATCGAATTGCATTGTATTGCAATAATTGTTGAGCTTCGCTTTCAGTAATAAAACCTTCTTTTATCGCTTGTTGAATATTCTCTTCGAAAGTCAGTCCAGTAAATTTGCCTTTAGATTCAGCTTTTTTAAACTTATCCCAAAGAGGCTCAAGCGTTCGTAAAATTTGAAATGCATGTTCTAAACGTCCAGTCACATCATCGGCTTTAGTTGAATAAAATACGTGATGTTTAAGCTGCTCTCTGAAAGGATGCTCTTGCATCATAAGTTCAGCGACTTGTTGTTTTAACTCATCGTCAGGTTTTGAAATGACACGGCCAAGAGGGAAACAGATCCATTTTACAAATGCTGCTGGAAGTTTAGCTGGGAAGTTTTCAAATAATCCCCAAAATGCTTCCTGAATATTCAAGAAAGCTTTTTGTAGAGCTAATTTGGCGTGAAGTTGTTCAGCTTCAGTTTTTTGTCCAGCTTCATAAAATTTTAAAATTGCTGTAGAAATAAAGAGGTGCGCGTGAATATCTGCCAAGCGTCCTGATAACATTTCTTTGCGTTTTAAGTCTCCTGCAAGTAAACCAAGTGACATATCCGAAACAAGTGCAAAGTTGGCACTAAAACGGTTGATGGTCTTATAGTAACTGGCAGTAAATTGATCTACTGATTGTGGAGCATCATTTGAGCCACCTGTCCAACCATAAGCAAATGATTTTGCACCACGGTTAAAGGTATAGGCTAAATGTTTAAATAATAAATCATCGAATTTTTTGACTGAATCATTCTTATCCTCAGATTGAAGGAGTTGTAATTCTTCAAAAAGATAAGGGTGACAACGCATTGAACCTTGACCAAAAATCATCAATGAACGAGTCAAAATATTTGCGCCTTCTACCGTAATCGCAATTGGTATCGCTTGATAGGTAAGGGCAAGGAAGTTACGTGGTCCAAGTTGAATTGCGCGTCCTCCAGCAATATCCATTCCGTGATTGACGACTTTACGCATCGTTTCAGTTGCATAATATTTTGCCATGGCAGTCATCACGGCAGGTGTTCCACCTTGATTTAGGCCACATGTCACTAAATAACGGAATGCTTCAAGCATGTAGGCATCGCTGGCAATTTCACTGGTCGCTTCTTGCACGCCTTCAAATTTACCTACTGAAATATTGAACTGTTGACGAATTTTCGCAAAAGCACCAACGGTTAAATAGCTCATTTCACCTGCTGCTGTTGCTAAAGCTGGAAGGGAAATACCACGCCCAACACCTAAGCACTCCATGAGCATTCGCCAGCCTTTACCAGCATTTTCTTGCCCACCAATAATCCAGTCAATAGGAATGAAAACATCTTCTCCTTCTACTGTTCCGTTCATAAATGGAGAACCTGGAAAATGACGCGCTCCTATTTTTACGCCTGCATGACTAGCAGGAATTAAGGCACAGGTAATACCGTACTCTGTTTTATTTTTATCGCCCAGTAATCCTTCAGGGTCATAAAGTTTAAATGCAAGACCTACGACTGTGGCAATTGGTGCAAGAGTAATCCAGCGTTTAGAGAAATTCATGCGGAGCCCAAGAACTTGAGCACCTTCATGTTCGCCGTAACAAACAACGCCTGAATCTGGAATGGCACCAGCGTCTGAACCTGCTTCTGGACTGGTTAAACCAAAGCATGGAATTTCCTCACCTTTAGCAAGGCCTGGTAAATATTGTTGCTTTTGAGCATCAGTACCGTAGTGCATGAGTAGCTCACCCGGTCCCAACGAGTTTGGAACCATGCAACTCACTGCAGTGGTAAGTGAACGTGAAGCAATTTTGCTCATAATACGACTTTGGGCAAATGAGCTAAATTCTTTACCGCCAAAGGATTTTGGAATAATGAGACCTAAAAAACCTTTTTCTTTAATAAATTGCCAAACCTCTGGTGGAAGATCTTTTAAGTGATGATGAATTTCCCACTCATCTAACATGCTACAAAGTAGTTCAACTTCATTATCAATAAAACTTTGTTCTTCTTCTGACAACGTTGGGTAAGGATATTTCTCAAATTGGGACCAATCAGGTGCTCCCATAAACAATTCTTTTTCCCACCAACTGGTACCTGCCTCTAAGGCCTCTTGTTCAGTTGTACTGATGCTCGGCATTGAGTTTGCTAATGTTTTATATGCAGGTTTAGTAATCAGGTTAAAGCGTAATGGTGCAAATAAAATAATGATACTAAGGGCAATGAGGGGAATACCTAAAATGAGAGCCCATGGGGTTAATATGAGTGCAGTAAATATAGCCACCGCAATCGTAATTACACTACCAATGATTCGATTCAGGTTAAAAAAGAAAATTGCCCATATTGCAAAAAGCTGAATGACAATGCTTAAAACAAAGAGTAGGAAAATCATACTTGCTCCTTGCTAGATAAGCCCTCAAGTTAGAAATTACAAAAAAGCGAGGAGAGATTTAAGGCTTAACTAGCTAATTTTAATGCTGTTTAAATTTAATTTTTTATATCGCAATTGATGTATATGCTAGAGCAGGGATATATCGTACTTTTAGGTATAAGATATTTTTCAGTGAAAGTGTAATGGCTTGTTTTATCGATTTGTCAAGAAATGTTATTGATTTTCTTATACAAATAAAAAGCCCTCTGGGTTAGAGGGCTTTTTATAGATATTTAATTTATTAAGCTTCGACGGTTTGAACAGCGATTTTCTTAGCTGGATCTACTTTACGACGAACTTCTGGTACTGGTTCACCGTGGTATTGACGATCAGCAAAATAACTAGAACGAACCATTGGTGCAGACCAGATATTTCTAAAGCCAAGTTTACGACCATGCTCTGCATAACGTTCAAACTCTTCTGGCGTTACAAAGCGGTCGATTGGCGCATGTTGTTTAGATGGCTGTAAATATTGACCAATCGTCACATAGTCAACATCGTGAGCACGTAAGTCATCAAGCAATGCAATAACTTCTTCTTCAGTTTCACCAATACCGACCATCAAACCACATTTTGTTGGGATATCTGGACAGTATTCTTTAAACATTTTTAATAAGGTTAAAGAGTGTTGATAGTCTGAACCTGGACGCATTGCTTTATATAGACGAGGCACAGTCTCGATGTTATGGTTAAATACGTCTGGCGGACATTCAGTCATAATGCGTAAAGCAATATCCATACGTCCACGGAAATCTGGTACTAAAATCTCAAGCAATGTCGTTGGGCTAAGCGCGCGAGCTTCTTTAATACAGTCCACAAAGTGTTGTGCACCGCCGTCAAGTAAGTCATCACGGTCAACTGAAGTAATTACTGCATACTTGAGTTTCAGGTTAGAAATGGTTTCTGCCATGTGACGAGGTTCGTCAGCATCGAGTGCATTTGGACGACCATGTGCTACATCACAGAAAGGACAACGGCGTGTACAAATATCGCCCATAATCATGAATGTTGCTGTACCACCACCAAAACATTCTGGGAGGTTTGGGCAAGCAGCTTCTTCACAAACGGTATGGAGTTTTTGAGCACGTAAAGTCGTTTTAATACGCTGAACTTCTTCTGGTGCCGTCATCTTGACACGAATCCAGTCAGGTTTACGCGGCACTTCAACCGTAGGTACAACTTTTACAGGAATTCTTGCGACTTTTTCTGCGCCACGAAGTTTTACACCCTGTTCAGGTTTACGGTGTTCTGACATATCTAACTTTTCCACTCGTTTATAGAGACATTGACATTGTATTATAGCGAAGTTCTTCAGTTAATAGCGGAAAATAACTATTCATATAATAAATGTGGCTATTCAGAAATATAGGGTTGAGAAATACATAAATTCACCGCATATTAGTCATAATCTATTATAAAATATGGTCATTCAAGAGAGGAAGGAGCTTTCAATGCCACGTAAAAAAGAGGTCGTTAGTGGGAATTTCGTTAAATACGATGCGGTAGTTCTCGGTTCTGGACCTGCGGGTGAAGGCGCGGCAATGAAGCTTTCAAAAGCTGGTAAGCGTGTTGCAATTGTAGATGTGCGTGATCAACTTGGTGGTAACTGTGCACACGTAGGAACGATTCCAAGTAAAGCATTACGTCAAACAGTTTCTAGTATTATTCGCTATCAGCGTGATCCAATGTTTCAAAAAGTAGGTGAATGGAAACAGTTCACCATGAAACAGGTTTTGCGTAATGCACACAAAGTGATTCAACAACAGGTTGATACACATACACGTTTTTATGACCGTAACAAGATTGGTGTCTTCCATGGTCGTGCATATATTCAAGATAAAAATACAGTCTTAGTTTTTAGCCACGAAGGCATTAAAGAGACAATTATCTGTAAGCAAATCGTGATTGCGACAGGTAGTCGTCCTTATCATCCACAAGGTCTCGACTTTGATCATCCTCGCGTATTTGATTCGGACAAGATTCTTGATCTTGATTATTCAATTCAAAAAATCATTATTTACGGCGCGGGCGTTATTGGCTGTGAATATGCCTCAATCTTTATTGGTCTAGATCATAAAGTTGACTTGATCAATACTCAGCAAAAACTATTAAGTTATCTAGATGATGAAATTGCGGATGCTTTGTCTTATCACTTACGTGAACAAGGTGTATTGATTCGCCACAATGAACAAATGGATCATCTTGAAACGTTTGATGATCATGTTGTTTTACACTTACAAAGTGGTAAAAAGATTAAAGCCGATGCCATTCTTTGGTGTAATGGTCGCTCAGGTAACACAGAAGGCTTAGGTCTTGAGAACGTTGGACTAGTTCCAAACAACCGTGGTCAGCTTTCTGTAAATGATCAATATCAAACTGAAGTTGAAAACATTTATGCTGCTGGTGATGTAATTGGTTGGCCATCACTTGCTTCTGCTGCTTATGACCAAGGGCGCTGTGCTGGCGCAAACATGAGTGGTGAAGATGCTAAACCAGTACGAGACATTCCAACTGGTATTTATACTATTCCGGAAATCTCATCAATTGGTAAAAATGAACAGGAATTAACGGAAGAGAAAATTCCGTATGAAGTGGGTCAAGCTTCTTTCCGTCACTTAGCTCGTGCACAAATTACGGGCGATACAGTAGGTGAATTAAAAATTCTTTTCCACCGCGACACTATGGAAATTTTAGGTATTCACTGTTTTGGTAATAATGCTGCCGAAATTATCCACATTGGGCAAGCAGTTATGCACAGCCCAAATAATACATTGAAATATTTCGTTGAAACGACATTTAACTATCCAACAATGGCTGAAGCATATCGTGTAGCTGCACTTAATGGTATGAATCGTTTGTTTTGATTTTAAATAAGTTTTTAATAAAAAAGCCCGCAAATCTGCGGGCTTTTTTATTTTCATTAGACCATAAGTTTTTTATATTTTTATGACAATCCAAAGGATGATTCTAGCTTTTCATCCTACTAGTGTGGACAAAATGCTTGGTTAAAATATTCAAATAAATCTGGTGTTTGTTTCCATAAAATTATAGAAAGCACCAAAAGCGTGATTAAGATAAAAGTCATAATTGTTTTCAAAAGTAAGGCATTATGCATCATGAATAACAGCCTCCTCATTCACAAAGAAGTGTACGATTACACCTAATATACTCAATGCAATAGAGCATAGCCAAATTGCATTGTAATTACCTGTTAAGTCATGGTTAACACCGCCAAGCCAACCGCCAAAGAAAGAACCGACTTGATGAGTGAAAAACACAATGCCGCTGAGCATTGAAAGATATTTAACGCCAAACATATTTGCCACAATACCGTTGGTGAGCGGAACAGTAGAGAGCCATAAAAGGCCCATAATAATTCCAAAAGCATATACCGTATAAATGCTTAAAGGTAATAACAGAAAGGCAATGATCGCGATGCCACGGCTGCCGTAAAGTGCCATTAATAATTTAGGTTTTGAGAAGCGATCTCCTAACCAACCAGCACCATAAGTCCCCACAATATTAAATAGTCCAACTAGGGCTAGAAACACAGTTCCTGTAGCTGCATCAAAGCCGTGGTCGATTAAATAGCCGGGTAAATGTACACCTAAGAAAACAACTTGGAATCCACACACTAAGAAACCTAAAGCTAACCACCAAAAGGGTTTATGTTTTCTGGCAATATTCAGTACTTGTTTAAATGTAAGCTGAGGTTGTGCAATTGCTTTTGGTGTTTGATTGCTTGGTCCTTTTAACATCCATGCAAGAGGAATAATAAGAGCAATTAGTAGTGCACTGACCATTAGGGCGGCTGACCATCCAACATTTTTGAGTAAGAGAAGGGTAGATGGCAACATAATAAACTGACCGAAAGAACCTGCTGCACTGGCAATCCCCATTGCCATACTTCTTTTTTCTGGAGGTGCCGCTCGACCTACTGCACTAAGTAAAACTGTAAAAGAGGTGGCTGATAAAGCTAGGCCAATAATCAATCCTAGGCTTAAATTTAAGATTAAGATGCTTGAGCTAAAAGCCATTAAGAGTAAGCCGAGGGCGTAAAGCAATCCGCCAACAGCAACTACAATTTTACTGCCATATTTATCTGCGATTGCACCAGTAAAAGGCTGCACAGCTCCCCAGATTAAGTTTTGCATCGCAATTGCGAGACTAAAAACATGCTGTCCCCAACCAAATTCATGGCTCATTGGGACCAAATACAGTCCAAAACCATGCCTAACGCCTAAAGAAAGAGCCAAAATAAGGGCACTACCAATCAGCATATAGATAAGTGGCTGGGAAAAGTTGTGAGCAGTTTTAGTCATGATTAATGGAAAATTATAATAATGTGGTCATTTATTGTAGAAGATATATCGAGGAATATCGATATAGATGGCAAGAATATTTAAGAAGAATTAAAAAGTGACTAATGTTAATATTTTATGATAAGAAATTTGAAGAAGCAGACACCATTTTGATCTCTGCTTCTTATAAAAATTAAGCTGTGGAATTACGTTCAAGTAATGCTTGCTCAAAAAGAACTTGTTCTTTTTCTTTATGTTCAGTTGTGAAGCGAATCAAAATTACGCTACATCCTGCGACCATTACCAGACCGCCTAAAATAAACAGGCAAGTTTGGACATCAAGTAAACCTTTGAGTAGGAAACCTGCTGCCACAGCGCCAACATTACCACCCGCACCAATAATTCCTGCGACTCCACCTAATGCAGTACGATCGATAAAGGGTACGAGAGCGTAAGTTGCTCCACATGCCATATGCGTAAACAATGCAAAAATAGTCATGGAAATAATTGCGAGCGCAACAGCATTCATTTGCGAGAAGAGGATTAAGAATAAGCCTTCACCCAAAATCATGAGTACAAGCACTTTAGTACGGCCATCTAAACCTTTTTTGAGTGCGACTTTATCGGAAATGATACCGCCTAGTGCACGAGCAAATAATGCTAAGAGACCAAAGATTCCGGCGGTTAGACCAGCGGTTTTTAAATCCATTTTGAACTGATCAACATAGTACATTGCTGCAACGTTATGGATAAAAATCTCAATACCAAAACTTGCACCATATGCCAAAAATAAAATCCAGACACGATAGTTGCGAGCGGCTTGCATTAAAATGGCAGTACCACCTTTTTTACCACTTCCGACTTCAATACCTTGTGCGCGAACTTCTTTAAAGTTCCCTTGAGGACAGTCTTGAGTTAATTTCCAGTAAAGAATGCCAACAATAACCATCATTACGCCAGGTACGATTAATGCCACGCGCCATCCCATGGTTTGTTCAACACCAAACATCACAATTGCACCGAGCAATAAAGGCATTAAAGCTTGTGTTGCTCCACCACCAGCATTTCCCCAGCCAGCCGTTGCCGCATTTGCTGTTCCTACAACGTTAGGTGCAAACATGACACTTGTATGGTATTGAGTAATGACGAAGCTTGCCCCAATCGCCCCGATAAGTAAGCGAAAGAATAGAAAAGATTCATAGCTATTGGCAGCAGCTACACCAAATACTGGAATGCTGCCAACTAATAGGAGGGTGGTATACGTAATACGTGGACCATATTTGTCGCAGAGTGGTCCGACAATAAGCCGCACTAAAATAGTAATAGCAACAGCAGCAATATTAATATTAGCAATTTGGTCTTTTGTTAAGCCAAATTCCCCTTTAATGACGGGCATTAGTGGTGCACACGCAAACCATGCAAAGAAACATACGAAGAAAGCGAGCCATGTCATGTGGAAGGCACGCATTGCTGGAGTTGAAAAACTAAATAATTTGATTTCAGTTGCTTTTTTTGCATCTAATTGGATATTTGAAGACATACGCCGTCCCTCTGAACTGAACGAAATTTAATTTGCATGGCAATTTATTGCCTATCTGCAGACTGATCAGAGCGGACATCGTTGGCCGTCTTTGTTTATTCATTGAATCATCATTGATTCATCATGCAATGAATAAAGCAAAGCTTGTGCCAAAAAATGAATTTTACTAAAAAGGAAAAATTACTTTCTAATTTTATTGAGTTAGTTTGTGAATATAAAATAATAAAAAAATTGGAAAAAATAAGAGGGTATTAATAAAAAATTGAAAAGGTTTTTTATATCTGTATTTTTTATAAAAAATGCTCATTTTTTTAGCATTTTGATTTAAAAAGAAGCAAAATGTAGATAGAAAGAAAGCTATAAAAACGTGCATAAGTTTTTATAGCTTTATGCGGGGTTAGAAGCGGTAACCAACACCAACATATGAAATGAGTGGGTCAATATCAATTTTGGTATTCGCTTTAATTAGCTCTTTACCTGTATTTTGGTCAGTTACATAGATTTTTGCTTCACTATTCATTTTGGAATAAGAAACTGAACCAACAGCAAACCAATTTGGGTTGAAGTCGTAAGTTGCACCTAAAGTTACAATAGGTGCAAAAGTATCGGTCGCTTCTAGTTTCACGATAGGATTTGCTGATGATGTTTTGCGATCTAATGCTGCCCCAGCTTTACCATCATGGATATTCTGGATCATGTGGCCCGCTTGAATTAAATCAGCTTCAATACCGGAATTCATTTTTAAATCATTAAAGTATGCATACATCACGCCAGCTCCGATATAAGGACGGAACTTATTTACACCTGTTTTACCAAATTGATAATGTAGTTCAACGGCTGGTAACCATGCGCGTGCGGTCGCAGCTTTGCCTCCCTGAGAAAGATCAGTAATATGAAGGTCTTGTTTTAAAGGAATATCTCCACCTGCCTCGGAAATTCCACCTCCTATGATTTCTCCAATCGAAGACCCATCTTTTAATGGAGTCGCTTTTCCAGAAAGAGGAGCGTAAATATTACCTTTTCCATTAATATCTACTTTAGGGGGAATACCACCTTTAATTTCTAAAGATAAATTGTCCGTAAAGTTGTAGTTAAACATAAGACCAACAGTATCAACATCACTAGCTTCTAAGCCAGAACCTTGTTGTTCCCATTGAGAAAGACCATTAACTTCTGCTGTACCTGCAAGTGAAGAGGGAAGAGTATCTGTAAACTTATCAAGAAGACCAATAGTGCTATACCAGAATTTTCCTGAAGTTTTGCTTTGGTCGATTGCATCTAAAACTGCTTTTGTAGATACATCTCCAACTTTAGATGTTGTACCTTCTGCAACGCTAGTATTGATATTGACAGGGTTTCCTGAGCCTTGAGGCATTGCATGTAACCAGCCAGCAGAGACTGAAAAACGTTTGAAACCATCACCATCTTTTAAACTAAAATATGGCGAAGCGGCGTTAGTGATTGTTGGCAGGGCAAAAAAGGCAGCTGTCATACAAAATAATGACTTTTTCATCATAAAAGGACTCCATGTCCGAACATTTGTTTACTGATTTTTATTGAGCCAACCATACCGCGTTTTATTAAAATGATTGTTTATTAAAAATTAATAATTGTAATTTTTTTGAAATATTTGTTTATATTTGGAAAGTTTTATTAATAAAAAGTACAAAATAAAAAATAAAAGGCTACATAAAGTAGCCTTTTATTTAAGTTTGTTAAACTATTAGTTGAAGCGAGATAAGTCCTCTTCAGGGCGTGCAGTTAAAACTTCAATGCCTGTTTGAGTCACTAAAATAGTATGTTCATATTGAGCTGAAAGTTTGTGGTCTTTCGTTACAACAGTCCATTTATCGCCTAATAGTTTAGTTTGCCATACGCCAGCATTTACCATAGGTTCAATAGTAAAAGTCATACCAGCTTCCAGACGCATACCTGTTCCAGCTTGACCATAATGTAATACTTGAGGTTCATCATGGAAAACGGTACCAATACCGTGGCCACAATATTCACGTACTACACTAAAACGTTCTGATTCGACATATTTCTGGATTGCATGACCAATGTCACCTAAATATGAACCATCTTTAACAGTTGCCATACCTCGATACATCGCTTCTTGAGCAACTTTACATAGACGATTGGCTAAAATAGACGTCTCACCACCGACGATATACATCATGTTTGTATCGCCGTGATAACCATCTTTAATTACAGTCACATCAATATTTAAAATATCGCCGTTTTTTAACGTTTTATTTTCAGAAGGAATGCCATGGCAGACAACATGGTTAACCGAAGTACAAATAGAGTGCTGAAAAGCAGGGCGTCCAGGAGCGCCACCATAGCCGACACAGGCAGGAATAGCATGTTGTACATTTTCAATGTGATTACGGCAAATGGTATCAAGTTCAAGTGTACTTACACCCGCCTTGATATACGGCTTGATCATCTCTAGAACTTCAGCCGCCAGTCGTCCTGCAATGCGCATTTTTTCAATTTCATCTGGAGTTTTGATTAATCGACGTGGAGCTGTATAAGTACTGTTCATGATCTCTAAAAACTTTTGGTAATTTACAAGTGTCTATGGTATAAATAGCCGCCCATTTTATCAAATGCTTTTCGTGAATATCTTTTACGAACAAATTTGATAGGTGGAGTAAAAAATCCGCACATATATCGTCACATTACTCTGGGTGCCTGTAAAAGGGTGGAGAATGCGGATATATGGAGGCCTAACCCAACTTTTAAGGTAAAGAAAATGGCAGATTACAACGTAAGCATGCGCGACCTTCTTCAAGCAGGTGCGCACTTTGGTCACCAAACTCGTTTCTGGAACCCAAAAATGCGTCAATACATTTTTGGCGCGCGCAACAAAATTCACATCATCAACCTTGAGCACACTGTTCCTGCGTTAAATGATGCTTTGAACTTCGCTAACCAATTAGCAAGCAAAAAGAACAAAGTTTTGTTCGTTGGTACAAAACGTGCTGCTTCTAACATCATCCGTGAACAAGCTCAACGCGCTGGTCAACCATATGTAGACCACCGTTGGTTAGGTGGTATGTTGACGAACTGGAAAACACTTCGCCAATCTATCAACCGTTTAAAAGATCTTCAAACTCAATCTCAAGACGGTACTTTTGCTAAGCTTACTAAACGTGAAGCTTTAGAACGTGCTCGTGAGATGGAAAAACTTGAGCGTTCTTTAGGCGGCGTTAAAAACATGGGTGGTTTACCTGACGCATTATTTGTAATCGACGTTGATCACGAAGCGATTGCAATCAAAGAAGCGAAGAACTTAGGTATTCCTGTTATCGGTATCGTTGATACAAACTCTAACCCAGACAACGTTGATTACGTTATTCCGGGTAACGACGATGCGATCCGTGCAGTAACTCTATATGCTTCAGCTATGGCTGACGCAATTCTTGCTGGTAAAGAATACGCTCAATCTCAAGCGAACGCTCAAGCAAAAGGCGATGACGCTGCGAAAGACGCTTCTGAGGCTTAATGCGTTTTGACGCAGGCTTGTCATTTTTGCGACATGTAATGGTGGCAAATTAAGCGTCGAGAGTGCAAACGGCCCAGAGTTTCTTTGGGCCGTTTTTGTTGAAAAGATTTATTTTCTACCGATTTTAGGAGATCAACATGACTGCAATTACTGCAAGCATGGTAAAAGAATTACGTGACCGTACTGGTCTTGCAATGATGGAATGCAAAAAAGCATTAACAGAAGCGAACGGTGACATCGAGCTTGCTATTGATAACCTTCGTAAATCTGGTCAAGCTAAAGCTGCTAAAAAAGCTGGTAACATTGCTGCTGACGGTGCAATCACAATCGTTCAAGAAGGCAACAAAGCAATCCTAGTTGAAGTTAACTGTCAAACTGACTTCGTTGCTAAAGACGAAAACTTCTCTAACTTCTCTAAAGCTGTTGCTACTGCTGCTTTAGCTGCTGGTGAAACTGATGCTGCTAAAATCGCTGAATTAAAATTAGCAGACGGTCAAACAGTTGAAGAAGCTCGTATTGCGCTTGTTCAAAAAATCGGTGAAAACATCCAAGTTCGTCGTGCGAAAATCGTTGAAGGCGAAAACTTGGCTATCTACAAACACGGTTTAAAAATCGGTGTTGTAGTTTCTTATACTGGTGATGCTGATACTGGTAAAGGTATTGCAATGCACGTTGCTGCATTCAACCCAGTAGCTGTAAATGCTGAAGCTGTTCCTGCTGACCTTATCGCTAAAGAAAAAGAAATTGCTGAAGCGAAAGCGTTAGAGTCTGGTAAGCCAGCTAACATCGTTGAGAAAATGGTAACTGGTTCAGTTGATAAATACTTGAACGAAGTTGCTCTTGATCGTCAAATGTACGTAATTGACAACGACAAAAAAGTTGCTGATGTATTAAAAGCAACTGGTACTACTGTTGCTAACTTCGTACGTTTCGAAGTTGGTGAAGGTATTGAGAAAAAAGCAGAAATGAGCTTCGCTGAAGAAGTTGCTGCTGCTCAAGCTGCTGCGAAGTAATTCGTATCACAATAAAAAAAGCCCCATTGGGGCTTTTTTTATCTCAGTTAAATTAAGGATAGAAAATGACAAATAAAAAAAATCTCAGTATTGGTGGTGTCATAATTTTATTGATTGCTGCATATTTTGGTCTGGATTTATCTGGGCATAAGCAAAATCAATCGCCATCATTAGTCATACCCGAAGCTCAGCATACTGAAACTACACTTTCAAATAATGGGGCGGATACAATAAAAGCTGCTTATGAGCAGAGACAAAGTAATGTTCAAGTGCAGGGAAGTGGCCGAGTAAAAGCAATTTTAAGAGATGATAATGATGGGTCGAGACACCAGAAATTTATTCTTGTACTAAAAAATGGCCTTTCAATTTTAGTCGCACATAATATTGATTTAGCACCTAAAATTCCTAATTTGAAAAAAGGTGATGCGGTAGAGTTTTACGGTGAATATGAATATAACCCAAAAGGCGGTGTATTGCACTGGACACATCGTGATCCACAAAATCGTCATGAAAGCGGTTGGCTCAAACATGATGGGCAAATCTACCAATAAAGCCGAATAAACAAATAAAGAGATTGTTTTTATAGAGCAATTTTATTCTATTCAGTTTCTTAAAACATGCTATGGTTTTTTTATTGAATAGATGAGACGTATTTATGCAGCGGGAGCAAGCCGATTATCTGCATGTGCGAGAGCTGGGCGGTTTAGAGTTACTAAAAGCACATTATCACCAAACACAATTTTCGAAGCATACTCATGAAGGGTATTGTATTGGTGTAATTGAAGAGGGAGCACAGTCTTTTTTTAGGACGGGCCAACTACATGTAGCTCCCAAAGGCGATATTATTTTAGTAAATGCTGACGAAATTCATACGGGCTCATCTGCTGTTGAATCAGGTTGGCGATATCGGGCAATTTATCCTACACCTGAAATGTTGGCAGAAGTCAGCCAAGATTTTTTTGAAAATTCACGCGGAGCTCCATGGTTTCCTCAAGCTGTCATTCATGACTTAGGTCTGGCTCAACAACTTTGTTTACTCTTTGATTTATTAGAACAAAAAGATAATTTTTTACTTAAAGAAACAATGTATTTATCAACTTTAGCCTGTCTAATGAAGCGACATGGTAAATCAAATCATACTTTTTGTGAGTTGCCAGAAGCATATTCAAAAATATTAAGAGTTAAAGAATTACTAATAGAAATGCCTGAAACGAATTTTTCTTTGCAAGATCTGGCTGATATGGTGGGTCTAAGCGCATGGCACTTCTTAAGACAATTTAAAAAATATGTGGGCTTGCCACCTCATGCTTGGCTTGTTCAAGCACGCTTACAAAAAGCAAGACAATTATTAAAACAGGGTGACCAAATTGCGATGGTGGCACAGCAATGTGGTTTTTCTGATCAAAGCCATTTTAATCGTCACTTTAAAAAAGCAATGGGAGTGACGCCTACTCAATATGTAGTTAGCCTAAATAACTAGATTATTAAAAATTTATTTACAGCAATTTTATTCAATATAAATCAACTCTCATTACGCATTTTATAGAGAGATCTTTTATCTTGGATTTTATATATGAATATTCAGCTTCATCAGTTGGTGAGGTTTCCAAAAAATAAGCCATCCTATCTTTTTTTACGTGGGGCAATGGATATTTTGCCTTTGTCAATTTCTGTTATTCCTTGGGCAATCTTGGCTGGCTCTATGGCAATTCATGCAGGTTTATCTTTTTATAAAGCCCTTGCGATGTCGGGAATTGTTTTTGCTGGAGCAGCTCAATTAGTTAGTTTAAGCATGGTAATAGAAGGGGCATCTACTTTTACAATTTATGTGACGATTTTCTTTTTAACGGCTCAGCATTTTATTTATGCATTAACTTTAAGAAATGACATTTCTGCTTTGTCTCTTTCGAAACGGTTAAGTTTAGGTTTTTTATTAACAGATGAATTATTTGCGGTGTGTGCATCTGGTGAAAAAAGACAGCCAGAATATCTGTTAGGTGCAGGTCTGTCTTTTTATTTATTCTGGGTAGTTTTTAGCTTGGTTGGAATACTTTTGGCAACAGTGATTCCAGATTTACTAAATTATCATTTAGATTTTTCAATTGTGGCTATTTTTATTGCCATGATCGTGCCGCTATGCAATGGGGCGCCTGTAATTGCTGGTGTACTAATGACTTGTTTCAGTGGATTTTTCTTTAAATTGTATCAAGTTGAAGGGGCAATTTTACTTTCAGGATTAATCGGGATGTTGGTTGCTGTGTTAACTGAAAAAATAGGTAAGGAGCAATAATATGTCTTGGTTTATGATTTTAGGTTTGGCAGCAATCGTCTTTTTTAATCGTTATTATTTTTTAGAACCTAACGTTAAAATTAAATTGCCGCTTATTATGAATAAGATGCTTAATTATTCTGCACCTTGTTTATTAACAGCAATTTGTATTCCAGTTGTTTTTTTTGATGACGATAATTTAAAAGGAATTATTGATAATCCTTATGTTTATGCAGCAATCTTTTGTATTGTGATTGCCTTTTATCTGAAGAAAGTGCTTTTAAGTGTTATTGCTAGTTTGGTTTTTTTCTATTTTATAAATTTTCTAATAAATTACTAAAATGTAAAAGCTGAATCGAGATGATCCAGCTTTGATTGAAAAATTAGGATATAGCGTGTTTTTGTCTACTTTTCCATTTAGGTAAGATTTTTCCTAGATAAGCATCCATACACCAGACCGGGCCAATGAGTAAAAATTGTAAATCTTTAAAGAAAGATGGTTTTTTACCCTCAACTTTATGGCCATAGAACTGTCCGATCCAAGCAATTACAAAAATAGCAATATAAAATCCTACTCCTACAGGTAGGGTGTAAATGAGCCACGCCATAACAACAAGTAAAGCTGCCATAGCAACAGCAAGTACAAGATCTAAACGGGCATAAAATACTAAAGTGAGTACAAGTAGTAGAGCAGTTAGTAAAGTGCTGAAATGGGCAATGATTCCAATAATAGAAAATAAAATGGCAGGAACGCAGAGCCAGTGAATTTGTTTGTTAGTTGGATTTTGATGGCTTTCGCTATATTCGTCAAACCATTCTGTAACGGATTTCATTAATGGCACACTCCTTGTTTTTACTTTGATTTATTTTTTCTGGATATATTTTAGCCTGTTCTGGAGGAATTCGACAAGAAACCAACACTATTCAACTATAGCAACTTGGTAGTAAAAACTTTGGAGCGGGTAGGTGAAAAAATAATATGGCAATGATTGAAACAATAGTCCATTCGAACTCAAAAAAGGGTGCAATATTTCATAATATTTTTTCTGTGTTGCTCAATGATGAAAACACCAAAAAAATTGTAATTTTGAGATGGGTGGGAAAATTGTGTGAAAAAGCTCTACTCATCTACTCTAAAAACGCCATAAATAGCCCTTATTTTAGAAAAATGGTACTAGGGTAGCGCAAATTTATTAAAGTCGCTCTAAGCGCAATTTAGAGGCAAAATAGACTTTGATAAAATAAAAGCAATTTTTTGTTCAAAGAATATCCAAAACTGGGGTTGAAGAAGAGCTAAAAAAGCTAATTTTTTTACCCTCAGTTAGGAATTATTTTTATAGTTGAAAAAATAAAAAAGCCGCAGAAAAATTGCGGCTTTTTACATGAGCTCTAGAGTCTATAACTTATGAAGTTGGACCATCAACGCGCTCAATATTTACTTTTGCAGTTCCAGCATTGGTAATACCAAGACGTTTAGCTGCACCGTAAGATAGGTCAAGTACACGATTGCCATGGAAAGGACCACGGTCATTTACTTTTACAACCACACTTTTGCCATTGTCTTTATTCGTTACTCGAATGTAACAGTTCAACGGTAGGCTACGGTGAGCAGCAGTAAGCGCATTCATATCGAATGTGTCACCACTTGCTGTTTTGCGACCATGGAATTGACGACCATACCATGAAGCCATACCAGTTTGGCTAAACTTACGAACAGTGTTTGAAGCTACTGTGTTAAGTTTTTCAATCACTGAAGGCTCATCTTCAGGGATTTCAATTTTTGCTGCGATCGCTTGACGACGGATTTGATCGCCAGAACGTTCAGTGATTGAAAGACTGTTAATGTTAGAAAAACGAGAATTAAAATTTTGAGTATCTTTACTCAATACACGTGCTGCTAAATTAGAACCATCTACATCGCTATTTAATGATGAAGATTGCACCATTTCAGCGTGCAATGGGGCTATGCTTAAACTAGCCGTCAGTGCAAGAACGTATTTCAGCGATAACTGCATTTGTATAAACTCCTGAGAACATGTACTTTTTTCTTTCAGCGATTGACTGAAATTTAAAGTGAACATGTCTTATTATTCACTTTTGCAATTGCTACATTGGGGTGGATAATATTCATCGCTTACGGAGAGTGTCTAGTCTTTAACGAGAAATAGTTACAAAAAGGGCAAAAACTTACAGTTATGGGTTAAAAAATAATCAAAATTGTAACAAAATATTAAATTTGTGTATATTGTGATCTATTTAACAAAAATATTTATTGACTTTTACATAACTAATAAAAAAGCTAGCCTATCGGCTAGCCACTTCAGTGCCTAATAACCATACAGCAGTCGCATACATACGGCTTTTATTATAGGTCGTAATTACTTGAAAATTCGGGTAAGTCAAATAGTAAATTGGACCATTATAGTCTTGTAATTGAATAACATTCACCATATCCAGGTCATCAATTTTAACTAAAGGATTTAAGGGTGAAACCCCGAGTGTCTTTAATGCACCATATGGAAAAGGTTGAGTTAAATCTTTAGCAATAACACTGTCTGGATTTGAGCCTGTGTAACGTGCCATAAATCCGATAGGTTGATCGCGTTGCCATCCTTGTTTTGCTAAGTAATTTGCGATTGAACCGATTGCATCTTCTGCAGAGTTTCTTAAATCGATGTGTCCATTACCATCATAATCGACCCCATATTTACTAATATTACTCGGCATAAATTGTGGATAGCCAATTGCACCTGCATAGGAACCTACAATACTACTTGTTGGGTAACCTTCTTTATAAGTCCATGCAATAAGAGCAGCAAGTTCATCTCCAAAATATTCAGCACGGCGAGGGTAACCAAAAGCAAGTGTGGCTAATGCATCACGTGTAATAAATGAACCTTTATTTGCGCCATAACCTGTTTCAACACCCAAGATGCCCAAAATGACAGCTTGAGATACACCATATTGTTGTTCAGCACGGTTTAAAGCATCTGCATATTGGTTTTTAAAACGGACACCACGTTGAATTGTTCCTTCAACCAAAAACATAGAGCGATAGTCATACCAAGGTTTGCTTTCACCTGGACGAGTCATAATATTTAGAATGTTTGGTAAATTTTTTGCACCATTCATGGCTGCATCAACTTGATCGCCACTTAAACCATAAGCACTCATCGTTTTTTGTTTAAAATTTACATAATCAGGATGCGTGGCAAAATCGTTGGCCTGAGCGAAGTGACTTGTACTGATTAAACCAGTACACAAAGCGAGCATTTTTAAAGTTTTATTTAAGTGTTGAGACAACATATCGTTTTAAAATTCCAGATTATCGATGTGTATGAATGGACATGACTAAACCAAAGGTGGCCATTAAAGTAATAATAGCTGTTCCGCCATAACTCATAAAAGGTAAAGGAACACCTACTACAGGTAAAATACCACTGACCATTCCCGCATTTACAAATACATACACAAAAAAAGACAAACCAAAGGCGCCAGCAACTAAACGTCCATAGTTATGGAAGCTTTGTAAACCGATTTGGAATGTTCTAAAAATAATAGCAAAATAAAGAATAACTAAAATAAGTACACCGATAAGCCCAAACTCTTCGGAGTACGCAGCAATAATAAAGTCGGTATGACCTTCAGGTAAAAAGTGCAAATGTGATTGGGTACCTTCAAGAAATCCTTTACCTGAAAAACCACCAGAACCAATTGCAGTTTTAGATTGAATAATATTCCAACCAGTACCGAGTGCATCTGCCTCTGGATCAAGTAAAGTTAAAACCCTTTGACGTTGGTAATCGTGTAAAAGAAATTCCCAAGCAATCGGAATGACCACCGCGGCACAGGCTCCCGCAGCACCGATCATACGCCACGATAGTCCACTTAAAAATAAAACAAATATACCGCTTGCTAATACTAAAAGTGATGTCCCTAAGTCAGGTTGTTCTGCAATCAATAAAAAAGGAATGCCAATTAACATTAATGATAAAACAACTTGTGAAAAACTAGGGGGAAGGGGTTTACGTGCTAAAAACCAGGCAATCATCATGGGCATGCCGATTTTCATGAATTCACTGGGTTGCACACTTCCGAAACCAGGAATATCAATCCAGCGCTGAGCACCCATTCGGACTTCACCAAATATCATGACTGCCAAAAGTGAAAATAAGCCAAATAAATAAAAATAGGGTGAAAAAGCTTGATAGACCTTAGGTGGAATTTGGGCTAGGCCAATCATCACTAGAAAACCAATACCAAAACTCATGGCTTGTTTACTCACTAACCCTACATCTTGTGCAGAAGCACTATATAGTACGGTTAAACCTAATAGCGCATTTAAGAGCAGAAATAGGCATAGCCAAGGGTCAACATGGAGTTGTTGCCACTTTGAAGGTTGCATAGCAGTGCTAAGACCATCTCGAGGAGCTTGGCGTAAAAATTTATATTGCGGACTAGGAGACATGCGGCGTTAACTAAGGTCAATCAGTGCTTGGCGCATGCTAACATAAACTTGGTTAATGGCAATGTATATCAATATTTTGCAATAAAAAAACCTAGCTTTCGCTAGGTTTCCGATAGTCTATTTTTTATTAGTTAAAGAATAAACCATCATGATATTCAGCCATCGCTTTTAGTTCAGTACGATTTAAGCTTGGAATCAATTTGTCGATCGCAATGTGAACAGCTTTTGTTACAGCTGCTGCACCAATATCGGCTGCTTTACGCTTAATCATGCCAAGGTCTAATGTTTTATTAAAATCAGACATGAAGTGTTTAATCATGGCATCGCCGAATTGTTTATATAACTCAGCTAAAGCAGCTTTATTAATGTCATTGCCTGCTTCAAGCTCAGCAAAGTTATGCTTAAGGTTAGTCACTAAACCTGCATCTAAATTTACGCCTACTTTATATTGGCCTTGTGGGTCTTTAAATAAGCTTTTTTCAGAAAACTCTACTGATTGTTTAACCACATCATTTGGTGCTTTGCTTAACAATTGCTTTAAAAGAACAGCCACAGTTGATTTGACATAGCCTGCTAGTTTTTCGGCAGTATCGCGCTTTTCACTTGCAGGAAAATGCTGAACTAACTGAATTAAGACATTATCAATAATCTCTTCATTAAGTTGTAAAGCAATCTTATCGCGAAGTGGATATAAAGGTTCGCTAGAATTTTTATTCGCAATTCCAGTTTGTATATCGTTCAATAAGCCTTCAGAAGGGGTAAAACCAAAAAACGGCATGGTGTATCCTCAAATTATTCGTTTTATTGTCGTGCCAATCGAATCGGTTTTGGCATCCATGAAAGATCCGATACTCGGCAAGGGTTAATATCAAGTCCGCCGCGACGAGTATAAGTTGCATAAACCATCAGCTTCTCAGGCTCTAGATTTTGCCAAATATCGGCAAAGATCTGTTCAACACACTGTTCGTGAAAGCCGTTATGCTGACGGTACGAGATAATATAAGCTAAAACACTACGATAACAAGGTTTTTTGCCTTTAAAACGAATAAAAACTGTCCCCCAATCTGGTTGTCCCGTGACTGGGCAGTTACTTCTCAAAAGATGAGAATACAGCTCAATTTCAACTTCTTCACCAGACTCATCTCGTTTTAAAAGAGTTGCATCCGGATGATGCTCTAAACGTTCTGGTGCAAGGTCATCAATACAAATGCCTTGAGGTTTAGAAATCTCTAAATCATCAACCTGAAATAAGGTTAATTCAACTTTTGCACCCGCAGCAGCTGAGAGATCTTTTTCAACCGTTTCAATGAATGAATCTTTCGAATCAAATTGAGTGAAATTAAGACTATTGAAGTAAAGTTTTAATGACTTTGACTCAATTAAATTCGGTGAAGAAGCGGGTAGTGTAATTCTGCCAATCGCAACTTGTGGAATACCATGAGCGTTTAACCATGAGATTTCAAAAACATGCCACCAATCTTTACCTTGAGTAATGCCTTCAATATGTGAATAGCTTTCACGAGACTGAGCACGGGCAATTGGAAATAAAACATCAGGTTGATAATTAGTTGGATATTGGGTTTCTTTACCCAATAAAGACTGTTCGACACTCATTCACGCATTCCTGAACCACGAGCAAGTAAATAGTAAGCAATTCCGTAAAGTACAACACAGCATGATGTCACAATGATTAAAGAGAATGAAACATTCACATCACTATGACCTAAAATGCCGAAACGGAAAGCATTAACCATATAAACAATAGGGTTAATTAAAGAAAGTTTTTGCCAAAAAGGACCAAGTGCACTAATGGCATAAAACACACCACCTAAATAAGTTAAGGGTGTAAGAACAAAGGTGGGAATAATAGAAATATCATCAAATGATTTTGCATAGACTGCATTAATAAAACCACCTAATGAGAAAAGAACCGATGTAATTAAGACTGTATATATAGTTACGAACCAGTTGTGTATGAAAAGGTCAGTAAAGAACATGCTCATTGCAGTCACAATAGCGCCCACTAATACACCACGGCAAATACCGCCAATGACATAGCCCCATAAAATGATATGGAGTGGCACGGGGCTCATGATGAGTTCTTCAATACTTTTCTGGAATTTTACGCTAAAGAAACTTGAAGATACGTTGGCATAACTATTAGTAATAACAGCCATCATAATTAAGCCGGGCACAATAAATTGCATATAGCTCACGCCACCCATTTGTCCAATGCGTGAACCCACCAAATTACCAAAAATGACAAAGTACAAACTCATTGTAATTGCAGGTGGTAATAAGGTTTGTGGCCAAATGCGTAGAAAACGGCGTACTTCTTTACGAACGATGGTCCAGAGAGCAATTTGCAGTTGGCTAAAATTCATTTTGCCTCTCCTTCAAGATTTTTCTCGACCATTTTGACAAATAACTCTTCTAAACGGTTCGATTTATTACGCATACTACGAACACGAATACCTTGAGATTCTAATAGCTGGAATAGGTCATTTAATGTATGAGCTCTATCCATCGTTACTTCTAAAGTATTGCTATCAATTAAGTTAAACTTTACACCAATAATATTTAACTGAAGCGGCCCAATCGGTTCGGCTAAATCGAAGATAAATGATTCTTCATTGAGCTGATTAAGGAAGCTCTTCATGCTGGTATCTTCTTTAATTACACCGCGGTCAATAATCGCAATTTGACGACACAACATTTCTGCTTCTTCTAAATAGTGGGTCGTTAAAATAATAGAAGTACCGCTTTCGTTCATTTCGGTGAGAAAATCCCACATAGAACGGCGTAATTCAATATCTACACCAGCAGTAGGTTCATCTAGAATAAGAAGCTTAGGCTCATGCATCATGGCACGGGCAATCATCAGACGACGCTTCATACCACCAGACAGCATGCGTGCTTGTATATTACGTTTTTCCCATAGGCCGAGCTTTTCTAAATAATGTTCGGCACGTTTTTCTGCAATCTTTTTGTGGATACCATAATAGCCAGCTTGAGTGACTAAAATATCGAATGTTTTTTCAAACTGTCCAAAGTTAAATTCTTGAGGAACGACACCAAGCTGCTGTTTTGCCAGAGATGGATGGGTATCGAGATTATGCCCAAAAATCTCAACAGTTCCTGAGGTTTTTTTCGTGAGGGAGCTGATAATACCAATGGTTGTTGATTTGCCGGCACCATTTGGACCTAACAACGCATAAAATTCACCTTCAGGCACAGTGAGGTTAATACCTTTTAACGCCTGAAAACCATTACGATATGTTTTGGACAAATCTCTTAAAACCAAAGCATCAGTCATGAAATTCTCACATTATGAAAGAGGGGTATATTTTGAGCGATAATGATTAATAAACCAAGTAAAATAGTCGGAATTTTATAAAATTGAGATAAATTTATGAAGTTATTATATAAAAGCTGGTGCGCCCGGCGCGCTCACGAAATGAAACATAAGTTAATGATTTTAATCTATTAAAATGTTCACTTTGTGGGATCATACCGTATAACTTACCGTAAAACTCAAAAATGCCTAAAATTGTACCCGCTTTAACCGACTCTAAAATTAAGTCTGAAATCGCTAAAAATAAGAAAGATATTGAGAAAAAAACTCAAAAACTTTCTGATGGTGGTGGATTATACCTATTAATTGATAAAAAAGGGGCTACAACGTGGCGATTCGATTACACCCGGCCAATTATTAAGAAACGCAACACCATCTCAATCGGCCCATATCCTGAAATATCTCTGGCAGTTGCAAGACAAAAGCGTGAGGAATTCAAAAGCCAAATTGCACAAAATATTGATCCAGTCGAACAGCGCAAACGAGATATACAGGTTAAAAAAAGAAATCTAGTTTCAACCTTTGCAGCGGTAGCGGATGAATTTAGATTAACAGAAGAAATCACCGAAAGTACTAAACAGAGAAACGATTCAATCTGGGAAAAACTTTATTTAAGTGTTGGTTCAATTCCAATTTCAGAAATCACAGCTCTACAAATTTTAGATGCATGTAGATTGTACGAGAATCAAGGTAAATATGATTCAGCAAAAAGAATGCGTTCTAAAGCCAGTCAGGTTTTTAAGTATGCGATCGTGTTAGGGCTTTGTCAGTTTAATGTGGCAGATCAAATATCAGGTATTTTAAAATCAGGTACAGTTAAGCACTACGCAGCAATTACTGATGAAGAGCGATTAGGACAACTGCTTTTGGATTTATCAGAACCAAATATTAATGGCTCAATCATCGTTTACTTCGCCACATTAATATTGCCTTATGTTTTTGTTCGTCCAGGTGAACTGCGTTGGGCGGAATGGGAAAATATAGATTTAGAAAAAGGCCTTTGGGCATACACACCACCAAAGACACAAAACAAGACTCAACTGGAACATATAGTTCCTTTAGCTACGCAAGTAGTTGAGTATTTAAGGAAGCTCTACAAATTAACCGGAAGTACAAAGTATGTCTTTGCTTCAATGAAAAAGGGAAATCCTGTTATTAGTGAATCCACTATTAATAAAAGGCTTAAAAATTTTGGATTTGCAAATGGTGAAACCACGGGTCATGGATTACGGGCAACTGCACGTACTTTATTAGATGAAGTACTTCACTATCCGATTGAGCGCATTGAACAGCAACTCGCGCACCAAGTTAAAGATATGCATGGTAGGGCATACAACCGAACAAAATACTTAAAGGAACGTAGCGAAATGATGCAGGCTTGGGCGGATTATTTAGATAGGTTGCGCGAAGAAGCTAGAGTAAGAAGAGTTAATTAATTAAAAAGGCCTTATCAAAATAAGGCCTGAATTTTTTCTTTGTACTTCTCATAAAGTTCTTTGGAAAGTTCAACTCTAGTTGAACCGCCCAATTTAACTTTTTTAAGTTCACCTGAATCAAACATTCTATAAATAGTTGTCTTTGATAAATTTGTGACTTGAATTGTCTGATTAACTGTTAATAACATTTATCCCCCTCCTTACTTTCAGCTTTGGGATTAGCCCACCAAAGTACAGGGCCATCTTCTGAATCAAATGCTGCAATTAAAAATAATCCTTGTTCAGGTGGTTCAGGCTTCCAGTTTGGCCAAACTACTGCATCTTCCGGTATATTTGGAATTTCATCGTAATCTAATAGTTGAGTTTCAATTTTAACTCCAAGACTTAACTGAAGTTGTTTCCACTGATCTTTTGTATAGCTTTCTGTACCTTCTTCAATGGTGTCAAATAGCTCAATGTCTGGATGGAACCAGTTAAAAAGGTTTTCAGGTAGTTCCATTGGCTGGATTTGATATTTAAAACCACTTGGCCCTGAATCACTTACTCCATTTGGCAATTTCATCCAGTGAGTTACATCCTCATATTCAATAAAGTCATCATGGAAATCGTCTTGCCAGCCATCAAACTTTATGTACTCGCCTTTCATTTCGGAGTACTCTTCATCCTGAAATAGATAACCCTGTACAGTTCCTTTATTTGTTTTTATCAAAACCAACTCTTCAAAGGTTGGAAGACGGTCATTAACACTAATCCATCGCGTTACCGCCTGAGCTTCTGCTTTTTCTCGCATGAAGATCACGGCTTTTTTCCACATCGCCCAGCCACTATTTACTCGATGATATATTTCAACAAGGTCATCTTCACTAAAATCTGTTTTTATTCCTTCAGCAAGTTCAAAACAACCGCCAATCATGTCAAATTTAAGTACTTCTAAGTGATCAGGAAGCCAGTATTTTTCTTTAAAAATTGGTAGCTGTTCTACCCAAAATGCTTGTTTAGTTTTTAAGTCAATCATTCACGCCACCATTTTATAAATACGTTTAACTTCTTGGTCTAGCTCATCCATTGCAGAACGACCTTCTTTGAAATACTTCAAAAGCATTAACTTGTAGCGCTCTTGAGCAGCTTTGTTCATTTCACCTTTCTCAGTCAAGGTGAGGGTAGCTTTGTTGCCTTTAATTAGGTTTACGCCATGAGGTGTACCTCTGCCGCGATAACCTGCATTCACATTGAAGACTATGAACTTCTCGAAAAGCTGCTGTGGTAGCAGCTTTGGCTCGAAAAGAAACTCTGGAGAAGTTTGGTTCATCAGGCTTGTTCCTCCAGTAAATACTCAGGGTTTCCTTTCTCCAATAATGCTAAACGAGTGGTAATCGCCTTTAAGAGAGGTTCCATTTGTTTATCAGACCAACCACGGGTATAGCGATAAACAGCATTTACTTCTACTGTGGTTTTAGATTCACTAACTCGTTGAAGTAGGGTGTCTAGAGTTTTTTTATATGCCTCATCCAAGATTTCAGTTTGCTCAACAGGATCTTTTGATGACTCATTTTCAAATGCTGCTATTTCATTTTTAGCTAAGGTTTCAATGTCTTGTTTAACTGCTGTAAGTTTTGATGCTTCAATTTGAGTAAGGGCATCTATTCCTAAGTGTTCACAAACGGTTTTTACATCTAGTCCGCACCCATCAATGAAAGCCTGTAATTCATCACGCTGTTCATTTGAAATACCTTTAAACTCAGGCGGGTTTTTCCACTTCTTCTGCTCTTGGTCAAATGTGCAATTCATTTCGCGGGCACGCAATTGAACTGCATGCCACATAGGCAAGGCATATTTATGTTCTCTATCGAGCGATTCAGTAAGTTGGTTTAAATCACCAGCATGATTAGCTTCAGTACAAGACTGTTTGAAGTTACTGAGATCGGCTTGAGCTTTAATCTCAGCTGCTTGCATTGGAGTCAATGTATTAATGTGGTCTTTAGCCTGCTTAAGTAGATCAGCCAAGAAAGTAGGGGAGCTACTTAATTCTGGTACTGGTACTTGGCCGGTACAAATTTCAGCACCACTCGAAGTAGTCATTACCGCCCCTAATCGGCCGGAGTTTTTAGCATGATGAGTAGGCGTAGGATTGAATAGAATCGTACGATTGGTATCACCATTCTCATCTGTAGAAGAGTGTAAATAGCCCATTACATCGGCCATTCGGTAAAGTAAATTTCTGTTTTTACCAGCTAGATCTGGTCTATACACTTTGAGTTTTTCTTTGCCTGCTTCCTCTTCAACAGCATGGGCAATAAATACAACATCTTTACCAAAGCTCTGCCATTTGCGGACCATAGTCATAAACTTGTTACCAGCTAAACCTTGAGCTTTAAGGGTGAGAGTTTGGTCACGCTGTCTATTATCAGGATTCTTTAAAAGTTGATCCTTAATAGCATCTAACATAGCCCCAACCGTATCGGCCACAATTGTTTGATAGTTGTCGTAAAAACTATCCTTTAAGTTTTCAAGGTCTAACCACGTGTCAATGCGTACAATGGTGCCACGTCGAAGCTCAGGCGCTACACGATGTTGACCTTTGTCAAAGTCAAAAATTACAGGCTTGTTAGCTGTATGAGCAATGGAACTTTTACCAAGACCAGGGTCTGTATATAGGTAACAAATTACGCTTTGAACCAATAACGTTTGTTCGGGTGTAAAAACTTCAATAGCCATAATATTTTGCTCCTATCGACTGCCAGTAAAGCCGCGTTTTTGCTTATACGATTTGCGTTCAATTGATGAGATGTGAGAGTTACCAAGGTCTATTGCCAGCTTTTTCTTTCGTTGAAAGCTGATCTCTTGGGTAAGTACTTCCCACACTTTGGGATATTCAGATTGGAACTTTATTACGTCTAAAGGCGTCTTAACGTCACTTTTAACCTTGTAAAGAACTGTGCCATTTGCATTAGATGCATAAACGATCCACCCAATACGCACTGAGTAAATGCCTGTGTTGTCACGGCCTAAATATGACTTGTATCCGTCAGGGTGTTTTTTGAAGTTAGTCATGATTAGCCTCCAAGCATCCAAGATGCAGCGGCTACTGCAATCACCCAAAGGATGAAAGAGAGGACAATAAACTTTACGAAGTCTATTGCGTTGGCTTTGATAGTGGCGAAACGAGAAGGGCGCTGTTCTTCAACAGTAGGATGTTGATATAAGCGTGCAGTCGTTTGACTAGGGATAGTGTTTTGTTTCATACTTATCTCGCAGTTTGCAAAGCACATCGGAAGGTCAGAGAGTCGGTGTGCTTTTTTGTTGTCTGTGAGATAAATATAAGAAAACTTAGTTTTTGAGTCAAGTAAAAATATAAGAATACTTAAATTAATTTTAAGATAACTTATTTTTCATGTTTTAATAAGCAAAAGAAAACCCACCGTGGTGGTGGGCGAGGTGTCTATGAAATTAGAAAGTCTTGTGTTGATTGGCAATCGTCTTTTTGAAAATTCAACTCAATTATATTTTGAGAACTTTCCTTTTAATGGGGATGAATTTTATGTACCAGTTGGGGATTATACTAAACCAATTGGTTTTCTAAAGTTTAAGCAAATTGCTAAGGCAGGCTGCTTTGAATTATCCGAATTAGTGTCCCTAGATTATCCCAACCCAAATCCACAATTTTCGTTGTCAGGTGTTTTATACTCTCGGAAGAAAGCGCTCGAAGCCCATCAATTAATTTGTGCTTATCAGCAGGCAGTAAGTCGGCTGCCATAATTTTAGATTCAAGAATAGCTTTCAGTTGAACGGCTTCAAATTTAACAGTCACAACTCCTAGAATTGCAGATAAGCCACCATCATCAGCCAGAAAATCCATCCCATTCTGGTTGATTGTGGATGAGCCAAATTGAAATTTTTTAATTCCTTTATCACCGATAGATGCTGAAGCGATTACACTATCGGACTCTACAAGTTTGTGTTGCATTAAGTAGTATAAATTAGCAACAGCCGTATCATACTCAGTGGTTCCGTGATTATATTCTTTGTTGAAATCATAGAAATTAGGGTAAGCCGAACTCATCTTAGTTAATAATTCAAGTTGTAAATTTCTGTCTAGTATCATGGCCTAATTCTTTAGAAGTGTTTTAAATAATAGTGTCGGGACATGGTTTCAATTACACAAAAAGCTGAATCCGCTTAAATTCTTTATTAGCTTCAATATGGCTTCTATAAAATTTATCTTTATCTTTTGAATCAATAAATTCTTTGAATGTATTTGCTTCTATAAGTCTATAAATAAACCTTTCACCTGTTCTGAGCACTACCGTCAATAAGAAATGCTGGTAAAGAACATGGCTAATATTCCGGGAATTAACTTCAATTTTTTCCATATCTTGATTCCCTTTTTTTGAAAATATTGTGTTGTGTACTCATTAATTCATTTTTAACTTTAAATTATAGCTTCATGCTAGATATTGAAATATTCTTTTTCCTAAATAAATATAATGTATTAGGTCATAATTTTCTTTAATTAACTTTTGCGAACTCTTCTTTTTGCGCGATATGTATACCTCATTGAATCAATCACTTGTCCAATGAAGTGACAATTTTCATCAATTGGTAAGATGTTTGGATGAAAGTTCGGGTTTATTGCCTTGAGATATCGTGAGCCGTCAGATTCAATAACTAACTTCTTGAAAGTCGCATCTTTATCATTTCTTACAACAATGATGTCTCCAGATTGCATATCAGAATAATGAACTGTTGGATCTACAACAATGTAATCACCTTCAATGAAGTCTGGCTCATTACTTACACCTTTGACTTTTAGGTAAAAACATTTTTCGCAGTCATCTGGTAATGGAAACCATTCGACAACCTGAGACATATCTACAGATTCAACATTCGTAAAGTTACCTGCTTGAACCCAAGAGAGAACTGGAGCCATTCGAGCTTGAACAGGGGCTACATTTGTAGATGCTTGAACAAGGATTTCACCTTTACCTGTCAGGATATATTCAGTTGTAACTCCAAATGCATTAGCCATTGCCTCTAGCGAACCTGCTTTGGGTAAATAACTGTCTTTTTCCCATTCCGTAACAGCAGGCGAACTAACTCCTGCAATCTTCGCTAATTGCACTTGAGTTAATTTTTTAGCTCGTCTGAGCGCACGTATGCGCTGACCAATAGTATCTATATTCATATAAGTTATCTTACATATTGCTTTTATAAGTTTTCTTTGATTAAATACTAAGAAATCTTACTTTTTGGGTGTGGTTATGACTAAAGAAGAAGCATTTAAGTTGCTTGGGGTGAATGGTGTGGAGTTGGCTGGAAAGTTAGGCATTGAGCCTTCAGCAGTTTATCAATGGCCAGATCAGAAAATCCCATTAGCTCGTGAATACCAAATTCGTGATTTAGCTGAAGGCAAAGTGCCACTAAAACACAAAGCAGCTGTTGAATAAGGAATTTTTTATGAGCCTTGAAAAAGAAGATCTTCGTTTGAAGATGCTCCCCGACATGATGGAGCGATTGCGTCTTATTGCAGACGTTCGAGGGAATGATTATGCACATCAAGCTATTGTCCTTTTAGAAAAAGCAATTATGGGTGAATACCATGAAGTTAGCTTAATGCTTGAAAGAGCTAATAAAAATAGGAAGAAAAGGGAGAGCTTGGGAATTCTTGGTCGTGTTGGGGTAAACCCTGATTCACATATTTTAGAAATTAAAAAAGCCTGATGGTCAAGATCAGGCTTTTCAATTCATCAATACGGAAACCAATGAATATGCAAACTAATTTATCAAATGAGTCAACAAAATACAATCAGCAGGATTTTCTACCCGGTGATGTAGTCGTGCTTGTAAATCCAACTTCATCAAATGATTTATATGAAATCGAAGCATTTCAGCCAAAAGAATATTACTGGCTGGTTGGTAGTGGAATTACTCACAAAAATGAAATACGTCCGGCAACAGTGGCAGAACTTAATGCCAAACGCCGTCTAACAAATGCTGAGCAAGCATTAGCGGAGGTTTCATGAGTATTTCAGAACAACAAAGCCAAAAAAATATCCAATCGTGGCATGAACCAGCATTAAGAACACTGTCTGGTTTATTGGAAGTCCGTAAGAAAAATCTATCACGCCAAAATCGGGATGAGAAAAATGCTGCTGTTACTCGTGAAGAATTTATGCAAGCCCTTATAGATCAACATGGCAAACACGGTCTTTATCTCGGTCATGCTGGTCAAATTATCTCAAGTTTGTATCGGGCAAAGCGGATCCGTTACTTAGGTAGCACTTTCATTCAGATGAATGAAGAGGGGAAGCAATGAGCTTAGACGCATCCATTTGGGCTTTTAAAGCAGAGGTCAAAACCTCTAGTCAAAGACTCGTTTTATTGGCCTTAGCTGATAGAGCAGGTGAATCGCACAAGTGCTACCCAAGCATTAAGCGAATGGTTAAAGATACTCTTCTCAACCGTAAAACTATTATCAAAGTTTTAGATGAACTTGAAGCTGGATCTTTTATTAAATTCACTGGTGAAATAACTGGAAATGGCGTGAAGGTTTACCAGTTAATTGGTGTGATAGGCCGTGAAGAAAATGATTTAACCAATCCCAAAAAAGGGACTAGTACCAATAATGGAACTAGTACCAATTTAGGTACTGGTTCCAAAAGCGGGACTAGTACCAATAATGGGACCGTAACCAGTCCCAAAAACGGTACCGAGACCAGTACCAATATTGGGACACAGAACCTATCAATGAATCTATCAGATGAATCTATAAATAAAAAAACATGGTTGAGTTTGAAAAAACTTGGTGAAGAAATTCGTTTAGCAACAGATCAGGAAACTTACGAGCAGATCAAAAACGCAACTTGGTTTGATCGTGAACTTCGAGCATTTGAACTCTACAACGCTGAAAAGAATCTTTGTGATGAACTCATGAATTACCACTTTGCAGATTGGTTAATCAACGCCTGTGGAAAATACAAATCACGTGAGCAAACTAAAAACTCAAACACTGGAACACAGGTTCGAGTCTCGCAGGGGGATTCAATCGCACTCAGTTCAAAACAAATTTACTCATTCGCTCAAAAACTTTCTGTCCTTCCTGAATTCGCTAGCAAGTATGCGGAAGGAAACGAAAGTTATGAGCAACTAGCTGCACGTATCGCAGTAAAACTTGCAGATGCTGAGCAACAACAAAAATTGATGCCATACCTAAAGCAAGTCGGATTTCAATCAAAACGTAATGGAGAACTAGCATGAACAAATTTGAAATTTTAGCGTGGGCAATGCTCATCTCAATCGTAACTGGAGTCATCTGTGGCGTTGTAGTGCTTTGGTGGCATACGCGAAAGGAGGCAATTCAGGAGTGAGTTCAATGAGCCTTGCTGAATATCGTGAATTATTTCCTATTCAGAAAAATAAAAAGCGCCGTTCAGCAAAGCAAACACGGGAACCAAGTGTGGGGGAGGTTTTATTAGCAACACATCTTAAAGCTTGCAAGATTGATTTTGAGCAGGAATATAAATTCCACCCGAAACGCAAATGGCGGGCGGATTTTTTAATTACGGGAACAAAGATTTTGGTTGAGGTGGAGGGTGGTATCTGGAGTGGTGGACGTCACACAAGAGGCAAAGGTTACATCGGGGATATGGAGAAATATAACTCGGCGGCAATGATGGGTTTTACAGTTTTACGGTTTAGTACAGAGCAAGTGAAGTCAGGTTTAGCGGTTCAGCAGATAGAGAAAATGGTTGGGGGAATGAATGACACTAATGATCGATAAGAAGCATGTTATGCACTCAGTGGACTGGACACGATTCGATCTGGAGGGTTGGTTATATCAGTTCGGTGCATGGTTAGATCAAAAGAGTTTTACCGGTATTCCTTCAGGTGCTTACAGTAACCCGATTGCCTCAGCGATGGTGCAAGTTGAAAAGCAGCGCCGTATAAAAAGATTAGGTAAGAAGAAACAACGAGAGATTATTGCGAATTACTTTGTGAGTGAATCAGATCCATTCCGTAAATCTAAATCTAAAACTCAGTGCCAGATTGATGACAATGAAGCCCGTGCTGTACAACGTTTAATATTGGACTTAATGGGGCAGAGTGAAGTTATGGATGAATGGATGGAAGCGATTATTGACCGTTACTTTCGTGGGCAGTCATGGCCTGAGATGGTACGAGAAGATCGTTCTCAATCAGATGCACGTAGTGATGTAAAGTGTGGGTTAGCAGTGTTGCATTGTCGATATGGGTTTATTGGGTATTAACTATAATTTTAATATCCTTTAAACTGTTCAGGTAAAATAATTAGTCTCCATAAGACTAATTATTGATCCCTTTTAATATAAAAATAAGATATAAAGTACTTTGTTTTTTATTTATTGGGGGTAGTAAGTGGACACTAGAGAATTACGCGTCAAATATAATAATGAATGGCCAAAAAAATTTAACTTTCCTGTAGAAGATATATTCTTTCAAAGAGTTGAAGAAAAAAAACTTGATCAAATATTTTTTCCTGTATCACTTTCATATTCTGAAACATGGGAGTTTCAATATTATTTAGGGTATTTATTAGATGCATTGGATATGTTGCCAAATAGACCTGATTTAGCGTTTGATCATATTTGGAAAGCATTAGATTTAGAGTTTTTTAGAGTAAGAGATGAGCTGGTTTCATATAACGCTTCAAGATTTGACGCATTTGTAGATAAAATTCTCAGTAATTCAAATACAGCAAAAAGTATATTGATATATTTGAAACTTATTCCTTATCAAACTTGTGAGTACGCTGCTAAAAGAATTATTGAGGCCTCTGCTAAAGCAGATGCAGATAAAAATGCGGAAAATTTATTTGATAGAGCAAAAAAAGCTTTAGGAGAAGATTTTATCTTAAAGTTTGTTGAAAAATATCCTGCTCAAGATAACAACAAACCATCATCAGCTGACCAGAGAAAGGCTGGAAGACTGTTAAAGTTGATTTTTGCTGGGAATGAAATTGAAATCAAAGGAGTGAAGTTTTTAATTGAGGAGAAGAAGCTAGCAGTTTTTCTCCTCAAGGTAGTTCTAGCTAACTCAAGAAATGAAAGGTTTCATGGGAGTGTATTTCCGCCATTTAGAAGCAGTGTTGCAAGATTAGAAACATATGCTCATGCTTTTTATTTATTCCATATTTCATATGCTTTATTAATGGATGTATTTTTATATCGTAACTATGGGGAGATTGACTCTTCTACAGTTGAACTTAATATGCAGAAAAATACAGAAATCTTCAGTACTTTATTTGATGGACTTTAAGTAAGAAGAATAAGTAGTTCTTATATTTCAAATTAAAGAGATGTTTTATATCAGCATCTCTATTATTTTTTGAGTTATCAAAAGTCTATTAAGTAATATTTTTAAAACTAAGTGGTTTTAAAGACAGAGAAAAAAGTAATGAAATTTAAAGGATATTTGGACTATACCGATGGATCAAAAGATTATATTGAAGTCATTGAGTTCATCATTCGAGAAAAAAACTCGATTGCATTTGAACTTAAAACCTCGTGGTCTGAGCAAGGTTTTTGGATTTTTAATGGGGTCGCAAAATTTCAAGGCAACAATGTTTATAAATCAGATCATTTAAAGGGACGAATGGCTTCTGATTTATCAATTGAAGAATCAAGTAAGGCTGTTATTGTTTTTCAAATAATGAATATTGATGCAAAGAATTCAGAAGTTGATATTATTGGATCAGTCAACTATGGATTAGAAGTTTTTAATTTTGAAGGACTCCTAGAAAAAGATATTTAATAAAATAGATCATTAATACCTTGAACCTGTACAGGGTAAATGTTATTTTTGCGTTATAGTGGTCGAAGTGTAAATAAAGATCACGTAAGTTATTTAAAAGCTCGCCATATATGACGAGCTTTGTTTTATTCTGGATAAATAAAATTATGAAATTTCTTTTGTTGGGGCTTGTTTTAATGCTGAGTGGTAATTCATTCGCCAATGATAAAACCTCCAACCCTCAAGATGGAATTTTGTGGAAGAATGCGCCATATATCAATGGTCAGAATTTATTGAAAGGCAAGCCAACTTCAATCACTGTTGAAGTGGAAAGTGATGAAGCTGGTAAAGTGGTATCTGTAAGCGTAATTAAAAGTAGCCAGATTTTAGAACTTGATAGCTACGTGGTTAATGCTTATAAAAATGCAAGTTTTTACCCTTTTGTAGAAAATGGAGAATATTTTCCAATTAGAATCCAACAAACAGTTGACTTTATAAAGGATGAAAATGATTCATTTAAAAATAAGTTAATTAAATTTCTTAAATGATATTAATAAGTTAGGTTTTGAAGCTCATCATTTAATGGGCTTTTTTGTTGTCTATGATATATATTTTGATAGATATAAGAGGTTTAAGTCATGGATATGGAAGAATACTATTTAGAATTTCCAGATCAAAATCCTGAAAACTTTGATGAGAACGGTAATTTAAAGGAAGAAATAGCTATAGAAATAGCATTAGAGAGAGATTTTTTCTATCTTGAGAAATTGCAGAAGGTAAAAGACATTCGAGAAGAGCAGAAAGCTCTTTTACTAAAACATAAAGGTATTAAATAATCCTATCTTTTCTGGTTACTGAAAGGTTCAGATCTACACGAAATGTCTAAATTAGTTCTAAATATTTTAAGAGCACCTAAAAATTAAGTATAATATATATTGTAAATACATGTATTAAAGTATAGTATTTATATCAAATACTGCGCTGAAAGTTTTTTGTTTTTGACCCGTTTCTTTTTTAGAAGCGGGTTTTTTAATTTATAATTTGATTTCATTAGAATAATTTAGATTAGAAATTTTATGGAACGGGGAATCCTTTTAGAAAAATCATTAAAAATGATTTTGGAACTTAAAGAAGAGATCATTAGTAGCAAAGTGATCGATTGTGGACCTAGATTAGATCTAGTTGAACAATGTATCTATATTTCATTTGAACATGGAATTGGAGTTAATACTTTATTAACGTTAGATATGCCAATTCAAGCAATGGTTTTATCTCGTGCTCAGTTCGAGTCTGCAGTACGAGCTTACTGGTTATTGTTTTGTGCATCTAATTTTCAAATTTCTAAATTAAGTTTTAGTTATACTTTTGAAGAACAGTTTCTTAAAGATACATTTCCTACGTTAACTGAAATGTTGGAAATGCTGCAGAAATTAGATTTACCTGCTAAAGCAGTAATTAATATGTTTGTTGAATTTAAAAAGTATCATCTCAATCAACTAAACTCATTTGTCCATACAGGTAAACATTCTTTTACTCGTGATGTAATGGGTTTTGATGAAAATTTAGTTCTGACTTTACTAAGACAAACTAATAATTTAATTACAGCTACATCGCAAATTATGTTGACACATACTGTTGCCGATAAACAGAAATTCATTCACTTGTTGATTGAAAAATATCGGGATTGTTTCTTTTTGCAAGAAGATTTAGACCCCAAAGTGAAAGCAAGAGTAGATAGTTATTTTAGCTGATTTTTTAATTTACCGAACGTATTACAGCACAGGAAGCCCCGCTAAATATTGATTATTGGCGGGGCGGTCTGTATGTTAAGTGCAAATTTCCCATACAAAATCAACAGGTACTGTGTAGATAAAAGTTGAAAGTGGCTGCCCCCATGTATTAATTACATTTTCCACATCTGGAATGGATAAATTGGGTTCAGTAGTTGATATGTCTTGAATTTCAAAATGTGCATTATTAAAGCTAGGGTGAAATGGACGTGTAGGTGGAATAAGCACAGAAATTTTATCTCCAGCTGTTTTAACCAAGTAACCTAATACTAAGTTGGCACTTCCAGGATTATCGATATTATTAACCGCCAACTTAATAATTGAATTTATAGCTGGGTTTTTAAGTTGTTGCGTAATTCTAAATTGTTGATCAACAGTTCTTTTTTTAAAGAAAAAAAGTTTATTGGCCCAAGCCGGCTCATTTTGAAGCCCTTTAATTAGGTAGTCTCTAATTAGTTCGGATTTTGATATTTTTGTAGAATCACAAAAGGTATTCAACTGTTCCACTAATCTGGCTGGTAAGTGAATTTTAACAGGGACCGATTTGGTGTCTGTTAAGAAATCTTCTTGGATAGTATTCATTAAGCAACTCCTTAAGTTTAAGTTCTGTATTTGGAACTTTATGGTGACATGTATGGAACTATTATGTTGATTTATTATTAACAAGTCAAATTTATATCAAGCTCTGCTTTTATTTTTGCTTACTTAAACTTATAAAATATCTCGATATCTTTATAGATCACCCAAGTGGTTTTTTTAATGGGCGCAATTTATGAATGAAAAGGAATACTTCTGGAAAACAAAAAAGCGCCCGCCTAAGTCCAAACCACCTACCAGACCATTGCTAAAAGCTAAACAAAAATATTTGGAAGCTGAAGAAACGTTATTTCAAGAATTAGAAGAACATCGAATTGGATATCGACGAAAATTTCAATTTGAATCAACCAAAAATTGGCGGTTCGATTTTTATATTGTGAAGTTGAATCTACTTATTGAAATTGCTGGTAGCCCTTGGGCCGTTGGTCGCGGTGGAAAGAAGATAGCAAATGCCTTGGGTAAGTATGATCTTGCTTTGGATAGAGGTTATGTATTTGAGCGCCTTGAACCTCACCAAATTGAATCAGGTTATGCAATTAACTGGATTAAAAGCGAATTAGCGAGAATCGAAGATGGATCAAATAAGACCATTTCCACCAACTGATTTTATTGACCAAGCTGAAGAAGAGGAAGCAATTCGTATAATTCCAGCACCAGATTTAAAGAATTGGGTTGTTTCAAATTATTTAAAAATTGGTGGGCCTCTTCATAACCCTGATCATGACCATATTGCTGAGCTGCTTCATGATAATGATGAGTTTTTGGCATTTGCTTGGGCTTCAACAGCATTTAAAAGTAAACAGACTATGGTTTTAGGCCAATGTGAAAAAGTTATGTTTAATGTTGGAGGCTGGAAGAAAGCACGCCAGGAACAACAAATGCGTGATTGGTTCGGAGCTGTGCCAACATACTTAATTACTGTCGATGCTTCTTTTTGCGAGCGGGCTAATGATACAGAATTCTGCTATTTGATTGAGCACGAGTTGTATTACATTGGCGTTATGAAAGATGAAGATGGCGAGACCCTTTATAGCGACAATACAGGTTTACCTAAGCACTATCTTGCTGGTCACGATGTTGAAGAGTTTATTGGTGTAGTTAAACGGTATGGACCAAGCAAGAATGTTAAGCGGCTTATTGAAGTCGCCAAGAATCCGCCGTTTGTTTCGGATCTAGATATATCAAGATGCTGTGGTAACTGTGTAATCAACTGAGCCTTGCGGCTCTTTTTTTTAACCTGTTTGCTGTACGTAGCTGTACGAAGGGGAATTTATGGCAGCACTTAAAGAGCCTGTGAAAATATATATTGTTCAAGCTCTTGCATGCCGTGATACCCCTCAAGAAGTGGTTGAACAGGTCAAGCAAGAGTTTGGTGTTGATATTAGTCGCAGCCAATGCGAATGCTATGACCCAACAAAATATTCTGGCAGAAACTTAAGTAAGAAATATGTTGAGCTTTTTGAAGGGACCAGAGAAAGATTTGATGAAGGCTTAATTGATATTCCTATTGCGAATAAGTACTACCGTCTGAAGCAATATCAAAGACAGCTTGATAGAACTAGAAACGTTAAAACAGCGCTAAAAATTCTAGAACAAGCTGCAAAAGATATTGGTGGACAATTTACTAACCGCCAAGAAATAACAGGCAAAGACGGCGGACCAGTTCAAACGGTCAATTCTGATATTCCAGTTCCAATGGAAGAGTATTTAAAAGCGCGGAGGGAGGTCTTAGATGAGTACTGATGCGGCTCGGGATAAAGCCATCCGGATCGAGGCGCAAGAAGATTTATATTTCTTCACAAGGTACATGTTTAAGGAGCGCCGTGGTTATAAATGGATGCATAACTGGCACCATTTAGAACTCTGTGAGGCTTTAATGAAAGTCTATCGCGGAGAAACAAAGCGGTTAGTTATTAATTTGCCACCTCGTTATTCTAAAACTGAAATTGTCGTAATTAATTTTATGGCATGGTGTTACGGTAAAAAGCCCGATTCTGAATTTATTCATATTAGCTATTCGGCAATGCTGGCAGCTAATAATGCATTTCAGATTAGGGGCCTTGTTCAAGAGGAAGCCTATAAGAAAGTCTTTCCTAACTTTGCTTTGAGAGATGACAGTAAGGCAAAAGACTTCTGGCGCACATCTGAAGGCGGTGTCTGCTATGCGACTGGTACAGGCGGTACCATTACCGGGTTCGGAGCAGGAAAACTAAGAGACGACTTTGGTGGTTGTATCATTATTGATGACCCACATAAAGCACATGAAGCATCTTCTAAAACTATTCGAGAAGGTGTGATTGACTGGTTCCAGAACACACTCGAGTCACGTACAAACTCACCTGAAACGCCGATTATTGTCATTATGCAACGTTTGCATGAAGATGATTTAGCTGGCTGGTTGTTAGGTGACAGAAAAGACGGCGTACCCGTTGCTGGGGGTAATGGTGAAGTTTGGGAGCATCTTTGTCTCTCAGCCATACAAGAAGATGGATCTGCGTTATGGCCAGCAAAACACAATATTCAAAAATTAAAGCAAATGGAGCAAGCTGCTCCATATGTTTTTGCCGGGCAATATCGACAAATGCCATCACCGCCAGCAGGCGGTTTTTTTAAGCCTGACAATATTGAAATTGTAGATGCTTTGCCTGCGGATGTAGTGAAGCAGGTACGAGCGTGGGACTTTGGTGCAACTGAGAATGAAGGCGACTTTACAGCAGGTGTGAGAGAAGCTTTAGGTTCAGATGGATATACATACATAGTCCATGTAACGAAGGGGCAACTTGGGCCAGACAACGTAAATAAGCGCTTAAAGCAAACTACTGAGTTAGATGGAATGGGCGTAATGGTAAGGATCCCTCAAGATCCTGGTCAAGCTGGTAAATCACAAGCCAGTTCATTCGTAAAACTTCTTGCAGGATATGACGTCAAAGCTAAACCTGTTTCAGGTGACAAACTCACACGAGCTCAACCCTTTGCGGCTCAAGTTAACGTGGGCAACGTCAGAATGCTTAGAGGTGATTGGAATAAAGAGTTTATAGAAGAGCTTCGAAATTTTCCAAATGGAACGCATGACGACCAGGTTGATGCTGGTTCAGATGCATTTAATGAATTGAATGGAGGTTTTGAAGCCTTCTTTGCTGATATGGGATTTGCTCGATGAGTGACGTAACTTTTAAACATCCTGAGTATGTTAAAAACTTGCCATACTGGCAAAAACTGGATGATGTTTGTGAAGGTGAGGATGCTGTAAAGGCTAAAGGTGAAAAGTATTTACCCAAGCCAAATGCGCATGACAAAACGCCAGCAAACAAAAGTGCTTACTTAGCGTATTTGGTACGTGCTGTGTTTTATGAAGTTACAGGTACAACATCAAACAGTTTAGTGGGTGCTGCATTTGCTACAGATCCAAGCTTTAAGTTTCCAACTCAACTTGAGCATTTAGAGCGCAATGCCAACGGCGCAGGCTTAAGTGCTTATCAATTGGCACAGACGGGAATTAGACACTTATTAAAGCATTACAGATGCGCTTTATATGTTGACTACCCAACAGTTACTCCGGCACGAAATCTTGCTGAGTTTAAACAGCAAAAAGCCTATCCGATGATTCATTTATTAAATGCCATTGATGTAATCAATTGGGATTCAATGATGATCGATAACCAGAAAAAGCTTTGCTTGGTGGTCATCCGTGAATTTACTTCTGAACGTGGCACTGATGGTTTTAGCAAAACTGAGGTTGAGCAGTTCAGAGTTCTGCGTTTAGAACCTGACAGTGAAGAAAATTATATCTATTCAGTTCAGGTTTACGCTAAAGGTGATAAAGGTACATGGGTAGGTGGAGAGAAGAAGTTTCCGACTGATTATAATGGTGATTTTTGGTCATATATCCCCTTTACCTTTGTGGGGGCAATTGACAACTCTGAGGAGATTAAGAAGCCGCCACTGCTTCCATTAGCTAATCTTAATTTGGCTCATTATCGAGACAGTGCGGACTTCCAAGAGTCCGTTTTTTATATGGGCCAACCACAGTTTTATGCAAAGGGAGTCAATTGGGCATGGTATGACGAGGCCAAAAAGCGTGGCATTTATATCGGTGCAAAAGTTCTATTACCTTTACCTGAAAATGGTGATTTGGGAATTGTACAAGCAGATCCAAATACTTTAGCTCGTGAAGCAATGAAGGATAAATGGGACCAAATGAAAGAAATGGGTGCTCGTTTAATAGAAAAGGGTTCGGCAGCTAAAAAGACAGCTACCGAATCAAACAGTGATGACGCTGTTCAGCATTCAGTTCTTTCATTATGTGTTGTGAATATGAATGAAGCCTTTTCGATGGCTTTAAGATGGGCAGCTAAGTTTGTAACGCCTAATGTTGATGTTTTAACTAAAGATGAGCTGATGTTTGAAATCAGTCAGGAATTCAATAAGCAAGGTTATCTCGCTGAACTTGCTCGTCAATTATTTGAAGCAGCCTTACAAGGGCGTTCTTCATTTAAATCTTGGTGGGAATATAACCAAACTGGAATGTTCCCTAAACAAAAATATGAACAAGAGCTGGTCAATGTCGAAGCCGAAAAAGACGGAACAGTAAATCTATAGGTAGGGTGATATGGCTAAAGATAATAAAAATCTTTTAGAGGTACTCACTCAACACCAGGCTTATCTTTATCGTGCTTCTTCGCAATCAGTAAATGAATTATTGGGTTTATTCAATGATGATACGAACGCAATGCTTTCAAAGCTTCGTGATTTACTGGATGAACTTAGTGATTCAGAAAAGATTGCTTTAGCTGGAGGCAAATACACAACTTCAAATCTAAAGGAAATTAGAGATTTAATTACCCTATGGTTCAGTAGTGTTAATACAAGCTTACCTGAAGCATTCGCCGTATCGGCTACGGCAATGGCCGTTTATGAAGCCAGCTATATGGCAAAGTTGTTTGGCACAACGATAAATAAACCAGATGGAGAAAAGCTCTATTCAGCTGCAAAAAAGGTACCACTTACAGGCGGTGCTCTTGTTGAAGACCTTCTATCAAGAATTGCAGAAAGTGCCCGGCAAAAAGTTGAATATGCAATTCGTGATGGAATCAGCACTGGAAAAACAAATCAACAAATAGTTCAGCGTATTCGCGGTACCAAACGGCTCAATTATGAGGATGGAATCTTAAATGGTACCAAGACGGATATTGACCGCACTGTTAGAACTGTAAGAAGTCATGTAGCTAATCAAGCCTATCTGAATAGCTTTAATCAATTAGGCTTTGAATATGTACGATTTGTTAGTGTACTTGATGGAAGAACTTCTAAGTTATGTGCCTCGCTTGATGGTTCAACTTGGGAAATAAACGACCCATCTAAACGTGTACCGCCGTTGCATCCGCATTGTCGCAGTATCTTAGTACCAGTGGAAAAAGATGGGCAATTAGTTGGTGAGCGACCGTTTGTAATGGATGAGCGAAAAGTTAAAGACATCCCGAAAGATGAGCGCAGCCAATTAATAGGGCAATTGGATGCAAACACCACATTTAAAGAGTTCTTTAAGAAAACAGATGATTTCTTCCAAAAGGAGTGGCTAGGGCCAAAGAGGTACAAGCTTTATAAAGAAGGAAAGTTTGATTTTGAAAAGTTCTTTGACCCGGATGGGCGTTTATATAGTTTAGATGAGTTAAGAAAGTTGGATGAGCAAACCTTCAAGGAGTTTGGATTATAATTTTATGCTAGAGTGTTTTTATTAGAAATTTATATAAATACTTGTCATGGAACATTTAATCAAAGCTAGTTTAGACATTTTTAGAACTCATAATATTCTTCTTTACGTTGTTGCCATTACTTCGGGCTTGTTGTCTTACAATACATTTGGCGTAGCAGATTTAACTGGGTATGCTCTGATTAAAGAAGAGTACAAAAATTATATTGGGCTTATTTTTCTATTGTCTACAATTACTATTGTAGTGTTATGCGTAAAATCAATAATCAATTATTTGCGTAATTCGTTAAGTAAAAGTAGCTTCAAAAAACAAGCCAGCAAAAGGATTGACCAAAAACTTGCTAATCTTACGAATCAAGAAAAAGCTGTTTTATTACAATTCTTCATTCAGCAATCAGAAACTATTTGGTTGCCTTTTAGGACACAAGAAGTAGTTGAACTTATTAATTCGAACATACTTACATTGGCCAGTAATGCTGCGAGGATGACCTTAGTGGGAGAGGCAGCTATGTTAAATCTTTCAATAGATATGAAACAAAGACTAGCTAATTCTTATCCGGAAATCTATTCAGAAAACTATAATGAAACGGAGGTAAAAACACTATTAGGTAAATTCACTCCTAAAAGTGTAATAGAGGTTAATAGGGATCGGAGAACGATTGGATATTAACCAGTTTTTAAGTGTTTAGTACAGAGCCGAAAGGCTCTTTTTTATTGCCTGTAGTTTGGATGAATAGGGCGCAACGAGCGGATGCTCATTTTAGATATAGGGTCGGATGACTTATGAAACTTAAAACAGTAACAATCGACGGTAAAGTTTATGCGGAAGTAGAAGGTGATAAACCTATCTATATTCATGATGATGGCAAAGAGACACCTCATGATGCCGCTCACTCTGTAGCAACTATTGCACGTTTAAACAATGAAGCTAAAACAAATCGTGAAGCTAAAGAAGCTGCGGAAAAAGCCTTAAAAGCTTTTGAAGGTATCGATGATCCAACAGCAGCTAAGAAAGCAATTCAGACTATGCAAAACCTTGACGATAAAAAGCTGGTGGATGCTGGCGAAGTTGAGAAAGTGAAAGCTGAAGCTATCAAAGCAGTTGAAGAAAAATATGCTCCTATTGTTGAGCAGCGTGATGCTCTACAAGCCTCTTTGCATAAAGAACTTATCGGCGGTGGTTTTGCTCGTTCTAAGTACATTCAAGACAACATTGCAGTACCAGTTGATATGGTTCAAGCGACCTTTGGCCAGCACTTCAAAATCGAAGAAGGCAAAGTTGTTGCCTACGACCAAAAAGGGGAAAAGATTTATTCCCGTGTTCGCCCTGGTGAACTTGCCAATGTAGATGAAGCTTTAGAGTCCTTGGTTGGTGGATACCAGCATAAAGACTTAATCCTTAAAGGTGGTAAAGGAAATGGCGGTGGTTTCCAAAGCGGGGGCAAAGGTGGAGCACCAGCAGGTATGAAGCGCAGCGAGATGTCAGTATCTCAAAGAGCCGATTACATCAAAGAACATGGCCAAGAATCCTTCCTAAAACTACCGAACTAATTATTAAACATTTGGAGATAAGTCGTTATGACTACAGTAAATTCAGACATGATCATCTACAACCAATTGGCTCAAACTGCCTATTTAGAGCGTTTGCAAGATAATTTGAATGTCTTTAATGAGGCATCTGCTGGAGCGATTGTTTATCGCAATGAAATCATTGAAGGTGACTTTAGCAAAGATTCTTTTTACCGAGTGGGGGGAAGTATCAAGCATCGTGATGTGAACTCAAATGCTAAAGTTAATCCTGAAAAAATTGGCGCTGGTGAATCTGTAGGGGTGAAAATTCCCTACAAATATGGTCCTTATGCTTCTACTGAAGAAGCTTTTAAGCGCCGTGCTCGTACCCCTGAAGAGTTTGCAATGATTCTTGGCTATGATCTGGCAGATGCTTTAGTTGCAGGACGTTTACAGTACAGCTTGGCTTCATTGAAAGCAGCAATTACAAGCAATCCTGATATGGTTGCAAAAGGCAGTATCGCAGTAGATGGTCGTAAAGCTTTAACCAAAGGAATGCGTAAGTTTGGCGATAAGTTTGGCCGTATTAGTTTGTGGGTAATGAACTCAGACACCTATTTCGATATTGTTGATGATGCAATCACTAAGCAGATTTATGGCGAATCTGAAATCGTTATCTATGGTGGTTTACCAGGTACTTTAGGTAAGCCGGTATTGGTTACTGATGCCGTAGGTGATGATGATGCATTTGGTCTGCAAGTGGGAGCGGTGACTGTCACGGAATCACAAGTGCCAGGCTTCCGAGCTTACGACATTAATGATGAAGAAAACTTGGGAATTGGCATGCGTGCTGAAGGTACTTTTAACATGGATCTTCTTGGATATAGCTGGGATACAACCAAAGGTATTAATCCTGATCTTTCTTTACTGGGTTCAAGTACAAACTGGTTGAAACATGCAACCAGCAACAAAATGACGGCTGGTACATTGCTTGATTTGTCGGGTACGCCTTAAAACCTTAAACACCTAAATGTATTGGAGGGCTATTTAGCCCTCTTTTTAATTATTAAGAGAAAAGTATCATGAAGTTAATCTATACGCGTATTGCCGCAGCAGCAGCTTTAGAAGTCGGGACCATTGCTAACCCTGACTACTATGAAAATCCAAATCGTAGTGCTGAAGAAGTAATCATTTATGGTGAATATCCAAAAATTAAAAATGATTATGAAGCTTTGAATATTCCAGTTGAAGTTCGCAAACTGGAAGAGCCTGCAAAAACGACTTTGGCCACAGTAAATGTCGCAGTGGGAATTACCCCTGAGCTGCAAGAGGTCATTGATAATACAAAAGCTGAGTGTGAAAAAGTTATTGAAGAAAACGGGCAACTTAAACAGAAAATCGAAATCTTGGAACAGGCAAGTGGTGATAGTTCTGAATTAATTTCTGAAAACTCACGTTTAAAAGATGCTGTAACCCAAGCCGACAATACAACTAAAGCGGCTGAAGGAAAGGTAGTTAGAATCCAAGCAGAATTTGATGCTTTTAAAAATGATGTTGCTGCTATGCAAGCGCGTATCTCAGAGCTTGAAGCAGGTACAGGTAAAACAGCTCAGCCTGAAGCATCGAACCCAAATGATTATGAAAGCTGGACCAATGAACAGCTCAAAGAGTTTTTAGCGAGTAAAGATATTGGCTATAAACCAACTGCAACAAAAGCAGAACTTCTTAAATTAATCCCGAAGGTATAATCCTATGAGCTTTATTACTTTAGATGACGCAAATTCAATTTTGGGTAGCGATTTTGCACCGGATAGTGATAAAGCTCGTCTAGTCCAGCTTGCAAATGTATGGATGAAAAAACGCATTGGATTTGTGCCGGATCCTATAGATTCACTTCTTAAAGATGCTGCTTGTGAAATCATTAAAGGTATTCTGGCCAAGGTGATTTATAACGGCAAAGAGCAGCTGCTTAAACGAAAGAAAGTTAAAGCTGATTCAGTCGAATCTGAAAAAGAGTATCAAGAGGGTACTGAAGCGATTTCTAGCTTTGAACAGATAGCAATTGATTATATTGAATCGCTCGATTTGAAAGATCCTAATGCAAGTTTTAATAGTTTTGGTATTCCACTTTATAGAGCATGATTTATGGGCCTACGTGACGAAATTCAGGCAGATATTGCTGAAGCACTTAATGACGATTTGGCGGACGCCGTTCATGCTTTTACGTGTGAGCGGATCTCAAAAACAAATTGGGATCCTAAGACTGAAACTTATGTTGAAGTTAAAGAAAACTATTCTGGTCGTGGCGTTCTATTTGGCTCTTACAGTCAATACGAGATTCAGACACTTGGAGTACTGGCCACAGATAAGAAAGCGACTGTGCTTCAAAATGAAGTGACTATGGCCCCAAAAATTGATGATGAGTGGATTACAGCCTTAGGTTCATTCCGGGTAATTCATATTCAACAAGATCCTGCCTCTACTATTTGGAAATGTCAGTTGAGGAAGGTTTAAAGTCTTATAAATTTAAATCTACTTAAAAGCAAAAGTAATTAGCACAGAATATTTTGTAGAGAAAAAATGATTAATTGTTATATTAGCTAAAAGTATATATATAAATTAATCATATTTTTATCACATTCTATTGTATGTTTTAGTCAATAACCGTTATTTTATATTTATGTAAAGAGCGGAAATAATAAATGTTAGTAAGAGGTAGTTATAAAATTGTTCCTATAGAAGATATGGGGGGCGGATCTTTCGGTTTTGTGCAAAAAGTTGAACTTTATAATCAGAAAGACCATCTATGCGGCTTATTTGCAATGAAGACAATGAAGTCAAATGCAAGAGAAATAGAATCTTTTAGAAAGAGGTTTGTTAGAGAAGGACATCTACAAGCCAAATGTAGTCATCCAAATATTGTTCAAATTTATATCTGTGATCTAGAGAGCGTAGAGCCTTGGTTTGTAATGGAACTGGGCGAAATAGATGTAGAAAAATTAATAATAAATGGTAAATTTCCAAATAAAGAAAGATTAAAATGTATTTTAGATTTACTTTTGGGAATGATTCATATTCATCAACAAAAACTTTTACATAGAGACATTAAGCCTTCAAACATGGTAAAAGTTGGTGATAAATATAAAATTGCTGACTTTGGTTTAGTTAAAGATACTGTTTCTAGCCCCGAGACAACACCATTGACTGCTATTGGTCAAGGAATGGGCACTCCAGGATTCCTTGCGCCTGAAGCAGTTTTTGGGCATTTTAGTGATCAATCAGATATCTATGCTATTGGTACATTCTTAGAGTACATGTGCTACTTAGATGATGAGTTAGCTCGAAAGTTAGCTCCAATTATTAATAAGTGCAGAGCACATGTACCTTCTGACAGATACCAGTCAGTTAATCAAATATTGAAAATATTTTTACCAATTTATGAGGAGGGGATGAATGTTTGAACTAACTAATGTAGCTGCTTTCACGCACTCTAAATCTTCAAATAAAACAAATGAAGACTCTATTCTTCTCCCTTTGAAGCTAAATGGCGGATATATTTTTGCTATTGCTGATGGTGTTGGTTCATATCCTGGTGCAAAATTGGCTTCAGAGTTAGCTATTGAATGTATTTCTAAAATAGAAAAAATACCTACAGAGAGTGAAATAGAACATTTATTATTAAAAATTAAAAATAAATTAAGTGGGCTTGAATTAATCAATCCAGAGTTTTTTCAGGCAGCGACAACTTTAACAGTTGGAGTGGTTGAAGAAAACGGTGTACATATTATTCATGTTGGTGATAGTCGGCTCTATATAAAATCTGAACAGAAATTAACTTGTCATACGAAAGACCATACTCAACATCAGAAGTTATTAGAGGCTGGGCTATACACTGAGCGTCAGCTTAAAAAAATGCCAGGTAAAAATATACTGGTAACGGCCTTATCAAAGAGTATTAATTTAGAATATCAGTATTCATTTCTTATGATGAAAGATATTATTGATGAGCAAGGAAATTTAGTTGTAAATATTATGTCTGATGGAGCTTATGAATTCTGGGAAAAAAGACCAAAATTTTCCTTGAATACTATGAATAATCCAACAGCTTTTAGTACTAGTTTGCTTAAACGGATAGAAAAAAATGGGCCAATTGATGATTATTCTTTAATTTCTACAAAATTTAAAATTGGTATTTAAACATATCATTTATTTTAACTAACCACCCTTCAAGGTGGTTTTTTTATGCCTAATTATAGGAATCTTTATGATAAGCACGGATTATGTTCCTTTATGGCATATCTCACCATTTCAACATGTGCATTACACGCTGGCTCGAAATCAACTACACATGGATCTTCTATTTGAGGATATGAATAAGGTTGATCAGTTCATGTCTATAGAAGGAACAGCAGCTCAAGTCGATTACTATTTTGATGGCGCTTATGCAATTGTTCAGATCGGGGATACTTCAGAAAGAAAACCGATTGAAGTCTATGGTTTGCTTTTACATGAAGCTGTTCATGTTTGGCAGAAAATCAGAAAACTAATGGGTGAAAAGGAACCTAGCTAAGAATTTGAAGCTTACTCAATTCAAGCGATCGCTCAAGACCTTTTCGAAATGTACGATGAAAGTGAGGTAAAGCATGGGATGGAAGGGGAAAAAGCCGACTGATTTTAGTATTGATGTGACTAAAACAGCAGAAGACCAGGTAAAGAAAATCACGATGGATACAGTGCAATCATTAGTTGATTCAAGTCCAGTTGATACCGGTGCTTATCGTTCTTCTCATATTGTTTCAATTGGATCAGGTGAGTATGGAGTACGAGGACCAGAAACAAACGCCGTTCAGGATGCTGCTATTCAATCTGTGAAGTTTAAGCTCGGCAATTTAGTCTACATACAAAACAATAAAGCATATGCTGAACGCCTAGAAGATGGTTGGTCAGATCAAGCACCGCAGGGTATCTACAGCACAACATTCACTTATATTACTCAAAAGTATGGTGGTTAAGATGGCAATGACTTTAGAGCAAACTAGACAAGCTATTATTGACCGCATGCAAAGCTTTACAGGCATTGCTCAGGAACGAATTCAGTATCCAAATGCACCAGGCTTTACGGTTCCAAAGGAAGGCTTGTGGTGTCGTTTGACTATTGCTGGTGGACCAAGTTTTATTTCAGGCATTGCTGATAATCCTTGTACACGGCGTACAGGAAATATTATGGTCCAGTGCTTTGCACGTCATCATAGTGGTGTGAAAGGATTAACTGAGCTCAGTGATGCATTACTTCATCATTTTGAATACTTCATCTTAGATCATCTTGAATGTTTACATGGACAATCAATTTTTGTCGGTCAAGATGCTGACTTTATTCAATATAATATAACGATTGGTTATAAAATCCACTAAAATACTCGCGTAATTTTTTAATCGAGTTTGGTTTCTTATGGATTTACTAGAATGGATAAAGACTTTAATTTCTGGAGTATCTACAATTCTAATACCGATTTTAATATGGCGATTAAACAGAAATAGTACCGAAAATAGTAAGCTAAAGCTGCATTCGGATATTGATTTAGATATAGAAGCAGCTAAAGACTTCGAAAAACTAAAAAATGATTCTTCATTATCTAGATTGACCAAGGATAGATTCTCAAAAAAGCTATTCAATAATTCAGCTATTAATTTTGATGAGGCTTCTTATTTCACTCAATATAGAGATGCTGATAAGCTTGTAAATATCTATGTCTTATATAAAGATAGGATTAAATTAATATATGATTCAAATAATTTGGTTAGCTCTTTAGAACCAAAGGCACCCAAAAAACAGCGAATTTACTTTTTTCTTTCTTATATTTTATTTGTAAGCTTAGCAGTAACTCCTTATATCTTTTTTGGAGAATATAAGGCTTATATTTTAAATTATTATCATGCGCAAAACTATACGGTAACTATGGAGCTTATTCTAGGTCCGTTACTGTGTTTTATAGTTGGGATAATGTGCTTAAACGAAGGTGGAAAACAAAGTAGCGTTATACGTTTTATTGATAATTTGAAAAAGGAAGAAACTAAAGTAGATGCTACTGATATGGATGAAGAATTATTGAATTAAAGTGAGAGGAATTTACTTCTAGAAAAAGCTCTCTTTATAGATGGCTTTTTTATTTAACTATTACCACCTCATCGGTGGTTTTTTTATGCCTATAGGAATCACTTATGAGCAATTTTGTTTTTAAGCGTGGTGACACATTCAACTTGAATTTACAGCTAGTTGATATGGATGAAACCCTGCAATATCCACCTGATGATGTTCGCCGTGCTATTGATCTCACAGGCTATACGTTCACATCGCAAGTTAAATCATTGGTAGATGGATCAGCGGTGGCCACATTGACTTGTGCACCTTTAAGCCAGAGCACACAAAAAGGTTGGCTTAATGTGAAGTCGGGAGCAAGCACAGCATCATGGCCAGTAGGTCTATGTCAGATGGACATTAAAGCGGTAGTGAGTGGAAACACTCAACATACTGAGACCTTAACTTTTCAAGTGATTGACGGGGTAACAGCATAATGGCAAATCTTGTATTTAAGTTTAATTGGGACCATCGACCATTCCAATTAAACTCAGCTCAGGGTAAGCGGCAATTTATGCTGCCTTTCGCTTCAGGTATTCCCAACCTAGCTCCCAACTTTTCTCAAGTTGTTGGTACAGCAGCTATCTCTCAAGGTGGTACAGGGGCGACAACGGCAGCTGATGCTCGATCAAATCTCGGAGCTGCTGAAAAGGGTGTGAACAGTGATATCACAGAGCTCAAGGGCTTATCTACTGTTCTTTCGATCGCACAGGGTGGTACAGGCGGCAATACGGCAATTAATGCAAAAGTTGCATTAGGTTTGGGTGATGCAGGTGTTTTGGGTTATTCAGCAAACGTTGTTGCTTCTCTTTTTGATAAATCACTAGTTTCACAATGGGTAACGGTTCTGGGCCTAAATCGTTTAGTGAACATTTCCCATGGTGATTGGCAAGGTGGAAGTACATCTAATCCTCTATTAATGCCAATGCGTTACGGAACCCTTATGGGTTACCAAGCGAATGATTCGATCGGCACTTATTCATGGCAATTCTTTAAAGGTGTGCAAGGGCACCAGATGTCATATCGATATGGTGCTGGATCTGATGCTTGGTCAGCATGGGGGCATTTAAAGACAAGCTTCAACACATCAGTTGATGCAAATGGATTCTTAAAATCAGCATCACCAGTTGTGAAGTTATTTAATGATCACATTGAACTGAATGAAGATGCTCAAAAGCAGCCAATCGAATTTAAGAAAGTAGATGTAGGCGATTATTTACTTAAAGGTTCTTTAGGATTTGCTCAGGAAGGCTGGTATATCGAAGTACCTAAGGATGCAAATGGAAATACAATCGTAGCCGTGGTGTATGACACATTAGAAAACGGTGACATTTCGATTAAGACTTATAAACGTAAGTTTGATTTTGAACTTGCGGCAGTAGTAGCCGATTTAGAAATGCCTATGGATATTCCAGAAGCACGCTGGGTTGATATTCGCTTACATGAAGAACCGGAGCCTGAACCAGAACCACCTACAACTGAAACGCCTTTTGAGTTTCAGCCAACTAATTTATCCGAAGCAGTAGCAGCTGCCATGGTCGGTATTGCACCGCCAGAACTCTCAGAAGAAACCCAGTAAAGACCCGCTAATTTAGCGGGTTTTTTTACGCCCCCCTTTTTTTAACGACCCGCTCATGAAGCGGGTTTTTTTATGCCTAAATTTTGGAGAACTATAAATGAGTTCAGGCGCGAAAATTCGATTATATGCTTGTGAAGAAGCAGTTTTAGGAATGACTCCAGCAAATCCGATTTGGTACACAGTTCGCCGTGTAACGGATGGCTTATCAGAAAACGTCTCTACTGAAGAAAGCAGCGAGGTGGTTGATTCCCGCTATCGTCAAGGTGGGGTAGTTACTGAAGCGGAAGTAGCTGGTCAGTTAGAGTTTGAATTATCACTTGGTACCTTCGATCTATTCTTAAGTGCATTAGCTTTTAATAACTGGGCAACTAATAGCTTAACCATTGGTGGCACAGTCCGTAAGTCATTAACGCTAGTTAAAGTTTTTGAAGATGTTGGACAGGTATTTATATACCGTGGTGTCCAGGTGAATACGGGTGAAATCACTATTCAAACAACTGGGAAAATCACAGGTAATTTTGGTCTGGTAGGTAGCTCATTCACTCGTCAGACTACAAACCCGGTTGTAAATCCTGTTGCTGCTACAACTCGACCACTAGTTAGCATGCCGAACGTTGAAAGCTTATTAATTAATGGCCAATCAATTCAAGGCAAAGCTTGCATGCAATCACTTACGCTTTCGATTAACAACAATCTGGAAGCAATCCGTTGTATCGGTTCAGGTAAGTACACACCAGAGTTCTATTTAGAGAAGATGATGGATATTGAAGCAAATGCTTCATTCATGTTCTCAGCAACGGCAGCAGGCTGGATTGATGCAATCAAAACTCGTGATGTATTTACTCTGGCTTTCGATATTAAAGACAGCAAAGGAAGTAAATACTCGTTCAACTTCCCACAACTAGAAGTAATGGAAGCTAATCACCCGGATGGCGGTGGCGACGATATCATTACTGTAGATATCAACTTTGCCCAAGTTCGTATGGCTCCAACGATTGTGCGCGCTCTTGTGTAATTCAAATTAATAAACGATAGAGCCTGTGGAATCCCATGGGCTTTTTTATTTTCTAAATTTTCGAGGTAGGTATGGCTTTAAAAGTTGGAATTGTACGAAGCTCTGAAGTATCGAAGTGGTGTACGTTTGAAACTGCAGCTGGGCAGGCAGAGTTTAAAATTCGAGGTATTGGTTATAAGCCGTTTCAAGTTGCATTGGAAAAGGCAGGCAATCAGATCTCGTCTAAAGGCTATGATGTGATGGTAAAAGATGAAAACGGAAAGCTTTATCATGAGCTTTTGATGGATGCTGCTGGAGCGCATTTAATTGAAGACTGGAAGGGCGTTGTTTTTGCTGAGGTGGTGGAAGGTGAAACAGTTGAAATTGATCAGCCTTACACGCCTGAGAATGCCTCCAAGCTACTTAATCTCGGTGATATTGGACTATTGATCTGGTCATTCATTAAAGAACAAGCCCGGAAGATCCAGGAAGAAGCAGATAAGGACAAGGCGAAGATTCTGGGAAAGTCATCGAACTCTACAAGTATCGAAAAACCTATGCGTCAAAAACGTCGCACGAAATCGAACAAATCAAGTTCTTAGGTGGTCATGTTCCAGATCTACCAGAATATTCTTATGCGGCTGACTCAATTCTTGCGGCATTTAGCACGATTATCAGATCTAGACGATATGAGCAAAGCGTACCGTTATGCTTAGATCAGCAGGCTATCAATGTCTATGCTGAGCATAATGATATGCCAGTTGATGCTCATATCTTCAATGACTGTATTTTTGCCTTGGATAATCTATTTATTGAAGAGGCTCATAAGAAGATTTCGACTAAATCCAAAAAGTAATAAATAGCTATCTTCGTGATGGCTATTTTAGATAATGAATTTTGATTTATAGAAATATATAATATTTACAATAAATTATATTGAAAATTAATATGTTAGTAAAACTTTTATATACATTAGGGTTGTCTATTTCTTTGGTGGTTTTAGTTAGCTGTACTAAACAAGGGGAAAATAAGGCACTACCACCTTCAGTTGAAGCTCAATTCATGAGTGCGGATAAAAAAATAGGGAAGATGCTCGATGACCTGGAAAATCGAGATATTTCACTTCAAAGAAAGCGGGAGATATTGTGCAACACCTATCCTGATGTCTACAAAAAACAGTACATGCCATCTCTACTTAAGCTTTCACCAAAAGATTACACCGAACAAACGTTAACTAGAGATTTTGAGGCTGTGATTAGCTTTTATAAAAAAACTTTTGTAGTTAATTGTGGTTGATTTTGTCATTTAAGGATTTAATAGTATATGTCTTACTTCAACAAGTATTCAAAATATCATTTTAAATTCTTAAAGGTGAAAATTGTGTCAAATCAAACAAAATTCATATTTGGTTCAATAATTGTCATACTGTTTATAGCGGGATATAGCTATTTTAAAGATTTAAACTTAGTCAACTGGGGACAAAAAGCTGGGTCTTCAGCCGGAAATGAGATTAATAAAAACATGAATAATAATTAAACTACCTTCGGGTGGTTTTTTAATGTCCTAAGTGTTAAATTTTACTCATTATTAAAATGGGTATTTTCATGAAAAAAATTATTATGTTAGGGTTAATTTGTTTGTCTTCGTCTTCATGGGCAGAAAATAAAAACCTCGGTACATGTGAGATTTCAAAAGATAAAATTATTGTTGGTGATGTGGGGCTGGGGAAATCAGTTAAGGAATTAGCATCAAAAGATTATAGAAGGCTTGAACTTGCGAATGATGTTTTTAACAAAAAAGGATCAAAGGAATATCGTGTTTCGATCTTAAATAGGACTAATGATATTTGGTTAGGTAGTCAACCAATCCGTGATTTTAACTTCATTACCTATGATCCAAACAATTATAAAATTTTGAGTTTTGGATTAAGTCTAAGAATGGATGATTTTCCAGTTGCCAAAGTTAAAGATGCCCTTATAACTTTATATGGTTTACCTAAAGTTGGCTGGAGTTTGACTCAAGAAACTGATCCTAGATACGGGCAAGTCAATGAATATCATTATAAATGTAAGGATTATTTGATAGAAATCACACAATCTGGATTAGGAACAAGTATGAGAATGTATGATAAAGGTGTAACGAGATGAAGAGGATTGTTCTCATCGGAAGTTGTTTAATCTTGAGTTCGAGTTACGTTTCAGCAAATGAAAATAAGAAGGAAAGCTTTTGTAGAGGAATCTATGATTATACTGAAATGGTTATGACTAACAGGCAAGATGGTGTTTCTATTAAGGTTATGTTTGATTCTTTAGAAAAGACTAGTGCAAGTGAGGATCAAAAAAAATTAAGCAAAAAATATATTTTAGATGCTTATGAACGACCTAAATATAGTACTAAAGAAAAACAACGTGAAGAGATTAATGAGTTTTCCAAAGATAAATTCATAAGCTGTATTAATAATTTATCTTAGTCTTAACAAACTTAAAACCCCGCAAATGCGGGGTTTTTTATTGCCTGGAGAAAAGTAAAAATGGCACAAGAATCCCGTCTGGTCATTGTTATTGATTCGCAAAATGCTGAACGTAATGCGCGCAATCTAGGCAATGAACTCAATAGTATTGAAAAGAATGGCGACTTTGCATCTAAGTCCATGGACCGTATGTCTGTTGCTACTCGTACATTAGCAGGTTATATGGCTGGGCTAGTAACAGTAGGGGCTGCTATTAGTAAGATGGACCTCTACACTGGTATTAATAACAAATTAAAATTAGTGACTAGTAATCAAAAAGAATTAAATCAGGCAATGGATGATACTTTTGAAATTGCACAGCGCTCTGCTTCATCTTGGAGTGCGGTCAATGATGTGTACTCCAAATATATGTCCAATGCAAAAACACTAAATTTAACTCAAGAACAAACAGCGAAACTAACTGAAATTACTTCGAAAGCAGTAGCTATTAGCGGTTCAAATACTGAATCAGCTGCAGCTGCACTCTTTCAATATGGTCAGAGCCTTGATGGGAATATTTTGCGTGCAGAAGAATATAACAGCCTAGTTGATGGTGCAGGTGGACTTCTAAATGCGATGGCTAAAGGGTTAGGCGTAACTCGAGGTGAACTCCGTCAAATGATGCTTGATGGAAAACTCACTGGAGAAGTTATTACTAAAGCCTTATTAAAAGCTGGCGATAGTGTTGAACAGCTTTATGGGAAAACTAATAAAACTATTGGCGCATCTCTTGAGATGCTGAGTAATGGAATTACTAAATTTGTAGGTGAAACTGGGCAGGGTTCGGGCGCTGCACAGTCTTTAGCTGGAGCTATTCAAATTCTTGCAATGAATTTGGATTTGATTGCGGATGGTGCTTTCGTAATTGGTATTGGATATGTCACTAAAGCAATTACTGCCAAATCATTAGCTGTCTATGCTGATATAGCTGCAACTACTGCAAGCATTCAGGCAAGTCGTTCAAAAGCATTGGCTGAGTTGGCTGAATCCTCAGCTGCTGTTAAGTCTGCCCAAGCTCAAGTCACAAATACTCAAGCTACTTTAACTGCGTTGACTGCGGAAAAAGCATTAGAGGCGGAACGCTTAAAATCACAGATCAATTCAGTTGGGCGCACTCAATCTATTACACGTATGGCTGAGATTAAGAAAATTGAAGCTCAGGTAACACGTGAACTTGCTGCAGCAGAGACTACTTTAGCAGTTGCCCAAACTCGCAATGCAACGGCTCAGAAAGCAGCAGTTGGACTATCAGGTGCTATGTTAGGTGCGGGCCGTAGTTTATTAGGTGTTTTGGGTGGTCCATTAGGTATGGGAATAACAGTAGCTACCTTGGCTGCTGGATATTTGTTGATGCGTGATAATGGCAATGAAGCCAATGACATGCTTAAGGATCAGACACGATATGCTGGAATGGCAGCAGATGAACTCACTAAACTTAATGGTGCACAAAAGCGTGCAGCTGAAGGAGAACTTACTAAGCAATTAAACTCTCAGTCAGCTCAACTTAAAAAATCTCAGAATGAATTCTTAGCATTGACGCAAACTATTGCTGATAGTAATAAAAAGAGTACAGAGGCATATCGCATCTGGGCAGAATTAACTACTGAAACAATAGGAGTAAATCAGGCATTTGAAAGACTAAATCAATTAGATTTTATCAATTCAGACCAGATTAATCAGTTAGTTGACAGTAAGAAGAAAGTTGATGAAAACACTATTGCAGTTAACAAAACTAATGCTGAGTTAAATTTAGTTAGAACAACTGGAGCAAATGCTAAAGCAGGTTTAAACGATGTTGGGCAGGGAGCTAAAAATGCTGCAACTGAGGTTAATCAACTCCACGACAAGCTTAAAGATATCAATAAAACTTTAGCTGATCGTAAGTGGGATGCTGCTTTCAAAACTACACTTATAAAAAAATACGGTAGGTCAGTTGAAGAAGCAGATTTGTTATTGCAAACATATCGAGAAAATCAGAAAAAAGGTTATTCTGGAGTTACTGTTGAGCAAGACAAAATAATTAAAGGGATTGTAGGTCAGGAGAGTGCGCTTGAAGCACTTGTAAATAAGGACAAGGAGCGAACAAGAGAGCTAGAAAAACAGGAAAAAATCACGAAACGCCTAGTTGGTGTTTCTGGCCAATCTGGTATTGGTACAGGCCCTCATCTTGATGTTCGTTATGGTGGCTCAATGTCTGGCCAAAAAGTTTCTAATGAGCATCTCGCTAGGTTGCAGGCGGGTGGCAAACCATTGTCATCCTACAAGATCAGTTCCAACTATGGTCCAAGACAAGCCCCTACTAAAGGGGCTTCTTCATTTCACAAGGGTATTGATTTTTCAATGCCTGAAGGTACGCCGATCACGACCAATGTTGCTGTGAAAGATATCAAGACAAGATATGACAGCAAAGGTGGTGGCTATGTTAGTGAGGTGATCTTTGAAGATGGTGTAACACTTAAACTTCTGCATCAGTCTCCAAGTATGCAAAGCAAGGTTAAAGGTGGGGCAAGTAAAGGGAGTGATAAAGCTTCAGGTGATATCCAATCACAACTTGATCGTCAACTAGATTCCCAACGTTCCCTTGAAAATGAAGTGGCCACTGAAGTACAGCGGATTCAGAATAACTTAAAAGTTAGACTGGAGGATGTTGATAAAGCTGGCTTTACTCCAGAGCGTACAGTTGAAATTAAGGCTGAATTACAGCGCCGTGCTGATAATGAAATTGCGATCGCCAAACAAGCTATTAGAAGCAAACTAGAGGACTATAAGGAGTTCCAGAAAACTGAGGAACAGTTACTTGAAGAGAACTTTAACCGTAAAAAGTTCAATGCAGCTCATGATATTGAATTAAGTAAATCTGAACAGAAACAGGCCGTTGAGTTAGTCAAAGAACAGTATAAACAAGAACTCGCGCTTATGCAGTTGGCACAAGAACAACGTGCATTTCAAGCTCGTTTATCTCTGCTTTCCGAAACTCAAGCCATGCAGGAACGCTATAGACTCGAACGGGAGGAAATTCTTAAGAATACAAAGCTTTCAATTGAAGAACGCCAAAAACTAATCGCGTTGTCTAAAGCTACACAGGACAAAGAGACACGCGACAAAGTGAACAATGCTGTTCAGAACTGGGGCGGTATTCAGGCTGACATGAATGGTAGCAGTGAGTTCTTTAGACAGGATCAGGAACGGTTTAGCCGCTTGGGTGCTGCAAATGATTTAGCTGATAGCCAATATGCAGCAGTTGATTTAGACGAACAAAACGGTCTGGATGGCTTGAATGCACAAATGGAAGCTGGATTAATTCAGCAACAGGATTTTGAAAATCAAAAGACTGCCATTATTCAAGCTGCTCAAGAGCAAAGAAGTCAAATTTACAATGAATTTGCCCAGAACACTAAGGACATTGAAGACAAGCATCAACAAGATAGATTAAACACACAGATTGCTCTTGGTGGGCAAATGATGGGTTCAGTCACATCTATGTTCGGTTCTATGTTTGGGGAGCAATCTAAAGCCTACAAGCTCATGTTTGCTGCCGATAAAGCTTATGCAATTGCTGCCGCTGGTATTGCTATTCAGCAGAATATCGCAGCAGCTTCAAAAGCTGGTTTCCCGTATAACTTACCTTTAATTGCTGGGGCGGTTGCGCAGGGTGCTAGCATTATTGCAAACATCCGGGCAATCAAGGATCAGGGCTTTGCTGATGGTGGTTTTACTGGATATGGTGGCAAATATGATCCGGCAGGTATTGTTCATAAAGGCGAAGTGGTCTGGTCACAGGATGACATCCGCCGTTGGGGTGGTGTTGGTTTAGTCGAGAATATGCGTAAGAGCTCAGGCCCTGAAGCATTTATCAATAACCATGCTCAAAACAACACTTCTACAGAGAATGTCTTTAATCGTTCATTCTTAAGCTCAAAAGCTTTTAATGATAGTCAAAGTACCTCGAATATTTTTAATCAACCTACTCGAGATGATCAGATTATTGTTAAAGCCCTCAAGCCAAGCAATAGCACAGTATCTAAATTAGGAGATGTTCAGAACATAACTAATCAATATGCTCCGAATAACTCAAGCTTTAGTAAAGTGCTGGGTAAATCTATTCAAAGTAGCAAATCCTTTAGTGACAGCAAATCCAATATCTCTAATTTCTCTAACTCGAAAATCTTAAATAGTAATGTTTCGAACAGTACTGTTCAGAATGCTCAGAAAGAATTGCTAAAGGAAGTTGCTGTATTTAGAAGTGATTTAAGCTCAAATCAAATTGTCGTGGATGGCTCGAAAGGCTTTGCTAATGGAGGATATACAGGTAGAGGTAAAAAGTATGATGTAGCTGGCGCTGTGCATAGAAATGAGGTTGTCTGGTCACAAGATGATATTAGAAATTGGGGCGGTGTCGAGAAAGTTGAACAATTGAGGAAGGCTAGAAGTCCAGAATCATTTATATCTAACTATGCTCAAAATAACACCTCTTTTGAAAATATCGTGAATCGGGCAAATCAAAGTTCAAGAGCATTTAAACAAAGTAGAGATATTTCGAACATCTTTAATCAGTCTTATCAAGATGATCAGATTATCTATAAGGGAAATACAAGTGCAGCCAACCCATCTAACATGGTGAACTCAGATCTATTCCATGACGGTAAAGTTTACTTCTCATCAAATGGTTTAGTTCAGGATCGTTCAAATATTGATGATGTCCAGGACTTTACCTTAGGACAGGCTGGTCGTCCTCAATCTGATGTTATGACTTCGTTTGAACCGGCTTCACCGACTATCAACTTTAAAATTGAAGTTGTGAATCAGGTAAATGGTGCAACAGTTGAAACAGAACAGCTTGATGAGAAAACTGTTCGAATCATTGTGAAAGAGGAGTTGGATAAACAGCTTCCAAGAGCGGTACCGAAATTAGTAAGTGAGGATATTAAAAATCCAAACTCTCTAATTAGTCGTTCTTTGACTGAGAATACGACTGCAAGACGAAATCGTTAATGAAAAACCACCTTTCGAGGTGGTTTTAGTCGAGCTATTAAGTTTCATTTCACCCTTTTTAAGAAAGTTTTAAATCTTAAAAAAAATTGAAAAAATGTTAATTTTTAATAGATTCGTAAAACTTTTTAATACCTTTCAGCGACAAGTTAAGTCGTTTATCATTCTCAACCTCTTTCTATTGTTAATTTAGTGATATTTTTCTTTTGAATTAGATTAAAAATGCCACATTGACGAGACGGCCAGAAAAGTTTATATTTCGCGAAAGAAACAGATCGTTCTACTTGAAGCTAGTAATTATCTGTTTTACTTAAATTATCTATAACAATGATAAATTCAATTTTATTGCTAAGATTAAAGAGAATCCAGTTATATGCTAAATCCTGAGCTAATTGAATTGCCAGAATTTATCTTCGCATTTGAGAAAAAATATCTCAATGACGAAGTCACTGCGGATCTTCTAAGTATTATTGAAAGACTTAAAATGGTCAAAGGAGAACATGTAGCTAATGCATATAATAGAATTGGTATCATTCAAGTTTATTTAAACCATTATGAAGATGCCCTAGATTCTTTTCTGTTTTCATTTCAATCCAAATTTCATGATGGTACTTATAGAAATTATCTTCAGACTTTAGAAAGAGTTGGAGCGTATGATCGTCTCTTCAATCAAGGGATTGAAGTATTATGTTCTAATCCTAATAATAGGATAATTTTTGATTGTTTATTAGATATAACTGTTAAGTATTCAATGAAATCAAATTTTGAAATTCTAAAAAAATATGAAAAATATATAAATCAAAATGATAGCTTTCCTGATTTTTATGAAAAGATGGAAGCTTCTGAAGAAGCTATTATAAATGATGTGAATATTATTGAATACAATAATATTAATATTGATTATTTTAGAAGAGTTACGAATATTGGATTCTGTGAGTTTAGAAAATTTTCAAATGAAGAGTTAAGATTTGCAACTAAAACAAATGATTTTGGTGAAATGAGTATTAGATTGCAAGCTAATATTTCTAAATCTGATCTACGTTATTTAAACTATATGTTTGATAAAAAAATTGCTGAATCCGTAACAAGTGGATATTTATCTTTTGAGGATTATAAAACTCATTTAAATAAAATGAGTTTTGGGTATGAAATTAAAAATATCAGTAAGTTAGAGGGGGCCATAGCTTAATATGGATCATGCTAAATTTTATGAATCTGGTACTAAGTTTAATTTCGATCAAATTGAAAATCCTGAAGAAATTGAAATTAGAAATGCTGTAGGAAGAATTTACTATTATATTTATCATGAAGTATTGAAATGGGTTAACTCTGATAATACTTTAAGACCTATTTATTTAAATTTAGATATTAAATCTTTCCATTTAAAGCTTAGAAAAGTTTTTTTTGAAATGGTTCAAGAAACTAATATTGAGTTATATGGTAAAATTTCGAGATTATTAGAAAATTTACATCAAGCTAGATGTGATTGCGATTATGATTTATTAGAAGCAGTTGATAAAGATCTTTTTGATACTTTTATTGTCAATTTCACAGATTTAAAGCAAGCATGCTTAAAATTTAAAAATGACATCTTTCCAGCTTTTGAATGTGAAATTTTGGAAGAGATAGCTTCAACAAATATTGAAAATGCAAAAATCACTATTTTGAAAAAAGGCAAATCTGATAAACCAAAACTTCGAATATTGTAGTATCAATTTATGTACAACTGTTAATTAATTTGTTTTTAATATTATGAAATAGCCCCTTTGGGGCTTTTTTATTGCCTGAAGGAAAGTTATGTACAAGTTAAAGCTAAATCCTCAAACAAATGGCTACGGCGTAACACCAGGTGATGATGTAAAGCGTCAGCAAATGGATGGAGGGCGAGGACGCTATTACATCGATGTAAAACGTAATAGCCACATTGTTGATGTGAACTGGAATTTAAGTAAAACCGATTTCAATAAGATGATGGCTTTTTGGCGACTTTACCAAAGCAAGCCAGCATCATTTTATGCTGATCTGGTGATTGACCAGGGAACACGCCAGCAATATCAATGCAACTTCATTCCCAACTCATTCAAAACTAATGAAGTGAATGGAAATCTTTACCGGGTAACTGCCCAGCTAGAAGTTATTCAAAACCAGCCTAACGCTACTGCTGATCAGGCCCTTATTAGTGATTGGGTGGTGTAATGGATAACGAATACGCTAAGTTCTTTCTCAATCGTAAAGTCGATATCTATCAACTGGAGTGTATTGAGTTATCACACCCTTCTTTTATAAACACGTATCGGGTTGTACGTAATGATGATCGCGGTGTCTATGTACAGCACAAAGAAGGGTCAGGCCAGTTCTACTATGAATATTTACCATTAACGATCCAAAGATCTGGAATGTTAGGTGATCTGGACCAGACTTTAACGGTCTCAGTTTCTGGTCTTGGCGATATATTGCCGGATGAGTTTGAGCGAGTGCTGGAAGGCCAATTTGCAGATGTGAAACCTACTGTCAATTACCGCCTATACAGTTCAGATAACTTGAATACACCAATCCATTATTTGTTAGGACTGCAATTGGCAGGTGTTTCAATGAACAATAAAGCAGTTACTTTTAAAGCTGAATCCCCTCGTTTAAATACTTCCAAAACTGGTGACATTTTCTCCCTGGATAGATTTAGTGGGCTGAAGGGGGCTGTATGAAAAGTCATGATCATTTACTTGATAAGCAATACGACGAAGAGCACTACAACTGTGTTCACTTTGCACATGAAGCCGCTCTAGATCTTTATGGAGTAGACCGGAGTGAAGCTTTGGATTTGTTCATGAAACCTAAAGGTCATATCGAGTTTAAAGTCTCACGATTAAAACTCTTAAATCCGCTGCCCATGCCCAAGGAAGGCTGCATAGTCGCCTTCCATCCAAGACAAAGAAATAAGCCCCCGCATGTGGGGCTTTTTCGTGGGCAGAAGGTTTTACACCTCATGGAGAGTGGAGTCACTTATTTAGCTGAAGACGTCATTAAAGCAATGGGGTTTTGTCGGGTTAGTTACTATGATTAAGATTATTTATAAACAAGATCCTTTGTCTGAAGAGAAGACAATTGAGCAAGCCGAAACTATCGGGCAATGGCTTACTTCAAAATATGAATACTTACCTGAGCATGTCCGTATTTTTCACACATCAAGCAACATGGATCATGCGGAGATCTCTTTTGCCAATGAAGTTACACCTAAGAATGCTTATGACTTAAAGCAGCTTGATTTCTTGCCAGGCACTTTTATTGTGATTGAAAACCCAAAAGGTATGCCTGCACTTATTGCTGCTATCGTTTCTATTGTTTTAAGTGTGGCGATTGCATTTTTAATGCCCGCGCCGTCAATTGCCCAAACCACTCAGAATAACAACCAATCTTCATCTGCAAATAACGAACTTTCAAACCGCGAAAACAAAATGCGAGTGAATGGCCGTATTGCTGATATCTATGGTGCTGCTTGGGATACGCCTGATTTAATTGCAGTTCCTTACAAGGTCTATGAAAACAACGTCGAGGTTGAACATCTTGTTGGCTGTATTGGGCGTGGTCACTATCACATCAAAGGCGCTTACGATGGTGAAACCAATATTGTTGATATTGCTGGTGCGTCGGTAGAAGTCTTTCGACCAGGTGTCGATATCATCTCTGGACAGCCTTATTTTTCGCTTGGTAGCGAAATTACTACACCACCATTAACTGTCCAGCATCAAAACTCAGTGAATGGCCAGATATTGAGACCAGCCGACACGCAAAGTCTGGAGGGTACAAATTATCTTCAATTTGCTTACCCAAACGAGATCCTGCGAGCAGCTGCTAACAATACCGATTTAACAACTAAGTTTGTCAGCAATGACCGTGTAGAAATTACAAATGCCTCTTTTACTTATAACGGTCAAACCTACGATTTAAACGGTTCGTACAGCGTTTTATCCGTAGCTGATGACCGAATGGCCTTATCAAATCCAGCAGCGGTAAATCCGAACTGGCTAAAGCTAAAAGAACTAACTAACCAGCAAACAGGTGCTATATCTCCAAAGCTTTCATCCATTGGTGAAAAATGGATTGGTCCATTTATTCTGGACAACCTTGAACGTAGTCGTGTCATCTTTAACTTTGTGGCGAATAACGGGCTTTATACAGTCTCTTCAGGCGGTAACCAGGCGGCAGTCAATGTCACAATTGAAGTTGAAGTAACGCCAGTGAATGAGTCTGGGGCAGCTATTGGCAACCCAATGCTAAAGCAGATCATTCTCAAGGGTTCAGCTAAGTCACGGCAAACTGTTGGCACGACGCTAGATATGGTCACGTTTCAGGGGCGCTGTAGTGTCCGTGCTCGACGTTTAACACCAACCCCGGCAGTTACAACTGTAGTTGATGAGGTGAAGTGGCAAGCGCTATACGGCGCATTTCCATTGCAAAGCACAATGTATGAGCATGAAACAGTATTTCGTGCACGTACATATGCAACAACTGGAGCTTTATCTGTTAAGTCGCGCAAGATCAATTTTGATCTTCAGCGTATGTTGCCCACCTATAAAAATGGAGCAATAACGACTGAGCTATTTCCAACATCTAGTTTTGCAGATGCACTGGTTTCAATGGCGCTCGATGACAAGATTGGTCGCCGTACGATCGACGAGATTGATATTGAAAACATCTATCGTACTTATAACGATATTGTCGATTACTTCGGTACACCTTTAGCGGCTGAGTTCTGTGCCACCATTGATGATACTAATCTTTCTTTTGAGGAGCTGGTCACCAACCTTTGTGATGCTGTGTTTTGTACTGCTTATCGTCAAAACAACAAGCTCAAGATTTACTTTGAACGACCGACTGATAATTCGGTATTGCTGTTTAACTTCAGAAATATCATTCCAGATAGTTATAAGCATGATCTCACGCTTGGCATGATGGATGACTATGATGGATTGATCTATGAATATACGGATCCTGCCGACGACACCCGCATAAATATCTATCTACCGGATAAAGGAGTCAAAAAACCCAAAGAAGTTAAATCTGTTGGGGTGCGTAATAAATGGCAAGCCCGGTTTAATGCGTACCGGCTCTGGAACAAGCTCCGCTTCCAGCGTAAATCAATTACTTTTGATGCAGCCCCTGAATCGGAATTACTGGTTTTACGGGACCGAATTGCTGTAGCGGATTATCGGAATGGCATCCATCAAAGCGGTGATGTGGTTAAACAAGAGGGCTTAATTCTCACTCTAAGCCATGATGTCGATTTTATAGCTGGCAAGAGCTATGTGATTTATTTGCAAATGGGAGATGGTACCGTTGATCTACTTCCTATTACTGCTGGATCTGCTAAGAATAAGGTGGTCTTAGGCCGCTTGCCAAATGGTGCTCTCAAGCTAAGTTCTGATGATTTTGTTAATACCATTTATACCGTTGTTAATGACGATACAAAGGACTCACTGCCTTATCTGGTAGCAAAGAAGGATCCGGTTGATCAATTCTCAAATACGATTACGGCAGTGAATTACGATGTGCGTTATTACCTCAACGATAAAGATTTCATTGATGTTCCAGTTGATGATTCTCCAATCTACATTCGATATGACCAGCTAGATATTAATCTTGCGCGGTTATATCAGATGCAAAGAGGTGATTTACCAACTACAGGTGAGATTAGTTTTGTAGTTGAAACCGGTGCTTTAGTTTCCAGCTCAAGTACCTACCGACCAGAAACTAGGTTTGTCTATAACCCTAAGTATGACGGCAACCCTCCTAAACGGGTATTTACTGTTGCAGGTGCTAATGAACTTCCTGCAATTGATACGGGAGAATTTCCGCCTGATCTGGTTGTTAATCTTACGATTAAGGGATCTGTAGTAGGACGTGGTGGGGATGGCGGATTACCGCATCTTGCATATGGCGCTTGGGAAACAGATTCTGATTTCAACTTTTCTAAAACACGCCGTGATGGGTTTCAGGGTGCACCTGGTTTATTGAACAAGCACAGTAAATTGAACTTAATTATTAATGGAGGAACTTTAGCTCGGGGTGGATCTGGAGGTGGTGCGACCCCAAGTGGTATTTATGCGGATTCATCATTTGGGGTACAAGGTTGTGCTGGAGGAGGAGGTGCTCCATTTGGGCGTGTGATGTCTGGCCAGCCAGTTTACAGTGATTCTCAGGATTGGAGACTGTACCTTGACGGTTATTTAATAGTTATGAAAAGTACTGATGCTGATGCCGAAATACCTGGTAAAGGTTCAAGAGTGGTAAATAGCTATGTTACCTCGCCATTATCCGGAGATGGTGGAAACTGGGGCGAACGTGGCACCAAGTCCATCAATGATGGAACATGGAACTGGAATTACCATGGCACAACAGAAGGTCAGCCGGGAGCTGGTGGAGCCGCCATAGTTGGAGTGGCACCGTTAACAACACAATTGATCAATGGAGGGAAGATTTTACAAACCCTTTAATACTTTGAAAGAACTTAGAGCACCCATATCGGGTGCTTTTTTTGCCTATGATCTGGAGGAAGGCATGCATGAACGATCAAACAAATAGCGTAGTGGAAGCAGCTGCAAGTACGGCTGCGGCGACTGCAACTAAATTCACTTATGGCTATGTAGTGGGAGGCAGCTTGATCGGGGTAATTGGAAAAATTGACTGGGCCGTTGTCTTTTCAATCTTAATCGGTATAGCCACATACTTAACGAATCTCTATTTTAAAAGTCGAGATGAAAAGCGAAAGAATGAGATTCATGATCTTCAAACGAAGCAATATGAATTAACTAAGAAACGAATCCAAGGAGATAGTGATGAGCAGCGAACAGACTAGAGCATACCTTTCATTTGCTCTTGTGGCGTTAATGTTTGTTTTGGTGATTGCATTATTCTTTGTGGAAATGCCACGGGAAAATAGTACTCTTTTAAATACAGCCTTAGGTTTTATTGCTGGGGCAATGTCTATGGCTTGCGGCTATTACTTTGGTAGTTCCGAGCTAGAAAAGAAAAAGAAAACAGAAGATATAAAGCAGCTGTAGCAAACACACATTTAATGCCGCCTTCGGGCGGTTTTTTATTATCTGAGGAAAAGTGAAATGAACATTGAACAATATCTAGATGAGCTTATTAAACGCGAAGGCGGGTATGTTAATAATCCTGCGGATCGAGGAGGTGCTACCAAATATGGCATTACTGAAGCAGTAGCACGTGCAAACGGGTTTAAAGGCAAAATGCGAGATTTACCACTTGAAACAGCAAAAGCTATTTATAAAAAGCAGTACTGGACAGCACCACGATTTGACCAGGTGAACTCTGTTTCTTCTGCAGTTGCTGAAGAGCTTTTAGATACCGGTGTAAATTGTGGTACCGGCTTTGCAAAACCGCTCTTACAACGCGCTTTGAATTTACTGAATAACCAAGGTAAAGCTGGCTGGCCAGATTTATCAGTAGACGGAATTTACGGACCAGCCACATTAAATGCACTTAAAACTTACTTGGCCAAGCGAGGGAAAGATGGGGAAAAAGTATTGGTGCGAGTACTCAACATCATGCAAGGCCAACGTTACATTGAAATTTGTGAACGCAATAAAAGCCAGGAACAATTCTTTTATGGCTGGATCGCTAACCGGATCTCATAATATGAAAACCTTTCATTTTAAGCGTTCTAAGTTTGGATTTATTCTAACGATGTTGTGCATTCTATTTTCAGGATGCACAGCACATACGATCAATAGTAAAGTAAATATTGGTATTTGTGTTAAAGCCCTCTAAGGAGGGCTTTAAATAAAGATATATTCTTGTAAACCCTTAAATTTTTTTTACTTTTAGAATTTTAGTCATCATAATAATCAAAAAGGTTAATTATTAAATAATTTCTCTTAATAAGAGAATGGAGGTGAACGGTGCAAGAGGGCAAAATGCCAACTAGTGATCTAGTTAAAATCATAATATTTTCATTATTACAGATACCTTATATATTTTTTATAGGCTGGGGAGGGGTGCCAGTTTTAATTTTAATTTTAGGCTTCTTTCTAGCAAAAAGAGATCAAAAAATAAGTACATTAAATGCATCAATTATATGGTGTAAATATTATTTATATCTTACAGCTGTGATTATGTGTCTTTGTGCTTTATATATTGTATTCATTGAGCATACATATGCCACTAATGAAATTTTTCAATATGTGATCATTCCTTTGATAGCTTTTTTATTGCTACCAATAAGCTACTTTCTCTTTTTAGAGCATCTTTACAGACGACCAATTCAAAATAATCCGCACACCTTCCTTGTATCAACAAAAAGAGAGGAACTAAGTATTCTAAAAACTGAGAATATGAAAAGTTATTCCGTTGCAGACGAATTATTGAAATGGAAAGAGCTTAAGGATCAAGGGTTAATTACCGAGAAAGAATTTGATGAAATGAAGAAGAAAATTATAGGTTCATAATTTTTAATTACTCTTTTTTAAGCTGTGCATCATTAATGATGCACAGCTTTTACGATCAATACTAATGCGAGTGTCAGCATTCGCGTGGAAGCCCCTAAGAAGGGTTAAAAATTTTACAAATCTAATTGTTTTATCGCGATTTCAGCTACAACTTTAGCACCTAGATCGGAAGCAAAATCCTTAAATTTGGTAAGAGCTTCTTTAAATTTCCATTCACCTTTCATAGTTTTTTGATGATTTTTGAGAGTGGTAAGTTTAGCTAGTAATTTTGCTTGAGTCACCTCATTCTTAAGAGTTTGAATCTCAGATTCTAGTTGAAGTAATATTTCATTCCGCTGAATAGTTATTTTGCTGGCAAAACTTTCAGGAGTGTGAACTTCATTTCCTTCAGCATCCAAATGAATAATTTCTCCATTTTCTTCAACGTTTACTAAAGCATCTATTTGGGATACATCATCTACAACAATCATATTTCTTTTAATACCCATGTTATGGACTTTGGCACCCTTACCTAAATTTATAAGTTTCATTATTACTCTTTACTGTTTATAAATGTAAATACATTCTATAATCTTTTTTCTTTATTTACTTCAATTCATGGTTAGTATTTAAAATATTTTCAAATATAAAATAATCTTTAGGTTTTAAATTCTCTTCATACTCACACTGAATCCCAGCTTGGGCTTACATATTTTCCTTCAATCAACAGCTTATCTTGTCAACACTGGAATAATTATGATTGAAAAAATATTTGCTCAAAAATTAGTGAAAAAGATTAAATTTGATCAAATCTTTTCTCATTTTCGTAATTACTAATAACTCATACCACTTAAAAGGATTTCTACTCAACTTATCCCTACTCATGGACCAGTTTCGACCAGAGACAATTCTTTTACGGTTGGATAGCTAACCGAGTTTCACTATGAGGATAGTGGTTTTTTTGTGCATTCTGTTATCTGGATGCACAGCTCATGCGATCAATAGTAATATGAATGTAGGCATTTATGTAATCCCTATAAATAAGTTCTTATGAGAGGGTTTAAAAAAATTAATGTAAAAGCAATAAATTTTATAAATCAAGTCATTATAAAAATTACAATTATGATAAATTATAGAAAACTTTTATCTCACAAACTTGGTTAATAGGTATGATGTGTGCTGAAAAAACAGGAGGTTTTAACTTGGTAAACTAAACACACTCATCAGGAGTTTACCATGAGCAAGAAACACAAGACTTACACCACAGAATTTAAAGCTGAAGCCATCAAATTAATTGAAGCCAATCAAGGCAATGTCTCGGAAACAGCCAGACAACTTAGCATTTCAATGCAAACTCTTTCAAATTGGAATACCAAAGCAAAGGCTGGAACTTTAGCAGGTACAAAACAGTATTCACCTGATCTAAACGCTCTACTCGAAGAAAATAAAAAACTCAAACAACAGCTCAAAATAGCTGAAATGGAACGTGAATTTTTAAAAAAGGCAGCAGCGTACTTTGCCAAAGAAAGTCAGTAAGGTACGCCTATATGAAACAAAAAAGATATTCTTTTCCAATTACCTTAATGGCTCGATTACTTCATGTTTCAGTTTCATGTTTTTATGATTGGCTCAAGAGAGGCGTGAGCAAAAGAACGATTCAACGAAATCAACAGACGATATTGGTGAAAATAGCCCATGAGGAGACAAAGCAGAGCTATGGTTATATTCGATTAACCAAATACTTACAAGCTCAGGGCATAAAAATGAGTATGTACGCTGTACGTCAGATAAAAGCGCTGAACCACCTGTATTGTAAGCGACACAAGCGTTTTAAAAGGACTACGAATAGTGACCATAATCGAGCGATCTATGAAAACCTGCTGGAGCAACAATTCTCAATGACTAGACCAAATCAAGCATGGTCAAGTGATATTACGTACATATGGACTGTTGAAGGATGGCTGTACTTAGCAGCGGTAAAAGACCTTTACACGAAGCAAGTGGTTGGCTATAGCTTAAATGAGCGCATGACAACACAGCTTGTTTGTAATGCGCTAAATATGGCTATTCACAATCAAAAACCAACCAAAGAACTGATTGTGCATTCAGACAGAGGAAGTCAATATTGCAGCCATGAATATCGAAATATACTTGAGCAATATGGTTTTCAAGGTTCAATGAGCAAGCGCGGAGACTGTTACGATAATGCACCGATTGAAAGCTTTTGGGGAATACTGAAAAATGAGTTAGTGCATCATTACAACTATCAAACCAGAGAAGAAGCCAAAGCAGATATTATAAAATACATTGAATTATTTTATAATCATCGAAGAATTCAAAAGGGTTTGGGTTTTAAGACACCAAATCAAATGGCCGAAGACTTTTATAAGTTGGCTGCCTAGAATCTCCCAAGGGAAAGTCTCCTGATAATTCAGCGTATATCAGTAATCTATGACTAAAGATGAACTCGAGGCATTATCTGACTTAAGGTTAAAAGAGTCCAAAACTCTATTTGAAAATGAATTATACCAAGGTGCCTATTATCTGTGTGGTTACTCAATAGAGTGTGCTTTGAAAGCATGTATAGCTAAATCTTTTAAACAAAATGAATTTCCTAATAAAAGACTAGTCAATGATTCATATGTTCATGATTTAAATCAATTACTTAAACTTGCAAATTTAAGTATTCAATTCGAAAGTGATTCCAGAACTGACTCTCAATTAGAAATCAATTGGGCCATAGTGAAGGATTGGTCTGAACAATTTAGATATGATCCTTCAATTGAAAAAGTTAGTGCAGAAGAATTAATTAATGCTGTTAGTGATCAACAATCAGGAATACTTCCATGGATAAAAAAACATTGGTAATCCAAAGGGAACTCTCAAAAGATATGGAGTTTTCTGGTCAATTTTTGCTAAAAGAATTGGTTAAAAAAAAGGTTGATATTGATGCTGCGATGTGGTTTCTACAATCCGATTTAAACGAGTGGAAGTATATTTTAGTATTTGATGAGTTTTCTAAAAAAGGTTCCTCTTTTGTTTATGAAATGATTAGCAACATAAATAGAAATAGTTTATCTAAGAAATATAAAGCAATTCCATTAAATGCTGTTGAGGTTAAACCAAAGAATTCTTTTATATACAAAAATATGAAAGGACTTGTTCATATGGATAATGGTATGTGCAGAATTTCTAATTCAATGATAAATGGTTTTGAAATTTATGACTGTTTAATTTATAGATTTTTATAAGAATTATAATTAACTGCCTTATCTATATTGGTATAGTTGAGAAATCATTCTGACTATCTCAATATAGATAATACTTAATATTTCATTTGACGATTGTTAGCTGATCCCACATAAATGGGTTCTTAGTTAGTTTATCCCTCGACATTGACCAAGTTCGACCAGGTAAATAACAAGGACCAACACCGAGCTTTTTCTTTCCGAATTTAGTGTGCACGTTATCTAGTGTTTTCATCAATTGTTCTTTCTTTTCTATTGCTTCAAAATCTGTGAGCAGGTCATATGTATGGCCAGCCTTAGGTTCTAAACCTGTTAGTATCACGCCGCACTTCTTATACTTAATACCTTCTTTATAAATGTGAGATACCATTTTTGTTGCAGCTTTTACGAAATCTAAAGCGCTATCTGTAGGTTCAGAGAAGGAACCCGTGATTGATTTATTATAATAAGGGGCACTTTCATCAAATGGACTTGATTGTACAAACACTAGGAGACAGCCACAAAGTGACTCTTCATCACGCAAACGTTTGCAAGCTTCTTGTGCGTGCATGGCTATTGCTTCTTTCAAATCAGAGAGTTCAGTAACTTTTGTACCAAATGAACAAGACTTTATTATTTGTTTTTTTGAGGTTGGTGTATCTTCAATTTCAATGCATGAGATGCCTTGTAATTCGTAAATGGTTCTTGCCATAACAATCGAGAATTTTTTCTGCATCTCTCGAGGTTCAGCACAAGCTAGATCTAAAACAGTATTAATGCCCATTGATTGCAATTTCTTTGAGTGTTTACGACCTACGCCCCAAACTTCAGATACTTCAATTAATGAGAAGTAATATTCTTTGTTGCAAGGATCCATATTTACGAGATCGCACACACTATTAAAACCGGGATTCTTTTTAGCAATGTGATTAGCAATCTTAGATTCTGTTTTACTTCTGCCGATTCCAACACATACTGGTAAACCGAGCCATTTCCATATTTGCTGCCGCATTTGTTGACCGACCTTTTCAAGATCGAAATTCTTTTCATAAGCAGAAAAATCAACAAAGCATTCATCAATCGAGTACGGCTCAACTTCTTCATCAGTTACGTATGAAGCAAGGATTGTATGAAAACGTCTCGACATTTCAGCATACATTGCATAATTGCTTGAAAGTACGATTACGTTGTGCTGCTGAACAATGTCTTTAATTTGGAATAACGGCACACCCATTTTTATATTTAGGGATTTCGATTCATTGCTGCGCGCCACGGCGCACCCATCATTGTTACTGAGAACAATCACAGGCTTATTGTTCAAACTAGGATCAAAGACTCTCTCGCATGAAACGTACATGTTATTTACATCAATGAGAAAGAAAACTTTGTTTTCATGCTTCATGACTTTTTTCTTGTCATTTTAATGATATGAGTAACAACACCCCAAATTATTAATTCTTGGCCATCCGCTAAATAAATATTTTTATAATCTGGATTTTCTGCTTTGAGCCATTGGCCAGACTCATCGATCATTAAGCGCTTAACTGTGAAATCATTATCAATTAGTGCCACGACAATATCGCCGTGTTTTGCATCGAGACTACGATCGACAATGAGCTCGTCATCAATATCGATACCTGCATTTAACATTGAGAGTGAAGCAACTTTCACAATAAACGTAGCGGTTTCATTTTTTATTAAATGCTCGTTCATATCGAGCGCTTTATCTACATAATCTTGTGCGGGGCTGGGGAATCCTGCAGAAATCTTTTCTAAAGCATAAGGGACAAGTATATGGGTTGAGGGTACAACTAGCTTAATAGATACAACATCAGATAAAACAGCCCCTTGTAAATACGGCTTTATCTGGATAATGGATGGTGCAATTTCGCTCATAGAATATCCCCTAACTTGAATTTGTAACATATTCAAGATGATATGCTAGAGCTTAGTTAAATTTCAAATTTAAAAACTTGTGGATAAATAATGACTAGTCGTAACTTGTCGCTCAATTTTGTGCGTTTGGTCGGAAATTCTTCATATGATAGCTCCTTATAAGAAGACATATTTTAAAGGTGAAAGTTTTATATAGAGCTCATGACAATCATACTTTTTAAGATCTAAATGATAAATTTGCTAGTGGAATTTCAACGATACCGCAGGCTTTATAGGCATGAGGTAAATGATTCGTAAAGAATAAAAATAAAGATTGTTCGTCAAAGGCAAAGTCTAATTTATAGGTATCTATCTCATTTAGAGTTCGAAGTAATATGTCTTTACACCCATCTTCGGCATATTGATTAATTAAATCTGATAAACCTTCAATGTGAGGAATTTCAAAAACTTCGTATATATTAACTTGTCGGGTAGGGGTTAATTTAAAGTTTATTGAATAATTATAGTAATTTGGGTGTATAGAAGCAAAGTCATCAGAATGAGAAAGTGAAATACTTAAATACTCTTGGTCAAATCTATGAATAGTATAATAAGACTGAACTTCAAATGGGTACTTTGAACTAAGTTCAATAAGATGGTCTATTTCGGTGGAAGCATATGTACGAATATCATTAATAATTTCATATCCCAGTCGTTGTATAAAAATATTAATAATATTTAAATCTATATTTGTAGCACCAGAAAAAATAGGAATATTTATTTTAGAATCAATGTTGATTCTTTTATCAATTTCAAGTGGTAATGTCATATTTTTGTAAGAAATTCCATTATAACTGTCTTTAATTTTTTTCTTAAATATATAAGTCCCACCTGCATCCCCCTGTATACTTAATGACCCATACTCTGGTGTCTGTTTCCTTGTACTTGAAAAATTTTTGATAGTGTTTTCACAAAATGCATTGAAAGTTAAAGTATCACTATCATTTTCATTCAAAGTTAATTGGATAGCTTTATTAAAGGGGCTATTATCATTTTCGTGTCCATCACTAACCTTTTCTAATCCTCCAGAAGTTAATGCTTGTCTAGACTTCTTATCTTCTAAGGCATCTAGTCCACCCCCTCTAGTTCTATCAAAAATTGAACCTGAAAAGCAGCTATCAGAAATTACAGCAATATGTTTAGCTTTCGAGTATGAAAGAAATGAAATTAAGTTATTTATATCAAACCATGTAGTAGGATCATCAAATTTGCTATCAGAGCAGAGCCAATAACCTTTCCGTAAATAATGATTATATTCGCCATGACCTGCAAATATTAATAAAATAGAATCATTTTCTAAGGAATTCATAAACTCCTCATTCAATACTCTGTATAAATATGAAAGTGTTGTCTGCTCAGGCTTATTATAAAGTACTAGTCCTAAGTCATCTAAATTATATTCATAATCAGTGTTTAGTATATTAATAATACTATTAATATCATTAAGGCAATTTTTTAAATTTTGATCTGGAGCGTTGCTGTACTCATCTATAGCAATAGCAATTATTTTATCCATTAATTTCCCCTTATAAACTTTGATCCGAAATTTTCTCTAATGTTATGTTTAGTATAGCTAAAATTTTTGTCGGTTATAATTTAATTCAAAAAATAGATTAGATTAAGCCCTTTTTGTTGAATCTCGGAAAATAATTAGATTTAAATCCAGTTAAAGGCATTTCAATGAAAAATTGATTTGCATCTTCATGTTTACAGTTTAACCAATCCTTTCTAAATTCTGGAGGTATGACGATTATTGATCTTTTCTCATCTTCAGGCTTATGAAACTGGTTCATGAAGGGATGGGCATCAGCGTTGATAGTGAGCATAGACATAGATCGAACTTGCTGCCCGTCAATTACGGTTGAGTCATAAATTGCAGCGACTGTAAATGGCAAACCATCTTCTCTATAAATTCCCCAACGTTCGGCTTTACCATTCACATATCTTGGCTCATAAATTTTTTCGACGGGTATTAGTGCAAACTGACTTTTAGCCCAAGCGTGTCGAAAGCTCGGTTTTTTATCAACTGTCTCAGTTCTGGCGTTATAAGTGTATTTCGAAAACTTTAAGTCATGGTTCCATGGTGGAATCATACCGAATTTGACTTGTCGCCATTCAATGTGGCCATCTTTAGAAAAAATAAGAGGGCAGTCGTAACCCGGATAAATATCAGCTTTATAATCGAAAGTAGGTTCAAAGAGATCAAGCAGGTGAACTCGATCCTTGCTTATTGGCTCATAGTTTGCGCACATTGATTAAGCCTCAGAAAGTTCTTGTATTTCTTTAATCCTTTGTTCTGCAAGAATCTTTTTCGATTCATTAGTTGGACAAAGATTAAATGAATTTAGAAGGTCTAAAATATTACACTCAATAAATGGAAGTCTATTTTGCTTAATAGAAATATTATCAGTTTTCCTCCAAGTCTCAGTTGAAAAAAAGAAATAATATTTAACTTTTCCAACTATTTTGTAGAATTTACATGCTTCTAGGTCATAACCAGTGGTGTCAGCTGGTCGATAGGCAAAATACCGATCTAAAATAGTGATCGAATTAACAAGATCAAAATTATACATTCCAACTATCCACAATATCCTCCCAACCCTGCATCATTTCTCTTTACTTAGCTTCTTATCACGCTAATAACTATATAATTATTCTGCAAGCCTAAAGACCAACCGATCTCTTTATAGAATGGCTCACCATATTTGATTGTGTGCTCAATATAAAAATAGACCCAATCTTTCATTTGTAAATTCTCAATTATTCAACTTGCGATTTAATATTTTAGGGGCCAATTAATTAGGCCTACTTCTTACAATGTTAGCTTAATCTTACAAACTTTTTTCTTCTGCTTTTTAATTTGAGTCTAATTTTTAAAAATTAGATATCTTTTTTTGATCCAAGTGAACATAATTTAATCGGCAAAAAATCTTCTAGTACAAATGATCGTACTAAAAATGTTCAATGATTTTAGTTAAATACGGGTTACAAAGAGCTTTTAGGACAAAATTAAATAGGTTTTTTACGGTATGAATTATTGCGGTATCAGACTGTACTGGAAAAAATACCGTAAAGATTACGGTAACTGGTGGAACGTTTTGGTACTTTATGAAACTAATTAGAGTTTGTTATAGTAGTGGTATCAATGGTTTTGGTAAGAATTGATACTTGCTGAAACTAAAAATTGGTGCGCCCGGCGGGGATCGAACCCACGACCCCAGGTTTCGGAAACCTGTACTCTATCCAACTGAGCTACGAGCGCATGCGTGGGGCACATCATAGGAAAAAAACACTGGCAGGTAAAGCACGAAATACGTGCCAAGTGAATTTAATGCTTAATTAAACAGCAAGTTGTTTAATATTTATATACTTTCTTGAAGAAGCTGAATTGAATAGTTAATTGTATGCAAAGCACTTGCAAGTTCCTGAGGAGGAATGCGGGATTCCTGCAAACTGGTAATCCATTGCATTTGGCACAGTTTAAGCTCTTGTATTGTTGTGGCTTTCTCTATTTTTTGAACTAGTGGTTTAGTCATTAGTCCACAATAACTGCTAAGAGTTTTCATCATTAATAGTTGTATTTCTTCGAAAGAAAGAGCCTTAGAAGATATTACTGGTTGAAAATATGTAGTACTGGACTGATCTAAAGTTTTTTGCTCGGAAAGCTGGATTTCTCCAACAAGATTCGCGGAATGTGCTATGGAGCTACCAACAGATTCTTTTTGATTTTCTTCTACTTTATTTGTTGGTAATGTTTTTAAAATAATTTCTTCATCAGTTAACGTTTCTGTAGAGGCAGTTGAGGCAATAAGTTCTAAGTCGACAAGCTGTTGAATCAATTCTGGAGAAGCAATACGTTTTTTAAATTCAACATTTAAGTTTTGAAAATCTTCATGGTCTATTAAGAGTAATAAACGTCTTTGTTTTGCATTTAAAACAATATTGCGTTGTTGAAGCGCAACTCTTCCTAAATTGGTTCTATAAAAACCAGCCATGATGTTTCCCCAATATAAAAAAAAATCAGACTGTTCAATCTTCTGAGTTGAACAGTGCTGTTTTTAATAAAATATAAATGGGGTTAACCATAAAACTCAAAAATGACAATATGATGAAGAATTGATGAATATCATCTATTTAAGTCATTAAAGTACACTTTCTAATGCTTTGCGAAGGTAAATATCAAGCTCATCTTGGCGTAATAACCATTGAATATAGTCTTTAGGAAGTTCAGCAATTGCTGTGCCTTTATGCTTACCAAAGTTAACCGTCGTGGGGATACGTGCTTCTTCAGAAACTCGGTATAGCTCTTCAATATCTTGAATATTTAAATGATAGACAATATGCATCAAAATATTGGCAGTCAAAATAATATCGGCATCGGCACGGTGTGCACCTTTGAGTAATTCACGAGCTTTACTGCTGCCTTGTGAAATCATATAAATGAGGGCGGAGATATTATGTGCTTCTGCTTCAGGCCAAACTTTACGTGCTAAAGCTAAAGTGCAAATCGGTTTAATATTCGATACATCAACACCACAACGAGCAATTGCGGCAATATCGTAATCAATATTGTGACCAATAATATAAGTTGTGGTCTCTGGTAATTCAAAGGTTTTATAGTGAGGCTGGTTTTCTAAATCTGACTCTAATATATGGTGAACTGCCATAGCCGCGTAAGAAATAGGAGTACCCACTTGATAGAGCTGATCAAACAATTTGCTTTTATCTAAGGTGAGTTTGCCTTCATTAAGTTCAATCGGGGCATACGCGATTTCAATAGGCAAACCATTTAGTGTATGTGTTTCTGTATCTAAAATAATGGCTTGCATATTTGGCCTTTCAAATAATTACGAGTAGCTATGAATGGTAACAGTTGGCTATTCACTTTAAAACATGGAGTAGAGCCAGAAATTAGCGAGAATGACAATTCATGCTCAAAAATAGAGTCTTTCATGGATTAATTTTGCTCAAATATGACTTGCCAAAAATTAAGTTTAGGCGTAATTGTTTTTAAGGCATTAGAAAATGTTGATTAAAAAACTAAAGCACAACAAAAATGGAATTTAAGGGAAGATATACCAATGAAAATGAAACTGTTCATGACCAGTGTTCTTAGCACGAGTTTATTTTTAGTCGCTTGTGGAGGAGGGAGTAGTGATGACAGCCCAGTAACTACTAATCCATCTGGTACTCCAGCCAATAATATTCAAAATCCAGTAGTTAAAGTAGATGCTTACACAAGTACTAACTTAGGATCAGTTGCCGCAGAAAGTAGTATTCTGACCTATAAAATGTTAGGTCAAAGTGGCCAAGAAGTACAGGCAACCAGTTTGGTATTCACACCAAATACACCACCACCAACAGGTGGTTGGCCAATTGTAGTCTGGGCACATGGCACTACAGGTGTTGCTGATGCCTGTGCACCGAGTAAAGCAGCTTTAACAGACAGTACAAAAGATTTAATTAGTAAGTTACTTGCAGCTGGTTATGTTGTTGTTGCACCAGACTATGAAGGTTTAGGTACTTCAGGCATACATCCATTTTTAAATGTTAAAAGTGAGGCTTTCTCAATTACAGATGCTGTGGTTGCAACGCGTAACTATTTATCACAGCGTAACTTATTAACTTCAAAAAAATGGCTTACAGTCGGACATTCCCAAGGGGGACATGCTGCGTTGAGTGCTGCACAATATGCGAGTCGTGCACAGCTAGACTATAAAGGTACAGTAGCCGTAGCACCAGCTTCTAATTTAGGTTTTATTTTAGTTGCAGGTGAACAAGCGGTTGCTAATACAACTATAGATAAAAAGATTCCGATGTATGCACAGCTTGATACCTATACTGCGTTAGTTACAGCAGGTATTCGAAATACACAGCCAAGTTTTAATTATTCGCAGGTATTTACTTCACAAACAGAAAGTACAGCACAGCAGGCAGAAACGATTTGTGCGGGGCCATTAGCCCAAGCTTTGGTAGTTAATATGCAAACCTACGCAGCAACACATGGCGGCACACTGGATGGTTTTACGCGTACACAACCTAACTTTATGGTAGTACCCTTGGTTAAAACATTCTTAGATAAAGATTCTCAACCTTTACAGGCAAAAGTATCTACACCAATTATCATTTATCAGGGTCTAGCAGATACAACAGTTCCTAAAGTAGCTACAGATATTTTGATATCTAATGCCACTGTCGTAGGTACTAAAATTAATAGTTATGTGACTGGTAACTGGGACCATAATACGGCGATGAGTAGTAATGTAGACAACATTGTTGGAAATGTTCAGACCTTGCTAACAGCACAATAGAGTTATTGATATTTAAAGTATTTTTAACCTTATTGTAAGCTAAAGTGAATGAGGAAAAATTTTTAAATATAAGCTTTAAACCAGCTTTTTTATTGATTTATAAACAATGGCTCATTTTTTATAAAACTTGAGCCATTTTTATTTAAAACTGAGCTAACTTCATTCTGTTTAATTATAAAGTTCATGCTACAATATGTCGCAATCTTAGCACGGCTTAAAAGCCCTAATTTTATAGGACCCCCGCTAATGTTTGCCAATATTTCCATTTCTGAATTTGATCCAGAATTAGCTCAAGCAATTGCTTCTGAAGGTGAGCGTCAAGAAGCACATATCGAGTTAATTGCTTCTGAAAACTATTGCTCTCCTGCTGTGATGGAAGCGCAAGGATCAAAACTTACGAATAAATATGCAGAAGGTTATCCAGGTAAACGCTATTATGGCGGTTGCGAATATGTGGATATCATTGAGCAAATGGCGATTGATCGTGCTAAAGAACTTTTTGGTGCAGATTACGCAAACGTTCAACCACATGCTGGCTCACAAGCTAACTCTGCTGTTTATCTAGCACTTCTTAACCCAGGCGATACTGTTTTAGGTATGAGCTTGGCTCACGGTGGTCACTTGACTCACGGTGCTAAAGTAAGCTTCTCTGGTAAAACTTATAATGCAGTTCAATACGGTCTGAACGCTGAAACTGGCGAGATCGATTATGAAGAAGTTGAACGCTTAGCATTAGAGCACAAGCCACGTATGATCGTTGCTGGTTTCTCTGCTTACAGCCGTGTTGTAGATTGGCAACGTTTCCGTGACATCGCGGACAAAGTTGGCGCTTACCTTTTTGTTGATATGGCTCACGTTGCAGGTCTTGTAGCTGCTGGCGTATATCCAAACCCAGTTCAAATTGCTGACGTAACTACAACTACGACTCACAAAACACTTCGTGGTCCACGTTCTGGTTTAATCCTTGCGAAAGCGAATGAAGAAATCGAGAAAAAACTTCAATCAGCTGTATTCCCTGGTAACCAAGGTGGTCCATTGATGCATGCGATTGCTGCTAAAGCAATCTGCTTCAAAGAAGCAATGTCTGATGACTTTAAAGCTTACCAACAACAAGTTGTGAAAAATGCTCAAGCTATGGCTGAAGTATTGATTGCACGTGGTTATGATGTTGTTTCTGGCGGTACAGACAACCACTTGTTCTTGTTATCTTTAATTAAACAAGACGTAACTGGTAAAGATGCTGACGCTTGGTTAGGTGCTGCTCACATTACTGTGAACAAAAACTCAGTTCCAAATGACCCACGTTCTCCATTCGTGACTTCTGGTATCCGTATCGGTACTCCAGCGGTAACAACTCGTGGTTTTGGTGAAGCTGAAGTTCGTGAGCTGGCTGGTTGGATCGCTGACGTGATTGACAGCAAAGGTGACGAAAAAGTTATTGCTGACGTAAAAGCGAAAGTTGAAACTGTTTGTGCAAAATTCCCTGTATACGCACAATAAGTTGTAAATGTAAAAAAAGCGCCGTATGGCGCTTTTTTTACATCAAGTTAATTAGGGAAGAATTAACTTTCCGATTTTACCGATGACTCGGCATTATGCCAGCCACCACCTAATGCGCGGATTAAATTTACACTAGCCATCATTCTAGTGCCGTTAAGCTGTGCAGAAAGTTGCTCTTGTTGCAAAATAGTCCGATCCGAGTCAATCACATCAAGATAGCTAATTGCACCTTCTCGATAACGTAAATGAGAAAGCTGATTTGCATGACGAGAAGAAGAGAGCGCTTGGCTTTGAGTCTGAATTTGCTGATCGAGAATTCTTTGATCAGATAAACCATTTTCAACTTCGCGAAATGCATTCAATACAGTTTGGCGATAATTCGCAACGCTTTCTTCATAGGCAGCTCGTGCTTGAGCGACTCCAGCTTTACGTTGTCCGCCATCAAATAATGGCAAAGATAAAATAGTGCCTGCGACTGGACCAAGTAAGAATGTACGGCTCGACCATTTACCTAAATCACCTAAAGTTGATGATTCATAACCGAGTGCACCTGTCAGGTCTAGTTTCGGGAAGAAAGCAGCGCGTGCAATTCCAATACGTGCATTATCTGCTGCCATCGCACGCTCGGCAGCAGCAATGTCAGGTCGTCTTTCAAGTAAAGCTGAAGGTAAACCGGCTGGCAGACGGAGGCTGTTTGCAGTTAAAGGTTCAATTGCCAAGCTAAATTCAGCTGGTGTTTTGCCTAACAATACTGCAAGTGCATGCTCTGCATTGGCCCGGTTACGAGCAATGTTCAGTGCATTGGTTTGGGCGGTAGCTAGTTCAGTCTGTGCGCGAGAAACATCTAATTCATTGACTAATCCATTTCTAAAACGTGTTTGAACTAAGTCTCTTGTCTCACCAAGCAGTTTAATAGTGCGATTATAAATTGCTTGTTCAGCATCTAACTGACGAATGAGAAAGTAACCTTGGGCAACATCTGCTTGCAAAGCTAAAAGAGCCGACTGATATAAAGCTTCTTGTTGCTGTACATCAGCTGTTGCTGCATTGACACTACTGGCGATACGACCAACTAAATCGAGCTCATATGAAACATTCGCTTGAGCACGCCATAAGGTTTGTGCAGATGTATGAGCGTTGTCATCTAAGCCTAATGAAGCAGGAGAGGGTTTTTGACGAGTTGGGCCAAAGCCAGCACCAATACTTGGCAAACGTTCAGCTTGGGCTGCTGAACGTAAAGCACGTGAAGCTTGAATATTAGCTGCTGCCGCTTTAAGACTCTGGTTTCCAGAAATGGCTTGTTGTTCGAGCTCATTCAATTGAGGATCATTAAAAACACGCCACCATTCACCTCGAATCTGCTGATCGGCAGGTTGGGCAATTTTCCAATTATTGTCTTCAAGTTTTGGGTCAGACTCTTTAAATTTGACTGGAACTATCACTTTTGCAGGTTGATATTCTGGAGCCAAAGAGCAGCCTGCAAGCAGCAGGCTTCCCATGAGTGAGGACAATAATAAGCTTTGTTTTGTTGTAGCCATCAAATATCCTCCTTAATGATCATGTGGGGTAGATAAAGGTGCTTCATGAACTGCTGCCGAATGCAATTTATGTTTGCTGTTCAATGTACGAATCAGGACATAAAAGGCTGGGGTCAGGAACAAACCAAACAGCGTTACACCGATCATGCCGAAGAACACCGCAATACCCATGGCATGACGCATTTCAGACCCAGCACCAGTTGAGGTAACAAGTGGGACTACACCCATAATGAATGCAATAGAAGTCATTAAAATTGGACGTAAACGTAGACGACTGGCTTCAACAGCCGCTTTAAAGGCAGTTGCACCTTGCATTTCGAGTTCCCGTGCAAATTCGACAATTAATATGGCATTTTTACAGGCCAGCCCGACCAGCACCATCAGACCAATTTGGGTAAAGATGTTATTATCTCCACCTGTCAGCCACACACCCGTCAGAGCTGCCAAGATTCCCATTGGTACAATTAGAATTACAGCTAAAGGCAAGGTTAGACTTTCATATTGAGCAGCCAGTACCAAGAACACGAGTAATACACTAATTGGGAATACCCAAAGCCCTGCATTACCAGCCAAGATTTTTTGGTAGGTTAAATCTGTCCATTCAAACTTGATACCACGTGGTAGAGTTTGAGCAGCAATACGTTCAACCGCAGCTTCTGCTTGGCTAGATGAATAACCCGGTGCAGGGCCACCATTAATGTCCGCTGAGGTATAGCCGTTATAACGAACGACCATTTCTGGACCATAAGTTTGAGTCACATTCACTAGTGAAGATAACGGAACCATTTGTCCGGCACTGTTACGGGTTTTAAGCTGCAAAATATCTTCAGGATTAGCACGGAAAGGGGCATCTGCCTGTGCTCGAACCTGATAAACACGTCCAAAGCGGTTAAAGTCGTTAACGTACTGAGAACCTAAATAAATCTGCATGGTGTTGAAAACATCAGTCACAGCAACACCTTGTTGTTTGGCTTTTACACGGTCCAGATCTACGTTCAGTTGAGGTACGTTAATTTGATAACTTGAGAACATTGGACCCAGTTCAGGGGCTGATTGTGCTGCTTTCATAAAGTTTTGTGCAGCATCATTCAATGCTGAATAGCCTAAGGCACCTCGGTCTTCGAGTTGGAGTTTAAAGCCGCCCATGGTGCCTAAGCCCATCACTGGTGGGGGTGGGAAAACCGCAATATAGGCATCTTGAATGGCTGAATATTTCTGGTTGAGCGCACCAGCAATTGCATTTGCAGATAAGTCTTTAGCCTTACGTTCATCGAATGGCTTTAAGGTCACAAAGACAATACCGGCACTTGAGCTGTTGGTAAAACCATTAATTGATAGGCCAGGGAAGGCAACTGCACTTTCTACACCAGGCTGTTTAAGAGCAGTGTCACTCATTTTACGAATGACAGCTTCGGTACGATCTAAAGACGCGCCATTTGGTAATTGAGCAAAGCTAATCAAATATTGTTTGTCTTGAGCGGGAACAAAGCCACCCGGAACAATATAAGAAATACCAACAGTTAAACCTAAAAGTACAGCATATACACCCATTGCCGATGCTTTATGGGAGATAACACGACTTACGCCTTTACCATAGTTGTCTGACGCACGTGTAAACACACGGTTAAACAGCGTAAAGAAACGTCCAAATACACGGTTCATAAGGCGTGTTAATGCATCAGGTTTAGCGTCATGTCCTTTCAGTAGCATGGCTGCTAAAGCAGGAGATAGAGTAAGGGAGTTAAATGCTGAAATAACAGTTGAAATGGCAATAGTCATGGCAAATTGTTTATAAAATTGCCCTGTTAAGCCTGTCATAAAGGCAAGTGGAACGAACACGGCAACCAGCGTTAAAGCAATGGCAATAATCGGCCCACTCACTTCTCTCATTGCGCGATAAGTTGCATCTCTTGGGCTTAAGCCTGCTTCAATATTCCTCTCGACATTTTCGACGACGACAATCGCGTCATCGACCACAATCCCGATGGCAAGTACCATCCCGAATAGTGATAGCGCATTGATTGAGTAACCAAAAGCGAGCATGAGTGCGAACGTACCAATAATTGAAACCGGTACGGCAAGCAATGGAATAATGGAAGCTCGCCATGTTTGCAAGAATAAAATTACAACAACAACAACCAGTGCAATTGCTTCAAGTAAGGTATGAACGACCGCTTTAATACTGGCACGTACGAACTGAGTCGGGTCGTACACAATGTCGTATTTAATTGAAGATGGGAAATCTTTTGAAAGCTCCTTCATCGTGTCGCGCACTTGATCGGAAACTTGCAATGCATTGGCACCAGGTGCTTGGAAAATTGGAATCGCGACTGCTTGTTTATTATCAAGCAATGAACGCAAACCATATTGTGAAGCTGCAAGTTCAACACGAGCAACATCACCTAAGCGAGTGACCGCGCCATCTGGTGCAGTTTTTAAAATGATATCTGCAAATTCTTGCTCAGTCGTTAAACGACCTTGAGCGTTCACCGAAAGTTGTACAGGAGAATTAGTTGGCGATGCGCCAATGGTACCTGCTGCAACTTGAATGTTTTGTTCGCGGATTGCACTCACAATTTCAGTTGCTGTGAGATTACGTTGCGCTACCTTTTGTGGGTCGAGCCACACACGCATCGCATAGTCACCTGAACCAAATAAACCGACTTCACCAACACCTTGTAAGCGCGCCAAACGGTCTTTTACGTTGAGCACCGCGTAGTTACGCAAGTAGGTCATGTCATAGCGATTATCTGGCGAAGTCAGATGCACAACCATGGTTAAAGTAGGTGAGCTTTTTAAAGTGGTGACACCTAAACGCTGTACGTCTTCAGGTAAGCGAGGCATGGCCTGAGATACACGGTTCTGAACCAATTGCTGAGCTTTATCTGGGTCAATACCGAGCTTAAAGTTCACTGTAATGGTTAAGTTACCGTCACTGTTTGCCTGAGATTGCATATACAGCATGTCTTCAACGCCATTGATGGATTCTTCAAGCGGAGAAGCAACAGTTTCAGCAATCACTTTTGGATTTGCCCCCGGATATTGAGCACGTACCACCACAGATGGTGGAACAACTTCCGGATATTCTGAAATCGGTAATTTAAATACCGAAAGCAGACCAGCGAGTAAAATCAATACTGATAACACACCAGCAAAGATCGGCCGATCAATAAAGAATTTAGAAATATTCATATGAGATTAACCTTTTGCCGGAGTTGATGTTTTTTCTATTGGCTGAGGTTGAGGAGTGGTGCTGCTCGCAGTGATTTGTGCATTTGGCATTGGAACAAGATGCGGGGTAACAGGGTCACCCGGACGAATCCGCTGTAAACCATTTACCACAATACGGTCACCCGCTTGTAATCCGCTATTTACGATTTGCAAGCCATCTTGTTGTGTGCCAAGTTTTACTTCACGGTAAGCGGTCTGATTTTTAGCGTCGACTACCACAACAAAACGTTTATCTTGATCGACGCCGACCGCGGTTGGACTAATCAAAATTGCTGAACGAGGTTGACCACCACCTAAACGAATTCGAGCATATAAACCCGGTAATAAAACTCCGTTTGGATTGTCGAAAGTCGCGCGAACGCGAATCGTACCTGAGGTCGTATCTAGATTATTGTCGATTGAGTTGATGACTCCTTCACGAGAAAACCCAGTTTCATTGGCAAGCCCCATATAGACAGGAACTTGTGCAGAATTACGCTGATTACTGATGTATTTGAGGTAAGTTTGTTCATCAACATCGAAAGATGCATAAAGGCGAGATACAGAGACTAAACTTGTTAAAACCTGTGCTCCATTACCAGCAGAGACCACGTTGCCCACAGTCACTTCGGCACGAGAAATTCGACCACTGACTGGTGCAGTAATGCGCGTGTACTCAAGATTCAAACGTGCAGATTGAACGGCTGCTCTAGCTGCTTGCAAGTTGGCATTGGCTGAGCGTGCATCATTTTCTGCTAAATCCAGCTCTTGGCGCGAGACAGCATTACTTTGAATTAATCGTTGAATACGAGAAAGATTTGAACCCGTATAAGTCACTTGTGCTTCAGCGGAAGCAAGTTGTGCTTGAGCACGATTGAGTTCTGCTTCGAAAGGACGTGGGTCAATGGTAAAAAGTAACTCGCCTTTTCTAACCAGACTGCCATCTTTGAAATGTACGGCGATGAGTTTACCTGAAACCTGAGGCCGAATATCGACTTGATCAATGGCTTCTAAGCGACCGGAATATTCTTGCCAATCGGTAATGGTTTTGCTAATGACATTAGAAATATCAACAGTAGCAGCTTGTTGGGCTGTTGTCGGTGCAGCTTTTGCATCGGCATTTTCATGTAAAAATATAAAACTGCCTCCTGTTGCTAAAATGGCAACAAAGATGGCAGACAGTGCGAACTGTTTGCGTGAAAATGACATGAGGTGCTCCTAATCATCTGGATACCTGTTTTCAGACTTTTAATTATGGTCCGTATGGGAGAAACAGGGTTTATGGGATGGACGGAGCATAAAAGTTTGTCAATCACGAATAAATATATTAAATTTGATAACACTATTCGTATTTTTATAACAATTGATGTGTTTGAATGAAAAATGCATGAATTGATAGGAGTGTGCGTGTGGATCTATTTCATGCGATGAGAGTATTTAATAAAGTTGTCGAAACAAATAGTTTCAGTTTAGCGGCTGACAGTTTAGGCCTACCGCGTGCTTCTGTGACTACAACCATTCAGGGTTTAGAAAAACATTTACAAGTTCGCTTATTGAACCGAACCACTCGTAAACTCAGTTTGACACCAGATGGGGCGGTTTATTATGAACGTTCTTCGCGAATTTTAGCCGATGTCGAAGACGTAGAATCAAATTTTCATGATTCGGAACGTGGACCGAGAGGCCGACTGCGTATTGATGTTAAAGCTTCGATTGGACGCATGATCTTAATTCCAATGCTCTGTGACTTCCATACACGTTATCCAGATATTGATTTGGTGATTGGAATGAGTGATCGTCCGGTCGATTTGGTACAAGATGCGGTGGACTGTGTCATTCGTATTGGTCAGTTGAAAGATTCAAGTTTGGTTGCACGTCGTATTGGAACAATTCAGTGTGTGACGGTTGCTGCACCGCGTTACTTGGCGGAACATGGCGAACCCAAAATTATTGATGACTTAAAAAAACATCAGGTTGTGCATTACTTTAACAGTCGTACCGGACGCAATATTGACTGGGATTTTATGGTAGATGGTGAAATTCATAGCGTTGGTGTGAAAGGTCGCGTTTCTGTCAACGATGGCGACTCATATGTTGATTTGGCTGTACAGGGGTTTGGCTTAATTCAATGTCCATATTATATGGTAGCTAAACATCTGGAAGATGGCACACTCAAGGAAGTACTCACTGAATGGTTGCCAGCACCTATGCCAATATCAGTCGTATATCTGCAAAATCGTCATTTATCGCCTAAAGTTCGCGTGTTTGTTGATTGGGTCGCTGAATTATTTGCAGGTTGTCCATTGTTGAGTGGTTGCTCAATGTTATGGGATCAGAAATGTGAATTTGCCAGTGCCAAAGAACATAACCATGAATATACGATTCGGACATTGGTCGAAAATGAAAATATGGCAGAGGCTTATACACTCAAAAATTAGCTTCATATTTTGAGTGATTTTTCAACATTTAATCAGTTAATACAATCCACTGTTTAGTCATCTTCATAAATCCTTAATTTACTGGTATAGAAATTGCAATTATTTCGGCAGAAGAGTAATTTAGAAATACTCAAATTTTTATCACCTTATTTGGATTTTAAGGAGAAGCTTCAAGATGGCAAGCTTTATGAAAAAAATGTTCGTTTCAACAACCTTAGTTTTGGCTGCTGTTGCAACGAATGTACAAGCAAAGGATTGGAAGGTGATTCGTTTTGGGACTGAGTCCTCTTATGCGCCGTTTGAATATAAAACACCAGATGGCAAGTTAACTGGTTTTGACGTTGATTTGGGTAATGCCATTTGTGCAAAACTCAAAGCCAAATGTGTTTGGGTTGAAAACTCTTTTGATGGGATGATTCCAGCACTTAAAGCGAAAAAATTTGACGGTATTCTTTCATCAATGACGGTGACTGATGAACGTGCGAAACAAATTTTATTTAGTAGCAAAATCTACAATACGCCAACACGTATGGTTGCAAAAAAAGGCTCACCGTTATTACCAACAGCTGCATCATTGAAAGGTAAGCGTGTAGGGGTACAACAGGGCACAATTCAAGAAACTTACGCTAAAGCTTATTGGGCACCAAAAGGTGTGAGCATTGTTCCTTATCCAACTCAAGACTTGATTTACCAAGACATGATGTCTGGTCGCTTGGATGCAACTTTACAAGATGCAATCATGGTTGATGGTGCTTTCTTAAAACAACCAAAAGGCAAGAACTTTACTTTTGTCGGTAGCAATGTGGTTGATGCAAAAACACTGGGTGTAGGCGCAGCGATTGGTTTACGCAAAGAAGATGCAGATTTGAAAGCGAATATTGATAAAGCTCTTGCAGCAATCATTGCGGATGGCACATACAAGAAACTCGAGAAAAAATATTTCTCCTTTAACATTTACTAATGATGTGAAAAATGTCGGCTGAGTGCCGACATTTTTAGATCTATTCTCATCTCATCAATATTAGATATTGTTTTTAAGGAGAAGATGAGTCATGTTTTTATCTGGCTATGGGCCACTCCTTCTCAGCGGAACATGGATGACCATACAGCTTGCGCTGTTGTCACTTTTGCTTTCTGTCATTATTGGCTTAATTGGTGCGAGTTCAAAACACTCTAATATTAAAGCTTTACGTTATATTGCGACTGCTTATACCACGCTCATTCGTAGTGTGCCTGATTTGGTGATTATGCTGCTGTTATTTTATAGTTTGCAGTTAGGCTTAAACCAAATCACTGAAGCATTACAAATGGACCAGATTGATATCAACCCATTCGTGGCTGGTGTTATTACTTTAGCGTTCATTTATGGTGCATATTTTACAGAGACCTTTCGTGGTGCATTTCAATCGGTTCCAACGGGTCAAATTGAAGCAGCAATGGCCTATGGTATGACCCCTTGGCAGGTTTTTCGACGTGTTTTATTCCCTCAAATGATGCGTTTTGCACTGCCGGGTATTGGTAATAATTGGCAAGTTTTGATTAAGGCAACCGCACTTGTTTCCATTATTGGCCTGACTGATATTGTAAAAATTACGCAAGATGCGGGTAGAAGTACCATGCAATTGTTCTTTTTCAGCATCGTGGCTGCTGCGATTTATTTGGCAATTACCACCGTGTCGAACCTCATTTTAATGTGGCTTGAACGTCGTTATTCTGCTGGTGTGAGGAAGGGACAATTATGATTGAAATCCTTCAACAATATTGGCAGGCATACCTTTGGACCGATGGCCTACAAATGACTGGTGTCGCAATGACTGCTTGGTTATTGGTACTTTCTATTGGTATTGGCTTTGTGCTTGCTGTGCCTTTATCACTTGCACGAGTATCAGAAAATCTTTGGTTGCGTGGTCCAGTTTGGTTGTTTACCTACGTTTTTCGTGGCACGCCCCTATACATCCAATTGTTGATTATTTACTCAGGTATTTACAGCTTTGATTACATCCATGAACATCAAACACTCGATGCATTTTTTCGAGAGGGCATAAATTGCACCATTTTGGCGTTCGCGCTCAATACTGGTGCATATACGATTGAAATCTTCGCTGGAGCGATTCGCTCTATTCCACATGGCGAGATTGAAGCTGCCCAAGCTTTTGGAATGTCAAAATGGAAACTCTACACACGTATTATCATTCCGTCGATGTTACGTCGTGCTTTGCCATTTTACGGTAACGAAGTCATTTTGATGTTGCACGCGACAACCATTGCATTTACAGCCACTGTTCCAGATATTTTGAAAATTGCGCGTGATGTAAATGCGGCAACCTATGACACCTTCAATGCTTTTGGAATTGCCGCGGTGTTATATGCGATGTTGGCATTCATTTTGATTTGGATATTTCGAAAGTTGGAAAAACGTTGGTTGGCATTTTTAAAGCCATCGAATCATTAGGAGACATAAATGGAACACGTTGCAAAACTAGTGATTCGTGATTTACACAAAACATTTGGTGATCATGAAGTACTGAAAGGAATATCACTTGATGCAAATGCTGGCGATGTAATTAGTATTATTGGTTCATCCGGTTCAGGTAAAAGCACCTTGCTGCGTTGTATCAACTTTTTAGAACAACCGAGCAATGGCACCATTAAACTCAATGGTGAAAAATTACGCACAGTCTTTGATAAAAAAGGCAATTTAAAAGTGGTTGATCCAAAGCAACTACAAAAAATGCGTACTCAACTGATGATGGTGTTTCAGCACTTTAATTTATGGTCACACATGACAGTGCTTGAAAATGTCATTGAAGGGCCAATTCATGTGCTTGGTGTGAAGCGTGCTGAAGCCGAAGAGCGTGCGCGGAAATATCTACGCAAAGTTGGATTGCCTGAAAGCGTTGAGAATAAATATCCAGCATTTTTATCTGGTGGCCAGCAGCAACGTGTAGCGATTGCTCGTGCTTTGGCAATGGAACCGGAAGTGATGCTATTTGATGAGCCAACCAGTGCACTTGATCCGGAGCTGGTGGGTGAAGTACTCAAGGTTATGCAGAGTTTAGCTGAAGAAGGCCGTACCATGATTGTGGTGACACATGAAATGGGCTTTGCACGTCATGTGTCTAATCAAGTGATTTTCTTGCATCAAGGGAAAATTGAGGAGCAGGGCCATCCTGATGAAGTACTCAACAATCCGAAAAGTGAGCGTTTAAAACAATTTTTGACGGGCAGTTTGAAATAAGCTGCTCATACCGAGTAAGGTGAAATTTTTTAAAAAAGGATTTGCATCTTACTCGGTTACTTTTTTAATTATATTTTATAGATGAGTATTTTTAGAAAACACATTAATGATTACGATACCTGCAATCATTAAAGTAAGACCAATACAGGCCGCCAAGTCTAAATGCTGTTTGTAAAATATCCAGCCAATTGCAGAAATTAAAATAATACCCGCGCCCGACCAAATGGCGTATGCAATTCCGATTGGAATCGTTTTTAATGTCAGGGACAGTAAATAAAAAGCAATTGCATAGCCCACAACTGTAATGATGGATGGAATGGGAACAGTAAAACCTTGAGATGCTTTTAAAGCTGAAGTTGCAATGACTTCACAAGCAATCGCAATTGCTAAATAAAGATAAGACATGGGGAGCTGCGCCAGAATGAGTTTTAATCAATCTACATGAAATGTTGAAATGGTTTGGCAGTTTTAACGATTGTTTAATTTTTTTGGTACAAAATGTCCATTAAATCAAACTGAACTGATAAATTGATTTTATCACTAGCAAAGTGGTCTCAGCTATTTATTCATTTATTTAATCATTGAGCTGCATAGTCATTTAAGAGGAACAGCAACTTTAGTCTGATCCTCCATAGACTTTTTAAAAAGCTAAATTAGCTGAGTAAATTTAGGCCCTTAAATTTCTCTAGCAGTTGCTCTTTATTTTCAACATGCGCAGGGTCTGGTTTTATGCAATCGATTGGACAGACTGCCTTACACGTTGGCGCATCGTAAAAGCCTACACACTCGGTACAACGAAGTGGATCAATTTCATAAACTTTGCTCCCTTCAAAAATAGCAGTATTGGGGCATTCAGGTAAGCACATATCACAGTTAATGCAGTCACTTGTAATCAAAAGTGCCATGTTTAACTCGCTGAATAAGCTAAAGTTGATGCGGTAATATTTTCCTTAGCATGCGGCAAATTACGTACGAGTAGGGCATAACTAATGTCAACATCTTGTGAGAGTGGAATGTCAACAAAATGCCCTGAACCTTTAGCATCTGTAATTGGGTTACCTTTTAAATCACGCATCTCAGTTAAGGTAAAGGTGATGTTGCCTTGAGGTGTCATGAGTTCAAGAGAATCGCCAACTACAAAACGGTTTTTAACTTCAATGCGAATATAATCGCCATGACGTTCTAAAACCTCGCCGCAAAATTGTTGATAGTCAAAATGTGATGAACCATCAGCATAGTTTTGATATTCGCTATGCACATGCCGTCTTAAAAAACCTTCGGTATAACCACGGTTTGCTAAACCCTCGAGTTGAGACATTAAGCTTGAGTCAAATGGTTTACCTGCTAATGCATCATCAATTGCTTTTCGATAAATTTGAGCAGTACGGGCACAATAAAAATAGGATTTAGTACGGCCTTCAATTTTCAGTGAGGCAATGCCCATTTGGGTTAAACGATCTACATGTTGTACAGCACGTAAATCTTTGGAGTTCATAAAATAGGTGCCGTGTTCATCTTCTTCGGCAGCAAACATTTCTTCATCATTGCGTTGTACAAGCAAAGTTTGAGCTGAAGTTGTCTCTGATTGTGCTGATGAGCAGCAAGATTTTTCAGGTTTATTGAGCTGAGTGACTGGAATAACATCGCCGTTTGCATCTTCTTGGGCCTCATGTAATTTATAGTCCCAACGGCAGGCATTGGTACAAGCGCCTTGGTTGGCATCACGTTTATTCATATATCCTGAAAGTAGGCAACGGCCTGAATAGGCCATGCATAGTGCGCCATGTACAAAAACTTCGAGTTCAATATCTGGCACGTGTTGCTGGATTTCTTCTATTTCTTCTAATGACAACTCACGAGATAAAATCACACGGCTTAAACCGTAATTTTTCCAAAATTTAACAGTGGCCCAGTTAATGGCGTTGGCTTGAACAGATAGATGAATTTGTACTTCTGGGAAATGCTCACGCACCATCATAATTAAGCCTGGGTCAGACATAATGAGCGCATCTGGCTGCATAGCCACAATCGGTTCAAGATCACGAATAAAGTTTTTTAATTTACTGTTATGTGGTTGGATATTCACCACAACATAAAACTTTTTACCTAAAGCATGCGCTTCATCAATCCCAATTTTTAAGTTGTCATGATCAAAAGCATTATTACGCACACGTAAACTGTAACGTGGTTGGCCTGCATATACGGCATCTGCGCCGTAAGCAAATGCATAGCGCATGTTTTTAAGTGAACCAGCGGGAGAGAGGAGTTCGGTTTTCATAAAATAAAAGGCATAAAAAATATATGGTTTTATTTTATTAACTCTGCATTTTTGATTCAACCTACTGAATTAGTAGGGATTTGACCTATATCTTTTTGTATGGGCAGCATATTTTTTGCTAACTCTCCTAAGCGCATCAAAGCATTTAACATTTTAGGATTTAGCTCGAAACACGCAGCTATACGTAAACAATGACTAAAACGTTTATCAGCCGAACATAGAATTCCCGGCATACATAAAATTTTTTCGTCCATTGCTTGGTGAAAAAGTTCTAATGTATCTATCGATTCAGGCAGCTCTAACCATAAAATAAATCCCGCTTGCGGACGACTGACTCGAGTACCGAGTGGAAAATAACGACATATATAAGATTTGATGGTGTCAATTTGTTGTTGATAGCGTTTTTTAAGATGCCTTAAGTGTAGGTCATAACCGCCATTTTCTAAGAAAAGTCCTAAAGTTTCTGTAAGTAAAGCTGGCTCGGCAACTGTCGTTGTTAATTTAATTTGCTGCACAATATTACGAAAGCGCCCAGCTTCTAGCCAACCAATTCGATAGTCGGGTGCCACAGTCTTGGTATAGCTACCACATACGAGTACCCATCCGTTCTGGTCAAACGCCTTAATGTTGGGTAAGAGTGGTTCAGTGAGTTGTAATTCGGCATACATCGCATCTTCAATGACGGGAATTTGAAACTGATTAGCTAACTCTGCCAAGCGACGACGGTTACTTTCAAGCATGCTAAAACCGAGAGGATTGTGTCCTGTTGGAATGGTTAAAATGGCTTGTACACTTTTAGATTTTAACAGTTCTTCAAGAGCATCTAGGCACATACCTGTATGCGGCGAGGTCGGCACTTCTACAATTTTTCGGCCTAAATTATGAAGGAGTGGGTATAGGTTATGAAAAGTAGGGATCTCAAGTGCAATGCTGTCACCCGCTTGAGTGGTTGTCATAATCGCGAGACTTAAAGCCTCCATCGTGCCATGAGTGAGTACAATATCATCTGCTGAAAGAAACATACCAAGTTGTAAACTTCGCCTCGCAATTTGAGTGCGTAAACGTATAGAGCCGGGCGGTAAAGTATAGTTTTTAAAAATGTCTGGCTGTGTTCGTAAAACTTGAGCAGTTAAGCGTTTTAAGCGTTCAATTGGATAGAAGTTTTCTCCTGTAGGGCAAGCTAAGGCCAAATTAACATAGTCGGGATCCATCTGCTTTTTAACAATTTGTGCGAGAAAACAGCTAATTCCTGAAAGAGATACTTTTTCTTCACTGACATAACGTTCTTCGAGTTCTAGTAAGTTTGAAGGTGCATGGCAAACATAGTAACCAGACTGTGGACGAACTGAAATTAAACCTTGGTCTTCAAGCTGACGATAAGCTTCTTTTACGGTGTTAATGCTGACCTGATAATGATTTGCGCAGTCGCGAATTGATGGTAAGCGTGAACCAATAGGCTGCCTGCCATTCTGAATTTGAAGGGTTAGGTCATCACTCACTTTTTTATATTTGTACATGTCAATTCATTAAAAAGCCAAAGCAATGGACACACTTTATAGTGATCTTTTATTTAACTCAAATATTGTGATTGCTTTGATTAGTTCATTTAACACAAATCTAAACTTAAAAACTGTGTCTATTATTTTTCATATTAACTGATACTGTGACCATTAAAAATAAATCAGTAAGATCAAAAAATGGTAAGGACTTAAAAACCATATTTTTTAATTTTAAAAATCAGTAGGAGTGGTCTATGTCTGTTGTTGCATTTAAACAAGTTGATGTTTTTACTTCACAAGCATTTAAAGGGAATCCTGTCGCAGTCATTATGGATGCCAGTACTTTAACGTCTGAACAGATGCAGGAAATTGCGAACTGGACCAATCTTTCTGAAACGACATTTGTGCTCCCTGCGACCGATTCGCAAGCGGATTATCAGGTTCGAATTTTTACTCCGCAAAGTGAGTTGCCATTTGCAGGACATCCTACAATTGGTACTGCCTATGCTTTGCTTGAAGCAGGCCTCGTGACAGCTCAAAAAGGTAAGCTGGTACAGCAATGTGCTGCGGGTTTGGTAACTCTTACCGTGAGTGACTCAGGGCATATTTCATTTGAACTCCCTAAGCCTAAAATTACTCCACTTGACGCAATGCATACTGAGAAATTAGCAGAAATTTTAAAATGTGAAATTAATACTCAATGGAACGCTGCATTGGTAGATGTAGGGGCGCGCTGGATTGTATTACAAGCTGTTAATGCTGAGGCTGTTCTAGATAGCCAACCAGACTTTGCCGCTTTAAAAGAACATGATTTAGAAATGAAAGTTACCGGTGCGACAGTTTTTGGTTTTCATGAAAATAATGATGAACAAAAACACATAGAAGTTCGTTCATTTGCACCTTCATGTGGTGTAAACGAAGATCCGGTTTGTGGTAGTGGCAATGGTAGCGTAGCTTCATTTATTCGTTACTATGGAATTCTGTCTGCACAAAATGATGTCGTACTTTCTTCACAAGGTAGGGCAGTAGGTCGAGACGGACAGCTTCAACTTGAATTATATCAAGATAAAATTTTAGTAGGCGGAACTGCTGTTACCTGTATCGATGGCACAATTAAGTTGTAAAACAGAAATAAAAAACCGAGGACTGTGCCTCGGTTTTTTTATGTCTAGAAAAAATTATTTTTCTACAAACGCACGTTCAATGACGTAGTCGCCCATTTCACCCATACGAGGTGATTCAACTAAACCGTGTTGGTCAAGTAATGCAGCCACGTCTTTTAAGAATGCAGGGCTACCGCAAAGCATTGCACGGTCAGTTTCACGGTTGAAGCGTGGTAAACCGATTTTTTCAAATAAAGCGCCAGTTTCAATTGCAGTTGTTACACGGCCTTGAGTGTGGAAAGGTTCACGAGTAACAGTAGGGTAGTAAACAAGCTTGTCTTTAATACCTAACTCTTCAAAGAACTCATGGTTTGGTAATTCGTTCAAGATAAGGTCTTGATAAGCTAATTCAGAAATATAGCGTGTACCATGAACAACGATTACTTTTTCAAAGCGTTCGTAAGTTTCTGGGTCACGAATAATTGATAAGAATGGTGCAAGCCCAGTACCAGAAGATAAAAGGTACAAGTTTTTACCCGGTAAAAGGTCATCATGAACTAAAGTGCCTGTCGGTTTTTTAGAAATTAAAATTTCATCGCCAACTTGTACTTTTTGCAAAATCGAAGTTAAAGGGCCATCTTGTACTTTAATTGAGAAAAATTCTAACTCTTCTTCGTAGTTTGCACTTGCAATCGAATACGCACGCATTAACGGTTTACCATTCACTTCTAGTCCGATCATTACGAACTGACCATTTTTAAAACGTAAGCTGGTGTCGCGTGTAGTTTTAAAACTGAAAAGGGTGTCATTCCAGTGATGAACATGAGTAATGCGTTCGACGTTAAAAGCAGCCATTAAAGGTCTCGATCACGATTAAAAGAAAACAGATTGCTATTCTAATCTAATTTCATTCCCGATAAACTGAATATATTTAATTGTGTTTATAAGAAAAAGTGATGATCAACTCTGTCACCTTCCCCATAATTGGCCACATGTGTTCCCCATATCGTGAAAAATTTGGCATTCCACGCCAGCCTAATTTGGTAAATATTGAGTCTTATATCGAAATTGCAGAACCTTATAATGACTTATTGGCATTTGAGGGAATTGAGCAGTTCAGTCATCTCTGGCTAGTTTGGCAGTTTCATGACAATAAAAATCAGGAGAGTGCAGATAAATTCCGTCCACAGGTTCGTCCACCACGATTAGGCGGTAATGAAAAAATTGGGGTGTTTGCTACACGTAGCATGTATCGACCATCTCCAATCGGGCTTTCAGTTGTAAAATTGAATAAAGTGGAAAAAGTCGGGAAGTCTGTTCGGGTCTATATCACGGGAAGTGATTTATTAAATGGCACTCCAATTTTAGATATTAAACCTTATATTCAGTATTCTGATGCAATTATTGATGCAGAAAGTGGTTATGCACATGCAGAACCTGAACGGAAGTCGGTCGTTTGGTCAGAAGCTGCGTTAACAGCGCAAAAATATTTTCTGCAAAATAATGAAATGAATTCACAGTACATTGATGAGCTTGAACAAGTTTTATCTTTAGATCCTCGGCCTGCCTACCAAGAAGACGCTGAACGAATCTATAAAATGAAATTTTCAGACTTTGATATTCATTTTAAGGTCGATCAATTTGTAGTTACTGTCGTTGATGTGGTGAAGACTTCTTCGCTTGCGCAATAGGAATTTTTAAAACCAATGGATGTTGAGCCAAAGTAAACTAATAAAAATAGCCATATGAATGAGTTGGGCTGGAACGAAAGCAAGTGCATAGTGCAGCCCACCCGAAATTGCAGAGTTCACACTTTTGGCAAGGGCATGAACTGCGAAACCTCCTAAAAATGCAATTAATAAAGGTGTCATATGCGTGCTATCAGGTTCACCTTGCACAATGACTGCCGCAATAGCTGCGTGTATTTCAAACAAAGAGCCAAGTAGGGTTCCAGCGATTAAGCCCGCATCTCCCAAATATAGACTTAGGCCATATACTCCAATCTGAATGAGAGTGAGTGTGCTGGCAATAATAATTGCTTCTTTTAAGCTGAACATTCTTGAGTCGAGTTCGGGCGAAGTTGTACTGGGCTCTGCTTTACGTAATAAAATGAAGGCCCAGATTGCTAAAACTACTAATGCAATAAGTGTAGGAAATATAATCAGTTTAAACCAAGCAAAGCTAATTCCAATCACAATAATTAAAGTTTGAATGAGTGTTGAAACGCAAGACATCAATGCAGCACCTGCATTTGTCGTTGCATTGGCTTTGCCTGAGCGTACCTCTAAGCCTAAACTGGCAATAGTCGCTGTACTAGAAACAAATCCAGAAGCTAAAGAAGAAAGCAACAAAGCATTTTTAGATGTCAAAAGCCGCTTTGCTATATGGGCGAGGGCTTGCACAAATAAGATTAAAGTCAGTAATTTTAAAATCACATGTGGATTTAGGACTGGCCCCCAGAAAGGCTTATTAGGTACTAAAGGCAGCGCTATTAAAAGTAAGGCAAGTAGGAAAATGCCATCACGTAATTCTGATTCAGTAATCCACTGACTGGCAATGCCATGCATAGATTGTTTAGCCAATAAAATAATCGTCATGATTACGGCAAGTCCAGCCGCCAATGATATATTCCAAATGCACAGTGCCCCAATAAAGTAAGTCATAATAAAGGCAAGTTCGGTGGTCACACCAGGGTCATTGGGCTGATTTTTGAGAGAGGCAATGCTGATCGCGCCAATAAGGAGAGCGCCTACAATTCCAATTTCAGTGCCGAATAAAAAACAGATGGCGCCTAATAATGAACTAATTGCAAAAGATCGAAATCCAGCAAACGTTTTGTATTCATGTTTAAGCTTACTTCGCTCACGTTCTAAACCAATTAATAAGCCACAACCGAGCGCCGCAGCAATCACGGTAATGAATTCTTCAAATGAAGTTGTTTGTAATGACATTGTCATTGGAAGCTCCATGTTACTTCCTCTTTCGTTTATTGTTATAAGTCGATTTGAATCGTTTTAAAAATCATATATTCACGTTCAGTTTATGCTTTTTATTATAATGAGCATAGTGCCTTTTTTAGACAAAACCACAGACACAGTTTCTTTATAAATATGAACTATGACGCAAAAAAATATTAAGTTGAGAATTGGTTTAATTATCTGAAGTTAAAGAATATTTAAAAGTACAGTTTAGCAATTTTGTGACGAGCTAAATCAAAAATATCTCTGCTATATTATAAAAATATATTGGGGATAACGCATGAATGCACATGTACAAATAGATACGTATTGGTGTCTAGAACAATTATTACAAGAAGGTCGTATTACAGAACGAGATAAATTACTGGTACAGTCAAGCCACCGTCAAAAAGACCAATTAAAGTGGCACCCATTACAGTGGATTGCACATTTTAATTTAAAAGATCAGCAGCACACACATGCTCATTTAAGTTTAAACCGCTTATGTTTATGGTTTGCAGATCGGGTTCAGCTCCCTTTATTCGTGATTGATCCTTTAAAAGCAGATGTCAGTGCTTTAACACAAGTAATGTCACAAGAGTTTGCCATTCGCAATCATATTTTAGCTGTTGAAATTCATGCCGACCGAATCGTGATTGGAACAGATCAACCATTTCAAACAGATTGGCTAACCAATTTAGAGCGGAGTCTAGCGCCTAAAAAAATTGAGCGGGTATTACTTAACCCTGAACAGTTGCAACGCTATTTGCGTGAATATTATCAGGTCAGCCGTGCGGTAAATTCCGCTCAAAAAGATGCAGCTCATGAACGTGATACTAAAAATGTTGAAGCGCTTTTGCAGCTTGGCGATAGTCAAAATCCAGATGCAAATGATCAGCATATTGTGAAATTGGTTGACTGGATTTTACAGTTTGCATTTGAGCAGAGTGCCAGTGATATTCATATGGAACCACGTAAAGACAATGGTAAAGTCAGGTTCCGTATTGATGGTGTGTTGCACACTATTTATAACATGCCTTCAAATACGCTGACTGCTGTGATTTCCCGAATTAAAATTTTAGGGCGTTTAAATGTAGCGGAAAAACGTAAACCGCAAGATGGTCGATTAAAAACACGGACACCTAAAGGTCAAGAAACTGAACTCCGTTTATCAACCTTACCAACAGCGTTTGGTGAGAAACTGGTCATGCGTATTTTTGATCCCGATGTGTTGGTACGTTCTTTTCATCAACTTGGTTTTGAAGAGGGCCTCTTACAACAGTGGCAGCAATTAACAAAAAATAGCCATGGGATTATTTTAGTCACGGGGCCAACAGGTTCCGGTAAAACCACAACGCTATATTCTTCGTTAAAGCAGCTTGCAACAGATCAGGTTAATGTCTGTACCATTGAAGATCCGATTGAAATGTTAGAGCCTAGTTTTAACCAAATGCAGGTCAATAATGCAATTGAATTAGGTTTTGCAGACGGTGTTCGTGCACTTATGCGACAAGACCCAGACATTATTATGATTGGGGAGATTCGCGATCAAGATACAGCGAATATGGCCATTCAGGCGGCACTCACAGGTCATTTGGTGTTATCAACTTTACACACCAATGATGCGCCGTCCAGTTTGACTCGATTGCATGATTTAGGTGTGCAGCCATTTTTAACAGCAGCAACTATTTTAGGTGTATTGGCACAGCGTTTAGTACGACAACTTTGTCCACTCTGCAAACAGCAAACTCATATTAATGAAGATGAATGGCAACATTTAACATTTGACTACATTATGGATATGCCAGAAAAAGTTTATCAGGCAGTTGGGTGTGAACAATGTCGTCATACCGGCTATAAAGGGCGAGTTGGTATTTATGAATTTATGCCAGTTAGTCTTGAGCTTAAGCATCTTATTAGTAGCCATATGACCTTAAATGATTTGAGAACGCAAACTAAAAAAGAAGGTGTAGAACCTTTAAGAATTGCTGGGGCCCGTAAGGTGATTGATGGTCTTACGACATTAGAAGAGGTATTGCGGGTTGTGCCATTAAATTAAGTTTTTCTTAAGATTCACCTCATTTATGCTTGATTTAATTGCTTTATCCCAAGAGGGAACCATAAACAGAGGGTAATAATATGAAAATACTTAAAGCAATATTAATGACTACAGGTCTAACTGTTACTTGTGTAGCTATGGCAAACCCGCCTGTGAATCAGGCAGCAATTGCTCCAGCAACTCTGACAACTGTTAAGCATGCATTAACGGCGAAAGATAATACACCAGTCAAATTACATGGTCAGGTTGTAAAGTCTTTAGGTGATGAAAAATATCAATTTCGTGACAAGACAGGTAGCATTACAATTGATGTAGATGATGAACTTTGGCAGGGTCGTCCTATTTCAGCAAATACAAATGTCACTCTAATTGGTGAAGTAGATATCGACTATAAACCTTTAAAACGTGTAGAAATTGATGTGGATCAAGTTCAGTTTTAATTCATGAGTCTGTAGATCTACTACTTTTAGCCGCATTTAAATGATGCGGCTTTGCTTTTTTTATAAAGGCTTGGCAAGATCAAATCAGGATATAACAGGAAAAATAGATGAGAATTTTGCTTGCAGAAGATGATCGCTCTCAAGCTGAAAGTATTCAATCATGGTTAGAGTTAGATGGTTATCAGGTCGATTGGGTCGAAAGAGGTGATTATGCGCTTACGGCAATTGAACAGCATAACTATGACTGTATTTTGCTTGATCGGGGACTGCCGCAATTGGCTGGTGAAAAAGTTTTAACAACGATCCGTCATAAACAAAAAAATGTTCCTGTTATTTTTATTACCGCACGTGACAGTATCCATGATCGGGTAGAAGGACTAGATTTAGGTGCAAATGACTATTTGGTTAAGCCTTTTAGTTTAGAAGAGTTATCTGCTCGTATCCGTGCTCAATTACGCAAACAAACTTTGAGTCAACAATCAATTTTAACGTGGGGTGACCTGCAACTTGATACACAAGCAAAAGTTGTATTAAGTGCGGGCAAGTCTATTGATTTAACGGCAAAAGAATTCCAAATATTGCGTAAGCTTATGATGCAGCCCGAGCATATTATTACCCGTGATCAATTAGAAGAAGCACTCTATGCATGGGGTGAGGAAATTGAAAGTAACGCGATTGAAGTATTTATTTATCAGCTCCGCAAAAAAATCGGAAGTAGCAGTATTAAAACCATACGGGGGCTAGGTTACCGTATGGGAGATTTAAAATGAAATCGAATCGCTCATCCTTGCAGTCGCAACTGGTTAAAACCACAATGTGGAGTAGCGTTGTGGTGGGGCTGTTGGCTTTAAGTTTACTCACCATATTTTCGATCTATCACAACATGTCAGTGCAAGACGAAATTATGGATGAAATTTCAGATACTTTGTTGGTTTCTGACCTTTCTGGACACTCCATGAAACAGTTTGATGAGCTGAGTGATGAATTTGATATTCAGTATGAGTTATTAAACACAGGCCAAGTATTGACCCATTCCCATAGCTATCAGCATGAACTTTTTGAACAAGGTAACTTGTCAGAAGGTTTTTCATATTTTTGGTTTGATGGTCAATTATGGCGTAGTCTGGCTGCACAACAAGAAGACTCTCAACTACAAGTTGAAGTCTTTCAGCCAATGAGTACACGTATTGAAGAAGTACTCAAAGCACTTGCCGGATATAGTGGTCTTATGGTGTTGTTCTGGCTACTACAATGGGTCATTGTAAGTTGGCGTACCGAGCATCAATTGGCCGCACTAAATTTACTCTCAAAACGTATTGCTCAAAAAACTGCATCAAATTTAGAACCGATTCAAGAACCAGATGTCATTACAGAAATTCAACCTGTTATAGATGCTTTAAACCAATTACTTGCAAGATTGCAAAGGGCTCTCGTTGCTGAGCAGCGTTTTACCGCAGATGCTTCGCATGAGCTACGTTCTCCGTTATCTGCCATACAAATGCGTCTTCAGGTTTTACAGCGTAAATACCAGCATCTTCCGGAGCTACATCAAGATTTTGAACGTATACAAGAAGACGTTTCTAGAAGTACAAAGATACTTGAAAATTTACTACTTCTAGCTCGTTTGGAACCGAATGAAGCTGAGCAGCCACAACTTCCTAAGACAGTTATCGATTTAAATTACTTATTGGCAAGAGTTATTGAAACTGTAGATTTAGATGCGAAAGCTAAACAGATGTTGATAGAGACAAATACTTTATCGACAGAAACTAAAACCTTTGCGAATGAAGAATTACTGTTTATTGCTTTTAGAAATTTATTTGATAATGCCATTCGTTATAGCCCGAATTTAGGTTCTATTCATGTCGAGATTAGTCAGGACGAACAGCAAATTAAGGTCGCTATAGAAGATACAGGAAATGGTGTAGATGATGAGGTATTGCAACGTTTAGGGCAGCGTTTTTTTCGAGTATTAGGTACTCAGCAGCAAGGTTCAGGGTTGGGAATTTCCATTACTCGAAAAATTATTGAATTGCACAATGGTGAATTGCGTTTTATGCATGCTGAACAGGGTGGTTTGAGGGTAGAGGTTAATCTTCCATTATAAAAAATAGCATGGTTACCCATGCTATCCATTTTTTGTTTTCCCACGAATATTATTGAAACGCGAGTGTATTTTCTATTTAGTTAAAATTAGACGATTGTTGCGAGTGAGGCGTAAACGATATTCCTCGCCAGCATGCATAATGCGGATTTCACGGCCTAATGCAAAGAGGTTATTAGAATGTAACATTGGTAAGGCATGAGCTGTTTCATTGTTACGAGTAAATAAGCTAAAAGGTGCGTTCATTTGTTGTGCTCCGTGGTATGTTCTTGAACGATTTAAATGATAATCATTATCGAATAGATCTGTCAATGAGATTTTTAAGATTTTATAAAATGATAAAATTTGCTTACACTTGAGAAAAGTTTTAGAGAGTAAAAAAATGCCCAAACCAATCGTCGATGTCGCTATAGCAATCTTGATCCATCGTGGAAAAATACTAGTTGGATGGCGCGAAGAGCAGCAGCATCAAGGTGGAAAGCATGAGTTTCCGGGGGGGAAGGTTGAGCAAGGTGAAACACCCGAAGAAGCCTGTCGCCGTGAAATCTATGAAGAAGTGGGTATTGGTTTAAAAGATTGGCATCAATTTGATTATATTCATCATGAATATGACGACATTATTGTCAATTTACATTTATTCCATAGTTATGTGCCTGATGAACTATTAAATCTTATTCATCAACCATGGGCATGGTACACACGTGAACAATTACTTCACTTAAACTTTCCAAAAGCCAATAAAGACATCATAAAAAGATTATATTGGCCACATTTTATTAAAATTAGTCCTACACTGGCACCAGTCGAAAATGATGACACTTTAGTATATTGGCGTAGTGAAAAAGATAGTTTTGATCAGGTAGATCTAGAAAAATTAGCTATTTTGGATTCTAATCAGCTTTCAAAATTAATCGTGAATTTCGATGTTTGGCACAAGCTAAAACCTGAGTTAAAAACTCATATAAAAACAGTACATCTTAAGCAATCCCAATTAATGAGGTTGCATAAAGGCGACTTAGAAGTGGGAGTACGTTTTATTGCTGCTTGCCACGATGCAGTTTCTTTACAGCATGCTCAGCAAATTGGCTGTGATGCTGTTTTTGTAAGTCCTGTCAAAGTGACAGAGACCCATCCAGATGCGAGCGCATTAGGGTGGGATCGTTTAACTGACTTGATTGAAAAATGCCAGATTCCCGTATTCGCTTTGGGAGGTATGAGTCCTGATGATTTAGCCACAGCACAGCAACACGGTGCGTATGGCTTGGCGGGTATTCGTAATTTTTAATAAAACATAAAAGCATTAAAAGCTAGAGCGCTTTTAATGCTTGCTGTGCTTCTTGAACAGTTTTTTGATTATTACGTTGTTGCCCAGCTTTTAAAATAGTTAGCCAAAGCTGTTTTTTCATGGCCTGACTTTGGGCAAAACTCAAACCACGTCTGGCAAGAGACTCAGCATTAGAATATTGCTGTTTATGATTTGCAGTAAGTGCAAGAAATAAATAAGTCTCAGCTGCTTGCGGTGCTAAACGCTGTGCCTGAAGTGCATAGCGTTCAGCTTCTGACCATTGCTGGTTTTTATAAGCCTGCTGTGTTTTTTGCATTAAGACTTTAAATGCAGGTAACTGGCTGCCATCATCACTAAAATGTTGAGGCTTTTTCTGTTGAGGAACAATCACCTGTAAATTTTTACGTTGAATTTCCGGATGATCATAAGGTGTAATTTTTACACCCGATGGATTTTCCGTCTTTTTGACTGGAGGAGTAGGTGTTTTCTCTTTGGAGTCAGAATGATCAGGCAAAGTTGTACAGCCGACCATAAGAACAGCACCAATATAAAAAACACCTTTCTTCAACATATCCTAATTTCCTGTTTACGCTTAGTTGTTATAACTACCACTTGAAATTACACGTGAGTTATTTGACAGATCTTGTTGCATCTGACTTTCACTCTCACGAATATAACTGTCGGTATTATCATCCTGAGAGTCAGGCGTTGTGTTATCACTTTGTGGCGTATATGTTGGATCAACTTGATAATAAGGTGCTCCACATGGAGTAGCACGGTGCGGAACCGTATGGGTTAGCATCGGAATATACATAGCGCCATCACAAGCCTGAGCAGATAAATCACCTGTTGCACGATCAATCCACTGCCACTGTACAGTGTCTGGTTGACGTATATTCACAGGAGTTTGGCGTAACTGTTTCATCACGTTAGTCCATACTGGCAATGCACCAGATGAACCAGTTAAACCAGTTACTTTATTGTCATCTAAACCTAACCATACTACAGCGACATGGTTACCCGAATAACCTGCAAACCATGAGTCACGTGTATCGTTAGTCGTACCTGATTTACCTGCCAATTTTAAAGCTGGAGATAAGCTACTGTAGGCTGAACGACCAGTACCCGAAGACATGACCTGTTGTAAACCATAGTTCATGATATAGCCAACAGCCGGATCAATCGTTTGTTGAACATTCAGGCCATAACGGTCAAGTAAACGACCATTCGCATCTACCACAGATCGAATTGCACGAGTTGGATATTTAAAACCGCCTGTAGCGAAGTTCTCATAAATCCCGAGCACTTCCATTGGTGACATATTGACTGCCCCAAGGAAAATAGAAGGGTAGGCAGGAATCGTTGATTCAACACCAAACTTTCTTAGATTATTGCTAAATGTTGATAAACCAAACTCTTGACCCAAACGTACAGCAGAAAGGTTATATGAGTTTGCTAATGCTTCGCTCAGACTTACTACACCATGTCCACCACCACTATAGTTTTTAGGTGTCCAGCTTTTACCGCCGTCTACAGGAACACTGATTGGAGCATCTTCAATTTGGCTTGCCCAGTTATAACGTCCAGATTCAATCGCACTTAAATAAATTACAGGTTTCAATAAAGAACCGACTTGGCGTTTTGCATCTAAAGCACGGTTAAAACCAGTAAAGTCTTGTGTAGAGCCAACTGCTGCAACAAGCTCACCATTTTCAGGATGCGCAATCAGTACAGCACCTTGGAGGTTTTTCAAACGTGCTGGGTTGCTGTTTGCTAAGCGGTCTACTGAAGCTTTAAATGCATTTTGAACTTGAGTTTGAGTAATTGGGTCTAAGGTCGTAAAAATACGTAAGCCCTGATTGGTTAAATCACTTTCTTGATATTCTGTACGCAATTGACGACGTACAATATCTAAAAAGTCTGGGAATTTTGCAGGCCCTAAACTTGGTTTGCTTAATACATTTAAAGGACGTGCAATTTCATCTTCATATTCGGCTTGAGTTAAATAACCCATCACACGCATATTATTTAATACGGTATCGCGGCGTTTTTTTGCACCTTCAGGGTTTTTCCAAGGATTATATAAAGAAGGACCTTGTACCAAACCTACTAAATAAGCTTGTTGAGCAACACTAAGCTCACGTAATGGTAAACCAAAATAAAATTGTGAAGCCAAACCATAGCCATTAATTGAGTAGCTACCGTTTTGGCCCAGATTCACTTCATTTAAATAGGCTTCTAAAATTTCATCTTTGCTGTAATGCAGCTCGATGAGCAAAGCCATTAAAGCCTCATTAACTTTACGTTTTAATGTACGCTCAGGTGTGAGATAGAAGTTTTTAACTAATTGTTGAGTCAGGGTTGAGCCACCTTGACGCTTTCCACCCGTGATATTACTCACTAGTGCACGAGCCGTACCGCGAATTGAAATACCATGATGATGATAAAAATTGCGGTCTTCTGTAGAAATTAAAGCTTCAATGAGTGGTTTAGGGACATTATTCAATTTAATGAGTACACGGTCTTCATTGTGTTGAGGATAAATTCCTCCAATGAGTAACGGTTCTAAGCGTGCAACGCCAGTTGAAGAAGGTTTAGTACTTCGAACTTCAACAACTTGATCATTTGCAAAACTTAACTCTAAGACTTGTTCAGGTTCAACACTGTCGCCGTAGTCAAAACCACGTGTGTGAATATACATGTTGCTGCCTTGAGCAACATAACTTCCCGATTTGTCATAATTACTTGAAGTTTTGTAACCCAGTAGCTTCAATTCTTGAGTGAAATTTGCTTGGGAAATAGGTGCGTTGTTATAAATTTCCAGAGGTCGTGCAAACACTTTGGCAGGAATATCCCACCGTTGTCCTTCAAATTTTTCACGGATAATATTATCTAAACGAATCAGATAGATACTAAGAGCAATAAAAGCACCAATGACCAAAATGGAAAAGATTAGTGCAAAGAAACCGATACCACGTTCAAACTTCATAAAAATGAGATAAAACCCTAACAATGCCTGTAATGATGCGATAGCTTGTCATCAATTTGCAATGATAAAACTGTGAATAATTGGAAAACTTAGATTGAATTTTACAGCATCTTGTAGTTATGTTTTTTTAAATTAATCAGGTTAATGTTATTATAGGCAAGTATCGCAGCGGAGCTTACTCATTCGTGCAAATTTCACATAAATCCTTCAGAAACGTCGGGTTAATCGGTCGACCAGATAAATCATCAGTTGTAGAAACACTATGTTTAATTCATGATCATTTATTGAACCTAGGTTTAAACCCCATTTTTGATCAGGAAACTGCTGAATTAGTGCCTTATGATCATGCACAGGTAGTAAGCCGTCATTTATTAGGTGAAGTTGCTGATTTAGTTATTGTAGTAGGCGGAGATGGTTCTTTACTCCATGCGGCAAGAGCTTTGGTTCGTTACAATACACCTGTTATTGGTATCAACCGTGGGAGATTAGGTTTTCTAACCGATATCAAACCGTCAGAAGCGATTTTTAAACTTGACCAAGTGCTTCAAGGGCATTTTCAACTTGATCGCCGTTTCTTACTTGAAATGGAAGTGCGAACAAATGGCGAAGTCATTTATGATGCCATTGCTTTAAATGATGTCGTTTTGCATTCGGGTAAGTCGGTCCACATGATTGACTTTGAACTCAACATTGATGGCCAGTATGTTTATCGCCAGCATAGTGACGGTTTAATTGTTTCGACTCCAACTGGATCAACGGCTTATGCGTTGTCAGGTGGTGGACCAATTTTACATCCAAGTATGGATGCGATTGCATTAGTTCCAATGCATCCCCACACATTGTCATCACGTCCTATCGTAGTCGGTGGACAAAGCGAAATTAAGATTGTTATTCGCGAAAATCGGGTGTTACCGATGGTGAGTGCAGATGGTCAACATAGCATATCGCTCAATGTTGGAGATAGTTTACACATCCGCAAACATCCATTTAAACTAAGTTTATTGCATCCACCAGGTTATGATTTTTATATGGCCTGCCGTACCAAACTTGGTTGGAACCAAGATTTTGAATCTTTCCAAAGAGATGAATCATGAATATTGAACAAATGCTATCTATTTTAAACCCTGAGATTGTAGAGCGTTTAAAAACAGCAGTAGAAATTGGTAAATGGCCAAATGGCGTTGTTTTAACAAAAGAGCAGCGTGAAACTTGTATGCAAGCTGTAATCGCTTGGGAGCTAAAGAACTTACCAGAAGAGCAGCGTAGTGGTTATATTGACCGCGGTACGAAAGAAGAGGGTGAGGTTTGTGAAGATGATCATCACAAACATGAGCCAGAATTTAAACCAATTCGTTTTGTTTAAAACAGCATTTTAGAATAAAAAAATAAATCGTATTAGCATTTGCTATCGCGTGGGCGACATGGATGTCGCCTGTTGAGCAACAGTACAAGAACGTACTGTTTGCTCGACGCAAGATTTTTGTTACTTTTCATCTTTGAAAAGTAAGTATTGCCTCTATGTAACCATATCGAAGAGACATGGCGTATAAGGCTGTATGAACTAAATTTTATCTTTTAGCCCTAAATTTCTTGTTTCCCATAATACTTTTGCTTTCTGCATTGCCTCTTCAAAACTAGCAACAACGCCCATCGTATATAGCGCGATTCCGATGGTTTCTGTTACTGCCATTTCTCCATATTCATGGTGCTGTTGACCTAACCATACTGCTTTAAAAGTTGCTAAATCTAACTCTTCTTCAGTTGGACTACGTTCAGGCGTGAGTTTTGGTAACTCGTGTTCATAAAGTTCACCATTTTTAATGCCACAAATGAGAGTTTTGGCGTCTGGATTTCGCTCAAATTCACCGCCTTCACCCTTAATCACAGCACTATTTTGATAGCCTAAGCGCAGTGCACTATGTTGATGAGAGGTTCTATAAGCTGGATGGAATATCGCTTGTAAGGTGGCTTTAGCATTAAAAGGATTGATTAAGCGGGCTAAAGTATGAATCGGCGAGCGTAGGCCCATTACATTTCTTAAAGAAATTAGTTCACTTAAAACCGGTGAAATCACTTCTAGTGGTAAGTAGGCAAAATTTTGCTCTGTTAGATGCGCGCGAACTTCTTGTTCAGAGTGACAAATTTGATAACCCAGATATTCTAAAACTTGCTCGGTATAGACGCGGTTAAGCGTGTGGCCTGATGCACCATGCATAACAATCTTATAGCCATGTTGGGCAAGCGTAAGAGCTGTTAACAAAAACCATGGGTAATGTTTACGTTTACCCGCATAAGATGACCAGTCTAAATCAACTTCCAAAGATTGAAAATTGAGTTGATCTCTAGTGGCTTGAACAAATCCCGCGAGTTCATCAATGGATTCTTCTTTAACACGAAGTAGCATTAAAAAAGCACCTAACTGAACATCAAGCACTTCACCTTTTAAAATCATGCTAAATGCTTGATAAGCTTCTTCATAGCTTAAAGAGCGTGAACCACTTTTTCCCTTACCTAAAATACGGACATATTGAGCGAATGGGTGTTCAGCATCTTTATAGATATTACGTTTAGTATTCATCGTGGTTCAAAACAATAAAAATGATGGGATGTAGGCAGCTCAGAATGAAATGTCCACAAGTATTTAATCAATATGACATAAAAAACTGTCGAAAAAATATCAAAAGTGTTTCTTATACTAAAGTCTTAAGGCTGCATGAGTGTTTTTTGCGCGTATTAGCTAAAAATTTAACCGAATCATTATTTAATTCGAGTACACTTTCCCGTGCTTTTTTGAGCACTCATATCATAATTTTCTGTGATTCTCCTATATCTTCAGCTTTTTATTGAAAAAGTAAGAGGTTATTTCTAACTACTCAAAGTGGTTAGAAACTTCAGGTATTCTCCTGTTTTAGAAAACAACTTTTTTTGTTTTCATTGAGGTAGTAGGAAGGTTTTTTGTTTACAAAGAACCGTTTCCCTTTTGCGGTGTTCATGTGAAAGGTTAGGGCTGTGTATTCGTAAAGAATAGACGTTTCATTTTGGTATTTCCAACGGACTTGGAAATATAGATTGAAGTAAAGTTATGGCTAAAAAACCGATTTATAAATCACTTTATTTTCAGGTGATTATTGCGATTATTGCGGGTGTTTTGGTAGGGCATTTTTCCCCAAGCTCAACGCAAATTGTCAATGGTGTTGAACAGCATATCCCAGGTTTAGGTGAGAAACTCAAGCCATTAGGTGATGCCTTTATTCGTTTGATCAAGATGATCATCGCTCCAGTTATTTTCTGTACCGTGGTCAGCGGTATTGCTGGCATGGAAAGCATGAAGTCAGTCGGAAAAACTGGCGGCGTCGCGTTATTATATTTTGAAGTTGTTTCAACAATTGCACTTCTGATTGGCCTTGTTGTAATTAACATTGCTAAACCAGGTGTAGGGATGAATATTGACCCTACAACTCTAGACACCTCGGGCATTCAAAAATACGTCAGTTCTGGTGAGTCACAATCTACCATTGATTTCTTAATGCACATCATTCCAGATACGGTTGTTGGCGCATTTGCAAATGGTGAAATCTTACAAGTCCTTCTTTTTGCAATTCTCTTTGGTTTTGCTTTACATAAGTTAGGTGATGCAGGACGTCCAGTTTTAAAATTTATTGATCAAGTTGCACATGTGTTCTTTAACATTGTGAACATGGTGATGAAACTGGCTCCGATTGGTGCATTCGGTGCAATGGCATTCACCATTGGTAAATATGGCGTTGGTTCACTTGTACAATTAGGGCAATTAATTCTCTGCTTCTATGTTACGTGTCTACTCTTTATCTTCTTGATTTTGGGTACAATCAGCCGTGTTAGTGGATTCAGTATTCTCAAAATGATTCGCATGATTCGTGAAGAGTTATTAATTGTACTTGGTACATCTTCTTCTGAATCTGTTTTACCTCGCATGTTGCGTAAACTCGAAATTGCAGGTTGTGAAAAGTCTGTAGTCGGTTTGGTTATTCCAACAGGTTATTCATTTAACTTAGATGGAACGTCAATTTATTTGACTATGGCAGCAATCTTTATTGCTCAGGCAACGAATACTCAGCTTGATATTCAACATCAGATCACTTTGTTATTAGTACTCTTAATCTCATCTAAGGGTGCGGCGGGTGTAACAGGCTCTGGTTTTATTGTTATGGCGGCAACTTTGTCTGCTGTAGGACATATTCCAGTTGCAGGTTTGGCATTGATTTTAGGTATTGACCGTTTCATGTCAGAAGCACGTGCTTTAACTAACCTTGTTGGTAACTCTTTAGCGACAATTGTTGTTGCTAAATGGGTTGGTGCTTTAGATAAAGATAAGCTCAATGATGCTTTAAATAATCCAGATGAAGTCGACAGAAAAATGATGGAACCAAAAAGTCCTCAAGTCGCTGAAGGTCTAGATTAATTCAAAGAAACCTATATAAAAAGGAAGCTAAAGCTTCCTTTTTTATTGGCTGACTGAAAAGTACAGTTTTAATGAGCAGCTATGCCATGACAGTTGCTAAAAAAATGATTAGCATGCACAGCAATGAGATTCGATAAAACAATAAAGCTGAAGGAAAATATTATGTTGGCATACGATGCAGATTTAGAATTATTCCGTGATAATTTTAAACGTTTTATGAGTGAGCATATTGCGCCTCACTATGACCAATGGGAACGCGAAGGAATCATGCCTCGTTCAGTTTGGAATCAACTGGGTGAAAATGGCTATTTATGTGTAGATGTTCCAGAAGAATATGGTGGTTATGGGGTTCCAACCTACTATTCATTGATGCTGGTTGAAGAATCTGCGCGTGCTGGTTTTTGTGCATTATCAACAGCTATTTCTTGTCACTCTGAAATTGCTGCGCCGTATATTTTACACATCGGGACAGAAGAACAAAAACAATATTGGTTACCGAAAATGGTAACAGGTGAAGTTGTTGGTGCAATTGGTATGACTGAACCAGGAGCAGGCTCGGATTTACAATCAATGCGTACCAGTGCCATTTTGCAAGACGATCACTATTTATTAAATGGTTCAAAAACATTTATTTCAAATGGGCAGCATGCGGATCTTGTTGTGCTTGCAGTAAAAACTGATCCTCAAGCACGCGCGAAAGGTGTGTCATTATTATTAGCAGACACACATCTGGAAGGCTTTAAAAAAGGTACCAACCTCGACAAAATCGGCCTACATTCTCAAGACACATCTGAGCTGTTTTTTGACAATGTGAAAGTACCTAAAAACCAGTTACTTGGTCAAGCTGGGCAAGGTTTTGCTTATTTAATGCAAGAGTTACCTCGTGAACGTACTGCAATTGCATCTACTGCAATTGGTGCAATTCGCGGTGCAATTGATTTGGCAACAGCGTATGTAAAAGAGCGCCAAGCATTTGGTCAACCCATTTCACAGTTCCAAAATACTCGTTTTGTTTTAGCACAAGCAAAAATTGATGAGCTTGCTACAGCAGCTTTTTATGAAAGAAACGTTGCCTTATATCAAGAAGGCAAACTAGATGTAGAAACAGCTGCAGCATTGAAAAGTTTCAGTAGTGATATGCAAATGAAGGTTGCAGACAACTTACTCCAACTTTTTGGTGGTTATGGGTATATGACTGAATATCCAATTTCACGTTTCTTTGTAGATGCCCGTATCCAACGTATTTACGGTGGTACAAATGAAATTATGAAAGAAATCGTAGCGCGTGGATTAATTGGCAAAGCCTAATTAAGCATAGAAAAAAACAGCCTGTCTTAGAACAGGCTGTTTTGTTTTTAGCTATTTAGTCTTCTGTTGAATGACAGGATAGTCTTGTTGTTTCGGTAATTGCTGTAATGCATGATTCATCTTTCTTAAAAACTCATCTGCTTCATCTTGATGAAATGAATCTTCGGTGTATTCACTACGTTCTTGAAAGACGACACCACAACCAGTTATTTTCATATTTTCAGGATTAAATGACCAGTCATTTGGATTCTTTAAGTTAATGTTTAAATCACTTTCACAACTTTTCCATAAACGTAAAAAATCATTTGATAACTCTGCTTTAAATCCTCGTGCTGGATAGACCGAGAAGCCTTTCATTTCGGGATTAGAAAACTGTATAAACATGTCTACTGGCATACCGCCCCAAATGATTGCTGTATTTTCTGGTAAAGTAATACCTGATAAATTTTTCTCTTTTAAAGCATGTGATTGCTCAAATTTCTGCCTGAAATTTTGGGACTGATAGGTGAGCTTGGTTTGGGGTGGGATTGGAATACCACGAACTTGATTACTGACAGTTGTCATATAGTACGGAGAATTATCAGTACCATTGCATCCTGCGATTAAGGGGCAACCACCACAAGCCGTTAAACTAAAACTTGTAAGACCCAGTAAGCCTAAAACAATAATTTTATTCATTCTATTTTACTGTTGTTATGACATATTGGGTCAGTATAACCAATCTATGCATTAAGAGGACTATGTTTAAGAACAACGAAATAATCATCTTTAAATGTAATTATGTTTTTACTTGACTGGCTGCTGCAAAGGCGGATCAAATAAAGATTTACAGCTCTCTAGGTCTTTGCACGAAGCAAACATAAGGGCTTTAGGTAGACTCGCATACAAATTTGTAATGTGTTGCTCAGCCGGGTTATAAAAATGCCAATAAGTAAATTGATCTGAATGTTTATTTTCCAGAGCTTTAAAGAAATCTGTTTCATTAAATTTATTATCAAGTTGAGTACGAGGCCCGCCTTGCTCATGTGTACCGACTGTGGTCAAAAGCATCGGAGAATTGCTTTGTTTTTGACTTTGCCAATGATTTAACTTTTGAAATAACATGCCTTGGTCAAACCAAAGAGAAGGGCTTGCAGCAAAGTAACGTTGGAATGCATCTGGCTTTTGAAAAAAATGATAAAGAACCAATAAGCCGCCAAAAGAATGCCCATATAGACTCTGTTGTTGACTATTAACTGGAAACTGTTTTGCAATTTCTGGTTTGAGTTCATCATTTAAGAAATTGATGAATTTGTCAGCACCACCATATTTATATTTACCTTGTACCTGAAATTCAGCAGAAGGTTTTGGTGTGTAATCATAAGCACGTTTTTGCACATCAAAAGTTTTTTGCTGCGGGTAACCAACCGCGACAATCATGAGCGGGTCTAGGCCTAATTTTGCAGAACCTGCAGCAATAGACTGGGCAATATTGGCAGCACTTGGAAATATTGCATTGCCATCTAATATATAAAGTACTGGATAACCATGTTGGGGTGGGGCAACGGGTGGTTTATAAATTTGAATAAGATAATCATGGCCTGTATTTTTAGATTTAATTTGAAACTGTGCCTGATTATTTTGAAAAACGATTTTTGATTGATTTTGTGTAGAAGTTTGAGCCAAAACAGAGCTACTTATTAATGAGCTCAAAAGGAAACAGCAAGGTAAAAAGAAAAATGATTTATACATAATGGGGAATAATAAAATTTATTACACAAATGATAAATGAAAATCATTATCAAATAAAGCAATTCAAGAAATGTGTGCAAAAAGGTTAATGAAAAAAGCTCTTACAGCTATATTGCCTAACAAATCAAAGCAGACTATTGTTATACTCTCGTTTAAAAGATGATTTTACTGAGGCTGCATTCTAATGATCAACGATGATCAAAACAAAACGACTTCTCTTAGTTTAGAACAAATTCGCGAAGATATTGATAGCGTGGATCAACAGATTCAAGAATTATTAAATCGACGCGCAAGCCTTGCTGAAGCTGTTGCGAAAGCTAAATTTGCTTCCGAAGAGAATCCTTTGTTTTATCGTCCTGAACGTGAAGCGCAGGTTTTACGTAAAGTGATGGAGCGTAACCAAGGTCCTTTGTCTGATGTAACCATGGCGCGATTGTTCCGTGAAATTATGTCTGCTTGCCTCGCTTTAGAAGCACCGCAAAGTATTGCATTTTTAGGGCCAGAAGGTACTTTTACTCAATCTGCTGTGCTTAAGCATTTTGGTAAGGATGCGGTTGTACGCCCACTTCCAACGATTGATGAAGTCTTCCGTGAAGTGGAAGCAGGTAGTGCACATTACGGTGTAGTTCCAGTCGAGAATTCATCTGAAGGTGTTGTAAACCATACCTTAGATTGCTTTAAGACATCGAATTTAAATGTGATTGGTGAAGTTGAATTGCGTATTCATCATCAATTCCTCGTTTCTGAAAATACACGTAAAGACAGTATTAAGCAGATTTATGCTCATCAGCAAACTCTGGCCCAATGTCGCCAGTGGTTAGATGCGCATTATCCAGGTGTTGAGCGTGTTGCTTTAAACTCAAATGCAGAAGCTGCGCGCCGTATTCGCAATGAATGGCATTCGGCAGCGATTGCATCTGATATTGCAGCAGGCATGTATAACCTTGAAATCTTACATAGCAATATTGAAGATAATCCGGAAAATACGACACGTTTCTTAGTGATTGGCCGTGAAAAAATTCCACAAAGTGGTAATGACAAAACATCGTTATTGATTTCAGCACATGATCGTGCGGGTGCTTTATTAGAAATTTTAGCACCATTTGCAAAACATAATATTAGCTTAACAAGTATTGAAACTCGTCCAGCATTACCTGAAAAGTGGGCATACGTATTCTTTATCGATTTAGAAGGTCATATAGAACAAGAGAATGTTGCTGCTGCGATTAATGATATTCGCCCAATGGTGAAAGAGATTCGTATTTTAGGTTCTTATCCTGCCGCTGTTCTGTAATCACTTATGTTGGAATAATGACATGCATCAAGATAAGCATGTCATTATGCTTAAAAACAAATTGCTCAATGGTTTAAATAACCTTGAGCAAAAGCAAAGTTGAAGTTATGTCACAACCCCTATTTAAAAAAGTTGCATTTATTGGTTTAGGACTCATCGGGTCGAGTTTAGCTCGTGTTATTGTTGCAGAAAAGTTGGCCACAACAGTTGTTGCATCTACACGCTCACAGAAAACTTTAGAAGATGCAAAATCACTTGGCTTAATACAAGAAGGATTTTCTGATCCTGTTGAAGCTGTGAAAGGGGCAGATTTAGTCGTTTTAGCCTTGCCAGTACGTGCTACGCAAAAAGTGCTTGAGCAAATTAAACCTTATTTGTCAGAAACCACAATTGTAACTGATGTGGGGAGTACAAAAGGTAATGTCGTTGATGCAGCAAAAGCTGTATTTGGTGAAGATTTACCAGCAGGTTTTGTACCGGGACATCCTATTGCAGGTAGTGAACACACGGGTGTTCATGCAGGTAAGGTTGATCTATTTGCAAATCACAAAGTAATTTTAACGCCGTTACCAACAAGCGCAAAATGGGCAGTTGATAAACTGATTCAACTTTGGTCAGCAGCTAAAGCTGAAGTCATTTGTATGGATGTTGCCAAGCATGATGAAGTGCTGGCGCATACGAGTCATCTACCACATTTAATGGCATTTAATCTGGTCGAGCAACTTGCAAATCGTGAAGATAATCTTGATATTTTCCGTTATGCAGCAGGTGGTTTCCGTGACTTTTCAAGGATTGCAGCTAGTGATCCTCAAATGTGGCATGACATTTTCTTTGCCAATAAAACAGCGATATTAAATGCTGTAGATGGCTTCGAAAAACAACTTACCGTACTTAGAAAATTGATTGAAAACGAAGATTCTCATGCATTAATGGGTTTACTCGGCCATGCTCAAGCTGCACGTCAGCATTTCAATCATATGTTAGCCAAAAAACCTTTAATGGAGAAAAATAAGGTGACACAGCAATTCAGTATCTTACCGGGAAATAAGGCCTTTAAAGGTAAATTTACCGTACCGGGTGACAAATCTGTGTCACATCGCTCCATTATGTTTGGTGCTATTGCCGAAGGCACTACCCATGTAACTGGCTTCCTTGAAGGTGAAGATGCTTTGGCAACTTTGCAAGCTTTCCGTGATATGGGCGTAAGCATTGAAGGCCCTAAAAATGGTGAAGTGACTATTCATGGTGTAGGCATGCATGGTTTAAAAGCACCAGCAAGTGCATTGTATATGGGTAACTCGGGTACAAGCATGCGTTTGCTTTCAGGCATGTTATCAGCACAGAAGTTTGATTCAGTGATGACGGGTGATGCGTCACTTTCTAAACGTCCAATGGAACGTATTGCTAAGCCATTACGTTTAATGGGTGCGCAAATTCAGACTACAGGTGAGAAAGGTACACCACCTGTCAGCATTACTGGTGGTCAACAATTAAAAGGCATTCAATACGATTTACCTATGGCATCTGCTCAAGTGAAGTCTGGTATTTTACTTGCGGGCCTATGGGCTGAAGGTGAAATCTCTGTTACAGAACCAGAGCCAACTCGTGATCATACAGAGCGCATGCTTCGTGCATTTGGTTATGATGTTAAAACCGAAGGCAACAAGATTTCTCTTGTTGGTGGCGGAAAATTAGTAGGTACTGACATTCAAGTACCATCAGATATTTCGTCAGCTGCTTTCTTTATGGTGGGTGCTGCAATTACTGAGGGTTCTGATGTTATTCTGGAAGCTGTAGGTATTAACCCAACACGTACTGGCGTAATTGAAATTTTAAAACAGATGGGTGCTGACCTAACTGTTGAAAATGAACGTATTGCTGGTGGTGAACCTATTGCTGATATTCATATTAAAGGTTCACGCACGCTTAAAGGCATTCATATGCCCGAAGATCAAGTGCCTTTGGCAATTGATGAATTCCCAGCTTTATTTATTGCAGCAGCTTGTGCCGAAGGCCAAACGGTACTAACTGGTGCGGCAGAACTTCGTGTGAAAGAATCTGACCGTATTCAGGTTATGGCAGATGGCTTAAAAATCATGGGTATTGACTGCACGCCAACTGATGATGGCATCATTATCGAAGGTAAGGGTAAGTCAGGTGATTGGTCACCAATCTTTGCTGGTGGTGAAATTGAATCACATCATGACCACCGTATTGCCATGAGTTTTAGTATGGCAGGCCTTCGTAATTCTGGTCCGATTACCATTCAGGGTACTGAAACTGTGGCGACAAGCTTCCCAACTTTCACTGAGTTGGCGAATCGTGCAGGCTTAACAATCGAAGTTAGCCAATAACTTTTGACTTAACACATTTTATAATTGCTAACACAATAGCAACGGCAGCAGCGGGCTAAAGGCTTGGCTGCTGTTTGTTTATTGCTTATGCTAAGCGCAGATAATGATAAAAGTGTTAGGACAAAGGATGAAAAAATTACAATTTATTGCCAGTTGCCCACAACATGGGGTGCTTGATCATCCACCAAATGAATGCCATATCACTCAAGAATATGTAGCGGCTTTACTGTTTAAACAATTGGGGCACTATGGCTTTGATGCACAGCATATTGTGCATGAGCATGAAAAGGTAGAAGTGAGTATTGATAATCACCTTTTACCCTTGTCGATTACTTGTCAGAAAACAGACCACGATGGGCATTTGATGTGTGAAATCTCTGCCAATCCAGATGAAGAGCAAGACTGGTTTGAAAAGATTGAAACACAAAGCATTATTCGTCAACTTGCGCAGGCCGTTGAAAATAGTTTGAAAGCTGATCATAGCTTTTCAGCATTTGAGTGGAAAAACTAAAAAATACGCTTGTTAATATTTATTTGTGAAGTACGACCTTTTAAAAAGTCGTACTATCTCTTTAGATTAAAGATAAAAATACAAAATCTTTCCTGAAATTCCTACCTATCTTTAATGCATTGTGTATATTGAAATTATTAAGATATTTACATAATTAGAGTGTGGTTTTCATGACACAAGTTAATATTGCAGCGTTATCTCCTCAAGTGGTTTGGCAGCATTTTCAAACACTTTGCACTATTCCTCGTCCTTCAAAGCATGAACAGCAGCTTCGTGAATTTTTACAAAACTGGGCACAAAGTCGGAATTTAGAAACTTACGTAGATGAAGTCGGTAATTTAATTATCCGTAAGAATGCGACTGCGGGTAAAGAACATGTGTCTGGAGTCATTCTGCAAGGCCATTTAGATATGGTTACACAAGCCAACACTGGCACAGTACACGACTTCTTTAAAGACCCGATTCGTCCAGTTCTTGAAGATGGCTGGTTAATTGCTAAAGATACAACTTTAGGTGCTGATAATGGCATTGGTGTAGCTTTAGCTTTGGCAGTTCTAGACTCAAATGATATTGCTCATGGCCCAATTGAAGTTCTTTTAACTGTTGATGAAGAAGCAGGTATGAGTGGTGCACGGCTTTTACAGGCAGGTGTGCTAAAAGGGAAATGGCTATTTAATATTGATACAGAAGAGTGGGGCGAGCTATATCTCGGATGTGCTGGCAGTATTGATGTTGAAGTTGAGCAACCACTTAATTATGAACCAATTCCTGAAAACTTGATGGTTGTGAATATTCAGGTTGCTGGCCTTAAAGGTGGTCACTCTGGTGTAGATATTCATTTAGGACGTGGCAATGCCAACGTTATTCTGGCCCGCTTTTTAAATGAGTATTTAGCAAAGCTGGGTGGACACCTTGTTGAATTTACAGGTGGTACAGCTCGTAATGCTTTACCTCGAGAAGCATTGGCAACTATTGCAATTTCGCCTAACCAATTACCTGAATTAGAAAAATTACTCGCTGAATATCAAACGACATGGAAAAAACAGCTACAAGGTATTGATGACAATCTGCAATTAACTATTCAGCCTAATAGTGCTGAAGTGACCGAAGTAATTGCTCAACAACAGCAAAACGAGTGGTTACAAGCTTTAGCAACAAGTCCTTATGGCGTTGCAAGTATGAGTCAAGCTCTCCCAGATGTGGTTGAGACTTCAAATAATATTGGGGTGGTGAGACTAAATAGAGAAGGCGGAAAAGCTGTTTTAATGGTTCGCTCAATGGTGAATCAAGAAGCTCAAGATTTTGCAGAAAAAATTCAGGCACATTTTAGTCAATTTAATATCGCCTCTATACTCACACCATTAGTTTCAGGTTGGACACCAAATCCTGACTCGGCTGCTCTAAAGTGCTTACAACAAGCCTATCAAAATGCATTTAATATTGAGCCCAATCTTAAAGTGATTCATGCTGGTTTGGAATGTGGAATTATTGCCGAACATTATCCACATTTACAGATGGTATCGTTTGGCCCAGATATTCAAGGGGCGCATGCGCCGGGTGAGCGAGTGAAAGTAGATACCGTAGATAAATGCTGGAAGCTGTTGGTAACGGCTTTGGCATCTGTAGAGTAATTTTTTAGAAATAAGAAGCTCAGTCATGAGCTTCTTAAACTTTGACCTTTACATGAAAATGATTTTTACCTAACTCGATAAATTCGATTTCATTCCTAATATAACTTTTACTCGATTTTTAAAAGCTGTCCTGTTTTGCTTAAAGTAAACTCATCAAAATCATTTGCTAAATAAAAATGACCTTTATAAAACTGGCGAACTTCTTCAGCAATAGCTTGCTGTCCAGTTCTATCCTGATGTCTAGGGCTAAAGTGCGTCAGAATTAAATTACCCAGAGATTGCTGCTCTGCAAATTGAGCCACCATTTTTGCTGAACTATGCATTGGACCTTTGCCGACTTTATCTAAAACCGTTTGCAAGTAAGTTGCTTCATGAATGAGTAATTGAGCATCTTTGCAAGCCTCTGCTAATAGTTCAGGTTGATCATTATCACCACCTATAATTGCATGGATTTGCTGATTCTGAACTTTGATAAAGTCTTTCGATTTTAAACTTTGTCCTTCAAACTCAACATCGTAGCCTCGTTTTAAATGTCCCCAAATATCGCCTTTGGGTACACCAAGCTGAGTTAAAGTTTGGATATCTAACTTCTTCTATGTAGATTTTATATAAATGCTAAAGGCAAAACTTGGGACACGATGGCTAAGAGGATGGGCCTGAACGATAAAATCATCAGAGATCTGCTGAGACTCTATTACCTCATTAACATCAATGAAATTGATGGGATAGGGCAAATATAAATCTGTAAGTTGGGCAGTGACTTCAAACCATTGCTGAATTTCTTTCGGTGCAATCACGATTAAGGGTTTGCTACAGGCATTCATGCCTGCACTTGCCAATAAACCAACTAAACCATAACAATGGTCGCCATGAACATGTGTAATACAAATGGCAACTAGGTTTTGTAGTGAAAGTTTGGCTTGTTGAATGCGATGCTGTGTCCCTTCGCCAGCATCAATTAAAATCCAGTCCTTATTTTTGCTGTTACGAACTGCTAATCCTGAAACATTACGTGTAAGAGTGGGTACACCTGAAGAGGTACCTAAAAAAGTAAAATGAAGCATATTCTTGGAATTTTTAGTCAAATGTTTAGAGAGATTATAGACACTTATAAAATTTTATAGAAATTATAGTGAACAAATAATAGCGACCGAGTAAAAAATATTTGGCCCATTTTGGATTAAGTTGGAATAATTTTTAGAAGTTACAGGGTTCAAGAAATGAGGGACATCGATCGAATCTATGTCCCTCAAACTACGTTTATTTCATGATAATAAAGCGTGTAATGATTTGACGAAGCTGTTTTAAATAGCCTGTAAAGAAGTGATTAGCGCCCGGTAAAATCGTAATTGGGTGCTTCTGCGGTTTTGCCCATGCAATCGCATCTGAAAGTAAGGTAATGTCATCTTGCTCACCATGAATGAGTAGAATGTCACCTTGAATTTCAGGAGTTTTATAGTGGCGTAAACCTACTACTGTAGCCGTCGGTAAGCCGCATAAAATTAACTGTATAGGTCGTAATTCAGGATTAAGCTGTGCAAAGCATTTTGCTAAAACATGTGAGCCGAAGCTAAAACCGCCTGCATAAAATGGTAGGTCTTCATGAAGCTTACGAACATGTTCAATGACAGCTAAGATATCTTCAGTTTCACCATGGCCTTCATCATGAACGCCTTCACTACCGCCTAAACCACGAAAGCTCGGGCGGTAAACAATGCAACCATATTCATTAAAGATTTGGGTTAAAAGGGCAGGGACTTTATGTTGAGGGGTTCCACCTTGCAATGGGTGCGGATGACAAACAACCGCAAAGCCTTTGATTTCACCTTCAGGGCGGTCAACGAAAAGTTCAATTTTACCTACTGGACCCTGGATGAAAGTTTGCTCAGACATATAAGAACCGCTAAATAATAATACGTGATGCTATTTTACCGATAGTCGTCATTGAAAACACGAGTTAGCATTAAAAAATATCTACTGTTATAGTTGGTATTAAGAATAATTTTTTCAGGTTATGTATGCTTGCTTTAATTTCTCCTGCAAAAACTTTGGATTATGAAACAGCGTTACCTACAGATGAGTTTACTCAGCCTCGCTTGTTAGAACATTCAGAACAATTAATTGATGTTAGCCGTAAACTTTCTGCTTCGGAAATTGCGAGTTTAATGAGTGTTAGTGAAAAAATTGCCATATTGAATGCAGACCGATTTAGAGATTGGAAGCCCGAATTTGATTTTTCAAACGCTCGTCAGGCAATTTATGCATTTAAAGGCGATGTCTATACGGGTTTAGATGCGTACCATTTAAAAGATAAAGATATTGATTTTGCACAGCAGCATTTGCGTATGCTCTCTGGTCTATATGGTTTATTACGTCCTTTAGATTTAATGATGCCTTATCGTCTTGAGATGGGCACTAAATTAAAAAATACGCGTGGTCATAATTTGTATGAGTTCTGGGGTGAAATTATCACCAATCAGATTAATGAAGATTTGGCAGAAATAAGTTCTGAATTACTTGTAAACTTAGCTTCAGATGAGTATTACAAATCGGTCAATGAGAAAAAAATTAAGGCTGAAATTATTAAGCCTGTTTTCCTAGATCAGAAAAATGGCAAATATAAAGTCATTAGTTTCTATGCGAAAAAAGCACGCGGCTTAATGGCTCGTTTTATGATTGAAAACCAATTAGATAAAGCTGAGGATATTAAAGCGTTCAATACCGATGGATACTACTTTGATGTTGAGAATTCATCAGCAAAAGAGTTGGTATTTAAGCGCGATGAGCAAGTGGCTTAGCCTTACTCAAGTTAAACTCTTGTAAGCGGTAACTATCGTGAAGTGGCATGGATGCCACCGTTTCGCTGTATTACATGGATGTAATATCAGCGAAACAAAAGATTTTTGTTACTTTTCATCTTTGAAAAGTAAAATGCCTATACAAGTTGCACTAAAATTACAACGGCAATTAAAGGCTGTGTTCTTGCAAGAAATAAATTATTTAAAGAAATAACCTGTTTCTGGTGAGCTTGCATTTGCCATACGCTTACGTGGCATACGACCAGCTAAAAATGCTTCACGTCCAGCTTCAACAGCTTTTTTCATTGCAGAAGCCATCAAAATAGGATTTTGAGCAGCTGCAATTGCTGTATTCATCAGTACGCCGTCACAACCAAGCTCCATAGCAATAGCTGCATCACTTGCTGTACCAACGCCTGCATCTACCAAAACTGGTACTTTTGCATTTTCTTTAATAATTGAAATGGTGTGAGGGTTTAAAATACCTAAACCTGAACCAATTAGACTACCTAAAGGCATGATCGCAACACAGCCCATACTTTCAAGTTCTTGCGCAATGATCGGGTCATCAGAGGTATAGACCATAATCTCAAAACCATCATCAATCAAAGTTCGAGCTGCTTTTAAAGTTTCGGTTACATTTGGATATAAGGTCTTTTCATCGCCTAGAACTTCAAGTTTTACTAGGTTATGACCATCGAGTAGCTCACGCGCTAGCATACAAGTACGAACTGCGCTATCAGCATCAAAACAACCTGCGGTATTTGGCAAAATTGTATATTTTTCTGGTGGAATGACAGACAGTAAATTCGGTTGATCTGGATTTTGTCCAATATTCACACGGCGGATTGCGACAGTTACGATTTCTGCACCACTGGCTTGAATAGCTAAATCCGTTTCATTTAAGTCTTTATATTTGCCAGTTCCTACCAATAAACGAGATTGAAAAGAACGTGAACCAATAATGAGAGGGGTGTCTTGCATGGATAACTCCGACTTAGCCGCCGCCAACAGCGTGAATAATTTCGATACGGTCATGTTGAGCAATAGTGATTTGCTCTAATTTGCTTTTAGAAACGATTTGCTGATTGTGTTCGACAGCAAAGCGTTTTCCTTCAAGTGCCATTTCCTGAATGAGTTGCAACAGGTTTTGACAAGGCGTGTCCGTTAATTCGCCATTTAAATAAATTTGCATGATCACATTCCAATTATTTTGCGTATTTGAGGGCATTCCAAGCCAAAACGAGCCATCCAGCTATCATAAATGCTCCGCCAATTGGTGTAATTGCCCCTAAAATTCTCGGTAATCCAAGTGCCATGATATAGAGTGAACCACAGAAAAATAAAATACCGATCTGAATCAATAAGAATGGTAATTTAATGGGGAACGTCAGGATAACTTTGCTTAAAATACCAAGTGCTAATAAGCCTAAAGCATGGTAGAAAAAGTAGTCAGTTGCAGTATGCCACCAAACAAGTTGCTCGGGACTCGCGTGAGCTTTAAGACCATGTGCTCCAAAAGCACCCAACATGACTGCAAAGGCAAGATTAAGGGCTGAAATGGCAATCCACATAACAAAAAACGCAAATGAATAATGAAAGGCAACGTTATCATAGATTGGGTTGGCTAAACATAGCCAGATAAAACAAAAGGGCTAAACGCCCTTTTATTTTTAAACTTATTTTTTAGCTTGCAGACATAGCAATTTTAATTTTTTCCATTGCATTCTTTTCAAGCTGACGAATACGCTCTGCTGATACATTATATTCGGCTGCTAACTCGTGGAGAGTAGATTTATCATCATCTAACCAACGACGTTGTAGAATATTACGCGAACGATCATCTAACTGATCCATTGCATCATGTAAAGCAGAGGTACTTTGCTCTTCCCAGTCTTCATTTTCAACTAAACGAGCTGGATCATAGCGATTATCTTCAAGATACAATGCAGGTGCAGTATGCGGAGTGTCATCGTCGTCGTCGCCTTGAGCTTCGAAAGCAGCATCATAAGCGGTTAAACGACCTTCCATCTCCAGAACTTGTTCTGCAGTAACATTTAAGTCATTCGCAATCGATTGAGCTTCTTCGAGCGTTAATTTTTTACTCGATTTTTTTAAACTACGCAAATTGAAAAATAATTTACGTTGTGCTTTGGTCGTTGCAATTTTGACAATACGCCAGTTACGAATAACGTATTCGTGAATTTCTGCTTTAATCCAGTGGACGGCAAAAGATACAAGACGCACGCCCATATTTGGGTCGAAACGCTTCACGGCTTTCATTAAGCCTAAATTACCTTCTTGAATAAGGTCGCCTTGTGGTAGGCCATAACCTGCATAGCTGCGCGCAATGTGAACGACGAAACGTAAATGCGACATTACCAGCATTTTTGCGGCATCAAGATCTTGGTCATAATAATAACGTTCAGCAAGTTCTTTTTCTTGCTCGGCCGTTAAAATAGGAATCTGATTGACAGTACTGATATATGCACCAAGGTTTACACCGGGCGCAGACAATGACAGGGGCATCAATTGATTGCTGCTGTCACTCATGATTTCTCCTTGTAGGATCGGATGGGATAACCAATAAATTCATCTTAATTTGAATCAGCTTCATAATTAAGGAAAATTGGGTAGAGAAATGTAAAATTTTATGCAATTTCTAATCTTTTAGTTTATCAAAGAATCATTGAGTTTCAATTAAATAGTGAAATTCTCTTTCGGATATATGTGTTGTCTGACACATAAAATGATGTAAACCACAGTAACGAGTTACATCTATTTCACTATGAGGGTCAGAAGATTTTAATAAGAATAGCTGTTTACCCGATACTTTTTTGAGTTCGCGTTTTAGCATTAATAAAGGCATCGGACAGGGTTGGCCTAAAGCATTAATTTCAATGGGCGCTGTAGTAGAAGAAGTGTTGGTCATTCATCATCAAAACAACTAAAAAAATTATTCTAACAAATTTTTTTATAAATGCTGCACATTTTATAAAAGAAGAAACAAGCAATTACCTATAAAAAATATTGTAATAAGCTGTTTAAAAAAACGACTAAAAATACGGGGAATAATTGAAAAAAATTCTATTAATTGTCATAAACCCGTGGTAAGCTCGAACCGTTTTAAGATTTACCACACACTTAAATTGGTTTAAAAATCTTATAACAAATGGATGTAACCGGAAATTGTTGATAGTTTTACAGAATGATTACAAGCTTTAAGATTATAAATATTTTAAACACTTGTTTGCTCTGCTGTTTGCAACACCGGAAGGTCCTTTTTTCAACATCTGAGGATTGACTTATGACAGCTCGCGAACAAGGCGTAGTAAAGTGGTTTAACGACACTAAAGGTTTTGGCTTTATTCAACGTAACGGTGGTGATGACGTATTTGTTCATTTCCGCGCAATCGTTGGTGACGGTCACCGTTCTTTACGTGACGGCCAACGCGTAGAATTTAGTGTAGTACAAGGTCAAAAAGGTTTTCAAGCTGAAAACGTTCAGCCTTTAGACTAATTCATCTTTTTGATGAATCATGGACGCTCCAATTTTTGAATTGGGGCGTTTTTGTTTATAATGATCTTCTCATTAGAGAGATTGTTTGTTAGAGCACGTATTTATGACATCTGGTTTTGAAACCTTGAATTTACATCCGCAACTTAAAAAGGCGATTGATGCTTTAGGGTTTAAGCAAATGACCCCGATTCAGCAAAAGGTTTTAAAATATACGTTGGGCGGGCATGATGCGATTGGTAGAGCGCAAACAGGAACAGGTAAAACTGCTGCTTTCCTTATTAGTGTAATTAATGACTTGTTACATAACCCAATTCAAGAGCAGCGTTTTCGTGGTGAGCCACGTGCCTTGATTTTGGCGCCTACGCGTGAATTAGCATTGCAAATCGAAAGCGATGCAAAGTTACTCACAAAATTTTCAGATTTACACATCGTGACACTGTTGGGTGGCGTAGATTTCGATAAGCAAAAGAAACAGTTGGATGCTAATTTTGTCGACATCATCGTTGCCACTCCTGGGCGTCTAATTGATTTTGTAGAACAAAAAGAAGTTTGGCTCGATCAAATTGAATTTTTAGTCATCGATGAAGCTGACCGCTTATTGGACATGGGTTTTATTCCTTCTGTAAAACGTATTGTGCGTTATTCCCCACGTAAGGAACAACGTCAAACGCTCATGTTCTCGGCTACTTTTAGTTATGATGTGCTTAATTTGGCAAGACAATGGTTGTTTGAACCAATCACTGTTGAGATTGAGCCTGAGCAAAAAACTAACAATGATGTTGAGCAGCGCGTTTATGTCGTCGCTAAACAAGATAAATATCGTTTGCTACAAGATATTTTGCGTGAAGAGCCTATCGATAAAGTTATGATTTTTGCGAATCGACGTGATCAAGTACGCCGTCTTTATGATCATTTAAAGAGAGATGGATATCGCGTCGGTATGCTTTCAGGTGAAATTGCTCAAGATAAACGTTTAAAAATGTTAGAGCAGTTTAAGCAGGGTAAAAATAATGTCATGATCGCAACTGATGTTGCAGGCCGTGGTATTCATGTTGATGGCGTATCTCATGTGATCAACTATACTTTGCCTGAGCAATCAGATGATTATGTACACCGCATTGGACGTACAGGTCGTGCTGGGTCACAAGGTGTAAGTATAAGTTTCTTATCTGAAGATGATGCTTTTTACTTGCCGGAAATTGAAAAAGCAATTGGTAAGAAATTACCATTAACCCGTCTAGACGGTTATTGCTAATAAAAAAATCCCAATCAGTTGATTGGGATTTTTTTTGATTAATTAATTTTACAATAGAAGGTAAGGGTTGTTTGATAATCATCGTCTTTTGCAAGTGATGCATTTTTGCCAGTTAAGGTGCCAATTACACCAGCCGCCGCTTCAACCATTTGACCAGTTTTTTCGCTTACAACATCTTTTAATACACCGTTGTATGTTGTTTTTTCATCTACTACAACAGGACTGGTGCTTTTTGAACAAGTTTTTTGAGCGGCAGTAATCGCATTATTTTTTGCAATTAGGTTCGTTTTTCCAATACCTGTGACTTCAAATTGATTATTTTCTTTTTGAACTGCCAAAGTGTTCTTAGGGGTAGTGGCACAAGCACCTAGTAATAAAACAACACTACTCAACGCACTCGCTAAAATTATTTTTTTCATGTTTCACCTAATATCGCTAATTGCTAAAATAATTATATATTTGAACACAGCTTTTCTAATTGTTTTTGAAGACGTTGTATGAGTTTTGATGTTTTGTATTAAAAAATGTCAAAGCATGACCTGATTGTTTTTATGTTTTAGATACGATGGTGGATTATCTGTAGATTATGCTAATCTATTTTGAATTTTTTGAGTTAGATCAATATTAATGACGGATTCAGCAATACAGATAATTCATCAGAATATTCACCAACGTCAATCTATTGGTCAATTGATTGAGCCTGCGCCAAATGCAGATCAATTAGAATTGGCTTTTCAAGCTGCGTTAACTGCTCCTGACCACCATAGACTTAAACCAACACGTTTTGTCGTTATCGAGGCTGAACAACGTGCTGCTTTTGGTGAAGTTTTAGCAAAAGCTTTGGCTGATTTAGGTGAAACTGACTCAGCGCAACTTGAGCGGGTTAAGCAACATCCTTTCCGCGCACCTTTACTCATTTTAGCGCTTACGCAGCTGCATGATCACCCCAAGGTTCCTCATTTTGAACAGATTTTAAGTACGGGGGCTGCCGTACAAAACCTTTTATTGTCTTTACAAGTTCAAGGTTTTTCTACCATGTGGCGTAGTGGCGCTGTTGTCGAATCAAATTGGTTAAAACAGCATTTAGGATTGCAACCACATGATTTAATCTCAGGTATTATTTATGTGGGCACAGCAGCTAAAGCGATTGCACCGCGTGCAGATATTGAAAGTAAAGAATTCGTAAAAGTTTGGCAGGCATAAAAGTCTGTAGAAGTAAGAAATAGGATAATAAAGCATGGCTGAATTTAAGTTTACAGATTTAGTGGAACCTGTTGCGGTCGATAAAAAAACAGCATTACGTATTACTGTTTTAGGTGGAGGCAGTTTTGGTACGGCTATGGCGAATTTAGCTGCACGTAATGGCTGCGACACCATGATCTGGATTCGTGATGCTGATACAGCAGAAGAAATCAATAAAACCCATATTAATAAACGTTATTTGCCAGACTTTGTTTTAGAGTCCTCATTGCGTGCTGTGTCTGATCTTGAACAAGCAGTATGTGATCGAGATATTATTTTAGTGGCCATTCCTAGCCATTCATTTCGTGATGTCTTAAAACAAATTGCTCCTTTTATTACTGCACAAGCGATTGTCTCTCTAACCAAGGGTGTCGAGGCTAAAACTTTTAGCTTCATGAGCGATATTATTCGCGAAGAATTGCCAGAAGTGCCTTATGGGGTATTGTCTGGACCAAACCTCGCTAAAGAGATTATGGCAGGTATGCCATCTGGTACTGTTATTGCCAGTGATTCTGAACTCGTTCGTTATGCTGTACAGCATGCTCTGCATAGTGCGTTATTCCGAGTTTTTGGTAGTGATGATGTGCATGGTGTTGAACTGGGTGGAGCACTTAAAAATATTTATGCCGTTGCAATGGGAATTGGTGCAGCTTATAAAATTGGTGAAAACACCAAGAGTATGATTTTAACGCGTGCTTTGGCCGAGATGAGCCGTTTTGCAGTCAAACAAGGTGCAAACCCATTAACGTTCTTAGGTTTGTCTGGCGTTGGTGACTTATTTGCAACCTGTAATAGTCCATTAAGCCGTAATTATCAAATTGGTTATGCTTTAGGCTCAGGTAAAACACTTGACCAAGCGAGTAAAGAATTGGGGCAAACCGCTGAAGGAATTAATACGATTGTTCAGGTGCGTGGTAAAGCAGAAGAACTAGACGTATATATGCCAATTACCAACGCTTTATATGAGGTTATCTTTGAAGGGGCACCTCCTTTGAATATTGCATTATCTCTTATGAAGAATGGGCACCGTAGTGATGTTGAGTTTGTTTTACCTCATCATGAAGTCTGAAGAAGAAATGTCATAAATTACGGTTATAATGCAAGAATTATTAACAAGGAATATTTATGCAACTGACATTAGTTCGTCATGGGGAAGCTGCTCCTCCAGTAAATGGTAATGATACTAAACGTCCACTTACTGCTCGTGGGCATGCTCAAGCTGAACAGACAGCAACATTTTTAAAAGATATTGTTAAGCCAGATATTTTTGTAGTGAGTCCATTATTGCGTGCTCAAGAAACATTAGCGCATATTCAAACTTATTTTAAAGATGTTCCCGTGCTGTTATGCGATAAAATTAAACCAGATGATAATGCGAAAGAAGCGGTTGAGTGGTTGTCTCAGGTTCCGTATGAGTCAATTGTAGTCGTCTGTCATATGAATGTAGTAGGGCATATTGCTGAACTATTGACTCATGAAAACTTTAATCCATTTGCACTTGCCGAAGCTCGAATTTATGATCAGGCGGTGATTGCTACTGGTTTATCAACACAAAAAAATAGTTTTGTACCCACAATATAATTAAAAAGGTCATTTAGCCCATTATGCTGTATTTATGGATGCCTGAAACCAATGGAATATGGCATTGGTCTAACGGAGAAAACTGGTTGCAGGCAGCAAGTCTTGATCAATTAATACAAGATCTGCAACTACATCAAGGAAAAGAAGCTGTCATCTTTTTCCCTAGTCGCCATGCTCAGGTACTCCAGCAGCACATGGCAAAGTCTCATTACAAGCAACTCGGGGCAGACGGTGTTAAATATTTGCTTGAAGAATTTGTGACTTTGCCGATTGATCATATGAAAGTGGTTCACCATTTTCATGCTGATCAATTGACTATATTGGGAGTGGCAAAAACAACAGTAGAAACATGGCAACATGCAATGGCTTTGCTGCCTATTAAACTCGTTGCTTTATTGCCAGACTTTTTAATTTTACCGGAACCTCAAGATCAGCAAGTGGTCTTATGCAATATTGACCAGAAATTACTTGTGCGTGAAAGTAAATGGGTCGGTAATTCTCTAGATGATTTAGGATTGTTTTTAGAGTTCCAGCCGGTTGAAACCCATTATCAATATAGTGGTTTGACATCAGAGCAATTAGAAAGCTTGATGGCAGCATCAAGTGCTGAGCAGCGTTCAGAATTTATTTATCAATTTCAGGCATTAGATAAACCTAAACAGCATCCTTTTAATGTTCTACCTAAAGCTAAAGGGCAAGAGCAATCGGTTTCAGGTTATTGGAAAGCATGTGCTGCTGTTATTTTAGCAATTATAGTGGTTCAGTTTAGCTATGACTTGTTGCGCTGGGTAAAGTTAAAAAGTGTGGCTAATCAAACCGCTGAACAGACGATTGAGCAATATAAATATTGGTTTGGTTCTTCTAGTCGTGTAAATGAGCAGAACATAAAAAGCCAATTTGAAAGTCATTTACGCATGAGTAAGCAAGGTGATACACAAGCACTTTCTTTATTGAGTCGTGTTGGACCTATTTTAATGCAAAGACAAATTTTAGCTCAGCAGTTAAATTATGATGCGTCAATATTAACAATGGCATTAAAAGCAAAGTCGGCAGATGATTTACAAGCTTTAACTCAGCAACTTAACCAGCAGGGATTTAAAGCAGAGCTCGGTAATGTTCAGGCCGACGGTGGTGGGGCAATTGGGGTGGTGAAAATACAATAATGAAAATGATAACTCAATTGCAAAACCGCTTTGATCAGTGGGTTGAACAGATCGTTCAATATTTGGATCGCTTAACTGTACGTGAACGTATTATGGTCATCTTTACTACAATCTTTGTCGTTGTGGCTATTGTAGGAGCTTCACTTTGGAAAATGCATTCTTTGGCAGAACAACAACAACAACGCTTAAATGATTTAAAAGATTTGATGGTATGGATGCAGAGTAATGCGGTTACCATGAAACCCGCAAATGAACTTGAGTTGGGTCAATCGGAAAAAATACAACGTGTAGCTCAGCAACAAGGCTTAACCGTTACTTCTCAACAAAATGGTGAGCAGTTACAAATTATTGTTACTCATCAGAATTATGCAATTTTAGCGAACTTTTTGACCCAACTTGCTCAAATGGGCTTAAGTATTCAAAAAATGGAAATGGTTTCAAGTGACGGACAGATTAAATTAACAGCGACGGTTCAATAACATATTAAAATATGGTGTTCTTAAGCATGGTGTTTTGTGCTGCCTGTGCCTATAATATGCCTACCTAAAATCAGTAGACTGTGATTGGTATGTTATATTCACTTGCTCGCCCGATGTTGTTTAGTTTAGCACCAGAGCGTGCCCATGAATTAACATTATCTATGCTTGATAAAGCACATAAGTTCGGCCTGCTACGCCAGAGCGTAGAATCAAAACCAACAACCTGTATGGGAATTGAATTTCCAAATCCGGTGGGTTTGGCGGCTGGACTTGATAAGAATGGTGCACATATTGATTCTTTAGCCGGACTGGGTTTCGGTTTTATTGAAATTGGAACAATTACACCGCGTCCTCAATCGGGTAATCCACAACCGCGATTGTTCCGTATTCCTGAAGCTAAAGCCATTATTAACCGCATGGGTTTTAACAATGATGGTGTTGATAAGCTTGTTGAGAATGTCAAAGCTTCAAAATTTAAAGGAATTCTAGGTATTAACATTGGTAAGAATGCAGATACGCCTGTAGAAAAGGCTGTTGATGATTACCTGATTTGTCTTGAGAAAGTTTATAACTACGCCTCTTATATTACTGTTAATATTTCATCTCCAAATACTAAGAACTTAAGAAGTTTACAAAGTGGCGATGCATTAACTGAATTATTGCAAACATTAAAAGAAAGACAACTTGAGCTTGCCGAGCAATATAACCATTATGTTCCTTTAGTTTTAAAAGTTGCGCCTGATTTAACAGCTGAAGATGTTGAGTTTATTGCAGCACAATTATTGCAATTTAAGATTGATGGTTTAATTGTTACCAATACGACTTTATCTAGAGACGGTGTAGAAAACCTTCCTAATGGTAATGAGTCGGGCGGATTATCAGGTGCGCCTGTTTTTGAAAAAAGTACCGAATGCTTACGTTTATTTGCCCAAACGTTAAAAGGACAAATCCCGTTAATTGGCGTGGGTGGAATTTTGTCGGGTGAACAAGCAGCAGTCAAACAGCAAGCTGGAGCAACATTAGTACAAATCTATAGCGGATTGATTTATACCGGTCCTATATTAGTAAAACAATGTGTTGCAGCCATGACTTAAGTGAATATGAACACAATTGATATCATTATTCTGATACTTTTGCTCATTGGGGGGCTAAACGGTTTGCGACAAGGATTTATCAAAGCCTTTGCGAACTTGATAGGATGGATCATTGCATTAATTATGGGTGCAAAATATGCTGTCCTTCTTGCGCCGTCCATGTCTGGTTTGAGTCATGATCCGGTTGTTCAAAAAATTGCAGCTTTCGCATTCATAGCACTGATGATCATTGTTTTAACATGGATCGTCACTGCATTTTTAAATGGCCTCTTGAAAAGTCTGAAATTGGGGCCATTAAATCGTTTAGCAGGTGGTGCTTTTGGTTCCTTAAAGGGCTTGTTGGTTGTGTTGATTACAATGCAAGGCGTTGGGCCTTGGGTTGAAAGTTCACCAAATTGGAAACAGTCCATACTTATACAATTTTTACTGCCTTATGCACCTTTAGCGACCGAATTGTCTAAGGATGCTGCAAGTGAGGCATTTCATCAAATAACATCTGGAGGTAGTGCATCAAGCACCCCTTCAAAACCAATGGACGAATCGGAAGATTTAGAAAACCGATCCGACCATTCGACAAAGAATCCTTTTTATTAATTCCTAGCTTGTCTGCGAGGTTGCTATGTGTGGAGTTGTTGGTATAGCCGGTAAATCGCCAGTGAACCAAATGTTGTTTGATGCTTTAACGATGTTGCAACATCGTGGGCAAGATGCAGCTGGAATAGTAACCTGCCATGAAGGCCGTCTTTTCCTTCGTAAGGATAACGGTATGGTGCGTGATGTTTTTCATACTCGTCATATGAGAGCATTACTTGGTAATTATGGTATTGGCCATGTACGTTACCCAACTGCTGGTTCTGCTAGCAGTGCTGAAGCACAACCATTTTATGTGAACTCACCTTACGGTATTACGCTTGCACATAATGGTAACTTAACCAATGCCGAAGATATTCATGATGATCTGTTTAAAACAGATTTACGTCATATGAATACGGACTCTGACTCAGAAGTTCTTTTGAACGTATTCGCGCATGAGTTGCAAAAGAACGGTACTTTAAATCCTACACCAGATGATATCTTTCACACAGTTTCTCGTGTACATGAGCGCTGTCTGGGTGCATATGGCGTAGTGGCAATGATTACTGGTCATGGTTTGGTTGGTTTCCGTGATCCAAACGGTATTCGCCCACTGATTTATGGTTCACGTATGACTGAAAAAGGCGAGATGGAATACATCATCGCTTCTGAATCAGTTGCTATTACAGCACTTGGTTTCAAAATTGAGCGTGATATTGAGCCAGGTGAAGCAATTTTCATCAATTCAGATGGTGAATTGTTCTCAAGACAATGTGCAGCTAATCCAAAATACCGTCCATGTATTTTTGAATATGTTTATTTTGCACGTCCTGATGCCATTATTGACGGAATTTCAGTTTATAAAGCTCGTTTAAAAATGGGTGAAAAACTTGCCCATAAAATTTTACGTGACTGGGGTGAGGACCACGATATTGATGTGGTTATTCCAATTCCGGATACGAGCCGTACTTCAGCATTAGAACTTGCAAATATTCTAGGTGTGAAGTTCCGTGAAGGTTTTATGAAAAACCGTTATATCGGTCGTACCTTCATTATGCCAGGTCAGCAACAACGAAAAAAATCAGTACGCCAAAAATTAAACCCTGTAGAACTTGAGTTTAAAGGTAAGAATGTTTTATTGGTTGATGACTCAATTGTTCGTGGCACAACCTGTAACGAAATTATCCAGATGGCACGTGATTCTGGTGCAAAAAAAGTATACTTTGCGTCAGCCGCACCAAAAGTGATGTATCCAAACGTTTATGGTATTGATATGCCTGCTAAAGCTGAGCTTATTGCTTCAGAACGCAGTGTAGAAGAGATCCAGGAAATTATTGGTGCTGATCGTTTGGTTTTCCAAGAATTGGAAGACTTGAAAAATGCTGTACGTACCAGCAAAGTGCCTGATCTAACTGAGTTTGATTGCTCTGTGTTTGATGGAGTTTATGTAACAGGTGATATTGATAGTGCTTATCTAAATAATTTGGAGCAGAAGCGTAATGATTCTGCTAAAAAGAAAAAAGATGGCTACATTGATGTGAATGTTGACGCTGCTTCTGTAGATTTAACAGGCATTAAAGAAGAATAGAAATAGCTGAAAAAAGCGGGTGTTTCCCGCTTTTTTCTTTTATGATGAAAACTAACAATGTAATTGGGAATATTTACATTGAAAGAAGTAAGCCACTATCTAATCGAAAATAAGAATATGGCATGGTCCATCACTATGTGTTTGGTTGCTGTGTTGCTTACTATTTTTATCTTAAATTTAATTTTAGGTTTACTCGTCCATTTTTTTGATTATAGTCAGCCCATCTGGTGGCATACCTTAAGTCCTTATTTCGTCGCGCTATTGCTTTTTATTATGGTTTGGTCGGTAGTTACTGAACTTTATATCTTGCGTAAAGGTGGGCATTCTTTAGCAAAACAATTGAAAGCGCGTCGATTAGTAAAAGAAGAAAGTACACCTGAAGAGCTTGAAGCATTAAAAATTACTGAATATTTGGCGCAAAATTTTACGCTTAAAGTTCCCACCTTATATGTTTTGCCTGATGAAGTAGGTGTAAATGCGCTTACGGCAGGTTTTCACCCTAAAGATATTGTGATCATTTTGACATGGGGAGCTTTGCAAAATCTGGATAAACTTGAACTATATGGTTTGTTGGGTCATGAGTTTAATCAGATTCTATCGGGTGAAGCTGTTGAGAATACTAAATTAAAGATTTTATATAGCGGATTAACGACATTTAGTCAGTGGGGCAGTAAATTAGCGAAACAAGGTTTTAAACGCTACAGCCCAGGTTATAAACATAAATTTGAAACAGTATTTGTTGCAGTGGGTGGTGTCATTTGGCTAGCTGGAAGCCTAGGCGTACTAATTACCCGATTTATTAAATACTTAACTTTGAGTGGACGCACATTTCGTAATGACCAAAAAACGGTACGATTATTAAAAAATAGTGCTAATACCCAGACTTTGTTGCGTATTTATGTCCACCATTCTGGCTCACAAATCCATAGTGCCTATTCTGAATCAATCGCGCATATGTGTTTTGCTAACTCACTGAGTCCGCAAAGTTGGATGAATATTCACCCAAGTATTCGTGAGCGTATTTACGAGTTAAATCCGACTTTGCTACAAGATTTACAATTAGAAAATTTAAAAAAGCTTCGCAATCGTCCGTTATTTAGTTTATTTCATTTTTTAGAAGAATCTGAAAAAGAAATTTATGTTCCGTGGTCATCTCCGCAACCTTTACCCTTATTAAGGTTGTCACCCATTAGTTTTGCATTAAATGATGCTATTAAGCCTCTTAGTAGTGATGTGCGTCGAAATAAAAAGCGTCCTGAGCTTATTCAGCGTGCACTTCAAACTGCTACGGGTTCACGTGAGGTAATGGTCGCTATTTTGATGATTCGCCAATATCGAGAATTCATACCTAAAGATGCACCAGTTAGCCATGCCATTATTGATGCTTTATTAAATCTTGATGGGCGTATCCATATTCAGATATTTCATGATGCGTGTAAAAATATTGGGCATATGCCAGCAAGTATTGCGCGGCAATTTCTAACAAAACTAGCGCTCATTATTCAAGAAGATGGCGAAATTGGCTTGCTAGATGCGCTTTTGCTGGAGCGGGTCAAATATGAGTTGAATTTAATGCCGTTACATTTGCCAACAGCATTTGAAGAAGTAAAACCTCAAATTGTTCGTTTAATTGATGCCTTGCTTCATGTTCAGCAAATTAATAGTCCAAATCAGTTAGAAGTACGTGAACGTATTTTACGTTCGTTACTTAATCCAGATGAGATGTATGTCTATGATGAAATTTCAGATGAGCCTTTAGATTTAGCTGAAATTTTAAATGACATTGCAGGTTTATTATTACGTGACCGTCTTAGTATTCTTGCGATCGCAGAAATGTGCTTGTGGAGTGATCGTATTATCACACAAGACGAACTAGATGTACTTGAATTACTTTATTGGCGATTTGGCTTTGAAACAGAAGAAATTGTTGAGCAAATGCAAAAAAGAAATAGTGTGATGATTATTTAAAAGACATCTACGATTATAAAAACAGCTGAACGAAATAAAACACTGAAAAAAAAACTCAAGCCCGTTAGAATGTAGCTTAAGCAGAGGTATTGATTCAAACATGATTGGGCAGCAAAGAAATATATTGGCGACTTTAGGGATTGATGTATGGATTCCTAAGACACAGGTGTGCCAAAAAAATAATGCTCAAAGCCTTTGGCGAGATCATGTCGTAGAAGAACAAGAACCGATCATATTACCCTCTGTAGAACCCATAGTTCTTGAGCAGCCTACAAAGCCACAAATTAACGATATTCCAAAAGTTGAACCTGAAATTGTGGCGCCAGTTTCAATGCCGGTTCAACCTATTATAGAACCTCGTAATGAAGTGCAAGCATCTGCCATCAAGATTGCATCATTTGAGTTGCAGGCTTTTTCTCTTGAAAAATGTGTTATTTTTTTAGATGTTACAAATTTAAGTGAAGAAGAAAAACAGCTTTGGAATAACATACAAAAAGCGAAAATAGGGCAATATGCTGAACTAAAATGGCCTTTCCCTTTAGCTGCTTATCAAGATCAGCGGGGAGCTGGTTCATATATACAAGGCTTTTTAGATGCTGTTGCAGCAGACAAAAAGATCTTATGCCTTGGTGAATGTTCTTATATTCAACATGCCAATATTATCCATTTGGCAAGTTTAAAGGAAATGCTGGAGAAACCACTCCTTAAAAAAAGGTTATGGAAATTAATGCAAGATAACAACGAGTAGTAGGGATTTACATGAAAAAAGTTGTAGTTTTTAGCCAAATTGATGAAGAAATTTTGTCTCGATTACAACAGAATTATCATGTTGTAGTTCTTAACCCCAAATTGGGTGATATTAATGAACAAATACGACAACACGTTGTAGATGCTGACGGGATGATTGGTGCAGGACGGTTACTCAATGAAAGTAATCTTGCGCCGGCACAAAAACTAAAAATTATTTCATCTGTAACGGTGGGCTATGACAATTATGATTTAGCTTATTTAAATCAAAGAAAAATCTGGTTATCAAATACGCCTCATGTTTTAACAGAAACAACAGCTGATCTTGCTTTTACATTGTTACTAAGCGCTGCTAGAAAAGTTCCTTTTCTTGATCATTGGACTAAACAAGGTGAGTGGAAAAGAACTGTAGGGCCTCAGCAATTCGGTTTAGATGTTTTTGGAAAAACATTGGGAGTTATTGGACTTGGTAACATTGGGGCTGCAATTGCACGACGTGGTTTTTATGGATTTAACATGAATATTGTTTACCATAATCGTCGTGAAAAGCCTGAACTAGCTGAACCGTTAAATGCAGAATATCTTGGTTTAGATCAGTTACTACAGCGGTCCGATTTTGTAGTAACCGCGGTTGATTTAAATAATGAATCGAAAGCCTTAATGGGTAAAACTCAGTTTGAACTTATGCAAAAACACGCTATTTTTATTAATATTGCGCGTGGTTCTGTGATTGATGAGCAAGCCTTAATTGAGGCTTTGCAGCAAAATCAGATCTTTGCTGCTGGTTTAGATGTGTATGAAAAAGAACCTTTACAAGATTCGGCACTTTTTAAATTGCCGAATGTAGTGACTTTACCTCATGTAGGTTCAGCTACTGCTGAAACCCGTAAAAAAATGGCAAATCTTGCCTATAGAAATTTGGTTGAAGCTTTAGAAGATAAAACACCTAGATATTTGGTAAACCAAAACTTTATATAAATGATTAATAACACTTCATTGCAAAACTAGTCGATTTCGGGTGATATAGTAAAAGTCTATTGATTGAAAACCAATTTTTTGTGGTTTACATCAGTAGGCTTTTTTTATGGTTTAATTTTAATAGAGAAAAACTTTTGAGATTTTTGCCAGTTATTTTAAGTGCAACTTTTATAGCAAATGCTTCGTATGCACAGTCTTTCGACCCACAGCCATCTGCGAATCAGGTGGAAATTCCGAATATTGGAAGTGGAATAGGTTTGCTTGATCAACAAAAAGAAAAATTTATTGGTGAAAAAGTTTTCCGTGAAGTTCATAAACAAATGCCCGTTATCCAAGATATCTGGCTCGAAGATCAATTTTTTCAAGTATTTTCAAGTATTTTGAGTGAGACTCAGCTCGGTCAGCCTATTGGTCTAGTTGTTATTAAAGATCCACAAATCAACGCGTTTGCCGTTCCGGGCGGTCTATTTGCGCTCAATACAGGACTTATTGCTTCAGCTCGCAATATTGATGAAATTGCTGGGGTGATGGCGCATGAAATTGCACACGTATCACAAAGACATTTTAGTCGTTCAGAGGAAGCCTTTAAGGGGCAAACGTTATTAAGTTTAGCTGGGCTTTTGGCGGGTGTGGCCATAGCTGCACAGGGTGGCGGAGATGCAGGAGCAGCAGTGATGTTAGGAACGCAGGCTGCATTAATGGATAGCCAGTTAACATACAGTCGAAATCAGGAGCGTGAAGCTGATCGTATTGGCATGCAATATATGTATGCAGCGGGTTATAACCCGCAAAGTATGGCAGACTATTTTGAAACAATGCATCGTGCGACTAGTCGGGTAAGTTTTTTACCAGATTTCTGGCTGACTCATCCATTGACGACCGAACGCATGAGTGAGGCCCGACTTCGTGCGAACCAGATGCCTAAAGTTAAAAATCGTATATATGATGTCGATTTTGAAATTTTAAAATGGTACACAATGGTAGTTTCAAATCAGGCTACCGAAAACCAACTACAGAGTTTAGCCTCACAAAAAAATATTGCGGGTCTTATTGCTTTGGCAGCTTTTTATGTAAAACAAGGTGATTATGCACAAGCGCAATCTACTTTAGATCAAGTCAAATCTAGTGGAAAACCTCTCGTTACACTCTTGCAGACAGATATTTATCTGGGGCAAAACAAGTTGGATCAAGCCTATACTTCAATTGCTTCTACACAAATGACTATGCCTGAAAATAGAGCTTTCAGTTATAAGTTGGCTGAAGTGTTGCTGCGCCAAGGAAAATTTTCACAGGTTCAAACTCTTGTTCAACGGTTTATCAATAAAAACCCAAGAGATATCCAAGGTTGGCAATTTTTGCAGCAGGCTGCTAATTTGGACAAGACAGGACCGCTGAGAGCAGTCAATGTTTTACGCTATCGAGCAGAAGCTGAATATTGGTCGGGGAGTGAAGAGAATGCAATTAAATCGATGTTGCATGCTCAGCGATTAGCAAAAGACAATCAAGCAATGTCAGCTAGAATAGACAGTAGATTGAAACAAATGCAAGATGAGCGAAGAATGAAAATTTGAAAATATATCTTTCAAAAAATTCAATTATATAAACACGCCCAAACTAAAAGGAACTTTGGTTTGAGGGAATATAAAATTTTAAGAGAAGAGATTAAGCTAATTTAGCTTTAATTTTTGCTGAAACTACAGAAGGATCGGCACGCCCGGCTATGATCGGACGTAGAGAATTCATCACCTTACCCATATCTTTCATGCTAGTTGCTTCTTGAGCAGAAATCGTTTGCTCAATGAGAGAATCAAGCTCTTCCTCAGTCATAGCTTCTGGTAGAAACTGAGATAAAATCTCAGCTTCGGCTTGTTCTTTACTAGCTAAATCATCACGACCAGCACCTTCAAAGGCTTTGATCGATTCTTTACGTTGTTTAATTTGCTTTTCAATGACCGCAAGAACCTGAGCGTCGCCAAGCTCTATGCGCTCATCGACTTCGATTTGCTTAATTGCTGCTTGTAGACTACGCAAAACCGTCACTGTTGCCATATCTTTGGCACGCATAGAAGTTTTTAATGCATCAGTAATTTGGTTTTTTAAAGTAGTCATAATTCAGCAGTCAATCACAAATTAATTAGTAAAGGCGAGTAGTACGTACAGATTCGCGAGCCAATTTCTTTTGGTAGCGTTTAACTGCAGCAGCTTTTTTGCGCTTACGTTCTTGAGTTGGTTTTTCGTAGAATTCACGTTTACGAACGTCAGCTAAAACACCAGCTTTTTCGCATGAACGTTTGAAACGACGGATAGCTACGTCAACTGGTTCGCCTTCTTTCAACTTAACTTGTGGCATGTAAAATCCTCTAGATTATGGATAAGATCAAGCACACTATTGTGCCGGATCACAAGTGAAGGTCAGTATTTTACTCATTTACAACTCATATCACAAGTCTATAATAGCGATTGCAATATTTTGACTCATATAAAAGGCAGTTTTGATGATTGTTTTAGGCTTGGAAACTTCTTGTGATGAAACAGGGTTGGCACTTTATGATAGCGAACTCGGCTTGCGGGGACAGGTTCTTTATAGCCAGATTAAACTTCATGCCGAATATGGTGGGGTAGTACCTGAACTTGCTTCTCGTGACCATGTTCGAAAATTAATTCCTTTAATGAATCAATTGCTTGAGCAAAGTGGTGTAACAAAACAAGAGATTGATGCGGTTGCTTATACGCGTGGTCCCGGCTTAATGGGAGCCTTAATGACAGGGGCTTTATTTGGAAGAACTTTAGCTTTTTCTTTAAATAAACCTGCCATTGGTGTTCACCATATGGAGGGGCACATGTTGGCACCTTTACTCTCAAGTCAACCGTCCGAATTTCCATTTGTTGCTTTATTGGTTTCAGGTGGGCATACACAATTAATGGCAGCTCACGGTATTGGTCAATATGAGCTTTTAGGTGAATCTATTGATGATGCAGCTGGGGAAGCCTTTGATAAAGTTGCAAAAATGATGAGTTTGCCATACCCAGGTGGCCCTAATATTGCGAAATTGGCTTTAAGTGGTAATCCATTAGCGTTTGAATTTCCACGACCAATGCTTCACCAAGGTCTAGATTTTTCTTTTAGTGGTTTAAAAACAGCTGTTTCTGTGCAATTGAAAAAGTTGAATGGCGAAAACCGAGACGCAGACATTGCAGCTTCATTCCAAGAAGCAATTGTAGATACCTTGGTAAAAAAATCAGTAAAAGCCTTAAAGCAAACTGGACTTAAGCGTTTAGTTATTGCGGGTGGAGTAAGTGCAAATTTACGACTACGTGAACAGTTGGAAACTTCATTAGCTAAAATTAAGGCACAAGTTTATTACGCAGAACCTGCTCTTTGTACTGATAATGGGGCAATGATTGCTTTTGCAGGCTATCAACGCTTAAAAGCAGGTCAACATGATGGTTTAGCTGTAACCACAACACCACGTTGGCCAATGACTGAGTTGTCTATTCCTGAGTAAAATTAGTTATCTTCAAAGGCCTGTTGGTTTTCAATATCTATATATTCGATATAACCACGGCCTTGAACTTCATTACCAAAATAATTACCAGTAAATATATAACTACTTGCATAACCTCGCCCATGACCGTAGCGGAGTGGGCAGTCAATTTCTGCCTGAATATTTAAAATAATTTGTTTAGCTTCATTTCGAGCAATCCACGAAAAGAATTTAGGAAGTCGCATCTTTTGCCCAGTCGGTGAGATGTAATCATCAACTTGGTGAGAAATAATATCAAAACTGACATCTGTATAAACTTCTGCGGGTCGATCAAGATATCTAATATGCAAAGTATAAGCTGCTGTCTGACCGGCAATATCTGCTTTGGTAAGAAGAAGTTGAGTGGTCTCATTTAAATTGATAATTTGATAAGTAAAAAAATCAAGCGGCAGTTTATAGGCTTCAGGAATAAGTTTATCTGCGATGGAATGAGCTCCAACTGCTCGAGCATATTCATAAGTGCAGAGCCCCTCACTTTCAATACGTTTTGCTTGATAGGTTAAGAAACCTTTAAACTTTGCCAACAAGCTAAAATGATCATAAATCGGTGTTTTTATAAACCATGAAACATGGGAGGTAACATCAATGTCAAAGTCGAAATCAAGCCCCTCATAATGTCCATTAATGTGAATTTTTGGGAATTTTCCTTGAATTGAGATTTCTTGTCCTAGTTCGATTAAGCTTCCATCTTCATTAATTTTTGTATCTTCAGGAATGATATAAGCCTTAAGCAAAGCTTTTTCTACTGCGGCTGTACTTGAAAAGAAAGTCGCTGTTTTTCGAGGATTTCCATAAATTATGTCATCATGATCAAATGCAAGAGCACCAGGTGTGCCTAATAAAATCATAATATTTAAATAGCGATGCGGCTCGGGCAAAAGTGGGAAAAAGATACCGTAATGAGTCCAGCTATAATATTTTTCATCGACTCGGGGCTGAATGATATGAGACTGAGAAAAAGGAAGAGTTGAGTATTTTTCTGCTTTATCTATAACACCTTGCGCAAGCAATAAGCTTTGACCTAAAACTTTGCTGCCTATAGAAATTTTCGGCAATTGTTTTTTCATATATAAACCTAAATGAGGATAGGACTATCTTTGTTTTAGGTTATGAAAAACAACTATCAAAACTAAGCGGTTTTCAGGCCAAAGCTAAGGCTTTGCGGGACATTTTATTTAATTGTTAGACAACTCTTTTAAGCCATTTAAACCAATCCAGTGCTTAGAAAACTGATATGCAGCACGTCCTGAACGTTGACCACGCATTTGACACCAACGTAAACTTTCAGCGCGAACTTCATCGTTAAAAGCCATGTTTGCTTTATGAATGTAATGCTCCACGATTTCTAAATATAAATTCTGGTCCATAGGGTAAAAAGATAACCACAAGCCAAAACGATCTGATAAAGAGATCTTTTCTTCAATCGCTTCTTGTGGGTGTAACTCAGTATATTGTGGTACATCGACCTTGGTTACAGGCGTATTCTCATGCATAAATTCTGGTAATAAATGACGACGGTTACTGGTTGCATAAATAATAAAATTACTTGAACCAGACTGTAATGAACCATCCAATACACTTTTTAAACTACGGTAATTTTCATCTTCAGCATTAAAGGCTAAGTCATCACAATACACGATGTATTTTTCAGATCGGTTTTGAATGAGTTTCTGAATTTTAGGTAAGTCTGCTAAGTCATCACGCTCAATTTCAATTAAACGTAATCCTTGCGGGGCATACTCAGTCAATAAAGCACGCACAATAGATGACTTTCCTGTACCACGTGAGCCTGTTAAAAGCACATCATTGGCTGGTAAGCCATTTAAAAATTGCAAAGTATTTTGAATGATTTTTTCTTTCTGACGTTCAATGCCTTTTAAGTCATCCAGATAAATATTTTTCGGTGTGTGGATGGCTTTAAGTTGTTGATTTTCCCATCTAAAAGCAGGTGCAGTAAAATCTGTCTCTTCTCGAGGTTCAGGTAAGACCTGCTGTAGCTGATTTAATACAAGTGATAATGTTTGAACTAAATTCTCTGGTAAATCAATGGTAGCCATGGTTAATCAATCATGTTAAACAGTAATTTACTAGGATACTAACACCGAAATTAACAGGCTGACAAAAAACTTATTGCCTATACACTTTATCGGTTTTGCAATTGATTGAAATGTTCAGACCGAGCATAGTGTTGTCATGTCTATTTAGTAAAATCATCTGAGAAGATGAGGACGAAATATGTTTGAAAAATTACGAAGTGATATGAATCCACATCAGGCTTACCGTATCAAAAAATTACAACGTCAATTAGACATGGCTGAATCTTATGAAGAATGGAAGTCTTTTGCATTAAAACTAGATGAAGAAACAGGAGTGCAAGAGTGGAAATTTGATAATAGTTCACCTTACTTCGATGCCGAGCTCATTTCTTATCGGTATACCTTACTCAAAAGATATCGCCAGCAACATCGAACGCTAGATCTTATTTATTTACTAAAAGAAGGTCTAACCTACGATATTGCAAATATTGGTCACCCTATGTTGTTTGCTGCAACTCATGTGGGAACGAAAAAGTTAATTGAAGATTATATTGAAGAGGTGAGCCAAAGCTTGGCCTATATTGCTTCAAGTGAATGTATTACTTTCCAAAGAAAAGAAAAAATTGAGTTTTTTGAAAATTGTGAAAAAGCATATGGCCAACCAGCCCTTATGTTCTCAGGTGGAGCAACTTTAGGCCTTTTTCATACTGGGGTATGTAAGGCTTTAATTGAACAAGATTTAATGCCTAAAGTGTTGTCTGGCTCAAGTGCTGGGGCAATTATGACGGGCATGCTTGGAACTTCAGCCAGTGAAGATGTTCAAAATTTATTAAATGGAGAACAATTCTTTAGTGATGCTTTTCATTTTAGAAAACTTCGTGAACTCATTAAAGGAAATGGTGGAATTGCCGATGTGCACTATTTGAAAAAATTCCTTGTTGAAAATCTGGGGGATCTCACATTTGAAGAGGCTTTCAAAAAATCTGGTTTAAACATTAATGTGGCAGTTGCTCCCTATGATGCAACAGAAAACCCGCGCATCATGAATGCGATTATGACGCCTAATGTTTTAGTGTGGAGTGCTGTGTTGGCTTCATGTGCTGTACCTGTGTTATTTCCACCCGTACGTTTAACTAGCAAACGTTATGACGGTGAACATACACCTTACATGGCAAACACAAAATGGGTAGACGGCAGTGTAAGAAATGATTTTCCACAAGAAAGAATGGCACGGCTTTATAATTTAAATTACACCATCGCTAGTCAGGTGAATCCACATATTGTTCCATTTATGCAAAATGATGCAGACCGCTTTCGTAAAGACGTTTTAAGTTGGCCTGAACGGATTTTAAGACGTCAAGGTAAAGTGTTATCCATGGGACTTATGGATTTTACACGTCAAAGACTTGGTTCTATTTCTCCAATTAGACGGTTACTCGATCATGGCTATGGGGTAATGGGGCAGCGCTATTATGGTGATGTGAATATCATTGCTAAATATGGCTTGAGTCACTATACCTATACTTTGCAAAACCCACGTCCACATTTGTTTAAACGCTTACAGCGAGAAGGGGAACGTGCGACTTGGCCAAAAATTTCTTCGATTGAGACCCATGCTCGTATTGGCAAGACGATTCAGCATTGTTTAGAAGTTTTACGTTTTGAAGAAAAGCAACAACAGCCAGAGTCTTACTATGCTGAAGCATGATTTTGCTTCGCATATACAAAACTTAAAAAGTGTGACAAAACCTGCGAGTGCCGCTTTAGGGCGGTATCTATGGACATGTAGCATAGATAACAAAGACTATTGGTTAAAATACCATTTACCTGAAACAGATGTTCAAAGTGAGCAAGATTTCATTCATGAACAATTGTTTTACGAAGAAATTAATCATAAGAAACCTGCGTGGCTTTTACCTCATAAATTAATTGGAGTTAGTGCCATTCCTCAATTAAACCATTCTTTAGGTAAAGTTTTAATTTTACCTAATACTGATTTGTGGTTTGGTTCTTTGCCTCATGAAACAGATTTAACTGATGTATATCATGCGATTGGGGCCGCACTAGATAAGCTCGCAGAACTCCACGAATTTGGTTGGATTCATGGAGATATTAAGAAAGAACATTTTCGAAAGTTTGAGCAAAATGCTTATTTGATTGATTTTGAGAAAGCCCGACTTATATCGGGCTCAGATTTAAGAATGGATGCTACACCACGATATATGGCTCCAGAGCTGTTTAGAGGCGCTTCTAAGGATATACAAAGCGATTTATACGCATTTGGTATCGTTCTATATGAATGGTTAACTCAAACTCGCTTAGAAGCAGGAAGTTACTATGATTGGGCAGTATTGCATTGCCAAAATTTAACCATTCAATTACCGACACAACTTATGAGTTTTTATCCATTACTTTCGGGTTTATTGCAAAAACAACAAAAAAATAGGTTTGCAAACGTGTTTGAAGCGATGAATTGTTTAAAAGCACATTCAAACTTATAAAAATCATTGATCTAGTATCTGTATACAATTTACACGGTCAGTTTTTTTTAGAAAAAAAACACTTGTCACTGTTAGATCTTATCGCTAATATACACAGCCATCGGGGGCGTGGCGAAATTGGTAGACGCACTGGATTTAGGTTCCAGCGCCGCAAGGTGTAAGAGTTCGAGTCTCTTCGCCCCCACCACTTTAAGTTAAAACTTAAAGTTAATGTAGATGTTAAGTCATCTATGTTTTGGAAGAGGATTGGTGTAATGGTAGCATGACGGTCTCCAAAACCGTTCGTCAAGGTTCGAGTCCTTGATCCTCTGCCACATTTATTTTAAATAAATGTCCCAGATGGGGGCGTGGCGAAATTGGTAGACGCACTGGATTTAGGTTCCAGCGCCGCAAGGTGTAAGAGTTCGAGTCTCTTCGCCCCCACCATTAAAAGAAGCAAGACGATGTTCTTGCTTTTTTTATGATTAAATCATTAGTTGTTTAATCATAAATATAGAGGATTGGTGTAATGGTAGCATGACGGTCTCCAAAACCGTTCGTCAAGGTTCGAGTCCTTGATCCTCTGCCAATAATTTAAAAATGAAGCTCCTGTTTAGGAGTTTTTTTATTGCCTGAATTTCTAAAGTTCAAATTATTTAAAGTCTTTTTTATATTTCATTCCGCCATTTCACGCGTCCTAAGCGCTGATTTTTCTATTCTTCAACAATTTATATAATTGGATGTAAGTTGTTGGTTCGGTAGGGAATATACTAAGTTTTTAATTGCACTATTAAGTTATTGTTTTTGGGTTTTTTATTATAATTTATAAAATTTTTCTCACAAAAAGCTTGAATAGAAATTTATTTCATGTATCATGCTCTTAACTAGAAAAAAGTCTTGTTAGTAAATCTTCTTTAAAGTATCGTAGTTTTAGTCATAATCCTTCGTTTTTTAAGATCTTAACTCAATTTGTTATTCTTTTTTCAAAGTTATGTTAGTGTCATTATTAAATGATACTAAAATATTAGAAATCAGTAGGATATATCATGTCTAATACAGTAAGCGGTACAGTAAAATGGTTTAACGAAACTAAAGGTTTCGGTTTCATTCAACAAGACAATGGTCCAGACGTGTTTGCACACTTCAAAGAGATCTCTGGTTCAGGTTTCAAAACTTTGCACGAAGGTCAACGTGTAACGTTTACTGTTACTCAAGGTCAAAAAGGCCCAAATGCTGTAAATATTATTCCACAATAATATTTCAGTAAGAAAAAAAGCACTATTTAGTGCTTTTTTTTATTTTAGTCTTATAAAAGAAATTTTATTGTTCTTTTACAGGCTATAAAAGCCCTCTCACTAGAGGGCTTTTTTTTGTTTTATATCTAATCATTTGTAAGTCTGATAACTTTCGTTATTCTTTTACCGGTGGTTTGTTTGGAATAGATATTAAGTGTAGGGATGAAATATCAATTATCAGGAAGAAATATATGTTAGATTGAAAAATCTTTAGATAAAGAAATTTTATATTTCACGGAATTGTTAATGAACGTTCGCTTGTGTTATGCCAGTCAACGAAACGAAAAAAATGAAGATTTATTGCAAGATTTACGTGATATTTTAACAGAAGCTAGAAATTTTAATTATTTGAATCAAATTTGTGGTGTGCTCTATTATGCTGATAATGCTTTTTTTCAATGTTTAGAAGGCGAACAGGAGTTAGTGGAGCGATTATTTGAAAAAATTAAAGATGATCAAAGACACTACAATGTTAAATGGTTGTGTACATATTCCATCGAGAAGAACTTTTTTCAGCGTTGGTCAATGAAATATGTACAGCGTAATACAAATATTGAATCTTTCTTTTTAAATATGGGAGAAACTAGTTTTAATCCCATTTGTCTTGATGAGAAAAATTTAAAAATTTTCTTAAATGAATTATTAAGTGCTGAACAAAGCAAAGTTAATGTGGTTAAGAAAGTAGGTATGGTTAAGCGTGGGGTGAACCCTTTTTAGCTATAACGCCGAAATGGATGGTCTTGAATTTAGGAATCATTTTGGTCATCACTAGATAGACAATGACTGAACTTGCGAGCATCCATATTACCTCTAGACTTTGACTAATTACAAACATTGCCCAGTAAAAAAAGCTAAATAAGGCGAGACATAGTCCGCTACCTTTAAAATACCAAGTAATAAATATTCCAAAAAGTGCTGAAGAGAGCAGGAGGTTAATCGTCTCGTTCATTCCAAGGTAGTTAAAGAAAATAATCATTAAGCATAAAGCTAACATTGATAGTAAATATATAAATATATTTTTTGCAATAAACATTCTCTATACCCTATCTGATGATTTAAAAAGATCTTTCCTCTGTTGCCAGAGGAAAGATAGTACATATTAATTTTTTGAGATTCTTTTTCTATTATTAAGAGTATTTATATTAATAAAGATAACGTTGCCGTTTCTCCAGATCTCTTCATTAATACTCAGCTTTCTATTTAATAGTAAAGAGGGCTTATATGTACTGAAATTAATTATAGGAAAAACAATTGCTTATGTTGTACGTTTTAACTTACATGGTTGTGAGAAATTGCCTACATTTGTATAAAAAATAGACTAAATTTACAAAGCAATGTTGTTATAAAAATTATATTTAACATATAGTTATTGGATTTTATTGTTAAGATAAGCTTTACATAAATAACAAAAAGCAACATGTGTTGTGAGGGAGGTATGTTTCTAAAAATAAAAGTCATTAAATTATTAAATGAATATTCAGTAAAAGTTATTTTAAGAAATTATAAAAACAAGTAATTATTAATATGAAAAACTAATAATTAAGAAGATCCAATAATCCTCTTTAAAACTGAATGCGACTTCATCTAGGTATAAAATTTGCCAAGCAGGATACTAAACCAAATATCAAAGCACTGACTCCAATAATTTGAAAGAAAGTTGATAAACTTGCATTAAAATATAAGACAGAGATACTTCCAATAACAGCAGCAATGATCATTCTGATCGTACCTGCTAAAAGAGGACCTAATAATCGTTTTGAACCTTGGCCGGCAAAATAAAGTGCCATACCAATACCTATCGCACCATAAAAAGGTGCAACATGCTGCAAGTAATTTGTTCCAGTCTGAAGAACAGATGGATCATGACTAAAAAAACCAAGCCAAATGGAGGGAAAAATACTAAAGAAAAGTCCTATTGAACCAGTAATAAGAAACGTAATGAAAACCCCGATCCATGTTATGCGGCGTGCTCTTTGAAATTGTCCAGCTCCATAATTAATACCAACCATGGTCATAATTGCTGAACCGATACCGAACATAAGTGGAACTTGTATGTAGTCTAATCGAGACGCAATACCGTACCCAGCAATTGCATCAGATCCAAATTGACCAACTAAGGTAGTTATGAGGACAACAGTTAAATTGAGTTGAATTATTCCAATAGCGGATAGTGAACCAATACCAAGAATATCTTTGAACAACTTAAAATTGATGGGTTTGATCGATAATTTGATAATACTATGCGTTGTTCGCATGTGCTTAATTAAGCATATGATGGCAAAAATATAATAACTTAATACAGCGAGTCCAGCTCCGGCTACCCCAAATGAAGGAATGAATCCCCAGCCAAAAATGAAAATAGGTGATAGAGGTAAAAGTAGCACTCCACCTAGAAGTGTTATGCGAGCTGGGGTTTTTGTATCACCTGCACCGCGTAAAGCTGCTGAGAGTAAGGCCACAGCCCATATGAGAGGTGAACCAATAAAAATAATATTGGAATATTTTAGAGCGGCGTTCAAAGCTAAGCCCGTAACCCCCATTAAGTGGTAGATCATGGGGGCAGCGCTGAGCATAACAATACTAAAAATTCCTCCCAAAAGGCCAGCAAGAATGACACCATGCCAGACAAGGGAGTGGACATCTTCTGATTGACCTGCTCCAGAAGCTCGAGCAATTGCTGAGGCTAAACCTCCACCAAATCCGCCATTTGCTAGCATTTGCATGAGCATAAGAATGGGGAACACAACGGCTACACCCGCCATTACATTAGTTCCCAGAGAACTGACAAAATATGTCTCTAGTAATCCAATTAATGTTTGTACGAGCAGAACAGCTATGGTTGGTAACGCCAGTTTCAGCATTACTTGGATAATTGGGCCGCTTAAGATGGCATGATTTAAATCGGGTGTACCTAAAGACTGGCGTACGGATTGTTCTCGCATAACAGATTCTCGTTTTATGAATTACGTGCCTACCACTGCAATAGGGTTGTCTTAAAACTTTTGAGGTTGCCAGCCGCCACCTAATGATTTGTAAACTGCGACAGCTGCAAGTGCTGAATCAGTTTGTGCTTGAAGTTTTCTATCTGAAAATTGCAAAGCATTTGAATGTGCTTGTAATACTTCTATTCGACTGTTAATCCCTTTTTGATAGGCGATTAAAGCGATTTTCTGTGCATGCTTTAATGCATTTTCTCCATCTTGAAGAGCCATTAACTGTTCTTGTTGTTTGGACAAAGTTGATAATGAGTTTTCTACATCTTCCGCTGCATGTAAGACTGCTAATTGGTAGGCTGCAAGCTTTTCGGCTTCTTGTCCCTTAGCTAAGCGAATTTCTGCATTAATTCGACCAAAATCAAATAAGCGCCAACGCAAACCTAATAAACCAGCAGCTTGATTTGCACCACTTGAAAATAAGTTTCCACTTGCTGTGGTTGCACTACCTATCAAACCGCCTAAAGAGACCTTTGGGTAATATTCTGCAATCGCACTGCCAATGCGTGCATTTGAAGCTGCCAATTGTCTTTCAGCCATGATGAGATCTGGTCGTCTACGTAAAAGATCACGAGGTGTTCCGGTTTCTGTAATCTGAGGAATAACGGGAATTGGTTTTACTTCTGCTAGTTCTGCTCGGTGAGTTCCTGGTACGGTTCCAAGCATAACGTCGAGGGCATTCATGGCAATGTCTAGATTCATTCCAAGAGCAGGAACAACAGCTTGAACTTGGGCGACATTCGCTTTAGCTTGTTTGACCTGAAATTCGGAAGCTAATCCTTTGCTGTATAAAAGATTAATCGTTGAAAGGAGTTGTTGTTGGGTTTGTAATTGTTGATGGGCAATGTCTAATCGAGATTGCAAGCCGCGAATATTAATGTAGATATTGGCAGTTTGAGCTGCGACCATTAAACGGACGGCTGAAGCTCCTGCGTTTGAAGACTGATAATTTGCAAGAGCAGCTTCACGATCTCTGCGAAGGCCTCCAAAAATATCTAACTCCCAAGTTGCACTTAAATTTGCATCATAAGAACGACCATGTCGGTCAAAATCTGGCATTGAATTTAAAACTTGTCCCAACGGTGTTTCAACAGATTGATAAACTTTAGCTGCTTGTGCGCCAACTGTACCTATTGGTTGTAAAGAAGCATTAGCTGCCGATAATCCAGCCTGAGCTTGAGTTAATCGAGTATATGCTTGGGTCAGATCAAGATTTTGTTTTAAAGCTAATGTGACATATCGAGTCATTTGAGGATCGTTAAAACTTTGCCACCATACGGCAATATCTGTTTTGCTATTGTCATTTGATGAGTTTAAGGGTGTGCCAAGGTATTGCTCGGGTAGAAATATATGAGGGCGTTTATAATTAGGACCTACGGTACACGAAGTAAGAGTACTTACGATGATGGGTAGGAGAGCGATAGATCTAGATAACATATTTCCCCCGTGACGAGATTTTGAACAATAGTTTAATTGTGACTATAATACAAATTGGTCACTAGTTGTCAATATCATTTCGCAAGAGTTAAACTGCCACTTTCAGATAAAGGTTTAAATTGAAAATATGAGTAAAGAAAAAAGTAGTTATCCTGTTTCAAAGCGAGGACCAGAAGATCATGATGTAAGAGATCAAATCCTGAGTGCCGCTACAGAGCATTTCAGCCGATATGGGTATGAGAAAACTACAGTTTCTGATCTCGCAAAATCTATAGGTTTTTCTAAAGCTTATATTTATAAATTTTTTGAATCTAAACAGGCAATTGGCGAAATGATTTGCGCCAATTGTGTGCGCGGTATTGAAGAAGAAGTGAATGCTGCAATTAGTGAGGCTGAGTATCCTCCTGAAAAGCTAAGAGTTTTATTTAAAGCAATTGTTGAAGCAAGTCTTCGTTTATTTACCCAAGATCGTAAGCTTTATGAAATTGCAGCTTCGGCTGCCTCTGAAAAATGGGATGTTACAATCGCTTATGAAAATCGAATTCTTAAAGTAGTACAGAACATTATTCAAGAAGGCCGTCAATCTGGTGATTTTGAAAGAAAAACGCCAATTGATGAAGCAGTTAAAGCAATTTATTTAGTGCTGAGACCTTATCTTCACCCACTCCTTTTACAACATAGTATTTCATATAACACCGATGCTCCTCTCTTGCTTTCTAGTCTTGTACTGAGAAGTTTATCGCCATAATAGATTTGTGACTATTGACTAAATTGGTCACTTGATTAAAAATGAGTCTCCTGATTAATTTCTTAAGGGGGGCTCAAATATGCTTTATCGTCGCCTTATTCCGTTTACAGCAATATGTATATTTCCTTTTTTCTTGCTCGGTTGTGCGGAAGAGACACAATCTGACCCCCGTACTTCGGCACCATTAGTACGAGTCGCAACTGTTCAAAATGAAATCACTTCTGATTCAAGAGCATTCACAGGCACGATAGGGGCACGGGTAGAAAGTGATCTGGGTTTTCGTGTCTCTGGTAAAGTCATCAAACGATTTGTTGAAGCAGGGCAGACGGTAAAGCGCGGTCAGTTACTGATGCGTATTGATCCGGTCGATTTAGAACTTGCAGCCAAAGCCCAGCAGGAAGCTGTGGGTGCAGCCAGAGCCCGAGCTGAACAAGCAGAGAAAGATGAAGCCCGATATCGTGATTTGCGTGGAAGCGGGGCTATATCTGCTTCTGCCTATGATCAGATTAAAGCGGCAGCGGATACGGCGAGAGCGCAGCTCAGTTCGACTCAAGCTCAAGCTAGGGTTGCATTAAACGTGAGTCATTATGCCGATTTAATTGCGGATGGTGATGGTACGATTATGGAAACACTGGTTGAACCCGGTCAGGTTGTCAGTGCGGGTCAAACAGTCATTCGCTTAGCTCATTCTGGTCAAAGGGAAGCAATCATTCAGCTTCCAGAGACATTACGTCCCACAATAGGGGCTATTGGTCAAGCTACACTCTTTGGTAAAGAAAATATAAGTGTCCCAGCTAAACTTAGACAGTTATCAAATACAGCAGATCAACTCACTCGTACTTTTGAGGCACGTTTCGTCTTAGAAGGTGATTTAGCAAATGCTCCTTTAGGTTCAACGGTTACTGTACGTATTGCTAATCAAAATCAGAGTTCACAACATTTTTTACAAGTGCCAGTCGGTTCCTTACTTGATAAGGGTAAGGGAGCTGGAGTCTGGGTAATTAATGGAAAAACTCAGAAAGTAACGTGGCGTCCAGTTGTTGTTAAACAGCTTGATGATGAATATGCCTATGTCACTGGCAATATTCAAAGTGGAGATCGAATTGTTGCTTTAGGTGCGCATTTGCTTCGAGAAGGTGAATTGGTACGTATTGCGTCACAAGCGAGTCATCCTTCAGTTGGAAATGAAGGGGACCACTCATGAGTGAGAAAGGTTTTAACTTATCAGCCCTTGCTGTACGTGAACGCGGTATCACGTTATTTCTGATTTTTTTGATTTCAATTGCAGGCATCGTTGCTTTTTTCAAGTTAGGTCGAGCCGAAGATCCAGCTTTTACAGTGAAGGTGATGACCATTGTGACGGCTTGGCCAGGGGCAACTGCTCAAGAGATGCAAGATCAAGTTGCTGAAAAAATCGAAAAACGTATGCAAGAGCTACGTTGGTATGATCGAACAGAAACTTATACCAGACCAGGCTTAGCTTTTACGACACTGACTTTACTTGATAGTACGCCACCATCACAGGTTCAGGAGGAATTTTATCAAGCAAGGAAGAAAGTAAATGACGAGATGGGTAACTTACCTGCTGGTGTAATTGGACCACTCGTTAATGATGAATATGCAGATGTAACTTTTGCTTTATATTCATTAAAGGCAAAAAATGAAGCGCAAAGATTATTAGTACGTGATGCAGAAACAATTCGACAGCAGTTACTTCATGTACCGGGCGTAAAAAAAGTCAACATTATTGGTGAACAATCTGAGCGTATCTATATTGAATTTTCGCATGAGCGCTTGGCGACACTTGGTGTAAATCCACAAGATGTCTTTGCTGCGCTGAATAATCAGAATGTGCTTACACCCGCGGGTTCTATTGAAACCAAAGGTCCTCAAGTTTTTGTCAGATTAGATGGTGCTTTTGACAAGTTACAAAAAATTCGTGACACCCCGATAACGGCTCAAGGTCGCACCTTGAAATTGTCAGATATTGCGACGGTTAAACGCGGCACTGAAGATCCTGCAACATTCATGATTCGTAACGGTGGAGAGCCAACCTTACTGTTGGGCGTGGTGATGCGCGAAGGATGGAATGGATTAGATCTTGGTAAATCATTAGAGAAAGAAGTTGGTTCCATCAACGAAGATTTACCTCTTGGCATTAGTTTAAACAAAGTAACTGATCAAGCGGTCAATATTAGCTCATCGGTAGATGAGTTCATGATTAAGTTCTTTGCAGCATTACTTGTGGTTATGTTTGTAAGCTTTATTAGCATGGGATGGCGCGTTGGTGTCGTGGTTGCTATGGCTGTGCCGCTTACATTAGCCATTGTTTTTGTAGTGATGTTAGCAACGGGTAAAAACTTTGACCGAATTACACTTGGTTCTCTTATTCTTGCTTTAGGGCTTTTAGTTGACGATGCCATTATTGCGATTGAAATGATGGTCGTAAAAATGGAAGAGGGATTTAGTCGTGTTGCAGCCTCCGCCTACGCATGGAGTCATACAGCAGCACCAATGCTTTCTGGAACATTAGTCACCGCTGTTGGGTTTATGCCAAATGGTTTTGCTCGATCTAGTGCGGGTGAATATACCAGCAATATGTTTTGGATTGTTGGTATTGCACTGATTGCTTCATGGATTGTTGCAGTAGTTTTCACTCCTTACTTGGGTGTGAAAATGTTGCCTGATTTTAAAAAGATTGAAGGCGGCCATACTGCAATTTATGACACACCACGATATAACCATTTCCGTCAAATTCTTGAACGTGTGATTGCACGTAAATGGCTTGTTGCAGGCAGTGTTATCGGGTTATTTGTTTTAGCCGTAGGCGGAATGGCATTGGTGAAAAAACAATTTTTCCCAATCTCGGACCGACCTGAAGTGCTTGTTGAAGTACAGATGCCTTATGGTACATCGATTACACAAACAAGTGCCGCGACAGCAAAAGTTGAAACTTGGTTATCTAAGCAACATGAAGCAAAAATTGTGACATCGTATATTGGTCAAGGTGCGCCACGTTTTTATTTTTCGATGGGGCCAGAGTTACCAGATCCAGCCTTTGCCAAGATTGTGGTACGAACTGACAATCAAGAAGAACGTGAAGCGTTAAAACACCGTTTAAGACAAGCTATTTCAAATGGGCTTGCGACTGAGGCGCAGCTACGTGTAACACAACTTGTGTTTGGACCCTATTCGCCATATCCAGTGGCTTACCGAGTTTCAGGCCCAGATCCAGAAAAATTACGTGCGATTGCAGCTCAGGTTCACCAAGTTATGAATGCTAGCCCAATGATGCGAACTGTAAATACAGATTGGGGAACTCGTGTACCAGCTTTGCATTTCACATTGGAACAAGATCGTCTACAAGCAGTTGGTCTTACATCAAGTTCAGTTGCACAGCAATTACAGTTTTTGTTAACGGGTATTCCAATTACATCTGTACGTGAAGATATTCGTACAGTGCAAGTGATTGCTCGTTCAGCAGGCGATATAAGACTAGACCCTGCAAAAATTGGTGATTTCACACTGACAGGAGCAAATGGACAGCGTATTCCTTTAGCACAAATTGGCAAAATTGAAGTACGGATGGAAGAACCTGTCATCCGCCGTCGAGATCGGGTGCCAACAATGACCGTTCGTGGAGATATTGCTGAAGGATTACAACCACCAGATGTATCAACTGCAATTACCAAACAGCTTCAACCAGTCATTAAAGATTTACCAAAGGGTTATCAGATTGTAGAGGCGGGTTCCATTGAAGAGTCTGGTAAAGCCACTAAAGCCATGCTTCCTATTTTTCCGGTCATGTTAGCCATGACTCTACTCATTATCATTCTTCAAGTGAGGTCTATTGCTGCAATGATTATGGTGTTTTTAACCAGCCCGTTGGGATTAATAGGTGTGGTACCAACGCTTCTGTTATTTCAGCAGCCCTTTGGCATTAATGCATTAGTCGGGTTGATTGCATTATCTGGAATTTTGATGCGTAACACGCTCATCTTAATTGGACAGATTCAGCAAAACAAAGAAGCTGGGCTTGATCCGTTGAATGCAGTGGTTGAGGCCACAGTACAACGCACCAGACCTGTAATTTTGACAGCTTTAGCAGCTATTTTAGCTTTCATTCCTCTGACTCATTCTGTGTTTTGGGGAACGCTTGCTTACACACTCATTGGCGGAACGCTTGCAGGAACCATTTTGACTTTGGTTTTCCTGCCAGCAATGTATTCGATCTGGTTCAAGATCGGGGCTAAACCAGCAGTTTAATGATCAAATTTTCAAAATTAAAAAGTTATTGGAGTTCATATGTCAAACTCAAAAGTGGTTGTAATTACAGGTGTTTCATCTGGTATTGGGCAAGTGACGGCAGAAAAATTTGCTAAACTCGGCCATAAAGTTTTCGGTACAGTCAGAAATAAAGTCAAAGCTCAACCTATAGAAGGCGTTGAGCTTGTTGAGATGGATGTGTCAGATGAAGACTCTGTCCAACTCGGGATTCATTCTATTATTGATAAAGCTGGGCATATTGATATTTTGGTTAATAATGCTGGAGCAAGCTTAATTGGTGCAGTAGAGGAGACCTCGATAAAAGAAGCAGAATTTTTATTTAACACCAATGTATTTAGCATTCTTCGTACCACACAAGCGGTATTGCCTTATATGCGAATACAGCATTATGGAAGAATTATAAATGTTAGTTCAGTATTGGGTTTCTTACCTTCACCTTATATGGGGTTATATTCGGCTAGTAAACATGCGGTTGAAGGATTGTCTGAGTCTTTAGATCATGAGCTTCGCCAATTTGGCATTCGTGTATCCATTGTTCAGCCTTCATTTACTAAAACCAATTTAGATAAGAATGCACCCGTAGCAAGTACAAAAATTCCTGAATATGACAATGAGCGTGATCTCGCTACTCGTGCAGTATTGAAACAGATTGATCAAGCACCTCAGCCCGATAGTGTTGCTGATACAATTGTTACCGCGGCACTCAGTGATTGGCAAATGCGCCGTACCCCATCTGGACAAGCATCTTTGTTAAGCAAGTTGCGCCGATTTATGCCGAGTGGACCAGTTGATAAGAGTATTAGAAAGACTTTTGGTTTGAAGTAAATCACGAGTGATTTTTGCATAAACCCCAAGTGCAAATTTTGCACTTGGGTTTTTTTTATATGCTCTTATTCAATTCTAATGAATAGCTTTTATTAATTAAAAATGCTTTTAAAAATATTAAATGAATCTATCTTTATAATTTTTTTAAATTTCAAAGAATTGTTTTATTTATTTTTTATGAAAGTCACATTGTAGGTTATCTAAGAATTAAGAACTTATTTGTAGTGAAATTTTGAATAAATAAAGATTTTTTAAGCGGGCAGATCAGCGCTTTTTTGTTCATGATTCCATAAATTAAATATACATATTCTTGCGACGAGCCAACTAGTGCAAAGAGCTGATCTTGTTGATCAATACTAATTAATATTTCATTACTTAAATTTAACAGATCAAAGGGTGATGCATTTTTTTTTGCCTCAACTGATATATTGAAATTCTCGAAAGTTTTCTTGATATCAAGTAATGAATAATGGAAATTTTTCTGATTTCGTTGAGCTTGTAGATAAACATTAATAAGGTCTAAATCTATTTGTTTATCGTATTTTGCAGCAATTGCGGACGCAATAATAAAGGCGATGTTTGAACTATTTGACTCTATTGATCCTACTTTAAGTTTAGAAATAGAACTCTGGATATTATTAGGTATATGTTGGACTGAAGCTGAGCACATATTTATTGACCTATAGACTGTGGTAGCTTGGGTTGTATTCAGCCCTGCTAATAATGATATAAAAATGATGAGTTTTTTTAATTTAATTGCCATATAAATTTTTGTATGCCATTTTTACTTAGCAAAACTTTAAGTTTCCGTAGCAGTTTTTAATGCCTACCTGTCCAGAGTCGATAGGATTAATAATCAATTCTCGGCCAACTAACCCTCCTAATGCTTCCCCAAGTCCTACATCAATCCGCTGTTGTGTTTCGATATCAGTGAGTAAAACTTTCGGTAAGGAAAGCCACCATCCAGGTTGAGCAGCTACAGTATTTTCGAAGCTACCAGAACTTATTTTTTGCCACTGGATAGCTTGCTTTTGTAAAGACAGTGATGTGTCACTAGTAGGAATTGTTCCTGCTGTATCTTGGGCGAGTAAAATTTCATGAAAACCAGAAAGAGGATAATCTTTTAATGTGGCATTACTTAGAGTTAAACCTAAAGGTAGATCTAAGATACCTAATAGTCTTAGTGGACCAGTTTTAGCGACTACATTATCTAGCGTTGCTGATGTAGCACGGTTAAGAATAAGCGGTTTGTTATAATCATTAATATGTGCTTCTGTAGAGATCAATCCATTTTCAATGACTACATTCTTCAGAACGGTATTCGTAAGCGTTAAATTCAAATCCCCAGATAAAGAGTTAATTCCTCCTGTGTCATCAGCTAATGTTGTTAAATCTGTATTTGATCCCAATCCAAGTTTGCCTAATATGCCTAATGCCCCAAGGCGAAAGCCAACAATTTCTCGAGTAGAAGCCTTGTCCGGCGATTTAATAGCAAACTCGATAAAAGGATTAGTAATAACGGCATCTGATTCTGCATAGCTACCATTTACGAGGAGGACCCCTGCTAAGCTAATATTTTCAATATCAATGTCGCAACCTACTCCTTTAACTCCACCGCAACCTAACTGTAAACGTTTAATATTTGCATTTAACTCTACTTGTGCTTCCATTCCGAGACGATAAAAACCTACATCTGTATTTGGATTACCATTTTGATTAGCTGCAATATTGGTTAGATTAAATAAGGCTTGACCAGTTACACTCGCTAAACTTTTATCATTTAAGGCATAGAGTTCGGCGTTTACAAGAGAACTGACCAACATTAATGGTATTGTAAATAAGAAAGCCTGTTTTATACTTCTGAGATTATTCATATCAGTTCCTTTGCTTAAAGATGATTAGACTCAAAAGAAAGCTAAAAATTTACTTTATGAGTCCAAGCTCTTTTGCCTTACAGCCTTATTGTTTAAGTGCGACTTTTAGGTAATTGTTTTGTTTAAGCATTTTTACTGAACAAAATAGGATTTATTCTCTTTGGAGGATAAAACTACAAGCAAAAGCATAATGTGTTCAGTGCCCACATTATGCTTATAGTATGTGCGCGGTGTCAACATGTCTTTAAAGCAATCAGAAAACTTAAGTCAAAAATCAAATTATCATCATGGAAATGTACGTGAAGAATTATTAAATGCAGGGCTGGTTCATTTAGAAAATAATGATGCAGAAAGTCTAAGTTTTAGGGAAATGGCAAGGCAAATTGGCGTAAGTGCTAACGCGGTATATCGACATTTCGAAAGCAAAGATAGCTTTCTGGCTGCATTAGCAGCAAAAGGATTCCAACTTTTACAAGAAGAACAAAATCAGGCTATACAAATGGCTGATTCTCAAATTCAAGCATTAAAAATATTTGGTTTAACATATATAGATTTTGCAAAAAATCATCGGAATCTCTTTGCTTTGATGTTTAATCCTGACTTACAAAAAAATGAAATACCCGAGTTAAAAGAGGCCGCAGACAGTACATATGCTCGGTTGCAAAGCTTAACGGCTTCAATTTTGGGTGTAAGCGAAAATGATACTCAAGTTGAAGTATTAGCGATGTTATGTTGTAGTCTAGTACATGGACTATCTCATCTTTTACTGGAAGGGCGTTTAGCTGAATCTGAAGAAAAGGCTAATAATTTAGTTTTATTAATTATGAATTATGCTACAGGTTTACTAGCTTCTTCGGCAGAGATAAAGTCTTAATTTATTCTATATCTGAAGTCTAAAAAACAGCCTAGATTTTACTAGGCTTCATAAATCACGACCAGGTAGTGATTACCTATGCGCGGCCATGAACATGGCGACGGCTGATTTGCAATAGGATTCGATTTCGTTATCGTCGTTTGCTTTGGTTTCATCGAAGCGTGCAATCATCAAGAGATCACATCCTTTAAAAAGCGCGGCAAACATTCGCGCAGATTGATGAGGATTAGGCACGTTCAGAAGCGCTTTTGTATGTAATTGACACAGCATGGCCTCGATTTGGGCAATGACATGGGTAGGGCCAGCTTCATAATGGAGTTTGCTTAATGATTTTTGATTTGTTTTGTCGGCTACAATCATAGCCTCGACACTGCGAACATCTGAGCTTAACAATGTACGCAGTAGAGATGATCCCACAGCCATAAGCTGTTCTTCGGCCGAACCTTGGATTCCTTCAAAAAGAGTTTGTGGTGCAAATTGTTGGCATCGGGCTAATATTGCTGAGCTGAAAAGGGCTTCCTTGTTCTCAAAGTGCCGATAGATACTGAGTTTCGATATCTTTGCTTTTTGGGCGACTTTGTCCAATGTTGCTGCTTGAAAACCCAATTCGACAAAAAGTTCATACGCAGCATCGACTATCGTTTGGGCTAATGCTTGATTTACTGGCCGACCGCGCTGACTTCTTTTTTCTTCGCTCACAACAATTACAGTCCTTGACAGTATCTTAAATAATGAATTAGGATACCACTAAGTATCCAAAATGTGCAAACCATAGGCTAGGTATTAACTCATTATATCCTGCAAGTGTGGTTCGTCCTGCAATAGCCAATGCAGTATCGTCCAGTGGACAACACAGTGATGGGTGATTTTTTCTGCAATTCCCAAGAGTTTTCATTAGCTAATTATTTGATTTACATTGGAGCCTATCACTATGGATGACGTCATTATTATAGGCGGTAGCTTTGCTGGTCTTGCCGCCGCTTTGCAACTTGGTCGTGCTCGTCGCAAGGTCACCGTTCTTGACACGGGTCTGCCGCGTAACCGCTTCGCTGGCCATTCACATGGTCTTCTTGGCCATGATCATAAGCCACCACTAGAAATCTTAGCTGAGGCACGTCAGCAGTTAGAGCGTTATCCAACTATTAAGTTAGTCAAGGCTCAGGCCGACAGCATTTCTGGCTCTATCGATAATTTCTCTGTCCATACTAGCGATGGCAAAAGCTTGGGCGCACGCCGCCTAATCTTAAGTTATGGTGTTGTTGACCAAATGCCTGATGTTTCTGGTTTTGCAGAAAATTGGGGAGCGTCTATTGTGCCTTGCCCATATTGTGATGGCTTTGAAGTCGCTGAACAGCATTGGGGACTGATTTGGTCTGGTCCAAAGTCCCATAATTATGTACGTCTGTACCATGACTGGACGAGTGTATTATCAGTCTTTACAGATGATCATGATATCTCACCTGATATTCGTGCCGATCTCGCACGTCGCAATGTAAATGTCATCGACGGTCGGATTGTTCAAATTGCACGTAATGAAGGGCGCACTGCAACTGTATACCTTGATAATGATCACAATGTTACGGTTGATATCTTGTTCGCTCATCCGAGTACCAAACCGTCCGCACGGTTACATGAATCACTAGGCCTTGCTACAGTCGATACACCTTTTGGTATTGTTCTTAAGGTTGACGAACGTCGCGAAACCTCTATGCCTGGTATCTATGCTGCCGGTGATCTTGCTAATCCTGCCATGGCTTCAGTCACCATGGCAACATCGCAAGGTGCAATAGCAGGTATCTCCGCTCAACAATCTATGTTGCTATAAGGCACAGATTCTTTTTAATCTGAACGTGTAGCTAACCAATTACTCATTTCTGGCCAAACCGCAGTAGGGGCTTGGCTTCCAGAAACCACACCCATATGACCACCTGGAACGACTTTAAAGGTTTTGTCTTGGCTGCTAATTAAATCCATGAGTGGCTTAACAGCATCGGCGGTCACAATAATATCTGTGCTGCCACCCACTGCGAGTACAGAACATTCAATATCTTTTAGATAGGCTGTAAGTTCACCGAATTTAATTACGCCATTGGATAGTTCATTATCAATCCAGAAACGAAGGATAATGTCACGCATGACACCGCCCGGATAGGCCAGCATATTATCGATAAATGAACTTGAGGTTGCATGGTCGACAATAAATTCTCGGTTATCAAGATTCTTGAAAAGTTCCCAATATGTTTTCAAATTTCCAATCGGGTCCGTTAATTTAAAACCTAGCGTATTTTGCCAGCCATGAATGTGAAATGCTTCACTTGGCACATGGTGACGAATGCGAAATGGTGTATGTTTACGAACCCATTCGGCAGGTTTAGTCAGACTGCCGTAGAGTTTCCCCATATAACCCGCTTTATGGGTATCGATAGGGGAAGCGAGAATAATTAGATTCTTAATATCTTTATCTTTAAATAATGCGGTATAGCAGAGTGAAAGTGCACCGCCTAAGCTCCAGCCATGTAAAGACAGCTGTTGCTGACCACTGTGCTCGCGAACCTGCTTTAGCATTTGAGGCATAAAGACTTTAATGTAGGTGCCGAAATTGTATTTTGCTTGGTGTCGGGTTGGCACACCCCAGTCAATTAAATAGACATCAAACCCTTGTGCCAAAAAGAAGCGTACAAAACTGCGAGTTGGAAACAGATCATAAATGAGCATGTTCACTGCTAATGGCGGAACAATTACTAAAGGAACGCGGTGTTTAGGTGTAGATGTGTCGGTCTCATTTCTATAATGGCGTAAGCTAATAATTTCATGCTTATAGATCACGTCAAAAGGTGTTTTTCCTGACAAGGCAATTTCAGGACCTCTAAAAAATAGATCCGATGCATTGATCAGCATGTGAGGCAGTTTTTGGCCCGCACGTGTCTGAAGAGATTTTTTAATAGACTGTAGCTGAGGAACGTTCTGACGAATTTTAAGCAATAAACTCATTGAATATAAAACCTATAAAAATGTTGCCCAGAGCGATAAGGAGCTGGTCTTTTCAGGGATATTAAAGGGAATGAGTTCTAAGTTCAGTGACCCAAAAGACAGTATTTTCTGCTTAAGGTATCAAAGGTTAATTTTTTATATTTAAGAATGGCTTTATTTAAGATTTTGAAATTAATAGTAAAATTATTTTTATCTAAATTTTTATATAAAATATTTAAGAAATTAAGCTTTTTTTAAGAATAATAAAAGTTTATTGCTAGAGTAATTTTGTAAAGTTTGTTTGTGTTTTTTTTACATATGAAAAAATAAAATATAATTATTTTACAATCGATTAGGAATTTAATTAGAAAGTAGCATATATGGAATTTGTTTTTAATGGTTTTTATACACTAATTTCGGCGGTTATCGTCTTGTTGTTAGGCCGCTTTCTTGTTAATCGGATTAATTTTTTACAGCGCTATAATATTCCCGAACCTGTAGCAGGTGGTTTGGTGGCTGCGGTCATTTCGCTACTTGTCCATACATTATGGGGATATAGCGTTGTCTTCAGTAGTGAGTTGCAAACCAGCTTTATGCTTGTCTTCTTTGCTTCAATTGGTTTAAGCGCCAATTTTATGAAGCTTAAAGAAGGTGGTATGGCTTTGGTTATCTTCTTAGTTTGTGTAGCTTCTTTTATTGTAGTACAAGACGCGGTAGGCATGAGTCTTGCGACTTTGCTTGGTCTTGACCCATTAATTGGCTTAATTGCTGGTTCAATTACCTTAACAGGTGGTCATGGTACAGCAGGAGCTTGGGGAGAAATTTTAGAAACTCAGCATGGTATTCAAGGTGCTCTAGCTTTAGGAATGGCGAGTGCAACTTTTGGTTTAATTATTGGCGGTGTGATAGGTGGACCATTAGCGAAACTGCTTATCAACCGTTACAGTCTGGCTCAACCAAAAACCAATAATGAAATTCATTATAGAGATACGCATGTTGAGCAAAATTCGGATGATCTTGCACCGTTTGAAAACCCTCATCAAGTTCGTTTAATTACTGCCGATAATGCAATTACTACACTAGGTATGTTTGCAGCATGTTTGGCGTTTGCTGAATTTATGACAGGTTTTAGTAAGGGAACTTGGTTTGAGTTACCAACTTTTGTTTGGGCACTCGGCGGCGGTGTAATCTTAAGAAATATTTTAGAAAGCGTGTTGAAAATTGATATTTTTGACCGTGCGATTGATGTGTTTGGTAATGCGTCTTTGTCTCTTTATTTAGCAATGGCATTGCTTTCTTTAAAACTTTGGCAACTGGCTGACTTAGCTGGACCGCTTGTGGTTATTTTAGGTGCTCAAACACTTACCATGGCTTTATATGCAGCGTTTGTAACTTTCCGCGTGATGGGCAAAAACTACGATGCAGCAGTACTAGCAGCAGGCCATTGTGGTTTTGGTATGGGAGCAACGCCAACAGCAGTTGCAAATATGCAGGCGATTACCAACATGTATGGTCCATCGCATAAGGCATTTTTAATTGTTCCGCTTTGTGGTGCATTCTTTGTCGATTTAATTAATGCAACGGTTATTCAGCTCATGTTGAAATTCGTTGTTTAATCAAAAAAAGCCCGTAAGGGCTTTTTTTATGAGTGCTTAATTATGAACCTTAAAAATAGAGATATATTTTGTTCATATGGATACTCTAAATTTTAATTTTCGGACGATTAAAGTCATTGTATTTTTAGGATGCTTTTTCTCAAAACTAATAATCGCCCTCAAATCTAGTTTCACATAGAATAAATTGCAGATAAATAAAATGAGAAATGTATGAGCTCAGAAGCACATTCAATTAGCTTGGTTGCCCCCGTAGTTTTATTGGCAGCAGCTGTTATTGCAGTCCCTATTTTTAAACGTATTGGCTTGGGTTCAGTATTAGGTTATTTAATTGCGGGTCTGATTATTGGCCCATTCGGGTTTGCTTTTTTTCAAGATTCTGCCGCGATTTTGCACATTGCCGAGTTGGGAATTGTGATGTATCTATTTGTGATTGGTTTGGAAATGCAACCCTCACATTTATGGAGTCTTAGACGCGAAATTTTTGGCTTAGGCACACTACAGATCATCATTTGTGCGCTGGCTTTGACTGGCGTTGGGCTGTTATTTGGTTTTACGTGGCAAGTGGCTTTTATTGGTGCGGCAGGGTTTGTATTAACCTCGACTGCGATTGTGATGCAGTTATTGGGCGATCGCGGTGATTTGACCCAACCTCGTGGGCAAAAAATTGTAGCCATCTTACTTTTTGAAGATTTATTGATTGTTCCATTACTGGCTATTGTCGCTTTTATGGCACCGAATCATGTAGTTGAAAGCACATCGGTACGTTTGGAAAATATAGGAATTGGTTTAATCGCAATTGCAGGTCTTATTGCAGCAGGTTATTGGTTACTTAATCCATTATTTAGACTCTTGGCTGCCGCTAAAGCACGAGAAGTCATGACTGCCGCCGCACTATTGGTGGTGTTGGGTGCAGCGTTACTCATGCAAGTGAGCGGATTGTCTATGGCGATGGGTGCTTTCTTGGCGGGTGTGCTTTTATCTGAGTCGACCTTTAGACATCAAATTGAAGCGGATATTGAACCATTCCGAGGAATCTTGCTGGGCCTCTTTTTCCTTGGCGTCGGTATGTCACTGGATTTATCAGTGGTTGCTCAAAACTGGCAATTGATTGTGAGTGGTGTAATTACCCTGATGTTTGCTAAAGCTCTCATGATTTATATTGTCGCTCGATTAACAAAAAGTCCTCATACTGAAGCGTTGGATCGCGCTTTACTTATGGCTCAAGGCGGAGAGTTTGCTTTTGTACTTTTCTCTGCCGCGTTAAGTGCACAAGTTATTGATAGTACCGTTAAATCTAATCTGACTGCTATTGTGGTACTTTCGATGGTATTGACCCCAATTGTTGGTATTCTTTTTAAACGTTTCACTCAAACTAAAGTGGATGTTTCATTAGAAAACGTCAATATTGCCGAGGGTTTAAGCGGTAGTGTTTTAATGATTGGATTCGGACGCTTTGGTCAGGTCACCAGTCAATTGTTGTTAGCACGAGGGGTAGATGTCACCATTATTGATAATAATACCGACATGATTCAAAACGCCGAAAAATTTGGTTTTAAAATTTATTATGGCGATGGTTGTCGCCTAGATATTTTACATGCTTCTGGTGCTGCAACTGCACAGGCAATTGTGGTGTGTGTCGACAGTAAAGACACCACCAATAGAATTGTAGAATTGGTTACCCATGAATTTCCTTTAGCAAAATTATTAGTCCGTTCGTATGACCGTGAGCACTCACTGCATTTAGTCAAACAAAAAGTGGACTTTATGATTCGCGAAACCTTTGAATCTGCGATTAAGTTTGGCGAAATTATTTTACAAGAACTTGGCGTAGATGAAGACGAAGTAATAAGAATTAGCGAGGAAATTCGAGATCTGGATAATGAGCGTTTTGAAACTGAAATTGCAGCAGATGATGTATACGCTGGAGTTGGTTTGCAATATACACATGCTCATCATCCAAGACCAACAGCACCGTTAATTCGACCAAAAAGAGAAGGGCAGATTTTAAATAAAGAAGATAGCTCAGATAGCGATTCTTGATATGTATGAATTTCAGTAGAAGCCTTTTAAGAAGAACTTCTACTGAACAATTTCATGGCGAGAAGAGTTTAAAGCGCTAAATTTGACTATAAGTGCTCTAATGCTGTGCCTTTAACTGGGTTTCTGCGCCAGTAATAAGGTTGCAAAAATCTAAGAAAAAGCTTCCATGGTGAAATCCACGCGATACGTCGGTTGGCTTTTTTATTTTGCATAATTTGCTTAGCTAAGTACGCACAAACCACTTCTGGTGAATCAATCACAAAGAAAAATAACCGCTTCATCTTTTTCCAGTGTTGGATGTTGCCATTGGTCCAAGATGAAACCAACAAATCGGTTGCAACCATGCCCGGGCTTAGGGTACCAGTTAAAATTGCTGTCGATTTAGTCTCTTTATAAAGTGCTTTACTAAAATAACTTACCGCTCGTTTTGTGGTTGCATAGGGTGTCATGCCGGCACTCCATTCGCCGTTGCTTCCCCAACCTTCCATGTTAAAGATTTGACCATAACCTTGTTTGAGCATGCCTTTTAAAGCCACTTGCGAACCTAGCATCGTACCTAAAATATTGGTTGAAACCGCCGCGTTTAATTCGTTAGGTTGAAGGTCGACAAAGTCTTTGGTCGGGTGGCAGCTTCCAGCATTATTAATCCAAACATTTACATGTCCAAAATGCTCAATTGCACCATCCCATAGGGTTTGTACATCGGAAATTTGAGTCACATCACAGCATAGACCCATAAATTTTTCTTTATTGAACTGAGTTTCTAAGTGGGTGAGGGCATGATTTAAGTGTTCTAAGTTTCGTCCAGCAATCACAACTGAACATTCTAGTTTTAAAAAAGCTTCGGCGAGTGCCAAACCAATACCTTTGGTACTACCTGTAATGACTACACAACAAACGTCGCTTTTAGATAAACTCATTGAAATCTCTATATAAAAATTAGAATGTTATTGAGCGACTCTATGCAATTGAGTAGTTTGCTCTTTTAATAAAAGTAGATAGATAATTGATAAACTTATCATCGAAATATTCATTACGATAGGGTTGTAAGGCAAAATAAGCGTAGATGGAATTAAAACACCAATTAAAACAAGCAGGCCGAGTAAACCCAAAATACTTAAATAATGAATATATTTATGCGCAGAAAAGAGAAAACATAAACCAAAAATAATTTCGGCAATACCGCTCGCATGGCCTGCAAGTTTTGCATTTGCTAAAGACAATCCTATCGATTGCCACACAAAGATTTCATCAGAATTAAGAAATAGAAATTTGGGAACAAGTCCTTGATAAATCCATAAAAGAGCGAGAATAAGGTTTATAAATTTGAAAACTTTAATATTTGTCATTAAAACTACTCTGAGCTTTTTAAAGGTTGTTACTCGTTCTGAGGGGGGAGTAATAAGTAAATGATTATATAATATGTATTATTATAGATTTTAAATTCTCTTATTGTTTTAAATTAAAATTGATTTACATCAGTTTTTAAATATAGAAATCATTCTTTTATAAGAACTAAATTACATCACTATCAATATCTTGCTAAATATGTCTATGAGTACTTTAGGGAGAAATCTTTTTTCAATAGAGATTGGCTTCTTCGTAAATCATAATGTCCCTTATTAACATTCATTTGAAAATTATCAAGTTCTAATATGGAACTCTATTGTTGAGCAAATTAAAATAAAGGATTTTAAAACAATGCTAATCTCAAGCCATAGATTACCAAAGGGTCTTAAGCGTAAAGCCAATCGAAAACTTGCTAAACTTTCAGGTTCATTGTTAGGCGCTGTTACACCTGAGCGGCAGTCAACATTGCCAAAAGACTTTGAACTCACTCCTCATACTCTTTATAAACGCTTTGGGAGCACACATTACGGGATCATGGTACCTGACTTACCTGAACCATTTCGATACTTATCTTGGGCTTCAGTTTTAGGTTATGTAGGATTTACGATTACAGATACCAACTATCAAATGTCTAAGGATGGAAAAGGTGATACCGCTTCGTTAGTGCATGGAACCGCATTATCGACAACGTCTGAAGCTTATAGAACATATTCAATTAAAAATGATATTAAATTTAGCCAAAATCCTTTTGGGATTAATTTTGACAATCAAACTATCATGCATGAGCAAGGCGATGGGTTCGTACTCATTACCAAAAGAGAAGACTTAGAGCTAGAACTTTATTTAAAGCCCACTAAAGCTATTTCATGGTTTGCCTATAGTGGCCTATATAAGCACTTTAGTGTGCTCATGCAGTATGAAGGTCATATTAAACAAAAGGGAAATAGTGAAATTGTTCAGGGGCTATGTACACTTGAGTCGTGGAAAGCCATAGCTACCTCAATGCTCAAGAACAAATGGTTAGTTGAGAATATACAACTTCCCGTAAAAGTCTTTAGCTATCAAGTGATCAATATTGATCATGAACAGCAGTTGTTGTTAGCTTTTATCTGCTATGAAGATCAACCGATTATGACTTCTGTTTACTATCGCCATGTAAATGGAACGTCAATTCAATATAACGGCGATATCCTTTTTGAAGTAACGAGTCTTCAAGCAGAACCACAAATTACGCCTGATAATTTTTCAATGAATGTTCCAAATACTTTTCGCTGGGTTGCTTATCACAATGATCAAAAAGTTTTAGATATTTCAGCACATGTAGATACCCCATATTGTTTTGGATTGGCTGCCGGTTTCGTTTCTTCATATGCATGGCAAGGTGAATTTCATGATCAGGCATTAGTTGGTAGGGGGTATCTTGAATATATAGACCGAAGATAAAATCACTATAAAGCTTAATCTTTATCTATAGCTTTAAGCGAATTGGGAAAATTTCTGATTTATAAACCCAATTTAACAACAGATTTTAATTATTTATCCTTACTTTTTAATGATCTATTTTAAAGCAGATGTCATTTTGTGTGCTTGACTGTAATAGGGTTGAGCACTATCCTTTGCCTGCTGGCCTACATCGCCAGCCGGCTTTGACAGGCTGTTTTTCATCTAGGGCACCAAGAAAGTAATTTTTTGGTGACGAACTTGTTCGTCCTGCCTTCGTAGCGGTAGGACGGAGGTGGGACGCCTTGTGCGTGCCGGTTCCTAGATGACTGGTCTGTCAACCCACCTTCGTTCTGCCACCATAATTATTTGACAGTAATTCGGTAGAACTTCTATTTCATCTAGGAGTCCGCCATGCGTACTATTTCTTCTTATTTTTTGGCCTTTGCCAGATTCTCTCTACCCATACCGCTCAACTGGTCTTTAAAACGGTTTAAACATTTATAGGTTTAACCTTTAAATCATTACGACTAAAAAATCATTTCAACAATAAAGCTTGAGATAAGTTCAGGCATGGTTTCGTGTGCATGAGAATGTTCGTTTTTATCGCTCATTTTAAGAGTGACGGCATTTCTATCTCTTTTATATACAACAAAAAATTATCTTTGAGCAGAATATTTATGCCAAATTTAGAATATTCATTTAGAGCATTAAAAGTGCTCCACGCGGCAACAGACCTATTTAATCAACATGGCTTTCATAATATAGGTGTTGACCGAATTATTGCTGAAGCCAGAATTTCCAAAGCGACTTTCTATAACATCTTTCATTCAAAAGCACGACTCATCGAGATGAGTCTCACTTTTCAAACAGATGCACTCAAAGTAAAAGTACTTTCAATTTCCAATTCTTATCGTGAGCAAATGGTGCTCGATAAACTCAAGGAGATTTATTTTCTGCATGCTCATTTAGAAGGTTTTTACCATTTGCCATTTAAAGCTATTTTTGAAATTGAAAAGCTCTATCCCAATGCCTATAAGTTGGTAATTGATTATCGTAACTGGTTCATTAATGAAATTTATAAGCTGCTTTTAACGCTAAAATCGACTGCCTCAGTCCAAGATGCCTATATGTTTTTATTTTTGATTGATGGCGCAATGGTTCAACTTGTAGGGCAGAATCAGATAGATGAGCGAGATAAGCTTTTAGATTACTTTTTACTGATGATTTCTTCGGTTTAGACTAAGTGAAAGCTCCTTTTTAGAAAGGGGCTTTTTTATATCCTTTTCTGTTATTTCTATAATTTAATAAAGTAAACGGTAGAGTCGTTATTCAATTTTCTCTTGAAGAAATGAGATTAGTTTGGCACATTGCTTAGAAGTAGAATTTTATGCAAGCGTTGTAGCAAGCAGTTCTGACAAAGTAAAAATTATAAATTTCAGAGTATAACTATGCGGCTTAAAGAATTAGCAGGTTGTGAGGAGTGCGATACAGTCTATCGTAGAACCCCGCTTGCTTATGGAAAAAGAGCTTATTGCGTATGTTGCGGCGCTGAACTCTATCGGCACACCAAGCCTTTTTCGACATTGCTGGCTTTAATCTTAACTGCATTAATCGTATTTATTCTTGCCAATAGCTTTCCTATTGTAAAAATTGAATTGCAGGGAAATATCTCTGAAACCACTTTACTTGGTGCGGTTTGGGTGATGTTTCATTATGATCGGGCTTTTGTTGGCGTACTGATCTTAATTACTACTTTTATTGTTCCGCTTTCCTATCTTTTATTACTTTCCTATGTGCTGGGTACAGTGAGTATATTGAAGAGAAGACCCACATTTTTGGTGTTTGCCTTACGCACACTCTATTTTATGAGAGTGTGGGGAATGGTTGAGGTGTTCTTAATCGGGATTTTGGTCACACTTGTGAAGTTAATCGGAATGGTCTTAGTCATTCCAGAGATTGCTTTATGGGCATTTGCGATCTTGAGTGTATTGTTGGTTTATATTACTTCTATAAAGGTGAGTGATATTTGGAACGAAATTGATAGGTCACTGCCATGAAAACGATAAAAAGCGTGACCCAGACAAAAAGCTCGCAGCAAGCATCGATGATTCAACAATATCCAAGAGCCAAAGATCTCTCATTAATTGTGTGTCACTGCTGTGGTATCGTAAATTCTGTTAAAAATGAAAAAAAACGACTCAACCAAAACTCTCAAGTTTTACGTTGTATTCGCTGTAATAGCGTACTGCATTCACGTAAGCCAGCGAGTTTAAATCGAACTTTTGCTTTAGTGGTGGCTGCAACTATTCTGTATATTCCAGCCAATGTACTTCCAATGACGGTAACTGACTCACTTTTAGGTAGTCAGCAAGATACCATCATGAGTGGTGTCATTTACTTTTGGCAAAGTGGAGACTATCTGGTTTCAGTGGTTATTTTCATGGCCAGTATTTTTATTCCAATGTTAAAGCTGCTGATTTTGTATTTTTTATTGGTAGCGGTATATCTTCAACAATCGTCAGCTTGGAAATTTTTACCTGAGCAGTGCGTAAAATTATATCGAGTTGTCGAGTTTATCGGGCGCTGGTCAATGATTGATGTTTTTGTGGTAGCCCTCTTAACAGCGCTTATTCAGATTCAATCGCTTGCCACCATTTTAGCAGGGCCGGGTTCGATTGCTTTTGGTGCGGTTGTGGTGTTGACCATGTTTGCATCTTTAAGTTTTGACCCGCGACTGATTTGGGATAACTTCTACGCATCTCAAAATACAAACAAACCTTCTTCTTTTGCTTCAGAAAAACCAACGATTATTCAGGCAGAACATCCGCCGTTGAATAATGATTCCATTAATCCCAGTCAATAAAAGAACAATGAGTATGTCTGAAAATGAAATAACCACTGGTAACTCAGATCGTCGTGATACAGATGTTGAACTGGATAGCATGAATGATTTACCAGAACCCCAAGAAAAGAAAAGTCGGTGGAGACCTCTTTTAATTTGGCTCATTCCATTGATTGCTCTTTTAATTGCGCTTTCATTAGCGATAAAAGCGCTCTTGTCTCACGGCCCTACAATTGACGTATCTTTTAGGACGGCTGAGGGGCTGGTTGCGGGTAAAACAACTGTTCGTTATAAGCAGGTGGATATTGGTGTAGTACGACAAATTGATCTTTCGGAAGATCGTTCCCACGTGATTGCCAGAATTGATTTGCGTAAAGACGCGAGTAACTTTGCAGCAAAAGATTCACGATTTTGGGTAGTGCGACCACGTATTGGGACGAGTGGGGTTTCAGGCATCGATACTTTATTGTCAGGTTCATATATTGAAGTGGATGGGGGTAAATCGGAGGAGAAAAAACTTGAATTTACTGGGTTAGAGATACCGCCAGTGATATCTTCAGATGTGCCCGGAAAAATATTTTTCTTAAATGCAGATGATTTGGGATCTTTAGATATCGGTTCTCCGATTTATTATCGTCGAATTAATGTGGGGCAAATTACAGCTTATAAATTATCTGATGATGGTAAAAATGTTGAACTGCAAACCTTTATTCGTGCACCGTATGACAAGTTTGTCACTACCGATGCACGTTTTTGGCAGGCGAGCGGAATCGATGTAACTTTAAATGCTTCCGGCTTTAATTTAGATACCCAGTCGCTTGCAAGTATTGTTGCGGGTGGTATTGCTTTTGGATACCCTGAAAACTCACATGCGACCACAGCAGCAAATCATAGCCGCTTTAACCTTTGGGATTCAAAATCTGATGCATTGAAAGATCCAGATGGACAACCTCGTGGTGTGATTATGTATTTTGATCATTCATTGCGTGGATTGGCAGTCGGTGCACCAATTGACTTCATGGGTATTGAAGTTGGTAATGTTAAAGCGATTAATGCTGAATTTACTAACGACTATAAGCAGATGCGTATGCGTGTTGATGCCGTCTTTTATCCTTCACGTGTTGAAAAAGGTTTGGCACTTAATCCGAATAGTGAAATCTTCAAAGACTTTGTTGAACATGGTTGGCGTGCTCAAATGAGAACAGGCAACTTACTGACGGGTCAAAACTATATTGCACTAGATAAGTTCCCTAAAGCTAAACCAGCCAAATTACAAATTTTGAGTGATGATCGCGTAGTGATTCCAACTACACAGACCGAACTCAGTGGCTTACAAGCACAAGTTTCTCAGATTGCTGACAAGTTAACGAAATTCCCGTTAGTTGAGATTGGGCAAGATGTACGTAAAACGCTCAACAATATGAACACGGCCATTGCCTCTACCGACAAACTGGTTAAGCAGTTGGATGGAAAAGTTGCACCTGGTTTACAAGCAACCTTGGACGATGTCCGTAAAACGGTAAGATCATCTGAGTCTATTTTGTCGAGTGATGCGCCGTTACAACAAGACGTACGTAAAGCATTGCAGCAAATGACACGTGCGGCAGCTTCATTACAGTTAATGGCAGACTATATTGAACAACACCCTGAATCAATTATTCGTGGTAAAACACCAGAGACCGATGATGAAAAATAAAAACACTCTATCTTTTCAGCATCCTAAAGCAGCCAAATGGCTGCTTGGGAGTGGCCTGTTTTTAACAGCAGTTGCCATGACGGCCTGCTCGAGTTCACCGACACCAAACTATTATACGATGTCTCCTAAAATCACTGCGGCTACAAAATCAACTGTGCAGGTGATTGAAGTATTACCGGTCGGGATTCCAGACCGATTGGACCGTGCGCCTTTGGTGCTACAAGACAGTAGTGGTAAATCTACGGTATTAAATAATGAACGCTGGACATCGACTATGGGTACGCAATTACGCGATACCTTGTCGGCGGGTTTACAGCAAAAATTAGGGGCAATTGACAGTTATAGCAGTGGGCTGGCTGGAAACAATCAACCGTTATATCGAGTTTCTACGGACTTTTCTCATTTTGATATTGTAGATAAAAGCTATATTAATATTGCGGTATCTTGGGTGGTGAAGCGTCAAATACCACCCACTCAATTAGAGTCAAATAATGCAAAAGTCATCACTAATGTAGGATCCCAGCTCAATTGTCGAATTGCTTTTAAACAGCCGATTGATCAAAAAGCTAAAAAGATGGATGCAATTGTGAGTGCTTCAAGTGAGGCCATGACTCAAATTATTAATACGGTTTCTTCTTCAATTGTGGCGTTAGATTCAAATAAAAAATCGGTTATTAGCAATGGTGTTTGTTCTTAATATTAAATCTATACACGTTTTATCCGGTTAAATGCCGGATAAAATTTGATAATTCCATCCGGTTTTAGGTTCTTTAATTGTTAGTTAAAAGCTGTGAGGAAAAATTTACTCATGTGAGTGTTTTAAATCCCATCCTTTTTCAATACAAATTTGATCAAATGATCTTGCAAGATCGGCTAGAGTAGTTTCTTTTAAATGTTGAATCAAAATCGCCTGTGCAGCTTGAATACTTGTATCTAGAGCTGCATTGACGACTTGTTCTACAGCACATTCCGGATTTTTTCTTTCATTGCCGATTGCAAAAATTGTAGGTTCACCAATAGCCTTATAAATATCAAGAAGCGTAATTTTTTCTATATCTCCTATTAAGTGCCAACCACCGCCAGGCCCTTTCTCTGATTGTACAAAGTTAGCCTGTTTTAACCCAATCATGGTACGACGAATAACTACAGGATTAGTTGATAACATTTTGGCAATTTCTTCAGAAGTAAAACTGCGATTTTGCCTCGCCATGTGTAAAAGCACATGAAGTATTCGGGAAAGTTTATTGTCTGTACGCATAAGCACAAAAAACAGCGCGATCAATAGAATGTATAAAATGTAACATGAAAAGTTGCAAATTAAAATAAAAGGCATTAATGTAACTTCATAAGTTACTTATTAAGGGTGAATAAAATGCTGTATGACGTTGCGATTATTGGTGGCAGTTATGCGGGTTTATCAGCAGCAATGCCGTTGGCCCGTGCACGTAGAAACATTGCGATAATTGATGCAGGGCAAAGAAGAAATCGTTTTGCTGAATATTCTCATGGATTCCTTACCCAAGATGGAACTCAAGCTAATGAAATTGTTGAAATTGCAAAAAAACAATTAGAAGTTTATAGCACTGTTGAATGGCAAAATGGGAGAGTTAAAAAAATTGCAAAAATAGATGAAGGTTTTTGTATTTGTATTGATGGAGTGTATTCCATTCAAACTAAAAAAATTATTATTGCGGCAGGAGTTAGTGATCAGTTGCCAGAAATAGCGGGTTTGGCTGAAAGATGGGGAAAAACGGTTTTTCATTGTCCATATTGCCATGGATACGAGTTAGAAAAAGGAAAAATCGGTATTTTGGCCACGTCAGAACACAGCTTACAATTGGCGATGATACTGCCTGATTGGGGCCCAACCACGCTTTTACTTAATGGAAATGATCAACTCATTCATACAGAATGGCATACTTCCTTACAAAAACGTGGAGTGATTGTAGAGCCATGTGTTATTCATGAAATCAGAAGTGAGGCAGAGATTGTGTTTACGGATGGAAAGGTTATTGCTTTGGATGGACTGTTTATTCCAACACGTACATATATTACTCAACCTTGGCTGGCCGAGCTTGGATGTGAAGTCGAAGACACGCCGTTTGGACAAATAATCAAAACAAATGCGACAAAAGACACCACGGTAAAAGGGGTTTTTGCTTGCGGTGATATTGCACGTTTAGGTGGTTCGGTTCCATTCGCAGTTGCAGATGGAATGATGGCAGGGGTAAGCGCTCACCGTTCGCTTATTCTTAATGGTTCATCGTAAATTAGGAAAACTGCATTCTACTAAGATCATCACGAATACAGGATCCCAGCTCAATTGTCGAATTGCTTTTAAGCAGCCGATTGATCAAAAAGCTAAAAAGATGGATGCAATTGTGAGTGCTTCAAGTGAGGCCATGACTTAAATTATTAATACGGTTTCTTCTTCAATTGTAGCTTTGGATTCAAATAAAAAATCAGTTATTAGCAATGGCGTTTGTTCGTAAAACGCATCGCTTTTAACCAACCCCTTTATTTGTGCACAACAGATAAAGGGGGTTTCTATTTTAGTTGCCTCGATAGGTTGAATAACCGTAAGGGCTAAGTAGTAACGGAATATGGTAGTGATTTACGCTTCCATCCACTTTAAAAATTACAGGAACCTCGGCAAAAAAAGTTTGTTGTTTGTTCTTTTTAAACCAGTCTTCAGTTTTAAAGGTAACTTTATAAACCCCTTGCTCTAGTTTTTTGTTTTCTGGATAGAGCGCAGTAATACGACCATTTGAATCGGTCACTTGCTGGTTGAGCTTAACCCACTGGTTATTGGTGTTTTTTTCTAAAACCACTTCAACCTGAGAAGAGGGCAAACCCGTTTCTAGGTTTAACACATGCACACTTAGCGGATTAGTTTGAGCAAACGTAGTCGAAGCAATAAATAATGAAGATAAAGCAATAATTGATTTAGTCATGGTGAACTCCTTATGAATGAAAAACGGTATCAATAGCTTTGCTTGCGCATTGATTGTCATTTTGTGCACCACCAGCACCTGCAACGCCAATCGCGCCGATCACTTGGTTCTCAAAACGAACAGGTACGCCGCCGCCTAACAAAAGTAAATTCGCTACGGTGGTTAAATTTTTTGCATCGGGGTTTTGGTTACTGTTTTGGCTTAAAACTAAGGTCGATGTTTTGGTAGATAAAGCGGTATAGGCTTTTTTCTCGGCAGCCATTAAATTATGCGGACCCACCAGCTCATGCCGTTCGGCAGTTAAAGGATTACCGCCGCGATCTACAACAACGACCGCAATATTTTGATTTAGTTTTTTGCAGGCCTCTTTAGCACTGTAGGCTAGCAGATGCGCAGTTTTTAGATCTAACGAATAAACTTGATTCAAAGCAGGGGGCTGTGCAAAAGTACTATTACCGAATAGCACGGCTGTTAACATCAGCCAGTTTAATTTTTTCATAATGATCGCCTCTATGTCGCTTTGAAAATCTTAAACACATTGCTTAACTTCAAGCGTGACAATCACATTACAAAGTTGTCATCTTTCAAATGAGTCTCTACAAAATGCGTATCCTTATTATTGAAGACGAGATCAAGATCGCCACTTATTTGGTCAAAGGATTAAAAGAGTCTGGATATCAAGCGGAGTGTGTTCACTTAGGGCTGCAAGGTTTGGAAATGCTAAAGAGAGATCAATATGAATTGCTTATTCTTGATGTCATGTTACCGGACATAGACGGTTGGAGTGTATTACAGGTCTTACGCCAGTTTTCAAAAATTCCGGTGATTTTCTTAACGGCAAAAGATCAGGTCATGGATAGAGTTAAAGGTTTGGAGTTGGGCGCAGATGATTACTTGGCTAAACCATTTTCGTATATTGAACTGTTGGCACGGATTAAAAGTCTGTTAAGAAGACAGCAATATCTTCAAGAAAACGAGCTATCTATTAGTGATCTAAAAATGGATGTGGTCGGCCATAAAGTATGGCGTAACGGAAACGTAATTGAGCTGAGCAAAACCGAATTTAATTTGTTGCGTTACCTGTTGCTCAATAAAGAACAAATCGTGACCCGCAGACAAATTGGTTCCGAAGTTTGGAATATTAACTTTGACACTGATACCAACTTTATTGATGTTGCTGTACGCCGTTTACGAAGCAAAATTGATGAAGGATATGAATTAAAACTCATTCATACCATACGTGGCTTGGGCTATAAAATTTCGGTTAGCTTATGAACTTTAAATTTCTACGTTCTCTTGAAGTCCGTATTACATTACTGGTCACGCTTTGTTCGGCCTTAATTTTATGTTCAGTCGGCTTTATGACCTATTTAGGCATTAACCAGATTTTATTAAAGCAACAAGATAAAGCTTTAGCAGACAGAATTAACCGTTTGGAAATTTTGCTCCAAGATAGCGAAAATGTAGAGCAAATCATTGCGCGTCCTAAGCTGTATCAAAACATGCTTGGTAACCAAGACAACTTGTTTCTGCTCATTCATAAAGACAAAACTCTAATTAATATCAATCCGCTCCATATTCATTTACCTGAACTTGCACAGCGCGACAGTCTTCAATTTCAAGATTTAGCAAACAATTCATATCCAACGCGTATTGCTTGGAAAACTATAAAAATTAATAACGAGCCTTATCTACTGATTGCAGGTAAACAGTGGTCGGAACGCATCAACATTCTTTTACCTTTTCAAGAAAGTCTCTTGATGTATGTGGTTGGGGGCTTGTTTGCAATCTTTGTACTTTGCATTTTAGCGTGTCATTTAGGTTTAAAGTCGCTGCAACAGCTTCGCAAGCAAACCCATTCTATTAACGTAAATCAGCTCCAGAAAAGATTAAATCTATCAAATTCACCTTTAGAAGTTGAGCTACTTTCCAAAGATATAAACCACATGCTTGAGCGTATCGAAAAAGGCTATATACAGCTCAATCGTTTTTCTGAAGATATCGCTCATGAGTTTCGTACGCCTTTAAATAATCTGATTGGGCAAACCGAGATTGCTTTAACTGGCGAACGTTCGATTGAGCAATATGAAGATTTGCTGGTGTCTCATTTAGACGACTACCACAGATTAAAACGCATGATTGATAGTATGCTTTTCTTGGCAAGAGCCGATCAGAAAATGGTTCTTGTAAACAAGCAGGAAATAAACGCCCAAGATGTTATAGATGGCTTATGCCAGATTTTTGAATATCAAGCTGAAGAACAAGAGTGTCATTTTAGGTTTAACTTAAAAGCTCAAACCTTATTTGCAGATCCTGAGTTATTTCAAAGAGCCGTTTATAACCTGATTTTAAATGCGCTGGTTCACGGTGGTGACAAGCAGATTATTTATATCGCAACTAAACATAAAATGATTGAGCATAGGCAATGGGTGAGCTTGACTGTGGTAACGGGAGGTATTTCAATTGCTGAACATCAACTTGAGCATCTTTTTGAAAGATTCTACCAATGCCACTCAAGCCGAAGTGATGAGAACCAGACAGGTGGATTAGGTTTGTCGATTGTCGCTTCAATTATGGACCTACATCATGGCCTCTATCGAGTTTATAACACAGTCGAAGGTGTGTGCTTTGAGCTTGCTTTTCCAGTTGTAGATGCTGCAAAGAAATACAATTAAATCCTTATTAATGTTCCTTAATTTTTAAAATTCACACTTTATTCACAGCCCTCTGACGTATGTTTAAACACATGAAATAAACAGAAGAGGGTAGTCATGAAATTATTATTTAAGTCACTGGTCATGAGCAGCAGCCTTGCAGCGGTGAGCTTAATGCTTCCTTTAAGCACCTTTGCAGACACCAATACTAAACCTGTCGCTGTTGATTCTATTGATATTAATAAATACGCGGGTAAGTGGTATGAAATTGCACATTTACCTATGTTTTTTCAGCGTAATTGTGTAGCCAATACAACTGCAAACTATTCTCTTAACGCGGACAAAACCGTTGGTGTTTTAAATAGTTGTACGAATAAAAATGGAGAAACGATTTCATCAGAAGGCGTTGCTTATTCGCAAAATGAAGGCAACAGTAAACTGAAGGTGAGCTTTCTACCTTCTGGCCTTAGATGGATTCCTTTTACAAAAGGCGATTACTGGGTTTTAAGAGTTGACCCAAATTATCAGGTCGCTTTAGTGGGTGGCCCAAGCCAGAAATATTTATGGATTCTTTCTCGTAGTCCTCAAATTGATGAGGCGACATATCAGTCTTATCTGCAAACCGCAAAAAGCTATGGCTACGACGTTTCTAAACTCGTTAAGACAACCCAGTCTAAATAGCGAAGTGCTGGTTGCGTAGATGCTTATATTTATCTCGTAAACGAGTGAACTTCACATAAAATTCATTGCGCATTTTCTAAATTAGAACCAAAAGAAATGCTTTAGATCAGGAAGAATCAATGTCTAAATTTTTTCTGCGCTGGATCGATAGCTGGTCAGATTCAGAAAATGCGCAAGTGGGTACTTCTAGCGAATATGTCATTGAAAAGAACATTCAATGGTTAAGAATTATTCCTTTTATTTTACTGCATATCGCTTGTTTAGCTGCGTTTTGGGTGGGTGTATCTTGGTTTGCGGTTGTTTTCATGCTGGGGTTTTATTTTCTTCGCATGTTTGCAATAACCGCTTTTTTTCACCGCTATCTTTCGCATAAAACTTTTCAGACCTCACGTATTGTTCAATTCATTTTTGTACTCATTGGAACGATGAGCGCGCAGCGCGGACCATTATGGTGGGCAGCACATCACCGTTATCACCATCACTTTACCGACACCGATCAGGACCCGCATTCAGCGAAAGCAGGCTTTTGGTATTCCCATGTAGGCTGGTTTTTAAATGAGCAGAATTTTGCCACTCGAAAAAAAGTCATTAAAGACTGGTTGAAATATCCAGAGCTGATTTGGCTAGACCGATTTAGTTTACCTATTGTGATTTTGACGGCCTTAGCAATTTATGGTTTAGGTTCATGGCTTGCACAACATTTCCCTGAGTTAGGTACGAATGGTTTACAGCTTTTAGTGTGGGGATTTGTGATTTCCACAGTTCTATTAACGCATGCAACCTTGTCTATTAATTCACTCGCTCATCGTTATGGCACACGTGAGTTTAATACCCCAGATGACAGTCGTAATAACTTCCTTCTTTCTTTAATTACCTTGGGTGAGGGATGGCACAACAACCATCACTTTTACGCTGGTAGTGTGCGTCAAGGTTTTTATTGGTGGCAGATTGATATCACCTTTTATGTGCTCAAACTAATGTCTTTATTTGGTTTGGTATGGGGACTAAAGCCAGTACCAGCGAAGGTCTATCAATATAAAAAGATTAAAGATTTATCGATAGAGAAAATTGAAAACGGTGAAGTGTTATGAAAATTGCCATTGTGGGTTCGGGTATATCGGGACTTTATGCTGCATGGAAATTGTCTAAAAAACATGAGGTCACCGTATATGAAAAAAATAACTATTTTGGTGGTCATACTGACACTCACGAGCTAGAGATAGAAGGCGCTAAAGTCGCGGTAGATAGTGGTTTTATTGTGTTTAATGACTATAACTATCCGTTATTTACCGACATGCTTAAAAAATTAGGTGTAGAAACTCAAAGTAGTGATATGAGTTTTTCGGTCAATAATCTAGTGAGTGGACTTCAATATAATCCTTCAAAAAAATGGTCGCTCTTTGCTCGTCCGCAAAACTTTCTAAACCGAAAGTTTCTGCAAATGCTCTCAGATTTACTACGTTTTTATGATGATAATAAAAATATTGACGTGGCAGATATTGATCCTAATTTATCTATTGAAGAATATTTAGACCTTCACAAATATAGTCATGAGTTCCGTTATGAACATCTTTATCCGATGTGTGGCGCATTATGGTCAGCTCCGGTTGAGCAGATAGGCCAAATTCCATATCGATTTGTAGTGAGCTTTTTTCAACATCACCGCATGTTACAGCTAAAAGAGCGGCCGCAATGGCAAACGGTTAAACACGGTTCAGCAAGTTACATTCGTGCTATTCAAAAGAATTGCCCATCCATTGAGTGGAAGTTTGCAGAAGTAAAAAATGTGAGCCGTTCACAAGAAACTGTGTTTATCGAAACGACTGAAGGGCAAGCAGAATATGACTGGGTAATTTTCGCAAGCCATGCCGACGATAGCCTAAGTTTAATTAAAGATGCTTCATCTCTTGAACGAGAAATATTAAGCCAGTTCAGCTATCAAGATAATCACATGGTGGTTCACCGTGATATTTCGATTATGCCTAAAAGCCGTTTGCAATGGGCAAGTTGGCATGTACATGTAACGCCAACATCGCAAATCCAAAACGATGAGTCCGACATACATTATGGTTTTACCTACTGGATGAATAATTTGCAGAATTTATCCTGCAATACTCAAGTTTTTTCTACTTTAAATCCGAATATGAAAATTAAAGCCGAAGACATCTTGGTTGAACGCCAATATCGTCATCCTGTGTTTGATGCAAAAGCGATTCAAGCTCAATCTCGCTGGCAAGAAATTAATGGACAAAATCGTACTTCGTTTTGTGGAGCGTATTGGGGGTGGGGCTTTCACGAAGATGGCGCCCGTAGCGCAGCACGTGTTTTAGAACAACTTTTAGCGTTATAACAATAAGTAAGGAGCTTCTCAAATGTTATTAAATAAACTTGCTATAGCTCCTGCACTTATTCGTCACAGACGTTATAGCCCTAAACAGCATCAATTTACATCGACCCTAAACTATTTATGGTTCGATCCAGATCAATTAAATGAGATTTCAAAGAGTTGCTCACTTTGGTCAACCGACCATTGGAATGTATTAAAACTATCTGAAAATGATTTTTTAAATATGTATGAGGGTTCTATAAGGGAAAAAATAGAAAAAGCGATACTGCAAAATAACAACTCACATTTTAGACCAGAGTGGCAAATCAGAGTGTTGGCTTTGCCTCGTTGTTTAGGTTTTAGGTTCAATTCGGTCATATTTTATTTTGTTTTAGGTAAAACCGGAAAACCTCTCTTTATCCTAAGTGAAATAACCAATACCCCTTGGAATGAACGTAAAGTTTATATACACGACTGTGTAAAACAACACAGCCATGTAGGGGATTATGAGAGTTTCGATTTTCATTTTGAAAAATCATTTCATGTCTCGCCGTTTATGCCTATGCAGTTGACTTATCGCTGGCGGTTTAGTTTTTCAGATCAGCAAAATGTCATTCACATGCAGCTCTTTGAAGAACAAAAACCACTGTTTGATGCCACTATGCGGTTTGAACTTGTGCCCATCACATTTCCTTCACAGCAGTATCGATATGCTCTTATGAACAGCTTAGCCCCTTTTAAAATGTTGTTTTCAATATATTTAGAGGCATTTAAGTTGTGGCGAAAAAAAGTTCCATTTTATCGTCATCCTAAAAAGATCAAGGTAGATAAGACATGATAAAAACATTTCTTTATGGTGAAGATGACTCACTACCAGTGCTACTCAAAAGTCTTCTCAAACTACGCCATGGACAGATCACTTTTCAGGGTGCATGGAATGGTACGGTTGGTGAAGTATCAGACTTGCATGCTGTAATTGAAGTTCACAATCCTTTGCTTATGGATCTCATTTTGAAAAATGGTGTTTTAGGGGCTGCGGAAGGCTATATCCGTGGTGACTGGAGCAGCGAGCAACTTGTAGAGTTGATTCAGATCTTGGCACGTAATCGAGATGTACTAGACCAACTTAATCAAAATGTTATTGCTCAAGCGAGCCAGTTTTTTCTTAAGGCTTGGTATCAAAATCGAAAGAATTCTATAAGTGGCAGCCGTAAAAATATTGCTGAGCACTACGACTTAAGCAACGACTTTTTTAAATTATTTTTAGATCCATCTTTAATGTACTCGAGTGCAGTTTTTGAAAATGAAAATATGACACTCGAAGAAGCATCAGAGCTAAAAAAAGAGATCATCTGCAAAAAGTTAGATTTAAAACCAATGGATCATTTGGTTGAAATTGGAAGCGGTTGGGGCGGTTTTGCAATTTACGCGGCTGAGCATTACGGCTGTAGAGTGACCACCATTACCATTTCACAAGCTCAATATGATGAAGCCGTTATCCGTGTAAATGAAGCGGGTTTGGCACATCGAATTGATGTGCAACTCAAAGACTACCGCTTACTTGAAGGAAAGTTCGACAAGCTTGTTTCAATTGAAATGGTTGAGGCTGTTGGAGCGCAATATTTGCCGACATATTTTGATCAATGTAAAACACTGTTAAAACCGAAAGGTCTAGCCTTTATTCAAGCCATTACCATTGAAGATTTTCGATATAAAAAAGCATTAAATACAGTTGATTATATTAAGCGCTATATTTTTCCTGGTAGCTTTATTCCTAGCGTGAGTGTATTAACTCAAACCGCCTCTGAAAGTGGTTTAAGGCTAAAGCATTTAAATGATATCGGTTTAAGTTATGCACAAACAATTCATCACTGGCGAGCACGGTTTTTAACCGCACGAGAAGAAGTATTGGCTCTGGGTTTCGATGAAAACTTCATTCGCATGTGGGATTTCTATTTATGTTATTGCGAGGGTGGTTTTAAAGAAGGCGTGATAAGCAATGTTCACTTGTTGTTTGAAAGTAGCAGTTACTAACTCAAACAGCTCAAGTAAGGAGACTGCTGATGTTTTTGAATTTACTGATTCTAGACTTATTTATCATGTTGATAAGTTGGTTACTTGCTACCGCAAATGGCCGAGCTGGAATTGTAGATGCCGCATGGAGTTTCTGTCTGGCATTAAACATTATTGTGTCTTCTTTACTCATTTCAGTTGCTCCTGTTGAAGTACGTCTGTTTATTGGTATTTTTAGCGGCTTATGGTTTCTAAGATTATTTTGGCATCTGTTAAGACGTTATCAATCTGAACAAAAAGAAGATGGTCGTTACGCAAACATGCGTAAAGCGATGGGTAAGTTTCAGCATGTTGGCTTCTTTTTATTTTTTATCTTTCAAACACTTTTAGTGTGTTTATTCTTTTTACCAATGTGGACACTCCTCAATGTAGAAGCAACTGAATGGAGTAGTGGATATAAAGTCACTTTAGTGATTGCAGCTGTAATTATGGCGATTGCTTTCATTGGAGAGCAGCTCGCTGATCAGCAGTTATATCGATTTAAATTAAATCCAGAACATCATGGCAAAACGATGGATCAGGGTTTATGGCGTTACTCACGTCACCCAAATTATTTTTTTGAATGGTTACATTGGTTTGCCTATCCAATCATTGGTTTAGCGGCAGGCCAATATTTATTGTGGATTTATCCGTTACTGATGTGGCTGTTTTTATATTACGTCACGGGTATTCCATTTAGTGAAAAACAAGCAATTAAAAGTCGCGGTCAAAATTATCTTGATTATCAACAAAAAACATCAATGTTTATTCCGCGAAAACCCAAAAAATAGGTGCGCATATGGATTTTATTGTTCATCAGTCTTTGAAAATTGTTGAAAGTGGTGTGATTCCAGATCATGCCATTCGAGCTGCAATTCGTGCTTTAAGCAAAAAACGCTTAATTCAAGAAGGCCGTTATGACCCTGAACAAGGGGCACAGCGCTATATGGATGTACTTAATATGTTAAAACGGAGTGAAATCGCCGTTGAAACAGATAAAGCAAACGAGCAGCACTATGAATTACCCACTGAGTTTTTTCAGGCGGTGCTTGGAAAAAGACTCAAATACAGTGCATGTTATTTCCCGACTAAAACAACAACTTTAGATCAGGCAGAGGAACTCGCACTTCAGCTTTATTGTGAAAGAGCACAACTTAAAAATGGTCAACACATCTTAGAGCTAGGCTGTGGCTGGGGTTCTTTAACTTTGTGGATGGCAGAAAACTATCCACGTTCACAGATTACGGCAGTTTCTAACTCTGCTACACAGAAGAAGCATATTCTTGGGCAAGCAAAGTTAAGAGGTTTAAACAATATTGAAGTACTTACCTGTGATGTAAATGTACTTGAACTAGAAAAAGGTCAGTTTGACCGAGTCGTATCGGTTGAAATGTTTGAACATGTTCGTAACTATCAACGTCTTTTTGAAAAAATTCAGGGTTGGTTGAAAGCAGATGGCTTACTCTGGTGCCATATTTTTTGTCATCGCTTTTTACATTATCCTTTTGAAGTGAAATCAGATTATGATTGGATGTCCAAGTATTTCTTTACTGGCGGGTTAATGCCGTCGACTTCCACTTTTTTGCATTTTCAAGAGCATTTAGAGTTGGCTCAACAGTGGCAGTGGTCGGGTGAGCACTACATGAGAACGGCAAATGCTTGGCTTGATAACATGGATAACCAAGAAGTCGAACTGAAACCACTGTTTAAAAAAATCTATGGAAAAGATGCCAACATCTGGTGGCAACGCTGGCGTATTTTCTTCATGGCTTGTGCTGAGCTATTCGGTTTTGAGCAAGGACAAGAATGGGTCATTGGTCACTTTTTATTTAAAAAGAGAGCATTGTAATTTCTACAGCCTATCCCGGCGATAAAGATATGATAAGAACTCGAAACGATGGCAAAGCTAGTCATCCATTAGCCCAAATATTCAATCGATATTATTGGTTGCAGATTGGTCTGATTGCATTATCGATCGTGGTCGGGTTGGCTTGTAGTGCTTGGGTGATTAAAGGCTCTTTACTTAAAACTGCTTTAGAGCAGGAAATGGAACATTATTGGTTACGCATCGAACGTAATCCAAATGCAGATTTACCAGATACCAAAAATTTATATGGATATCGGTGGAATACACAGGTCGCACCACAACCCTTTAAAGATATGCGGTTAGAAAGTGGTGTGCATCGAATATTTGTTGATGGTAAAGAGCGGATGACGGTATATGGGGAACATAACGGTCAGCATGTTCTATTGGTATTTGGCGAAAGTAATGTCAATAAGCTGATCTGGTTATTTGGACTTGCTCCACTTATGTTCAGTTTATCTGTTCTATATAGCTTTCTGTGGTGGTCAAACCGAAGAGCAAGACGCTATTTTTCCCCAATTACGCGTTTAGCAAATGCTTTAGAAAATATTGATTGGGCACATCAAGACACTCAAGCTTCTCCTTTTAAAGATATTAATACCAATGGCAATATGGAAGCAGAATATCTCAAACAAGCCTTGGAAAAATATCATCAGGTTTTAAGCGATTTTATTCGACGCGAAAGAGAATTTACTGGAGATGTGAGTCATGAGTTACGCACTCCGCTCACAATCTTAAAGGGTAATGTGCAACTTTGTCAGGCGAAGTATGGAGAAGATAAAGCCCTAGTTCGACTTCATAATACGATTGAGGACATGCAGTTATTAGTCGACACCTTACTAGCAATCGCACGTAATACAGTAAAAAGCTTACCGTCTGAAAAGAATTTTTTATCTAAGACTGTAAATGAATTAGTCGAAAGTTTAGATGCGGTCAGTGAGAGTAAGGGCATACATATTCATATTCAACCTGATCTTTCTGAACAGCCGCGTTGGATATATCCTTCTATGACACAAATGGTGTTAAGCAATATTTTACGTAATGCACTGAACTATTCGCAAGGTTCACAAATCAACATTATTCAACAAAAAAACAGCCTAATTATTGCCGATAATGGAATTGGAATTTCTTTACCTAACGATGTCAAGGTGCAAGAGCTCAGCGATTCACAACTGTCTTTAAAGGCTAAGGGTCATGGAATTGGTTTGCAATTGGTACAAAAGCTTTGCAAACAATTAGGATGGCGAGTCGAGTTGTTTGATCGACAATATTATTTAACCACCCATCCCGAACTCGATTTGGAACCGACCACGGGCTTAATTGTTGTGGTTTATTTGAGTTAACTTGTAGAACTGTCTAAAGCAATTTTTAAACCGACACCTGCTACTGTGTGTAATAATTTAGGGTCAAAAGGTTTATCAACCATTTTTCTTAAGTTGTAGATGTGACTGCGTAACGCATCACTTTCAGGTTCTTCATCGCCCCATAGCTCCATCATCAGTTCTTGTTTGGTCACCACTTTTGGAGACTGGCGCATCAAAATTTTTAATAGTTTAAATTGAATAGGGGGTAACTCGATATTATTTCCGGCACGAACCACGGTTTGAGTTGCACTATCAAGAATTAAGTCGTGAATCTGAATTTTATGATGAGTAACTTCACCAGCTGCTCTTTTTATTAATGCACGGATTCGCATCACTAATTCATTAAAATCAAATGGTTTTACCAAATAATCATCTGTGCCAGCAGTAAAGCCTTTAAGTTTGTCATCTAAAGTATCTCTTGCTGTTAGCATAAGAACGGGAATATCCACACCTTGTTCGGTGCGTAGCCAGTTGCATAGATCATAACCTGAGCCATCGGGCAGATTTATGTCGAGCAGCAAAAGATGATAATGCTGCGATTTGAGAAAAGTCCGTGCAGCATCTAAATTGCGAGCATGATCGATCACATAACCATGCACTTCAAGAAATTCGCAGACCGTTGCTGCGAGTTCAAAATGGTCCTCAACCATGAGGATAAAGTGATTACCCATGAGATTTTATTAAGCCATTAATTTAATAGTTGTTGTTTTAATTTAGCATTAAATGGTTCGCTACCAAACCAGATTTTAAAATATTGATTTGCATTCGGATTGTTTAAAGAACCCAGTAGCTTCTGGTTTAATTTTAGTTCTAGTTTTTGATTTTCATGTTGGTAATAGAGACTATAAAGATCTCCACTTTTAATTGGCCTATATAGTTCATTAATATGATTAAGCGGAGATTTTGCATCAAAGCCGCTAACATTTTTCTTCAAAAAGTGGGCTGCTGCGCGTTTAAATGCCCACTCGGGAATATCGCGATTATAGCTAAAGTCCAGTTTGATGCTTTGGCTTTGCCAATTTTTTAAGCAGTCTTCAGCAAAGTAACTGACATTTCCTACATTCTTACTCGTCACCATTAAAGGTGCTGAACTGCATTTTTTTAGTTCAGCCGCATTCGCCTGAGATGCGATTAAGATTCCTAGAAATATCAAGACTCGACTTTTTTGAACGGTAATACCCATTTATATACTCCTCCAAATATTGGTAAAGAACGGTAAAGGCCATTCGCTGGATCCCAATAATCTTGCTGGAAAATAATTTTTTGTTGCTCATTAATCTTAATTTGACTAATTCCATAAGAAGCCATGGTTTTTGAGCGACCTAACATTTTAAAGTCATAGGTCATGTACCAATGAATGTAGGCTGTATCTTGGTGATGAGTTGCACTAATGAGTTTTACAGTGACATTACTCACTCGGGCATTCATGCCTTCAAAATGCTTAATGAGATCTTGCTTTTGAGAGAACTGCGAGAGTGTATCGTTGATATAAAGTTGATCAGCGTAAAGATGACTCGCGTTATTCACAAAAGAAGGGGTGCCAAGCGTATTAAATGCGGCAACAAAACGATTACCGATATCTAGTGCCTGTTGGTCATTTAATTCTATTCCCGTAATTTTTTGTTCAGCTTTGCCATAGTCACCTGAGTAACTAGGCACACTTTTACACGCTGTTAAACCTACCAAAGTAATCAGCCCAAGGGCTGTAGTTATAATTTTCATGTCGATATCCAAGCCAACTTTATAAGATTAAATTAAAGAGCTGGTCGTGAAGTTTGCGTGAATTCTTATATTTATGATTTGGGTTTGATGGAGAGAGTTTTCTGTTTTGGAAATTTCATCAATTAGGTCTATTCAACTTACAAATTTCTATCGACTTCACAGCGTTTAAGATTAATAAATAGGATAAGCAAGAAAAAATTTAAGAAAGCAATTTTATTCTAGCTACGCTTTACTCATAAGAGATATAGATAAGTTTTACATAAATAGAAGGATTCAATAATGAAAACAATCGGCTTATTAGGCGGAATGAGTTGGGAATCTACAGCGCTTTATTATCAACAAATCAATAAAATGGTTCACAGTAAATTAGGAAAATTGCACTCTGCTAAAGTCATTATTAATAGTGTCGATTTTGAAGAAATAGCAGCCTTGCAAGCGCAGGGTTTATGGCAAGAAGCTGGCGCATATTTAGCTGAGCAAGCACAAAATTTAGAAAAGGCAGGAGCAGATTGTATTTTGGTGTGTACTAACACCATGCATAAAGTTGCTGCACAGATTGAAGATTCAATTTCGATTCCTTTCTTACACATCGCTGATGCAACTGCAAAAGAAATTTTGAGTCAAAACATTGGTAAAGTTGCTCTGTTGGGGACAGCTTTTACAATGGAGCAAGATTTTTATAAAGCTCGATTGCAAGATTATGGAATTGATGTCGTTATTCCAAATGAAGCCGACCGAAAGATAGTTCATAGCATCATTTATGAAGAACTTTGTTTAGGTGTGATCAGCCCAGATTCACAGCAAAAGTACATCGCTATTGTAGAAAGACTCATAGCTGAAGGCGCCCAAGGCGTTATCTTGGGTTGTACTGAAATTTGTATGTTGATTGGTGAGCTTAAATTCTCGGTTCCTTTATTTGATACGACCGCCATTCATGCAAAAGAGGCGGTCAGTTTTAGCTTAAATGAAAATAAAAATTCTGTTAGCGACAATCTACATAAGTCTGCTGCAATTGCTGGGAATACTATTTAGCCCTTTGTCATTAAACGTTAAGCTTGTGTCGTCAAATGTAAAGTGGCCCATATCCTAACTGTTGTAATTTTGGTTATTGCTTTTATAGGCACTCAATAAAAAACCAAAATATGGAATAGGACATGACGTTGACGAAAGCTATACGTTTCTATGGAACAGGAACGCCAGAAGTAATGCGCTATGAAGATGTAGAAGTAGGAGATCCTAAAGCTGGAGAAGTACGCCTACGTCATATGGCAGTCGGCCTAAATTATGCCGATACATATTTTCGTAATGGAACCTATCAAATTCCAATGCCTAATGGTATGGGCGTCGAAGCTTCAGGTGTCGTTGAAGCTTTAGGCGAAGGAGTGACCCATCTTAAAGTGGGTGATCGAGTTACTTATACAGGTTTTTTAAATACCTTAGGTGCATATAGTACTCACCGTCTAATTCCAGCAAATGCTTTAATTAAATTACCCGAAGAAATTTCTTGTGAAACAGCGGCAGCCATTACCATGCGAGGGCTGACCGCTGCTTATCTGATGCGCCGCATTTATGACTTTAAAGCGGGCGATTCAATTTTATTACATGCAGCCGCTGGTGGTGTTGGGCTGATCGTTTCTCAATGGGCTAAATTACTTGGCTTGACTGTTATCGGGACCACATCTTCAGAAGAAAAAGCTGCCGTAGCGCGAGCTCATGGTTGTGATCATGTCATTAACTACAGCCATGAAAATGTTGCCGAACGTGTACGTGAGTTAACAGGCGGCGTTGGTGTAAATGTCGTTTTCGATAGTGTCGGTCAAGCCACTTTTATGAGTTCATTAGACTCACTTAAACGCCGTGGTTTGTTGGTCTGTGTAGGAACAGCGTCTGGTCCAATTCCTGCTTTTGATCCGGTATTACTCGCCGTGAAAGGATCATTGTTTGTCACACGTCCGGCTTTGGCAGATTACATTGCAGATCCTGCCGAGAAGAAAGAACTGGCAAATGAATTATTTGATCATGTTCGACATGGACGAATCAAAATTGAAATTAATCAGCGCTATGAGCTAAAAGATGCCGTGCAAGCTCATCGTGATTTGGAAGCACGTAAAACAATAGGTTCATCAATCTTTGTAATTTGAAGGGATTTCTTATGCAAATTGAACAGTTAACTTGCAATATTGGTGCAGAGCTCAGTGGCATCAAACTTGCTGATGCGATTTATGATGATGGATTATTTGCTGAAATTCGCACTCAACTACTTAAACATCGTGTGTTGTTCTTGCGAGATCAGCACTTAACCCGTCAGGATCATGTCGCATTTGCGGAAAAATTTGGACAGCTCGAAGATCATCCCGCAGTAGGCAGTCATCCTGATCATCCGGGTTTGGTGCAGATATATAAACATCCTGAAAGTCCTGTTGATCGTTATGAAAATGCTTGGCACAGCGATGCAAGCTGGCGCAAGGTTCCACCGATGGGATGCGTGCTGCACTGCGTTGAATGCCCACCAGTAGGTGGCGATACCATGTGGACTAATATGGTGATGGCCTATGAGTCGTTACCCAACGATATTAAGGATAAGATTGCTGACTTACGTGCTTATCACAGCATAGAAGCGAGTTTTGGTGCGGCTATGCCGCTTGAAAAACGTTTGGAGTTAAAAGCAAAGTTTCCTGATGCTGAGCACCCAGTAGTACGTATTCATCCTGAGACGGGCGAGAAAATTTTATACGTCAACGCGTTCACAACCCACTTCAGTAACTATCACACCAAAGAGCGCGTCAGATTTGGACAAGATGCCAATCCAGGCGCAGCTGAACTACTACGTTACTTAATTTCTCAAGCCTATATTCCAGAGTTTCAAGTGCGTTGGCGTTGGAAGCCTAACAGCATTGCCATCTGGGATAACCGCAGCACACAACATTATGCAGTCATGGATTACCCACCTTGCCACCGAAAAATGGAACGGGCCGGCATTATTGGTGACGCAACCTATTAAATCTATAGGTTAATAATTTTATCTAATTGAAAATTCTAAAAAATATATGAGGAGATGCACATGCAATTCTTTGACGACTCATTGCACCCAGAAAATATGGAAAAAGTGGTAATCACGGTTGCACCGTATGGACCTGAATGGATGCCGGAAGACTTTCCCGAAGATATTCCAGTGACCATGGATGAGCAAATACAAAAAGCGGTTGAGTGCTATGAAGCGGGCGCGACGGTGCTGCATTTACATGTCCGTGAGCTTGATGGCAAAGGCTCTAAACGCTTGTCAAAATTTAATGAGCTTATTGCAGGGGTTCGTGAGGCTGTGCCTGACATGATTATTCAGGTAGGTGGTTCAATTTCATTTGCACCCGAAAGTGAAGGTGAAGCGGCTCTATGGCTAAGTGACGACACCCGACATATGTTGGCTGAACTTACACCAAAGCCCGATCAGGTTACGGTGGCAATTAACACCACTCAAATGAATATTATGGAATTGCTCTATCCTGAATATTTAGAAGGGACTTCATTGGCACATCCAGCGACTCAGGCAGCATATGCAGAGATGACTGTGCCAGCAGGGCCTGCATGGGTCACTGAACACATCAAGCGCTTATGTAAAAACAATATTCAACCGCACTTTCAGTTAACGGGTATGCATGGACTTGAAACCCTAGAACGTATGGTGCGCAAAGGGTTGTATATGGGGCCGTTAAACTTAACTTGGATTGGAATCGGTGGCGGTTTCGATGGTCCAAACCCATTTAATTTCTTTAATTTTATTCATCGCGTACCGGATGGATGTACTTTGACATCAGAATCTTTGCTCAAAAATGTATTGCCTTTTAACACCATGTCGATGGCAATGGGTTTACATGCCCGTGTGGGTAATGAAGACACGATCATTGATCATCACGGACGCCGTTTTTCATCTGTAGAGCAAATTAAGCAAACCGTTCGGATTGCCCATGAATTAGGCCGTGAAATTGCCTCAGGAAAAGAAGCCCGTGAAATTTATCGTATTGGGGTGCAATACAACAGTATTGAAGAAACCCTAATCGCAAATGGTATGGCACCTAATCGTAAAGCAGGGCAAAAGGGTGTGCCGCAGCGTAACTAATGTGACAAGGTCTAACGGAATTTAGACCTCAAATGTAGTGCAGTTTATTCGCTTTGTTTTTAAAAGTGCGTTGCTGCACTAGCTAAATAGAAATTATAAAAAATACAAGGAGGTCGTATGAATGCACATCAGTATTCAGATCAGATGAGCGATGTTGATACGTCAATCAGTATACCTCGTCGTTATGCATGGCTTGTTTTTGCTTTGACATTTGGTTTGCTCATTTCAGATTACATGTCCCGACAAGTCTTAAACGCAGTCTTTCCTTTACTTAAAAATGAGTGGTTGCTCAGCGATAGCCAGTTAGGTTTGCTCAGTGGCATTGTCGCGTTAATGGTGGGTTTACTGACTCTGCCGTTGTCTTTAATGGCAGACCGTTTTGGGCGAGTTAAAAGCTTGGCGATTATGGCAGCTCTATGGAGTTTGGCGACTTTAGGATGTGCACTTGCTGAAAATTATGAGCAAATGTTTATTGCTCGTTTTATGGTTGGTGTGGGTGAAGCTGCTTATGGCAGCGTTGGAATCGCGGTGGTTGTGGCTGTTTTTCCAAGGGAAATGCGTGCAACACTCGCCAGTGCTTTTATGGCGGGTGGTGTATTTGGCTCGTTTTTGGGTGTGGCTTTAGGTGGTGTACTCGCACAGCATTTCGGTTGGCGTTGGGCTTTTGGAGGTATTGCTTTATTTGGTCTCATTTTGGCTTTTCTATATCCAATTTTAGTGAAAGAAAACAGAATAAACGCAGCACCTCACAATAAAATTCGTAGCAAAACCCAGCACATTAAAAGCCCTTTAAAAACTTTATATTCAAGTCGTTCAGTCATTGCCACTTACATTGGTAGTGGTCTGCAATTATTTGTTGGTGGCACGGTGATTGTCTGGATGCCGAGTTATCTCAATCGCTATTACGGCATGAGTACCGACAAGGCAGGCGTAATGGCAGCGGTCATTTTGCTATGTAGTGCAGTAGGCACCATTCTATGTGGCATGTTGTGTGATTATTTGGGCCGTAACTGTCCAGATCGTAAGGTCAGTTTAGCGATTACGTACTGCTTGGTCGGTTGTGTTCTTTTATTCATTGCTTTTGCTGTGCCTGCGGGACGTAACCAGTTACTTCTCATCTGCCTCGGAATGTTTATTGCCCTTGGAACTAATGGGCCATCTAGTGCCATGGTGGCCAATCTCACACATAACTCAGTTCATGGCTCTGCATTTGCAACACTCACCTTAGCTAACAATTTTCTTGGTTTAGCGCTTGGTCCTTTAGTCGTTGGCAAAGTATCTGATGTGATTGGTTTACATAGTGCATTTCAGCTCATGCCATTGGTCAGTATTGCAGCCGCAGCCGTATTTTTTTATGCCAAACGTCATTATCACAAAGATATCGCGCGTTTTGAGCAGCAAGGAATAACTGAGCTTAAAAATCATTCAGGTAACCAAATACAAAAATGCGGGATGAATAACAAATGATGATTCGGCAATTACATATTGATGTATTTTTTGACTTTATTTGTCCTTGGTGTTTGATCGGAAAACGTCAGTTACTGATCGCTATAAATAGATTTTATCAGCTTCACCCCAAAGTCAAAGTTGTCGTGCACTGGCGAGGTGTTCAGCTCATACCGGACTTAGCAGTTGAAGGTGTACCGTTTCAAACGTTTTATTTGAAACGGTTAGGTAGCTTAACAGCAGTTCGTATGAGACAAGAACAGGTCAATAAAGCTGCACATAAAGTTGGGCTCAAGATCGATTTTGAGCAAATTAAACGCATGCCAAATACGGCCAAAGCTCATCGCTTATTTGATAAAGCTTTAAAGATAGGAACTCCTGAGCAGTGCAATGCATTGTTAGAACAACTCTTTGCTGCATATTTTTATGATGGGTTAGACATCGGAAATACCACTACTTTATACAAAATCGCGAAACGTTGTGGTTTCTCACCTGAGCTTATCAAAGATTTACTTATTCAAGATCATCAAGATTTTATCTCTGCAAGTACAGGAGGTAATGGCGTGCCTTATTTTATTTTTGATCGGGCTTTAGCCTTAGTGGGCGCGCAATCAGCAGATGTACTTTATCAAGCGATGCAAGAGGCAATGGTGGCACAAGGAGCGTTGATATGAGCAATCGATTTGAAGTGCCTTTTGAGAAAATACCGAATTCAGGTGAGCGAGCTTTTTTAAAAATTGGAGATAAAAATCTCGCACTATTTAACGTTGCGACTCAGTTGTATGCAATCGATGACAGTTGTCCTCATCAGGGGGCATCGTTATTTAGTGGACGTCTAGAAGGACGAGTGATTCAGTGTTGTGCCCATGGTCTACGTTTTGATTTAACAAATGGCTGTTTAGTTAATTCTGCTCATCTCAAAGTTGCAACCTATCCCGTAGAAGTGATCGAGGACAAGGTATTTATTGTGATGGGCTGTGGGGAAAACCATGAGTAGTTTAGTTTTGAAAAATTTTTCCCAGCGTACAAGAGAATTAGCACCAGGCTTTGTGGTCAGTTCGGTCGTTGCTGCGGCTGCCTGTTTTTTATCAGAGCACTATGGTGCGCCAGTCATGTTATTTGCACTATTACTCGGCATGAGTGTGAATTTTTTAGCGGCTGAAAGTAAATGCAAGGCGGGGATCGAATTTACCGCACGGAGTGTGCTGCGGATGGGTATTGCCTTACTCGGAATGCGTATCACTTTGGGGCAAATTACCGCACTAGGTTGGCAGCCTGTTGCGTTAGTCGTCACTCTGGTTATTGTCACAATCGCCGTTTCTGTTATTGCCGCTAGAATCTTAGGCTTCCAAAAACTATTCGGCATGCTCACTGGTGGATCAACGGCAATCTGTGGTGCTTCAGCTGCATTGGCATTATCTGCTGCTTTTCCAAATCATCCGCAAAAAGAAAAAGCGACTTTATTTACCGTGATTGGCGTGTCGGCACTTTCAACATTTGCAATGATTGTCTATCCGATGATTGCGAAGTGGCTAGAGTTATCGCCACAAGCGGCTGGTGTGTTTCTTGGTGCTACGATTCACGATGTGGCACAAGTGGTCGGCGCTGGCTATAGCATGTCTACTCAAACAGGTGATACGGCGACTGTTGTTAAACTCATGCGTGTGGCGATGCTGCTTCCAGTCATTGTTTGTGCGGCTATGATTACCCGTATGCAAGGAGCAGATTCAACTGGAGAGCGGCCACCATTACTGCCTTGGTTTGCTGTTGGCTTTTTAATACTGGCTTGTATTAACAGTACAGGATGGGTACCAACGATGGTTCAAAATGGAATTAATGATTTATCACGCTGGTTTTTAGTCATTGCAATTAGTGCTTTAGGAATGAAAACTCAGTTAAAAGAATTAGCATCTGTCGGCATTAAACCGATTCTTTTAATGATCGGCGAAAGCATCTTTTTAGTGGTATTGGTTCTTGGGCTTATGCGCTTGTGGTTTTAATTTTAAAAATTAGATTTTTAAGGAAGCTATGGAGTAGTTCTCCAGCTTCCTTATATTTTAAATGACTTCATTTGGCGTCAAATAAAGAGAAATTAACTGAGCAGAGCTTTATTGTGACTACGCCACATATTTGGTGATATACCAAATTGGCTAATGAACCAACGTGTAAAAGAACTCGGCATTGAGTAACCTAAAATATCAGACACTTGAGCGAGTGAATAATTTAGATTTTTTAAATAACGAAATACGAGATCTTTGCGTACCTCATTCATTAAATCACTAAAACTCGTTTGAGCTTCTTCTAAACGACGCTGTAAGGTCCGAACATGAATACCATGTGTTTGAGCGACTTGATCAATCGTAGCGCGACCCATTGGCAAAAGAAGATAAATACTTTTACGAATATCAAAAATCATGGTCGATTCATTGCTATTCTGCAAAATATCTAAATAACGCTGTGCATGGTTGGCCATAGCCAGATTTGCTTGAGGGTTTGTTGTATCAAGTTCGGCCGCCGTACAAACAATGCCATTAAAGTCACTACCAAACTCGAGCGCACAGCCAAAAATCCGCCGATGCAAAGTTAAATCACTAGGCGGGTTATGGGTGAAGTGTACACTTAATGGCCGCCATTTTTGCATCATGAGTGCTGCACAAAAACGATGGGTGATTCCTAAAGCAAGTTCCGTCGCTTGGCGACTATACCCGCAAGTTGTTGTCACTACTTCCTCTCGAATAACAACCGTATCGTCAATTTCTTCGATATATATTTCAAGTGAGTTATTGAGTAAATTTCTATAACGAACAATCGTTTGTAGCGCTTCTCTCAAAGTATATTGGTAACTTAATAATAAGCTCAGTTCACCAAAATCCGCGATTTCACGTTGCTCTGCCATATATAAACCGAATACATCACAATTACTCATTTGGGCTGAGTCTTCAAGCAAGGTAATGGCTTTATCTACAGGAATACGTTGTTTAAGATCATTCAATTGAGTTTGGCTAAGCCCAACACGTGATAATAAATGGTAGGGATTTAGATCTAATTGCTGAGCAACTGCCAAATAATTTTTTAAAGAGGCGGTATGCGCAAGAGGCACCATTTTATTATCTCCTGTTCTTAATCAGCCATATTCCTTACAGCTCATATCTAGTTATAACTAAAATATCTACATTACAAAAGCTTTTATTTAAGAGCCTAATCGTGATGTCTACTTAATTTTAAAACTATTCTTTTGGCTCACTTGTAATTACAAAAACTATTTTAATTAATTTACGAAATTTTAAAAAGATGTGTCGTCAAATGAAAAGTCCGTGACGCCTTATGTACACCATTAACTGAAATGAGCCTTTATTGTGAATGGAGTTTTATAGAAATTCTTAGGGCTCCTAGATGGCAAAATTCACAGGCGTTGAAATGGAAAAAATACAAACCAAAGCAACAATTTTAATTATTCCGGGGTTGCGCGATCATGTTCCCGAGCATTGGCAAACGATCTTAGAAACAAAGCTAGCAAAGGTTCGCTCTGTACCACCTGTACAAACTAATAAACTCAATTGTGAAAATAGAGTTGCCGCCATACAAGCACAACTCGAACAAATACAAGGCCCAGTCATTTTGGTTGCACACAGCGCAGGCGTGCTGATGGCACTACACTGGGCTGCAAAATATCAACGACCAATTCAGGGTGCTTTACTTGTGGCTCCCCCTGACTTAAACGAAAGCTGGCCAGAAAATTATCCAAGCCCAACTGCACTTCATCAAGAAGGATGGAGTCCTTTACCAGATCAAGAACTACCTTTTCCCAGCATTTTGGTTGCAAGCACCAATGACCATTTAGCTCGTCATGAAGCTGTAGGTGAAATGGCAGAAAAGTGGGGTAGTCGACTCGTAAATTTAGGTGAAGTGGGACATTTAAACCCTGCATCTGGCTTTGGCTATTGGCCCTTGGCTGAACAATTCATTCAACAATTAGATCAGGTTGAACAACCAGCCTAGGGCAAAAAATAACTGCTTATGAAAACCATTTAAAGCCAATGGATGGCTTTGAGTAATAAGCAATAAATAAGAAAAATCATATTTATAGGGAGATAATATGATGGGTCATTACGTCTATTTAAATCAAAGAAATAATCACGTTTTATATATTCAAAAAATAGGTGTTTCATTAAGCCTAATTTTATTCATGTCTAAAGCAAATGCAGCGAATTTTGATATTGATAAAGACTGGAAGTTCGAGACAAAAACCACATTAAGCCTAGGTGCAAGTTGGAGTACACAAGATCCAACCGCTTCATTACTTTATCGGCCAGATGCAAACAAAATAGGCAAACAAGGTGCTAGCATTGATGTGAATGGTGATGATGGGCGCATGAATTTTAGTAAATATGATGCCATTTCACAGATCATCAGAGGTATAACTGAAGTTAAGCTAAATGGAAAACATCAAGGTGCAGTTATTAGCACTAAATACTGGTATGACCATGCCTATGAGACAGGACAAGGAGACTTTAAAACCTTTAATGACTCAGCATGGCCAAGGCTCGCAAAGTTCAAAGGTATCGATTTATGGAATGCCTATATATGGAAAGATTTTGAACTGGGTGGTGTAAAAAATATCAATTTAAAATTAGGCAAACAGACTTTAAATTGGGGCAAATCTCAGTTTTTTCAAAATGGTTTAAATTCGGTGAGTGCATTTGATTTTGCTGCGATTAACCGACCGGGTGGTGATGCAAAAGAAAGAATCATTCCAACCGAAATGTTTTCATTCGACACAAGCATTAATAAAAATTTGAAAATAGAAGGTTTCTATCAATTTAAATTTAGACCTTCAGTTGTTGATGGTAACGGAACTTTCTTTGAGATTTCGGACTTTGTGCCCGAAAATGCAGGCCCAGTTCTGATTGCTGGAGGTGGAGATAAATTATCAGATACCGCAATTCGTTTACGTACCTATATTCCACGTGCAGAAAGTAGAAAAGCAAAGGACAATGGCCAATATGGCATTGCTTTAAAACAGACATTACCAAGTTTAAATAATGCTGAGTTAGGTATTTACTATGCGAACTACCATAGCCGTAATGCAAACTTTGATGGAATGGCTGTAACAGCAGCAGGACCCGAACATTTTAATACCGCAAGTTATTTTTCTATCTATCCTGAAAATATCAAAATGTTTGGATTAAGTTTGACTGGGAAAGTTGGAACAACAACCGTTTTTAGTGAATTAACCCACAAACCTAATCAACCTTTGCAACTAAACGGTACAGACATTGTCTATGCTCAAGTGCTATCGGAAGGAACACCATTTGCGCCGCCGGGAAAAACTGTTGAATTGGGTCAATATATTCAAGGATATGTACGCTTACCCGTAACACAATTTTCGGTTGGAGCAACTGACAGCATATTCAATATTTTGGGAGCAAATTCGATGACATGGTCTACAGAGTTTGCCTTAAATCATATTGCAGATATTGGTAATCATCGGTTTGGCCGGACAGGCGCATTTGGCCGTAGTGAGCTTTCAACAGGTGCTTATAATCCTGAAACAGGCGAGTTTAAATGTACGCCGTATGGTACAGCCCATCTTACAAATGCAGAAATAGACAATTTAAATGAACGCTTTTGCAATAAAAACGGATTTTTTAATGAATGGTCATTTGGCTACCGATTACGTGGTGCATTAAATTATCAAGATATTTTACCCTCTACAGTGATTATGCCAAGTCTTAGTTTTAGACATGATGTTTATGGATATAGCCAAAACTTTCAAGAAGGGCAAATGAGTGTAAGTGCGGCGTTATCTATGACTTATCAGCAAAAATATACAACAGAGATTGCCTATAATAACTTTTTTGGTTCTAATGAATTTAGCACAATAGATGATCGAGATTTTGTATCATTAACATTTAAAGCTAATTTTTAGTTCAATTATTTTATAAAAAATATAGAAAGTCTCGTTATAAATAACATTTAGATGTGGAGAATAACTTTTGAAATTTAGATCAAAAATTGATTGGTGGCTTTTATTAATATTTATTGTTATCACTGCCAATATTGTTATAAAAATTTATGAAGCAAACCATCTTTATTCTTTAGCTTCAAATTTTCCACATCTCGTCATTTATAGTTTAATTATTTTTCTTATTTGGCTTCCCATATTTAATACTTATTATTTGGTAGAGAACGACACTTTAATGATTAAGAGTTTGGTATTCCGATGGAAAATTAATATTAATGATATTACCCAAATAGAGCCTACTCATAATCCACTTTCATCTCCAGCGCTCTCATTAGATCGGCTTAAAATTTATTATATGAAAAATGGAGAAATTACTTCAGTGATGATTTCACCAAAAGATAAAGAACGTTTTTTGCAAGCCATAAACAAAAGACTCCATTAAAGTTGCTTGTTTAATTGCAAACATAAATTACGCTATTTCCATGACGACAAAAAATAAATGGAGATAACCCATGACGACACGTTTTTTGCTGCCAGTTTTAGGCACTACGGTTTTAATTACATTAGCTGGATGCGCTTCATCCTCGCAATATCCGATTACTGAGAGTTATGGTCCAGATCCAAAATTACCTGAACCTAAATCAAGTTTATTTCCCACCGTTAATATAGCGCCAGCAGAAGGCTGGCCGAGTGGGGTAATGCCAAAACCCGCAGAAGGTTTAAAGGTAAAAGCATTTGCCAAAGGACTTGAGCATCCACGTTGGCTTTATGTATTGCCGAATGGTGACGTATTGGTTGCGGAAACAGATGCTCCACCTAAACCTGAAGACAGCAAAGGCATTAAAGGTAAAATTATGTCTTTTGTGATGAAGCGGGCAGGCTCATCTCATCCAAGTGCAAACCGTATTAGCTTACTTCGTGACACCAATGGAGATGGCGTCGCTGACCAGAAAACGGTATTTCTTCAAAACTTAAATTCTCCATTTGGTATGGCATTGGTTGGTAATAACTTATATATCGCCAATACGGATTCGCTTGTGCGTTTTCCTTATCAAGAGGGTGAAACTCAAATTACAGCCAGTGGAACCAAAGTGTTGGATTTACCGGGTGGTCCTTTAAACCACCATTGGACCAAAAATGTAATTGCTAATCCAGCTGGTACAAAGCTCTACATTACCGTTGGTTCTAACAGTAATGTTGCTGAAAATGGTCTAGATCAAGAAAAAGGCCGTGCACAAATTACAGAGTTTGATATTGCAAGTGGTCAGTCACGCCCATTTGCAACAGGACTGCGTAATCCTAATGGTATGGCTTGGCAACCGCAAAGTGGAAAACTTTGGACGGTTGTTAATGAGCGCGATGAAATTGGTAGTGACTTAGTACCTGACTATATGACGTCAGTCCAAGATGGAGCTTTTTATGGCTGGCCATATAGCTATTATGGTCAACATGTAGATGTGCGAGTAAAACCACAAAATCCGGAAATGGTTGCTCGTGCAATTAAACCCGACTATGCACTAGGTAACCACACGGCTTCTTTAGGTCTTGCATTTTACACAGCTGAACTCATGCCGCAATTTAGAGGAGGCGCATTGATCGGCCAGCATGGTTCTTGGAACCGTAAGCCTCACAGTGGTTATAAAGTCGTTTTTGTACCATTTAGAAGTGGTCAACCCTCTGGTCCACCACAAGATATCTTGACCGGATTCCTGAGTGATAAAGGCAAAGCGTATGGTCGTCCTGTGGGGGTAGCAATTGATTTTTCAGGTGCCGTATTAGTTGCAGATGATGTAGGTAATACGATTTGGCGCGTTTCACCGGTTGCCGAGACAACTTATGAAGCTCCAATGAAACATGCTATTGGAACCCCGCCAGGCACACCATAAAGTCTGTCAAAAATAATTGATTAGCATGGACGGCCTCTAAGCTTTATAGAGGCCATCCAATTGGCTATTATTTAATTTTTAAATAATTGAACAAAAAAAATACTAATTGGACTTTATAAGCCAACTTCTCAAAAATGAATATGTGAAAACGATAATGATGTTTAAGGAACAAACACATGAATACACATATTCGAATTGCCGTGGTCGGTAGTGGTATTGCTGGTCTGGCTTTAGCAAGTAATTTAAGTAAACATGCCCATTTAGATGTCCAAATGTTTGAATCTGCACCTCAGTTTTCTGAAATTGGGGCAGGGATTTCTTTTGGTGCCAATGCGGTCAAAGCCATTGAACTGTTAGGTTTAGCTAACGAATATCATGCAATTGCAGATAAAGTATCGCCACCATTTCAAGATGTTTGGTTTCAATGGCGCAATGGTTATACCGATGAATATTTATCTGCATCTATAGCGACAGGTGTAGGGCAGTCATCTGTTCATCGTGCTGATTTTCTAGATGCCATTATTCCTCACATGCCTACGCAAAATGTGCATTTTTCTAAACGCCTAGAGGCGATTGAAGAACAAGATGATCAGGTAATTTTGCACTTTAATGATGGTAGTCAGCATGAGTGCGATTATTTGATTGGGGCTGATGGTATCCGCTCGGTGGCGCGCCAATATGTTTTAGCTTCTCATCATTTACCACTAGTTCATCCACGTTTTTCAGGAACTTGGGCATATCGTGGAATTATTTCTTACGCTTCATTTAAAGAAGCTTTGCAGCAAATAAATGGCGATACAGATTTAGCAGATATTCCCCAAATGTTATTGGGTAAAGATAAACATATTTTAACGTTCCCCATTCGTAAAGGTGAGCAAATTAATATCGTTGCTTTCTGCTCAAACCGCGAAGATACAGTACTACCAGCCGATACACCGTGGACTAAGCCTGTCGATAAAGCTCAAATGCTTTCCGATTTTTCAGACTGGAGTGAAAGCTGCCAAACATTACTCGGTTTAATTGAACAGCCTACCATTTGGGCTTTACATGAAATTGAAGAGCTTTCGACTTATCAAAGTGCCTCAGGTCATGTCATTGTCATGGGCGACGCTGCACATGCGATGTTACCCCATCAAGGTGCAGGAGCAGGACAAGGTCTTGAAGATGCATTAATCCTTGCAGCATTATTGTCGACAAAAAACTTACAAGCAGATCAGTTAATCGATGTGTCTTCAATTTATGAAAAGCTCCGTTTAAAACGTGCTTGTCGTGTTCAACAAACTTCTCGTGAGTCTGGCGAAATTTATGAGTGTTATTCGACTCAGTACCCAACATTTACCGAAATTGGTGAACATCTTGAACATCGGTTTGATTGGTTATGGCAACACGACCTAGAACAGGATGTTGCAGAAGCAAAGCAACAATTACATCAATTAAAAATGGCAACCATTTAAATAAATTTTTGTTTTACACAAAATTTGCTAAGGAAAGCAATTATGGAAAAACTAAATGCAAATCAATTGATTGATGATGCAAGATTAACGCCATTACATTGGCGGGTGATCTTGCTGAGTGCGCTCATTATTATTTTTGATGGCTATGACTTAGTCATTTATGGTGTGGCATTGCCTAAGCTCATGCAACATTGGCAGTTAGATAGTATGACTGCTGGATTGCTGGGCAGTGTTGCATTATTTGGTATGATGTTTGGTGCCATGATTTTCGGTAGCTTAGTCGATAAATTAGAGTCTTATGGCTTTAGCCGTAAGCGTTTAATTATGCTGTGTGTTTTCATTTTTAGCAGTTTTACGGTGTTATGTGGTTTTGCCAACAGTCCTAAAGAGTTTGCCATTTATCGTTTTATTGCCGGCCTAGGTTTGGGCGGTGTAATGCCAAATGTCATTGCCATAATGACCGAGTTTGCCCCAAAGAAATTACGATCAACTTTGGTATCACTCATGTTTAGTGGCTATGCGATTGGTGGCATGAGCTCAGCGCTTTTAGGTATGTGGTTGGTACCTAAGTTTGGTTGGCAAATCATGTTTATTTTGGCGGGTATTCCACTCATTTCACTACCTATTATTTGGAAATTTTTACCCGAATCAATCGATTATCTGGTTCGCCAAAAAAAATGGAATGAGGTGCGTGATTTACTTAAACAGTTAGCGCCAGAACAAAACATAGCTGATCATACGAGCATCGTATTACATCAAGAAAATCAACAAACTGCGGCTCGACCTTTGGTTGCTCTATTTACTGAGAATCGTGCTTTAGTCACTGTGTTTTTCTGGCTGAGTGTATTTATGGCTTTACTCATGGTGTACGCGCTCGGTAACTGGATACCAAAACTCATGGTCGAGGCCGGATATGATTTATCAACCAGTCTGGTCTTTTTATTGGCGCTAAACTTGGGCGGGATGTTGGGTGCAATCGGTGGAGGCTACTTTGCTGATCGTTTTCACCTAGGTAAAGTCATTTGTTTACTCTTCTTAGCGGGTGCAGTGTCGCTCTACTTGTTGAGCTATGCTTTACCTATGGTCATTTTATATCTCTGTGTTGCCATTGCTGGAGCGGCATCTATTGGCGGGCAAATTTTATTGCTAGCTTATATGGCTCAGTTTTATCCTTCACCAATCCGCAGTACTGGCATTGGTATGGCTTTAGGAGTAGGCCGTATCGGGGCGATTTTAGGTCCGATTTTATGCGGCTGGCTTTTAAGTTTGCATCTACCCATTGCGTATAATTTTATCGCTCTAGCCATCCCTTGTGTGCTGGCAACCTTAAGTGTTATTGCCATAAGTATTTGCAATCGAACTAAACGCGTAATGCTAAATTCAAGTATATCTCCATAAGAATGAAGCATTTTTATTCCTATAAAAGGAACTAAACTCTAAACAAAGAAGTTAAAGTCTTTGTTTAGAGTATTTAAAGGATCAGAACCATGGATTTAGGTTTGATTAAAGTTTTTGTCTGTATTTATGAGTCTCGGCATATTAGTAAAGCTGCTGATAAATTAAATTTGAGTCAGCCTTCTGTGACTTATAATTTGAACCGTTTACGCCGTCAGTTAAATGATGAGTTGTTTACCCGAAGCCGAGGTGGGGTCGAACCGACAAAAGTTGCGCATGAGCTTTATCCAATTTTTCATCAAGCGATTTTTAATATTGAATCAGCGATCGCTCAAGCACAGGAATTTCGTCCTGAAAACTCAAATAAAACTTTCCGAATTGGACTGTCAGATGCTGGGGAGATTTGTCTCTTGCCTAGTCTTATGGCTTTTTTGCAGAAAACAGCGCCCTATATTCAAATTGAGATTGAAGAGATTCAGTCGTCTAAGGTTGAACAGTGGCTTATTGATGGCTTTTTAGATCTGGCAGTATTTAATAGTACACAGACTATAATGCCTAAAATAGAAACACGCACTCTATTTGAAGAAAGATATGTATGCATTGCTAGAGCTGACCATCCAAGGCTACAGCAGCAACTGACATTAGAGCAATATTTGCAAGAAGATCATGTTGCCATCAAGTCATCAACAGGGCATATCCAAGTTGAGCAATATTTAAAAACAATGGATTTGAAGCGACGAATTCGTTTAGAGGTTCCACATTTTAGCGTTTTACAAGGTGTTTTGCAGAGTTCAGATATGTTAGTGACATTACCGTCGCGAGCAGCTCGGCATTATCTAGCTCATGGTAATGTCCAAATGTTTGAATTACCTTTTGCTATGGATTCTTTTAAAGTGAGCTTGAACTGGTTTAATCGCAGTGATGATATTATTGCCAGAAAATGGCTGATTCAATCTGTCGGTCAAATATTTGAAGTTTTATAAGAACTATTTACAACTATTTAAAATTCTATTTTCAGATTAAGGGCTTTGATCTGAGAAGTGAGAAGTTAAAGTTCTTTCCAATTTATTATTAAATTTTGATAGCATTCGCGTTATACACAATAAGAATTGTATATGAATTATGACAGATCAATTAAGAGCAAAATTTGAGAATTTAGAACTGAACGCAGGTTTAGGGAAAATCAGCGCCTTTATTTCAATGTCACTCAGCTTACTTTGTCTGTTTGGTGCATTATGTTTTTTATTTCCCAGTGTATTAACGACCCCAGAACTCCGTCCTATTTATGCAAAACATTATCATCTTTTTTATTATGGGCTGATCACAGGCATTATTATTAGCGCTGGCTTTGGTGCATTTAGTGCAATTATTCGTCAAAACCGATATGGTTTTTATGGGTTGTGTTTTTCACTTGTGGCAGCGGTTTTGGGCTGTGGTGTAATTGAAGCACCCGTTTTACCAAGTGTACCGTTTTATGCAGGTATCGATTATTTTGTACTGACCTTATTTATTTTAGCTTTCATTTTTATTCCACTTGAAGGCTTTTTTGCTAAAAATCCCGAACAAAAAATATTAAGAGTAGGGTGGGTGACCGATATGAAGTATTTCATGGTTAGTCATATTGGCATTCAATTATTTAGCTTTTTAACGGTCATGCCGATTCAATATTGGATTACACATCTACCTGATAATCCAATTGTGCCTTATGTACAAGCTCAGCCGATTTGGCTGCAATTTATTGAACTATTAATTGTAGTCGACTTTACAGTGTATTGGTTGCACCGCGCTATGCATGAAGTTAATTTCTTATGGCGCTTTCACGCAATTCATCATTCAACTGAATATATGGATTGGTTAGCTTCTTCTCGTCTGCATGTCATTGAAGTGCTAATGACTCGCTTTATTGCGACATTACCTATTTTCCTGTTGGGCTTTCATACTTCAGCTGTTTTTGCTTATTTAGTTTTTATTTCGTTTCACGCTATTTTTATTCATTCCAATGTGCGTTTTCGTTTTCCATATTTGCGCTGGATTATCGCTACGCCAGAATTCCACCATTGGCATCACTCTTCAGAAAAACCTGCCATTGATAAAAATTACGCTGCGTTTATTCCATTTTATGATGTCATTTTTAAAACCGTCTATATGCCTAAACATTTGGCAAGTGTGTATGGAACAGTGGGCTATAAAATCCCAAATAGTTTTATAAAACAGTTTACTTGGCCTTTTAAAAAGTATGTAAAACGTTTTTTGAAACCTTGGAGTGATCAATAAAGCTTCATTTTTAGCTTATAAATGTAGAATGGATAAATAACATGTTTAAGCATTCTTCTTGGCATCTGCCGCTGCAAAATGAGCCATTTGGTCAGCATACGCTTTTTGAAAAGAAGGGCGTGTAGTGGCTCTTTGAACATATGCGAGACAATGGGGAAACTCTGTTAATCCATCAAATCTATTTACCAATCGTAATACGTCAGCCATAACAATGTCAGCAATAGAAAATGACTGCGTTAGCCATTCTCGCTCAGCAAGAATTGACTCCATATGTTGGAGTCGAGAGTGAAGAAAGGCATCAAATTGTTCGTGGGTGGGAGTATCTGTCTGAGCATTAGAAAATTTTAATAAAGCCCAAGGAAGGCTCGCCATTTCTACTGAATTAAGCGCTGCAAATAACCATTCTATAACTTCATTACGCTGTTTTGGATTGGTAGGTAAAAGTACAGCGCTACGTTCACCCAAATAAAATAGGATAGCGCCACTTTCAAAAATTGAAATATCACCATCTGTTAACCAAGGAACTTGCCCAAAAGGTTGGTGAGAAAAATGATCATCTCCTCGTTCATAAAAAGATACGCTATTTATTTTATAGGGCATTTTTGCCTCTTCTAATGCCCATCTTATCCTTATATCTCTTACAAAACCTCGTGGTAATTCTGGAACCCAGTCAAAAGTTGTCAAAATGAAATTATTCATAATAAATTTCCTTATATTTTATGATGATAACTAAAAAATCCTTTTGAATATTTTATTTGTTTTGTATCGAAACTCATCTTACGAGTGAATTTTGATATTAAAAATAGTCTAACGAATTTCAACAGACATCAATGTAGTAATCGGAAGCTAAATTATTTATTTAAGTATCATTTGTTTTAAATTATTTAAGTCAGCTTCATTTGAAACTGACTTTTTAACACATCCTTATTTACTTTTAATATTTTTAAAAATCATTAGAAGGGCGATCAGTGCAAGCCCAATAATTAAACTCATATAAATATTGGCACTGTTCATAAGTCCGATTTTACCCACAAAGTAGCCTGCCAAAATTGCTGGAACACTAAAAGCCAAATAGCTTTCAACAAAGAATGCAGCCATTAAACCTGCGCGTTCTTCGGGTAAAGCGAGAGGCATGACAGTACGAATTGCTCCCATGAAAGCTGTACCAAAACCCACTCCGGTAATAATAGAACCAATAAGTAGAACCACGGCACTTGTAAAATTGATCGCTAAAAATAAAACGGTTGCACCAATAATGATGGATAAGGTGCCCGTGAGCAAAATACGAAAATTGGTGGATTTTCTAAGCGTCAGAATCCCTGCCGCACCTGAAAGGGCGAGCGCCATAAACATACTGCCGTTTAGCCAAGCTGAAGATGTCTGAAAAATTTTTGCCAGTAAAGAGGGCATAAGTGATAAGAAAAAACCACTCACCATCCAAAGCGCAATATTAATAGGGCTAATACTTAATAGAGCACCTCTTGCTTGATGAGGAATAGCCATGTTGGGTTTTAATGAAGCCAGAGCTCCTGATCTTTTACGTACAGTCTCAGGGTTAAAGAAACTTAGAATAAGTTCAAATGCAAACAAAACACATAAGAGTTCAAAAACCAAATGTAAGGGTTGAGCTGAAAATTGCAGAATAAAACATGTAATAAAAACGCCTACTGCCATGCCGACCATGGGAGCAATACTATTAATTAGGGAACCATGATGCTTACTAAAATCTAAAATTGCAGCTCCAATTGCAGAAACGGCAAGACCTGTTGCGATACCTTGTAGGCCACGCGCAATAAATAACATAGAAACATCTGAGGCAAAAAGAAAAAAGCTCATTGAAGCGATTTGCAAAAAAATTGCTGAAATAATGACGGGCCGACGTCCGATATAATCAGATAAAGAACCAATAATGAGTAAAGAAGCAAGTAAGGTAAACGCGTAGGTCGCAAAAATTAAAGTTAAGATAACGGGCGAAAATTGCCATATCTGCTGATACAAACGATATAAAGGCGTAGGGGCACTAGACGCCGCCATAAAGGTCATAAGCGTGATTGTGTTTAAGGTCAATGCTACTGTTGAATCTAACTGAAAAATTGATCCAGACCGTTTTGAACTTGAATTGTTCATATAAGATGAATAACATAAAAGCGAATATTTAGCTTTTATACATGATTTTTACACTAAAGCAAATCATTAGCTTTAGTGTATTTTGTATATACAAATATTATTTTAATCGTTTTTATTGAAGTAGAGCTAATTAATGGCAAAAGTTGTTACTGGGTTACGCCCGGGTGGTCGTAGTGAAAGAATTCAAACAGCAGTTCATCAAGCAGTAAAAGAGCTTCAAAAAAACTTGGAGCAAAGCCAAATTACTATACCCATGATTGCTGATGAAGCAGGTGTAACACCTTCTACCATTTATCGTCGTTGGGGAGATATCAAACAGTTATTTTCAGATGTTGCCCTTAATAAACTTAAACCCGATATGGAGCCAAAAGATTTAGGCTCATTTCAACTCGATATCACGTCATGGATTGAACAATATTTTGAAGAGTACTCTTCTGAAGTAGGGCAAACATTGCTACGAGATTTGCTATATGCAACTGAATCTTCAAACGCTCGAAAGTGTGAAACTTTAATCGTTCAACAACTTGATATTATTCAAGCCAGAGCAAAGGCGCGTAATGAATTAACTATAGAAAATCAAGAAATTATCGAAGCTGTGATTGCACCTATGTTATTCCGCATCTTATTCACTGATCGTACATTAAGCTTAGACTATGTCCATATTTTATTAAAGCGGTTATTTAAGGCCCACCCTAATTTTAATTAATTTATCACAGCTTATTAGTGTAATTTTTTAACAAGAAATAGGGATTTTCTCTTGTTAAAAAATTATATATCAATTTTTCTTATTATTTTTAAATTAAATTTTCATAATTTAAAATTTACATGTTTTTAATAAAATCATTTATTTAATAAATGGTAGTCCTGAATCAGTTAAACAAGTCCTTAAAGCCGATTTCATTACCTTTAATAGAGTTAAATTTTAATATAAACAATAATTTAATATTTTTTTTAATAAATATTATAATTTTTCAAATCTTAAAATAAAAAGTATTCTATACAAATTAATGCATGATTTTTGAATTTGACATTTTTTAAATTTATAACACAGGGTGTTTTTTATTCTTTACAATGGCTTTTCCTTGTTAAAGCGGCTTGTGGTGCTAGCTTTATATTTTATTTTTTTATCCCCATCGAAAAGGTATTTAGATAATGGATTTCAATACCCTTGACCAAGAAACGGTACAGAAAAAACAGAAATTTCACCAAATTTTGTATGTACAGGTCATTTTTGCAATTATTTTGGGCATTTTAATTGGTCATTTTTACCCAGAACTTGGCGAAAGTTTAAAACCGCTTGGTGATGCATTCATCAAGATCGTTAAAATGATTATTGCTCCCGTCATCTTTTTAACAGTTGTTACAGGCATTGCCAGTATGACAAACATGAGCCGTGTGGGTCGTGTAACTGGTAAAGCGATGCTTTATTTTCTGACCTTCTCAAGCTTGGCTCTTGTGGTTGGTATGATTGTGGCAAATATTATCCAACCGGGTAAAGGCCTTAACATCGATCCTGCCACCTTAGTCAACGACAAAGTAAATACTTATGTTGAGAAGGCACATGCAACAAATATTACCGATTTCTTCATGAATATTATCCCGCAAACCTTAGTCAGTCCTCTGGCTGGTGGCGAGATTTTGCAGGTGTTATTTGTAGCGGTTCTATTTGGTATTTCTTTGGCTGCTTTAGGCGACCGAGCACGCCCAATTACCGATTTCTTAAATAACTTAACAGCTCCAGTTTTCTACTTGGTTGGTATGTTAATGAAGCTTGCTCCAATTGGTGCTTTTGGTGCAATGGCTTTCACGATCGGTGCTTATGGAATCGAATCAATTGGTAATTTATTACTATTAATTATGACGTTCTATATTACTGCGGTGTTATTTGTCGTAGTGATCTTAGGTGCAGTAGCTCGTTATAACGGTTTTTCAATTATTCATTTAATTCGTTATATCAAAGATGAACTTTGGTTGGTTTTAGGCACAAGTTCTTCAGAAGCAGCTTTGCCATCTTTAATGGACAAAATGCAAAAAGCAGGTTGTGAAAAATCGGTGGTAGGTCTGGTCATTCCAACGGGTTACTCATTTAACCTTGATGGTACAAATATCTACATGACTATGGCAGCTCTGTTTATTGCACAAGCGTGTAATGTAGATTTATCAATTAGTGAACAAATTGCATTACTTCTTGTTGCAATGGTAAGTTCTAAAGGTGCAGCAGGGGTGACTGGTGCAGGCTTTATTACTCTGGCCGCAACTCTATCAGTTGTGCCGGCTGTTCCTGTCGCGGGTATGGCTTTAATCCTTGGTATCGACCGTTTTATGTCTGAATGTCGTGCATTAACAAACTTAGTTGGTAATGCTTGTGCAACAATTGTAGTGGCACGTTGGGATAAGGCTTTAGATAAAGATCTTCTTGATAAAGCATTAAAGAACCATAAAGCAGATTAACCTTATAAAAAAATCTGTAGCTAAGGGCAATTTGGGAGAGTAGCCCTGCTACAGATTTTTTATTTAATAACTAAAAAATATATTTTAATTAAGCCATTCTAAAGTTCTGCAACATTACTTGTCTTTCAATAAAGACAGTACTGTAATTAAAATCGAATCGTGAAAAATTATGCTTTTAAGTGATCCTCAAACTCTTCACCTAATTGCATAGCTAATGAATTACCTGCTAAATCACAAGTGACCAAACCATATTCTTTTTTAAAACTAAAAGTAAAACCTTTCCCGTCAGCGAGATTTTTAACTGAATACCCTAACTTTTCTAACCAAATACGAAACGCAATCAAATTTTTAGCTTTAACAACCTTTTTCACGTGAGAACTCCTTCTATCCGTGGCATTACATCTTATTTATTAATAGGGTTTTAATTAGATTTTTTAAAGGGGCAAAACTTTGTTTTATTTTGCAACTTGTAAAAAAAGTAAGATAAAGAAATAAAAGATTTCATTTTTATAAAATTATGAGTGTCTTATGTAACTAAAAAATAATAACTTTTTATTTAAAGTGCTGTTTGTTTTAAATATTTTTAAAAAAATAAGTTCAACGATATTTTTAAAATAATGAGTAAATAAAAAATAGAGTAAATGTAAAAAATAATTACAGGCAACAGGTAATAAGCAAAAAGATACAGTTATTAAAATGAAACCGTATCTTCTTTTTTAAAGCTCAATTTTAGAAATTATCTTTAAGAGTACGTATATGTGCGAAGTCTTCAACACTTTCTGCGCGAAGAAAGGGATTGGTCGCCAACTCAAGTTCAATCGTACTTGGTAGCGTGATTAAACCTTGTTTTCGTAGTTCACGGACTTCTTGAGCTCGTTCTGCTAAGGCAAGATTATGAGGTTCTACCGTTAAAGCAAATTCGGCATTTGAAAGCGTGTATTCATGTGTGCAATAAACTTTTGTGCTGGTTGGTAATGCTGCTAGACGGCTCAGTGAGTGATACATTTGTTCAGCCGTGCCTTCAAATAATCGACCACATCCCATTGCAAATAAAGTATCACCACAAAATACAGCTTCTAATTCTTCAATAAAATATACAATGTGCCCTAGGGTATGACCTGGAGTTGCAATAATTTCTACTTTTAAATCATTAAATTTTAGATGATCGTCATGTTGTAAGGGATGGGTAATTCCCGGAATCTTTGTGAGCTCATCACGGGGACCATAGACAGTAATATTTTGGGCAGCCGTTAAATCAGCAACACCACCTATATGGTCTTTATGCCAATGAGTAAGCCAAATTTGTTTTAGATTTAACTGATGCTTCTGACAAAATTGGGTGACTAGTTCTGCTTCTGTTGGGTCAACTGCTACAGCTTCTTGGGTTTCAGTATCTTCTAAAATCCAGATATAGTTTTGGAGGGCATTCTGCACATCAATAAAATGAATTCTATAACGCATTGTTTTATCCTGAAACTAAATCCAAAGAGTAAATGAATAATAATGACTAAATCTGATCATACCAGAAAATGGTATTGAGCCATGTACTCAACTATCTTTAAGAAAAGAGTTGTAAAACAAAAAAAGCCCTCTAGAAGAGAGCTTTTTTGTATGGATGACTTAACGGAGTTTAGCGAGCCAGTTTCCTAGCGTTTGTACAATCTGTACTAATAGTAATAGGATAATGACTGTTAAAATAACAACGCTGGTATCAAAACGTTGATAACCATAAGAAATCGCTAAATCACCAATACCACCTGCACCAACTGCGCCAGCCATAGCGGTTGCACCGATAAGACTGATTGTCGCTGTTGTAAGGTTTAAAATGAGCGAACTGCGTGCTTCAGGCAAAATAAAGCGATAGATAATTTGCCAAGGTGTAGCACCCATTGCTTGAGCAGATTCAATAATTCCTTCATTGACTTCAAGCAATGAAGTTTCAATCAGACGTCCCATATAAGGACCAACATAAATAGTCAATGGAACAATAGCTGCCCATGTACCAATTGAAGTACCTACTAACAGCTTAGTAAGAGGAATCACTGCAATAAGTAAAATAATAAAGGGGAGGGAGCGTAAAGCATTTACAATTGGATTAAGTAAATGATAAATCACTTTATTCGGTAAAATGCCCTCTGGACGGGTAACTAATAAAATAATTCCCTGAATAAATCCCCAAATACCACCAAACAAAAGTGCGAAGAAAACCATGTTAAAGGTTTCTTGCAAAGCTGTAACGAATTGATCAATAGAAAGGGAGCTGTGCCAGAAAGGTTGAGTAAGTTCAGTTAACCATTGTACGATTAAATCTCTCATACTTGATCTCCTGATTGAACTACACCTACTTCATTTTGTTCCAAAAACTCAATAGCCTGCTTAATTAGCTGAGGATCACCTAAAAGCTGCACAAACATTTGACCAATGACTGTGCCATTAATTTCAGTCATGTTGGCAAATAAAATATTTAAGCTAATATCGAATTGTTTAATTAGTGACTGAATTACAGGTTCTTGAGCAGAACGCCCTAAAAACTGTAAACAGTAAATACTATGATGATGCTGGTTTTCAAGCTGATTTAAAATGTTCACAGGCAACTGTTGATGTAAAACAGTTTGAATGAAGTTTTTAGTCGTTGGATGTTGAGGTTTACTAAAGATATCAATCGTTGAACCTTGTTCAATGACTTTACCTGCTTCCATCACAGCCACATGATCACAAATAGTTTCGATGACATCCATTTCATGGGTCACCATAACAATCGTGATTTTTTGCTCTTGATTAATTTTCTTTAATAGTTCTAAAACTGACTTGGTTGTTTGCGGATCTAGGGCAGAAGTTGCTTCATCACACAAAAGAATTTTTGGATGATTTGCTAAAGCACGGGCAATACCAACACGTTGCTTTTGACCACCAGAAAGTTCATCTGGGTAAGCATCTTTTTTATGCTTAAGATCAATGAATTCTAATAATTCATTTAAGCGCTTTTCGCGTTCTACCTTGTTGTAATTCAGTAGGCGCATTGGCATTTCAATATTTTCAGCAACCGTCTTGGTTTGTAGCAAATTGAAGTGCTGAAAAATCATTCCAATACTTGCACGTTCCTGACGTAATGAGCGCGCATCCAAAGCGGTGAAATCTTTCTGATTAATAATGATTTGACCTTCTGTTGGTCGCTCAAGTAGGTTGATCAGGCGGATTAAGGTACTTTTACCTGCACCACTATAGCCAATGATGCCAAAAATACTGCCCTCTGGAATCTCTAAATTGATTTGGTCGAGTGCGCGTATGGTTTGACTTTTGAGCTGATAGTGCTTTGAAATGTTTTTAAATTGAATCATATCTTCAGAAACTATGCTGGAAAGAAAAAACAGGCAAAGAGAATTTGCCTGTTTCACGTTTGGGTTATTATATTACTATTTAGCTTCTGAGAGATAGCTGATCGGTTGATCTACGTCAACTTTTGTTCCACCTAAGTGTTCTTCAACGTATTTTTTAACAGCGGCAGTGTGGTAAAGCTTACCAACTTTTTGCAAGACAGGATCATTTTTACGTGATTCAGTAGTTGCTAGAACGTTTACACTAATTTTTGAGATTTGATCAATAGGTTCATAGAACATAGAATCTTTGAGTACGTTTAAACCTCCCTCGAGTGCTATGGTATTATTTAATACAACTGCATCAAATTCATTTTTAAGACGTAATGCAGTTTCCATTTTGATTGGTTTGATGTTGATCTTTTTGGGATTTTCGATAACATCAATTGGACTGCCATGAATAGGATTAAAGTCAGCTTTAAGCTTGATTAAGCCAGCAGTTTGTAACAAGAGTAGCGCACGAGATTCGCTGGCAGCATCATCCGGGATTGAAATAATTGCACCTTCAGGAAGTTCTTCAATTTTTTTGTATTTACTTGAATAAATCCCCATTGGCTCAATATAAGTGGTAGAAACTGGTGCAATCTTATCCGGGTTTGAATTATTAAATGCAGTAAGATAAGAATAAGCTTGGAATGCGTTCAAATCTACTTCTTTATTTGCAATTGCTGTATTCATTGAAACGGAGTCTGAGAAGTTTTTTACTTCTAACTTCAGTCCAGCAGCTTGGGTTTCAGGTAAAGATGCGATATAACGCCAAATTTCAGCATCCGAACCTGTAGAGGCAATTACTACCTTTTGTACTTTGGAACTATCATTGTTTTGTTCGGCTTGTTGAGCATTTTCTTGTTTGCTACATGCTGTCAATAATACTACTGACATGCTTAAAAAAAGGCTGATCAGCTTTTTCATTTAAAAAAGTCCTGATTAAGATATAGAACAATAAAGATTGATCTATATCAATATGAAAAGAGAGGAGTTGAAATTACAACTAGTCTAAACTCTGTGATCTTTTTCTGGGGTTCCATAATTTGCTTGCATATTTTGGCTATAACAGAGGGTAATTGTTTAATAAACAAAAACTGTTTCCCCAAACAGTTCATCCCCAACAGTAGCCAAACGAGCATTCATAAATTTAGAATATTAAAAAACTCTCTACAGGCATAATTTGTAGAGCAAGTCTTTATGGAAATTATTAAAACAGCAGTGTCTGATGACAGTTACAACTATGTACTAATGATAGCAATAAAAGTATGCTTGATATAGGGGACTTCTTTTTATTTGTTGATATCTTTAGCAAAATTTTAAAGATTTATACGATTTCTTATATCGTGATACGTAATAAAAAAGCCTCTATATAGAGGCTTTTTTATTAGCGTTTTAAACTTGTAGGTTTTTTAAGCTTTTTCACGTGCAATTGCGCGGTAGCCAATGTCATTACGATATTGCATACCAGTAAAGGTAACTTGACCACATACTTCTAGCGCATTAATTTGTGCTTCAAGAACGCTGTCGCCCAATGCTGTTACGCAAAGAACTCGACCACCAGAAGTCACGATGTGACCATCTTCACGAGTTGCAGTACCTGCATGGAAAATTTTAGTATCTTCAGGTGATTGTCCGATACCAGAAATTACATCGCCTTTGCGTACACTATCAGGATAGCCTTCAGCTGCGAGTACAATACCGATTGACTTACGCTCATCCCATTCAGCTTCTTTTGGTAAATTACCAGCAATACCAGCTTCTACCAATTCCACAAGAGATGATTTTAAACGCATCATGATCGGTTGAGTTTCAGGATCGCCAAAACGACAGTTAAACTCGATCACACGTGGTTGACCTTGCTCATCAATCATTAGACCAGCATATAAGAAACCAGTGTAAACATGTCCATCAGCAGCCATACCGTCAACAGTCGGACGCATGATTTCAGACATAACGCGTTCGAAAATGTCAGAAGTTACAACCGGAGCAGGAGAGTATGCACCCATACCGCCGGTGTTAGGACCTTGATCGCCTTCAAAAATACGCTTGTGATCTTGTGAAGTTGCCATTGGTAAAATATTTTTACCATCAATCATACAAATGAAAGAAGCTTCTTCACCCGCAAGGAACTGTTCAATCACAACGCGTGAACCAGCATCACCAAATTTGTTGCCAGCAAGCATGTCATCAATCGCTGCAAAAGCTTCTTCGTTGGTCATTGCAACGATTACGCCTTTACCAGCAGCAAGACCATCAGCTTTAATTACAATTGGCGCACCATTTTTTTCAACATACGCTTTAGCTGCATCTACTTCAGTGAAAACGTCATAGAAAGCAGTTGGAATGTTGTGACGCTTTAAAAAGTGCTTAGCAAATGCTTTTGAGCCTTCAAGCTGCGCTGCGTATTGAGTAGGTCCCCAAATTTTTAAACCTGCTTCACGTGCAGCATCTACCACGCCATTAACTAATGGTGCTTCTGGACCAACAATAATAAGATCAACATTATTTTCTTTAGCAAAAGCAATGATTGCTGAGTTGTCTAAAATATCAAGTTGAACATTAACACATTTGTCTTCTGTTGCAGTTCCAGCATTACCTGGCGCAACAAAAACTTGAGTAACATTGGTATCTTGCGCAATTTTCCATGCTAAAGCATGTTCACGACCACCACTACCTAAAACTAAAATATTCATTTTTAATTTGTTCCTTAACTTTAATCCTTTTCATCTCCCTCTATCCCTCAAGTTGGAGAGTTAGCTCCATTATTGTGGAAAACCCTCCTGAATAAAAGGAGGGTTAGGGAGGACTAAATTTAAATTAGTGGCGGAAATGGCGCATACCAGTGAAGACCATTGCAATACCAGCTTCGTCAGCTGCTGCGATTACTTCTTCATCACGCATAGAACCACCTGGTTGAATAATGCATTTAATGCCAGCTTTAGCTGCATTATCAATCCCGTCACGGAACGGGAAGAATGCATCTGATGCCATTACAGCACCTTCAACAACCAAACCAGCATGTTCAGCTTTAATGGCAGCAATACGAGCTGAGTTAACACGGCTCATTTGACCTGCACCAACACCAATAGTTTGGCGATTTTTCGCATAAACAATTGCATTTGATTTTACATATTTCGCAACTTTCCAAGCAAAGATCAGGTCATCAATTTCTTGTTCAGTTGGTGCGCATTTAGTTACTACTTTAAGATCATCTTTAGTAATCATACCTAAGTCTTGATCTTGAACTAATAAACCGCCATTAACGCGTTTGTAGTCAAGTTGTGGTGCACGTGCGTCAATCGCAGGTAATTCGCCACATACTAAAACACGTACGTTTTTCTTAGCGCCAGTAACTTCAAGCACACCATCAGCAATACTTGGAGCAATAATCACTTCAACGAATTGACGGTCAACGATTGCTTGAGCAGTTGCAACATCTAACTCACGGTTAAATGCAATAATGCCACCGAAAGCAGATTCTGGATCTGTTGCATAAGCTAAATCGTAAGCAGCTTTAATGCCGTCTAAAGAAACAGCAACACCACAAGGGTTAGCATGTTTTACAATTACACAAGCAGGTTTTGCGAATGATTTAACACATTCAAGTGCAGCATCTGTGTCAGCAATGTTGTTATAAGACAATTCTTTGCCTTGTAACTGTTTTGCTGTAGAAACTGATGCTTCTTTTGCATTTGCTTCAACGTAAAATGCAGCAGATTGGTGTGGGTTTTCACCGTAACGTAGATCTTGCGCTTTGTTCAATTGAGTGTTGAACGTACGAGGGAATAAATCAGCTTCACCTTCGGTCTTACCAACGCGAGCGCCTAAGTAAGAAGCGATCATGCCATCATATTGAGCAGTATGTTCAAATGCTTTAACAGCTAAATCAAAACGTGTTTCATAAGAAAGTGAACCAGCAGTTTTTAATTCATTGATTACGGTGTCGTAATCTGAAGCATTTACTACAATACCTACAGAAGCATGGTTTTTAGCAGCTGCGCGAACCATTGTAGGACCACCGATGTCGATATTTTCGATTGCATCAGGAAGGGTACAGTCAGGTTTTGCAACTGTCGCAGCGAATGGATAAAGGTTTACAACAACTAGATCAATCGGATCAATGTTGTGTTCTTCCATTACTGCTTCGTCTAAGCCGCGACGAGCAAGAATACCGCCATGAATTTTTGGATGTAATGTCTTAACACGACCATCCATCATTTCAGGGAAGCCAGTATGTTCAGATACTTCAACAACTGCGATGTTATTATCTTTAAGCAACTTGTATGTGCCGCCTGTAGATAATAATTCTACCCCTAAAGCTGCAAGGTTTTGAGCAAATTCGACAATTCCTGTCTTATCAGATACAGAAATCAAAGCACGTTTAATAGTCATGATGTTTAATTCAACAATTTCAAGTCTACGGATTAAAACCAATAAGCATAAAAAAATGCCCACGAAGTCGTGAGCATTTTATCATTTATTCACTCATTAAACCGTGAGCTTTTAACTTTTTACGTAAAGTGCCACGGTTGAGTCCAAGAATCTCTGCAGCACGGGTTTGATTACCACGTGTATATTCAAGAACTACAGATAAAAGAGGTTTCTCCATTTCTGCTAGCACCATGTCATATACCTGAGATGGTTGCTCACCTTGCAATTGTGCAAAATAATGACGAACTGCGCGATCCACGTGGATGCGAAGAGCAACATCAGATTGTGCAGTAAAAATAGGAGATTTGCTATTCATGCGAGTTAATCCGAAAATCAAATACTAACTTGGATAAAGTAGTATATAAATGTGGTCTAAAAATACGGAGTCCTGTTTTAGATCCTAAAACAGTGACTCTAAAACATAAGAACAATTAGCTTGCCATATTTCTTCGTATTGAATAAAAAATAAGCGTAACAATAGTTAAATATTTGTTACAGCTCCCTCAAAAACAAAAAAAGTTAGGCTATGTGCTTAAAGTAGAAAAGCACACATGCTTAACAGTATTTTTTTTGGATTGAGAGCGAGGAGTATATGAGTCAAAGCTTTCGTGGCGCGTATCATACCATTGTCTAGGAAAAAGTGAGCAAATTAACTGCATTTTTTTTTATTTTTTTTTCACTTTTTTTACATTTTAGGGGTGGACAATTTCTAATCGATAATTTAATAGGCTTTTTTTGCTTTTGTTTAGATCAAATTGGAATCGGAAAGGGGTATCAGAGGGAATGCGTTGAATACCTCGTAAGTTTTCAACAAGATATTGTTGAGGAGTCAATATAATTTCTTCTGTTTTGTTTGGCTCTGTTGAAAAACTCAACTTTAGGTTTGGAAGTTCAATACTTTTATCATTTTGATTAAGCAATATGCCTGAGAATTGGGTATGACTTGTATCAACTTTGCGGAGTTTTAACTTTTCTATATAAATAAGTTGATATTGTTCGGCTGACTTATTGCAATGCATTATTCCGCAAACATAATTAAACGCATGGCTAACGGTCGGGCTTGCATGCATGAGCTTAGGATTAAACCAGAGAATTTGAAAAGTAAAAACTAAAATTAAAATAAGGTTAGCAGAACTCCAGAGCGTGTAGTACAGCCAACTATGCTTTTTATTATTGTCTTGTTCTTGCGAGGAAGTTTGTTCAGCTAAATTAAGATTTGGCAGAGCATTAATAGGTTCGTTATGAAAATAATTTAAGTTATTGAGATAAGTTAAAAGATCAATATTGGAATTTTCAACTTTTTGCTCAAAGATATCTAACACATGTGAATGTGTCATATATCTCGTTTGCATTGAACCATTGGCTAATGTTGATGAGTTAATTATGACAGGATTTTCAATATTAATCAGATGGGTGAGTGCATTAAAGCTCGAATCACATTTAGGGCAACAAACCATACCCTGAGCAACAGTCAATTGAGTAAGAGATACTTTATAAACTGTTAAACACTTAGGGCAGCGGGTTTGTTTTTCATTCATGAGTTAAAAGTCTCAATTTATTGTTTTACGTTTTCCTGAAATGCGACACCAGTTCTCTTCGCGCTTTTCGACATCTAATATATCAAAAAATTCAGAATAAACACCTGAAACATCAGTAACTTGCTCTTCAATTACCCCTGCGAGTGCGAACTCACCCTCAGATTTAATTAAATTTGCAAACTCTGGCGCAAGTGCCATTAATGGACCAGCCAAAATATTTGCAACTAGAACATCTGCTTGCTGAGGTTTGAACTCTTGATCGAATTCTTCAGGAAGGCCTACATATAGTCCATCTAATACCCCATTAAGTTCAGCATTTTGTTTTGTTGCTAAAACAGCCTGAGGGTCAATATCAGTGGCATATACTTTTTTAGCACCTAATAATAAAGCGGCTACCCCTAAAATGCCTGAACCACAGCCATAATCAATCACGATCTTATCTTTAACGTCAGTTTTACCTAGCCATTGTAAGCATAAGAAAGTACTTGCATGGTTACCTGTACCAAACGCAAGACCTGGATCTAACTTAATGTTGGTTGCATCAGCTTCTGGTGGCTCTAGCCATTCAGGTACAATCCAGAACTTTTCCCCAATTTGGATTGGTTCGTAATAATCCATCCATGCACGTTCCCATACTTGATCTTCAAGTTCTTCGTGGCGTATAGGAGCATCTGGAAGTTGTGCTTTTAAGAAAGCTTCTAAAGTGTCGACATCAATTGGGTCTTGTTCGTCTTGTTGATAGATGCCTGTCACGATTACTTTGTTCCATAAAGGTGTTTCACCTGGTAATGGTTCGAGCAAAGCCTGATCTTCAGCATCATCCAGAGTTACGCTTACCGCACCTAGAGACATTAAAAGTGTTTCTGTGAACTCAACTTGTTCTTGATCAACGGTAATGTGTATTTGTAACCACTTCACGAAAAGGACCTAAAAATTTTATTTAAAGGCGTATTGTAGCGGACTAGACCATTTTAAAAAAGAAAGCGGCTCATCTTTAATGAGCCGTCTTTGAAAATACTGATGAGATGTGGCGGAAAATAAATGACTTCTTCTACCTTATGTCAAAACAGATTAAGGGGCAGGGGCTTTAAATTGTAGTTTACCGTTTTCATTTGGTTCGCAAGTACCATTAAAGGTTACACCATTATGGCTATAAGATACCCATTCACCTTGCTGTTTTTTCATACAAGCTCTAAGTTCTTTTTGCATCACTGATTTGCTTGAATCTGCAGTATGACTAGCTGTTTTGCTTGATTTAGACATATGAGTCGATTTAGCAGTATGATTCGTCGCAGCGTGGGTAAACGTTACGCCTGAAAAACAAAGGAGAGATGCGGTTAAGATTTTTAACATAGTCGTTTTCATTTTGTGTTCCTTCTCGTTGCGTTAATTTTAAATTCGTAGAAGTGCTGTACATTTTTTATTCTAGGATGAAAAATTCTTAAAAACATTCACTTTGTATTGAATTCATGCAACAAAATGTCAAAACATGTGGAGTACCGTAAATCATGTAAAGACAATTTTGTAATTATGTACATCAATAAGCAGATAATTTTGCTATAATGTTCCGTCTTTTTTTTCTGGTGTTTTGTACTCATGCACTACCCTAAAGTTTATGATGTTATTGTTATCGGCGGCGGTCACGCAGGTACGGAAGCGGCCCTTGCTGCTGCGCGTATGGGACGACAGACTTTGCTTTTGACCCATAACATTGAGACTTTGGGCCAAATGAGTTGTAACCCAGCAATCGGTGGTATTGGTAAGTCGCATTTAGTACGTGAAATTGATGCACTTGGTGGCGCAATGGCGTTAGCTGCCGATAAAGGTGGTATTCAGTTCCGTATTTTAAACTCGCGTAAAGGTGCCGCAGTGCGTGCAACACGTGCTCAAGCTGACCGTGTGCGCTATAAAGCTGCCATCCGCGATACTTTGGAAAATCAAGCAAATCTTGATATTTTCCAGCAAGCAGCTGATGACCTGATTGTTGAAGGTGATACAGTTAAAGGTGTAGTTACCCAAATGGGTATTCGCTTTGATGCAAAAACTGTTGTGTTGACTACAGGTACATTCCTAGGTGGTGTAATCCACGTTGGTTTAGAAAAATCAAGCGGTGGTCGTGCGGGTGATCCACCTTCTATTGCACTTGCTCAACGTTTACGTGAATTAAAACTACCTGTTGGTCGTTTAAAAACTGGTACTCCACCACGTATTGATGCACGTTCGGTTGATTTTTCAGTCATGATTCCACAGCCGGGTGATTTCCCGTCTCCGGTCATGTCATTCATGGGTGATGCTTCTATGCACCCAGAACAAGTAAATTGTTATATCACGCATACAAATGAAAAAACTCACGACATTATTCGTGGTGGTTTAGATCGTTCACCAATGTATACCGGTGTTATTGAAGGTGTTGGTCCACGTTACTGCCCATCAATCGAAGATAAAATTCACCGTTTCGCTGATAAAGACTCGCATCAAGTATTTTTGGAACCAGAAGGTTTAGATACACACGAACTTTATCCAAATGGTATTTCGACTTCGCTTCCATTTGATGTGCAGTTTGAGCTTGTTCGCTCTATTCGTGGTATGGAAAATGCGCATATTTTGCGTCCAGGCTATGCGATTGAATACGATTATTTCAATCCGCAAGCTTTGAAATTCACCCTCGAAACTAAAGCGATTAATGGTCTATATTTTGCTGGCCAAATTAATGGTACGACAGGTTATGAAGAAGCAGGTGCTCAAGGTTTACTTGCTGGTTTAAATGCTGCGCGCCGTGCGTGGGAGCAAGAAGAGTGGACACCTAAGCGTGACCAAGCTTATATGGGTGTATTGGTTGATGACCTCATCACTTTAGGTACTAAAGAACCGTACCGTATGTTTACATCACGTGCGGAATACCGTTTGATGCTACGTGAAGACAATGCAGATCAGCGTTTAACGACTGTTGGTCGTGAACTTGGTTTGGTTGATGATATTCGTTGGGCTGCTTATTGTGAAAAAATGGAAGCGGTTGAGCGTGAAACCTCTCGTTTACAACATTTGTGGGCAGCACCAAATAACCCTATGGGTAAAAAATTCGTTGAGATGACGGGTGCTGATTTAAGTAAAGAATGTAGCGCAATTGATTTGCTTAAACGCCCTAATATTAGCTTTGGTCAAATTGCAGAACTTACGGGTTCTGAAGTTTCTGAGCAGGTTGGTGAGCAAATCGAGATTGCTGTGAAATACGAAGGTTATATTAACCGTCAGCATGAAGATGTGGCACAGTTAAAGCGTCTTGAAGAAACTAAAATTCCTACCGATTTTGACTATGACGTAGTGTCTGGTTTATCTCGCGAAATTACCCAGAAATTAAAAACAGTTCTTCCGGAAACATTAGCTCAAGCAAGCCGTATTCCTGGTGTTACACCAGCAGCTGTTCAGCTTGTAATGATCACAATTCGTAAAAACAATATGATTAAGAAAACAGCTTAATCATTTAAGTGTACAAAAAGCCCAGTTAAGACTGGGCTTTTTTATTTTCTGTTCAAAAAATATATGGAAACTTCCTAAGGAAGAAAATAGATTTCGCTTCCTTTTTTTCTTATTTCACATATTTCAGGTAGCCAGTTATATTAAATTCACGTTCAAACAAGAGGGCTTTAACCATGACAATGAAATCAATTCGCTACAATGGATATGAAATGGCATGCCAATGTTCATGTTCAAAATAGCGCAAAAGAAAGAGCAGATCAGTTTTGTGGGGGAAGAACAGATTGATCTGAAACAACTATAAATATAAGAGCCAATATAAAATTAAGAAAATTATAATTCAAAATCTAAAGAGAACCTTATGGTTCTCTTTTTTATATCTATTTATTCTCAGATTCAATTTCTCGAACAGCGTTGTGTACTTGAATTGGTTCGATATGCAGTAATTTTTTGCCAAAACTACGTAGCCACCACACAAGTTGAGATGTAAAAGGTACTGTTGCGGTAACTTCTACAATATTTTCTTCAAGTGGAATGATAGTTTGGTCTTTACTTAACTGGCTTTCATAGAAAGTTCGAGCGGTTTGCTCTGTCATCGTTAATGTGAGCTGGATTGATTCAGTTGGCTGTTTATAGTCCACTCTGAAGCCTAAAGCACCTGAATCAATATAATGATCAATATCAAAATTGACAGGATGCAGTGCTCGACTATCTAAGACTTTTGCTGATTTAAAACGGTGCAAGGCAAACGTTTGAACTTCAGTTTTGTCATGCCGTGTGCAAATCAAATAAATTACTGCACCTTTTTGTACCAAAGCCAAAGGGTTTAAAACATAAGTTTTATCTTCACCTTGATTTACTCGAGCCTGATAAACACATTCAATTTGTTTGTCTTGCAGCAATCCTTCATAAATTGCTTGTTGAGCAGCACGGTCGACTACAGGAGGAATAAGTGGTTGGCTTGCTGGGACAATGCGTACTCGGTTAATCCATTGTCTTACATTATTTTGTGTAGAGAGGCTGCGTTTAGCTAAATCAAACCAAGGCCCCATCTCATCAAGAAGACTAGGTGGAAGCAAGTGTTTAAGATGCTCCTCAACCATCATAAAGGTTACTGCCTGAGAACTCGTCATGTGCGGTAAGCTCTGAATAGGCGCATCGGATTGCCACCGCCAGCCCTGAGGTACGGCCTTATTGCTTTCAATCGGAAAGCGCTGAGCAATTTGATTTAAATCACGCTGAATAGTCCTTAAACTGATATCAATACCTTCACGTTCAAGCATTTCTTGTAATTCCCGTGTTCCGATCCATTTACCGGTTGGAAGGCGAGACAAGATCTGCCATTGGCGATATAAACTATTCGAAGTTTCTTTTTCTATTACAGACATAAGCGTAATACATCTATATCCAATTGCTTTGGTGTCAACACAATAAAAAATCTTTACAGATTTAGCAAGTTTGTCAGATTCGGTTTACTGAACCTTTTACAATCAATGTTAAGATTTAGAAGAAGAAAGCTATAACAAAACACCGTAAAAATATTAAACATATATAAGTGGCATTGAAATTGCTTATTTAAAAATGAAATATAGATAAATGATAAGACGAGGTGGTTATGTCAGAACAAGAGCATGAATTACATATAGATAATGATTTTTTTATACAAGAGCAGACAACTACGGCACTCATTAACCAAACCTCTTTTTTAGAACATATTTCCGTACAAACCAATTTATTTGAACAGCTAAAATCAGAGTTTTTTAATGAGATGTTGGATGATGTGACATCAAATGGAGCGGCTTCTAAAAAAATTGAACAATGGTTGAGTATTCGTACTTTAGATGATTTAAAAGAATTAAATGCTCAAGCGAAGCAGCATTTTCTTTATCATGGAATTACTTTTAACGTATACGGTGATAAAGAAGGTACAGAGCGAACGATTCCTTTTGATTTAATTCCACGGGTAATTGAAAAAAAACAGTGGGAGAAAATAGCTTCGGGCTGTGCGCAGCGTGTTAAAGCATTAAATTATTTCCTAGATGATATTTATCATGGACAACATATTTTAAAAGAACAGCTTATTCCCGAAGATCAAATTATGGGGAATGAGGCTTTCCAACCCCACATGCTCAAACATGCTTTGAAAGGTAAAATTTATTCACAAATTAGTGGAATTGATATTATCCGTGATGGTGAGGGAGAGTTTTTTGTATTGGAGGATAATTTAAGAACACCTTCAGGTGTGTCTTACATGATCGAAAGCCGAAATATTAGCCAACAATTGATGCCGGAGCTATGTGCAGCCAATAATTTACAGGGAATTGAGCATTATCCAAAACTTTTAAAAGAAATATTGCAGGAGAACTCACCTGCGGACCAGCCTTTTGTGGTGGTACTAACACCGGGACGTTTTAACAGTGCTTTTTATGAGCATGCTTTTCTGGCACGTGAAATGGATGTGCCACTAGTTACAAATCGGGATTTATTTGTAGAAAATGATCAAGTTTTTGTCAAAACTATTCGTGGGCGTCAAAAAGTAGATGTGATTTACCGCCGTTTAGATGACGATTTTCTAGATCCTTTGGCATTTAGACCAGACAGTGCATTAGGCGTGGCAGGTCTTATGTCTGCTTATTTGCAAAAAAATGTGGTGATTGCAAATGCGCCTGGAACAGGGGTAGCTGATGATAAATCTATTTATCCTTACGTAGACCAAATGATTCAATACTATCTGGGTGAAACTCCAATTCTAAAAAATGTACCTACTTATCAGTGCCGTAAAGATGAACATTTAGATTATGTGCTATCTAATTTAGATCAATTGGTTGTTAAAGAAGCACAGGGTTCAGGTGGTTATGGCATGTTAATTGGGCCTAAAGCAAGCTCGTGTGAAATTGATGACTTTAGAAAAAAATTGATCGCTACGCCTCATATGTACATTGCACAACCTACCTTAGCTTTATCTGTTGCTCCGACTTTAACTACAGGAGGGGTAGCTGAACGTCACATTGATTTGCGTCCATTTGTATTGAGTTCACCTTATCGTACAGAAATAGTACCGGGTGGCTTAACACGTGTGGCGATGCAGGCTGGCTCTCTAGTCGTAAATTCGTCCCAAGGTGGCGGTATAAAAGATACATGGGTTGTCGAAACATTACATTCCTGATTGTGGGTTAAAGAGGAACTTTATGGTTTTACTCAATTCGAGTGCGCATCAAATATATTGGTTGGGTCGATATTTAATGCGAGTTAAATTCGCAGCCTCTCATTTACCCTTTACACAAGATGAGAAAGCAACAAAATTTGCAGCAGCATTTGGTTTGATCATAGAAAATGCTGAATTACTAAATCACTATATGTTAGACAAGAAGCAAACATTTTCATTACTGAACCAGTTCATTATTGCTAAAGATAATATTCAGGAACTAAGAGGTATATTGTCATCAAAGGCTTATGCAGAATTAAATCATGTTATTAACACGCTTGAAGCTCAACCTGAAATCTTGAGAAAAGCTGTTGAACAATGTACTCAAATACTAGAAGCGGAAAATGAAGATGTTTGTTTATTTCTGCATTTAGGTCAAAAAATAGAGCAATTCGATATTGAGTTACGTTTTGGACAAGATTTAGCAGCTCTTATTACTGAGCTAGATATTTTGGTGAAACGGCTTGCTGATTTAGGGTGGGAGAATATAGATCAAAATTGGCAAGTGCTGAAGCAGCAACTTACGTGGGACGCTTATTATACTTTTACGCAGCAGTTGGAAAATATGTTTGAGGTCTGATTATGAAATTGATGGTTAATCATCAAACGCATTATAGCTATACGGAAACTGCTCAAAACAGTATTCAGTATATTAAAATGATGCCTCAAACATCGCCGCATCAACATGTTATGAATTGGGCAATTAGCGTGCCGGGTGACAAAACGATTAAAAGGGACATATTTAACAATGTCTGGATGACGGCTAGTCAGCGCTATCAATACCAACATCTTACATTCATGGCTCAAGGGATTGTTGAGCTTCAAGATCTAGAGCTGGGTTGTGTAAATTTATCTACACCTACAAATTTGTTTTTGCAGATGACAGGTGCAACCCGATGTGATTCAGAAATGTTGGATTTTGCTAGAAATATTGTAGTAGTCAAAGATCGACAGCATATTGCATTATTAAGTGAATATATTTTGCAGAAAATACTTTATCAGCCTGAAAGTACTTCAGTTCAGACAACTGCAACTGAAGCCTTTCATGCTGGAGAAGGTGTATGCCAAGATCATGCTCATGTTTTAATTGCAATGTGTCGTGCGCTACAATTACCAGCACGTTATGTCTCTGGTTATCTATTTGATCAAAACTATCCGCACCTTGCCAGTCACGCTTGGGCGGAAGTATTTGTAGAAAATCAGTGGTATTGTTTTGATGTAAGCAATCAGTTGTTTACACCCAAACATCATATCTACCTTGCAGTTGGCCGTGACTATCTCGATGTTGCACCTATTCGTGGTGTAAGAGAGCAAGGTGGAGTTGAGAACATGATGTCTGTGGTTCAAGTGTTGGCATGTTGAATGTAAAGAGAATGAAATGACTTATTGTTGTGCGCTAAGATTGGAACAAGGTTTAGTGTTTATTAGTGACACGAGGACTAATGCAGGAGTTGACCATATTTCTGTGTTCCGAAAATTGCATACTTTCGGCGTTACCGGAGAGCGTTTTATTGCTTTGCAAACAGCCGGTAATTTAGCCACAACGCAAGCTGTTATAGGTCATTTGCAAAATGCGCTTACTTTACAGCAAGAGCCTAATTTATATAGTGTTAATACGATGTTCGAGGCAGCAGAACTCATAGGTAAAACTTTAAAAGCTGTTTTAGAGGATATTAGTTCGGACACCCAAGAACAAATGAATTATGCCTGTAGTATTTTGGTGGGTGGACAGATTAAAGGTGGTGACATGCAACTTTATAATGTCTATCCACAAGGCAATTTTATTTGTGCAACGACGGATACGCCTTATTTTCAAATTGGTGAAAGTAAATATGGCAAACCGATTCTGGACAGGGCTTTATATTATGCAATGCCATTAGATGATGCATTACGTTGTAGCTTAATTTCTTTTGATTCAACTTTACGTTCAAATGTTTCTGTTGGTTTACCACTGGATGCATTGATTTATATGAAAGATAGCTTTGTAATTCCGATGGGAAAACGAATTACAGAAGATGATCCTTATTTTTCACAAATCAGTCGGCAATGGTCGGATACTCTACGCCGTGGCTTACAGGAAATGCCAAAACCGACTGATGACTACTGGCGATAAAATTTTGAGTACATATATAAAAAAATCCAAGCATGCTTGGATTTTTTTTAATTTTATTATTTAACTGCTTTTACGAGTGGGGCGATTGCTTAGGCGACAGAGTAATTCATATCCTATCGTTCCGTTTGCATCCGCAACATCATCCACTAGACGGTGTGCACCCCAGAGTTCGACTGGCGTACCTAATTTTACTTGCAGACCTGTCACATCGATTGCAAGCATATCCATACTCACTCGGCCTACAACTGCACAGAGCTGTTTATCAATAGCGACATAGTTCTGTTTAATATAAGCTCGTGGGTAACCATCACCATAGCCTATAGAAACAATCGCGATATCCATTGCTTGCTTTGCACAAAAAGTAGAGCCATAACCGACATGCTCATTAGTCTGAATATGGTTTAGTGCAATGACTTCTGCTGAAAAAGTCATGACTGGTTTTAAGTCAAGATCATGGATTGTCTTATCGGCGAAAGGTGAAGCGCCGTAAAGCATAATACCCGGACGAACATAATCAAAATGTAATTCTGGCCATTTATAAATAGCAGCAGAGTTACAGCAAGAAGCTAAAACTGGATCACAAGCTTGTTTAACTTGTAAAAATTGTTGCTTTTGTTGTTCGTTAAGCGGGTGGTCTACATCTGCATTTGCGAAATGCATCGCTAGTACACAGGTAAATCCTTCGGCTTTTAAAGTTTTAATAACTTCAATAATTTCAGTAAATTTAAAGCCTAAACGGTTCATGCCGCTATTAAGCTTAACCCAGACTTTTAAACTTTGAGCGATGTATTTTTGCTTATGTTTAATTAACCATTCAAATTGTTGTTGATGGTGAATCACACATTCAAATTTTTGTTCAATTGCAATTGGCATTTCATCTTCAGAAAATACCCCTTCAATTAAAGTAACAGGTTGTTGAAATCCGAGTTCACGAATTTCTAAACCTTCTTGTAGGCAGGCGACACCAAAGGCATCTGAGGCATTTAAGGCTGCTAAACAGTCTTTGATTCCATGTCCATAAGCATTAGCTTTCACCATACTTACAATTTTTGAATTTGTTGCGAGTTGTTTGACACGGTTTAAATTATATTGAAGCGCATTGCGATCAATATAAACTGTTGCTTGGCGCACCCTCATTTACTCCTTTGGGCTAGAGATAGAGTTTATTCTTCATCATCATATTGGCTGTAATACTCAGGAGAGAGATTACTAAATCGAGTATATTGACCTTCAAAGGCAAGACGGACTGAACCAATTGGACCGTTACGCTGCTTACCAATAATAATTTCTGCGGTACCAGCTTCTTTCGACTCTTTGTTATAAACCTCATCACGGTAAATAAACATAATTAAGTCGGCATCCTGCTCGATCGCACCAGATTCACGTAAGTCGGACATTACTGGGCGTTTATTTGGACGGTTTTCCAGACTTCGGTTGAGCTGGGAAAGTGCGATAACTGGGCATTGCATTTCTTTTGCTAATGCTTTCAAGCTACGTGAAATTTCGGAAATCTCACCTACACGGTTATCACCCATGCCTGGAACTTTCATGAGCTGCAAGTAATCGACCATGATACATCCAATTTTGCCATCATGCATTTTTGCAACGCGTCGAGCACGGGCACGAAGTTCCGTTGGAGGTAGGGCAGATGAGTCATCAATATACAAATGCATTTGTTGTAGTTGTAAAATGGTACCAGTCACTTTGGTCCATTCATCTGCATCTAAGTTCCCTGAACGTAAATGTCCTTGGTGAACTTTACCCATTGCGGAGATAAGACGCATCGCAATCGAATCTGCTGGCATCTCCATAGAGAAAACCAGAGCGGGTAGCTTGTTATATTGCAAAACACTTTCAACCAAATTCATGGCAAAAGTAGTTTTACCCATCGATGGACGTGCAGCAACAATAATTAAGTCACCAGGCTGCATACCAGATGTTTTGTTATCAAGTTCTAAGAAGCCTGTGGTTAAACCGGTAATATTGCCATCTAGTTTTGAGAGTTCATCAAGTTTACTAATTACATCGGCAGTAACAGAGCTAATAGATTTAGGACCTGCATCCTTTTTATTGTTATTGTGCTGTTCTGCTAAAGAGAAAATACTCGTTTCGGCCAAGTCTAGAATTTCACTAACACCACGACCTTTTGTGTCATAAGCATTTTGTAAAATTTCAGTACTGACTTTGATCATGCTGCGAAGCGTAGAGAACTCTTTAATTTTACTGGCATACGTTTCTAAGTTATAGAAACTTGATGGTGAATCAGCCATAAGCTGCATTAAATATTCTTCGCCACCAATTGCATCGAGTAAATTTTGTTTTAAGAGCCAGTCACTTACTAATACAGCATCATAAGGAGAGTTTTCTTGTGCTAGTTTCTCAATGGCACGATAGATATATTTGTGACGTGTTGCATAAAAATCATTTTCTTTTAATAAGTCGCTGACTTGTTCAAAAGATTCGGCAACTGTCATTAAGGCCGCAAGAACAGCCTGTTCAATGGCTAAATTGTGTGGGGGAGTGCGAAACTCTTTAAGTTGGCCTGATTCACTCGTCTTATTTTCTGTTGGAGATGAAAGAGTTAAAGAAGTGGCATTCGCCTGAGACATAATTAGACCTGATGATAAAGAAAGATGTACGCAAATAGCCTGTGAGGCCGAGAACTATCTTAAAACAAAATGAAATAAACTACCTAATTAAAAAACCAATTAAACTAAAGAACTGATCAGGAATTAATATATCTTATTTTAAAAATAGGGCACATAAAAAAAGAGCATGCAGAAGCATGCTCTTTTTTTGATGAGAAATTACTCAGATACGATAGTAACGAGAACTTCTGCAACAACATCATGGTGCAATTGGATTGCGATGTTGAATTCACCAGTGTGACGAAGCGCGCCATTCGGTAAACGAACTTCTGCACGGTCAACTGTAAGACCAGCATTCGTTAAAGCGTCAGCGATGTCACGAGTACCGATAGAACCGAAGAGTTTACCTTCGTCACCAGCTTTAGCAGTGATAACGATGTTAACTTCATTCAATTGTTCAGCACGTGCTTGAGCAGCAGCTAAAATTTCAGCTTCTTGCTTTTCAAGTTCAGCGCGACGAGCTTCGAAAGCAGCAGTGTTAGCTTCAGTAGCTGCAACTGCTTTACCTTGAGGGATAAGGAAGTTACGGCCGTAACCAGCTTTAACTGATACTTTATCGCCTAATTTACCAAGGTTCTTAATGCGTTGTAATAAGATAACGTCCACAGATCACCTCACTTATGGTTGTCAGTGTACGGAATCAAAGACAAGTAGCGAGCTTGCTTGATAGCAAGAGCTAATTGACGTTGATAACGAGCTTTAGTACCAGTGATACGGCTAGGAACAATCTTGCCGTTTTCAGTGATGTACTGTTTTAAAGTATCGATATCTTTGTAGTCGATGTACACAACATTCTCAGCTGTAAAGCGGCAGAACTTGCGACGACGGTAAAAACGTGCCATTGATGTTCTCCTTATTCAGCGTCTTGAGCAACTTGCTGTGCTTCTTCACGTTGAGCTTTACGCGCACGCTTTTCTTCAGCACTTTTAGCAAGCAATGACTCTTCAGTGATTGCGTGTTCACGACGAATGATAAGGTTACGAATGATCGCGTCATTATAACGGAACAATTCTTCTAACTCATCAAGTGTAGTTTGACCACACTCAACATTCATAAGAATGTAGTGCGCTTTGTGAATTTTGTTAATTGGGTAAGCCAATTGACGACGGCCCCAATCTTCTAAACGGTGAATTTGACCTTCAGCTTCTTTGATCTGAGAGATATAGCGTTCAACCATACCTACAACTTGATCGCTTTGATCTGGGTGTACTAAAAGTACGATTTCGTAATGACGCATTGTCAGCTCCTTACGGTTTAAACAGCCCCTAATAAATAAAAAATTAGAAGCAAGGAGTCATAACTTGAAAGTTATGTCGCAAAATTTGCGAAGGCTGAATTATAAGTAAAAGTTCGACTAAAAACAAATCTTTTGATGAGAAAAGTAAAACTTCTTTACTATCGAGGAGGAAATCCTCCCTTATTTAAAAGAGAGGAAGATTTGGAGCAGGGGATTGATAGGTAAAGCTAAAGCTCAAACTTAACAGGGTAATTAATATGACCGAGTAAAGGAAAAAACGTTTAGCCCAAAGTTGGTCATTTTCAGCTTTAAAGCCAATAATTGATAAATAGAACCAATATGCTGTTAATGCATTAAAGGTTACTAGAAAAAATATATTGGTATAGCCAAAACAATATAAACCATTCAATACGGCTGCAAACAACACAATATAAATGACACACTCTATTTTCGTACGATAAATAGAACGTGCAACAGGCAGAATGGGAATTCCCGCATTTTTGTAATCGTCAAAACGATAAATAGCAATTGCCCATGAATGTGGCATTTGCCATAGCGCGTAAGCTAAAAACAAAAGTAAAGCGGCTACATCAAAATGATGAGTTACTGCTGTATAACCAATAACAGGAGGGCTCGCTCCGGAAATACTACCAATGACGGTTTGATGAATTGAGGTACGTTTTGTCCACAAACTATAAAAACCGACATAGACAATAAAACCAATCATTGCAAACAAGAAAGCGTAAGCATTTACACCAAACCACAAAATACTAAAACCGATAAGTCCAAGAACAAATGCATATATAAGTGCAACAGTAGGAGAGATGGTTTTTTTGACTAATGCACGGTTTTGCGTGCGCTGCATTTTTGTGTCGATGTCTTGGTCTATCACATTATTTACAACACAACCAGAAGCGACAACTAAAGTTGTTCCAAGTAAGGTGAGTAGTAATAATAAGATGTCTATAGAGCCTTGGGCGGCTAAGAAAAAGCCGCCCAAGGTGGTAATGAAATTACCGAAGAGAATTCCTGGTTTAGTCAGGAATAGATATTTTTTCAACATGACAATCAGTTTAGATCATCATATTGTAGTGAAGGTAATTCATAATCCACACAGAACCGATTAAAAGCACAGCGATACATAAGATTGTGTAGATGAATGCAATCATATTCCAGCGTTGTTCAGATGATGTATTCATGTGTAGGAAGTACACAAGTTGTACAAGAACCTGAGCAACAGCAGCGATAGCAATTACTGTAACTAAGATGCCACGACTGAAACCACCCGCCATCACCATCCCGAACGGGATGATGGTGAGGATAACAGAAAGGATAAATCCAACAGTGTATTGCTTAAAGTTACCGTGTGACGCACCTGCAGCATTATGGTCATGACTACTCATTAGAGAACTCCCAGTAAGTAAACGACGCTGAATACACAGATCCAAACGATGTCAAGGAAGTGCCAGAACAAGCTTAAGCAAGCTAGACGACGTGTATTCGGTAATGTCAAACCTTTAGTTTTGATTTGATACATCAATACCAACATCCACACTAAACCAGAAGTTACGTGGATACCGTGTGTACCAACCAAAGTAAAGAACGATGATAAGAATGCACTGTGAGTTGGACCATGACCTTCTTCTACAAGGTGATGGAACTCATAAAGCTCCATTCCAATGAACGTTGCACCAAAAAGGAATGTAATAAATAACCAAGTAATAACTTGATTTACATTCTTTTTATAAGATCCAAGTACAGCAAAACCGAAAGTTACCGATGAAATCAATAAGGCAAATGTTTCAGTTAAAACGTAGCCTAATGAATCATGGAACAGGTCATATGCACTTGGAGTTCCTGGTGGAATATGACTGCTTAATACAGCGAACGCAATGAAGAGTGATCCGAAAAGAATCAAGTCACTCATCAAGTATGTCCAGAAACCAAAGACCGTTAAGTCAGTATCATCATGTTCATGATGACCATCGTGGCCGTGGTTGTCGTGATGAAGTACTTCAGCCATTTCCTTAGTCCTTCTTCAAGTGTTTTTCAAGTAAAGCATAGCGTTCGTTTTCAATACGCTCAACTTCAGCAGCAGGAACGTAGTAATCAACATTCTTAGTGAATGAGCTTACGATCAAGCTAACAACAGCTGAAACGAATGAAACAACAACGAGCCACCAAATATGCCAGATGAGTGCAAAGCCAAGAAGAGTAATGAACATTGCAATGACAAAACCAGCAGCACGATCAGTCGGCATGTGGATGTCTTCATATTTAGTGTTACGTGCGTATGCTACACCATTTTCTTTGTCAGTCCAGAAACGGTCAATACCGCTTGCATCTGGTTCATGCGCAAAGTTATAGAACGGAGCAGGGGAAGAAGTCGCCCATTCAAGCGTACGTGCATCCCATGGATCGCCTGTAAGGTCCATGTTGTCTTTGCGTTGTAAGAAACCAACAATGATTTGCATTAAGAAACATGCAATACCAATCGCAACGAGAACAGCACCAAATAATGCAATTGCAAGGTAAGGATCCCATTCTGGGTTGTCATATGTATTCAAACGACGAGTCATACCCATGAAACCAAGGATATAAAGTGGCATGAATGCAAAATAGAAACCGAAGAACCAGAACCAGAACGCAGCTTTACCCCATGCTTCATTGAGCTTCCAACCAAACATTTTTGGCCAGTAGTAAATGATGCCGGCAAACATACCAAACACCACACCACCAATAATTACGTTATGGAAGTGAGCGATCAAGAATAATGAGTTGTGTACAAGGAAGTCCGCAGGTGGAACAGCCATAAGTACACCAGTTAAACCACCGATACCAAATGTGATAAGGAAGCCAAGCGTCCACAACATTGGAGTAGTAAAAGTGATGCGACCTTTGTACATGGTGAATAACCAAGAGAAGATTTTCACACCAGTAGGAATCGCAATAACCATGGTCATGATACCGAAGAACGCGTTAACGTTCGCACCAGCACCCATGGTAAAGAAGTGGTGAAGCCATACAACGAACGCAAGAACTGTAATCGCGATAGTTGCATACACCATAGACTTGTAACCGAACAACGCTTTACGAGAGAAGGTTGCAACGATTTCTGAGTATAGACCAAATGCTGGTAATACTAAGATATATACTTCAGGGTGACCCCATGTCCAGATCAAGTTCACATAAAGCATTGGGCTACCGCCAAGCTCATTTGTGAAGAAATGGAAACCGAAGTAACGGTCTAGAGTTAACATTGCAAGTGTACCTGTTAATACAGGGAACGATGCAATGATTAATACAGCCGTACAAAGTGAAGTCCACGTGAAAATAGGCATATCCATTAATTTCATGCCAGGTGCGCGCATTTTGATGATGGTAACGAAGAAGTTAACACCAGATAAAAGCGTACCTAGACCAGAAACCTGAAGTGCCCAGATATAGTAGTCAACACCTACACCAGGAGAATATTGAATGCCAGACAGAGGAGGGTAAGCCATCCAACCAGTCGCAGCAAATTCACCTAATACAAGTGAAAGCATCATCAAACCAGCAGCACCAGCGAATAACCAGAAGCTTAAAGAGTTCAATAATGGGAATGCAACGTCACGAGCACCAATCTGTAATGGTACAGAGATGTTCATCATACCAACAACAAGACCCATTGCTACGAAGAAGATCATGATTACACCGTGTGCGGTGAAGATCTGGTCGTAATGGTCTGGATGTAGATAACCTTCGCCGCCGCCTTTAGCGAGGAAAAGCTGTAGACGCATCATAATTGCATCGGCGAAACCACGCAAAAGCATGACCACAGATACAAGAATGTACATGATACCAATTTTTTTATGGTCTACCGTAATAAACCACTCATTCCACAAGTATCCCCATTTTTTGAAATAGGTGATACCGCCAAGCACAACAATTGCACCAAGTGCCATAAGGACCATGGTGACAAGCACGATTGGCTCTGTCGGGATAGAGTCCCAACCCAGTTTACCAAAAATCATATCCATGTCTTATTCCCCTTGAGCAGCGTGTTCAGCTGTTGCATGCGCAGCAGAGTGGTCAACACCATGATAATTACTCATGTAATGGTTGATAATTGTTTCAAACAATTGTGGTTCAACTGAAGAGTAATAAGTCACAGGGTGTGGCTTAGTCGGGAACGGTTTCATAGCTTCAGCTTTAGCAAGCGCTTCTTGATCACCAGCAGCTTTAGCACGATTTACTAAATGCTCGATCTGGTGCTTAGAACGGTCACCATCACGTAAGGTTGCTAATTCAGCTTGGTCAAGCGTAGTTTTTTGAACTGCTTCTGGATTAATAGTAGAACCATTACCCGCTTTTACAGCTGCTACCCATTCGTTGAACTGTTGCTCTGTAACACTATGCGCCTTGAAACGCATTTGAGAGAAACCGTAACCTGAGTAGTTAGAAGAGAAACCACGATATACGCCAGTTTCATTTGCTAACAAATGAAGGTGAGTTTGCATACCTGCCATTGCATAAATCTGGCCGCCTAACTGTGGAATGAAGAATGAGTTCATTGTAAAGTTAGAGGTGATTTTAAAGCTTAACGGAGTTTTTTCAGGGAAACGTACTTCGTTAACAGTTGCAATGTTTTGTTCAGGATAAATGAAGATCCACTTAAACTGTTCTGCAACAACTTGAATAGTTAAAGGAGCTTTATCTGATTCTAAAGGACGGTATGGGTCATACTTGTGGGAACCCCACCAAGTTAACCAAGCTAGAATACCAATAATAATGACAGGGATACCCCATACTACAACTTCAATTGTAGTTGAGTGTGCCCATGTAGGTTTATAGTCTGCATCTTTATTTGACGCGCGATATTTCCAACCAAACCATAATGCCATGATGATTGAAGGAATCACCACAAGTAACATTAAATAGATCGCAGTCATCATAAGGTCACTTTGACCTTGACCAACTGGACCTTTAGAGTTTAGAAGTACCATATCACCACCACACCCAGTCAAAAGTGCGGCAAGCGTTGATAAAGACAATACAGCTAAAATCGTTTGTCTCATTTTACAACCTCGGTGAAGAGTCCCATTCCCTAATTAAATATGGGATAGCGATTAAAGTGTCGCATGATTGAGAACGCTAATCCTTAAATTTAGACTTCTCAATTATATGACACCGCTACGTTGTAGGGCATTATGCCTCATATCGACAAACTAAGCTATACATAAAGTAGTCTGAAATAATTGTTTTAAAACCCGATTTTTTTTGTAGGGTATCCAATCTATATGGAGCTTTTATTTAAATATCAACTCTCTATAGAAAAAAGGAGGCAGGGTGCCTCCTTTTTTTTTAGACCTTAAATGAATGAGTCATTCACTATCATTTGATCACTTTTGTTCTTGCAATTTTGTCATGTAGCGCCTGTCTCTTTTGCCCTAATGCAAAAGCGTAGTCAATAATTGTACTAATAGGCATAAACAACAAGTTGAGTATGATGAAAACAATACTTCTTAATAAGAAGATGCGAGTTAAATTAACTTTACCATTGCTCTCGGCATCTACAATTTTAATTCCAACAATTTTCTTACCTATACTTTGCCCATATTTTGTTAAAAGAAAGGCTTGAATTGCAAGCATGATTACGACGTAAACAAGCATAGAATGCCAAGCTTCAATAGGAATCAAAGTAAAAAGTTGATGTTGTAGCTCTGCTGCTTTAGTTGAAGCAACTTCAGCTGATTGCATTTGTTTTTGCAATTCAAATAATTGCTTATACTGAGATTCATTAAAGAAAAAAGACGGAATTGCGGCTATTGGTAACCAAAGCAATAAGTCAATAATTTTTGCCAAAGCTCGAGATGGAATAGAGGCAAGTTCGTGAATTTTAGGCTCTACACGAATTTGACGAATAGTTTCGTTAGGTGAGCTGTTTGTGTTTATGACAGGTGCAGAATAACCGATAGGTTGATATACAAGTTTACCTTGGGTTAATTCTCCTAAAGCTTTCCATTCTGTCATGCCTTCATGCCAAGCTAAATCAGTTAACAAAATTTGTTGGCTAGCCAACATTTGATTTACTTGTTCTAAGGTGTAAGGCCCAGCTTGTTGATTATTACGTGCCAAGTAAATTTGCATAAATAAAAATTCTCTATTCTAAAGATGAAAAAAGACCCACGGATGGGCCTTTTTTTATAACATATTAGATTTGCTTGATTTTTTCTTCAGCAAGGAAGAACCATGTATCTAAAACTGAGTCTGGATTAAGAGAAACAGACTCAATACCTTGTTCCATTAACCATTTTGCAAGATCTGGATGGTCTGAAGGACCTTGACCACAGATACCTACATATTTGCCTGCTTTACGGCAGGCATGGATTGCCATTGAAAGAAGAGCTTTAACTGCTGCATCACGTTCATCAAATAGGTGTGAAACAATGCCAGAGTCACGGTCAAGACCTAGGGTTAACTGAGTTAAGTCATTCGAACCAATAGAGAAGCCATCAAAATGCTCTAGGAACTGTTCAGCTAACAAAGCGTTAGTTGGTAATTCACACATCATGATTACTTTTAAGCCGTTCTCACCGCGTCTCAAACCATTTTGTGCGAGTAACTCAATAACGCGTTTTGCTTCAGATACAGTACGTACAAAAGGAATCATGATTTGAATATTGGTTAAACCCATTTCATCACGAGCTTTTTTAAGTGCACGGCATTCTAATTCGAAACAGTCACGGAAGTTATCAGATACATAACGGCTTGCACCACGGAAACCGAGCATCGGGTTTTCTTCTTCAGGCTCGTATAACTTACCGCCAATCAAGTTTGCATATTCATTTGATTTGAAGTCAGACATACGAACGATAACTGGCTTGTCACCAAATGCAGCAGCAAGAGTTGCAATACCTTCAACCAATTTTTCAACATAGAAATCTACTGGTGAAGCATAACCCGCAGTACGAGTTAGAACCGCAGCACGAGTTTCACGCGGTAGGCTATCAATGTTGAGTAGGGCTTTAGGATGCACGCCGATCATACGGTTAATAATGAACTCAAGACGAGCAAGACCAATACCTTCATTTGGAATTTGAGCAAAGTCAAACGCGCGGTCAGGGTTACCTACGTTCATCATAATTTTGAACGATAGCTTAGGCATAGATTCAATTGAGTTACGTTGAACTTCGAAATCTAAAGCACCTTCATAAATGAAGCCAGTGTCACCCTCAGCACAAGAAACAGTTACTTCTTGACCATCAGTCAATACTTCTGTTGCGTTACCACAGCCTACAATAGCAGGTACACCAAGTTCACGTGCAATAATTGCCGCGTGACATGTACGACCACCGCGGTTAGTAATAATTGCCGCAGCACGTTTCATTACCGGTTCCCAATCAGGATCAGTCATGTCTGATACAAGAACGTCGCCTTCTTGAACTTTGTCCATTTCTTTAATTGAATTAATGATACGGACTTTACCAGAACCAATACGTTGACCAATTGAACGGCCTTCACAAAGAACAGTACCTCTTTGTTTAAGAAGGTAGCGCTCCATTGTGCCTACATTTTGACGGCTTTTTACTGTTTCAGGGCGAGCTTGAACAATGTAAATTTGACCATCATCGCCATCTTTTGCCCATTCGATATCCATTGGCGCACCGTAATGCTGCTCAATAATAAGCGCTTGTTTAGCTAGCTCTTGTAACTCATGATCATTTAAAGCAAATTGTTGGCGCTCTTGTTTCTCAACATCAACAACGACAACTGATTTACCAGCAGAACCTTCTTCACCATAAATCATTTTCTGGTGTTTTGAACCAAGGTTACGACGTAAAACTGAATGTCTACCAGCATTTAATAATGGTTTAGATAAGTAAAATTCATCTGGGTTAACGGCACCCTGCACAACCATTTCACCTAAACCATAAGATGCTGTAATAAATACAACTTCGCGGAAACCAGACTCAGTATCAAGTGTAAACATTACACCCGCAGCGCCAGTTTCTGAGCGAACCATACGCTGAACACCTGCAGAAAGTGCAACAACGTCATGGTCAAAACCTTGGTGTACACGGTAAGAAATCGCGCGGTCATTATATAAAGAAGCAAATACTTCTTTAATCGCAATAAGAACGTTATCAATACCGCGAATATTCAAGAAAGTTTCTTGCTGACCTGCGAATGAAGCATCTGGTAAATCTTCAGCAGTTGCAGATGAACGAACGGCAACCGCGATTTCTGGGTTGCCGTTAGAAAGAGTTGTAAAAGCGGCGCGAATTTCTTGTTCTAGGGCTGCAGTGAGTGGAGTCTCTACAATCCATTGACGAATTTTAGCGCCTGTTTCTGCAAGAGCATTTACGTCATCGACGTTGAGTTGAGCAAGTTCTGCTTGAATTCGAGCGTTAAGACCGCTTTGATCTAAGAACTCACGATAGGCATCAGCAGTAGTTGCAAAACCGCCAGGTACCGATACACCAGCATTTGATAAATGGCTGATCATTTCACCCAAAGATGAGTTTTTCCCACCTACGAGTTCGACATCGTGTTTCCCTAATTTTTCTAGACCGATTACGCGCGCTTCCAAAGTTTTCACTCCACTTTTGCAGTATTAATGTCTATCTTGGCATGAAATTATAAAAATAAAGTGCTTAGTTGAGAATTATACTAAGCGACAGTCATGTAAGATCAGTTTACTATAAAGATTATATAGCACTAAGACAAATGTTTAAGGAGAATTTTAATGTCAGAAAGTAAACAGTTTAGACGGAGCGTTTTTTTTATTTCTGATGGAACTGCAATTACTGCCGAGACTCTTGGACATTCGTTATTAGCACAATTTCCCAATGTTGATTTTGATATTCATATCATGCCGTATATTACAACTGAAGAAGCGGCAATGGATGTTGTGATTGAAATTAATAGATGTCAAACCAAAGATGGTTGTCTACCTTTAGTCTTTGACACTTTAGTTGATCCACACGTACGAGAAATCATTAATACCGCTAAAGCAGTTAATCTTGATGTGTTTGAAGGTTTAATCAGCAAATTAGAACAAGAGTTAGGTACGCCTCCTACGACATTAGTTGGGCAGACACATGCCGTAACCGATTCTGAATCTTATAAAGCTCGTATTGATGCTGTTCATTTTGCGCTTGATAATGATGATGGAGCGCGTACTCGTCATTATGATAAAGCGGATTTAATCTTAATTGGCGTTTCTCGTTCGGGTAAAACTCCAACTTCTATTTACTTATCTCTTCAATTCGGTATCCGTGTTGCAAACTATCCTTTAACAGAAGAAGATTTGGATGATAACCGTTTGCCAGCAGTACTAAGACCGCATCGCAGTAAATTGTTTGGTTTAATGATTGATGCTGAGCGATTAGTTGCGATTCGCAGTGAGCGTAAGGCAAATAGTCGCTATGCAAGTTTTAGTCAATGCCAAATGGAACTTAGAGCAATTGAAGGAATCTATATTTCAGAAGGGATTAAATATTTAAACGTGACGGAAATGTCGATTGAAGAAATTTCAACGCGCGTTTTACAAATGACAGGATTAAAACGTCGTATTGGTTAATTTAGTCAAACCTTTATTTTAACCATTCAATTTATATATATTTATTTGTGATTAAATTGAATGGTTTTAAATATAAAACATGAGAAAAATAAAAGTTTTAAATATAAAACAAAAAGTTATTAAAACGTTTTTATTGGTTATCAGCCTGTAAGGTTTTTATGATCCAATTGTGAAATAAAATAAGAGTATTGAAAAGAAATGTATATATTTGAGTGAGTTTAAAAATTCTAATTAATTAATTTTTCTAAATATTTTTAAAAATCATGTAAAAATACATCAAATACTTAAAAGTGATAAATAGATCACACTATTTTTGTATTGTGTGATTAGTTTTTGATTTTAATTATACTTTCCCACCTCGATATGGGACTATCCGATTATCAAAATGCTAAAAAAATGTGTTTTTTCATTGGTATATATCTTGCCACTTAATTTATATGCCGCTCAAGTGGATGAATTGCGAGAGCAAGCTATTCATACTTACAAAACTGGACAAACTCACCAAGCAATATTGCAACTAGATCAATTGCTAAAAACCTATCCGCATGATCAAAAATTGCTAGCTGATTATTTAGTTGTAATGTCAAATGAAAAAAAAGATCTAGTAACTTTTTCTCAGCATTTAGCGAATATTAATTTAGTTACTTTTCCAGAATATGGACAGTTACCTTTAATACGTAATTTACGTGATTTTAAACACTTTAAAGATGCGATTGCTTGGTCAAATAAATTTAATATTCAAAAAACGCCTGATGGACAGATTTTGCTAGCAGTTTTATATGCTGAAGCTAAAGATGTTGTAAATAGCAAAGTACAGTTAGCAAAGATTAATACTAAAAATCTGAAGACTGATCAACTTGTACAAATCGCCTATGCATATCGACTTATCAATTCGCCTGTAGATGCTTTATCTGTAATTGAACAAGCATATGAGCAGCAGCCGAAGTCTTTCGCAGTTTTACAAGAATACAGTTACGACTTAGCGGCTGTAGGGGCCTATAACAAGGCTCAGCAGTTATTGCTTGCCAGCGATAAAAATCCACAAACAGAATCGTTGCAACACTGGCTACAAGTCAGTGAATTTTCTCAACGTGTAAATAACGCAATTACTCGTTATAAATTTTTGAATCGGGAAGGCATGGCAGATAGTGAAGCTTTTGCTGAGCTTGATGCTGTGTTGAAGCAAGGCGAGCAAATGCAGCTTTTGATTCAACCGTCAGATCCTAATTATTTAAGATTCCATTATGACTATATATATGCGTTAGATTTCCGCGGGCGTAACCGTACGGTATTAGATCAATTTACTAAATTAAATATACCTCTAGAAAAACTACCTGCCTATATTCGTCATGCGATCGCTGATAGCTATTTGGCTGAAAGACTGCCGCAACAAGCTGAGCTTGCTTTTAGCACCTTACTGACTGAAAAAAACTATTCAGATATGACGGTATATACCGGACTGTATTACTCATATATTGAACAAGAAAAATATAAACAAGCTGAACAACTTTTAAGTGATGTTGATCGGTTAATCCCTACGTATAAATATAGTCAAGCCAAAGGGGTGGATAAATCGAGCCACCCTGATCGTGATGATTATATTGCTTTACAAGGTATGCATTTAGCTTATGCAAATCATTTGGATCAATCAGAAAAACATTTCCAGAAACAAGTAGATCTTGCACCTGCCAACGAAGGCTTAATTAATAACCTTGCTCGTGTTGAGCGTTGGAGAGATAAACCTTTACAGTCCAAACAAACAATTGATCGTTTAAATGGCTTAACACCAGTTGCTAAAGATACTCGAATTAACCAGATGCAAAATGCTCAGGCGTTAGGGGATATTCCTGAGTGGCGCAAAAGCACAGAAACTCTTTTGCAATATTATCCTGAAGATAGCGGTGTAGTTAAAAGTCGAAAAGAGTTAGACGATCGTGATAGAGCAACCATCTCGCACTCAACAACTTGGGGCCAAAGTAAAGCAGAGAATAGTGATTCTGTGAGTGGGCAAAATGGTTTAAAAGACCGCGAAATGGAAACTCGTATTAATAGCCCGTGGATTAAAGATAATTATCGTCTATTTGCTTGGCATCAAGATCGTTACGGAGAATACCGTTTTGGTGATGTGCATGACCAACGTTATGGGGTCGGCGCTGAATGGCAAGCGAATCGTAAGGCATTGTCGGCAATTTTGTCGCAAAGTACAGATGGTGGACAAGCAGGAGTTCGTCTTGATTGGTCGCAATGGTTAAATGATCACTGGCAATATCAATTGCAATATGACAGTCAAGCTAATATTCCATTGCAGGCAATTGACGCTGGTGAGGATGGACAAGCTTACCGTGCCGCTTTGACATGGCAAAAAGATGAGTCACGTCAAATTGGGGCGAGTTATGGCTTAACCGATATAAGCGATGGTAATAAACAACAAGAATTTTCTACTTTTTGGCGCGAGCGATTATTTGATGCGCCTCACCATATTACTTACGGAACCGTTCGTGGATTTTATGGCAGTAATAGCCAAGATCAGACAGCTTACTTTAGCCCAAGCAATCACTACAGTGCTGAGTTGAATTTAAGTCATGACTGGGTCACTTGGCGAGAATACGAACGCTCATTTAAGCAGCATTTTGAAGCTGGAGTCGGGCTTTATAAACAAGCAGATTACTCAGCTCGACCAACATATTCTTTGCAATATCAACATCAATGGCAGCTCTCACGGACCTGGCAACTTAATTATGGAATTGGTTGGCAATACCATCCATACGATGGTCATGATGAACAACATACCTACGGTATTTTCGGATTTGAAGGGCGTTTTTAATGAATAATATGAAGTCAAAAATGTTGAGCTGTGTGTTTGCTTCAACATTATTACCCGTACAATTTTCTCATGCCCGCATTGAAACTGAACTACCAAAAAATCATACAGTTTCTTTAACTTTTCATGATGTACGAGATGACGTATTAAAGGAAGGTGACCGCGATGTTTATGCGATTCAGACCAATAATCTGGCGCAGTTTCTCGATTGGCTCAGTCAGTCTGATTGGAAACCGATTCGCTTAAAAGATATTGAAGAGGCGCGTAAGCAAGGTAAAGAATTGCCTCATAACTCTATTCTACTTACCTTCGATGATGGTGCATTGAGTAGTTATAGCCGAGTATTTCCTTTACTTAAGCAATATAAAATTCCAGCAGTTTTTGCTCTTCCAACCAGTTGGTTAAATGGCAATACTCAGGCAGCTTATGAAGCTTATGGGCAGGGTAACTTGGTGAACTGGGCTCAAGTTCGTGAAATGCAAGCATCGGGCTTAGCCGAGTTTGCAAGCCATAGTGACGATTTGCATCATGGCGTATTGGCCAATCCTCAAGGCAATGAGCAACCAGCTGCAACTTCTTATGCCTATTTAAAATCGCAATCACGTTATGAAACAGATGCAGAATATCAACAACGTATTTTGCAGGATTTGAAAAAATCCTACGCCGTTTTGAAAAAAGAAGTCGGTGTTAATCCGAAAGCAATTATTTGGCCTTATGGTGCTGTGAATGAGCAACTGGAAAAACTAGCGCAGCAAGCAGGTTTTGATTTTTCCTTCAGTTTGGGCCGTGATGGTATGAATCGGGTGAGTGATTCAACATTTAAGCGAAGCTTAGTTATAGGTAACCCTACAGCTGAACAGCTCACCGAAGGTATGTTAAATATTCTGAATTTCGAAGAGTCAGATTTATTTAAGCAACCTCGTCATTTTGTGAGTATGGATTTAAAGCAGTTAGCAGCTCCACAAAATGCTCAGACCGATGAAAAACTAGGGCAGTTGTTATCAAAACTATATAGCCTAAAAAACAATGCTCTAATCTTAAAGCCTTTGGAAGATAAAGACGGAGATGGACAATACGATGTTGCTTATTTCCCTACAAATAAAATGCCTGTTCAACAAGATATTTTAAACCGTAGTTTATGGCAGGCTCAAACTCGGGCAGGTCAATCGGTAATATTAGAACTGCCAGCTTATCCTCAAAAAGATAAGCCATTTTTAACAGTAGATTTGGCTAAAGATATAGCACGCTTTAACAGTAATTTAAGTGGTGTTCAACTCAATGCAGGAACAGCTTTAAACTGCGCAATGCAAAAAATAACAGTGCAAGAAAACAGTTGTATTGAGCAATCAAAACAGCTCGCACAACTGAGTCAAATGACTAAAAAAGCGGTAAAACCTTATTTAAATATGAGTAATCAGGCGCAGTTTAGTTTATTGCTTAAACCTGATTTAGATCATGTGGAAAAGCTACCTGAGCTTATAAAAACGCTTTTATTACAAAATGATTTAGTCAATTTGAAGTTCGATGTGATTGGCAAGAAAAAGCAATTTAATGAGTTGCTAATGCTTTTAAATACACTTAATGAAAATGATAAGCAAAGAATAATGCTGACTTTAGAATTACCAGAAAACTCGCAAAAAACTGCTTGGGAAGAAGTACAGCAAGGACTTTTTTCGATTCAGCGAGTAGGAATCCAGAAATTTGGTATCGATGGCTATGACTTTGAAAAATCAAAAGATGTTCATCAATATTTGTATAATCCAATTAGTCTGAATGCTAGTCCTGTGATGTATCAGCCTTTTGCTGAATTGGTAGAGGGGAAAAAGTAATGAGAGTATTACTTGATATTCTATTTGCTTTTGCCTTTTTATATCCCTTACTGATGGCTTGGACATGGATGGTAGGGGGACTTTGGTTCTTCTTTAAAAGAGAATACCGCGAACAAGCACTTCCTGAACCGACCAGCGAAGGATGCAGTATCATCATTCCGTGTTTTAACGAAGAAGCCCAAGTACGCCAAACAATTCGTTATGCACTGCAAACCAAATATCCTAATTTTGAAGTGATCGCCGTTAATGATGGAAGTAGTGACAGGACAGCTGAAATTCTAGATGAATTGTCAGCACAAGATTCACGACTTCGGGTTGTGCACTTAGCAGAAAATCAGGGTAAGGCCGTAGCTTTAAGATCGGGAGTATTGGTGAGTAAATACGAATATCTTGTTTGTATTGATGGCGATGCATTGTTACATCCGCACGCCGTACTTTGGTTAATGCAGCCATTTATTAACTTTCCGCGAATTGGTGCGGTAACGGGCAACCCACGAATTTTAAACCGATCTAGTATTTTAGGAAAATTACAGGTTGGTGAGTTTTCTTCGATTATTGGTTTGATTAAACGTGCGCAGCGTACATATGGTCGTATTTTTACAGTATCGGGTGTGATTGCGGCATTTCGTAAAACAGCACTCGTTCGAGTCGGTTTTTGGTCAGACGATAAAATTACCGAAGATATTGATATTTCATGGAAGCTACAGCTCGACCATTGGGATATTCAGTATATTCCACAAGCGCTTTGTTATATCTATATGCCTGAGACATTTAAAGGGTTATGGAAGCAACGCCTTCGTTGGGCTCAAGGTGGGGTAGAGGTTCTTATAGAATATATTCCACAAATGTTCAAACTGCGTGTTCGCAGAATGTGGCCAGTCATGATTGAGGCGCTAGTCAGTATTATCTGGTCTTATGTCATGATTCTGATCTTTACGCTATTTTTTGTGGGATTGTTTATTGAGTTGCCTCAGCAATGGCAGATCAAAACGCTTATGCCACAGTGGTACGGTGTAATACTCGGTGGCACATGTTTAATCCAGTTTTTGGTGAGTCTGTGGATTGATCAACGCTATGACCGTAGCCGCTTCTTTAGAAATTATTTTTGGGTCATTTGGTATCCGTTATTTTTCTGGCTACTGACTTTGTTCACAAGTGTTGTTGCGGTACCAAAGACTTTATTTAACACTAAAAAACGTGCCCGCTGGGTAAGCCCAGACCGAGGCTTCCGTGGAGATAACCCATGAAACCTGAGGAAAATAAGGATGTCGAAACGTTAGATATCCCTGAATATATTGACCAGCCAGAATACGTCAAAAATAAAACGGCAAACTATACATTACAAACCATCGGTTGGTTTTGTTTGATGTGGTTGTTGTTTCCACTGGTTTCTCTGTTTTTATGGGTTTTTGAAGGACACTTAATTTATGATTATGTCTGGGTTGACCATATATCAGAAGTTAAGACTTTATTACATTTAGCTTTGCTCATTGGAATTAGTGCGCTCATTTTAATTTTATGGGCTAGTTATAACTGGATTAGATTTAGTGGTGAGGACCGAAGAGTTAAGGCACCTAATAGTTCTGTTGAACTGTTAGCTACCCAATTTTCGGTTAGTTCCGGGATGTTAAGTGAGTTGCAAAAGAAACAACGTGTCATTTTGCATTATGATGATCATGGCAATTTGCAAAAGTATGAGTAAATAAAAAAGCATGGCTTAAAAACCATGCTTTTTTTATTTTTATGCGGTTGTTCTAATGATGATATCAACAGGTTGTTCTATGCCGTCCATACTATGAATTGATTTATGGTTAACTTTAACAATCGGCCAAGTTTGTAATTTACAGTTGGATTTTTGAAGTGCCGCATAATAGCTATCAGATTTAAAAAATACTTTTTTAGCCGTTGCCATATTGGGTGTTAAAAGGCGCTTAAGCCATGTTTCACTCACCTGAGTATCAAGAAAACGTAAAGCCAAAAGACTTTTTACTCGATTGTTAAATAATCTCCGGTTTTTGATAATGAGAGGATGGGTAATTAACTTATTTGTGCCCATTTGACTGTGGGGCAAAATAAAGTGAGGTGTGATTTGAAATACGGTCACAAATTTTGCTTGTTGACAGATTTTTTCAAGATGGGTCACGGTATCTTGATTTGTACCAATAATCGCGACAGATGAATGTGAAAAATCAAATTCTTTAATTGAGGTTGATGAAATCACTTGACCAGTAAAGTCTTCAAAATCTTGAGAGGTATTTTGAAAAATTACTGATTTTGAAGTGTTATTTTTAATATTAATACTCATTTTTCCAAAAGTCCTTTTGGTTTTTAAATCATGATGTTTTTATCGTTTTAATATAAATAACCAAGCAGGAAGTTGGGGTAAAGTCTTTTCAGATAGATGGTCATCCCATACTCGAAATCAATTCAAGTATGGGCATGCGAAGCGGAGTTTAATGTTCTGTTTTTACGTTCATTAGTTGTGTAAAGCTTTCTAAACGTTTAGCTGTATCGTATACATCGCATGTGAAAATAAATTCATCAACATCGTATGTCGCTAAAAGTTTTTGTAAACCAGAGCGAACTGTATCTACAGAACCAATTTGAGCCATTGCATAGAAATTTTCAACAGAAAGCTGTTCTGCTGTATTCCATAATCCCTGCATTGATTCAACCGGTGGTTTAAGCTTTAAACTTTCGCCACGAATTAAACCTAATACACGTTGGTACGCACTCGTTGCTAAGAACTGAGCTTCCTCATCTGTATCTGCCACAACAACAGGTACACCCATAGAAACATAAGGTTTATCTAAATACTCAGAAGGCTCAAAGTTTTCTCGATAGAGCTGAATCGCTTGACCTAACATACGTGGTGCAAAATGAGATGCAAATGAGTAGGGAAGTCCAAGTTTCGCTGCGAGTTGCGCACTAAAAAGACTAGATCCAAGTAACCAAACAGGAACATGGGTATTTTGCCCCGGTGTTGCAATAATCTTTTGCCCTGCCTGAGGGGCATCAAAATATTTTAAGATTTCGACAACATCTCTTGGAAATTGATCTTCTGTTTCTTGATGACCACGACGTAAAGCTCGCATGGTAAGTTGATCTGTGCCAGGAGCACGGCCTAAGCCAAGTTCAATACGGTTTGGATATAATGTAGCAAGTGTTCCAAATTGTTCTGCGACAACTAAAGGAGCATGGTTAGGAAGCATAATGCCGCCGGAACCTAAACGAATATGCTGTGTATGTGCTGCAATAAAACCGAGTAAAACCGCTGTAGCAGAGCTCGCAATTCCATCCATGTTGTGATGTTCTGCAAGCCAGAAACGTTCAAAACCTAGTTTCTCTGCATGTTGTGCTAACTCTAATGCGTGACGTAACGAAAATTCGATGGTTTTATCATTACGAATGGGAGCAAGTTCTAAAATTGAAAACTTGGTATCTTGAAGTGATCGCATGCGATATTCTCGAATAGGGATATATCGAAATACTACGATATATAATGGGTAATGTATATCGTTTTTTTTCGATATTAAATTTTACCTCTTAATAAAAAAGCACCCGAAGGTGCTCTTTTGTTTCATATGTGAATTAGCGGTTTTTATACCAGCCACGATGTAAGCCATTGTCGTGGCGGTGACGACCACCTTTATAATAACGACGGTCGCCATCATCATATCTACGATCATCTCGATCGTAACGGCTACCACGATCATAGCGATCATCGTAGTTACGATCTTCAGAAACTTTACGACCTAGGGCTGAACCACCCGCAGCACCTACTGCTGCACCGATATAGCCACCGTTGGTACCGCCCATGTTTTTACCGACGGTATAACCAGCACCACCACCTAAAGCACCACCAATCGCAGCTTCTGTACGATTGCGACGGTCACTTGCTGCGGCTGCACCACCAGCACCACCTAAAGCAGCACCAATTGTTGCGCCTGTTGTGCCACCCATGCTTTTACCAATTGCTGTACCAACTACACTACCTAAAGCAGATGTTGCAGCAACACGCGTACCATTATCTGCATGTGCAACTGTCACCATAGACGATGTTGCAAGTACTGCACTAGCTAACCAAATATTCATTTTCATCTTGGAACTCCATGTCCTTTTTACTGAAAGGACAGTATTTTTATCTTGAAGTAAATGTAATAAAAAATTTCGTGATAATTATGGAGAAGCCAAACGGAGATACGAGTGTTTTGTGTCGGTTTGTATTGTTTCTATTAATTTATGGATAAATCCTGAGCAAAGGAGAGGTAATGAATATTTGTTGATGCTAATAAAAAAGCACCCGAAGGTGCTTAGAGTCGTTTCATCAAATTTAATTAATGATGACGACGGTGTTTTTTCTTCCAGTGTTTAGAAGAGCGGTCATAATCGCGGTCTTTAGAAATTTTATTACCTAAAGCACCACCACCTGCCGCACCTAAAGCAGCACCGATGTATCCACCGTTTGTACCACCCATACTTTTACCAACGGTATAACCAGCACCACCACCTAAACCACCGCCAATTGCTGATTCTGTACGGTGACGACGATCACTTGCAACAGCTGCACCACCAGCACCACCTAAAGCAGCACCAATTGTTGCGCCAGAAGTACCGCCCATGCTTTTACCAATTGCAGTACCAGCGACACTACCTAGAGCAGAAGCAGCCGCTACATGTGTTGTGTTGTCAGCATGCGCTACAGTAACCATAGAAGTTGCTAAAACAGCACTACATAACCAAGCATTTAATTTCATTTTCTACTCCGTGTCCTTAGCAGCAGGACGCTATATCTTTTGTTACGGCAAATGTAACAAAACACGTTTCTCAAAATATGGAGAACCATCAATTCATTATTGTAGTTTAGTGTCTGGTTTGTATGTTTTCTATTAAAATAGAATATTTAATACCCATATAAATAAATATGAATCTCATTTAATTTTTATGAGTTGATTACTCACGATCTGAACAGAGAAAATTGATCAAAGCTCTTGTCGCAGAAGACATATGCTTATGTTGTGCATATAGTAAAGAGAAAGGGCGTGTGTGACCTGCATATCGTTCAAGTAAAGGCTGTAGCGTTCCTTGTTGAATTTTTTCATTAACAATAAAGTCGTAACTCTGGCATATCCCTAGTCCATTTTCAGCAAGAGACACGACTCCTAAAATATCTTCTTTTACTAAAATCCGATTTGTCGGTATCCACTGAATTTCCTGATCTATATCTTTAAGGAACCACGGAGTGACCTTGCCATTACTGGGTAACTCAAAGGCTATACACTGATGATGATTTAATTCTTCTAGCGTTTTTGGAATACCCATACGGTTTAAATAAGTGGGTGAGGCAACAAGTTTTAAAGGTGCTTGTTCTAAAGGTCGAGCCACAAAAGAGCTATTTGGAAGATGTCCTTGACGAATAGCTAAATCAAAACCCTCAGCAATTAAATCAACGTTTCGATTAGAAATACTGATTTCAATTTGAATGTCCGGATATTGCAAAAGAAATTTTTCTAGTAAGGGTGGTAAACGATAATGTCCATACGTTGTAGGAACACTTAATTTGATTTTCCCACAAATTTGTAGTTGTTCGCCTTGAATTACACGTTCTGCATGGTCAATTAACTGAAAAGCATGCTGCATTTTTTCGTAATAAAGTTGGCCTGCTTCCGTCAAGCTCAGATGGCGAGTCGTTCTTCTAAAAAACTGGATACCCAATTTTTTCTCCAGCCGTGTAATTGTTCTACTAATGACTGAAGGCGTCGTAGACAAATGAATTGCAGTTGCACTAATAGAAAGCTTCTCAGCTACAATTAAAAACACTTCAACATCGGCAAGGTAGTCAAATTGACGAGACATTTTGTCCTCAAACGCAAAAAAGATTTGTAAACGGAGTTGTTTTTCTACCTCTGGGGTAAAAATAGAATATAGCCATCCCAGTTATAAATCCAGCAAATGCTTGGAATGAAGGTCGAATAATGAAGATGTTAAATAAAATAATGTTTGCAATGATTACCGCTTCAGCAGCGTTAAGTGCAAATGCAGCTCATGTATTGGTTGTGTTGTCTGATGAAGCCCAATTAGAGCTAAAGAATAATCAAGTTTTTAAAACAGGTTTTTACCTTAATGAATTGATGCAGCCTACAAAAATGCTTTTAGATGCAGGTCACACAGTAACTTTTGCGACCCCTCATGGGAAAGCTCCGACTTTAGATGAGTCATCAAATAGTGCAATGTATTTTAACCAAGATGAAAAAGCGTTAAAGCAATATGCAGGTTTATTGCATGATCTAAAGTTAACATCTGCTCAAGATTCTCCAGTTTTGAGTTTGTCTCGCATTGAGCAAATCAGGTTTGATAAGTTTGATGCGATTTATATTCCGGGTGGACATGCGCCCATGCAAGACTTATTAAAAGATAAACAGCTCGGCAAAGTCCTCACGGCTTTTCATAAAGCTGGAAAACCTACCGCATTGGTTTGCCATGGTCCTATCGCTTTAATGTCAACTTTACCTAATGCCTCGGAAGTAGTTGGTCAACTAGAACAAGGTAAAACAGTCAAAACTGGTGAATGGATTTATAAAAATTATCGGATGACGGTGATTAGCAATCAAGAAGAAGAACAAGCAAAAGCTTTGTTAAAAGGTGGTGAAATGAAGTTCTATCCACAAACGGCATTACAGTCAATTGGGGGTAAATATCAAAGTAATACAACTGCGTGGACCCCAAACGTGGTGGTAGACCGTGAACTTATTACTGGGCAAAATCCGGCCTCGGCTGTTCTTGTGGGTAAAACATTATTAGAAAAATTAAAATAAATAGACCAGATAATAGAGGTTTTATAAATAAAGCCTCTATTACCAGTTGAGTGAAAAACGTGGCTTATTATTTTTTTATAGAGAAAGCTAAATTATAGGCCAGTGCATAAATCTTATCTGAAATCATTATATCGTTCAGCCGTTACTTACCGTGAAAGTTGATGAATTGGCTGATTATATATGTCATTTAAGCGCCATAATCTGTAAACTATGCGCTATTTTTACGATTTTGCTTATCTTCTATTTATATAGCATTCGATAAGCTTTTTGGACTTTTGAGATATTTCCTCTTATGAAAGCGTCACTCCGTTTACGACTTGATCAACTCTGTGATCGACATGAAGAACTTACCGCGTTGCTTGCAGATGTGGAAGTCATCTCCGATAACAAACGTTTCCGTAAATTGTCTCGCGAACATAGTGATTTATCTGAAATTACCGAAGTTTGGGGCAAATACCGTCAAGCAGAAGAAGATATTGAAACTGCTGAAATGATGAAGTCTGATCCTGACTTTAAAGATATGGCAGAAGAAGAAATTCAAGCAAATAAAGATTTGCTTGTAGAGTTAGAAAGCCAGCTCAATATTTTGATGATTCCAAAAGACCCAAATGACTCTAATGCAGCTTATTTAGAAATTCGCGCTGGAACGGGTGGTGACGAGGCGGCAATTTTCTCTGGTGACTTATTTCGCATGTATAGTAAATATGCCGAGACACAAAATTGGCGTATAGAAGTACTTTCTGAAAATGAAGGTGAGCATGGTGGCTTTAAAGAGGTCATTTGCCGTGTAGATGGCGATGGCGTTTATGGTCGTCTAAAATTTGAAAGTGGTGCGCATCGTGTGCAACGTGTTCCAGCGACTGAGTCACAAGGTCGTGTTCATACTTCAGCTTGTACAGTTGCGATTTTGCCTGAAATTGATGTTGATACCAATGCTGAAATTAATCCGGCAGATTTACGTATTGATACTTACCGTGCATCTGGTGCAGGTGGTCAGCACATTAACAAAACCGACTCGGCGGTACGTATTACCCACATTCCAACAGGTACAGTAGTTGAGTGCCAAGAAGAACGTTCACAGCATAAAAACAAAGCTAAAGCGATGGCCCTTTTGGTATCGCGTTTAGAAAATGCCAAACGTGCAGCGGCTGATGCTGCAACTTCTGAAATGCGTCGTGATTTAGTCGGTTCTGGTGACCGTTCTGAACGTATCCGTACGTATAACTATCCACAAGGTCGTATGACTGACCACCGTATTAACCTAACTTTATATAAGTTAGATGCGATTATGGAAGGTGATTTAACTGAATTGCTTGACAGCTTACATCGTGAATATCAGGCAGATCAGCTTGCGATGCTTGCACAGGAAAATGGCGGCTAATGAATATTGCTCAAGCGCTTGCAATTCGTGGTGAGCCTGACAGTTATGAACGACAAGAAAATGCTTGGTTACTTGAGCATTTTCTAAAAATCAATTCGCTTGAATTAAAGTTTAGACTTGAGCAAGAGTTAACCGCCCAACAAGAGCAAGACTATGTAGCTGGTCTTGAACGTATTCAAAAAGGTGAACCTTTAGCTTATGTGACGGGTTCACAGCCATTTTGGACGCTCGATTTAAAAGTAACATCTGATACTTTGGTGCCACGTCCGGATACTGAAATTTTAGTTGAAACCGTTTTAAATCTAAATTTGCCAAATACTGCAAATATTGTTGATTTGGGAACGGGGACAGGTGCAATTGCGCTTGCGTTAGCGAGTGAACGTCCAACTTGGACCGTCACAGCAACTGATATTTATGCGCCTACTTTAGAAGTCGCAAAAGAAAATGCACTAGCTCATAATTTGCAACGTGTAAAATTCGCTTGTGGCGCTTGGTTTGAAGCACTTGAGCCACAAAAATTTGATTTAATTGTTTCTAATCCGCCGTACATTGACCCTGAAGATGAACACATGCAAGCTTTGGCAACAGAACCACGCCGTGCATTGGTTGCAGATCATCAGGGACTGGCTGATATTGAAATTATTATCGCTGAAGGGAAAAACTGGTTAAAACCACAAGGCTGGATTGCACTAGAGCATGGTTATGATCAGGGGCAAGCTGTTCGAAATATATTTGCTGAGCATGGTTTTAGTGAAATTAAAACCATTCAAGACTATGGCCAAAATGATCGGGTTACGTTGGCTTCATTATCAATAAAATAAGAACGATTTAATCTATAGAGTTAAAGGTCGCTTCCCGATACGCACCTGGACTGACGCCAGTCCATTTTTTAAAGGCACGGTGAAAGGCGCTTGGATCTTGGAAACTTAAATCTTCACTAATATCTTGAATTGAATCATTCGTTTTACTTAAACGTTCAACGGCAATATCACATCGGATTTCATTTTTAATTTGTTGATAACTGCCCCCTTCATGTTTCAGTCGGCGCTGAATGGTGGCTTCTGAAATATTGAGTTGTTTTGCAACATCTTTGAGTTCGGGCCATTGCGCGGGATGGAGTTTCAATAGATGGCGACGAATAAGAACGCTCAAGGCATTTTCATTTTTAAAGCGAACTAAAAGATTTTGCGGTGTTTTTTCTAAAAAATCATAAAGCGCTTTTTTATCTTTTTTAATTTTAATATCTAAGTAATGAGCATCGAATTCAACTCGATTTATCTCGGCATTAAATTGAATATCTTCACCGAAACGTACGAGATAATCCTGAATATCGTTCGGTTTAAGACAACGTATTCTAATATTATTTAAACCAATTCGTTGGTCTACTAACCAGCACATAAGTCCGTGTACCAGCATTAAAAAGGTTGCATAGGTAAACATGCGTTTAGGTTGTTTTTGATCATGAATCACCAAATAAGCTTTTTCTTGATCTCGAATGAGTTCTGCACGCATGTCATCTAAAACAAAGTTAAAAAACTTTAAAATATCGTGGAGTGCCTTTTCTAAAGTTTCGGCCGTACTGACAAGTTTAGTCAATAACTTATAGCTGCCACGACGCATAGGGTGGCTATCCATGCCAAAAAATTCATCGTTCATGGCATTGGCAAGCTCTATCCACAATTGGGCATATGTTGTAACAGGCACACGAGCCTTTGGAGACAACAGTAATTCAGTGGGGATGCCTGCTTTATTGAGAATTATTTGTGTATTTAGGCCTTTGGCATAAGCCGCACTTAGTGCTTCATGGACTAGTGCAATCGAAATTGTGCCTTTACTTAAAGAAGATTGGACAACCATGTCAAAGACTCATATTTTCTTCATATATTTCAAGTGAAATATTTCATATTTAAAATTTGGATTGATCAAAAGCTGCAAGCATTTTGAGGCTTTTTGAAATTGTATCGGAAAACAACAACTTTTACTCTCACTACTAAGTTTAAAGAATATTTCTATAGGATCGTAAATAATGAAAATTCAAGGGAAACATTTCGTGATTACAGGTGGTGGCTCTGGTTTAGGTGCTGCTACAGCTGAGTATTTAGTCCAGCAAGGTGCTTCAGTCACATTGGTCGACATGAATGTAGAAGCAGGCGAGCAGCAAGTAAAACAATTAGGGGGAAAAGCTGACTTCGTAAAACTTGATGTAACAGATGAAGTTGCTGCTGAACAGTTCTTTAAAGATGTCTTAGTAAAACATGGTCGTTTGCATGGTTTAGTGAACTGTGCAGGTATTGGACCTTCTGCTAAAGTGGTTGGCCGTGAGGGTGTTCATGATTTGGGGTTGTTTGCAAAAACTTTAAATATCAATGTCACGGGTACATTTAATATGCTGCGTTTTGCCGCAGATGCAATGAGTAAAAACACGGTTGAAACAGGTGAAGAAGACCGTGGTGTAATTGTAAACACCGCTTCCGTTGCGGCATTTGACGGTCAAATTGGTCAGGCAGCTTATTCAGCCTCTAAAGGCGCTATTGTTGCCATGACATTGCCGATTGCTCGTGAGTTAGCGCGTCATGCCATTCGTATTATGACCATTGCACCAGGAATTATGGAAACTCCAATGCTTAAGGGCATGCCACAAAATGTACAAGATGCTTTGGGGCAAATGGTGCCATATCCATCGCGGTTAGGAAAGCCAGAAGAATTTGCTCGTTTGGTCGCACACATTGCTGAAAACTCATATTTAAATGGTGAAGTTATTCGTTTGGATGGTGCAATTCGTATGGCAGCAAAATAATAAAAATAAGGATGTTGAAATGATTCTAAATGCTGAACAAAGTATGGTTCAGGAGATGATGCGAAACTACTCGCAGAATCAGTTAAAACCAACAGCCGCACATCGCGATAAAACCCATGAGTTTCCTGCTCAGGAATTAAAAGATTTAGGTGCACTAGGTGCTATGGGGATGACCGTTCCAAATGAATGGGGCGGTGCGGGAATGGATTATGTATCTTTGGTGCTTGCAATCGAAGAAATTGCCGCAGGTGATGGTGCTATCTCGACTATTGTAAGTGTTCAAAATTCATTGATTTGCGGTATTACGCTCGCGTACGGTTCAGAGCAGCAAAAACAAACCTATTTGCCAAAATTTGCATCTGGTGAATGGCTAGGATGTTTTTGTTTAACTGAGCCTCATGTCGGTTCCGATGCGAGCTCAATTTTATGTAAAGCTGAGCGAGATGGTGACCATTGGGTTTTAAATGGCGTAAAACAATTTATTACCAGCGGTAAAAACGCCCAAGTGGCTTTGGTATTTGCGGTTACAGATAAACAAGCTGGCAAAAAAGGCATTTCGTGTTTTCTTGTGCCGACGAACACACAAGGTTATTTTGTGACTCGAATTGAAGACAAAATGGGCCAACATGCTTCAGACACAGCGACCATTACTTTTGAGGACTGTCGAATTCCGTTAGAAAATTTGGTAGGGCAACAAGGTGAAGGTTATAAAATTGCACTTTCTAATTTAGCAGCTGGCCGTATTGGTATTGCTGCTCAGTCTGTCGGAATGGCAAGAGCTGCTTTTGATGCGGCGGTGCAATATGCAAATGAACGTAAAGCCTTTGGTGTAGAGCTGGTTCAGCATCAGGCGGTTGGTTTTCGCTTAGCCGATATGGCAACCCAGATTGAAGCTGCACATCAGCTCGTTTTACATGCTGCAACTTTAAAAGATGCGGGATTGCCTTGTTTAAAAGAAGCTTCAATGGCAAAGCTATTTGCGTCTACTATGGCTGAACGAGTATGTTCGGATGCGATTCAGATTCATGGCGGTTATGGCTACGTAAGTGATTTCCCTGTTGAGAGAATTTATCGGGATGTTCGTGTAAGCCAGATTTATGAAGGCGCTTCTGACATTCAACGTTTAGTGATTGCTCGTGAAGTTGCTCAAGTTTAAATATGAGATTTAAAAAAATAGTGACTGAATGCAAAAGACCGCAATTGTTATGCGGTCTTTTGCAATTAAAACTGTTTAGTTTTAACTTATTTCAATGAAATTTAGAAAGTTAAAGCTAGCTTTTTGATGATTAAAGCTGAGCTTTGACTTCTTCACCAATTAAATAAAACGTTCCTCCTGCAATATAATGCAGACTTCGAAGTTCTTTAGGTGCATCTTGAAAATACCAGTGCCCATCTCTAAAAACGCGACTATCTGCCCAGGCACCTACAACAGAACCAATAAATAAATCATGTGCTGACTGATTATGCGGTTCTGGAATAAGTTTACATACGAGCCATGCAATGCATCCTGATACAAGCGGACTGGTAAGACCTTCTTGATAAAATAGTTCAGTACCACAATGCTCAAGTTTTTGTGGATCATCCAACTTACTAATGGTTCCAAGTTGATGAGTCAGATCGAGCTGTGCATAGCAGGGAACTTGTAGGGTGAAATAACCACTTTGCTCAACGAGCTGTCGGGTTTTAGTACTTTTATCTAAAACCACGGACACTTTGGCTGGTTTAAACTCTAAGGCACATGCCCAAGCAGCAGCCATCACGTTGCGGTCATCGCCATGTTGCGCAGAAACAAGGACAGTTGGACCATGATTTAACAAACGATAAGCTTTTTCTAACTCTACTGGTGCAATATATGATTGCGTCATATTTAGCCTAAGTAATAAAGAAAATAGATATTTCTATTGTTGCAGAAAGCTTTATAGATGCAATGTTATTAAACAAGCTTTATAAGAATAAAAAAGTTGTTTCTATTTTATAGCTTTCATAATGACGAACTTAGTCATAAAATCATTTCGCTTCTAAGTGAAAGGATTAACGCGTGACCGAGCTTCAAGATATCGATTTTGTAGAGTTAAGTGATGAAGAAATGCATCTCTATAGCCGTCAGATTTTACTTGATGGATGGGATATTGAAGCTCAGGAAAAACTCAAACTTGCTAATGTGCTGATTGTAGGTGCTGGTGGAATAGGCTGTAGCAGTGCAGAGCTACTTGCGCGAGCAGGGGTTGGGAAAATTACACTGATTGACGCAGATACTATTGAGATAAGTAATTTACAGCGTCAAATTGCATTTGGTCATGAAGATATCGGACGTTATAAAGCAGAAATTTTGGCTAAACGTTTACAGAAAATTAACCCTTATATCTGTGTCGAGTACTACAACGAACGTTTAGATGAACATAACATTGATAGACTCGTTGAACACCAAGATGTGGTTTTAGATGGATGTGATAATTTTACAACTCGCTATTTAGTAAATGCAGCTTGTAAGAAGCATCAGGTCGCACTAATTAGCGCTTCAGCAATTGGTTTTCAGGCACAAATGTTTATGGTTGAAGGAGATTCAGCGTGTTATGAATGCCTTTTTCCGAAAGAACAACATAGTAATGAAGGCCTTCGCTGTGCAGAGTCAGGGGTACTTGCAACTACTCCTGTAATGATAGCGTCATTACAAGCACATCACACTTTGCTATATTTAGGTTTAAATCGTACACCTTTAAAGCAGAAACTATTATTGTGGGATGGTTTAAATATGACACAACGTATTGTTAGTTTTGATAAAGATGTAAATTGCCCACTTTGTCAGGCAAGCTAATCAGTAAATTAAACAAAATTTGCTACACTCAACCTGAATGATTTAATTTTGAAGAAATATGAAAAAAAATATTTTGTTTGATGGGCTACGTTCGGTTGCCCGCATTGGTGAAACAGCAGTGGTTGCGGCCAAAGCTGGAATTAAATACGCAACTGAAAAACCAAGTAATGCCAAACTCATGCGAGAGACTTTTGAGTCACTTGGTTCAACTTATATTAAGCTTGGTCAGTTTATTGCAAGTACTCCATCGCTTTTCCCGCGAGAATATGTAGAAGAATTTCAAGGTTGTTTAGACCAGACCCCAACACTCCCATTTAGTTATATTCAAGGTGTGCTTGCATCTGAGTTTGAAGGGCGTGATTTAAGCCAGATTTTTAGCTACATCGATGAAAAACCATTAGCTTCTGCTTCAATTGCTCAGGTTCATGCAGCTAAGCTGACCACAGGTGAAGATGTTGTTATTAAAGTACAAAAGCCTGGCGTTGAAACTATTTTATATACAGATTTAAGTGTGGTGCATTGGGCTGCCAAGCTACTTGAACGTGCGGTACCAAAAATAAAATTTGCTGCTCTTTCCGAAATTGTTGATGAAATTAAAAGCCGTATGGTTCGTGAAGTCGATTTCATTGAAGAAGCACAAAACTTAGATGACTTTATTGAATATCTGAATATTTCACAAAACAAAGCTGCGACTGCACCTAAGGTTTATCATCAGTTTTCTACACGCCGTGTTTTGACCATGCAACGCCTATACGGTGTGTCATTGACTGACTTTAGTGTCGTAAAACAATATGCTAAAGATCCATCGCAAGTACTGATTACTGCCATGAATACATGGTTTGGTAGTTTAATGCTATGCAAGAGCTTCCATGCAGATTTACATGCTGGAAACCTAATGTTGCTTGAAGATGGTCGAATTGGTTTTATCGATTTCGGTATTGTGGGGCAGTTAAAGCCAGAAGTTTGGACAGCATGTATGGCCTTTATGGATGCATTGCAAAAAACTGATTATCAGGCAATGGCTGAAAATATGCAGAAAATGGGTATGACTCATAACAAAGTTGATGTTGATGTATTGGCACAAGATTTAGAGCGCTTATTTAATGGCGTATTAATGTCTGACCCTCAACAAATTCTCGCTTCAAATCCAGCTGATTTAAACGATATCATGATGGATATGGTAGGGGTTGGTGAGCGCCACGGCATTAAATTCCCTCGAGATTTTGCCTTGTTATTTAAGCAAATGCTTTATTTCGATCGTTTTATGCGCGTACTCGCACCATATACTGATATTTATGCAGACCAACGTTTGAAAATGGTTCAAAATATGGAACCTGCTTCGTTGTTAAAGCACTAAGGTCAGTTTAAATTTATGGATGCCATTATTATTGAAGGCTTGAAGGTTGAGACAGTGATTGGCTGTTTCAACTGGGAAAGACAAATCATTCAACCTTTAATGTTGGATTTAACCATCCATAATGATTTGAGCCGAGCAGCAGAGTCTGACAAACTTGAGGACACGCTCAACTATGCCCAGATTTGTGAGTTATCGGCTCAAACCATTCAACAAGCCAAACCTGAATTAATTGAACATGCAGCACATCTTGTTTTGAAATGTTTGTTTGAAACCTTTCCAACAATTGAAAAAATTACCATAACCATCCGTAAGCCCGCCATCATTGCAGAAGCTAATGCTGTAGGAATTCGTCTTGAACGCACCAGAAACAATTTTTGCGCTCGCCCTAGCGAGTAATTTAGACGCAGATCAGCACTTTACTTTTGCTTATATGCAATTGGCAACATTGGGGAAAGTGCAGTTTTCATCTGTTTATCAAATTCCATGCCGAGATGGTATTGGAGATGATTATTGGAATTCAGCATGTCTATTAAAAAGCACTTTATCGTGTGATCAAATAGAATCTTTTTTAAAGCAACTCGAGTCAGATTCGGGGCGTGTTCGTCCATCACATCATATTTCTTTAGATGTAGATTTAATTGCATGGGGAACTAATCTGGACCATATGCAATTTAATTCTAAAAAATTACCTTTAGCGCTTGATGTAAAAATTCCTTTATATGAACTTTGGCCTTGTGAAACCTTAAAAGCTGATAGCACGCTTTATCCAGTCGTTAATTTTAAAGTTTAAAGGCCTTCAAACTAGATTTTACGCAAACTTTACGCGGTCTTTAATTTCCTCAATAGAGAATTTACGGGCATTTTATCAATACTGAAATTCACTAAATTAGTGTTATTTCAGGACAATAAAGATGCTTATAAATTCTCAAATGCGCATCTTGCATCAGTCTGGCATTGTTTTATGCGGACTTAAAACAAATGATATTTCTTCATCTCTCCTTATTTCCAGTTTGGCAAATCAAGCCAAGGGGTATAGAGGAGAATAGCCATGTTAGAACTTATACTTGTTTTATTTATTGCTATTTTTTTAGCATGGTGTCTCGGTAAATATCTATCCAAAGTGATGACAAATCAGCCGATGGTGGGCGATGGATTATTTCGCTGGATTGAAAATCCTGTTTATCGCTTGTTAGGTATATCTCCACAACAACAAATGAACTGGAAACAATATTCTCTAGCATTTGTTGTTAGCTGTGTTTTTCTAGCTGTAGCCGTTTTTGTTATTTTTATAACACAAGCATGGCTACCATTAAATCCAAATCATGCACCAAATATGAGTTGGGATTTAGCATTACACACGGTTATTTCATTTTTAACTAATACCAATCAACAGCATTATTCTGGGCAAGCTCAATTATCTTATTTGTCGCAAATGACAGGTATTGTGGGCTTGCAAGTCATTACTCCAATGATGGGGCTGGCTTTAGTTGTCGCGACATTAAGAGCTTTCTTTTATCAACGTCCAAGCCATATTGTGGCCGATGTTGCTGAGCAGCCAGATCAAATTTTAATTGGTAACTATTGGGCAGATGTAATTCGCCCTACAGTCCGATTCTTGCTTCCTCTCTGTTTTGTCTGGTCTTTATTGCTCAACAGCCAAGGCGTACCAGCGACTTTCCAAGGCGGGCCAGAAGTACAGCTGATTGATAAAGCCAATACAGTTCAAACCCAAAAAATTCCTTTAGGGCCAGTTGCACCAATGGTAGCGGTTAAGCAATTGGGTAGTAATGGTGGTGGTTGGTATGGTCCAAATAGTAGTGTGCCTTTAGAAAATCCGACACCACTTTCTAATTTATTAGAAATGATTGCCATCTTACTCATTCCTCTTACCGTGATTTTTATGGTTGGGCATTTTACCCAGCGTAAAAAGTTTGCTTACTTTGTGTTTGGCAGCATGCTTTTCATGTCGATTATTTCAGGTGCAGCGGCTGTCTGGTCTGAGAGTATGTCATCGACAGCATCTCAACTTGCCGTAATGGAAGGTAAAGAACAACGATTTGGACCAGCTGCATCATCAGTTTGGGCAGCGCTTACTACACAGGTGAATAACGGTTCGGTCAATATGATGCATGATTCTTCTGCACCGCTTACTGGTTTAGTCGAACTCATCAACATGTTGATTAATGCGATTTGGGGTGGTGTGGGCTGTGGTCTGCAACAGTTTATGATTTATCTGTTACTTGCAGTATTTATTGCAGGTTTAATGACAGGCCGTACTCCTGAATTGTTTGGACGTAAGATTGAAGCGGCAGAAATTAAATTGCTCGCGATTATTATCTTGATTCAACCTTTAATCATTCTTGCATTTACCGCATTAAGCCTCAGCGTTCCAGGCATATCTGGAATTAGTAATCCGGGACCACATGGTATTAGCCAAGTGTTCTACGAATATGTTTCTGCATTTGCCAACAATGGTTCAGGTTTCGAAGGTCTTGGAGACAACACTGTATGGTGGAATGTCACTTGTAGTATCGCTCTACTGTTAGGACGTTTTCCGACCTTAATTTTGCCATTAATGATTGCGACACGTTTAGCAGCAAAAAGAAAAGCACCCGAAACAGCAGGTAGTCTTCAAGTTGAAACTCCAACCTTTGCTTTAACGCTGATTACGATTGTTGTGTTGCTTACCTTATTACAATTTATGCCAGTTCTTGTCCTTGGGCCTATTGCCGATCAACTTTTGTTGGTTAAAGGCTAAGGAGGCGAGTGAAAATGAATACACAAACTCATGTAAATAGCCATAAACAAACCATGGCAGTGCCAAATTTTGAAGTTTGGAAAAATGCATTTGTGAAACTGCTACCGCAGCATGCAATTAAAAACCCTGTGATGGCAATTGTATGGCTTGGAACAGTAGTTACAGGCATTAGTACAATCTTGGGTTACACCACGCTGTTATTTGGTTTCGCGGTTACAGCAATTCTGTTTATTACCATTTTATTTGCTAACTATGCTGAAGCAGTTGCAGAGGCCAGAGGTCGTGGACAGGCATCTTCATTACGTGCAGCAAGAGAAAATTTAACAGCTCGAAGACTCAACTCTTTGACAGATCGTCAAGCGACTCAAGTTGCAGCTACTGAACTTCACTTGAATGATTTTATTGAAGTACATGCAGGTGAGCTTGTTCCAGCCGACGGTGAAATTGTAGAAGGGTTTGCCACCATTAATGAATCGGCTGTTACAGGTGAGTCAGCACCTGTGTTACGTGAAGCTGGAACAGACCGTTCAGGTGTTATTGGCGGAACCAAAGTACTTACAGATCGTATTGTTGTGCAAGTGACTGCTGAATCTGGTCAGAGTTTCTTAGACCGTATGATTGCTTTGGTGGAAGGCTCAAATCGCCAGAAAACTCCGAATGAGATCGCGCTTGGCTTCCTGTTAATGGTGATGACAATCACATTTTTAATTGTTGTGATTAGCTTGCCATTTATTGCCAAGTATTTGCATATTGAACTTGATCCAGTTGTGCTCGTGGCATTATTGGTCTGCTTAATTCCTACAACGATTGGTGGTTTGTTACCTGCGATTGGTATTGCGGGGATGAACCGCGCGCTCAAGGCCAATGTTTTGGCGAAATCAGGTAAAGCTGTAGAAGTTGCAGGTGACATTGATGTGCTTTTACTCGATAAAACAGGAACCATTACCTATGGTGACCGTCAAGCGACTTCTTTTTATCCTTTAACTTCAGTAACCGAGTCGGAGTTGAGAGCTGCTGCTTGGGTAAGTTCGCTTGCCGACCCGACACCAGAAGGGAAATCGATTGTTAAATTAGCAAAAGAACAAGGTTTAAAACAGCAAGAACCTGAGCAAGCCGAATTCATTTCTTTTAGTGCTTCGACTCGAATTTCTGGTGTGAATTTACCGAATGGTGACCAAATTCGTAAAGGTGCTTTAGATGCGATCTTGAAGTTTGTAGATGAAGATTATTCTCAAGATTTAGAGTTAAAAGCACGTGTTGAACAAGTTGCCAAAAAGGGTGCGACACCATTGGTTGTCGCAAATCAACATCATGTAATGGGTGTGATTGAACTCTCCGATGTGATTAAACACGGCATTAAAGAACGTTTTGCACGTTTAAGAGAAATGGGCATCAAAACCGTTATGGTTACAGGTGATAACCCATTAACTGCGGCCGCGATTGCTGCTGAAGCTGGTGTAGATGACTATATTGCCGAAGCAAAACCAGAAGACAAATTGGCTTGTATTCGCACAGAACAGCAACAAGGCCGTTTAGTTGCGATGGTCGGTGACGGAACCAACGATGCACCAGCACTAGCACAAGCCGATATTGGCTTAGCCATGAACTCAGGTACACAAGCTGCAAAAGAAGCTGGCAACATGGTCGATTTAGACTCTGACCCAACCAAACTACTTGCTGTGGTTGAGATTGGAAAACAGCAGCTGATTACCCGTGGTGCTTTAACAACATTTTCGTTAGCAAACGACGTCTCTAAATACTTTGCTATCTTGCCTGCATTGTTCGCAGCTGCGATTCCACAAATGCAGGTATTGAATGTAATGCATTTGGCTAGTCCAAGCAGTGCGATTTTATCTGCACTAATTTTTAACGCGATTATTATCCCGTTATTAATTCCAATCGCACTCCGAGGCGTGAAATTTAAACCTTCAACTGCAACTCAGTTACTACGTCGAAATATGTTGATTTATGGGGTGGGTGGTGTGGTTCTACCATTCATTGCCATTAAGGCGATTGATGTAGTGATTGTTCAATTATTTGGTTTGTAATCTGGAGTTTGAAATGAAAACTTATGTACAAAATTCAGAAGCAAATTTGGGTCAGACCTTAAGAGCATCTTTGGGATTATTAATTTTTACCTTAGTTGGCTGTGGTGCTGTTTATAGTGCGATTGCTACAGGTGCGGGACAGGTGCTATTTAACAATCAAGCGAATGGTAGTTTGATTGAAATAGATCATAAAGTTTTAGGGTCAAAGTTAGTTGCTCAGCCATTTGTTGGAGAGGCTTATTTTCACCCACGTCCTTCAGCAGTCGCTTATGACCCGATGGCTATGGCAGGTACAAACTTAGCGCGTACTAATCCTGAGCTACAGCAACAAATTGATGCTCAGATTCTTGCGGTGAAAAAACAAGATCACACAGGTAATACACCAATTCCAAGTGATTTGGTGACTAAATCTGGTAGTGGTATTGATCCGCATATTAGTCCTGAATCTGCTCAGTTACAGGTTGCTCGAGTGGCTCAAGCTCGTCATTTAGACCCTAAGGTTGTGGAAGAGCTTTTGCAAAAGCATATTGAAGCTATGCAGTTTGGGGTTTTGGGGCAAGCTCGTGTTAATGTATTACAGCTCAATATTGCTTTAGATCAATTACAATCTACACATTAACTTAAAAATAAAGTTGTTAGTTTACTGGATGATATCAAGTGCAAAGCAATCGCGAAAATCAGGCTGAGGCCTTATTAAATCATGTCAACAGATATCAAGCCGGGCGACTAACGGTCTTTCTCGGTGCGGCACCTGGTGTGGGAAAAACCTATGCCATGCTCGCCCGCGCCAAAGAGTTATTTCAACAGGGCACAGATGTTGTTGTGGGTATTGTTGAAACTCATGGACGAATAGAAACTCTAAAAATCTTGGAAGGATTGCCTGAAATTGCTCGAAAGGAAATGCAATATCAGGGGCATACTTTAGACGAAATGGACCTCGATGCTATTTTGCTTCGGCATCCAGAAATTGTGTTGGTTGATGAGTTGGCTCATCGTAACGTCCCAAATAGTCGTCATGAGCGACGGTGGCAAGATATCAATGAATTGCTAGACGCAGGTATAGATGTATTTACGACTATTAATATTCAGCATTTAGAAAGCTTAAATGATGTGGTGTACCAGATTACGGGCGTTCGAGTAAATGAAACGGTACCAGATCGGGTATTTGATCGTATTCGAGACATTCGCTTAATTGATTTACCCGTCAGTGAACTCATTGAAAGGCTCCATCAAGGAAAAGTCTATGTGCCAGAGCAAGCAAATCTGGCATTACAAGGCTTTTTTAGCATTTCAAATTTAACAGCATTACGTGAACTCGCAATGCAATGCGTTGCTGAGCATGTCGATTCAGACTTAAAAGAGAGTTATGCCTCAAAGGGTTTGAAATCTATATCTTTACAAAATGAATTGATGATTGCGATAGATGGGCAAGGCTCTTCTGAATATTTAGTACGGGCAGGCTGTCGTTTAGCAGAACGTAATGGTGCTACATGGACTGTAGTGAATGTTGCTAAAAGTCTGGACTTTGGACAGAGTTCAGTTAGTTCTTATAAAAAAGAATACATTGAGATTGACCGCGCCTTTGAGTTGGCTCGACAACTCGGTGGTCGAACCGAGGTTTTATATGGGCATCGAGTTGCGTCAGTGTTAATGGATGCCGCTGTTGACCGAGGAATTTCGAATCTAGTCATTGGTAAAAGTATTTCACCATGGTGGTTAAAGTTATTTAAGAAAAATTTAGCTCAACAATTATTGAATCAAGAAAACTCAATTGCTTTAACCATTTTGCACCCAGAACAGGGCACTAAAAAGATTAATCAGCTCGAAAAACCTTCATTTTTATCATTAAAAGAAAGCATTTTTGTTTTAGCTGTGACGTGCGGTAGCATTTTTCTAGCTCACTTCGCCGAAGTTCTATTTGGTATTGAAGACTTCTCTGTCATTTTTATTATTTCTGTTTTAATTGTTGCAACTAAGACTCGAATGTTAGCTGCCGTAGTGGCAGCCTTAATATGTTTCTTGGCCTATAATTTTTTCTTTATTGCACCACGTTATACCTTTCAGATTTCAGCACACCAAGGGGTAGTCACCGTTGTGGCTTTTTTTGCAGCAGCTTTAATTGCTGGGCGTTTGGCTTCTCAGTTACGCCAGCAAGTTTTATCCTTAAAAGCAGCAAATGCCTACACTACGGTAATGCAAGACTTGGCACGTAAGCTTTCTAGTGCAGTAAACCTTGAAGAAGTCATGCAAACAGGACGTATGACTTTAGAAACACAACTACAAACTAAAGTGTGGATTTCTATTCGAGATAAGGTAATTTCATCTGATATTGAGCTAAATGATAAAGAAAAAGTAGCCGCAGAATGGTGTTTGAAACACAAGCAGCCATGTGGGCGTTTTACCGATACTCTGAGTCAGTCAAACTGGTGGTTTTTACCTCTTTTAGAACAAAAAAATAGCCTAGGTATTGTGGGAATTTACTTTAAGGATGAAATGGTTTCCTTAAATTTTGAGCAAAAGAAACTGACGGAAAGTGTAATTGAATATATTGCACAGGCAGCACTTCGAACCCAATTGGTCAATGAGCTAGAACAAGCAAAAGTCACCAGTGAAACGGAGCGATTACGTTCTGCTTTATTATCTTCGGTATCGCATGATTTACGTTCACCACTTGCTTCTATTATTGGCGCAGCAGACACACTTGCCCATTTTAAAGCCGATATGTCAGAACAAGACCAGCAAGATTTACTCGAAACCATTCATTTAGAAGGTGAGCGTTTAGATCGTTATATTCAAAACCTACTTGATATGACACGTTTGGGGCATGAAGGTCTATCTTTAAAAAGAGACTGGATTGGGGTAGATGAGTTAATTGGTTCTGCAACTCGCCGTTTAAAGCGCTATAAACCAGATACTCAAGTGTTGGTTGAATTACCTGAGCAAACCATAAGTTTGTATGTTCACCCAGCTTTGGTAGAACAAGCTATTTTTAATGTACTTGAAAATGCAGCAAACTTTTCACCTCCAAGTGAGCCGGTTATGATTCGTACTTATCTTTTATCGGAAGAAGAAATACAAATAGAAATTGAAGATAGAGGTGCAGGAATCCCTGAAAATGAAAGAAACCGCATTTTTGATATGTTTTACACCATGGAGCGCGGAGACCGTGGAAAGTTTGGTACGGGTTTAGGCTTAACAATCGTAAAAGCGATTATTGGTGCTCATATGGGTACAATAGAAGCATTTTCAGGGCGCCAAAATAAAGGTACTTTAATTCAAATCAGATTACCCATTCATCCAGTAAAAGAATAAGTTGTAAAGTCATGATAACTTCAGAAACATCACCTGTAGAAACACGTATTGTGATTATTGATGATGAGCCTCAAATCCGTAAATTTTTAGACATCGCCTTAAGAACACAAAAATACAAAACCACGCTCTGCGAAACGGGTTACAAAGGCTTAGAAACTTTGGCGACCCAAGGTGCCGACTTAGTTATTCTTGACCTAGGCTTACCCGATTTAGATGGTAAAGAAGTCCTTCAAGAATTACGTAGTTGGTCGAATGTTCCCGTTATTGTGTTATCTGTACGCGCTGATGAATACGAAAAAGTTGCTTTGCTCGATGCTGGCGCAAATGATTACATGACCAAGCCTTTTAGTGTGCAAGAGCTTTTGGCGCGCATACGTGTCATTTTAAGAAACCAACCTATTCAGCAAGAAGCACATGTGTATGACGATGGCTATCTTAAAGTCGATGTCACACAACGTTTAGTGTGGGTCGAGCAACAGCCAATCACTTTAACTCGAAAAGAATTTCAACTTTTGACGTTATTAATGCGCTATCAAGGACAGCTTTTAACACAGCCACAGCTCTTAAAAGAACTATGGGGGCCAACCCATCAGGAAGATACGCATTATTTGCGTATTTTGGTGGGGAAGTTACGTAGTAAGTTGGGGGATAACGCGATTCAACCACGCTATATTGCTACTGAACCTGGTGTTGGATTACGTTTTTTAGCTCAACAGAAGAATCATTAATGAGATATAAAAAAACCTTAGGGTATTTCTCCCTAAGGGATTGCAAAGTGGTTTTTATCTTTTAGCTTTTTTTATTTAAATATCCCAATGTTGTTCTGCTTCAGTCATTTGGCTGTAAATATTTTGATATTCAGCCAACTTAACTGTGTACCAATGCTCTACAAAGTCGGCCCCTAAATATCCTTTTAAAATAAGACTTCCTTTAAATATTTTTAACGCTTCTGGTTGGTTGTTGGTTAATAAAATGTGCTCGTCTGGAAATTTTAAAAGATGTGCAGGTTTTGGTAGCGGTAACTTATGAGATAAGCCATATGACGCGCCCGCTAAAATAGTCGCTGTCACCAGATAGGGGTTACAGTCAGCTCCAGCAACCCGATACTCTAAACGTTGATTTTTTAAATCTGAGCATGGAATGCGAATTGCGACATTACGATTATTGGTATCCCAGTTGGCTTCTAATGGCACATGATGACCAATTTTAAAACGTCTATAAGAATTAATATTAGGCGCTAAAATCGCCATAGATGCAGGCATTAACTCAATGAGTCCACTAATCGCGTTTAGTAATTTGACGGAAAGCTCATCTTTTTTTTTTCTTCTGAGCTAAATATATTTTCATGGTATTGATTGAGTAGACTCATATGAAAATGCATGCCACTACCAGCTTTTGCTAAGTTGGGCTTTGCCATGAAACAAGCAGTTAAGTCATGCTTTCTTGCGACTTGCTTTACAATTCTTTTTAAAGCATTAATTTGATCGCATAGCTTCAAAATGTCATGGCTATGTTGGAGGTTTAATTCATATTGTCCAGGTGATGACTCTGCAACAATAGCCGTAATTTCAATAGATTGCAGTAGGGCGGCTTTTTCAACTTCATCTAGGACTTGCTGATAGTTATTCGGTGCATCTATATCGAAACATTGGTTTTCTATGCAGGTTTCAGACTGATGCTGAGGTGAGAAAAGGTAAAACTCTAGTTCGGCCGCCATAACAGGAAAGTAATTGGTAGCATGTAACTGATTTAATAATTTTTTTAATATATTGCGTGGTTCATAATGACAATCTGAGCCATCTTCTTCTTGCATGGATAGGTAAAGCTGAGCATTCAGTTCAGGAGATAATGCGTTGGGTTGCAAGCTGCCTAAAATGGGCAGGCAAAGTCTGTCTGGTTCACCAATATATTTTCCTAAACCTGTCTCTTCAATCACTTTTCCATCAAGGCTCATGGCGTAAACAGAAAGTGGAAAATAGCATCCATTAGAGAGATTCTTTAAACTTTTAACATCAATCCGTTTGCCACGAATATGTCCGTTTAAGTCGTGCAGACAAATATCAATGTGCTGGGTATGAGGATATAAGTTTAAATATTCATCAATCTCTTTTAAAAAAAGCTCGGAGTTGAAAATGTGAGTTTGTGTTGGAGGAATAAAATCATCTGATATTTTAAATGCCTTAAAGTAAGGATTTTGTAAGTTTAAACTTGGGTAAATATGCGTACTCATTATAAAAAACCTTGGTGGTTATTTAGCTAAAATCCTACCGTAGCGTTTGAATTTAATCGCGTAAAAAAAGAGTAAAATGATTAAACAGTAATTCATGAATGGTTTTGGTTTTTTGTTTTAATAATCAAAATCTTGCAATTAATTTTTAAGGTAATTATTTTAAGTAAAATTAGTGTATAAAGGTCGTTTAAGAGCGAGTAAATTTCTGCGAATTTGCTTTTTTTAATTAAACAATATTAAGAATTATGACCTTTCAATTTGGTGAGATAGTCAAACTGATTTAAACTTAAGACTTATCCAGTGAATCACTTATTTTTGAAGTCTTGAATAGAGCAGGACCTTTTAGGGTGTTTACTGGAATTTTATTTTTGCGTTTTTTTAATTTATTTTTGAGTTCTCTTAATATGAAAAATATCGGTTTAGCCATTCTAGCAATCAGCCTTTCAGGTTGTGCTGCAATGAGCGTAGAAGAATGTAAGACTGCGAATTGGTCATTAGTGGGTGAGAAAGATGGTTCAAAAGGTTCGTCACCACGTTTAGATCAATATTACAAAGCATGTGGAAAAGCCAATATTGTTCCAGATCAAAAGTCATATGAACGCGGGTATAAAGAAGGGCTAGGGTATTATTGCCAGCCAACAAATATTTTTTATAGCGCTTTAGAGGGTAGTGGTAATATCAATGTGTGCCCAGTTGAGCAGCGTAATCGTTTAAGACCGTATTATCAGGCAGCTTCCGACTACTATAATGCAAAAAATGAATATGACCGTTATGACGAAAAGTTTAAGCAATATTCTGACAGTGCTTATAACGAAAAATTAAAGCCCGAAGAGCGTGAACGTTATCGTAAGCTTTTAAGAGAATTACAAAATGATCGTGACCGTATTAATCGAAACTATTGGAACTCAATTCGAGATATTGAACGTTTCAAATATGATCACGGCTTAAAATAATATTTAAAAAGGATTGATCCGAATTAGATCAATCCTTTGTTTTTTTAAAGATAATAACTAGTTTTTGTCATTAGCTTTGAAATAGCAGTCATCGTAATTTTTACTGCATATGGTAATTCAACACCACCTGCCTCAAGCGCTGTATGGCGATGATGTAACTCATCTTCATTCATTTGCTCTAAAATTTTACGAGAACGATCATCTTGAGCAGGTAACTGGTTTAAATGATCTTGTAAATGAAGGCTGACTTGACGTTCAGTTTCGGCCACAAAACCTAAGCTATATTTGTCACCAGCAATACCCGCAAGTGCGCCCATGCCATACGAAAGCCCATACCAAATTGGGTTTAATAAACTAGTATGACTATTTAGCTCTTTTAAACGAACTTCACACCACGCTAAATGATCTTGTTCTTCAATTGCTGCTTGTTGCATTTCTTTGCGTACATTTGGCAATTTCGCCGTTAATGCTTGTCCATGATAAAGAGCTTGTGCGCATACTTCACCACTATGGTTAACACGCATTAAGCCTGCAACATGACGAGCATCTTCTACACCTAGTTTTGCTTCAACCGATTCGGCTGGATTTTGGCGCTGTGCTGCGGTTGCACCCGGAACAAGACTACGTAATGCTTGATCAAAAGAGTTAATGAGCTGATCAATTCCAGTATAGTGGCGCATAAATTAGTCCTCCAAAGAAAGATGTGCTGTGGCAAGCATTGGTTTTAGACGTGCTAGAAGCCAAATACTAAAGATTGCACTAAGTACAGCTGTAATAATAAAGAGTATTTTAATATCAATTTTTAAAACACTTAAGATTAAGATTGAAAAAATTGCAGATGAAACCATAAAAACGGCATTTAAAATGTTGTTTGCTGCTACAACACGAGCGCGATGTGAACGTGGTGAATAAGCCTGCATCATGGCATATAAAGGAACAATATAAAAACCACCGCTAATTCCAAGTAAAGTCACCGCAATCATGACGTGATAGTAAACCCAACCTTGGGTAAAAATATCTTTTAATGTAAGTAATGCGCCAGTTCTTTCGGGTACAAAAGCTAAACTGGCAGCAAGGTAAAGCGCAAAAAGGGTAAGACCAATCGCACCAATTGGTACCATTTTAATATTAATTTCTGAGCCACCAATTTTACGACAAAGAAGAGACCCGACTCCAATACCGACTGAAAAGAAAGTAAGCAAAAGGCTGACCACATTTTCTGATGCATGCAGATTTTGTTGAGTAAGCTGTGGAATTTGCGTTAAATAAGTCGCTCCATAAAACCAGTACCATGAGTTGCCTAGCAAAATAGTAAATACTAACGGTAAGCTTTTGGCATACTTGATCGTTTGGAAACTGGTACGAATGAAATTCCAATCAATATCTAAGTCAGGCGCGGCAACTTTCTGTGGCAAGATGAAGCGACTACATAAATAGCCAATGCAAGCAATAATTACAACAGTAAGACTAATCCACAATAAGTTCCCATGTGATGATGCAATTACAGCACCACCTAAAATCATCCCGAATAAAATTGCCATTGATGTGCCCGACTGAAACAGAGCATTACCAGACATTAATTCTTGTGGTTTTAAAATTTCAGGCAAAATTGCGTATTTAATGGGACCGAAGAATGTCGAATGTGTACCCATTAAAAATAAAGCGAAAAGAAGTAGCCATAAGTGACCCAACATGAAACCAGCAGTACCGATGAGCATAATGATGATTTCTAAAATTTTAATGCCACGGACGAGTTGAGAACGCTCATATTTATCTGCAATTTGCCCAGCAGTGGCCGAAAAAAAGAAATACGGCAAAATAAATAAGAGGGCTGCCAAATTATTAAGTGTGCTTACAGGAGCAGATTGTTGCTGAATCCATCCATAAGTAATCACCAATAATAAAGCTTGCTTAAAAACGTTATCATTTAATGCGCCAAAAAACTGGGTAAAAAACATCGGTACAAACCGACGTGAGGTCATCAGGTGCTCATCTTGTTTCATCATGTGCAAACTTCATTGTGTTTTATAAAAAAATGTGACCGAGTGTTAATTTGCATCGAAAACCATGTATGATATTTTTAACGCTTGATTAAATGAAAAATCAATGGTTTTGAGTGAGTTTTACACTTACCTTGGTGCGTTTTATTAAAAAATAAGTCTAGAGTTTTCTATGCCTTCTAAAATTAAGTTTAAACAGTCAACTCTCTCTCATTCTATGCATTTAATTTTAAAAATGCAGGGGATTCCTAAACTTATTTGTAGCAGCTTGTTGTTAAGTGTTTGTGTAACGCCAAGTTTTGCTCAAACCTCAGTTGAGAGTAACACTTCAACTTTAAATCAAACGGTGCCTGATGCGTCGACTGAACAATTAGTTCCAGTGAATCAGCAAACAACTGCTCCTATAACAGATATTGCTACACTTGTGACTCAAGCGCAGCAACAACAAGATAGCTTGGCTATATTGCAACAACAAGAACAATTTCCAAATCAAATTGACGAATTTAAGCCAATTACGCTTGATAATCTTGATGATTTACCGGAAATGCCTGTTGATCAAAACATGGCAAACGAGATTTATAAAGTCGCTGAAGAAGCTAAAAGTGAGGCGCAAAACTTCCAAAATGGTACTCAGAAGCTACCCGAAGTTACAGTCAGTGATGCAACTCAGTCTGAGTTAAATCAGATTAATCAAGCGCCTGTAAATATTGATCAGCTTATGCAAGAGATTAAATCTGATAGTCAGATTGTAGTCGAAGCAAATGAAACTGGAAAAACTTTACCTGAGTTAACTCCGGAGGCTGAGCAGCCACCTGAGCAAGCTGGTTTCTTTAAACGTATTTTAAATAAAGTCCGCCCACCACGTGCAATTCCGATGGAACAAGTGCCGCGTATTAGTGCAGATGTGGACGGTGCTTCAGATGCACTGGCTAAAAATATTAAAGGGAAATTATCAACCTTCACCCAAGAATCATTCGAAGATTTTAATGCGGCTTTACCTCAGCTCAGAACATTAAGTAATCAGGCTGCTCAAGCAGTGGGTTATTATAATGCTGAGTTTAAATTTGAAAAATTAAGTCCGAGCCGGGTTCGTGTTAAGGTTACCCCCAATGAACCAGTGCGAATTAATGAGCAAAATATCGAATTTACTGGTGCTGGTGAAAAACGCCCTCAGTTTCAGGTTATTCGCTTAATTCCTGATCAGGATGTTGGGGATATCTTTAACCATGGTTTATATGAAACCACTAAAACCAGAATTGTTAACGCAGCCACTGATAACGGTTATTTTGATGCTTATTGGCGACTGCACGATGTGAAAGTAAGTCAGCCAGAAAACAAGGCTGATATCAATTTGCGCTACGAAACAGGTGAGCGCTATAAATTAGATAAGGTTGAGTTTCGCATGAGCGATCCATCGAAACCCTTACCTTTGAACCAAAATATTTTAGAAAGTATGGCCCCTTGGAAAGAGGGTGATGACTATGCATTTTGGCGTGTAAATACTTTAGCAAATAACCTAACCAACTCTCGTTATTTTAACTACACCTTAGTTGATAGCATCAAACCCGATCCAATTGAAAAGCCACTTGAACTACCACCAGATTTGCAAGCTTTAGTCGATGAGCAAAATATCGATGTTGATGAGTCTAATTTACTTTCACCTGAAGAAAGACAACTTGCTAAAGCACGTCAATTAGCCACATCTAATAAAGAAGTTACACAAAATGTAGTAGATGAAAAACAGTTTGCTGGAACACAAAAAGTAAAAGAGGGAGAACCTCGAACAGCAATGTTGCAAAGTGCTCCAAGTCAGCAGGATGATAAAGAAGCTGAACAAGATCGTTTACAAGCTCAAGCACGTGAAACGAAAAGAATTCCAGTCATTGTGACTTTAAATGCAGATAAGCTAAATAGTTTAGAAACAGGTATTGGTTATGGAACCGATACAGGTGCACGTTTACGTAGTCAGTATCGCCGCTCTATTGTGAACAAATATGGTCATTCTTTTGATGCCAACTTAGAAGTCTCACAAATTCGTCAATCGATTGATGGGCGCTATAGTATTCCCTATAAGCATCCGTTAAATGACTATTTTAACATCGTGGGCGGTTATGAGCGTGAAACTCGTGATGACATTGGTCCAGATGTAAGTTTGCTTACTGAATCCGCTGTTGTTGGTGGTGAGCGAATCATTAAGCGTCCACTAGGGAACTGGCAACATACTTTTGGTGTCCGCTACCGTTTAGACCGTTTAACCCAACAGGGTAATGTTGATATTTCTGAGTTACCAGATGCATTTAAAACTGCGGCATCAGAGCAAGAAGCATTATTATTTAGTTATGAAACCTCTAAAACTTCAAGTAATACACGGTTAAACCCAACGAAAGCTTTTAAACAAACCTATAAATTAGAATTAGGTAGTGAGAGTTTACTGTCCGATGCCAATATGGCTATTGCAAGTGCAGGTTGGAGATTTATTTATTCTCTTGGTGAAAATGATGATCATCAATTCGTTGGGAGATCTGACCTTAGCTACATTTTTACCGACGATTTTGACAAAGTTCCGTACAATCTTCGATTCTTTACTGGTGGTGACCAGACAATTCGTGGTTTTGACTATAAGAGTCTTTCCCCAGAAGTAGATGGATATAAAATTGGGGGGCAAGCTTTGGCTGTAGGTTCTTTAGAATATAACTATCAGTTTAAGGATGGTTGGCGTGCTGCTGTTTTCTCAGACTTTGGTAACGCCTATGATAAAGACTTTAATAATCCAGCAGCTTATAGCGTTGGAGTTGGAATTCGCTGGAAGTCTCCAATCGGACCAATCCGTTTAGATGTCGCATCGGGTATTTCAGATGAAAACCATCCGATTCGTTTACATTTCTTTATAGGCCCACAACTTTAAAAATAAAATTTTATTAGGTTTATTTTATGGCGGATGTAGAACAGCAGCCAACTTCGGCACCTCGCTCACCTAAGAAGCGGCGCATTTTGCGTAGTTTCCTGCTGACGATATTGATCATATTTTTATTATTAGCGTCTTCGTTAGTCATCATGATGTCAACAGATCGTGGAAGTCGTTTTTTATTAGATCGGGTTTTAGAAGCTCAGAAAATAATTAAATATGAATACGAAGGCGGAAACTTACTGCGCGGAATTATTCTTAAGAATGTTTTGGTGCAATTAACGGAAGTTGATGTTTCATTAGACAGAGCTGACGTAGGTTTGGGTTGGCGCTCTTTATTGTTAGAAAAAGAAGTGCATTTAAGCCATGCAGATGTGCGTAATTTACGTATTATTAATAAAACACCGCCGTCTGGTAAGGCATTCGAATTTAAGCCAATTAAATTACCATTTGTTCTACGCGTCGATGAAGCTGATGTTGATCATTTAGAAATTAAGCTAGCAACCTCAGATGTAAATTTTCATGATGTACATTTGCAAGATGCACTTTGGTCAGAGACTAAACTGGAATTTGAAAAATCCAGTATGGATATGGGCTATCTTTCAGTCCACAATGCCACAGGAAAAATGGATTTCAGTGGTAAATATCCATTAGATGCTACAGCAGATTTAAGAATCCCATCTTTAAAAAGTTTAAATATTCAAAATATTAAAGTCGTAGCACGCGGAAGTTTGGATACTTTAAAAGCTGGGGTTGCAACAACAACTCCCGATTTATTAACGGGTTGGGTGGTATTGCATCCTGTTCGTGATGAAGTTCCAATGCAAGGTGAATTATTACTAAAAAATTATCAATTACCTTTATTGGTTGAACAAAAATTATTTGCAAAAAATGGTGTAATCAAGTTTCAAGGTGATATTAAACAACTTAATTTAGCCGTTGATACAGATTTAAAAGGTGAGAACTTACCTGAAGGTCAATACAACGCTTTAATGAATACTGATTTGGTTCATCAGTTGAATATCACTGATTTTAATGGCCAAGTCATGAAAGGCGCTGTTAACCTAAAAGGATTAGTCAGCTGGAAAGATCATGTTACTTGGGATATTAAAGGCCGTTTAGACCATATTAACCCTAAAGACAAAGCCATTCCTCAGGTTGTACAAGACTTTTTACCACCAAGTTTAGATGCCGCTGTTGCCTCAACCGGTTCTTTAGAAAAAGGTACTGAATTATTTGCTAACGTTGATTTTGACCGTTATGAATCTTGGAAGCTTAAGTTTAATCAGGCTCCTGAAAAAAATAATAAACCTCAGCCAATGCTCATGAATGTAGCTTGGACGAAAATAGATCGTGCAATGCCTTATATTGGGTGGTTAAGTAGTGATAGTGGTCAGGTCGATTTAACGTTACGTGATGGTCAGCAAGATATTAAAGTTGCGACAAAAGTATATCAGCATGAAAAAACTTTATTGCCAGCAGGACAATATCTAGCCAATCTGAATGTTAAAGATAACGTTTTAAATGTTCCCAATTTTAGTTTTGCTGCTGAAAAAGGTAGCTTAACTGGTCAGGCTAAAGTATTTCTTCCGACTGAAAAACGTCAGTTGGTCTGGAATGCATTATTAAATGCAAAAGATTTTAATCCACAAAGTATTCATGCGGCAGCACCTGTTAATCTTTTAAATGGTTCGATTAAAGCAAATGGTTTTGCTAAACCAAATCAGCAAATCATTCAATTTGAGAAAATTGATTTAACTGGTCGACTAGCTCAAGCTGGTCAAGAGACTGTAAGTTTGGGGGGGAAAAGTACCGCAGCATTATTATTCCATGATGTAAAAGCTGGTGGTGGCTTTAAAGGTTTTGCAGTTAATTATGATGGATCTTTAAAAGCCCTAAAACAGGCAAATGGTTTATTGAAGTTTTCTATAGCAGGTACACCAGATTTTATTCGAATTAACCAGTTACAACATGATGGTGTCGCTGGGAAAATCTATGCAACAGGTTCTGTAAATTTGAAAGATCGCATTGCATGGGATATTAATAGTTCATTGGTGCGCTTTAAACCTCAATATTTTACCTCAGCTGTAAAAGGTGAACTTTCAGGTAATCTGAAAACCCAAGGGGTTTGGTCAGATCATTTAAAACGAATTAATATTCAACAATTGAATCTTGCTGGTTTTATAAATAATAAACCTGTTCGAGGTAAGGGGAATCTATCTTTATTGATGGACTCTAACCAAAACGGCTTTTTACCTCAGCAATTTGAAGCAAATAATTTATTTTTAGTCTATGGGCAGAATCAGCTACAGGCGACAGGTAATGCTCAAAATCTAAAAATTAAGCTCAATGCACCAGCACTTTACGAGTTATACCCAGGATTACGCGGTCGAGCTTATGGGGATCTGAATGTACAATCACAGCCACGTTTAAAAGCAACAGCAAATATCGCAGTAGATGATTTTGCTTTTAATACTTTAGTGAGTGTGAAGAGATTAAGTATTCAGGGTGAACTTCCGACATCGGAAACAACGCCAACTCAATTAACCGCAAAATTAGATAATTTGCGTAGTGGAAATAGACAAATTCAGTCTGCTGAAGTGAATTTGACAGGAACGAGAAAAGCGCATTTATTGAAAGTACTTGGCAATAATAGTATTTCAAAGTTCTATGTTCAGTTGGCAGGTGGGTTTAACCAGAACAATGATTGGTTAGGTCAAATCCAAAAAGGAAGTTTTGATTCACGACGTATTCGTCTGGCACAAAATCAAAATGCTCCAGTGATTTATTCTTCTGCAAGATCTGAGCTATATGTAGGTCAACATTGTTGGCAAAGTGCGAATAGCCAGCTCTGTTTTGATCAGCCAGTACGAGTAAGTAAGGCTCGCGGTAATATTTCGTTTGTAACTCAAAACATGGATTTAAGTGACTTCGCGGCATTTATGCCAGAAGGCTTGGCAATGACGGGGCAACTAAATGGTTATGCCAAGGCAGCGTGGGTAAACGGAGGCAATCCAAAACTTGATGCACGTTTAATTACGCGTAAAGGTGAAATTGGTTTAGCTGCTGAAGATCCACAAGATCCTGCAACTACTCTGGCTTATGATGAACTGGGTATTATTGCAAAAAGTGTATCTGAAGGGCTGTTATTCCGTGTTGATGTGAAAACACCTGATATTGGTACGGGTTATGCGAACGTCATTATCAATCCATTCCAGCCATCAATGCCAATGCATGGTGAAGTTGCATTTAATGATGTTCAATTAAAAGTATTAAAACCATTTATTCAAGATGTCCGTAAACTGAGCGGGACCTTAGCCTTGGCTGGTAAAGTCAACGGTACATTAACTCAGCCACAATTTACTGGTGAAATGCGTTTGAAAAATGGCGCAATCAGTATGATTTCGCTTCCAGTTAATTTAACGAATGTTCAGGTTTACTCATCAATTCGTCAGGACATGGCAACAATTGATGGCGCGTTTAACAGTGGTCAAGGCGTAGGGCTTTTAAAAGGTAGTTTTGAATGGAAAGATTCGCCGCGTCTTCAATTAAACCTCAAAGGTGATAATTTACTTGTACGTCAGGCTCCGTTAATTACTGCAATTGCTAATCCAAACCTTACACTTGATATGTATCCTTTCGATAAGCGTTTAAGCTTAAAAGGATCGGTAGATGTTCCTCGTGCACGTATTTCAATGCCAGAAACAACTGCTCCAGTCATTAATACCTCATCAGATGTCCGCATAGTTCGACAAGGCCAAGATCCGCTTGCAATTTTACGAGCTGCTAAACCTTGGGATATTCGAGCTGATATTGCTGTTAATATTGGAAATCAAGTGATATTCCAAGGCTTCAACAGTAATATTCCATTAGTTGGTCGTTTAAATTTAAGCCAACGTGGCTACGAAACTGCAATGCGAGCGAATGGGGCAATTGGTGTCAGTCAAAAAGTGAAAATCGAAGCCTATGGGCAAAGCCTAGATTTGAATCGAGCAATTGCTCGTTTTAATGGTCCATTGGCAAATCCAACTTTAGATATCGATGCCAACAAAAATGTTCAGGGCAGTATGGTTGGGGTACGTGTTACAGGTACTGCAACATCGCCAAACATTCAGGTTTACAATGATGCCGGACTATCTGAGCAAGAAGCATTGAACGCACTCGTTACCGGACGTATTAACGAAGGTTCAAGTGGTTTAAGTAATGCAGAAGGATTTAAGTCCGATGTAAATAACACCATTGCTGCCGCAGGGATTAGTATGGGGTTGGGTGGTACACGTGCTTTAACGAATCAGATTGGACGTACTTTCGGTTTGAGTGGCTTGGCTTTAGATGCACAAGGTACGGGTGAAGATACGCAGGTGAGCTTAACGGGCTATATCACACCTGATCTATTTATTCGTTATGGTGTTGGCGTATTCACCCCAGTGAACAAACTGACTTTACGTTATCAAATGAATCGACGTTTATACTTAGAAGCAAGTCAGTCTTTAGAAAGAGCGATCGATCTTTTCTATAACTGGCGTTTCTAGTAGATGGAAATTAAACATTAGAAAGTACCTTTGTAACTATAATGATTTGATTAGTCTCAAGTAATAACAAAATAAAAGCTCACTTCTTAGTGGGCTTTTATTTTAAGTATTTCTATATGAATTGAAAAATTGAATATTTATCAATATAGAGTCTTAATTCTCTTAAAAAGAACCAAAGCTTGAACAGGCTTTTAATTAAAGAAAACTCACTTGAAAATTACTATTTTATAAATTAGTTTTCAGAATCATTAAATGAAACTAAATTGATAATACCTTGTTGATAAGTGCAAATAAGGTGGTTTTTTCCAAGGATATAGCAGTGAAAATAGATACTTCTGTTGAAATTAAATATGACAAGGAAAACGATACAAATACTAAATATCGTGGGCTAATTCAAAAACTAACAGCAACATTGTCGATGACACTTTTGTCATTTGGATGGGGCTCTACCGTAAATGCTGCACAACAACAAATTGCTTTAGTCGGAACATGGACATCGATCCCTAACGCACCACTTGCGCAAAAACCAAAGCAAGCCAGTGAAGGTTTGTACCAGCTTAAAGTCAACAGTGATGGAACATTAACTCCTGTTAATGTCTTGAAAATGAAAAGCCCTTCTTGGATTGTGAAATCGAAAGATGGCCGTTTTGCCTATACTACTAATGAAGAAAATGAAGGAGCGGTGACTGCATTATCCATTCAAAATGGAAAGGTGAATGTATTGAACACAGTGGATAGCCATGGTGGACATCCAACACATGCATCAATCAGTTTAGATGGTAAATTCCTATTTGTGTCGAACTATTCCGCATTTGATAAAGGTCGTGGTGGGGTAGCTGTTTTCCCAATTTTGTCAAACGGCCATTTAGGTGAAAAAGTACAAAATATTGTTTTTAGCGAGGGTTCTGGTCACGTCAAAGGTCGTCAGGACAGTGGTCATGCACATTCGACCACATTTAGCCCAGACGGTAAGTATCTATATGCAAGCGATCTTGGAAATGACAAAGTCTATACTTTTCACTATAACCCGAATAAATCACAACCACTCGAAGCGGATAATAGCCGAGATGTGACTTTTACGCATGGTTCTGGCCCGCGTCATATGGTCTTTTCACCAAATGGCAAACATGCATACGTTACCGCAGAAATGCGAAGCGAAATTGTGACATTTAATGTGCAAGATGGTCATTTGAAAAAAGTGGCTGAGTTAAAACTAATTCACGAAAACAAAACACCTGAATTTAAGAGCGCGAGTGGAATTATCCTCAGTCCAAATGGCAAATATGTGATTGCTGCTAACAGAGGGGCAGACAATAAACTTTTGGTATTTAAAATTCAGCAGAATGGATTACTAGCTAAACCAGTAGTTTATAAGGCCAATGGTATTGAACCACGTGCTTTTTCATTCGATGCATCGGGTAAATATCTGTATGTAACCAATGTTTATAGTAATAACATTAGCTTGTTCCGTTTTGATGCCAACAAAGGCACCTTAAAACCCGTTGGCGATGCGGCAAAAATATCAACACCGACTGATATCAAATTTTTTAATTAACTCAAACTAGCATTTCTAATGCTTGATATAAAAAAGCCGAAGGGAAATCATCTCGGTTTTTTTGACTGTTTTTGCAAAAAAGATGATTTTCCGTATGATATGGGCAGCAATAATTAGTGTAGTGAAATGATGAAAAAGATTTTATTGATTGCAGTGAGTTTATTCTTTGTTGGTTGTTCAGAAAAGAAACCATTAACACCTGAAGAGCAATGGCATGGCTTTTGTACTAGCGTAGGAAATGCGGCTAGAAGCATTGTTTTTGATCGTCAGCAAGCAATTGAAAAAACTCAGGCCGTTGAGCATGCAAATAAAATTGAAGATGACATTACCAAAAAGTTCATTCTTAATATTATTGACAAAGTCTATGCAATTCCAAAAGAAGAACTAACTCAAGATTCTCAAGCACTCCAAGAAAAAGTTAGAAAGCAAGCGATGGATGAATGTTTGATAACACCTCATGACAAAATGCCAAAATATAAATCGTTCTAATTGTGTAAGGTTATTGAATTTCCTCTCTTAAGGGGTATTTTTGCTCAAAAATAATCCAAATTTGGCTAATTTGTTCGTTATTTATACATGGGTATTTAGATACAAAATAATGGGCATCACGGAGAAACACCCCGTTTTCATTAACTTTTACCTTGAACTCTAGTAAACTTTTGTAGTCCATATTACTTGTGAAGCTTTTTAAGAAAGCTGGAATTTGCAAGTAATTTTTCAAAAAAAGAGGAATGAACACCGTGCTAGAAGCTTACCGCCAACACGTTGAAGAACGTGCCGCACTCGGAGTCCCACCGAAGCCACTTGATGATGCTCAAACAGCTCAGCTTGTTGAACTATTAAAAAATCCACCAGCAGGCGAAGAAGCGTTCTTGGTTGATTTGCTTGAAAACCGTGTTCCTGCAGGTGTTGACCAAGCAGCTTACGTAAAGGCAGCGTTCTTGGCAGCGATTGCAAAAGGCGAAGCAACTTCACCACTCGTTTCTAAAGAACGTGCTGTTTACTTACTAGGCACAATGCTTGGTGGTTACAACGTAGCACCACTTGTTGAGCTTCTTGACGATGCTGAACTTGCAAACCTAGCTGCTGAAGCATTAAAGAAAACACTTCTTGTATTTGATGCATTCCATGACGTAGCAGATAAAGCAAAAGCTGGTAACGCTGCGGCTAAAGCTGTTTTACAATCTTGGGCAGAAGCAGAATGGTTCACTAGCCGTCCTGATGTTCCAGAAGAAATCAAAATCACTGTGTTCAAAGTAACTGGTGAAACAAATACTGATGACTTGTCTCCAGCTCAAGATGCTTGGAGCCGTCCAGATATCCCATTACATGCAAATGCAATGTTGAAAAATGAGCGTGATGGTATCAACCCTGAAAAACCAGGTGAAGTTGGTCCATTAAGCCAAATCAAAGAACTCATCGCGAAAGGCAACCAAGTTGCTTATGTTGGTGACGTTGTTGGTACAGGTTCTTCTCGTAAATCTGCAACTAACTCTGTACTTTGGTTCTTCGGTGACGAACTTCCACACATTCCAAACAAAAAAGATGGTGGTGTGTGCTTAGGTTCTAAAATTGCTCCAATTTTCTTTAATACAATGGAAGACGCAGGTGCATTACCTGTAGAAATCGACGTTGCTAACATGAACATGGGCGACGAAGTTGTATTGAAAATTGACCACGCTGCTGCAAAAGTTACAGCTTTTAAAGATGGCGTACAAATTTCAGAAGCAGAACTTAAAACTCCAGTACTTTTAGACGAAGTACGTGCTGGTGGTCGTATTAACTTGATCATTGGTCGTGGTTTAACTACCAAAGCACGTGAAGAATTAGGTCTTGCACCTTCTACATTGTTCCGTACACCTGTACAACCTGCTGACACTGGCAAAGGCTTCACGCAAGCTCAGAAAATGGTTGGTCGAGCATGTGGTTTAGCTGAAGGCCAAGGTATTCGTCCTGGTACTTACTGTGAACCTAAGATGACTACAGTTGGTTCTCAAGATACAACTGGTCCTATGACTCGTGACGAGTTAAAAGACTTAGCGTGTTTGGGCTTCTCAGCTGACTTAGTGATGCAGTCTTTCTGTCACACTGCTGCGTATCCAAAACCAGTTGATGTAACAACTCACCATACATTACCTGACTTCATCATGAACCGTGGTGGTGTATCTTTACGTCCAGGTGACGGTATTATCCACTCTTGGTTAAACCGTATGTTACTTCCAGATACAGTAGGTACTGGTGGTGACTCACATACTCGTTTCCCAATCGGTATTTCATTCCCAGCGGGTTCTGGTCTTGTTGCGTTCGCAGCGGCAACTGGTGTTATGCCACTTGATATGCCAGAGTCTGTACTTGTTAAGTTCAAAGGTAAAATGCAACCTGGTATCACTTTACGTGACCTTGTACATGCAATTCCTTACTACGCAATTCAAGCGGGTGACTTAACTGTAGAGAAGAAAGGTAAGAAAAACATCTTCTCTGGTCGTATCCTTGAGATCGATTTATCAGAAATGGAAAATGACTTGACTGTTGAGCAAGCGTTCGAACTTTCTGATGCTTCTGCTGAACGTTCTGCTGCTGGCTGTTCAATCACACTTTCTGAAGAGAAAGTTGCTGAATACTTACGTTCTAACATCACCATGTTGAAGTGGATGATCGCAGAAGGTTATGGCGATGCTCGTACTATGGCGCGCCGTGCTGAAAACATGCAGAAGTGGTTAGACAACCCAAGCTTGTTAAAAGCGGATGCTGATGCAGAATACTTAAAAGTTTACGAAATCGATCTTGCTGACATCAAAGAACCAATTCTTTGCTGCCCGAACGATCCAGATGACGCGAAACTTCTTTCTGACGTTCAAGGCGACAAAATTGATGAAGTATTCATCGGTTCTTGTATGACGAACATTGGTCACTTCCGTGCAGCTGGTCAGTTACTTGATAAAGTACCTGGTGGTTCATTGTCTACTCGTTTATGGTTGGCTCCACCAACTCGTATGGACGAGCACCAATTAATGGAAGAAGGCTTGTATAATATCTATGGTCGTGCTGGTGCGCGTACAGAGATGCCAGGCTGTTCATTATGTATGGGTAACCAAGCACGTGTAGCGCCGAACACAACATGTGTATCGACTTCTACTCGTAACTTCCCTAACCGTTTAGGTCAAGGTGCAAACGTTTACTTAGCGTCTGCTGAGCTTGCATCTGTAGCTGCGGTTCTTGGTAAATTACCAAGCCCAGAAGAATATCAACAGTACGCGTCGCAAATCGACAGCGCTTCTGCTGACATCTACAAATACTTAAACTTCGACAAGATGAGCGAATATACTAAAGAAGCTGATCAAGTTGATACTAAGAAAATCCAAGCTGCTCAATTGACTTAATGAGCTAGGATCAAGAAAAGCCGAAAGGCTTTTCCTAGCGCAAGAGCGAATCTATGATTTGCTTGAGCAAAAAGCTAAAAATAAGGGCTGATTAATCAGCCCTTATTTTTTGTTAATGTTGTTTTTTGTAAATAAGTTCTTTAAAATTTTTATAATTAAAACTTAGATATTTATAAAATGGCTAAACCTAGAATTTTATCAGTTCTACTTATTTTGATTTACGTAATATTCGTAGTGACTTAGAGCGATATATAAAAGAAAGAAATTATGATGCTATATTGAACGAAAAAGGACACATTGCGTATTCTAATACAAAAAGATTAGAGGAATACTGTTATAAAGAGATAGCGAATTGTGATATTTTAATTTCAATTATAGGTGGAAGATTTGGTTCTAATGCTTTTGAAACAGATGGCTATTCAATCTCACAAAAAGAATTAAAAACAGCGTTTGACCAAGGAAAGCAAGTTTATATATTTATTGAAAAATCAGTACTTCATGAATATAGAACTTACGAGAAAAATAAAGACGATATCTCTATTTTGGAAAAAATAAAATTTTCAGCTGTTGATAACATAAAGATATATGAGTTTTTAGATGAAGTTTTTAGCTTACCGGTAAATAATCAATTTACAGGATTTGAAACATCAAATGATATTATCTACTATTTGCAAGAGCAATGGGCGAGCTTATTCCAAAGCTTATTGCAAGATGCCTCGAAGCAAAAAGACATAAAATTAATTGAAGAGATGAGAGATAGTTTTAAGACATTAAAACAGTTGGTTACTTATTTAGCTAACGAAAAAGAAAAAGGTCACGCTGCTGTTAATGAAATTTTATTTGCCAATCATCCTTTATTTAATAAGATTAAAACAGCATTAAATACTAAGATGCGTATTTATTTTACGAATATTGAAGAATTAGAAAATACTATGAGTGCATTTGGTTATCTATTTGATGACCATCCTTTCTATGAGGAAAGTTATAAATGGCATTATAAAAATAAGACAATAGTAGTGGCGCAAAAACTATTTTCGCCAGAGGGTAAGTTAATTCCTATGGATATAAGTCAATGGGATGATGATGACTTAAAAGTTCTAGTTCATCAGTCTAATTTTGCTCTGGAGGATGATTTACCTTTTTGATGTAATATAAAAGTTCAATATATTTGTAATACTTTACATTTTTTCAAATATATTGTTGGATCTATGAAAAACTGAACGATTTAAAAAGTTGAAGTGAAAAATGGCGAAACAATCGCGTTTCTTATGTATTGGTGGATTTCTTAACGGTTCTGCTGTTAAAGATCAAGGTGATAGTTTTATCTGTGTCGAAAATAACAAACAAGTAGCCTATCACAAAAAGGAAATCTTCCATCCAGATTCGTGGGATCAAGATTACTACGTCTGCGAAATGACAACAGACCAACAAGCACGAAATTGGGTTTATGATATCAAGCCCGATTAATTAAACAGATGTAATTTAGTACTTTTTAAAGTAAATATATGAAAAAGCCCCATCACAAGGGGCTTTTAAAAACTAAAATAATTCTACCAATAACCCAACACTTTCCACCAAAGTCCGCCAATCACCACAAAAATGATGATATTAACCACGCTCATGACAAAGCCAGCTTTCCACCATTCACCGAGTGTGGTGTAACCCGAGCCAAACACAACAGGGGAAGTGCCAGTTGCATAGTGGGTTAAGGTCATCATAATGCTTGAGGCTGCTGCCATCATTAAAGCAAACAACATTGGCGGTGCACCAAGTGCAAGTCCTGCCGTATAAAAGGCTGCAAACATGGCAGTAATATGTGCCGTAGTGCTAGCAAACATATAATGTGCATACAAATAGGCGAGCATTAATAATAGACAAGCAGGCATCCAGCTTAGTCCTAAATGACCAATACTGGTTTCTAACACACTCGAGAACCACGTGATTAAACCAAGCTTATTTAAATAAGTTGCCATCATGACTAAAGCTGCGAACCAAGTAATCGTATCCCATGCGTTCTTTTGCGTAAGAATATCATCCCAAGTTAAAACACCTGTAAGTAGCAATAATCCTAAACCAATAAAAGCAGTCGTCGTTGGATCAACAGCCCAAGCAGATCCCAAAATCATGGCGGGAATCCCTGCCCATAGCATCAATAAAATACCGAATACACCAAGCATGATAATTTCATTTTTACTGACTGGGCCCATTTCTTTTAATTTACTTTTAGCAAACTGAGCTGCATTAGGCATTTCTTTGACTTCGGGTGGATACATCAAATACATAATCAAAGGCATAATAATTAATGCAATCAAACCCGGCAGTAACATTGCCAGTGCCCAAGTACTCCAACTTAAAGAAATTTCACTATTGGTCGCCTTTGCCACTAAATCAACGACTAATGGGTTAGGGGCAGTTGCCGTAATAAACATTGCAGAGGTAATCGGGTTGGCTTGGTAGTTAACCAATGACAGATATTTTCCCATCCGACCTTCGGTACCTTTAGCAGGATCAGAATCATAACTAGTAGAAATTGCCAGTACAATCGGATGAATTATTCCGCCACCATGAGCCGTATTACTTGGCGTTACAGGGGCGAGAATGAGTTCTGAAAGTACCATGCTATAGCCAGTCCCAATGGTTTTCTTGCCCCAAACTGCGATGAATAAATAGCCTAATCGTGCACCCAATCCAGTTTTTTGCAAACCTTTAGAGATCATGATAGAAATACCAATCAACCAGATGAGTGGGTTAGCAAAGCTACTAAGCGCATCTTGAATGGCACCGCTTGGGTAGCGACTAAAGTTATTGCAATAATGGCAATGGCACCAATTGGCATCGCTTTACCGATGATTGCGGCAATTACACCGACAAACATTGCTAGCAAATGCCAAGCATCAGGATCAACACCATTTGGTACAGGAATAACGAACCAGATTAACAATGTAATAAATAAAGAAATAAGTGTAGGGAGGGCTTTAAATCCCATGTAATTTCCCCTTGTTTTCATATGATTAAAAATTAAAGCTCTTTATGAGTAAATCGCTAAAGACATAAGTATTAAAGTTCTATTATCGATTAAATGATTCAAGAATTCAAAAAATAACAAGCGATAAGTACTAACTTTCATTTCTATGAAAACATCATTCTTTTAAGTTAAATATTTCTTAATTTAAGCCTAAATTGTTAAGTTTTTCTGAACTTTTAGTTCTGAAATGGATTTCAGAATGATAAATTCTTTGTATAGATATCAGTCTAATAAATAGTACTTAGTATGGTTAATTTTAAAGAAAGCTATAAAGATATCTTATTAAATTAATATATTCTAATACTAATTTTTAGAAAATATTAAAGATCAAAAAATAAATTATATATCTAGATTAAGGTGTAACAGGTGTAAAAAATTATTAAATAAAATAACTTAGATATAATGTTGGATAAAAATTGGTCTTTTTGAATTATTGATTTTATTAAAAGCGTGAAATGAGTCATAAGTTTATTTAAAAACGTTAAATATATCATTTTAAATTTTGATATATATAAAATTGAATATAGTAGTAGTAATTAACTGGTTTTTTGTTTTAAAATAATTAAACGAACTTAAAAATAATTAAAAAAAATATGGGTATTTTATATAGGGAATTTGAGAATGCTAAAGACAATAGTTGAATTTAAATTTGATGATTATCAACTATATGAACAAAAAATGCACTCTAACGAAGGAGGGATTTTAGTTCAAAAAACTGAAGACATCGCGCAATATATTTTCAGTATATTGAGAAATAGATATCATTTAAATGTAGAACTATATAGTGAAAATTGGGGATGGCAAATTGAAATTCCATTGCCTGAAATAACGATGTATCTTGGAATAAGTGTCTATGAAGAATATAGAAATGGATTCGCAATTTTTATTTCACCGAATACACCTATTTTAAGAAAATTTTTATTTCGAAAAATTGATATTACCCATCATATTATGGTGCTGCAAAATTATATAAATATTATCTTAAAATCACATCCGGGAATCTATGATGTGATGTGGTGGAAAGAAAATGAATTCCGATGTGTAGCGGCGAGCTGAAGTAGAAAAATATAAAATTTTAATTACCGAAGCGTGTTAAGGAAAATTTATTGAAGACCGTATTGGTGAATAGGCAGTGAAAGCTTACTATATCTTCAATATCAAGTGGTCAGATCAATATGCAAAATTCAGCGTTGAAGGGATTGCGTAAGTTTTTCTATAATAATCTTCATAATCATGACTATGAAACTACGGTAAGTAGATGTATTAATTATTTTTTAGTTGTTTTAATTATTGGTAATGTCGCTGCCGTTTTATTAGAAACAGTAAATGATTTGTACACAAGTTATCGTGTTTGGTTTGACTATTTTGAAGTTATTTCTATTGCAATTTTTAGTATTGAATATTTATTGAGATTGTGGAGTATTGCAGATCGAGATACGACACAATCCGCATGGAAAACTCGCTTGAATTGGATGAAAAGTGGGGAAGCAATTATTGATTTGATGGCAATTTTACCTGCCTATCTCAATTTCTTTGTACGAATTGATCTTCGTATGCTAAGAATCTTACGTTTACTTCGCCTATTAAAATTAACACGGTATTTTATATCACTACAGATATTGTTATGTGTGATTAAACGTGAAAAGGGTTCTTTTCAAGCAGTTATCTTTATTTTAATTATTATGATTATTATGACTGCTTCTGGAATTTATGTGGTTGAAAACAAGGCTCAACCAGAAGCTTTTAGTTCAATACCTAAATCTATGTGGTGGGCTGTAGTGACTTTAACCACAGTGGGTTATGGCGATGTAACACCAGTGACCAGTTTAGGAAAGTTACTGGGGGCACTCATTACAATTTTGGGTGTTGGTATTGCGGCTTTACCAGCTGGTATTTTGGCGTCTGGACTTGCAAATGAGCTTAATCAACGTAATCAGAGACTAGAGCAAGAGTTTCGTGAGTTACTTCAAGCACAAGGCATTGATATTTTACATGATGAAATTGAAATAGAGCGGGTCCGTCAAAAAGTAGGATTACCAAAAGAGCAAGCGCATAATTTAATTATTCAAATTATGCGTGAAAAAGTATTAGAGGAAGAGGAGTCGGCTCGAGAGAAAAAATGTTATTGCCCACACTGTGGTGGAAGGCTAACTGATTAGAAAAAATAAGTTAGCCTTTTCTTTAATTAAGCTTTTTTGCTGGCTTTTTCTACTGCAAATGCAATAAGTAAAATGATAAGACCGCCAAGGCTTAAAACAAAACCTACCCAGATTGGTGCGATCCAGCCCATTTGGTGGCTGAGTACCCATCCCCCTAAAAATGCACCTAATGCATTGGCCATATTAAAGGCAGAGTGGTTGAGTGATGCTGCTAATGTTTGGGCATCGCCTGCAACATCCATTAGACGGGTTTGCAAAGCTCCGCCTAATCCCATTACGGTGAGGCCAATCAAAAATAATGAAGCAATAGCACTATAGATATTACTCATTAAGAAACTGGCAACAACAAAAGCGATTGCTGAACTAATTAATACACCTACAATCGTTTTGTTTAGGTTTTTATCTGCAAGCCATCCCGCTGCTAAGCCACCAATAACCATACCGATACCCCAGATAGCTAAAGCGATAGGGACAATTTGGATATTAACTTTTGTATATTCAGTCAAAATTGGTGAGACATAACTATAAACAGAAAACATGCCTCCAAAACCGATAGCACCTACTGCTAGTGTTAACCACATGTTGATATTTTTAAGACCAGCTAATTCTGTTTTTATACTGGCAGTAGCTTGGACTGGAATATTGGGTACAAAAAAGCCAACAGCAATTAAAGTGACGAAAGCAAAGGTTGCTGAAAACTCAAAACCAGCTCTCCAGCCAAAATTTTGACCTAACCACGTCGCGAGAGGAACGCCAATTACAGTTGCGACTGTAAGACCCATCATCATTTGGGCAACTGCAGAAGCTCTTCTTGATGGGCCAGCGAGTTCTGCTGCAACTAATGCACCTACTCCAAAATATGCTCCGTGTGGTAAACCTGCAATGAAACGTGAGATTAAAACAGTTTCGGGGGTATGAGCTAAAGCGGTAAAGGCATTAGCTACACCATAAAAAAGCATTAAGCAAAGTAATAAAGTTTTTCTCGGAACTTTGGCGCCGAGAATAGCAATGATAGGAGCGCCAATAACTACACCTAATGCGTAAGCACTAATAAAGTGACCAGCTTCAGGTACAGTAATATTTAAGTTATTTGCAATTTCTTGAATCAGTCCCATTGCGACGAATTCGGTAGTTCCAATACAAAAACCACCTACAGCGAGAGAGAAAATTGCTAAAAAGAGTGAATAGTGTTGATGTGTAGAAAGAGGAGATTGTGGGGACGCCATAATAAGTTGAGGAAAGACACAAAAAAGAGAAGTATAAGGGAAAAGAGAACAGAATAATAAAAAACTAAATTAATGAGAAAATGATTACATATTTAAATGAGGTAAATTTAAATTTTCACGTTTTGATCTATAAATAATAAAAAATAACGAATGATAATAAGAATTATTTTTATTTGTGTATACTGTATCCGCTTATATTTTGTCTGATTTTTTCACTTTGCATACAACAGGATTTTGTAATAATGAATAGATTTCTAATGACGTCACTTGCATTGATATGTACAACAGGCTTTGCTCACGAACCTTATGTAGCACCTGTAGCTTATAAAACTGAACAGACTCAAGTAACTGTAATTGCTGGTTATGCTGAAGAAGCATTAAATAGTGAATATGCTTTAAAGGATGCCAAGCTTACTGTAATTACACCTAAAAATGAGCTTAAAACCATCAACTCAGAAGCTGTACATAAGTCTGTAACTGTTTTTGATATAGACCTACCTGAAGAAGGCACATACATTGTTCAAACTCAGGCGAGTTATCCTTTAAAATATGTATATGACCAAAAAGAATGGCATCTATTTGTTGATATGCCAGCTGATAAAGCTCCACCGAAAGCAGAACGTGAATATTTGATTCCGACTGACCTTGAAACAAAAACAATTAAACCAGAGCAAGTAACACGTGAGTGGATATTGCAGAGTTATCTTTCTAAGGGAAAAGTTTCAGATATTCAGCTTCCTAATACACCGATTAAAGTTAGTTTCTCCGTACATCCAAACCAAATTAAAGCTGCTCAACCAGTTAAATTAGCTATAACTGAAAAGGGCCAGCCTTTAGCTTATGCTGAAGTTAATTTAAGAGAAAAGGGTGCAACTGACAAACAAGTAAAGCAGTTTAAGGCAGAAAAGAATGGTCAGGTTGAGCTTAGATTTCCAAAAGCTGGAGAGTACTTAGTAGAAGTAACAGCTCCCCTAAACTTGAAAGTAAAACCTAAAAACCAGAGTTATACGATTATTAGCTTAAATGTATTAGCACAGTAATTTTTAATGTTTTAAAAAATAGACCTTTATGAGGTCTATTTTTGTTTTTCATACTTTTTTTAATCACTTTAAAAACTTTATGAGATCGTTTTAATTTCCCTTCATTTTTAAAGATACCTAAATTCATCCCAAGCAAAAATAGTGAAATAAAATTCATGTTGAGACAAACTAACTAATTTTGTGTTAAAGTGAATAAAATTCATTAATGCAGATTTATCGAAAGTTTTATGGAAAAGTAAAGATGAGCTTTATCCATTTGTAGATAAATCTCTTTTTTAGGCTTGGCCCATGTTAGAAATTCGTCACCTTAAAACTTTAGTTGCTTTACGCGAGCATGGTTCATTAGTTTCGGCAGCAAATGACCTTTGTTTAACGCCATCTGCCATTTCCCATCAATTAAAAGAATTAGATCATTGGTATGGGGTAGAGGTTGTTAATCGTCGAAGTAGACCTGTTAGTTTTTCTAATGTTGGACAGCGCTTATTAAAGTTAGCTGATGATGTTTTGCCACAAATTCAGATTACCCACAGTGATATCACGCGTATTGTGCATGGACAGACCGGCAGAATTATTTTTTCATCGGAATGCCATAGTTGTTTTGACTGGTTAATGCCTTTATTAAATCAGTATCGCCAGCAATACCCAGATGTAGATTTAGACTTCGCTTCAGGTTTTGAAGCCAATCCGCATGAACTCTTACAAAATGCTGAATTTGATTTGCTGATTACAGCAGACCCAATTGCATTAAAAGGAATTGAGTATTTTCCGATTTTTGAATACGAATCACGGTTAGTCTTATCAAATACTCATCCTTTGGTGCGGGCTGAGAATATTACAGTTCAAGAGTTGGCCGAAGAGGTTTTAATTACTTATCCAGTTGATAAGCACCGTTTAGATATCATGTCTAAACTTTTCATTCCTGCGAATATTCAGCCTAAGCAAATACGAACAACAGATTTAACCCAAATGCTTATTCAACTTGTTGCAAGTGGACGAGGTATTGCTGCTTTACCTGATTGGGTAGTAAATGAATATGAACAAAAGGGGTGGGTCACAAGCCGTCGTTTAGATTGTGTTTCTCCTACAGGTTTAAGACGAACTTTATATGCGGGTTATCGAACTGAAGAAAAAGAGAAAAGTTATTTTGAAGGATTTTTAAAGCAGTTAGAAAAGTTTTCTTTAAAACGAAATGCCTATTATTCTGGCTAAAAAAAATAATTTAGCCTAAGTGTTAAAAAGGTGCTTAATTGCACCTTTTTTAATATCGACTTCTTATTTACCAATAAATAAAGAGAGTAAGCCTGCTGCAATCAGAGGGCCGACCGGTACACCACGAAGTAGAGCAACACCAGCAACCGTACCAATCAATAAACCTGCAACCACATCAGGTTGGCTTGACATTAGTTTTACTCCACGACCACCCAACCAAGCGACTAATAAGCCAATTGCAATAGCCAAAAGTGATTTAAAACTAACAAATGATTTTAAAATACTCTCCCCACTGAGCTTCCCACTGGCAATTGGAGTAAGGACACCAATCGTTAAAATAAGAATTCCTAAATTAAGACCGTGAGCTTGAATATAGGGAAAAAACTCATTTAATGGCGTAATTTTAACGACAATGAGCACACCGGCTGCAATCGTTACAGCTGCATTTTGACTTAATAAGCCGCAGATCAACAGAACGAGTAGAACAACTAAATTAACATCAAATTGGGCAAGCATGGGGAGTGCAGAGGAAGTAAATAAATGGAATTGTATAATATTTAAGACACGTAATGTGAACGCTTTAAAAGATATAGCCGATTTCAAATCTTATTTTTACGAATAAATGATTGTATATCTCTCAATCCTAAAGAGTTTTAATTTCTGGTTACGCTTGGAAACAATGTTATATAAATTAACAAGTTAAAAAATTTAGTTTTTAAAAATTGTGATATAAAAATAGTCATTACTCATGAGTACAGGACAGATTTATGGACATTATTGATATCAAAATCAAAGATCAGTTTGACCAGATTCATGATGCAAAAGCGCAACTAAAGAAAAATTTAGTTGAACATGAGAATGAATCGTTAAAGCTGAGCCAACGTATTGAACATATTATTGTTGATAATGAAATTATTTTGCCTACTACCGAATTATTATTTGAAAGTGAGCAGAACGAAAATATTTATCGAGTAGTTGAAGAATAGTGTGTGAGTTGAATGAAGTAAATGTAAAGAGCTGCTCGTAGCGTTTAGTAAAAAGTGGAAACTACGTTAAAATAACAGCTTAGTTCTAATGAGAAAACTTCATGCTGCTGGAAAAAATTTTACAATCACAAGGGTTTGGTTCACGTAAATATTGTCAGCAGTTAATAAAAAACGGATCTGTAAGTATTGATGGAGAGGTTGCAGATGATCTCAAAAAGCAATTCTCTCCAGAAAATTTAGAGTTTTCTCTATTTGGGGAAAATTATCAATATCGAGAAAAAGTTTACCTTGCTCTAAAAAAACCAAAAGGTTTTGAGTGTTCACACCAGCCTCATCATCATCAAAGCGTATTTAGCCTCTTACCAGAAATTATGATTCAACGTGGTGTGCAGGCTATTGGTCGTTTAGATCAAGATACGACGGGCTTACTTTTACTTACCGATGACGGTAAATATCTTCAAGCTTTAACTCATCCTCGTAAACATGTACCAAAGGTTTATCATGTTTCGACTATAGATCCAGTTACACCTGAGCAAATTGAAATGTTGAGCCAAGGCGTAAATTTGCATCAAGAAAAAGGTGTTTTTGCTGCAACAGATGTTGAGATATTAGAAACGCATCAATTAACTATGACGATTCATCAAGGTGTTTATCATCAAGTAAAAAGAATGATTGCAGCTGTAGGAAATAAGGTAGAAGCATTACATCGCCATCAAGTAGGGCAATTGGTTTTACCTGAACTTGAAGATGGTGAGTGGGTTTATTTATCTGAACAACAAAAACAGCTCGCTCAAAATATCATTTAAGAAAACAATGGAAGGTTTGGAACTCACTATCTCGAATAAATCCCATTTGTTCATATAAACGATGAGATTCATGGTTGTTACTTTGAGTTTCCAAACTAATCCGCAAAGCATTTTCTTGTTTTGCAAATAAGATTGCTGTATCGATTAGCTGTTTAGCGGAACCTTGACGACGAAAAACGGGCGTAACATATACATCATCTAAAATATAATAAGTTGAACAAGCAACTGAAGAAAAACCTAAATAGAGTAAAATAAAACCCGTGATTTTATCGTCTTTAATATGAATGAAGAACACACTTTCTCTATTTTCAAAACGTTGTTTAAGGAAGTGAAGTGATTCATTAAAATTAGAAGAGGCCCCATAAAATTGGCGATATTCATCAAATAAAACGGCGAGTTGCTCTAAATCTTCAAAAGTCGCTCGTCTAACGATCATTTGGCACTCCTTGTAACTTATCATTATGTTTTTACAAAGAGAGCATAACGAAAAAAACAGCTTTTTGACGTTAAAACTTGTTTATAAATGCAACAGTGTTAAGTTTTGTCGCTTTCACCAAGAAGTGCATTAAGTTCTTCAAATAAATCTTCATGGTCATCATCTTCAGTTAAAGTTGATGGATTTTGGTTCAATGAAGATGCTTTTGCTTTTCTCAGCTTTAATAATTGTTCCATATTAATATTCTGATTTTCGATAGCAAAAGGAATAGATTTAGTTAATACGACCTGTTTAAAAAAAAGTCGTACTGCTTGGGCAGGGGTAATTCCCAGTTGTTTAAAAACAGCAAAAGCCTGCTTTTTTTCTTGGGAGTCAAGTCGAACCTGATAAACTTCTGTTTTTCGCATGAATAACAAAACCAAATGATTTTTAATTTTTAGGAATTTATTTTAAACCATCGCAATGTAATTTCAATGCTTTTTGGCATAAAAAATAATCTTTTTGTCATTACGGTTACATTACAATGTCAATTCAAACTCAGAATTGAAAGACATTCCCTCTTTTGTGAGGGGATCTATAAATGAAATGTGCTTAGCTAGCAGCTGTAATGGTTCAGAGAAATCATCTTCTGCCTTGTGTTGAACTACTGGATAAAATGGATCATTTTTAATCGGAATTTCTAAGTAATTAAGATGCACCCGGAGTTGGTGCTGTTTGCCTGTTGTCGGTGTTAAGCGATATTTTGCCCAAATCTGGTTATGCTCGATAAGCTCAATATAAGTCTCGGTATTTGTTTTTGCATTTTCTATAACTTGCATAGTGTAAAAAGGATGACCTTTATCTAAATGCAAATGTAATGTCTGAGGGAAATTTAAATCTTTTTTATAAGGTGCAACAGCGTGATAAATTTTATTGACTTGGCGCTCTGCAAATAATTGTTGGTAAATACCACGCGACTCAACCCGTTTGCAAAATAGAACAACACCAGCAGTTTCACGGTCTAGACGATGAATAGGGGTTAAAAATTCATTGCCTGTTTGTTTTTTAAGACGGACTAAAAGTGTTTCTTGAACATATTGTCCAGTCGGGCTAATTGTTAAAAAATGGGGTTTATCGGCCACCAGTAAATCATCATTCTCAAATAAAATCCGATGTTCAAATGGAACATGTGGTTCATAAGCCAGAAATCGATAATAAAAAATATGGGTATTACTTTGGTATGGACTGTCTAATGTTAGTTTTTGTCCATTTGCGCCATAAATAAGTCCATCTTGAAATCGTTGTTGCCACTCTTGCACTTTAATATGTTGGAAATGTTGGCATAGATACTCATAAATCGTTTGAGTATTTGTGTGTGCAGGAAGATAGACTTGGCTTGCGCTTACACCATCAATCATAGGTGGCAAAAAATCGTTCGGACTAGACATAAAAAAGTGTAAATATGTAAGAAAATTGATATAAAAAAAGCCAACTTCTAGGGCTTAAGTAGGCTTTTAAGGCAGGGCAATGTTATCATATCGATTATTTCGAATCATGTTATGTGTGCTATGTCGTATTCATTGAAATTGGTCTTAAATCATGAAGAAGATACTGAGCGTTTAGCTCAAGCTTTGGCGCAGCATGTTCAGTCGGGTGTAATTTATTTAATTGGGGATCTAGGTGCGGGTAAAACCACACTTACGCGCTATTTCTTACAGGCATTGGGCCACAAGGGCTCTGTTAAAAGTCCAACTTATACACTCGTTGAACCCTATAAAATTAATAATAAAGAAATTTTTCATTTTGACTTATATCGTTTGAATGATCCGTACGAACTTGAATTAATGGGAATCCGTGATTATTTAGATATCACAGACGCATTATTTTTATTTGAATGGCCATCAAAAGGTGGCGATGAAATTCCAGAGGCCAATATCATTATTGATATTCAAAAGTCAGATGATGAGTTGAGCCGTTTAGTAACCCTAACGTTACCTACAGAACATTTGTATCAGACTTTGCAGGAACAGCTTCATGACTGATGAAAAGCTAACACAACGTCGTATCCATACATTAGACGCAGCGTTAGCCAACCAGATTGCTGCTGGTGAGGTGATTGAGCGTCCTTCATCTGTTGTTAAAGAATTATTAGAAAACTCTATCGATGCTGGTGCAACTGAACTCATTGTGCGAATTGCTCAAGGTGGTTCGACCCTAATAGAGATTATTGATAATGGGCATGGTATTCATTCTGAAGATTTAGCACTAGCTGTTATGCGTCATGCCACAAGTAAAATTAAAACGGCAGAAGATTTACACGCTATTGTAAGTCTAGGATTTCGCGGGGAGGCACTTGCTTCGATTGCCGCTGTTTCAAGATTGACATTGACGAGTAGTCAAGATGAAAGTGGGATCGGCCATCAGGTTGAAGTAAACGGCACAGCATTTGATCATCAAGAAGTACAAGCTGTTGCTGCTCAAAAGGGAACCCATATACGTGTTCAGGACTTATTTTTTAATGTTCCTGCACGACGTAAATTTTTAAAAAAACCAACCACTGAATTTGGTCATATTGAAGAAATTGTACGTCGTCTGGCTTTAACACATTTTGATATACGTTTTGTACTCGAGCATAACGATAATATTCGGATTAATTTACCAATAGCCGATAGCGGTGAATTAAGATTTCAGCGTGTACAGCAATTATTGGGTCAACAGTTTGTTCAAAATGCTTACTGGATAGATGCTGACAGTATCAACATGCGTTTGTCGGGTTGGTTAGGACATCCTTCAGATGCACGTGCTCAAGCAGACTTACAATATGTCTATGTAAATGGCCGAATTGTGAAAGATAAAACCATTTCACATGCTTTACGAATGGCTTATGACGGTATTTTACATGGTCATCAGCATTCATCTTATTTACTTTTCTTAGAAGTTGATCCTGAAAATATTGATGTTAACGTTCATCCAACCAAACATGAGATTCGTTTTCTAAATCAACGCGAAGTACATGAGTTTGTAAGACATTACGCTAAAGAAACCCTAGCACAATTTCAGACAGCGAGTGCTGATTTAGCCCAAGCTATGAAGGTGGACGATACTCAGGCCTCATGGGTACAACCTCAGCCTAAATATCAAGAACAATTCACATTGCATCGTACAGAGCAAGCTGTTGATACAACACTAGACAAGCCGAGTAGTTATCAGCCGTCTACTGAACTTTTAACTGATTTTAACGACAGTCGTCCACAAGCTGTTCACTATGCAGAACAAACTCCAAAATATAATGGTTCTGCGCAGTTAAATAATGCCTTAAAGACTTACTTGGCTCCATTACGTGATCAACCTGCTGCCAATTTTTCAGTTGATGAAAATATTGAGCCTGTTGCTAAAGTCGATGAATTTCCATTAGGTATCGCAATTGCTCAACTTCATGGAATTTATATTTTAGCCCAAAATACCGAAGGGCTTATTATTGTTGATATGCATGCGGCACATGAGCGTATTTTATTACAACAAATGAAAAATGCTTGGGATAAACCTGAATTTTGGACATCTCAGCAGTTACTTATACCTAAAGTCATTTCTATTAGCCGTATGCAGGCCGTTAGGGTAGAGGAGTTAAAACCTCAACTTGAGCGCTTAGGTTTGGAAATTGATTTATATGGCGGTGAGCAAGTTATTGTTCGCGGTGTGCCTGCCATATTACAAAAAGCTGATTTTGAAAATCTTATTCCAGAACTTTTAAATGATTTAGATCCAAATGATGAGGCACAAGGGTTACTTCAAAAAAGAGACGAGTTATTAGCTGGAATGGCATGTCATGGTGCAGTGCGTGCACATCGACAACTCAGCCTTTCAGAAATGAATGCTTTACTTCGTCAAATGGAACAAACTGAATTTGCGAGCCAATGTAACCATGGGCGGCCGACTTGGCGTGCATTTCCATTATCTCAATTAGATAAATTATTTGCTCGAGGAGAGTAGTTTTACATGTCAAATCAATTGCCCGTCATCAATTTAATGGGACCAACTGCAAGCGGAAAAACCGCTTTGGCATGTGAATTATATGAGCGTGGAAATTTTGAGCTAATTTCTGTTGATTCTGCACTCGTTTACAAAGATATGGATATCGGCACGGCTAAACCAACGCGTGAAGAGCAAGCGCTCTATCCTCATTATCTGATTGATATTATTACGCCTCTTGAAGTTTATTCAGCTGCTCAGTTTGTTGAAGATGCATGTAAGTTAATTGATGATATGCATTCACGCGGTAAGACTCCTATTCTGGTAGGAGGCACCATGTTGTACTTTAAGGCATTATTAGAAGGGTTGTCTGGTAATTTGCCGAGTGCTGATGCTCAAGTTCGCGCAGCAATTGAAGAAAAAGGTTTAAATGAAGGCTGGCAAGCCGTTTATGATGAGTTGGTTTCTGTAGATCCTGCTGCAGCTATAAAATTTAATGTGACTGATAAGCAAAGGATTATTCGAGCATTAGAAGTTTATAAGATTACGGGTGAACCAATTACTAAATTGCAGGCAGAACAACCAAAAAACGTACCATATCGATACATATTTCATAATTATGCTTTACTTCCAGATCGGGTAGAATTACATCAACGCATTGAGCAAAGATTAAGCAAAATGTGGGATATCGGTTTTTTGAGTGAAGTTGAAGCTCTAATTGAAAAATACGATTTAGATGAAAATTTACCCTCAATGCGTTCAGTGGGTTATCGACAAGCACTAGAATTTCTATTAAAAAGTGACTTAAGTCTCAAAAGTAAACGTGAAATGGAGGATAAAGCTTTATTTGCAACACGACAACTTGCCAAACGTCAATATACGTGGTTACGTTCTTTGCAAGAAATACACGATTTTAAAACTTACTTGACGATAAAGCAGGCGAAAGAAGACTTGCGAAACTCTTATGGATAAAGCAAAATTTGCACACTGTCTTTTTATAATTTTTAGTTGAAAAATAAAGATAGTTTTTTTGCGCTGATTTAAAAATTTTTTTTTGGAGTTAAAAATGTCTAAAGGTCAAACTTTACAAGATCCGTTCTTAAATTCTCTCCGTAAAGAACGTATCCCTGTTTCTATTTTCCTTGTGAACGGTATTAAATTACAGGGTCATATTGAATCTTTTGACCAATATGTTGTTTTATTAAAAAATACAGTAAGTCAAATGGTTTACAAACACGCTATTTCAACTGTTGTTCCAGCTCGTAACCCACGTCCAGCAGGCGCGCAAGGTACAGGCTTCCCAGCACAAGGTGGCACACAAGGCGGCTTCGGTGGTCAACCTACTGGTGGCTTTGGTGGCGGTCAAGGCGGTGGCTTTGGTGGCGGTCAAGGTGGTGGCTTTGGTGGTAGTCAAGGCGGCTTCGGCGGTCAAGGCGGCTTCGGTGGTCAAGGCGGCGGCTTCGGTGGTCAAGGTGGCTTCGGTGGTCAAGGCGGTTTCGGTGGTCAAGGCGGTTTCGGTGGTCATCAAGGTGGTTTTGACAACGATACTAAATTTGAAGATGGTCAAGAAGACGAAAATAATCGTTAATTGAAATCTAAAAAGAAGCCAGTCAGATAATGACTGGCTTTTTTTATGTTTATTTATAAATTAATTTAAAATATTTGATTCAACAGTAGTCGTAATTTGATCATTATGGCTGATATATCTAAATAAATAGAGTTTTAATCGATGCTATTAATATTAGCTGCTGCTTTAAGCAGTGTTTTGGTGTCCATCCTATTAAAAAACTTAAAGAAAAAAGGTTACCAGCCGCTACAAATGATTGCATGGAATTATGCGAGTGCGAGTCTTCTTTGCTTTTGGTGGTTTCAGCCGGATATTCAACATATTTCAATAGAAAAGACGCCTTGGTGGTTAATTGTTGCATTAGGAATGATTTTGCCCAGTATTTTTCTATGTTTAGCTAAATCATTAGAATATGCAGGAATTGTTAAAACTGAGGTTGCACAACGTCTTTCCGTGGTACTTTCTTTACTCGCAGCTTATTTCATTTTTAATGAGCAATTTAATGCATTAAAGCTGTGGGGAACAGGTCTAGGAGTTTTTGCAGTCTTACTCGTCTTATTTGGACAAATGAATACTTCTTCGAATCACCAATCTCGAAAAGCAATTGTTGCTCTATTAAGTGTTTGGTGTGGATATGCCGCGGTAGACATTCTCTTAAAATATACGAGTAGTTTAGGTCTTCAATTTACACTCACGTTGAATCTTATTTTTATTACATCTTTTATATTATCAATTTCATATTTATTGGTGCAGAAAACCCAAAAATGGCAGCTTAAAAGTGCTATAGCTGGATTAGTATTAGGTGTGCTTAATTTTTCAAATATTGCTTTATATGTGAAGGCTCATATTCTTTTAAAGGATTCACCTGCAATTGTTTTTGCAAGTATGAATATTCTCGTTGTGTTATTAGGAATTGCAAGTGGCGTTATTTTATATAAAGAAAAATTAAAATGGTCTACCACTTTGGGTATTTTATTGGGGATCAGTGGCGTACTTTGTTTAGCTCGGGCAATGAGTTTATAGTTCAAGAGAGTTGAATCTCTTGAACCATTTTCATTTTATAAATAGGTAAAAATAACTTCATCTGGTAGGCGTGATTTAGGTAATTTGGCATTGAAATCGTTTTCACTGCGATAACCTAGAGAAACAATGACTGAACTACGCAGGCCTTTTTCAGTTAACCCAAGCTCAGTATTTAAAATATCTTCATCAAAGCCGCCCATTGGCGTAGCATCAATTCCTTCTAAACCAGCAGCAAAAAGTAGTTGCCCTAAAGCAATGAATGTTTGATTTTCCATCCACCCAAATAAATTTTTCTGCTCATTTCGATAGAATTCAACATAGCCATGGCGAGTATCTTTTTGGCCGAGCTTTGCTTTTTCATCTTTAAAACGACCGCTCAAATCATCTTGTTCAAGCAATTGATTTAAGTATTCAGCTGAAATATCTGTTCTTGTGCAAAAGATAAGTGTGTGTGATGACTCGAGTACTTTTGGAGCATTGTAGGCATATTTACCTGTTAAGGCTTTTGCAATTCGTTCTTTAGCTGCCTGATTATCGGCAATTACGAAATGCCAAGGCTGAATATTTACTGAAGAAGGAGTAAAACGTAAAATTTCTAATAATTTATTAAATTTTTCTTGAGGAATTTTCTTTTCAGAATCATACGCTTTTGTTGTATAGCGACTTTTAACAGAATTCAATAGGTCCATAGGTGTGCTCCATATCAATCTTATGGCAATTGAGAGAATTTAATCTTTGCCATCATACGCTATTTTATTCAAAAACATTTCCTATGTAATTCGATAAAGAAATATAATGTTTATATGAAGTTTTAGTAATTTATTGAAAATGATTGATTTAATGCCAACAAATGCAAAGAGTAAGCTGCGAGAAATTAGAATTGTTAAAGCCTTTATCATTCTTATATTTGTATTGAGTCTTCTTATTTTATACATTGATTATCACGATCATGCACAAATAAGCTGGAGATTTATATTTATTGCCAGCATGTGTGTGATTTACGATTCTGATTTAAATAAAAAAATTAAAGAATTGAAAGTTGAAATAAAAAATGACTAATTACTAGTTAATAATTCCAGACAATCAATTCGAGATGTTGCGTATTTGAGGATGGATCAATTTCCAAAATATAAGCCTGATCTTCACGCCAATCGCCAAGAACAATTCGTTGTTTCGCTTTTACCTGGTGAATTGAAGGGCGGTGAGTATGCCCATGAATCAGTATATCTACATCTTCTAAAGCAGAAATAACAGCTTGTTCATTTACATCCATAATTTCATAGCTTTTTTGCTGTTTATCAGCGGAGCTTCTTTTGCGAAAGCCATTCACTAGTTTAGTGCGAAAACTGAGAGGAGTCCGGCGTAAAAGAGCAACTAAGAGCGGATTTCGAATAATCTTTTTAAATCTTTGATAAGAAATATCATCTGTACATAATGCATCGCCGTGTTCTAGACGATATTGATGTCCTGCGATATTGAGGGAATAAACGTCAGGGAGTAAGACGCCATTAAATTTATTGAGGAAAACCTGATTAAGCGCAAAATCACGATTACCGACTTGAAAGTAAACCTGATTCCCTTTTTGATTAAAGTCTTTTAAGGCCTCAACAATTTCATCAAGCCATGGTGCTGAATAGTCATCTCCAATCCAGGCATTAAACCAGTCGCCTAAGATGTAGAGTTGAGTATTTTTATGCTGGTAATGCACCAATAAGTCTAAAAACCCTCGAACGAGTCGAGGGTGTTCAGGTGACAAATGTAAATCTGAGATAAACAGATAAGTCACAGCTTTATCCTAAAATTATTCAGAAATAATTTTAGCAGATTCGATTACTACATTTTCTAAAGGAACGTCAGCGTGATAACCGCGGTTGCCAGTGCGAACACCTTTGATCGCTTCAACAACATCTAAACCTTCAACAACTTTACCAAATACAGCATAACCCCAACCTTGAGCAGTTTTAGAAGTATGGTTCAAGAAAGAGTTATTTTTTACATTGATGAAGAATTGAGCAGACGCTGAGTGAGGAGCTTGAGTACGCGCCATTGCAATCGTACCTTCGTCATTGCTTAAACCGTTATCAGCTTCGTTTTCAATTGAATCGCGTGTCGCTTTTTCTTTGAAGTTTTCATCCATACCGCCACCTTGGATCATGAAACCATCAATGACGCGGTGGAAAATAACGCCGTCATAAAAACCGTCACGTACATATTCTAAAAAGTTTGCTACTGTTTTAGGTGCTTTTTCAGCATTCAGTTCAAGAACAATACGACCTTTATTGGTGTTTAATTCGACTTGAGGAAAACTCATTACATTAATCTCCTAAACATGGGCTTATGACCATGGGTTTTTGGTTGAGAGAAGCATAAGCAAACTGTAAACTACAAGGCAAGTAAAAAACGTTAAAATCTTTGTGAAAAATGAAGATAGCGTTTAAATTTTTCGAAATTTTATCTACAAAGAAGTGATTGATACACTATGAAGCCTAATGATGTTGTCTCGAGCCTGCCAAATAACCCGACACCGAATACTCATGCCTCTGTCGATTCTGCGCAGCAAGAACAACAGGCTGGCTTAGATTTCGTTCGCCAAGTCATTACAGAAGACTTGGCTGCTGGGCGTGCAAAGCAGATCGTAACGCGTTTTCCACCAGAACCAAATGGCTATTTACATATTGGTCATGTAAAAGCAATTTGCCTAAACTTTGGTGTGGCTGAAGAATTTGATGGGTTATGTAATTTACGTTTTGACGATACAAACCCTGATGCTGAAGAACAAGAGTATGTTGACGGTATTGCTAATGATGTGAAATGGCTTGGTTTTAACTGGAATGGTGAACCACGCTATGCATCGGGTTATTTTGATCAATTATATGCATGGGCTGTCCAACTCATTGAGCAAGGCGATGCTTATGTTGATTTACAATCTCCAGAAGAAATTAAGTTAAACCGCGGTAGTTTTGTTGAGCCGGGTAAAAATTCACCATACCGTGATGCATCTGTTGAAGAGAACCTTGCGCGTTTTGAAAAAATGCGTAGTGGCGAATTTAAAGAGGGTGAAGCGGTTTTACGTGCCAAAATTGATATGGCAAGTCCAAACGTACACATGCGTGATCCAATTTTATATCGTGTATTGCATTCAGAACATCACCAAACAGGTGATAAATGGAAAATCTATCCAATGTATGACTATGCTCATCCATTGTCTGATGCGATCGAGGGGATTACTCATTCACTTTGTACATTAGAGTTCCAAGATCACCGTCCGTTTTATGACTGGATTGTAGAAAAGGTAAAATCTCCAGCGGTTCCACATCAGTATGAATCTTCACGCTTAAATGTGGACTACACCATTACATCAAAACGTAAATTACGTAAATTGGTGGAAGGTGGTCATGTGAATGGTTGGGATGACCCGCGTATGCCGACTGTAGTGGGTATGCGTCGTCGCGGTTTCACACCAGAAGGCTTACGTGAGTTTTGTAAGCGTGTAGGTGTATCTAAAACTGACGGTATTGTAGATGTTGCAATGCTTGAGTTCTGTATTCGTCAATCTTTGGAAAATACAGCTGCGCGTGGAATGGCTGTTTTAAGTCCACTTAAAGTGACTTTAACTAATTTACCAGCAGAAGATATGGATCTTACACATGCTCGCCATCCAAACGTAGATATGGGTGACCGTGTGATTCCTTTAACTAAGGAAATCTATATTGACCGTAAAGACTTTGAAGAAGTACCACCAAAAGGCTTCAAGCGTTTAGTTCCTGATGGTGAAGTGCGTTTACGCCATGCTTATGTCATTAAATGTGATGAAGTTATTAAGGATGCTAATGGTGAAGTGATTGAGCTTAAATGTTCAATTGACCCAGAAACATTAGGTAAAAACCCTGAAGGCCGTAAAGTGAAAGGCGTAATTCACTGGGTATCTGCGACAAAAGGTATTCCTGCTGAAGTACGTATTTATGATCGTTTGTTCACAGAAGCAGATCCTGAAACAGGTGATGATTTCTTGGCGAACTTAAATCCGGATTCATTACAAGTGTTAGAAGCTGTAATTGAACCTGCTTTGGCACAAGCGAATCCAGAAGATCGTTTCCAGTTTGAACGCGAAGGTTATTTTGTTGCTGATCAACACGATCATTCACCTGAAAAACCAGTGTTTAACCGTATTCTCGATTTAAAAGATAGCTTTAAGCCTGAGAAAAAATAAGACGCGTAAAATGTTTTTGAGCAAATAGCAGATATAAAAAAGCCCAACTCAGTTGGGCTTTTTTATATCTATTTTCTTACATATATTATGCTTTATGGTGCTTTGGCAAATAAGCTAAGCCGGATTAACCACGTAGAAATAAAGAACAATGATTATAAGAAGAATAGATGCTAGCAATAAATAAGTGTTCACTGTATTAAAGCTTTTAATAAATTTCAGGATTTCCATAGTAAATCAGCGTTTATTTTATGTTACAAAGTTAATAAATTAATAATACACGGAAATTAATTATAAAGGTTCCCAAAGACGGATTAATAATCCATCTCTGGGTGAAAAATGAGCATTTGGCTTTCTAAGTATAATTTAACTAATATATTGAATTAAAGATTAACCACTATATCCAATTCGTTTAAGAAATTTTTGAATAACATCAAAAGCAGCATGTTCGAGATTTTGAGCATATTGCTGATTTTCTTCGCGAAGTTTTGGAATTGAAATATTGGCATGGCGAAGTTCACATGTATGACCAATGAGCCATTTTTCAAAATGTTCTTCAGTCGTTTCAATGTGGAACTGCAAGGCAAGAATATTATTACCGACTTCAAATGCCTGATTGGTGTAAACATCGGAACTTGCTAATAGCACCGCATTTTCAGGAAGATCAAAAGTGTCGCCATGCCAATGTAGAACATGAACATTGTTAAGCAAACCAGATAAAACCTGATTAGCGCGTAAGCTTAAGCTCAGTGGTCCCCAGCCAATTTCTTTTTGATGTCCTGCATATACTTTTGCGCCAAGTGCATGAGCAATAAGCTGTGCGCCTAGGCAAATACCAAGTGTAGGCTTGTCAGCTGCTAAACGTTGTTTGAGTAAAGCGATTTCATCTTTTAAGAATGGATAATCGTCAGTTTCATAAACTCCGATTGGACCGCCTAAAATAATAGTTAAACCTTCATGTGAAAAAGCAGGGGTTAAATCATCAACACCTGCCTCAAAATAACGGACGCGAAATCCGAGTTGATAAAAGACATCTTCTAATGAACCTAAGTCTTCGAAAGCAAGATGCTGAATGGCATAAATAGTTTTTGGGAAGGCGTTTGTTGTGCTCATACAAATGATTCATAGAAGATCAATAGGTGGAGTATAGCGATAAATATAAAGAAGAAAATATCTGTATAAATCGTCAATACCTGAAAATTGATATTTTTCGTTAAAATGATGTTGTTATGCAAAGGATTATCTATTTATCAATAAATCCCTAAACATATTCTACTGTTTAAAATAATAGCTTTTGAGTTCCCTCAAGACCTATATCTGAAAGTTGATGTTCATCTTTTAAATTAACTCCTGAAAAGCCGAGCTGTTTTGATTTTTTCATTAATGTCATTAAACGTTGTACCGCAACTGGAATACTTAAGCCTGCAGAGCGGACATTAGAAATACAATTACGTTTAGCATCAAGACAGCCTGAATATGCATTCCATGTGTAGTAGATTCCCATACTGTCAGGAGAGCTTAAGCCCGGGCGCTCACCGATGAGCATCACTAGCATGGGTGCCTTAAAGATCTCAGCAACCTCATCACCTAAAGCAACCCGACTGCCTGTTGCCAGTGCAATGGATGCAAGAGTCCAGTTTTCTTGCTGAACTTGCTCAGTTAGCGCGGTAATGAATGGAATAGCATTCGCTTCAATCGCTCTTGCAGAGAGTCCATCACCGACCACAATACAAACATCGTATTGTTGAATGTCTTCTGCATACTTCTTAATTAAGGCATCTTTTGATTGATCTGAAAGCTGACGTCCTAAATCAGGACGTTTAAGATAAATTTCCTTATTGAGTGCGTTGCTTTGGACATGAAGAGTTTGCAGCTGTCTTTGCGCTAATTGCTCAGATAAATAGGAAACATCCAAGTCTTGATAAACCGCATCTTTTGCTTGTGCATGCGACAATTGGAATTCAAGTAAGGCTCGTGTTGGGATGCTACAACCTGCACGTCCTAGAGCAATGCGGGCATCAGTAAACTGTTTAAGTTTTTCCCACTGATCTTGATGAGTAGAGGGAGGGTATTGAATATTACGGTTCAGTTTCATGGTGTTCTCCCTAGTTCATGAGCAGACGAGAGAATTGGTCAGGCATGTGGTCTGCCCAACAGATTTGAGAGTTTTGCTGTTTAAAAATACCTTGCTGTTCAAGCCAAGCTGAAAACTCAGGAGCGGGTTTTAAACCGAGGAGTTGTCTTAAATAAAGAGCATCATGGAACGAGGTCGTTTGATAGTTGAGCATGACATCGTCTGAACCCGGAATTCCCATAATAAAATTAATGCCCGCAGCACCAAATAGGGTAAGGAGAACATCCATATCATTCTGGTCAGCATCGGCATGGTTGGTATAGCAAATGTCGCAGCCCATTGGTACTCCGAGTAATTTGCCGCAGAAGTGGTCTTCTAGCCCCGCACGTATAATTTGTTTACCGTTAAAAAGATATTCGGGGCCAATAAAACCAACGACTGTATTCACTAAAAGCGGATTGTATTTACGGGCCACTGCATAAGCACGCGTTTCTAATGTTTGCTGGTCAACGCCGTGATGAGCATTGCTGGATAAGGCACTGCCTTGACCCGTCTCAAAGTACATAACATTTTGTCCAATCGTTCCGCGTTTAAGTGCGAGCGTGGCTTCATATCCTTCTTGTAGTAAATCGAGTGAAATTCCAAATCCTTCGTTTGCCAGTTGGGTGCCAGCGATTGATTGAAACATTAAATCAATTGGCACGTTTTTTTCAGCCAGTTGAATACCTGAGCTGATATGGGTAAGTACACAAGATTGTGTCGGAATCTGATATTCCTGAATGACATGATCAAGCAATTTCAGTAGCTCTGACAAATTATGCAGGTTATCTGTGGCAGGGTTAATGCCAATCACGGCATCACCATTGCCATACATCAAACCATCTAAAATACTGGCAGAAATACCAAGCACATCATCGGTAGGGTGGTTCGGTTGTAAGCGAGTGGAAAGATGCCCCTTTAAACCAATCGTGTTGCGAAACTGGGTAATTACCTCACATTTGCTGGCGACATAAATCAAATCTTGATTACGCATAATTTTGCTGACAGCAGCTACCATTTCTGGAGTTAAACCTGATGCTAATGCTTTTAAGCTTTGGCAAGTGGCATGTTCTCCAAGTAACCAATTTCGAAAATCACCTACCGTAAAGTGTGAAATAGGGGCAAAGGCTGCCAGATCATGGTCATCAATAATCAGTCGTGTAATCTCATCAGTTTCGTAATCGACCACAACTTCATTTAAAAAGGTTTTAAGCGGTACATCGGCCAAAGTCATTTGTGCCGCAACATGTTCGGTTGCATCTCTGGCTGCTACACCTGCTAATTCATCGCCAGAACGTAACGGCGTTGCTTTTGCCATTAAGGTCTTCAGGTCAGCAAAGTGATACTGTTGATTGGCGATAATATTGCGATAACTCATAGCTGAATCCTTTTTTATAGTTCTTGTTCTGCCGCTTTAATATTTGCAAACTCTTCTTCTGGCGTACCTTTAACTAAATGATAACGGCTATAGAGTAAAAAGTAAGCAATAAATGCGACATAAATAGCGGCAGCAATAAACCAAACTTTTGGATTAACAACAAAGCCTGCAACTACAGCAGCGACTGCTAGGATTAAGGCAATACTTGAAGTAACGATTCCTCCGGGAGTTTTATAAGGACGAGGCATGTCGGGTTTAGATAGGCGTAGTTTGATGTGGGATAAGAGAATCAACACATAAGAAATGGTTGCACCAAAAACCGCGATTAAAATCAGTGAATCGCCTTCTTTGGTCAGTGAAAGTAAGAACCCAATAATGCCCGGAATAATAATCGCAAGATAAGGGGCTTTATTTTTATTGGTTAAAGAGAGTGAAGTAGGTAAGTAACCAGCACGAGAGAGTGCAAAAATTTGACGGGAATAAGCATAGATAATTGAAAAGAAACTTGCGATTAAACCTGCTAAACCAACAAAGTTAACAAAAGTCGCAAGCCAAGTATTGGTACCATAAACTTTAACCAGAGCATCGACGAGGGGAGCACCTGAGTTTTGCAAAGTACTTGCACCTGCTGCGCCTGCACCCAAGAATAAAATGAGCATGGCAAACGCCGTTAAGATGAGCATTGCACCGATTAGACCGCGTGGGAGAGATTTTGCTGGATCTTTCGCTTCTTCGGCGGCTAATGGCACACCTTCAACTGCAAGAAAAAACCAGATTGCAAAGGGAACTGCGGCCCAGATGCCTAAATAGCCATGAGGTAGAAAACGACTTGCACCAGCTGCTGTGCCAACAGGAATATCTAACAGGTTTTGTGTATTAAAATGTGGAATCATTGCGACAATAAACACAACTAGAGCAACAGCTGCGACAAGTGTAATTGCGAACATAATTTTTAAGGCTTCGCCGGCACCTTTCAGATGTATGCCCATAAAAATGGCGTAGCAGGCGAGATAAATCATCCAGCCATTAATGCCAAATAGAGATTCGCAATAACCGCCAATAAATACGGCAATCGCCGCAGGGGCAATTGCGTATTCAATTAAAATGGCTGTTCCTGTTAAATAGCCCCCCAAAGGGCCAAAAGCAGCACGTGCAAAACTATAACCGCCACCTGCTGTCGGCATCATGGTGGACATTTCTGACATAGAAAGACATAGACATAGGTACATCAAGGCGGCGAGTGCAGTGGCAATAAACATGCCACCCCAACCACCTTGGGCTATGCCGAAGTTCCAGCCAGCAAAATCACCCGATATCACATAAGCAACGCCTAAACCAATCAGGAGTAACCAACCAACCGTACCTTGTTTGAGTTGACGCTGAGCAAAATATTCTGCTGATGAGAATTCTGTGCTTGAAGAAATGACGGAAGCTGTTTCTGGTTGATTCATACAATACTCCTGCGAGTGGGTTTGTATTTATCAATGCAAAAGCAGTGCCTAAATGAAGAACTTCAGTGAGTAGATGGAGCTTTTTTATTCCAAATGATAAAAATGCAAGCTTATTGGCACCATACAAAGAAGCCAGCAATCTAAATTACTGGCTTCTTATATAATTAGTCATCTTACTTCTTTCTAGTGTTGATAGTTTGGTATCAACTTGGTGCGAAACTTAGAAGAAGCCCATTGGTTTAGTTGAATAACTCACCAACAAGTTTTTAGTTTGTTGATAATGATCTAGCATCATCTTATGGTTTTCGCGGCCAATACCAGACTTCTTGTAACCACCAAATGCAGCATGTGCAGGGTAAATGTTATAGCAGTTGGTCCAAACACGGCCAGCTTCAATAGCACGACCAGCACGGTAAGAAATGTGAGCTGAACGTGACCATACACCTGCACCTAAACCATACATGGTGTCATTGGCAATTTTAATTGCATCGTCAAAGTCTTTGAACGTTGTCACAGCAAGTACAGGTCCAAAAATTTCTTCTTGGAAAACTTGCATGCCATTGTGACCTTTAAAAATAGTTGGATCAACATAGTAACCATCGCCTACTTCTTTACGGCCACTACCACCAAGTAAGAGTTCTGCACCTTCTTCACGACCAGTGTTAATACAACGTAAGATTTTCTCTTGTTGTTGTAGAGATGCTTGAGCACCAATCATTGTTTCAGTATCAAGTGGGTGACCCGTTTTGATACGTTTTACGCGCTCGACAGCCATTTCCAAGAACTGATCAGCAATACTTTCTTGTACTAAAGCACGAGAAGGGCAAGTACATACTTCACCTTGGTTTAAGGCAAACATGGCAAAACCTTCAAGCGTTTTCTCTAGGAAGTCATCTTCTTTATCCATGATATCTTCAAAGAAAAGGTTTGGTGATTTACCGCCAAGTTCTAATGTGACTGGAATAATATTTTCGGTCGCATATTGCATCACCATTTGTCCAGTTTGAGTTGAACCTGTGAACGCGATTTTGGCAATACGTGGGTTTGTCGCTAAAGGTCGGCCGACTTCTGAACCGAAACCATTAACAATATTAAGTACACCTGGTGGTAAAATATCTTGGATGAGTTCAGCCACCAACAAAATGCCCACTGGAGTTTGCTCAGCTGGCTTAATCACAACACAGTTACCAGCTGCTAAAGCAGGTGCAAGTTTCCATGCTGCCATCAAAATCGGGAAGTTCCATGGAATGATTTGACCAACTACGCCGAGTGGTTCATGGAAATGATACGCAATGGTATCTTCATCAATTTCAGAGATGCCGCCTTCTTGAGCACGAATACATCCAGCGAAATAACGGAAATGGTCAATCGCAAGTGGAAGGTCAGCTGCTAAAGTTTCACGGACTGCTTTACCGTTATCCCAAGTTTCTGCAACAGCAAGCATTTCAAGATTTGCTTCTAAACGATCAGCAATTTTTAAAAGGATATTTGAGCGTACTGTTGGTGATGCTTTATTCCATGTTGCTTTCGCTTTGTGCGCTGCATCTAGAGCGAGTTCGATATCTTCGGCACTAGAGCGTGGAATACGTGTAAAAGCTTTTCCGTCAACAGGAGATACATTGTCAAAATATGCACCTTTTACAGGTGCTACCCATTCACCGCCAATAAAATTTTCGTATTGTGATTTAAATTGAACTTTTGAGCCTGGTTGATTTGGATCGATATAGCGCATATAAATATTCCTTTGCTTTTTAGGACTAAAGACTAACAAGAACCCTGTCAGTAGGTACTTTCGTACTTTGTATAATTAGGATATAAAGAAGAAGGTTGGAGAAAGGTTGGAATAGAAATGTGGATATATAAGGAATTTACAAATGTTCACAAAAAAGGATTTATTGCAGCAACGGACGTTGATTGATCAACTGCGCACGCAAAATAGTCTCTCTCCTCAGAATGCTGCCAAACTCGGCCAAAGTATTGCAAGCTCATGGGAACGATCAGCTTCTGCTGCGATTCCTAAAGAGCGTTTTGCGGCTCCTTTAGTCGAAAAAAAATCTGCTTCACAAAATGCTTTAGATATGGCTTTAAGCCAATGTGCCAACGATTTACGTCATATTGCAGAGCAATCTTCAATGGTGATTGCTGTCGGTGACATTGGCAGTACGATCATTTGGACGGCACCAAGTGCTCAAATGCAAAGTGCTGCTGAACGTGTACATTTTGTGCAGGGTGGACAGTGGCGTGAAGAATTTGTAGGCACAAATGCCTTGGCTTTATCTTTAAAAACTCAACAATCAAGCTGTGTTTTTTCAAATGAACACTATATGGAATCGATTCATGAGTGGGTGTGTTATGCCGCACCGATTATTGATCCATACTCAAAACAAACCCTAGGTGTCGTTGATTTATCAACCACTTGGAAGAACCATAATAGTTTAGGAATATTGGCTGCTGAACGTTGTGCATCCATTATTCAGTCTGCTTTGCTAGAGCAGCAACGCCAACAATTACATATTCGTGCATTTTCGACGCCACAAGTTAAATTTAATGGCAAAAGTTTGTTATTAACACCGCGTCAAATTGAAATTTTAACCATATTGGCGTTATGTCCTCATGGCTTAACTTTAGAGCATCTTTATCAGGCGCTCTATGGCGAACGTAAAGTCAGTATGGGTACGCTTAAAGCTGAAATGTCTCAACTACGAGATATTTTGGGTGGTTTACTTGGTTCACGTCCCTATCGTTTGCTGGTGCATGTTGAAGCTGATTTTTTACAAGCTGAACAAGCACTCGATGCAGGATATGCAGCCTCGGCTTTGCAGCTTTACACAGGTGTATTTCTGGCAAAAACTGAAAGTCCGTTTTTGTGCGCATGGCGTGACTGCCTTGAATCACGTTTAAGTGATGCGATTTTTAAAACGCAAGAAACGGATTTATTACTCAAGCATTTAGCTCATTTCCCTGAAGCAATCGATGCGGTAGAACGTCTTATGGAGTTAGTTCCGAGCGAACATCCTGCGCATCAATTGCTGATGAAATACCTTGACTCACCTAAGCTCAGTTAAGTGATTTTTTGATCCAGCCATTGAAACAATTGTTGATAGACTTGTTCTCGTACTGGCTGGGCCGAAAGGACTAAATCATGCAATCCATTATGAATAGAGACAACAGAGACATCGCCTTTGATTTTTTTACCAAATTTTTCAATGTCTTTAACGTCTAAAATTACATCGCTTTGAGTCGCATCTGCTCCCCATTTTTTAGGGTTTTTAGTTTGGTGGGAATGCATGATGAGTGCGGGAACATTGAGTTTAAACCCGCGATGTATTTCTTTTTGTGCTGTATGAATCGCATGTAAAAAACTGAGTTGAACTGTCGGGGCAGAGGTAGGTTTCCAGTCCAGATTAAAGTCCCATTCGCCCTTGAGCTGTTTGTGAAGGCTCGCGGTATACCATTTGTTTAATTGACTTGGAAATTTAACTTTTGGCAGATATTTTCCTACTCGACTAAGTACTGGAATGCCAAATTTCTTTTCGACTAGACTTAAATTGAAGTCATAAAACGGACTATTTGCCCAAAGTCCTTTAATCAGAGGGTGGTTTGGGTTATGGGCAGCATAAAGCGTCGCCGTTAAACCACCAGTTGAATGACCTGCAAGCAAGACTTGGGTGTGCTGTTCTTTGCCAATAATCTCTAATGCTTGTGTAATTTCCGCATCGTATTCATTTAAATCAAGCACATTATAAAAAATTTGATGAGGCAGCTTTGAGCGACCATATTTTCTTAAGTCGAGTGCGTAGAAGTCATAACCATGTGCATTGAATTGCTCAGCCATTTCGGTTTGAAAGAAATAATCTAAAAAACCATGAATATACAGCACGGCTTTTTGAGTCGATTGAGCGGCCTTTTTACGCACTAAGGTAGCTACAACTTTTCCTTCGTAATCATTAGGAAAGTTGAGTGTTACCTGTTCGTAGCCAGTACCTAAAATATCTGGAACATAAGTTTGATTAGCTGAAGATGTATTCATTTTTATCGAGCTATTGTAATTAAGACATGCAGAGTATCCTTCAATGAAATGGGCGAATTGTCAATCAGGTTTAGAGAAGGTTGAAGTATCGTTCTTAAAAAAAGGGAATACCGCTGGAGCTAAGTATTCCCTAAAAAAGTAAGTCACCGGTCGGAGGGATTTGACTTACTAGAGGGACAAACTATTACATCAGGATTAAAGTGCTGCTTTAAAAATCTCCACAACTTGAGCATGGTTTGCTTTACGAGGGTTGGTCAACATACATGCATCTTTTTGAGCATTATCTGCCATCACTGCAAGGTCTTCGGTTTTCACACCAAGCTCTGTTAAACCAGATGGAATACCAATTGATGAAGACAGTTTACGAATGGCATCAATTGCAGCATATGCAGCTTCCATCACTGTTAACCCGTGAGTTCTTACACCCATTAACTCGGCGATTTTTGCGTAACGATCTGGGCAAGCAATTAAGTTAAATTCGCAGACATGCGGTAATAATATTGCGTTACACACGCCATGAGGTAGGTTGTAGAAACCGCCCAACTGGTGAGCCATTGCGTGAACATAACCTAAAGATGCGTTGTTAAATGCCATACCAGCCAAGTACTGTGCATAGCTCATTGCATCACGCGCTTCGATGTTTTCACCATTTGCGACAGCAGGTTGGAGCCACTGGCTAATCATCGTAATCGCTTTTTCTGCACACGCATCAGTAATTGGGTTTGCCGCTGTAGAAACATAAGCTTCAACTGCATGGGTTAATGCATCCATACCCGTTGCCGCTGTTAAACCAGCCGGTTTTGCAATCATGAGTTTCGGGTCATCAATGGCAATAAGTGGTGTACAACGCCAGTCAACAATTGCCATTTTTACGTGAGTGTCTGTATTGGTAATAATACAGAAACGAGTCATTTCAGATGCAGTACCAGCCGTTGTGTTCACTGCAATGAGTGGTGTCATTGGCACTTTGCTTTTATCAATACCTTCATAGTCACGAATATGGCCACCACCAGCAGTGACTAATCCAATCCCTTTTGCACAGTCATGAGATGAACCGCCACCTAGAGAGACAATAAAGTCACAGCCATTTTCGTTATAGGCATTTACACCGTTATGAACATTAATATCGGTTGGGTTAGGTTCTGCACCTGGGAAAATATGGCTCGCAACGCCTGCTTCAGTTAAATAGTTTGCGATAAGATCTGCGACACCAAATTTAAACAAGCCTTCATCGGTCACAATTAATGCTTTTTTTGCGCCGAGGTTTTGTGCCTTTGTACCAATTTCTTTAGCACATCCTGGTCCAAAGAGTGATACGCATGGAATATAAAAACCGTTTGTTTGATCTGCAATATTTTTAAAAGCCATGGAGTGATTCCTTCTTCCATAAATCCATTGTTTGTTATTACAGGTGAGCCTCACCATGGCCTTAGTATTGTGATGTGAAGATTATTTTCCTACCTACCAAAAACCTACCAAATATTATTTTATTATTAGTTATTGATTTATAATGATTTTACAGAAATTCTGGCGCATTCATTTAATTTTTTCGGGAAAGTCGTTAAGCTATGGGCTGTTGAAGATGTACTTATGAGATTATGAAACAGGAAACTGCGCTTAAACTGCTTAAAGCAGGTGAAAATGTCTTTTTAACCGGTTCGGCTGGTGCAGGGAAAACCTATACACTTAATCAGTACATCCAATACCTAAAAGCACGTAAAGTGCCTGTGGCAATTACGGCATCTACAGGTATTGCTGCAACACATATGAACGGCATGACCATTCATACATGGGCGGGCATTGGCATTAAAGATCAGTTAACTGACGATGACCTAAAACGTATGAAAGAGCGTAAATATCTCAAGGAACACCTTGAAAATGCTCAAGTTCTCGTCATTGATGAAATTTCGATGCTGCATGCTAAGCAGCTTAATCTGGTCAATCAGGTTTTAAAGTATTTTAAAGAAAGTGATGAAGCTTTTGGCGGTATTCAAGTCATTGTGGCTGGAGATTTCTTTCAGTTGCCACCCGTTGGACGTAATAGTGAAGCCAACCGTGACAAGTTCTGTTTTATGTCTGATGCATGGGTCGAAGCCAAATTTCGCGTATGTTATTTAACGGAACAACACCGGCAAGATGATGAAATTCTTAATCAGATTTTAAATGCCATTCGTGCGCAGAATATTCAATCAGATCATTTACAAGCACTGCGTCAATCACGCTCGCATGATATTGGTGAGACCTTTACTCGTCTTTATACGCACAATATGGATGTCGACAATATCAATTATCAGCACTTAAATGAAATTGATAACGAAGGGCATCAATTCAATGCCGTTTTAGACGGTAATGAAAAACTGGTAGAAACTTTAAAATCTTCGGTACGCGCCCCAGAAGAACTCACCCTAAAGAAACATGCAAAAGTCATGTTCGTAAAAAACAACTTTGATATGGGATATATCAACGGGAGTTTAGGTGAAGTTATTGGCTTTGAAGAAGATGACGAAAATGGCTTATTACCAAAGGTAAAACTAACCGATGGCACCACTTTGCTGGTTGCTCCTGAAACATGGTCAGTTGAAAACGAAGCGGGTAAAGTGATTGCAAGTTTTCAGCAAATTCCACTTCGTTTAGCGTGGGCAATTACCATTCATAAAAGCCAAGGCATGACTTTAGAAGCTGCTGAAATTAACCTCACGAATACCTTCGAAAAAGGTCAGGGTTATGTAGCATTGTCGCGTTTAAAATCTTTAACTGGTCTGAAGTTATTAGGGATTAACGAGCAAGCTTTAGAGTTAGATAGTTTAGCTGTAAAAGCTGATCGTCGTTTCCAAGAGCTTTCTAAAGAAGCTGAAGACAACTTTGCAGATGTAGATTTAACTGCTCAGCATAAAGCCTTTATTCGTCACTGTGGCGGCACTTTAAATGAAACTGAGATTTCTCGTAATGAGAAGAAACTCGCAAAAGGTGGAAAGCAAAATTACGCTACCGCAACGCTAGACGAGACCCGTGCGTTGTTTGAAGAAGGCTATGAAATTGAAGACATCGCGCATGAGCGTGGTCTGACACCAGCAACCATCATTAATCATTTGGCTCGACTTCATAAAGAACAAAAGCTGGATATTTCGGTTGCCCATCCGGGTGAAGAAGTGGTCGAAGAAATTCGTAAAATTTATAAGAAGCTGAAAAAACGTCAAAATCCAGATCATTTTTCTGATGACGGTTCGATCAAACTAAGACCAATCGTTGAAGCAACTAGTCCACGAATGGGATATGATCAGGTTCGATTAGCTTTATTATTTATTGAGTAAAGTTTAATTGGCTTAATTACTTATTACATAAATTGAGGTGGCTATGCCGCACGTTGTAGTTGATTATTCAGATAATTTAACTGGATTAAACGCAAAACAATTACTTGAAGAAATTAATACCACACTGATTGAGACAGAGCTATTTAGTCCAGAAGACATTAAAAGCCGTGCGCGTAAAGACGAGGTTTTCCTGATTGGCTTAGGAGCTGATCAAGCTTATATTCATGTAAAAGTTTATATTTTGTCTGGAAGAACTGCTGAACAAAAACAGCTCATTGGCGATCAGCTATTAACGGCACTCAGCAATAAAAATTATTTACAACAAGAGTTTAATAAAGAAATTCAATTGTGCGTTGAGCTTGTCGATATGCCAAGAGAAGATTATTTTAAACAAGTTGTATAACACTTAAAAGCGCAATTTCGATCAAGAATAGAGATCAGCACTATGTAAAAGTAGTGCTATCGAATGAACAGACATAAATGTATGGCTGTATATATACAAAAGCTGCAACTGGTTTGCGATTATATTCAAAGACATTTAGACGAAGATTTGGATGTTGACCGATTGAGCCAGATTGCGGCTTTATCTAAGTTTCATTTTCATCGTATTTTTGCCATTCATATTGGTTTAAATGTGATGAAGTTTATTCAACTTTCTCGTTTAAAGCGGGCCTCTTTTCAATTGGCTTTTGAACCTGATCTCAAGATTATTCAGATTGCATTGCATGCAGGGTTTGACAGTCCAGAGGCATTTACTCGTGCATTTAAGCGTTCATTTGATCAAACTCCTCGGGCTTTTAGAGATAAACCAGACTGGGAATCTTGGCACCAGAAGTTTGTTTTTACACTTCCAAAGAGTGAGCTAAAAATGAATGTAAATATTGTTGAGCGTCCTGCTGAAAAGATTGCCTATCTGTCTCATTTAGGCAGTCCAGATAAAGTCTTTGAAACCGCTGCACGTTTTATTGCTTGGCGCAAAGAAACAGGTTTGTCGCCTGTGAACAAGTCTAGAACTTATGGTATTCCGTTTGCTGACCCTGAGCAGACTCCATCTGACGAATTTAGATTTGATATTGCTGGTTCAATTGAAAAGGCTGTACCCGAAAATAGTTACGGCGTACAAACAGGTGAAATTCCTGCAGGTCGTTATGCGACTGTAAGACATTTGGGTAGTCACGACCAGATTAAAGATAGTGTTTATTACATCTTTAGAAACTGGTTACCTGAGCAACCCGAAGAAGCAGGGGAATATCCAGTTTTCTTTCACTATCATAACTTTGTGCATGATGTGAAAGAGTGTGATCTTATTACAGATATCTACTTACTTTTAAAGTAAGAGTAGTGGGACACAGGCATAACTTGCGGTTATGCCTTTAAACCTAATAGTTTTATATTTGCATATTGCTCAATCAGGTTATCATCTAACATATGAATATAGTCCATAAAAATGGTACTAAAACTTCCCATGGTTTGTGCCTGATTGGCAGCAAGTTTACCCGCAATTGCAAAATGTACATGGGCTGAAAGCGCTGCAATGGTTGGAGTCGTTACCGCACTATATGCAGCGATTAATGCACCTAAAGCACAACCAGTTGCTGTAATTTTAGGTTGTAAGGGACTTCCACCGTTAACTTGGATAACAACATCTAGTTCTTTAGATAAAATGTAATCTGATTCACCTGAAATTGCGATACAGTCGGTATGTACTAATAGCGCGTAAGCTTGTCGATAGGCATCATCACTGCTTAGGGTACTATCAACACCTTTAGATTGAACTTGATTACCTGCAAGTGTACTGATTTCTGAAGCATTACCACGAATAACACTCGGCTTGAACTGTAAAAGTTCATCTGTCATTTGACTGCGCCAAGCTAAAACTGGCCCATAGCCCACAGGATCAAGCACCCAGGGAATATTACTCATTTGCGCCGTTTTTGCAGAAATTTGCATAGCTTGCATTTGCTCTGAGGTGGGAGTACCTAAATTAATGCTTAAAGCTGATGAAATTTTAGTAAAACTTTCTGCTTCATAAGGATTATCAATCATCGCAGGTGAAGCACCAGAAGCGAGTAATACATTGGCTGTATAGTTAGCTGCAACGCTATTGGTAATACATTGCACAAGAGGCGTTTTTGCCTGCATGTTCTGCCAAGCTTCAATGACCTGTTCAATCAAACTAGATGTCGATGTCATATTATTATCCCTAGTAAGCTAAAGTGATATAGATTTAGTGGGTAAAATAGTGGTCTTGATGCTTACATTTTTGGCAAATCAAAGACACATAATCTGCGGCATCATAGTCAACGCTTAAATCATTTGAGCCACAATACATACAACGTTTCACAGAATAAAAATTTAAACGTGGTTCAATTTTTCGCCATGCTTTCCATACAGGCTGCACAAATATCTGTTCGTCATAACCTAAGAAACGGTTCAATAGAATGTAGCTCATTTTACTATAAGGAATATTGTGGGGACGAGGTAGCATGGAAGTTTCCCACTTCTCAGTTAATGCTCTCTCGCGATATTGTTCTAAAGTTTTCTTTAATAGGTTGGTGTTAATAAATTTATCATTACGGGGCTGTAAGGCTTTTTGCTTATAAAGATATTCGAGCGCAGTCTGTACTAGATAATAAATTTGTCCAATTGCGAGTGAATCCATTAAACGATAACAAAAGCTTTGAAAATTTGTATTGCCCGCAATTTGGATCCCCCAAGTTCGACAATAGAACTGCATAAACTGGATAATTTCTTGATAGAGCACTTGAAAAAGTACGTCTTTCACTTCGTCTGCACTGCGAAAGGGAACGCCGAAACTTAAATTTTCATAAAACCAATTACGTAGTTGTTGAGCCACACTAAATAAACTTGGATCGCTATAACCATCTAAACGAATATTTAAGTGAAAACACTGTGGATCATCAGTTTGATCATTTGCATTCAAAATTCCATCTTTATGCAACTGTTTAATTAAATAGCTCTGAAACATCCAGTTAGGGGTAATGGGATGGTATTTAACTTTGTCCCAATGAATATATTCATCATGAGTAATCTCTTCACGCGCATATTCATCTAAAAGGCTCAGCAAGAAAAGTTTATGTAAGAAGCTAAGCTGTTCCAGACTGCGTTGTGGCTGCTCTTTTGACTTAAATTGGCGTTGTTCTTGTAGGCGTGTTTGTTGTAAAAGCTTTTTACGTTGTTTTGTACACTGATCACAGTGGCAAGTCATTCTTTCATCTTTAAATATGCGATGCTGACAATGACTGCATTCATGAAATTGAACGTCTTGTTCAAATTGCTCGGCATCTACCCAGTACATTGAAGCTTGGCAGAGAGGACAATGGCTACTTTCATCCAGTTGTTTCTGTAGAATTTGTAAGGCCATTTTGCTCCGAACATAAAATGAAAAATGATGGGGCTATTATACACAGCCGCACTGTAGATGGCTGAGATTGCTAATTTCGTTTGTTGTTAAAATAAAAAGACCTAAAAACTATATTGAGATTTTAGGTCTTTATCGCGTGTTAAATGGTTCATTAAACAGGGCACGGAAGGTTCTCATCGGTCTGTCCAAGTTTTTTAGCATTGATAAGTGCCTGTACTTTTTTACTTGGTAATTTTACTTTGCCGAGTGCATCATAAGTATTCACGATGGCACTAACCTCCTGAGTCGTAATAGAAACACCTTCCGCAGTTAAGAACACTGCAATCACATGGTGATCAAGTCCTGCTGCTGATAGATCATGAATTGCTTTAATATTTTCTAAACGATGAAAATGTGCTTTTAATTCCATATTGACACCTCTTGCTCTTATTGAAATACCCATATTGGTCTATTTAAATAGGCAAGAACCATGCCCAAAATGTAAGCTGACTCTAAAAAATGTTAAAAGCTAAAGGTATTTTATTTTTATTGTATAGATTGCTTATATAAACAACGATTATCGTAAATTTGGTCTAATCTGTGCTAATAAAACCAGATTCTAATTTGAAATGTATCAATAAAGTCCCATTAATTTTATAAAGGTAAGCAAATACAGTATGTATGACTTGGCGTATGATATTTCATGGCGACTCATACTGCCGTTTTAGACGAGTATATAAGGAATAAAGATGAATATTGCGGCGCAGCCTCCAGTTCAGGCAGATCAAACAGTTTATTTAAAAGATTATCAAAAACCTGCGTTTTTAGTTGAATCAATTAATCTTGATATTCAAGTATATGACGATAAAACGATTGTTGATTCAACATTGGTGATGAAGCGCCAAACTGAGGGCGATCTGGTTTTACTTGGTCGTGATCTTGAGTTGCAATCTGTTCAGTTAAATGGACAAATTCTTACTTCTGCACAATATTCACTCGATAGTGAGCAATTGGTGATCACTAACGCACCAGCTGAAGTCATTTTACAAACACAAGTCATTATTCATCCTGAAACCAATACTCAATTAGAAGGTTTATATAAAGCCGATGAGTTGTTTGTAACCCAAAACGAACCAGAAGGTTTCCGCAAAATTACGTTCTATCCAGACCGTCCAGACGTACTTTCAGTCTTTACTACACGTGTAGAAGCAGACAAAAAATATCCAGTGTTACTTGCCAATGGTAATTTGCTAGAAACAGGTGAAGTTGGCGAAAACCGTCACTTTGCGATCTGGCAAGACCCGACTAAAAAACCAAGCTATTTATTTGCTTGTGTCATTGGTGATTTAGCTGTTCTTAAAGATCGTTATACGACGTCTGAAGGGCGTGATGTTGCTTTAGAAATCTATGCGATTGAGAAAGACATTCCAAAATGCCATATCGCAATGGAAGCATTAAAGCATTCTATGCGTTGGGATGAAGAACACTATGGCCGTGCCTATGACCTCGACAATTATATGATTGTTGCGGTAAGCCAATTCAACATGGGTGCAATGGAAAATAAAGGTTTAAATATCTTTAATACGTCATGTGTACTTGCTGATGAAGAATACACAACTGACGCAGCAATTATGCGTGTTCAGTCTGTGATTGCCCATGAATATTTCCATAACTGGACAGGGAACCGTATTACTTGCCGTGACTGGTTCCAACTTTGCTTAAAAGAAGGTTTAACGGTATTCCGTGATCAATCTTTCTCAGAAGATTTACAATCTGCTGCGGTTCAACGTATTGATGATGTCGCTGTGCTTAAATCTCATCAGTTCCCCGAAGATGCAGGTCCATTGTCGCATCCGCCACGTCCAGACCACTTTGTAGAAATTAATAACTTCTATACAGCGACAGTCTATGAAAAAGGTGCGGAAATTAACCGCATGATGTCGACTTTGTTGGGTAAAGAAAAATACCGTCAAGGAACCGACGAATATTTCCGCCGTCATGATGGCCAAGCCGTGACTGTAGAAGACTGGGTTGCTGCTTTAACAGCGGGTTCTGGCGTAGATTTATCTGCATTCTTAACTTGGTATAACCAACCAGGTACACCAAAGCTTGAAGCAAAAGGTGAATATGATGCAGCAGCACAAACTTACCGTTTAAGCTTTAAACAAAGCCTGAAAGCACATCCTAAATACCCAAATTTAAAAGCTGTTCCAATTCCTGTGGCTTTAGCTTTATTTAATGCGAAAACAGGTGAGCAATACACCTTGCACAGTGACAGCCTATTCGTAAACGATGTTAAAGATGGCGTTTACTTGTTCGACCAAGATGAAGCAACCATTGAATTTACTGGCGTGACTGAGCAACCAGTGGTGTCGCTACTTCGTAATTTCTCAGCTCCTGTAAATCTTGTGTTTGATTATACCGATGAAGAATTAGCATTCTTAATTCAGCACGAAACGAATGGTTTTAACCAGTGGCAAGCCACCCAAACCTTGCTTGAACGTATCTTGCTAGAAGACCATTCAGCAGATGCTTACATTCAAGCTATTCAAAGTACTTTGCCAGAGTTGGTTGGTCGAGATCCACTTTTAGCATCGCGTTTGTTTGATGTACCAAGTGAAGGTTATTTGGGTAGTCGTATCGATCACAACTATGCACCAGCCGATATTCATGTCAAACGTGAAGCCTTGCTGAATCGTTTGGCACAAGAGTTGGGTTCATTCTGGAAAGATACTTACCTTACACTTGATCCAGACCTGCAAAAAGAATTTTCTTTGGCAATGGGGGTGCGTGCATTAAAGAACATTATGCTGATGATGATGGCTCGTCAGGGCGATCAAACTGTATTTGAACTTGCACACGTGCAATATCAAAACACAGGTAATATGTCTGAACGCTTAGGGGCATTACGTGTGTTGGTTTGGCAAAATGCACCTCAAGCTCAAGATGCACTTGCTGATTTCTATGACCGTTTTAAAGATGAAGCTTTATCTTTAGATCAATGGTTCATGATTCAGGCAGCAAACCCAAATGCGACAGCAGAAACAATCGAGTACCTGACTCAACATCCTGACTATGATTTAACAACTCCAAACCGTATTCGCGCGGTAAGTGGAGGGTTGTCAAATAACCCTGAAAACACTTGGGGCTTTGGTGTAGCTCACTTTATTAACCTTGCACAATACCTTGATGAAAAGAACCCAATTTTAGGTTCACGTCTGTTACAGGTATTGTCACGTTGGTACACACTTGCGGAACCACAACGTACTCACGTGCAGCAGGCTTTACAAGCATTGCAGCCTAAAGTGAAATCAAAAAACGTTTCTGAAACTTTAAATAGTATGTTAAGCGTTTAATTATTTAAATTTACTAAATAAAGGCTTCTTAAGAGGCCTTTGTTTTTTATATATTTAATAGCTATTTAACGCTTAAAATAAACAAAACTATCGTTATTGTAGTTCATGTGTAGCTTTAAATTTTATCATTTTATTGTTGTATAAATTATAATATTTAATAATTTTTTGAAGATGTACCTTTAAGAAATAATATAAAATGAAAATTAAAGAGATAAATAATATAAAAATAAATAAATTAAGAAATAGTATCTAATTTTTTAAGATGAGCTGAATCCTGTAATATTTATTTAAATTTAACTTAATATTTTTTCTAATAATTTTATTAAAACAAGTTGAATCATATATTTAGGTTTTGTAAATATTGTTTTTTGTATCCATAGGGGAAGTTTAGGTAACTTTGTTTTATCGATTGGAAATAAAAATAATAACGTGAACATGCATTTTATTTATTTTTATGTATTATGATGAAAAGTAGATAAAAAAATAAGCTTTAAAAAAGCAGTCAAATAAAAATGATTGTAAGAATAAGGGTTAAATTTTTTATATCTATTAATTCGACAATTTAGTTTAAAAGGTTTTGGCCATGAAAAAGACTTTTTTTTATTTATCAGCAGTTGTTGCGGGAGTATTTTCTCTCAATGCAGCACATGCAGCTACAGCAACAGGTACATTAACTGTTAAGGCAACCGTAACGAATAGTTGTGTCTTAAATACCTCTGCAACCGGAACGACAACAAATGCAGTTTTAGACTTCGGTACTTTAAGTTCACTGGCTAGTAATGTCGATGCTGATACCACCACGACAGGTGGTACCTCAATTAAAGTCCTTTGTAATAATACTGTGCCATGGACTTTATCATTTGATGGTGGTCAAAATGTTTTATCAACCCAACGACGTATGATCGGTGGAGCCACTAGCGATGAATATATTCCTTACAACCTTTTCTCAGACACAGGACGTGCCACTGCAATAGGTATTGCAACCACTGCCTACAGTGGGACTGCGACTGGTAATGTTCAGACAGTGAACGTCTATGGCCGTATTCCTGCTGGTACAACTTTGCCAAGCGCAGGTAGTTATGTTGATAGTGTAACTGTAACAGTAACTTATTAATTTGTATGAATTAAAAATACATTAGCCCTTTTAAAAGGGCTAATACATTAAAAAGTCATATTTGAGCAAATTATGAAAAAAAATATTTTTATTATTACGGGATTATTCTTATCTTTATCTAGCTCTATTAACGCCGCGACAATCCGTCTTTCGCCTGTGAATGTAGAAATATTAAGTAATCAAAATGCAGCTTCAATTAGTTTATATAACCAGTCAAATGAAAGTACTGATTTGCAGATTCGCGTATTTGAATGGACTCAAAAAAATGGACAAGATCAGTTAACACCTACAGATGAGATTGCCATTGGTCCACCATTTTTAAAATTACAGTCTAATGATTCTTATAACTTACGTGTAGTCAGAATTAATCCAGCACCTGTTTCTGGTGAAAAAACTTATCGTATTATTATCGATGAGCTACCAAAACCAGTTGATAGCCGTAAAGCCGCTCAGGGCGTAAATGTATTACTGCGCTCATCCTTACCCGTATTTGTAGTCAATAAAGATGCCATTACCAAATTGAATTGGAAAATTGATACAAATCAGGAAGCACCTTCCTTAAATATTAGTAATATTGGAAACCGGCATGCACTTTTAAATAATTTAATGCTTGTTGATACAACAGCGAATAAAAGTTACCCCATTAAAGTAAATACCGTAAATGGTTATATCCTTGCGGAGCAATCGCGAAGTTACTCGATTAGTAACTTTACCTATCAACCAAATCATAAATACAGCGTATCTCTAACAGTTAATGGTAAGAAAACCACACTTTAAGAGGCTTATATGAAATACATTATAGGTGTCTTATGTGTTACGTATTTTCCTGCATATTCTTTTGCCGAACAGTTACAAGATCATACGAATACTGCAGTTCCCAGTGTTCCTAAATCTGTTGGTAGTAATAATAAATATACACAATTAGAGACGAATGAGCAGGATCAAGATGTTAATTTCATTAAATTATTTTTAAATGTTTCTATTAATTCTAATGCCTCTGAAGACTTAGTTGCTGCGAAGCAATCTAAGGATGGAAAACTATATATTCGTTCAGGTGCCTTAAAAACTTTAAGAGTGAAAATGGATGAGTACATTCCTGATAGCGAATGGTTGTGTATTAATGAACTAAAAGGAATCAGATTTAAATATTTAGAGAATGAACAGGCTCTCAATTTACAAGTTCCTTCCAACATGTTGACGGGTTACTCAGTCGATTTAAGCGGCCAGCAGGCTACTAGCCAACATTTGCTGAAAATGAAGCCCTTAAACGCGGCTATTCTGAACTACAGTCTGTATAACACCGTAACCAATGATGAGAATGTTTTTTCAGGTTCGGCAGAAGGGATCTTTAACAGCGCAATCGGTAACTTTTCTTCGGGTGTTTTATACAACGGTAGTAATGAAACGAGTTATAGCCATGAAAAATGGGTGCGCTTGGAGAGTAAGTGGCAGTACGTAGACCCAGAAAAGATCAGGATATATACCTTAGGGGATTTTATTTCCAATAGTTCTGACTGGGGTAGCAGTGTACGTTTGGCGGGTTTTCAATGGTCGAGTGCTTATACTCAACGAGGTGATATTGTCACTTCAGCATTCCCACAATTTTCCGGTTCGGCAGCACTTCCTTCAACTTTAGATTTATACGTTAACCAACAAAAGATTTATTCAGGGCTTGTGCCATCAGGTCCATTTGACATTAAACAGCTCCCGTTTATTTCAGGCAATGAAGTCACTCTTGTGACCACCGATGCAACGGGTCAGCAGAGCATTACCAAACAGGCTTACTATTTTTCATCCAAAATTTTGGCAAAAGGCATTAACGAATTCTCAGTAGATGTCGGTGTTCCACGCTATAACTACGGATTGTTTTCCAACGATTATGATGATGCCACTTTTGCTTCGGGTGCGATTCGATATGGCTACAGCAATTCGCTGACCTTAAGTGGTGGGGTAGAGGCTTCAACAGATGGCCTATCAAATCTAGGCACTGGTTTTGCCAAGAATCTTTTTGGTTTTGGGGTGATTAATGCTGATATTGCAGCGAGTCAGTATAAAGATGAAAACGGTTATTCTGCTCTAGTGGGTTTAGAAGGACGCATTAGTAAGAATATTTCGTTTAATACCAGCTACCGCAAAGTGTTTGATAATTACTTTGACCTTGCCCGTGTGTCTCAAGTTCGATATTTAAAAGATAACCAGATGACTCCTGAACCACAGAACTATCTGAGCTACAGTGCGCTGGCAGATGAGATTTTTAGGGCAGGCATTAACTATAATTTTTACGCAGGCTATGGTGCTTATCTGGGCTATAACCAGATCAAATATAGCGACAACTCTAATAAATTAGTGTCTGCCAATTTAAGCGGAAGCCTGAACAAAAACTGGGGCTTTTATGCGTCAGCGTATAAAGATTATAAACACCAAAAAGACTATGGCATTTACTTTGCGCTGCGTTACACACCCTCTACCCGAATCAATGCGATTACAAGTGTATCTAATGATGGTGGCAAGCCAAGTTACCGTCAAGAAATATTCGGCTTATCAGAACCACAAATCGGTTCATTTGGATGGGGAGGTTATGTTGAGCGCGATCAGGATGCGAATCAAAACAATGCATCGGTCTATGCTTCTTACCGTGCTCGTGCAGCTTACCTAACTGGTCGATACAACCGAATTGGGGATAACGACCAAGTTGCACTTTCAGCCACAGGATCATTGGTTGCGGCAGCAGGGCGAATTTTTGCGGCTAATGAAATTGGTGATGGCTATGCAGTTGTGACCAATGCTGGGCCGAAGAGTCAGATTATAAATGGCGGGGTAAATTTAGGCGTAACCGATAATTCTGGAAGATTTCTGATTCCAAGCCTCATGCCATATAAGGAAAACCATATTTATTTAGATCCATCGTATCTACCTTTGAATTGGAGCGTGAAGTCTACAGATCAGAAAACAGTAGTGGGTTATCGCCAAGGTGGTCTTATTGACTTTGGTGCTCATCAGGTCATTTCTGGATTAGTCAAACTTGTTGATGCGAACAATTCACCGTTATTACCAGGTTATACGGTTCGCATTAATGGTCAGCAAGATGGTGTAGTTGGCTATGACAGTGAAGTATTTATTCAAAACCTATTAAAGCAAAATAAACTTGAAGTCGATCTTTTGGATCATGGCTCATGCCAAGTTGACTTCACATATAACAGTAATCAGTACTCAACTAAGAAATTGGGACCTTATATATGTCATTAAATATTATGAATAAGGCTCAAATAGAGAGCTATAAGAAATTTTCATTGTCTTTAAAATACTTTATAGGCATTTGCTTATTTTATCTCGTTTATGCTTTTTTTAGCCCAGCACATGCTGCTTGTACAGTAAGCGGAACTACTAATAGTACTTTTACCTACACTGCAGCAAATATTAATAGTGATGCAACTGTAAACCTTTCAGGCACAATTACTTGCACGAATTTAGGACTTTCCCAGATTTCTAATTTCATGTGTATGAAAACCGTATTTACGGGAACCACAAATGCAATTAACAATGTTTCATTACCTTATACGGTAACCGGAATTGTAGGTGGAGCGGGGTCTTCTACCAATAATCTAACCTCTAATGTATGGTATGGACCAGTAGCAACAATCGCATCAAATAATATTGTGAGTTACTCAGTAAATGTGAAAGTACCAGCTCGAACGGGATCACTCATTGCCTATCCTAAAGGAACATATACGGCTTCGGTTCGGTTGTATTGGGATATGGATCTTTTGGGTTTGTCATGTGGTGATTTACTTGGTGGCTGGGATTCAGGCGATACACTGCTAACAGCAAATTTTGTGGTTCCAAGTCTGTGCCAATTAAACTCGACCTCAACTGTAGATTTCGGCAATATAAATGATATTAGTCTAACCAAGCGTGATTACACAGCACAAGGAGCTGTAAATTCGACTTGTAATTATGGAACGCCATATAGCATTTATTTAGGAGATGGAAACAATCGTATAGCGGGTGGATTTAGACGTATGATTAATAGCAATAATGAATTTATTCCCTACCAGTTATATAAAGACTCCAACTATAGTACGGTTTGGGATGCTACAGGAGGCGTGACTAATGTTGGAGGGGCGGGTGGAGTGTCTGGCACAGGAACAGGTAGCGCTCAAACTACGCCAGTCTATGGAAAAATTCCGCAAGGTACTTCCATCGCAAGTAGACCAGGCACTTATTCTGATAGTGTTGTTGTTACGGTGACTTATTAATTTATCAAATATACGCGGTTCTATTTTAGTCGCATGGTTCCGCGTAATTTCAATTATATTCATTAAAAATGACTAAACATAAAATGATATAAATCAAATAATTTTGGCATTTTAAAACTTATTCGTCATTAAAAATGGTTTGACTTAAAAATACATTCTGTATATTTATTGATTAGTTCTAAAAAAGAACTAGCAAGCTAACAGGCAATTAAAATAAAGGTGAACAAATGTCGGATATTATTTTGCATCAATGGGAAATTTCTCCATTTTGTCAGAAAGTTTCAAGAATTTTGAAATTTAAAGGAATCTCATTTGAAACAGTGAACTATAACGGCATTCTAGGGGCTAAAGTTCCTTTACTCAGTAAAGTGGGCAAGGTACCTGTAATTGACCATAATGGACAGCGGATTCAAGACAGTACCCGAATTGCTCGCTACCTAGAAGAAGCTTATCCAGATACACCACGGCTTTATCCAGAAGATCCAAATCAAAAAGCACTTGCAGAGCTGTGGGAAGATTGGGCAGATGAAGCTCTCTATTTTTATGAAGTCTATTTACGTGTAAATGACCCAGAAGCTCTAAAAGAAGCCATTCGTATTAGTAGTATTGGCCGCCCAGCATATGAAAGACCAATGGTAAAAGGATTTATTTTAGCCGAGTTAAAAACACAGCTTTTCTTTCAAGGTTTAGGCCGAATGAAAGCTGAAAATGTTGAAGAGGAGTTTAGAAGACACCTCGACCGTATCGAACAAGTTTTATCGCAAAGTGAATGGTTAGTTGGAGACTCTCAGACCATTGCCGACATTGCTGTGGTCGCTCAACTTGGTGAAGTGGTTCGCACAAGCAAAAAATTTAGTAAAGAAATTTTGGATCGTCCGTTTATTGCATTATGGTATAAAAAACAAACAGGGTGAAAAGACCATGACATTAGCAACATCAGATAAAAAATTAGATTGTGCAGTTGTTATTGGCGTTGGGGCATCACAAGGTATTGGCGCAGCCGTGTGCCATCGTTTTGCAAAAGAAGGTTTAAAAGTTTATGTCGCTGGGCGTACTTTCCAGAAAATTGAAGCGGTGGCTGCCGAAATTCATTCGAAAGGTGGGGACGCTGTCGCATTTCGCCTAGATGCAGAAGATATAAAGCAAGTACAAGCTTTATTTGACACCATCACCAGTCAAAATGAGCGCATTATCGCCGTCATTCATAATGTGGGAGGAAATATTCCCTCAATCTTTTTACGCAGTCCGTTGTCGTTTTTTACTCAAATGTGGCAATCCACTTTTTTATCGGCTTATTTAGTTTCTCAAAGCTGTCTAAAAATCTTTAAAGATCAAAATCACGGTACGCTTATTTTTACTGGGGCGAGTGCTTCTTTGCGCGGAAAACCTTTTTTCGCAGCTTTTACGATGGGTAAATCTGCTTTGCGGGCTTATGTACTCAATCTTGCTCAAATTTATAAATCACAGGGCATACATATTGCTCATGTGATTATTGATGGAATGGTCGATGGCGATAGAGTAAATAAAGCATTATTTGGTCTGGGGCGGCTAGCCCGTCTTACACGTGGCACGGGTGGCCTCAATATTGATGCAATTGCAGACAACTATTGGATGCTTTACCAACAAACACCGAAGCTTTGGACACATGAACTCGATTTACGTCCTTACCAAGAAAAATTTTGAGAGAGACTAAAATGCTAAAAAAAATATGTCAGAGATTTCAAAAAAAGCAAGGTTGTGTTGTTTTTGCTGGTCATGATTTACACCTAATCGAACGTGATTTTGTAATTCTAGACAAAAATGCACAATTTCCATTACACCTTTATCAAGTTGTACATGATTCAGCTGCGCAAAAAATCCAAATTCACTCAATCAACGATGGAGTGACAGCAGTTCATTTGAACTTAGTAAATGCAGATCATTTAAAAAGCTTGGTGCGTTATATCTCTAGCCAAAGACACACAATAGAACTCTGCGTATTTCAGCCGAATTTTTCATCTTCGCCCAATATTGAGGCTTTATCTTTAGAAGAGATTGAGCACAATTGGCAGACCACAGGTTTAAGTGCGGTGAGTGTGGCGCAAGCTGTGATTAAGCCGATGTTAAAGCAGCAGCGGGGCACAGTTATTTTTCTTGGTGCGCCATTTAACAACTCGACTCACTACGATGTCTTAAGCCAAAGCATGTTTGCTGGCGTTCGCGCTTTAGCGCAGTCATTAGCAAGAGAGTTTCAACCTAAAGGTATTCATGTTAGCTATTGCATGGTCGAAAAATGGGATGGGCAGAACCAGCATTTTATTTCATCTGTTAAGCAAGTGTGCCAACACATTTATCAGCAGCCTGATTCGGCATGGAGTCAAGAACTCAGCCTATCTTGAAATTTTACTTTCGCATATTGTTAAAATACAGTACTGATCTGGAATGATGACAGAACAATAATTTCAATAGGTATTACATGGCAAAAATTAAGAGTGCTCAGTCAGCGGTTAAAGTGGTTTGTACGTTGGCAACTTTCATGTGTGTTTCTTCATTAGCGCAAGCATATCAATATGATCAAACTGCTCGTTTAATTAACGAGCGTTTATCTTATATGAAGGATGTCGCGGGTTATAAAGCAGAACAGCATTTACCGATTGAAGATTTAACTCAAGAAAAGAAAGTTCTTGATCAATCACTTTCTGAAGCCGATTCTTTTGGTCTAAGTAGTGAAACAGTGAAGCCATTTATTGTGACTCAAATGAACGTTGCCAAGGCAATTCAGTACCGATATCGCGCAGACTGGTTGTCGAGTCCAGAAACCAATTGGAAACCGCAAGATTTAGCCGAAGTACGTTTAAAAATTAGTACACTAAATACTGAGCTTTTAAAAAATATTGCCTATGAACTTAAGAAAAATAATAACAAAGCACCTCATAGCTGTAGCTATATGTGGTCTGTACAGCATCCTCAACTTAAGGAGGCCGATAAAAAAGTTTTATGTATGACATTAAATAAAATTAAATTAAAACAATAGGTTTATAAAGCAGGGCATATAGATTGCTGATTCAATCCAGATTAAATCAGCAATCTCTTCAAGCTTAAATTTGTAGAACAGACGTCGGATGAGTGCGGAAATACTTTAAAGGATAAACGCTTTTAGCTTAAAAGCGTTTATAACTGTTTTTTCATTTATTGAGTAATCAGTAAAACAGCGAGAATAAAAAAGATACAGCCACTGATTTTATTTAATCTGGCAAAGTTATTTCCAGACAGCATTTTTTCTTTAAAAATTGAAGAAAAATTAGCGTATACCAAATGAATTAAGAAACCTATTAAACAAAAAGTTAAAGAAAGTATTAAAAATTGGTTTATTATTTTTTCTTTTATATCAATAAATTGTGGAAATAGAGCAATAAAGAAAACAATGGTTTTTGGGTTGAGAAGTGACGCAAATAATCCTTGATAGAATAATTTAGATTTACTTACCGCTTTTTCACTTGTTTCAGTGTCTAATAAATCTTGAGAAGGTGATGTTTTTACAAAGTTTTTATAGCCTAGATACATTAAATAAAATGCACCAACAAATTTTAATACAGTAAAAATAGTGGGATTACTGGTAATGATTAAACCCACTCCACTCGCCGAAATGACCGCAATGACAAACATGCCAATAATTAACCCAATAATTCCAAATAGGGCCGTACGTACTCCATAATTGATTGAGTTTGTAACTGTAAATAAAACGCCTGGTCCGGGACTAGATAGTGTAAGAAAGGCAATTGTTATGAAAACTAGTAAACTACTCACTTAATATATCCTTTTAAAAATGAATTATTTAAATTTAAAAAGCCTTCTGATGTTCCTCAGAAGGCTTTTAGTTTTATGCGCTTGCCAATTCTTTAACTGAATCTAAAGTAGTTTTGTCTCTTACTTCAAAGGCAACAAGACCTTTCCAATTGTGGCGGTTAATTGTTTCGATAAAATCAGAATAATTTACAGTACCGCGACCAATACTAAAGTGTTGATCTTGTTCACCATTGTTATTACTAAAAGAAATACCTTTAATTTTGTCATGGTATTTGTCTACAACAGCAATTGGATCGCCTTCACCCACATTTGCATGTCCTGCATCTAAGAAGAAATAGACATTTGTGTGGTCAATTTTATTAAAAACATAATCGTATTCTTCCATGTGAGTAAATACATAATGGAAAGGGCGATAGTTTTTATAATTTGATAAATTCTCTAAATAAATATCAACTGATTTTTCAGCCGCATATTCAGCTAATTCTTTAACAGATAAAATATAGTTATCGAGAGCTTTTTGTTTAGCCAATACAATTTTCTTTGGTTCTACAATACCACCACCGTGAATAACTAAAGGTGCCCCAATTTTTGCGGCAATATCAATTTCTTTTTTAACATATACAACCGCTGCTTCTCGTAAATAATCGACATCGCTACCTAATGGTGCTTTGAAGTTACCGTGGAAAATCGGTTGAATATTATATTTTTTTATTAAGCTATTTAGATTTTCGATTCGTTCAGAAGACCAGTCTGGAACCATTTCCCCATGTAAACTTCCATCCACATACCAATGGGTACAACCATCGTTAAATGCTCTAAGAATACCTTCTTCAGCTGGCAAATACTGCTGATGGGCAATTCCAGAAGCAAAGTTAAGGTAATTATTCATTAAAGGCGAAGTCATTGTTATGTTCCTGATTTATTAATGATATTTTGGGTGTAATTATTTATTCACTCGTTACCCAGCCGACATCTTATTTTTATTTTGCCACAAAAACATTAGACTAAAGTATAATATATTTGAGTAGGGAATATGTTTATACAGACAGATCTGTATATTGCATAATTTATCAAAAAATCTAAGTTTCATTTTTATTATACTATTTTGGAATTCGTTAGATATACTCAAAAATAACTGGTTTTTAATATATATAGTTACTAATTATTATTATTTAAATTTTACCGATTTTTTCTTATTAGCATTATATTACAGATTTTACTCTGTATGTTTAATAGGCTAATAAAACTTTTAATAGTCTATTGGTTCGAATTATAGTCATTATATAAATAATAATATTGTTAAATAAATTGAATTATTAAATAGTAGTTTGAATTATAATCGCCGTTTACTATTTTTACGGGGATAAAATGAAAATTATTTTTTTAACGATATTAGTTTTATTACAAATTATCTTTTTAACTCAGGCTGAGGCACGAGGAGGCCGTGGGGGAGGGAAATCTTTTAGTGGTCATAGTTACTTTTCAAAGAGTAAACCATCACATGCACGAAGTAGCTATAGAGGTTTTGGTAGTAGTTCGTCTAGTAGTAGTTCTTCGGAATGCCCTTGTAGTGGAAACAAAAATTGTGTGGGGCCGCGTGAAGACAAATATTGCATTACTTCGGATGGCAACAAACGCTATCGCTAATCAGCAAATTTAGATGCAATATAATTCAAAAAAGCTCTTGTTATTTAAAGAGCTTTTTTATATCAAATGTTTTGATTCTTTCTTTTTGAACATTGACACCCAAAACCGCTCCGATTATTCTTTGCCTGCTGGCCACATTGCCAGTCGGCTTTGACAGGCTGTATACCCAAAGCACACGAAAAAGTCTTTCTTTTTTGTGGGCATCCCTGCGTGCCCCCTCTGCGGCGGAACGGGAGGGGGACACCCTCGGGTGTGCTGATCTTTTGGGTATCAGTCTGTCAACCCTCTCTCGTTTCGCCACCATTATTTGACAGTAGTGTGGTGAAGCTTCTTTATTACCCAAAGGAGTTCGCTCATGCGTACTATTTCTTCTTTATTGGTCTTTGCCAAAATTTCTTTATTCATATCATTTAAACGGTCTTTAAAAAGGTTTAATCGACTATAGGTTTTAACCTTTAAATCAATTACGACTAAAAATCATAGCAACAATAAACCTGAGATAGGCGAGCACACCTTTTTTGTGCCGTTTTTGCATGCCTGTATTTAGCACTCATTTTAAGAGTGACGGCATTTTTATCTCTTTTTATAAACAACAAAAAATTATTTTAAACGGTATGTCTATGCCAACTTTAGAAGCATCATTTAAAGCACTGCGAGTGCTGCACGTGGCAAGAAACTTATTTAATCAATATGGCTTTAATAATGTCGGTGTAGACCGAATTGTTAGCGATGCCAAAATACCCAAAGCCACTTTTTATAACTGCTTTTCATCTAAAGAAAAACTTATTGAGATGTGTCTGACTTTTCAAAAAGATGCGTTAAAAGACGAGGTGTTTTCGATTATCCATTCGTACCGTGAACTTATGGTTTTCGATAAATTAAAGAAAATCTTCTTTTTGCATGCTGATTTAGAAGGGTTTTATCATTTGCAGTTTAAAGCCATTTTTGAAATTGAAAAGCTTTATCCCGCCGCCTATAAGGTCGTCAGTGACTATCGAAATTGGTTTATTAAAGAAATTTATAAGCTGATTTTAACCGTAAAAGTTACCGCTACACTTGAAGATGCCTACATGTTTTTGTTTGTGATTGATGGGGCAATGGTTCAGCTTTTAAGTGCAAATAAGATCGATGAAAGAGATAAGCTATTAGAATATTTTATGTCGATGCTCGCTTAGGTTGAGTAGGAGTTTAATACTTATAAAAAAGCCCTCCGAAGAGGGCTTTTAACTTATCGAATAGAAGGCTGACTTAAGATTTTGTAGACTTTTTCTTTATATACATCATTTGAAATCATGCCTTTATCACGCTGTTGTTTTAGCGACTTAAACTGCTGACCATTAATTTCTCTTTGAATACCAACATTATCGTGGTTTCTAATGTAGTAAAGACTACGCTCATGATCACTCATATTGACTGTTTCATCAGTAGAGTAAGACGGCTTAGCTTCCTTTTCTTGATATTGTTTTGCAATTTCAAAAAAATCTACATTTTGAGGATTAGTGCCAGAATTAGAAAACTCTTTTGGTTGCCCATTAAATTTATGTTCTTGAGAACTCGCGTTTACTGCAAGCATGCTCTTATGCTGATTAAAGTTAGGAGGGGTATATTCTTGTTTCATTTGAAATGTGTTTGTTTCAGAAAAAGCTACGGGAGAAAAAAGACTAATATTTAAAGATAAAAAAATTAATAACAATCTATTCATTTCTTTTGAAGTCCAATTGAAATTGAGTAAATCACTGTATTGTAACATTAAAGTTGATTTTTTGGAGATTAAATTTTGAGTGGATTTGATCATCTAGTAAATAATAAGATCTATAGGCGAGTGTAAAAACCAAGTTGAGAAAGCTTTTTACACTCATTTTTTAATGTTGTTTTGAGTATTCTTCTTTCAGTTTATCTAGAAAAATAAAGAGGTTTTGATTCATCTCTTGGTAATCGTGATTCCGTAATTCTTCACGACTATTCACGAATTTATAATGTTGAGCCTGATTTAACTCGGCTTCTGAGTGTTGAATCAGCAATTCAACAACTTCTGTAGTTAATTCCATGTGACATTGCAATCCATACACTAATTTTGAATATTCAATAATTTGTCTTGGACAACCTGCACTAAAAGCAATGATTTTTGCGTCGGGAGTTAAACCCGGCATATCATTATGCCAATGACCAACTTCGGTCATTTTTCCTAAGTGTGAAAACTTGGAGTTTGTTATGCCATATTCTGTAAGCATAATTGGAAATTTGCCAATTTCTCTTTCAGGGCTATGCTCAAATTTGGCCCCTAAAGCTTGGCCAATCAATTGAGATCCTAAACATACCCCGATAACTACTTTGTTTGCTTCAATCGCTTTTTTAATGATTGATTGTTCAGCTAATGAATTAAAGTGAGGGCACATCTCTGGGCGCGTATCTGGATCTTGTGGACCACCCATCACAATAAGGAAATCTATATCTTCAGCAGAAGCTGGCAAAGCTTCATTTAAATATACTCTTGAATATGTAATTTTGAAGTCATTATTTTGAGCCCATATTTCATATGCACCGGGTGCTTCAAAATCTTCATGAACAATAAAATGTAGGCGCATGTTAGTCCTCAAAATCTAAGCGTTAATTAATAGATCATTCGTTATAAGTCGAGGATAGATTAAAAGCTGTAGGCTTTATCTAATACATCCAGTTTTTAAAAGTTATATGGTCCAGGTGTATGGATTTTATATGATTTAAAAAGAGTTACTCATTTTATTAATGCGAGTTTTATAAATTTATTGTTAAGTATTGCTAAATAGTTTCGGTGTGACAATAGCTGTTCAATTTGTTAAGTTGTGTGGCTTTTATAACGGTAGTCAAAATTTATGAAGACATTTCTACTTATATCTTTATTGGGTTTTGGGCTGATTGGCTGTGCTTCATCTCCATATAACTCTCAAGAAAACTATTTAAATAACGCTCCAACTGTTCCAGTCAATAAAGCATTTAATAGTTTTAAAACACCTGAACACGGAATTTTTACTGATCAAGATGTCTATAATGTACCGGAAAATTCAAATATGAATTTTCGTTACGAAGTCCCTTTTTAAAGAAAAATAAAACATAAATCTAAACAAAGGTAGATCAGGATGACCTACTACCTTTACTGGCTAGGGATAATCAGTGATTAATACCGCCTTTGGGTGGTTTTTTCAAATTTAAACTGTTAAATTTTAATTATTGAAAAAAGGTATTTTAAATGAAAAACTTCACTATTATTGCTTCTTTATTTTTATTAGTTGGGTGTGAGACTGGCCATAAACAGGTTACATCTGTTCAAGTTACCGATAATAAAATTACTTCAGAAGCTGAAAAATATAAAAAGCAATATCAAAAGAAAATTTATAAAATATGGGATATTCCAGCGTCTTCGGCTGGTATGAGTGCAAGCGTTAAAGTATTTTTAACTGACAGTGGAGAAATTGAGCAAATCATCTTTTTAGATAAAGAAGAACAAAAATTTAAAACAAGTATTGAAAAGGCGATCTGGCGTGCAAGCCCATTTGCTTTGCCTTCAAACCCTGAAGTAAGAAAGCAAGCAAGAAAATTCAATATGAAATTTCAGGCTAAATAAGTAAGTTCTTCTTCAGCATGGGAAGCAAATTTAAAACTATTAATGTATATAAATTTGCTCTCTTATTTTATAAATAGCGGAGGTAGCTAGTTAAAACTGTATATAAATTTCTTTCAAAATTAAAAGCAACATATTATCTTAAATTGAAAATAAGACAGTTCATGTATAGGTAAACAAAATATAAAGATTACTTACATTGCTATCAAAATATAACATAAACAAAACTTTAAAAAGGCCTTAAATTAATATAAAAAATTGATATGAGTCCTAAAATGTGACATGAAAAAGTATGAGTCAAGTAAGCAAACCCCATAGTGAAAGTAAGGCTACCTCAATTGTCGCGTGGGGCATAATTTTATTTGGAATTGTTTTGGGAATAGCCTTTATTTTGTCATATGGGCAAGTTGAAACAAGAAATGATAATTTAGACATTATTCAAGTCTGGTCTAAAGAGATGGTTACAGTCGGTCTTTTTATTATATTTAATGGACTACTGTTTGGTTACTTGCTTTTAAAAATTAGTAGTATTTTGAACCATCTTGAAAATAACAAAAACTAAAACGTATCCGAAAGTGTCAGTTACACAAATGATGATTGTTTGGTGTTGAATGTAGCCGTTAATTATTTAAGCATGGAATGACACAAGTTAAGCAGAGGATGAATCTCATGATAGATGAAGAAAAACCCTTAAATTTTGACGATGATGAAGAGCCTCTCGATTTTGCCGATGAAGAATTTATCGATGATAAAAAAGAGGATGAGTTGTATAACAGCATTACCAAAGATGGCTCGAGTGTAGATCCGGCCGATGATGGTGAGCGTCACATTCGCCCTGAAGATGGTGATCCCATCGAAATTGAAGAATAATTTAAAGCCCAATTCAATATTGGGCATTTTTAATATTTGGGATTTCTAGTCAAACAGTACGCTACGTTCGAGGTTATTTAATCATTATCATTAATGACTAAAAAAATTGAGAACTAAGCAATGAGTGTAGAAGTAGGTACATATATATTTATTGAATGATTTATTCTCGAATTGAAGTAAAACTATGAGTAATTATATTTCTACATTTACCAACAAAATCAAAAATAAAGCACTTCCACCGGTCAATGATGTTCTGCTCGCATTTAAGACTTTGAAAAATGTACCAGGCGGATTAACGCTATTATCAAAAGTTGTTAGTCGAGAGGCTCCATATTTTCAGACTGTAAATCCAATGATTCAAAAATTAGATTTAAATGTGTGTGAAGCCTCAATTAAAAAAAATAAATCAATCGAAAATCATATCGGGACGGTACACGTTATTGCCATATGTAATGGTCTGGAATTTGTGATGGGCGTGTTAGCTGAAGCATCAGTACCTCAACATTTAAGATGGTTACCTAAAGGTATGAACGTAAATTATGTAGCTAAGGCAGATTCTGATATTAAGTTAGTAGCAACAATTGATGACGAGTGGAAAGTTGGAGATATGCAAGTAAAAGTTAATGCTTATAGAGCGGATGGGCAGCCAGTAGTTCAAGGGTATATTACGCTTTGGGTTACAGAGAAAAAGTAAATAACAGGGCATTAAATGCAAAAAATATTGGATTATCTCCGCAAATTTTTTACTGCTAAGCTTCAGCGAGATGCAGCAGCGGATCAGATTGCTACAGCAATTGATCATGGTGATGAATTGATAGGTGTCGCTGTTGATGAGATGTCTCTTAGTTTAGACGGTGTAAACCTAATCTGTAATTTTGAAGGATTAAAACTCAGTGCTTATGATGATGGTACTGGGGGCTGGACTATTGGATATGGTACGACGCGATATCCTCATGGTCAGCGTGTAAGTGAAGGAGATCGATGCACACTTGAACAAGCTAAAGCTTATATGCAGCATGATCTAAAGATATTTGAGCGCGCAGTAAATAGTGCCGTAAAAGTATCTTTAAAACAAAATCAATTCGATGCATTAGTCTCTTTAGCTTATAACATTGGAGTAGGGGCTTTTAAAAACTCGACCTTACTCAAAAAGTTAAATTTAGGTGATTACAAAGAGGCTGCAAACCAGTTTGATGTTTGGGTCAATGCTGGCGGTAAGCGTTCGCAAGGGCTGGTGAATCGCCGTGTAATCGAAAAGAAATTATTTTTATCGTCAAAATAGTACTTTCAATTTTTATTAAACTTTGTCAAAAAATCATTAAAAGCCCCAAATAATTAGGGCTTTTTCATATAGGAAGTGAATAAATTAACTTTTATCACCTAAAGTGATTCTGAGTCGGTTTAATGCTCCCATAAGTGAAATGCTAGTCGTTAACTCTACAATCTCTCTTTCACTAAAATATTCAGTTAAATGAGCTTTTACAGTTTCAATTTTGTCAGATAGAAAAGTCACTGCCTCCGCAAGTTCAAGAGCAAGAAGCTGCTTCTTTGAAAACGCATTCGAATGTTTATAGCCCGGAATTTTATCAATGACTTCTTGGCTTACTCCCATATCTCTTAATTCCTGAGCATGAAACGCGCAGCAGTAAGCACAGCCATTGATTTGTGATACATACAACTCAGCTAAAGCAATGATTTGAGGGTCGATGCCTGAGGTACGAATAGATGCATGTGCTGAGTACAAATGATTAATCGTTTTTTTAGCAACTTCTTTATATTCCATAATATTGGTCAGTCTTTTCGTGATAAAAAACTATTATTTACCACTAGGTATAGATTGTAAATTAGGCACTATTTTGTTATATAGGTATATTTTTTATACCTAATTAAACAATGAAAGATAATATTTCTGGCTGTTCTGTAGAAGAGGCAATGACAGTATTGGGTGGTCGCTGGAGAATGTTAATTATTTCATTTCTCATCGAAAGACCTATGCGCTTTAATGAACTCAGACGCGCAATACCTAATATTTCTCAAAGAATGTTAACTTTAGAATTACGTTTTCTTGAAGAAGAAGGGTTTATTAACAGAGAGGTTTTTGCAGAGGTTCCTGTTAAAGTTGAGTACTCATTAACGGAAGATGGCAAGAAATTAAATGGTTTAGTTGATGTATTAAAAGAAGTCGGCACTTGGCTAAAAGTAAGATAAGGCAAGATCATTTATACAAATTTTAGGCATAAAAAAAGCCTGATGCTACGAATCAGGCTTCAGTATTCATCGACAATAGGAGTTGATGAACAAGACCAATCTAACAGACCTGATCTATAAAGGCAAACCAATGGCCGACCGGACAGTTCATATAAGTGTAAGTTTTCTCAAATTTTAGGTATTAAAAAAGCCCTTGCTCGAAAGCGAAGGGCTTAGTCGTTCATTGATCTAGCAATGAACTATATAAGGCTCATCTCATACTAAGTTTAGTATATCTGAAATTGAAGCAACAAAGTAGAAAACATTCTAAATATCTTCATCATTCTATTTAAACTCAATTTATTCATTCCTATAGCAACTTACATGTTTGATAAATCAATACACAAAATTTGCACTTTGCATTTTTGAAGGCATGTTATTTGTGTGTAGCCTTAATTGGATCGGTTTAGGGAATAAACAATAGCCGTCTATAGATTATTCAAAATGAAGCTTTGTATGAATTAATTGAAGAGTGAGGATGCTAAAGGGAAGTAAGGAAGTAAAGATGAACTTGATTAGATTAGAAGAGCTTTCATTGATAAGTAATGCTGTTTTGACACCTCAATTAAACAATTGGCCGTGTGTACGATCTGAAAATATGCGTGATGCTTGCTATAACAAGCCTAAAGATAACTTCTCGGAACAATCTGATAAAAAATTTTATAAAGAATGGCTGAGACAACAAAAGAAAATACTGAAAAGTATTCCGAGTAATGCTGTTTTACTCAACAGGAAAAATCCTATTTAGATTAGGTTTAAGGTACGTTTATAAAAATGTATTACAAGGATGAGCGTTTAGCTAAATAATTTTACGTAGGTGTGCTTGTTAGTCATAACTTATTCTGGTGATACTGGAAATATAAATAGCAAAACAATAAAAAAGCACTTCTGTAGAGGTAAATTTTTATGGCTAATCTTCATCAAAAAACACTTTTTGATATTCTGACTCAGCATCAGGCCTATCTATATCGAGCATCATCAAGATCGGTCAATGAACTTATTAATTTATTTAATTCTGAAACGGTTACCATGCTTGCTAAGTTGGCTAACTTATTAGATGAGCTAAATGAAAAGGAAAAAGCAGCATTGGCCGGAGGAATTTATTCAACAGCTAATTTAAGAGAGATACGTGCGTTAATTTCTCAGTGGTTTAATTTGATTAATGAAGCTCTCATTGACACTTTTACAATATCTGCTGTGGCATTGGCTTTCTATGAAGTCAAATATATGTCAAAAATTTTTGGTGGCCAACATAAAGAGTTAAAAGGCGAGCAACTCTATAAGGCGGCTAAACGCGTTCCTTTAGCGGGTGGAGCATTAGTAGATGAATTACTCTCGAAAATCGCTGAGGTAGCTCGTCAAAGAGTTGAATATGCGATTCGAGATGGGCTTAATATTGGTGCTACAACCCAACAAATTATTCAGCGTATTCATGGAACTAAACGTCTTAAATATGAAGATGGGCTACTCAATAGTACTAAAACAGATATTGAACGAACTGTACGTACAATTCGAAGTCATATATCCAATCAGGCATATTTAAATAGCTATAAACAATTAAAGTTTGAATATGTCCGATTTGTAAGCGTTCTTGATGGAAGGACATCGAAAACATGTGCCTCACTTGATGGTTCAGTATGGCAGCTTAACGATCCGGCAAAAAAAGTTCCTCCTTTACATCCTCATTGCCGCAGCATTTTAGTTCCAACACTTGAGGATGGTCAGCTAGTGGGTAGTCGAGCTTTCATTATGGATGAAAGGAAATTTAAAGATATTCCTAAAGATGAGCGCGAACAATTAACTGGTCAGCTAGATGCAAATACTTCTTTTAAAGAGTTTTTTAAACTGACAGATGATTTCTTTCAAAAAGAATGGTTAGGACCTAAACGATATAAATTATATAAAGAAGGGCAATTCGATTTTGTTAAGTTTTTTGATCCAGAGGGACGGTTATATACACTTGAGGAACTAAGAGAACTTGATGAGCGGGCTTTAAAATTTTTAGATTTGTGAGTGAGAGCAGAAGCATTTCAAATAGGATTTTTATCTTAAATAACATTTTTAGTTTTAACCAAAGATACACACTTAAACAATTAGTTAAAAAAGTTTCAGTAATCTAGCCAGATAGCATGTTAAGTTTTTCTCAATCATAAAAATTTAGAAAGGATTAACACATGAAATTTTCCTACCAAGATCTTGCCGGAAATAATGTTGAAGTAGAGTGTGAAAGTTATACTCATATACCCTCAGGAACAGCAACAAAATCAATAGAAGGGGGGAATTATCATCTTAATGAAAACTTCAGTTTCTTTAAGAAAACTGAAGCTGATTCTATGCCCATTTATCGATTTGCAATTGATCGTAATTCTAATGTTTTTAATAGTGATGAGCTTCCAGCATTAGCTCAAATTGGTACAGACTGGAAAAACTTAGATTAAATTTTTACTCAAAATAAGACCCTCAGTTGAGGGTTCTATATTATTTGTATGAGTTATTTCTTTTTAAATACAAGCAATAAGCCTAGTAAAATTGCAATCATTCCAATTAAACCTGCCAGAGGTAATGTATTTTTTAAAATTAGAAAATCTAAGAGCGCAGTAACAATGGGAACCAAATAGAACAGGCTTGTCACGTTGACAATATTGCCCTGACTTAAAAGTCGATAAAGTAAAAGCTGCGCAACTACAGAAATTAAAATTCCAAGAAATAAGACCGAAATAATCAGTTGTGAATTCCACGTTATTTCAAAATGTTCAAAAGGAACTATCAATAAGCAAACTACAAGGCTAACTACATATTGTAGCGGTAAGACATCTGTCGGAGCCTGTTGAATGTTCTTTTGCATGATAGCCCCAAAGGTTATACAGATGAGGGCAGCCAAGGCAAAGAATATGCCGATTGGCGCAATAAACGACATCGTCAGGCTTTTCCAGACTAAAAGAATGAGTCCAGCTAAAGCAATGACTAAACCGAAAAGCCTTTCTTTTTGTAAACTCTTTTCTAAAAGGCAGAGCGTTAAAATGGGTTGTATTCCCATAATTGTGGCCATCAAACCAGGCGTAACCCCATGAGCCATAGCTTTAAAATAGCAGATTGAATAACCTGCGATCATGAGTAATCCAGTCAGTAAAACTTGCTTTCGGGTTCCCTGCTTGGGTAAAAGTCGTTTTCTAAAAATAGCTAGTAGCGACAGAGCAATTAAAGCAGTTGAAAAACGCAGAATTAATAATGCTATGGGTGAGGCATTATCGAGTCCCCAACGAGTAAAAATTGCGGCACTTCCCCAAAGTAAAACGAAAATGGATGTCGCACTTTGTGATGCAAGCATCTGTTTATTTAGGCACATAAAACCTCCTCCTAGTGCGTAATACCTAAGAAATACTAAGTGATGAAATTGTGAGTAGGTGTCGCTATTAACGTGTTATTCAGACATTAATCAATTCACGGATAGCTTCTTTTAGAAAAATGAATTGTTTTAACTTCTTCTAATTTCAGTATGGGAGAGAGAATAGATAAAGAAAAGCGCATAATTCTTTTATATACTATTTGAAAATCGAATAGATAAATCGTAATGAATATAAAAAACTTACAGATTGATTGGTTAAAGTGTTTTGTCACAGTCGTTGATACAGGCTCATTGTCGAATGCAGCACCTGAGTTATATCGCTCACAGTCTGCGGTTAGCATGCAACTGAAAAAGCTAGAAGAAGCGCTCCATTGCCAACTTTTAATACGAACACATCGGCAAATTGAATTAACCTCACAAGGACAACTACTTTTAGGTTATGCACGCCGAATTCTCGACTTACATGCTGAAGCTCAAATGGCATTTCACGGAGATGAATTAAAGGGCCGTATACGTCTTGGGGTACCTGATGACTATGCTGCTAAATATTTAACGCCCGTACTTAAACGTTTTGCACCACGTTACGGAGGTGTTGAAATTGAATTGATCTGCGAGCAGTCGACTTCTTTAATTCCACGAGTAGAAAGTGGTGATATAGACTTGGCATTAATTTCAAGAGATAACGCTCGTCAAGGAACACTGTTATTTCATGAACCAATGGTATGGGTTGGTTCTCCACAATTTGAACTCTGGCGAGAAGATCCGCTTCCAATTGCAGTTTACGAAAGTACCAGCCAAGCTAAAAAGAGTGCTATTCATTCTTTGGCATTACAAGGGCGCCGTTACCGTGTGGTGTACAATAGTTCAAGTTTGGCTGGTCAAATTGCAGCAGTTGAAAGTGGTTTAGCAATCGCTGTGTTTACACAATGCAGTGCACCTGAGCATTTAACTATATTAGGTGCAGATCATGGACTTGGACCATTAGAGCCAATGGAGGCTGCTGTTTATCGGAGTAGGTCTTCTTTAGAGTCAAAAGCTGTAGACCACCTATATGAATTACTCATTAAAACGCTCAGACACTCAGTTAATGTTTAATGATCAATTTTTAAGTCGATATTGAAAGGTGAAACTAAAGCGCTTTACATTTTTGCGTTAAATCTACAAAAAAGCCTAGAAACCTATGCTGATCGTAAAACTAATAAAAAGTATTTATTAACTCACTATCTGAATAATTCATGAGGTGAAACATGACAAAAATTATGGCTACCTTAGGTTTAGCTACCATTATTTCTTTAAGTGTGAGTGCTTGCCAAGGTGAAAATGACACCAAGCAGCAAGATAAAACGACTACTCCTCATTCAATGGACAAAGATTCATAATCCAAATGAATTTCGAAACCCATCGTAAGATGGGTTTTTTTATATCTTTTTATTTTAATCTTAAAGTGTGATTTAAAACTCGAAATATTTATTTTTAATGGCACTGTTCAAAAATATGTTGACTAATATACTTAGTTTTAAATATATTTAATTCAACACGAATCACTTTAAATATAACTCTATATTTAAAGTGTGTTGGTTTAAACACCATCAGATCAGAAATTTAACCTTTAAATTTGATTATAAAAATATTAATTAATCAAGGAGGTAGGTATGGACGCTAAATTTCATTCTGAAAATGAATATGGTTTTATTCTAAATATTTTGAACACTTATATGGTCATAAAGAAGACATTAAAAGATGATCATTATCCTTATGATTCATTTGGTTATCTTCTTGCTCTTTATCAACCGCTCAAAGTTTATATCCCTCAACTTCCTCATCCAAAAATTTATATTGAGATTGGTGGAATTTCATATGACAGAATGATTGCTGGGCAAACAGAGGATGAGACAGAAGCCATAAATATTTTATTGAATTTAGGCCAACTTGTTGCTTAACAATTAAGTGTTATTTTAATGCTGAGTTTAATTTACTTAAGAAACACGGTTTCTTAAGTAAATTCATGACAAAACTATAGGCTATAAAATGGTTGTCGGAAGTGAAAGCTTAAAAAAATTCCTTGCAGACACATTCGCAATGGTTTTGTTCTCACTTATTGTTGGTGGTTTCGTTGAGTTAGTTATTACGGGCTTAACCCTTGAACAAACGATCAAAATACGGGTCACTGCAATACCTATTTCTCTTATTATTGGTCGGCCATATGGACTTTACCGCGACTGGATTTTTAAAACAATAACTTCAAAGAATAAAACAGCATTACAAACTTTTTTGCTCGATACCTTTGCTAATTTAACGTTTCAAATTCCCTTATATATTTTGATACTGCTTTTGAATGGAGCAACTTTAGTACAAGTATTTACGGCTGCGAGCTCTATCTTAATCATTGTAAGTATTTCTGGAAGACCTTACGGAATTTTTCTGAATTTTTGCCGTAAATTATTTGGTGTTTCTATTCATTCTCATTAAACAAAGGCTCGAATAAGATACAAAAAACCACAAAAGCTAAATCTATAACTTTAAAAGAATTTATTTATATAGCTAAGAACATTAAAAGTAGGTCATCGTAATGAAAAAAATATACTTAGCAACTTTCGCTGGGTTGGCTTTATTGGGTACTAATGCGGTATTTGCTAAACCAGATGCAGCCTTATTAAAAGAAGCGACAAAAAATGTAGTCACTGTGTCTAAAGCAAAAACTTTGGCTGATGAATCTGGAGTAACTTTAACTGGTACGATCGTAAAGCATATTGCTGGTGATCATTTTGAGTTTAAAGATGCTACGGGTTCGATTGTAATTGATATTGATGATGACTTGTGGAAGCCTTTAAAATTAAAAGCAGGCGATAAAGTACGTGTTGTAGGAGAGGTGGATACACATCGAGTTAAGCCTACCGATATTGAAGTTTTTAAGATTGAACGTGTTAAATAAACTAGATTATTTATATTGTTCAAAGTAAACAAAAAGAAAACAAAAAGAAAACTCCTATTTTTAGGAGTTTTCTTTTGAAAGGCGAGAACTTTTTGTTAATGCGTTGCATTAAATGCTTCATGATAGCTTACATATCCTGTAGCAATATTCCCTGAAAAACTTAAGGCTTGGAAATACTCACTCGGTACATCAGGTAAAATTAACTCAGGATAATTTTTAAAACCAAATCGGCTGTAATAGTTGGGATCACCTAATAAAACACATCCTTTTGCACCTAAGTTTTTTAATTTTTCTAGTGATTTATTCATCAGAAGGGAACCAATACCAAACCCCTGTTTATTTGGATGAACGGAAATAGGGCCTAAACCATACCAATCCATTTCTCCTGAACTTATTTGAACTGGAGAAATAGCAACATGCCCAATAATAGAACCATCTTCAACTGCCACCAGAGAAATAGTGAGTTGACCGTGGTTTCTTAAACTATTAACAATAAAATGTTCGGTATGACTCGTGTGCTCAGCATTTTGAAAAGCTGCTTTAGTTAGGTTTTCGATCGCTTCGATATCCTCATTTCCTTCATCACGAATAATAATATTCATTAAAAATTCTTCCAGATTTATTGATTAGCTATACGAGGTAACTTCTTTAGATAAGCTCTCTTCGTAGGTTTTTATTGAAATGTCTATAAACGAAAATTAAAAGTCTAGTTAGATTCTAATTTAAATAACTCAAGCATAACAGCTAGTCAAATAAGACTAATTCTATTTAGTTATTTTACCGTTTGTTAAATTGTTTTTAATTTTAATTATGTCATTCGTCAGAAAAATTTGATAACTATTTCATGTAATTAAAGAGATAAATTGATAGATTTATCTAAATCAATTTTGTTTAAAAATTATACTGATTGATAAAAAAGGCAACTTGGCTATATTCCATATCTATATTGCAAAATCAGCAATATATTTCTAGGATGGAATAAAAATGAAAAAAAGAGTAATAAAAATAGCAATATTGAGTTCATTATCTGTAATCACAAGCATGAGTTATGCGCAGGAATTTAAAAGATTCTCTGTCTCTGCTGGTTGGCTACATGTAATGCCACAGGGTAAAGCTAATCCATTTAATATTAATACCGCAGTTAAAAATGGAACAGAAGCTAAAGTCGGCACTATTTCAACAACAAGTTTTTTAAACTCTATTGATCCCAATGCCACTATGACTGATATGGGTGGAGAGGTTTGGAATTTAAAAGAAACCCTTACAGAGTTTCTAGCCCAACCCGAAATCCAAGAGCAACTTACCGATGGTAAGGGTAATATTCTAGCTGAAGTTGCTGGTACAGCACGAATTGAGGGATTGGAAAACTGGCAACAGCAAGATGCGGGACTAGAAGTCCATGATGTAGACACATTAGGTTTAACATTTAACTATTATCTGAATGACAATGTGTCTTTACAATTTATTGGCGGAATTCCACCTAAAGTTGATGTTAAAGGAAAAGGAGAGATCCTAGCACCGTTAAGTGGAATCGCAATGTCTCCTAATGACTTAGTGAAATACCTTTTCCCTGATGGCTTTACTTTAGGTCAGGCGATTCCTATTACCAACCTAGGCAATAAATCTAAAGCTGCAACTATTCGAGCATGGACGCCAACCATAGAAGCACAATATCAGTTTGGTAAAAGTGGGGTAAATAAGTTTAGACCGTATGTTGGAGTGGGTTTAATGTATGCTCATTTTAATGATATTAAACTCAACGATGGAATTCGTTCTGATTTAGTGTCTGCAGGCCATATGATCCAAAACGTGTTGGATGGCAAAGCTGGAGCGGCTTTAGACCGAAAAGAATCGAGTGGAAAAATGGTCGTTAATGTCGATGCAGATGATTCGATAGCGCCTATTTTTACCGCTGGTTTTACCTATGATTTTAATGATTCATGGTATACGGTAGCTTCTGTGTCTTATGCAAAGTTAAGTAACAATGCCCAAATTGATGTCATCAATCAAAATACGGGGACTCGCTTAATACATGCCACAACAAAAGTTGATATTGACCCACTGATTACCTATTTAGGGGTAGGTTATCGATTCTAATATTTTTTAAAAAAGGGTATCTCGGAGTTAATCATATTTAAACTTTGAGATACCTTATTTGTTACTAATTATAAAAAATAACTATTACTTGTTAAACTCATACATAAAGTAAAATTCTATAAAAAATATTTTAATATAATAATTTAAAAATATTTTTGAGGATTATAAATTGAAAAAAATCATTAAAACTTTATTGTTATCTACGCTAATTTCAACTGCATCATTCACAGTTTTAGCTAAAAATGTTGAGCAAAAAGTTAATTTTTTACAAGGTTCTACTCATACCACATTAACTGGAAAATTTCATAGTTATGATGATGTGAGATATAGAGTTTATGCAAAGAATGGTCAAATATTGAAATTCAATATTAATAGTCTTGGTAATTTAGCCTATGTTAATATTTTTGCCCCAGGTAAAAAGCCCAGCAAGGATAAGGCATTATTAATTGGTTCAACTGTAGGATCTAAAGGTGAACTTACTTTACCAGTTGATGGAGATTATATTGTTCAAGTTTATCAAATGCGAAATAGTGCTCGTAAAAATAAAACTGTGACATATAATTTAGAAATTGAAATATTAAATAAAGTAAAAAAATAATGGTTGCTAGAATTTACTAGTTCTCAAAAGAGAACTAGTAAATTTGAAAAAGACATCAATAAAGATTAATCGGCTAAAGAAAAAGACTCATGAATAGCACAACTTTCAACAAAAGTTTGATCATGTGAAATGAGTAATACAGCGCCTTCATAGCTTTGAATAGCGGTAGCTAATAGTTCTCTAGATTCAATATCTAAATGATTTTCTGGTTCATCTAATAACAAGAGTTCAGGGGTAGGATGTATCTGGCTAAGCGCCAATAAGGCTACTTTGAGTTTTTCACCACCACTGAGCTGAGATAAAAGTTGTGTACCTTTATCACCTCGAATTCGAAGTTGACCTAATAGATTTCGCCATTCTAGTTCTGAAAGCTCACTATTCATGTGGGTTAGATTTTCAATCACCGTCATTTCATCACATAAAAAGCTAAAGTTTTGGTCCAGATAAAAGCACTCTACAAATAAGTGAATGCTGTCACATGGCTGTTTGTTTTGAGCTTGAATTGCTTTGAGTAGTGTCGATTTACCAATACCATTTTGACCGGTTACGTGAATTTTTTCGGCTGCCTGTACCGCTAAATCTATGGGTTTTTGCGTTCCATATTTCAGTTTAAGTTTTTTAATGCGAAGAATTTCTCCAGATTTCTTGTGAAAAGTGGGGAAGACAAACTGTTGTGGCTTGACGGTTTCAAGACGCATTTTTTTGTCTGTTAAATCATTTTGACTGTTCGAAATTTGTCGTTGGTGCTGAGACTGTATAGCAGCAATACTTTGGCCTGCTTGTTCCTTTTTAAAGTCGAGCAAAATTTTGGCTTGAGAATTTGATTCTCTTAACTTATTGCCAGCACGTTCACGTTTTTGAGCTTTCATTAATACTTCATGCTGCTTTTGCTTCATGTGTTTAACGTCGCGTTGGCCTTGTTGAACAGATTGCTCTAAAGCTGCAACATGAGTTTGGTACTGGCCATAAAATTTTTCATAGTTTCCCGTTGTGTGATGTAACCCATGTTCATTCAAATGATAAATATGGTCTACTTCATTCAGTAAACTACGATCATGACTAATGATAAGCACACCTGCTGGGTGTTTCCTCAAATGATCAATTAACCATTTTCTAGATTGCTGATCTAGATGATTACTAGGTTCATCAAGTAGCAAGTAGTGATCTGATTTTAGAAATAAACAGCTTAATGCCAATTTGGTTTTTTGACCTTCGCTTAGATTTTTCACTGGAAAGTCTAAATCTGTTGGTAAACCCGCAGACTCCAATAAATTATTCCATAAGGTTGGCAGATCCCATTTACCGTCTAACAAATCATAATCATCGAAGTTAGCAACACCTTGTTCAACTCTTTTAAAAGCATGATAAACATCTAAGATATCTAATGCTTCGGCAATGGTCTGTGCTGCTAAACGATGCAACTGAGGTAAATATACATGCTTTACATGCCAAGATATTTGCCCAGATGTTAGAATTGAATCTGATTTAAGCGTCTGATTTAACATTTGCATAAGCAAAGATTTGCCTTGACCATTACGGCCAATTAAAGCAGATACTTGATGCGATTCAAGATTAAAATTTAGTTGTTGAAACATGACTTTAGATGGAAATTCTAAAGAGAGTTGTGATATTACACATGCCTGCTGAGTCATAAAAAAACCTCATAAATACAGGATGTACAAAATAGGAAAAGTAGTTTTAAGCAGAGACGTTAAATCACAAAAAAATAGTCTATTTTGCACATCAAAAAAAGAAAAATTGATGAGAAAAAAGACTTACTTCATTGGTGTGACTCACGAAATTGGAAGAATAAGAAACTATTCTAGCTGGATTTTTGATTAGTGTAAAATTTATGCAATCTATTTTGTTAAAAAACCCAATCGTTGGATTGGGTTTTTTTGCATCTAAAAAGTTTATTCTTTTACAACCAATACCTGAATTTTTGTACTGTTTAAAACATCTTGAGCAAAACTACCCAAAATAAGTTTTTGGAAGCCTTTGCGACCATGAGAACCAATCACAATCAAATCGGAACCTAAGCCTTCTACAGCTTTTAAAATACCATCTGAAGAAATTTCACCTTGGATGATTTGAGTTTCGGCATCAATACCTTCTTCGGCACATAAAGCTTTTACAGTTGCGAGTGTTTTTTCTGCATTTGCTCGTGCTTCAACAAAATAATCTTTTACAACAGGTGAGATGTAATAAAAATCTACACCGCTAAAAGGATCTACCGCAACTAAGCTAATAGCGGTCAATTTGCTCCCAAAAGCTTTTGCAATATGAGCTGCTTGTCTTGCTGCCGCTAAAGAAATTTCCGAACCATCGACTGGTACAATAATATGTTGGTAATTCATAATGTTATTCCTCTTATTTACAGTTGTTATATGTATGAAGCATTTATTAATTAAAGATTAACATATTTCATTCACGGTAAACATCTATTCAGTCATTGGAAAGAGAAATTAAATAAATTTATTTTAAATCATATGTTTGTGTTTATTTTTTTATTGGTTGAGATGGCGTTTAGGTGGCATTGCTAAATAATCGATAATATTTACATGAAAATTACAAAAAATTACTGTTCATCTTTCTGTCATATAGAAAACGTATAACAAAATAGTGAATTAAGGGGAGAGTAAGGAAGATGGCTGATTTAACAGCAAAGAAAGTTAATAAACTTATTGAAGAGTTCCGTCAAACAGGCAAAGAACCCGAAAAGTTAGTTATCGGTTATAAAACTTATGCCAGATTGATGACCGAAGATAAATTTGCAGAAAAAGTTGTTCCTTCACTTGAAGATTCAAAAGAACGCTTATATAAAAATCTAAAAATTAAACTTGTCACTGAAAAACACTATTTTGAAATTAAATAAAAATTATGTGAACTTCATCACTTGTTATTAAAGCAAAGTAACACTAAATATATTTAATAACATGATTATTGTATGATGATACAAATTAATAGTGTAGCCAACATTTGAAAACAGCAATCGTTTATAAACTCGATAGAATAAATTGCTTTTATTTTAAGTAGTGGAATAAATTGAAATGCCGACATTCAGTGTAATTATATTTTATGTTTTAGCTATATTAGGCAGTGTAGCTATTGTTTATGGAATAGTCACTTTAAGTGTTTTTTTAATTGTTATTGGTTTAGCTCTATTATTTGCAGCATTATTATTAAAAAAAGAGTTTAAATTAGATATTTTATTTTGGAAATAAATATAATATGATTTTATATTTTAATTTCCTGTAATATTGTTCCAATAGAACTGAAATGAAAAAATTTAGTTCTAAAAATATTAGTTTTTTTGATGAATATTGATGCAATAACGTTTTTTTGATCAGCATTATTACAATAAAATATAAAAGTAGAATATTTTAAATTTATTTAAGTATTTAAAAATAAAAAAGTTTCATTTAGGATAAAAGTAAAATTGTAAAAGCGTTTTTAGCTATTAAACAATAACAAAGCGAGGTGAGCATGACTTATAAGTATGAGTATGCAGGGTTCTGGTTAAGATTTGGTGCAATGATCATTGATACTCTTATTCTTTTTTTGGCTATTATTCCTGCAGCATGGATTTTTTATCAAGGGGATTACGATTTAGTCTTTGCAACAGGTTTAAGTGCTAAGCCACAAAATTATTGGTTCGATTTGATTGTGAACTATGCATTTCCTTTATTGTATTCAGTTTTATGTTGGCTGTATTTTGCAGGTACTCCAGGTAAGCGTTTGATGCGATTAAAAGTTTTAGATGAAAAAACAGGTAATAAGCTAACAGTTACGCAGAGTATTATTCGATATGTTGGCTATATTCCGTCAATTTTAGTGTTTGGTATTGGTCTTTTTTGGGTGGCATTTGATGCTAAAAAACAAGGCTGGCATGACAAAATGGCAAAATCAGTGGTAGTAAGAGAGCTATAAAAATAAAACTAAAAAGCGTTCATAGCATTGAAAAAAGCGCTATGTGCGCTTTTTTATTAACTTTTTTTGACTTTAAATTTAAGTACTACAAATACAATAAGACCGACAATAAGACCCCAAAAGGCTGAGCCGATACCAAAAAATTGAATGCCCGAAGCACTGCATAAGAAGGTAAATAATGCAGCTTCACGGTCTTCAACAGGGCCAAAGGCAAGTGCAATGTTATGGCTAATGGTACCAAGTAATGCGATGCCAGCTAAAGCTACAATAAAGATATGGGGAAAAGACATCAGTAAGCTTGTGAGTGTTGCTGCAAATAGTCCCATCAATGCATAGAAAAAACCAGAGCTCATGCCAGCAATATAGCGTTTACTTGGGTCAGGATGAACTTGATCGTCAAGGCATACAGCTGCACTAATCGCAGCAATATTAAGGCTATAGCAACCAAAAGGTGCAAGCAAAACTTGGGTTAAACCAGTCCAGCCAATCAGTTGGTTAACATGTGGTTTATAGCCGTAACTTTTGATCATGGCAATTCCGGGTAAATACTGCGAAGCCATACTAATTACAAAAAGAGGTAAGGCTAAGCCCAAAAGAGCCGACCAGCTAAAGACAGGACTAATCCAAACAGGTTTAGCCAAAGACCAGTGAAGCGTAGGCATATGAAATTCTAAAAACACAGGGCAGAGCACAACACCAGCAAGTGCTGTGAACACGATACTATAACGCGGCCATAATCTTTTTGTAATGATATAAATGACGAGCAAAGATAAAACGAATGTCCAATCATTTTGTAAACTTGCGAAAAGTGAAATACCAAATTTAAGTAAAACGCCTGCAAGCATGGCACTGGTTAAGCTTTGCGGAATATAGGAAAGCGCTTTTTGGAAAATTCCTGAAAAACCTAAAATTGCAGTCAGTACACCAACAACTAAAAAAGCACCAATTGCTTCATTTATGCTATATCCACCGCCAGTTGCAATAATTAAAGCGAGACCAGCAGTTGACCATGCAGTTGCTACAGGGTATTTAAATTTCCACGAAAGAATAAGTCCTGATAAACCAAGACCCAAACCTAAAGCCCAAAACCATGAGGTAATTTGTTCAGGTGAAGCACCTAAAGCTTGAGCAGCCTGAATCACTAAAATAGCCGAAACACTAATACCAATAAGAAAGGTAATGAAACCCGCGAATACGGCTGGAATAGAAAAATCTTGAAGAATCTTTTGCATGGCTAAATGTTCTAAGTTCCTGAAAAATTAATATGTTTCTGCCTTTACTTTCAGCTCGCTAAATCTAACAATTTTTTTAAAGAAGGTGCTTTCTATTTTTAACCTAAAATGGAAATAATATTTTTAAAATTTCGAATAATGATATTATTCCTTCCATAAATAACACTAAATTTGGAATATTGTTTTATGGAAGAGCAGGCTGAGAATTTATCACCACTCGAATTGAAAATTATGCGTGCATTACAAGAAAATGGACGCTTAAGTAATGCCGAATTGGCTAAGCTCGTAGGCATAAGTACTTCATCTTGTTGGAATCATACTCAGCGTCTTTTTAAGATTGGAGCAATTCTAGATGTGCGTGCTCGGATTAATCCGAGCATGGTGCAACGTGATACGGTAGTACTCGTTGGTGTAGTTTTAGACCGTTCAACACCTGATAGCTTTCAGGCATTTGAACAAGCATCAGGTGATTTGGAAAATGTTTTAGAGTGTTATCTGGTGGCGGGAGAGGTCGATTATTTTCTAAAAATTCGTGTTAAAGATTTAGCTGCGTTTAACCGATTCCATAGTGAAAAGATTATTGCCTTACCTGGAGTAAGACAAGTCAGAACATTTTTTGTGCTCAATGAAGTTAAAACAGATGGCATGCTGGCATTTTAACAGCTCATCATGTTTTAACTTTATAGTGCATAAACGGATAGGTAACGATGATTAGATTGTTGAGGTTGCTAGTTTTAGACCAAATCCGAAGAATAGAATTCCGACTAAAAAAATACTACTCGCAGCAATTTTATGGTTTTGTTTAAAAAATGCTGAAAGTTTAATTCCAGAGAAGATTAATGCCGTTAAATAGCTAAAACTAATCACCTGTAAAATAACCGCTAAAATTAAAAAGCTTAGAGCAGGATAGGCATAGTCGGGTTCAACAAATTGAACAAAGAAAGATAGGAAAAATAAAATTGCTTTAGGGTTAAGTAAACTAATACTTAAGGCGGTTTTATAAGGGTGAACTTTATCTAAAGCAGGTAAATCAGCCATTTCTGGTTGTGGGTGATTACGTTGTTTCCAGCGTTGAATACTACCTTGTAAGAGTTTAAAGCCTAAATAAGATAGGTAAAGAGCACCTGTTAATTTAAGAATAACAAATACCCATGGAAATGCTTTAAGTAGGGAGGCTGCTCCTAGTACAGTACACAGCATTAAAATGAGATCGCCAGTAAAAATACCCAATGCGCCCATATATCCGGTTTTAATCCCGTAGCGTGAAGCAATTGACATCACATAAAGAGAATTGGGTCCGGGTAATAACACAATTAGGAATGTACCAATAATATATGTTGTTATATCTGTTATGCCGAACACAAGAAACCCAATAAAAAACCGATTTTTGTCATAATAACAAAAATCGGCAATTTTGTATGAAAAGTGCAGTTTTTTAAGGTTTAATTTCTGCATCAATTCCAAAAGATTGACGTAATAAAAAACTTAATTGGTCACGAGCTTTAATAAAGCCATCAACACCACCTTGTAAAAGTTGGAATGCCATTAAGTCATGATTAAGTTCGTCTTTAAAGCTTTGTTCATCTTGAGCAGGTCTAACAATAGCCTCTGCTTGTTTTGATTTAGTCGCATCAAGAGCTGCATCAACTGTACGTGTATCTTGCTCAAGCTGGGTAAGTAGCCCCGGTGAAATCGTTAGCAAATCACATCCTGCAAGGCCAAGCACTTGATCAATGCTACGGAAGCTCGCACCCATCACTTGAGTTGGAATATTTTGCTGCTTGTAGTAAGTGTAGATTTTCTTAACTGAAACTACACCTGGGTCTTTTTCGATTGGGTAGGCATCTACACCTTCAGCTTTTTTGTACCAGTCTAAGATACGGCCGACAAATGGTGAAATTAAAGTTACTTTAGCATCTGCACATGCTTGAGCTTGATGCAAACCGAAAAGGAGAGTCAGGTTACAAGCGATCCCTTCAGCTTCAAGTACCTTAGCAGCTTGAATACCTTCCCAAGTCGACGCGATTTTAATCAAAATACGTGACTGATCAATACCATAACCTTTGTAAAGTTCACATAATTCATGCGCTTTTTTAATGGTTGCTTCGGTGTCATATGAAAGGGCAGCATCAACTTCTGTCGAAACACGGCCTTCAATGAGTTTTAAAATTTCTACGCCAAATTTTACAGTCAAAATATCAATCGTTCTTTCGATTAACTCATCGTTGCTATAGCCTTCTTCTTTGGCTTGATAATAAGCATCTTCAATCAGCTCTTTACTTTCAGGTTGTTCTGCTGCTGCCGTAATCAACGAAGGGTTTGTCGTCGCGTCTAATGGACGAAATTTACGAATTGCATCAAGGTCACTACTATCGGCAACAACGGTCGTTAATGTTTTTAATTGGTCAAGTGCTGTATGAGTCATTGATATTCAACATCTTCAGTAATAAATCTTATGTTTTCTTTTATAGCACAAAGTCTATTCATGCTGTCGATATATCAATTGTTATATTTCAAAGAAAAACGTTTAGGTTCTGCATCTCAATTGAAATAATTTTAAGGTGTCTGTTGCATTCGTTGCTTACGGATATATTCAATTAGGAATCTGGCAGCCGCACCAAGTTCACTTTCACGGCTCCATACTAAGTCGACATAATATTCAAATCTTGGCGTGAAATCTAATAAATCCAATACTTTAAGCTTGTTTTTTAATTCTGGGTTTTCTTTAAACATTTCTTGAGGAAGAACACCCCAACCTAGATTGCGTAAAATCATTAAACAAGCAGAGTGGTGGTTGTCTGTACGCCAATAATGTTTCGAAAATAGCAATTCCGGCTTTAAAGTTTCATCTCGGCTTGCAACTACAATTTGTCGTGTAGTAAGGATTTGTTCATAAGAAACCTGATTTTGGCTTGCGAGAGGATGGCTATTTGAAATAACCGGAATTAAAGCCTCACGTTTAAGTTCTACAAATTGTTCTCTGTTATCTAGGTGTTCACGTTCAAACATCAGTGCAAGTTGGGCAGAGCCATCTAATAACATTTGAAGTGCATCTTCTTGGGGAGCAGACACAATATTAATTTGTAAGTCTGGAAAACGACTTTCTAAAAGACAAATATAGTCGGTCCAATTGGTGTGTAAAAGTTCAGAGACAATCACAAGAGTTAAATTGGCTTCTAACCCTGTACTTAACGCGTGTGCATGCTGTTTCCATTGATTCATCTCAATTAAAAGCTGAGATGTCTTTTCGTATAAGACCCGTGCTTCGTCAGTTGGGACGGGTTCACGGCCTTTACGGTCAAATAAAGTCAGGTTCAGATCAATTTCTAAGTTGGCAATAGACATGCTTACAGCCGAAGGAACTTTTCCAAGTTTACGTGCTGCTGCTGAAAAGGATCCTGTTTCAATTACGGCCTGAAACATGAGTAGTTGTTCTTGATTAATATTCATCTGTCAAAAAAACTGAAAGAACCTGATTGGATTAATCAATATTATAAAAATAAAATGCACATTATCCAAGTTATTATTGAGTATTTAAAAATGTTGATTTCCAAGAGAAGGCTCATTCATGCAATCAGTTATGAAGGAATTTTATTGGTCATCATTGCGATTGCATTAAGTTTTATTTTTGATATGCCAATGGATGTAACCGGAACACTCGGTGTGTTTATGGCAGTTGTTTCAGTTTTCTGGAATATGATTTTTAACCACTATTTCGAAAAAGTAGAGCATAAATATAATTGGGAAAGAACGATCCCTGTTCGGATTTTACATGCCATTGGTTTTGAAGGCGGCTTGTTGATTGCAACAGTACCGATGATTGCATATATGATGCAGATGAGTGTTATTGATGCATTTATTTTAGATATTGGTTTAACCTTATGTATTTTGGTTTATACCTTTATTTTCCAGTGGTGTTATGACCATATCGAAGATAAGTTTTTCCCAGATGCTAAAGCAGCATCACTTCATTAAAAATTAAGTTGTTAAACTAAAAAAGCACCCATCAGGGTGCTTTTTTTAGGTGAATCGTAAAATTATTTCTCTACGATTGCTACAACGCCTTCACCACCTGCTGTACAGATCGAGATTAATGCACGGCCTGAACCTTTTTGATTAATCAATTTAGCAGCAGTTGCTAAAATACGACCACCAGTTGCAGCAAATGGATGGCCTGCACCTAAAGATGAACCATTTACGTTCAGTTTAGAGCGATCAATTGAACCTAAAGGTGCATCTAAACCAAGACGTTCTTTACAGAATTTTTCATCTTCCCAAGCTTTCAATGTAGACAACACTTGAGATGCGAATGCTTCATGAATTTCGTAGAAATCAAAATCTTGAAGTTTAAGGTTTGCACGCTTAAGCATACGAGGTACTGCATAAGCAGGAGCCATCAATAAGCCTTCTTTAGGACCATTTTTACCAATGAAGTCAACAGCTGCTGTTTCAGAGAAAGAAAGGTAAGCTAAAACTTCATGGCCATTTTCTTTTGCCCATTCTTCAGAGGCAAGCAATACAACAGAAGCACCATCAGTTAACGGAGTTGAGTTACCTGCTGTCATTGTTGCAGTTTCGCCTTTACCGAAAACTGGCTTCAATTTAGCAAGTTTTTCAACTGTGCTGTCTGCACGTAAGTTGTTGTCACGGTTAAGACCTAAGAATGGAGTGATTAAGTCGTCAAAGAAACCACGTTCATAAGCAGCAGCAAGTTTTTGATGGCTGCTTGCAGCTAACTCGTCTTGCGCTTCGCGAGTAATACCCCATTCTAAAGCAGTAATTGCTTGGTGCTCACCCATTGAAAGGCCAGTACGTGGTTCACCGTTGCTTGGTGCATCAAGTAGTTTTTTAAAATCAATTTTTGTTAATGCTTTAAGACGGTCTTTACCAGTCTTAGCAACATTGAGCTCAAGTAAAACTTTACGTAAACCATCACCTACAGCAATCGGCGCGTCAGAAGTTGTGTCTACACCACCTGCAATACCTACATCGATTTGACCAAGTGCAATTTTGTTTGCAACAACAAAAGCAGCTTGTAAACCTGTACCACAAGCAATTTGAATGTCATAAGCAGGAGTTTCAGGAGCAAGATCTGTGCTCAATACAACTTCACGAGTCATGTTGAAGTCACGGCTATGTTTTAAAACAGCACCCGCAACGACTTCACCAATACGCTTACCTTGTAAGTTAAAGCGCTCAACCAAACCATTCAATGCTGCTGTCAGCATGTCAGAATTAGACGCTTTAAAATAAGCAGTATTTGAACGTGCAAATGGAATACGGTTGCCACCAATAATTGCAACGCGGCGAACAGTGTTTTGGCTCATGGTTTTATCCTGTTGAACAGAAGTTTTGGTTTTTGTTGCTTTTGGTGCTGCAACTACATTATTAGAAGATGTAGATGAGGTTGCTGTAGCAGCGCTCTTATTACGAGGGCTACGTGCAGGTGCAGTCGTTGAACGAGTACGTGTCGTTTTTGGAGTATTAGTTGCTGCTTTAGGAGTTGTGCTGTTACGCTTAGCCGTGTTAGAAGCCGGCTTTGATGTATTTGACACTTTTTCCTCAGCAGAATTCTCGACTGCTGGATTTTCTTGAGTTGTCTTGCTCATAAGGCTTTTCCAAGCATATTAACGATATTCTTATAAGCTACATTAACACAATTCAAATAGACCTGTATTGACTAGAATGACATTGTAGATAGCATTCAGGTCAAGACATCCAAAGATGAACTCAAGTATGATTTGGAGTAACTCTAATGAACGACTGATTTCATATTGTTGCTATTCATCTCATAACATAATGAAGCCTGTCGTAGAAAATTCATTTCTTTGAGAGATAATAATCATGACTGATCAATACCAAGCATTTACACAATCTCCTATTGGTAAATTCGTTGTTAAAAATCTGGGTTTACCATCACCAGTTGCATTAGAGCGTTTTGAAAGTGCTCAGCCAGTAGTGAATGGTGCAGTATTGGTTGGCGCAGCGCCGTCAAGTGTATTGTCTGGTGCGATTGCACAAGTACTTAGCAATATTCATGCTGACAGCTATGTAGGCAATAATGTTGCATTACAACAAGAAGCTGCAAAAGTTGGTTTAAATTTACGCCCATTCAATGCAGGCGACAAAGAATCAAAATTCAAAGCAGTAGTATTTGATGCTTCTGGTATTCAAAACTCAGAACAGTTAAACGAACTTTATAAATTCTTTAACCCGATTGCACGTCAAGTTGCGACTTCTGGTCGTGTGATTGTCATTGGTACAACTCCTGAAACTGCAAAAACTGTAAAACAGGCAATTGCTCAGCGTGCACTTGAAGGCTTTATCAAATCTGTAGGTAAAGAATTTAAAAAGGGTATTACTGCTCAAGTTGTCTATGTTGACGAAGGTGCTGCTGCAAACCTTGAATCAACTTTACGTTTCTTGCTTTCTCCACGTTCAGCTTATGTGTCCGGTCAAGTTGTCCGTGTGTCTAAAGCAGATGTGGTTGATGTTGATTGGGCAAAACCGCTTGCTGGTAAAACTGCATTAGTAACTGGTGCGAGCCGTGGTATTGGTGAGGCAATTGCACATGTGCTTGCACGTGATGGCGCTCATGTTATCTGTTTAGACGTACCACAACAGCAAGCTGACCTTGACCGTGTAGCTGCTGACATTGGTGGTTCTACATTGGCAATTGACATTACTGCTGCTGATGCTGGCGAAAAAATTAAAACTGCTGCGGCAAAACAAGGCGGTTTAGATATTATCGTTCATAACGCAGGTATTACTCGTGACAAAACTTTGGCAAACATGAAGCCAGAGCTTTGGGACTTAGTAATTAACATTAACTTGTCTGCTGCTGAACGTGTAAATGACTACTTGTTAGAAAACGATGGTCTAAATGCAAATGGTCGCATTGTTTGTGTATCATCAATTAGTGGTATTGCTGGTAACCTTGGTCAAACCAACTACGCTGCATCTAAAGCTGGTGTGATTGGTCTGGTGAAATTTACTGCACCTATATTAAAAGATGGTATTACCATTAACGCAGTAGCACCTGGCTTTATTGAAACTCAAATGACTGCTGCGATTCCATTTGCAATTCGTGAAGCTGGTCGCCGTATGAACTCAATGCAACAAGGTGGTTTACCTGTTGATGTAGCAGAAACGATTGCATGGTTTGCATCAACTGCTTCTACAGGCGTAAATGGCAACGTTGTACGTGTGTGTGGTCAAAGCTTGTTGGGCGCTTAAGCACTTTTAGCTAAAAAGGGGTGCTTGTGCATCCCTTTTTTATTTAAAAATCTATAAATTATAAAAGGTTAGGTATGAATACTCGTCATTTTAGCCAGCTACCAAAAGCGGCATTGGCTTATCCAAAAGTGGTACAAGGTTTAATTTTTAAAAAGCCTAAAGGGCCAAAAATCTTACCGCAAGTTGAATATGTGGTTGATAGTCTAGAAATTGATCAGAGTCATCTTAAAGCTTATAACGAAGTATGTGGCTTTAAAAACAATGGCTTTGTACCCGCAATTTATTTGGCTGTGCTTTCTCAAAGCTTGCAAATGCACATGATGACAGCAGAAGCATTCCCATTTCCAATTTTAGGTTTAGTTCATATCCGTAACCAGATTAAACAAACTAGACCGATTGGTGTGACTGAAAAACTAACCTTGTCATGCAAATTTGGGGAACTAAAACCGCATGATAAAGGTGTTCAGTTTGACTTTATTACCAGGGCTAAAGTTGGCAATGAAGTGGTAATGGAAGGCTTAACGACTTATTTATCTCGCCAAAAAGTTGAGAAAAGAGTGGGTGAGAAAGCCAAAGAAGAACAAGCACCAGCTTATGTTCCAAAGGCTGAGTGGAATATTTTAGAAAACACAGGCCGCCGTTATGCGAAAGTGTCTGGTGATTTTAACTTAATTCATATTCATGCTATTACAGCAAAAGCATTTGGCTTTAAGCAAGCAATTGCACATGGCATGTGGAGCAAAGCTAAAGCACTAGCGAACCTTGAATTACCAAATGCTTATGAAGCAGATGTATGGTTTAAGCTACCAATGTTCTTACCGTCAAAAGTTGAGTTCTTAACTGCAAATGCAGATAAAAAGACTGATTTCTTGATTCGTAATGCCAAATCACAAAAACCGCATGTTGCAGGAACTGTAAAAGCATTATAAAAATATCAGCAGCCTGAACAGATGTTTGGGCTGCTTTTGAGCAAAATAACAAAAAATGCAAGGAACTTCATGTGATTAAACAAATTTTACTGGCCGATACCCATAACTATCATGGTATTTTAGATGAACGTTTTATTGATTTAGCTCACCAGTTCAGCCGTCTTCAAGATGCTAGAACAGGTCAAGGTGGAGCTGCATTAGCGGTTTATTTTAGAGGCCAGAAAGTTGTAGATATCTACACCGGTCTAAAATCACAAAATGAAGCTTGGCAACCTGAAACTTTGGCAGTTTGCTACTCTACAGGTAAAGGTGTACTTGCAACTTTAGCGCATATTTTAGTAAGTGAAGGTTTTTTAGAATACGACAAACCGATTGCGACTTATTGGCCTGAGTTTGCTCAAAATGGTAAAGAGCAAATGACTTTACGTCATGTGCTAAGTCATCAAAGCGGCATGTTTGATGTTCGAAATATTATCGAAAGTGCAAGAGAAATGCTCGACTGGTCTCATATGTTAAATGTGATTGCAGCGACTAAGCCTAGATTCCTTGCCGGAGAGGGTAATGCTTATCAAGCTTTAACATTTGGTTGGCTTGTCGGTGGAGTACTTGAAAAAGCAACTGGTCAATCTTTAGATCAGCTCATGCAAAAATATCTCGTTGAGCCTTTGCAGTTAGACGGTGCTTATTTTGGTACACCTGCAAGTGAACTGGAACGTGTAGCACGTTTAATTATTCAACCCAAACCTGAAAAAACAGCGGCTTCCCAAGTTGAAAAACCTAAAAAGCCTCAAGCACGCAAGAGTTCACTCTCTGAAAGAATGATTACGTGGACTGGACAAGACCCACAAGATTTTCAGGATGCCATGATTCCAAAAGGAATGAAGCATTTTAGTTTCTTTAGTGATGAAGGATTGCAAGCAGTCATTCCCGCGGCGAACGGCACGTTTACTGCAAATAGTCTTGCTAAAATTTATGCGATGTTGGCAAATCACGGTGAATGGGATGGACAGCAAGTTATTCGCCCAGAAATATTTAAAGAGCTCAGTACCATTCAAAGTTATGCACGTGATCGTGTCATGCCAATTCCGATGAATTGGCGCTTAGGATATCACCGCATTATTACTATGGGTAAACGCGCTAAAAATGGCTTTGGACATATTGGTTACAATGGTTCAGGGGCGTGGTGCGATCCTGAGCGTGACCTGAGTTTTGCCTATACTCATAACTTCCAAATTGGTTCAATCACGGGTGATTATCGTTTGTGGGGGCTGACTCAAGAAGCCTTACGTTGCACTGATCAAATTTTAAAAGGCCGTAAAGGCTGGTTCTAATTTTAGTGTTGTAAAGCTGGTATTTTAATTAATGCCAGCTTCTATATTTATAATAATTCTAGGCGAATAATTGCTTCGGTATGGCGCTTAAAGTCTTCTTCAGCTAAACCTTGTAAACCAAGTTGATAAATCCCTTCTAATCCGCATACAAAGGCAATGAGTCGCCAAGCTATGTCTGTTGAATTAGATATATTTTTAAATTCACCTTCTTTTTTACCACATTCAATTGCTTGCACAATTGTTTGATGCCAATTCTGCATGGCAAGGTTATAAGCCTTTCGTATTTCAACATCTTGTTCAATTAAGAGTTCAGCCTCATTCCATAAGCGTAAGTAGGGCTGAAGTCTATCTATGTTTTCTGCGCCTAATAAGATGAAAAGCCTTTGAAATTGGCTAGTCGTTTTTAGGGTTTGTTCAATTTCATCAAGCTGTTCCATAAGCTTTAAAAAAGCTTCAGCTTTTAAATGAGATGCCGAAGAAAAATGATGGTGAACTTGTCCGGTAGAGGTTTGTGCTTCTGTTGCGATTCGGCGTACCGTCATGGCTGTAAAACCTTCAGCCAAAGCAACTTGCATGGCTGCTTGCAGAATCATTTCTCTGCGTTGATCGCGATTAAGATAGGCCATGTTTCTTTCACCTGACTGAATTCGACACAAATTACATTAAAACTAAAAGTTGGACAAGTGTCCAATTGTGTATATAATAACCATGATTTGAACACATGTCCAAGTTTTGGATATTGAAGAGCGTTATGCAAAAAAAATGGTTAATCCTGACAATTATCGTCCTTATATATTTACCAGTTACGATTGATGCAACGGTGATGCATGTTGCTACACCATCTTTAAGTGCAGCATTGAATTTAACTGCCAATCAGCTTTTATGGGTCATTGATATTTATTCACTGATTATGGCGGGTTTGATTTTGCCGATGGGTGCACTTGGTGATCGAATTGGCTTTAAAAAATTATTATTTATTGGAACTGCAATTTTTGGAGTCGGTTCCTTAGCTGCGGCTTTTTCTCCAACGGCTTACGCCTTAATTGCTTCCCGTGCTGTTTTAGGTCTAGGGGCAGCAATGCTTATTCCTGCCACTTTATCAGGCATTCGTAATGCTTTTACCGAAGAAAAGCAGAGAAATTTTGCACTTGGTCTTTGGTCTACAGTGGGTGGTGGTGGAGCAGCTTTTGGTCCATTGGTTGGTGGTTTTGTACTAGAACATTTCCATTGGGGCGCTGTATTTCTCATTAACATCCCGATTATTTTAGTCGTTCTGGTTATGATCGCGATGATCATTCCAAAACAACAAGTGAAAATTGATCAGCCAATTAACTTAGGGCAAGCTTTAGTTTTAGTCGTGGCAATTTTAAGCCTCATCTATTCAATCAAATCGGCGATGTACAACTTCTCGGTACTTACAGTCGTGATGTTTGTGGTGGGTATAAGTACTTTAATCCACTTCATCCGAAGCCAAAAAAGAACGACTACGCCAATGATTGATTTGGAGTTATTTAAACATCCAGTCATTTCTACCAGCATTGTTATGGCGGTAGTTTCCATGATTGCTTTGGTTGGGTTCGAATTACTTTTGTCTCAAGAGTTGCAGTTTGTGCATGGGTTTTCTCCATTACAGGCAGCCATGTTTATTATTCCATTCATGATCGCGATTAGTTTAGGTGGTCCATTAGCCGGAGTCTGTTTAAATAAATGGGGACTTAGACTTGTTTCTACTGTTGGTATTTTAATAAGTGGATTTAGTCTATGGGGACTTGCTCAGCTTAACTTTTCGACTGATCACTTCTTAGCGTGGACGTGTATGGTCTTTTTAGGCTTTAGTATTGAGATTGCCTTACTAGCTTCAACTGCCGCCATTATGTCATCCGTCCCACCTCAAAAGGCAAGTGCAGCAGGTGCGATTGAAGGTATGGCCTATGAACTTGGAGCTGGTTTAGGCGTCGCTATTTTTGGGTTAATGTTGTCTTGGTTTTATAGCCGCTCAATTATTTTACCAGAAGGACTTCCGGCTAACTTAATTGAGAAAGCCAGTATATCGATTGGTGAAACCATGCAATTAGCTTCTAACCTTGAAAGCCCTTTGGGAGGGCAATTAATTGCAGTTGCTCAGCAAGCTTTTAGCTATGCGCATAGTTGGGTGCTTACAATCTCCGCTATTTGTTTCTTCCTTTTAACAGTATTTGTCTGGTTTAGCTTTCCAAAGAAAGTAAATTAGGAAATTCAAAATAGAGGATAAAAAGAGAGATGATCTTTCTTTTTATCCTTAAATATCTTTTTTAATATTTTCTTTATAATAAATTTAGTTATTTAATTCTCATAAACAAACTATTCTTTAATAGGTTTCATGTTTTTATTTTAAAATGATTCAATATTCATGTAATTGAAATTTAATGAAAAATGCATTGATCGAAAATTGACTGTAAAAAAATGGTTTGTTAATCTGCTACACGAAAAATCTAAAAACAAATAAAAGAGGCCGCTGTGAATTTTAAATTAAAAACATCACTCATTATTGGAGCAATTGTTGCATCTTCGCTTGTATATGCCGCAACTGTACTTTCACCAAATCAGAATAATAATAGTGGATCAATTCCATCTGGTTATTCAGATTTAGAATTTTCTTTAGCAAATGGGAATTGGGTCAAAAATCTCTCTTTACCGGCAAGCGCTAATAATTCGGACAAGATTACAATTCGTTCTAGTGCCGCCTATAGTAGTTATTTAGATACTTCTAATACGAATATTCCGTTAGAAGTATTAAAAATAAATAGCGGAGATGTTTATCAATTCATCTTTAATAGCAGTCAAAATAAATGGATCGCTCAGTTAGCGACCGTAAGTCCTACCAATGGTGCGACTTATGAAGTCGTTCCATTAACAACTGCATCGATACAAAAAGTACTCATTCAAAATGACAAATGGGCACAAACCATTGCATTACCGAGTGACGTACGTGATGGAACAACCGTACAAGTTGTTTCTACAGCAAGTGCAAGCTCAGAGATTGATAAAACAAATTTATTATTCCCGAGCAGTTTTACATTAAAAAATGGCTCTGAATATTGGTTTAAATATTATTCTGCCTTAGGAAAATGGGTTCCAGAATATATAAAACCTCAGAAGCTAAATGTTCAGCAAATCGGAACATCTTTAGCCACGGTAAGTAGTCCGCTAACGGAAGTTTCATTTGGAGATGGAAACTGGGTTTCGAATTTCACTTTGCCTACCACTGCAAGTGATCGGGATAGAATTATTATCAAGTCTACAGCGACTTGGTCTGCAAAAATTAATAACAGCAATATTAATAGCCAAGCGACCTTAACACTTAAAACAGGCGATCAATATGAGTTTATGTATGTAAGTGATAAAGGCTATTGGCAGCTGATCTCTTCACCAACAAAGGTGATTGATTCATCGGCAACAATCCCTGCAACTTTACCGAACATGACTCAGCCCACTTTAAAGGTGAAGCTGTCTACATCAAATTGGCAGCCGACCTTGCAACTACCCGCTAAAGCTCAAGTTGGGGATAAGGTGGTTATTGTGTCTAATGCATCGGCAGACACTTATATTAATGCTGCTAATGGCTTGTCTACTGCAATTAAAAATGGTGAAAATCGCCGTTTTATTTACACAGCTCAAGGCTGGACAGTAGATAGTTATACAATTGATATGTTGTTAGTTTCTAGCCCAGAAGTAAATGCAATTTTAGGAGAGAGCGCTGCAAAACTTAGAATGATTGAAGGCGTAAATCTAACAAACTTAACCGCTGAAAATTCAAATGCACGTTTTTACTTAAGAGATGTTGGCTATTTAACTTATAAAATCCCTGCTAGTACTTTGAAAGAAGCAATTTCTACTGGACGAGATGACACGACGGTACAAAATGAGCGTAAACGTGTATTGGCAGACGGTGTTTATTATCAAGGTAATGAACTAGGTGATGGCGGTTGTGGTTGGGCTTGGATTAATGCTTCTGCATATAACATGATTGGTGCAAATGATATTGCAGGTTGTTCTTTCGCTGCTATGCGTCATGAAGTCGGGCACAATCTTGGGTTGTACCATAATGGTTCAACCAATATTGGTTCAGGCTTTGCTCATCCGTTAGGAAGTACAGCAATGGGCGGTAATAATATTAATTTCTATTCGAGTCCATACCTATACAACCCGAAATATGGTGTACGTTTAGGTGAAGAAGGGAAGATCGATGCGGTCAGTGTCATTAACCTGAATGCGCAGAAAATTTCTCTATATAACTAACCTCTATTTTAGCTATAAATAATGAAGAAAAATAAGTTGTTAATAGGAACTGCTATCGCTTGTGTGGCGTTAGCAGTTTTAATCTGGTTTGCCTTTTCACAACAAAGCTCTTCTGCTTTAACGTCGTCTGCAGAAAATGGGCAAGGGGTTGGGCAAAAAATGGCAGAGAATCAGAATGAATTTGCTCGTCAAAATATACTGAATTTAAGTCCATCCGAAAAAGAAAAGTTGTCTAGGCAACAGATTGTTTTTAATGAGATAGAAAAGGATCAACTGCCTTCTAATGTTAATTTTCCGCTAATTAAAAATGCTAAAGGTATAGTCATTAAATATGATCCAAATGTGATTGAACTTAAAAAAGTTGGAGATACTGTTAAGTTTCAAATGTTGGAATATGGCATTAATCGCACGGGAAAAATTCTAGAGATTGAACCTGTTGACCAAGATATTGTTCGATGGACTGGAAAATTTGATCAGGGCGATCCAAATCAGAATTTCTTTACGATTACTCAAAGTCAAAAAGATCACTATACGATCATGCAGATTTTTACCGAGAAAGGAAATTATTCGGCTGAAATTAAGGATGGTGTAGGGTTGGTCCAAACAATGGATGAAGGTGTAACTGATCAAGAGCTACATCATGACCATCCTTAGACAAATAAATGGTTCTGGTAGAGAAAAGAAGTCAGTTCGCAGTTTATCTGTACGGATATGAGCTTTATGCGTTCACACTCTTTTAAAAACAAAGTATGCTTATGCCTGTAACAAGGAGCATACATGTATCAAGTACTTGCTAGAAAATACCGTCCACGTAATTTCAATGAGTTAGTGGGGCAAAACCATGTTTCTCGTGCATTAAGTAGTGCATTGGAACGCGGTCGTCTACACCATGCTTATTTATTTACAGGAACGCGTGGTGTAGGTAAAACTACAATTGCACGTATTTTAGCCAAGTGTTTGAACTGCGAAACGGGTGTGACTTCTACACCATGTGAAGTCTGTGCAACCTGTAAAGCAGTTAACGAAGGGCGTTTTATTGACCTGATCGAAATCGATGCTGCTTCAAGAACAAAAGTAGAAGATACGCGTGAACTTTTAGACAACGTCCCTTATGCGCCAACGCAAGGTCGTTTTAAAGTTTACCTGATTGACGAAGTACATATGCTATCGACGCATTCTTTTAATGCGTTATTAAAAACACTAGAAGAACCACCAGAACACGTTAAGTTTCTGTTTGCTACGACTGATCCACAAAAGCTACCGATTACGGTTATTTCACGTTGTTTGCAATTTACTCTACGACCTTTGGCTGTCGATGAAATTACCAAACACCTTGGTGCTATTCTTGAAAAAGAGCAAATTAATGCCGATCAAGATGCAATTTGGCAAATTGCTGAATCTGCTCAAGGTTCATTACGTGATGCATTATCTTTAACTGACCAAGCGATTGCTTATGGTCAAGGTTCTGTACATCATCAAGATGTTAAAGAAATGCTTGGCTTGATTGACCGTACGATTATTTATGATTTGATTCTAGCGATTCATCAGAATCAACGTGAGAAAGTTAGTCAGCTTTTATTACAATTTAGACATCAAGCGCTAGATGTTTCACTTGTGCTTGATCAGTTGATTTCGACATTGCATGAATTGGCAATTTTGCAATATCTACCTGATTTGAGTTTGAAATATAGCGATGAAATCAATCGCAAAATCATGCAACTGTCTAAGCTGATTTCTGCTCAAGATTTGCAGCTTTATTACCAAATTGCCTGTAAAGGTCGTTCAGACTTGCAACTTGCCGTAACGCAAGAGCAAGGTTTTGAAATGTGCGTTTTACGCTTATTGGCATTCCGTCCTTTAGCGCCAAATGAAATTTTAGTATCAGAGCCTATTCAGCAAAATGGACAAGCGGTGGTGAATCGCCAAGTCCAAGAAAAAGTTCAAGATATTGCTCCTGTGAGTGCTGTTCAGCCTGTTGAAGTTATTAGTCAACCCGCTATGGTTGAACCTGAACCTGAACCTGAACCTGAACCTGAACCTGAACCTGAACCTGAACCTGAACCTGAACCTGAACCTGAACCTGAAC